>NZ_JBHYGL010000041.1:163569-182820 GCF_051859025.1 Falsiroseomonas sp. | reverse complement strand
TGGCCCCTCGCGGGGAAGGGGTTCGGGGAAGGGGCGGAGCCCTTTCCCCGAGGCCGCCAGGGCCGCCCCCGCTACCGACGGATGAGCGCCAGCCTGGCCGGGGTCCGGCTGGCGATGGGGACCGGCGTGCCGCGGTAGGCGTCGAGGCCTCGGCCGGGGTTGCCGGCGTTGGCGATGGTGGCGGCGCGGTCGGCGTTGTTGGACAGGAAGCCGCCGCCGCCGCCGGGTTGGGCGATGGTGGCGGCCGTGGTGGCTGGTGGGGTCACGGGCGGGTGGGGGTTGCCTTGTTCGGTCGCCCAGGCGGCCAGGACGCGGGCGCGGTAGGGTTCGGCGAATTCGGGGGTCTGGCTGTGGTAGGCGGCGGCGGCGCGCTGCCAGTCGCCCCCGCGCGCGGCCTGCAGTTCCGTCAGGAAGCGGGCGGCGTAGTTCGCGTTCGCGGTGGGGTCGAAGGCTTCGTCGAGGTTGGCGAAGGCGTTGGGGTGGTGGCGCAGGTTCACCTGCATGCAGCCGACATCGATGGAGCGCACCCCCCGGGCCTGGAGTGCCTGCACCTCGGCAATCGCTGCCGCCTTGGTGGTGAAGAATTGCCCGCGGCCTTCGGCGTTGATGGTCCAGGGCCAGGGGTGGAAGGCGCCGGTCTCGGGGTCTCGCCGGCCGGATTCGACGCGGCCGATGGCGCTCAGCAGGTGGGCCGGGATGCCGGAAGCCCGTTCCGCCGCCTGGATCGCGCCGCGGCAGAGGCGGCCGGGCTCGGCCGCGGCCGGTGCGGGAAGGGTAAGCAGCAGCAGGGGGAGGAGGAGGCGCTTCATGCCCGGCACGGCGCAAGGCGCGTGCCAGGCGGGAGGGCTACAGGATGGGTTCGGCCGGCGGGCGGGGTGCCTCGGCGGCCGGGTGGTCGGCGGCGGGGGCGGGCGGGGCCTCCGCCTGGGCGGGCGGGCTCGCCGGGGGGGTCGCCGGGGCGGCGGTGTAGTCGGGCACGATGCGGGCCTGGTTGCCGCCGATCATCAGCACCCGCTGCCCGATCGCGAGCGGCGTCGTGTCCCGCTGCGTGACGGTGAAGAGGTCGCCGTTTTCCTTGCGGGCGATGTATTCGAAGGCGGTGGTGTCCCCTGCCACCCGTTCCGTGGCGGCGCCGAGCAAGCCGCCGACCAGCGCGCCGCCGACCGCGCCGATGGCGCTGGCCATGTTCCCGCCTGGCGCCTGGGATCCGAGGATGCCGCCCGCCGCGCCGCCGGTGGCGGCGCCGGTGCTGCCCTCAGCCGTCACGGTCACGCGGCGCACCCCGATGATGACGGCCTGCTCCACGCGGTTCATCTGCTGCACCGCGCGGGTGGCGTAGTCATCCGCCGAATAGCTCGGCCGGCACGCGGCGAGGGCGAGCGGGGCGAGCAGGATGAGGGGGAGGAGGTGTCTGGGTCCCGGCATGGCGAGGCTCCTGTAGGCGAGGGCGGGCCGCCCTGTCACCACGCGAACTGCGCGGGGCGCCCATGGGTGGTTTGCCGCCTGCGCGTGGCGCGACTGTGTCCGGCGTGTGTCGGGCTGTGACGAGGCGCCTCAATCGTAGCCGAAGGCGGCCATGTCGTCCCGGAAATGGTCGGCCAGGAAGGCCGCGTCGGCCGGGGTGATGTCGGCGGAGCGGATCAGGATGCGATGGCTGCGGTTGGCGTGGGGCAGCACGAAGGCCGGGTCCACCAGATCCTGCAGGGCGGTGCTGCCGGCCATGTCCTCGATCCGCAGCGGCTCCGCCACCAGGGTTTCCGTCCGGGTCTTGGCGGCCTGGGACCGGAAGGCGGCGTCGTAGTGCAGATGGCGGTTGCGGATGAAGCCGCCGAAATCCTCGCTTTCGATGAAGGCGCGGGAAGCCGGCCAGCGCAGCTGCCCGTGCTGGGCGGAGAGCGCCGCCCAATCGGCCCGGATGGCGGGCAGGGTCGTGCCGTTCTTCTCCGCCCAGCCCAGCACGATGCCGCCGACGAAGTTGTACAGGCTGGCGACGCGCGCCCTTGGGTGGCGGACGAAGGCCAGGATGCGCATGCCCTCCAGCGCGTCCCGCCCCATCGCTGCCTCGATCTCATCCAGGCCGGAATGCTTGTAGAGGCCGAAGCGGCGCTGGAAGTAGGTGCTCGCCTGCTCCCCATGCGGGGTGGAGCCGAGGATGAGGTCGTCCCAGCGGGCGAAGGGCTCATAGCCCTGCTCGAAGCTGGTGCCGCCGGTCTTGTGGAGGTGGATGAAGATGAAGCGGCGAGAGCGGGCGTAGATCATGCGGCCTCCAGCTTCGGCAGCCCCTGCGCCACGGCGAAGCGGGCCAGGGGCGAGGCGCCGCTGGCGGCATCCAGCGGGTTGTCGACCGCCATCATCGTCGCCACCGCGTCCCGCGGCGTGAGGCGGAGCGAGAGCCAGCCGCGGCGCGACGCATCGGCAAAGGTGATGTGGGGATCGTTGGGGAAGGGCAGGGCGTAGCGGGCGTTGTTCTGGCTGCTGATGGAGGTGGCGACGAATTCCACCGCGCAGGGCGGCGTCTCCGGCCGGTCGAAATCCGGGCGCAGCTCGGCCGCCATGAAGGCATGGATGTCGCCGCCGAGGACGAGCGGCGTGCCCTGGTCCCGCCGCCGCGCGGCGAGTTGCGAGAGCAGCCGGGCCCGGGCGGGCTGGTAGCCGTCCCACCCATCGGTCCAATAGACCGGCGGCGTCTGGCGGCCACCGAGGCGGGCCATGCGGGTCTGCTGGGCGATGAGGGTCCAGCGGACGGATTCCCGCGCCAGGCCATCAGTGAGCCAGGCTTCCTGCTCCGCGCCCAGGATGCTGCGGGCGGGGTCGGCCAGTTCCGCGCAATTGTCGAAGGTGACGCGGGTGGCGCCGCCGCGGTCCGGCGGCTGGCAGGCCTGGGGGTGGCGGTACTGCCGGTCATCCAGCAGATGGATCTGCGCCAGCGATCCCAGGCCGATGCGGCGATGGATGCGGGCGCTGGCGCCGGCGGGCCTGGCCGATCGCGGCAAGGGCATGTGTTCCCAGAAAGCCTGGTAGGCGGCGGCGCGGCGGGCGAGGAAGGTGGCGCCGCGTTCGCGCTCCCCGATCTCACCCCCATAGTCGTTGGAGACCTCATGGTCGTCCCAGGTGACGACCCAGGGGCAGGCGGCATGGGCGGCCTGCAAATCGGGGTCACTGCGATAGAGCGCGTAGCGGGCGCGGTAATCCTCCAGCGTCCGCGCCGTGGGGCTGGCGTGGTGGCGGACCAGGTTCCGGCCCCAGGATGCCTCGTAGATATAGTCGCCGAGGAAGGCGACGAGGTCCGGCGCGCTGGCCGCGATGTGGCGGTGGGCGGCGTAGAAGCCGTGTTCGTATTGCTGGCAATTGGCGACGGCGATGTGCAGCGGCTGATCCGCCCCGGGGGCGGGGGAGGTGCGGGCGCGGCCGGTGGGGCTGGCCTCGCCGAGGGCGGTGAAGCGGTAGTGGTACCAGGCGCCGGGGCGCAGGCCCGCGACCTCGACATGGATCGAATGGGCCTCCCCGGGCAGGGCCGTGGCCTGGCCGCGGGCGACCGGGCGGCGGAAGGCCTCGTCCTCCGCCACCACCCACTCGACCGGCACCGGCTCCGCCAGCGCGGCGCCGGGCGCGGGCATCAGCCGCGTCCAGATCACGAAGCCCGCCGGGGTTGGGTCGCCGGAGGCAACGCCGAGGGCGAAGGGCGTCGTCGCGACGGCGCGCGCCGGCAGCGACAGGGTCAGGGCGGGGGCGGCCAGCCGCAAGGCGGGGGCGGCCAGCCGCAGGGCGGGGGCGGCGAGGAGGAGGGTGCGGCGGCGCATGGCGCATTGTCCCGCGTTTCGGCGCCGGCCGCCACGGGGGCGGAGAGCCCTCAATTTCTAACCCGATTTAGCCCTTTTAGCGTTTTTAGCACCGTTTTCGCAGGGGGCGGGCGGCCCTTCGGCGGGCATTCGCGCCGCCCCTCGCATCGCGGCACCGGGGGCCTTGGCGGCCGGCCCGCGGAAGCGTGGGAAGCCGTGGCGGCGGCATCGCGAGGATGCCGCCGCGTGGCGTCCTCAGACGAACCAGCTGCCGGTGGCCTCGTAATTGGCCATCACCTTCGCCGCGAGCGCATCCCAGTCGATGATCCCGTCCGTGCCGGGCTGGAAGCGCGCATCGCCTTGCCACTCACCCTCCCAGACCGCCGGCGCCTCGGCGGGCTGGTAGGCGTGGTCGTCCCAGGCCTGCTCCACCGCCGCCACAACGGCGGCCACAGGCTGGGCCGGCTCCGCCGCGGGTGCGGCCGCCTGCGCCGGCGCCGCGCTGCCTTGCGGCGTGAAGGTCACGTCGCGGACGGTGATGGAGGTGCTCGGGTTGTTGTTCAGGAAGCCGATGGTGTTGTTCATGCCGCCATGGGCGAAGTCGGCCGGCACGTTGTCGGTGATGACGCCCTGCTCGACGCCGTCGACCTTGAAGGTGATGCGGTCGGCTTCCCAGACCAGGGTGTAGTCATGGAAGCTGCCGCCATAGTCGCCGTCATAGATCACGGCCTCGTAGGCGTCGTGGCCACCGTCATTCCAGTGCACCGTGCCGTACTGGCGGCCGGAGCCGTCCGGCGTGATCTCGAGCAGGTCGATCTCCTGGCCGGGCCATTGGTTGTCGCCGGGCCAGAAGACGATGGCGGCCCCGGGCTCGTTGCCCTCGGCCTTGGCGTTGATGGTGTAGGTGCCGTAGCCATGGCCGGCATCGCGCCCCACGGCCCATTCCATCATCGCCGAATTGCCGGCGAGCCTCACCTCGCCCCTGACGGAGGCGTCCACGTTCCAGACGTTACTGATCGAGCCAAAGCCATCGTCGAAGGTGATGTGGAGAGCGTCGCTTGCAGCCATGGATTGCAGGTCCCTTGATTCAAATCGTCGGATCGTGGTGGCGTGGTCGCGCCAGCCAGTTGCGCCGGCATGTCGCCCCAGCCTGTCGCGCCAGCCTGGGGGGCGGGCGCGCTGCATGCGTCCCGGCCCCGGCTGTCCGGAACCAGGTCGTGCCGTGATGCGGCACTGGTCGGTGGTGGGCGTTTCGCGGGCGGTGCCGTGCACGGCGCGACCGCGGAAGCGGTGCCCGGCGCAACGGGGCGCGCCAGGGATGGTCGTCATGCCCTCCCTCGGGACAGGCATGTGGTCCTTCGGTCAGCCGCCCATCGGCGTGGCGCGGCAGCCCTGCTCCGGGCCTGGCAGGCAGCGACGCCGCCGCCTGCCGTTCCCGTTGCCGTCCAGTGTCTCTACACGGTTTCCCGGCGGTTGCCCGGGCCAAAGACACGGATCGTTGATCAACCTGGGCGTGCTTTTCGGGGGGGCGGGGCGGCGAGGTCGCGGAGCGCGTGGAGGACGCTGGGAAAGGTCACGTCACGTCCGTGGCATACTCCCAGCAGTCGGCGACTTTTTCCTTCATGGTGGGCATGGCGGAGTCTCTGGCTAGGGTGTTTGCGGACGGCTGCGAAACCCGGGATGACGATGGCAGAAGCCCGCCTGCCGCCGTCAGGGCCGGTGGAACCAGCAGAGGTCGAGGAAGGTGGGTTCATGGTCGAGGGCCTCCCATTCCCGGCGGATGCGCCGCAGCACCGCGTCGCGGTCACCGTCGCACCAGGGGGCGCTGGGCGGGTCGGCATAGGGGCTGGTGACGGCAACGAAACCCTGGTCGAGCATCAGGCCGACGAAATGCAGCATGCGCTCGGTATCGTCCTGGCCGGGGGGCGTCTCCGTGAGGTCGTGGAGCGCGTCAAGGAAACTGGGAAAGGTTACGTCATCGATCTTGGCATACTCCCAGAACCGGGAAGCTTGTTCTTGCATGGTGGTCATGTTGGCGTCCCTGGGGAGGATGTTCCCGGACGGAAGCCTAGCCGGGAATATGGATGTCGATCGTCAGTGAGGGTTTGAGAACACCGGCGGGTCGGTTTCGCTGGGCTTTTCACTCTGGGCGCGACAGCGGGCTTGCCGATGCAGCCAGCATCGGCGGCGCCCACCGCCTTCCCAGGACGGAAATTCCGTCGCGAATCCTCAGCCACCGGCATCGTCAAACCGTCAGCAAGCCAAATCCCATCTCGGGTGGCGGTTTGGGGGCGACGGAGCCGGGGGGGCATGGCGATGCTGCACTTGAGCGCACCCTCCAGCCCTTCTTGGGTGGCCGTCGTCAGCGCTTGCCTAGCAGCATCAGCTTCGGATCCGTTTCCGGACCGACGATGATCCAGCGCCAGGCTGTGGCATGAATGCCGGCGGCTTTTTCGAGCGCGACACGGGGGGGGCAGGTGCGCGAACGCATCGGCGGCCAGTTCGACCATCCGATGGACTGCGACTTCTTCCTGGCGAGCGGGATGTAACGGTCTGGTCATGACGATGATTGGGTTTCGTAATGAAAATGCGGGGCGCCGATCGCCGTTCAACTTGTTAATGATCTGTAATTAATCACCTTTTCGTGACGTATCCGCGACCGTGCATCCCGGCCGAACGGGTAGGCCTGCCAGGCAGCGTTTGGTGCCAGCGGACCGGGCGCTCGACCGGTTCGAGCGTCCGGACTGGCGCCGCGGCAGTATCGCGAAAGCCCGGCGGCGATCGCCGTGAAAGAAACGAAGCCGGGAGTTTGCGCCCGGCATGCAAGCGGCCTTGGAGCGGTGACCCGAAAGGTCCGTCGATGACGGGCGCCCGGAGCGGCCTACGGTGCAGCCTCGTACCGTTCCAGTCCCACGCGGACGACCGGGACAAGGTCCGAGGCAAGGCAGGACCTTCATCGCACCGAACAGGCATCTTTGCAAGATAATTTTCCTATGTTGGCCTGTGCTACCCCTCGACACTCCCCCTCGGTGGTCGCCCGCCGCACCCTGTGGGACAGTCGCCCCATCAACGCATCGGGAGGGAGCCGCGCATGGCCCGGATCGGATTCATCGGCCTCGGCAACATGGGCGCGCCGATGGCGCGCAATCTGGTGAAGGCGGGGCATGAGGTCGCGTGCTTCGACCTGTCGGCCGCCGCCATGGCGGGCGTCCCCGGCGCGCGGGCGGCCGGCAGCGCGGCGGATGCGGCGACGGGGGCGGATTTCGTCATCACCATGCTGCCGGCCGGGCAGCATGTGCGGGATGCCGTGCTGGGCGCGGGGGGCATCGCCGCGGCCTCGCCACCCCATGCCGTGCTGGTGGATTGCTCCACCATCGATGTCGCGACCGCGCGGGCGGTGGCGGAGGGATGCGGGCGCGCCTTCCTCGATGCCCCCGTCTCCGGCGGCGTGATGGGGGCGGAGGGCGCGACGCTGACCTTCATGGTGGGCGGGGATGACGCCGCCTTCGCGCAGGCCGAGCCGATCCTGCAGCAGATGGGCCGCGCGGTGATCCATTGCGGCGGCGCGGGCGCCGGCCAGGCGGCCAAGGCCTGCAACAACATGATGCTGGCGGCGACGATGATCGTGACGGCGGAAGCCTTCGTGCTGGCCGAAAGCCTCGGCCTGTCGCACCAGGCGCTGTTCGACGTGGCGGCCAAATCCTCCGGCCAGTCCTGGAGCCTGACGACCTATTGCCCCGTTCCCGGCCCCGTGCCGGGCAGCCCGGCCAATCGCGGCTACCAGCCGGGCTTCTCGGCCGCGCTGATGCTGAAGGACCTCGGCCTGGCCGTCGGGGCGGCGGAGGCGGGGGGGGTCGCGACGCCGGTGGGGGCGCGGGCGCTGGAGCTTTACCGCGCCTTCGTGGAGGCGGGGGGCGCCGGGCGCGACTTCTCCGGCATCATCGAATATCTGCGCGACCAGTAACGGCGCGGCGCGCGCTCCAGCCGCGCTCCAGCCGCTTGCAGAGCGTGGCATAGGCGATGCCGGCCTGCGCCGCGGCCTCCCGCAGCGTCATCCTGCGGCCCTGCACGGTGATGAGGCGGCGCGGCACGCCGGCGCGGGGCGGGTTTTTCATCCAGCGGCAATTGGCCGGCGCGAAGGGCCGGGCTGGGTCGATCCGCACCAGGCGGTGGTTGCGGGTCGGGCGGCGGCCGAGATCGGCGAGGAAATTCTCGAACCCCCTGCCGCCGGCGGCGCGCCAGCGGGCGCAGACCGGGGCATCGCCGCTGCGGTGCCGCATGGTCTGCCAGGCCTGGTATTCGGGGCGCCGCCGGTCGTTCTTGCGCGCGCCATGCCGCGTGGCGCGGTCCCGCACCACATCGTCCCGCCAGCAGCCGCAACTGGTGGTGTGGCCGGAGGCCAGGCTGTCCTCCCGCACCACGGCGCTGCCGCCGCAATCGCAGTCGCAGGCCCAGCGGCGGCGGGAAAAGCGCCCGCGCCAGAGATAGGGATCGGCTTCGGTGGCCACGACCAGGCGACCGAAGCGGATGCCGGGCGCGACGGCGTCGGCGGGGATGGGGGGCTGGCGGCGTTGCGGCACGGGACGGGTAACCGACGGGTGAAGCAGGAGTTGCCGAAGGCGGGGTTCGGCCTGGAGGGCCGGGCTGAGACAAAGGACTCCGCGCAGCCGAAATCAACCGGGCGTTGTTCGGGGCGCGGTCGGAACATCCCGCCGGTTGGCAGCGTCCCGCCCGCCGCAGTGCCGTCCGGACGCCCCCCTGAAAACAGCGGGATGACGCTTCAGTAACGATCCGATGCCGGCATGCGGGGCCGGCAAAGGGCGCCTGCCGTCCCGGCGGACATCACGCCATCTTGATCCGCTTCAGCGCCGGTCCTTGCCCCCGGGCAGCAGCCCGCGGCCGCTGCCGATGGCATCCGCCCCGAAGCGGGCGCGCAGCTTCTCCACCGCCGCCCAGCGCGCCGCGCGGCGGGCGGCGTCGGGGTCGGCCAGGTCCGGCAGATCCGCCTGGTCCCCGGGCGCCAGGGGCTGGGCGCCGATGCCGATCAGGCGGAAAGCGGGGCCCGTCGCCTCCCTCGCCAGCAGGGGTTTCGCGGCGGCGAACAGGGTCTCGGGCAGCTTCGTCGGCCGGGGCAGGCGGACATTGCGGGTGCGGGTCTGGAACTGCGCGGTCTTGAGCTTGAGGACCACGCCGGAGGCCGCCAGGCCCTTTTCCGCCAGGCGGCGGCCGAGCTTCTCGCAGAGCCGCCAGAGGGGGGCTTCCAGCGCGGCCAGGTCGCGCAGGTCGGTGTCGAAGGTGGTCTCGGCGGAGATGCTCTTCGCCTCCCGCGCCGGGTCGATGCGGCGGTTGTCCTCCCCGCGCGCGCGGGCGGCGAGGCCGGGGCCGTCCTCCCCGAAGCGCTTCGCGGCGTCGCGGGGGTCGAGCAGCGCCAACTGGCCCAGTCGGGTGAAGCCGGAAGCCTCCAACCGGCGGGCCAGTGCGGGGCCGACGCCAGGCAGAAGCGTGACGGGCTGGGTGGCGAGCCATTCGCGCGCTTCCTCCTGCCCCAGCACCGCGAAGCCGCGGGGCTTGTCCCGTTCCGCGGCGAGTTTCGACAGCAGGCGGTTGGGGGCCAGGCCGATGGAGACGGTGATGCCGACCAGGCGCTCCACCTCGCGCGCGAAGCGGGCCAGGGTGGCGGCGGGGGGCGCGCGGTGCAGGGCCTCGGTCCCCGAGAGGTCCAGCACGGCCTCGTCGATCGAGAGCGGCTGCACCAGGGGGGTGAGGCTTTCCATGAGGTCGCGCACCTGGCGGGCGGCGGCCACGTATTTCGCCATGTCGGGCTTGATGACGACGGCGTCCGGGCAGGCGGCGAGGGCCTTGAACATGGGCATGGCGCTGCGCACGCCGCTGGTGCGGGCGATGTAGCAGGCGGCGGCCACCACGCCGCGCCGCCCGCCACCGATGATGACGGGGCGGGTGGCCAGTTCGGGGCGGTCCCGCTTCTCCACGCTGGCATAGAAGGCGTCGCAATCGACATGCGCGACCGAGAGGGTGAAGAGCGCGGGGTGGGAGACGAGGCGGCGTGACCCGCAGGCAGGGCAGGGGGCCGCGCGGGTGGCATCCGCCATCCAGAAGCAGTCGCGGCAGAGGCTCGGCATGGTTCAGCCGCCCCCGCGCAGCAGCGGCATGAGGGCGAAGGCGGCGAGGAGGCCGAGGTAGATCCAGCCATCCGGCGTGGTGGCGCGGTCCAGCCAGAAGCCGGGCCCGCTGCCGCGCAGCAGCGCCGCCAGCGCGGTTTCGGCCGCCACCGTCAGCGCCAGCCCCGTGAGACCCATCGTCAGCCTGGGGCGCCATGCGGCCGGCACGTCGAACAGCCGGGCTACCCAGGGGGCCAGGGCGATCATCCCGGCCAGCATGGGCACGGCCTCCACCGCCACCGCGCCGGCGGGGCCGAGGTGGGGTTCCAGCACCAGGATCCGGATCGGGCCGAGCAGGAAGCCGAGGGCGAAGATGGCCGCGAACCAGAAGCAGCCCGCGGCGACCGGCATCGTCAGTCCCAGAGCCGCGCCGCGCCGAGCACGCCGGAGCTGTCGCCATGGCGCGCAGGCTCGATTGTCGTGGTGCAGAGGTCGGAGAAGACGTGGCGGGGGATGAGGCGGGGCAGGTCGCGGTACAGATGCGCCATGTTGGACAGGCCGCCGCCCAGCACGATCACCTCCGGGTCCAGCAGGTTGATGACGGCGGCGAGTGCCCGGGCCAGGCGTTCCGCGTGGCGGTCGAGCGCCGCCTGCGCCACCGCATCGCCGGCGGCGGCGCGGGCGGGAAGCTGGCTGGCATCGCGCGCGCCGGGACCATCGGCATCGGCGGCCAGCGCCGGGCCGCAGAGGAAGCTCTCGATGCAGCCGCGCTGGCCGCACCAGCAGGCGGGGCCGGGGTGTTCGGCGGCGGTCATCCAGGGCAGCGGGTTGTGGCCCCATTCGCCGGCCACGCGGTTGCGCCCCTGCACGAGGCGCCCTTCCACGACCAGGCCGCCGCCGACGCCCGTGCCGAGGATGACGGCGAAGCCCGATCCCGGGCGGTCGTGGAATTCGCTCATCGCCAGGCAATTGGCGTCATTGGCCAGGCGGACGGGCCGGCCGATGGCGGCGGCGAGGTCCCGGCCCAGCGGCTGGCCGTTGAGGCAGGTGGAATTGGCGCCGCGGATCAGGCCCGTGACCGGGTTCTCGCTGCCCGGGATGCCGATTCCTACCGTGGCGGTCTGGCCGGCCTCGGCCTCGGCCTCGGCCGCCGCGACCATGGCGGCGATCTGGGCGATGGTGGCGGCGTAGCCGGCGGGGGTGGGGGCGCGGCGACGCAGGCGGATGGCGCCGCCGGGGTCCAGCAGCGCGATTTCCGTCTTGGTGCCGCCGAGGTCGATGCCGATGCGCCAGGTCATGCCACCCAGGGTGGCGGGGCGGAGGCTACGAATCAAGAACAGGCGCGCTTGCCCTGGCGCGGCGCAGGTGGTGGAATCAGGGGATGAGCGAGACATTGCTGGATGTGCAGGGGCTGACCTGCCCGCTGCCCGTGCTGAAGGCCAACAAGGCCCTGCGATCCCTGGCCGCCGGGGCGCGGCTGACCGTGCTGGCGACAGACCCCGCGAGCGTGAAGGATTTCCGCGCCTATGCCGCGGAGACGGGGCACGCGCTGGTGGGGTTTTCCGAGGATAAGGGCGTCTACCGCTTCACGCTGCGCAAGCGCGAAGACAGCTAGCGACTCCGCGGCGGGGGGAGACGAGCAATGAGCGTGCTGCTGCTAAGCCACCGGGCCTGCCTCCACCACGACCCCGGGCCGCACCACCCTGAATGCCCGGATCGCCTCCGCGCCGTGCTGAAGGCGCTGGACCAGGAGGAATTCTCCGACCTGATCCGGGACGAGGCGCCGCAGGCGACGGTGGAACAGCTGATCCGCGTGCATCCGCAGGGCTATGTGGACGCGATCCTCGGCATCCGGCCGGAACCCGATGACAGCGTGGCGCTGGATGGCGACACGGTGATGAGCTGGGGCAGCGCGGAGGCGGCGCTGCGGGCGGCGGGCGCCGGCGTGGCGGGGGTGGACGCGGTCTGCCGGGGAGAGGTGCGGCGCGTCTTCTGCGCCGTGCGCCCGCCCGGCCACCATGCCGAGCCCAACCGCCCCATGGGCTTCTGCCTGTTTGCCAATGCCGCCGTCGCCGCGCGCCACGCGCAGGCCGCGCATGGGGTGGAACGCGTGGGCGTGGTGGATTTCGACGTGCACCACGGCAACGGCACCCAGGCCTGCTTTGAGGCCGATGCCAGCCTGTTCTACGCCAGCAGCCACCAATCGCCCTGCTACCCCGGGACGGGGGAGGCGCATGAGACCGGCGTGGGCAACATCGTCAACGCGCCCCTGCCGCCCGGGGCCGATGGCGCGGCCTTCCGGGCCGCCTGGGCGGAGACGCTGCTGCCCGCGCTGGAAGCCTTCCGCCCCGGCCTCATCATCATCTCCGCCGGCTTCGACGCCCATGCGCGGGACCCGCTGGCGCAGCTTCGGGTGCGGGAGGCCGATTTCGCCTGGCTGACCGAGGAACTGTGCCGCCTGGCGGACCGCGCCTGCGGGGGCAAGGTGGTCAGCCTGCTGGAAGGCGGCTACGACCTGGAGGCGCTGGCGGCCTCCACGGCCGTGCATGTGCGCGCCCTGATGCAGGCTTGAGGACCGATTCCGGTGAAGTGACAGGCTGGGTTGACACCCCTCGATTCCTTCCCATTGCGGAAGGGTGAACGGGAGAATATCCCAGCAAACCGCTGATTTCTGGCCCCAGCCCCGTCCGGTCGACCCGGGGCTTCATGTTTCTTCTTCCCAGGATGCCCGATATGACGTCAACTAAACCTGACACGGCAAAGCCGGTCGCCTCCCTGTCATTCGAGGAGGCGCTGCAGGAGCTGGAGGGGATCGTGAAGGACCTCGAAGGCGGCAAGGGGAAGCTGGAGGAAGCGGTGGCGGCGTATCAGCGGGGGGCCGAGTTGCGCCGGCATTGCGAGGCGAAGCTGTCGGACGCCGAGGCCAAGGTGCAGAAGATCGTGGAAGCGGGCGCGGGCGAAGCCGCCGGCCTGCGCGAGCTGTCGTGACGGTGGGCCTGATGGCTGGTTCCGTGCAGGACACCGCGCTGAAGGACGCCCTGGCCCAGGCCGCGGCGGAGATCGACCATACGCTGGACCACATCATGCCGCCGGCCGAAGGCCCGGAAGCGCCGCTGCTGGCCGCCATGCGCTACGCCGTGATCGGCGGCGGCAAGCGGATGCGGGGTTTCCTGGTGCTGGAAGGCGCCCGCCAGTTCAACGCTTCCCGCCAGGCGGCGCTGCGCGTGGCCGCGGCGATCGAGATGCTGCACGCCTATTCGCTCGTGCATGACGACCTGCCCGCGATGGACGATGACGACCTCCGCCGCGGCAAGCCCACCGTCCACAAGGCCTTCGACGAGGCGACCGCCATCATCGCCGGCGATGCGCTGCAGACGCTGGCCTTCGGCACGCTGGCGGATGAGGACACGCATCCCGACCCCGCCGTGCGCGTCGAACTGGTGCGCTGCCTGGCCCGCGCGGCCGGGGCGCGGGGCATGTGCGGCGGGCAGATGCTGGACATGCTGGCCGAACAGGCCGGGGAACCGCTGGACGAGGCCGCCGTTGGGCGGCTGCAACTGCTGAAGACCGGCAGGCTGATCGAATTCTCGGCGGAAGCCGGCGCCATCCTCGGCAAGGCGCCCATGTCCCAGCGCCTGTCGCTGGCGGCCTACGGCCGGGATGTCGGCGCGGCCTTCCAGATCGCGGATGATCTACTGGACGCCACGGCGTCCGCGGAAGACACCGGCAAGCGGACCGGCAAGGATGCGGAGGCCGGGAAGGCCACGCTGGTCGGCCTGCTCGGCATCGAGCGGGCCCGGTTGCAGGCGGAACGATTGGTCGCGCAGGCGGGGCAGCACCTCGACAGTTTCGGGGATCGTGCCGATCTGTTGCGCGGCCTCGCCGCCTACACCATCGAGAGGAAGAGCTGAAAACCATGGCGCCACCCGCCACCCCCCTGCTGGACCGCGTCCGATACCCGTCGGACATGAAGAACCTGTCCGGGGACCAGCTGAAGCAGCTGGCCGAGGAATTGCGGGCGGAGACGATCCATGCCGTCTCCCAGACCGGCGGGCATCTCGGTGCCTCACTCGGCGTGGTGGAACTGACGGTCGCGATCCACGCGATCTTCGACACGCCGCAGGACCGGCTGATCTGGGACGTCGGCCACCAGGCCTACCCCCACAAGATCCTGACCGGGCGGCGCGACCGCATCCGCACGCTGCGCACGGAAGGCGGGCTTTCCGGCTTCACCCGCCGGACGGAAAGCGAATACGACCCGTTTGGTGCAGCGCACTCATCCACGTCCATCTCCGCCGGCCTCGGCATGGCGATGGCCCGCGATATCAAGGGCGATGACCGGCAGGTGATCGCGGTGATCGGCGATGGGTCCATGTCCGCCGGCATGGCCTATGAGGCGATGAACAATGCGGGGGCGGAGCGGGCGCGCCTCATCGTCATCCTGAACGACAACGACATGTCGATCGCGCCGCCCGTCGGCGCCATGTCGGCCTATCTGTCGCGCCTCATCTCCTCCCGCCCCTTCCTGTCGCTGCGGGACGTGATGGGACGCCTGGCCAAGCGCTTCCCGCGCCCGATCGAGCGCACCGCGCGCCGCGCCGAGGAATTCGCGCGCGGGCTGCTGACCGGCGGCACGCTGTTCGAGGAACTGGGCTTCTACTATGTCGGCCCGATCGACGGGCATGACCTCGACCACCTGCTGCCCGTGCTGCGTAACCTGCGCGACGCGGAGGAAGGCCAGCCGATCCTGCTGCATGTCGTGACGCAGAAGGGCAAGGGCTACGCGCCCGCCGAAGCCAGCGCCGACAAGTATCACGGCGTCGCCAAGTTCAACGTCGTCACCGGCGAGCAGGCTAAGGCGCCCCCCGGACCGCCCAGCTACACCAAGGTCTTCGCCAACGCCCTGATCGCGGAAGCCGAGGCCGATGACCGCATCGTCTCCGTCAACGCGGCCATGCCGGCGGGCACGGGGCTCGACGCCTTCGCCAAGCGCTTCCCGAAGCGCTGCTTCGATGTCGGCATCGCCGAACAGCACGCCGTCACCTTCGCGGCGGGCATGGCGACGGAAGGCCTCAAGCCCTTCGTCGCGATCTATTCCACCTTCCTCCAGCGCGCCTACGACCAGGTGGTGCATGACGTGGCGCTGCAATCGCTGCCCGTGCGCTTCGCCATGGACCGCGCAGGACTGGTGGGCGCGGACGGCGCCACCCATGCCGGCAGCTTCGACGTCGCCTATCTCGGCTGCCTGCCGAACATGGTGCTGATGGCGGCTGCCGACGAAGCCGAACTCGCCCATATGGTCGCGACCGCCGCCGTGATCGACGACCGGCCCAGCGCCTTCCGCTACCCCCGCGGAGAGGGCACCGGCGTCGCCGTGCCGGCGCGCGGCACGCCGCTCGAAATCGGGCGCGGGCGCATCCTGCGGGAAGGCAACGCGGTGGCGCTGCTGTCCTACGGCACGCGCCTCGGCGAATGCATGAAGGCGGCGGATGAACTCGGCGCGCAGGGCTTCACCTGCACCGTGGCCGATGCGCGCTTCGCCAAGCCGCTCGATACCCAACTCATCGAACGCCTGGCGCGGGAACACGCCGTCCTCATCACCATCGAGGAAGGCTCCATCGGCGGCTTCGGCACCCAGGTGGCGCACCACCTGCTGGGGAAGGGCCTGCTCGACGGGCAGACGCGCTTCCGGCCGATGGTCCTGCCCGACACCTTCATCGACCACGCGGCGCCGAAGGTCCAATACGACCAGGCCGGGCTGAACGCCCGCCACATCACGGCCACGGCCCTCGCGGCCCTCGGCGTCGCGGAAGCCAAGGCCCAGCCGGCGCGGGCGTGATGGGCGGCACGGTGGTAGCGAGGGGACGCTGTCCCCTCGCGCTCCCCTGCCAAGGGACAGCGGCCCCTTGGAACCCCTTTTATGGGATCAGGGGAGAGGGGCCTGCGGGACCTCTCAGCACGTTCGCGTTCCGGCCCCTCTCCCCTGATCCCATCAACACGAGGTCCAGGAGCCCACTGGCTCCTGGTGGGGGGTGCGGGGGGCAACGCCCCCTGCTGCTTCCGTCCTGACCACCAAGCAGCGCGCCGACCAGGCCCTCGTTGACCGCGGCCTGGCCGAGAGTCGGACGCGGGCGCAGGCGCTCATTCTCGCGGGGAAGGTGTTTTCCGGCGAGGCGCGGGTCACCAAGGCGGGGGATCAGATCCGGGAGGGTCAGGCGCTGGAGGTCCGGGGGCAGGATCATCCCTGGGTGTCGCGCGGTGGCGTGAAGCTGGCCCATGCGATCGAGCATTTCGGCCTGGTGGCGAAGGGGCTTGTGGCGGTGGATGTGGGGTCCTCCACCGGGGGTTTCACGGATGTGCTGCTGCATCACGGGGCGGCCAAGGTCTTCGCCGTGGATGTGGGGCATGGGCAGTTGGCGTGGAAGCTGCGCAATGATCCGCGGGTGGTGGTGATGGAGCGGGTGAATGCCCGCTACCTGGACCAGTCCACGATTCCGGAGGCGCCGGGCGCGGTGGTCTGCGATGCCAGCTTCATCGGATTGCGGACGGTGCTGCCGCCGGCGCTCGACCTGGCGGCGAAGGGGGCCTGGGCGGTGGCGCTGATCAAGCCGCAATTCGAGGTCGGGCCGAATGTCGCCAAGGGCGGCGTGGTGCGGGATGCGCAGGTGCACGCCAATGTCTGCGGCACCATCCGCAACTGGTGGGCGGGGCTGCCGGGCTGGACGGTGCTGGGCGTGGAGCCGAGCCCGCTGCTGGGCCCTGAGGGGAACCGGGAATTCCTGATCGCCGCCCGGAAGGGGTAGCGCCAAGGGTTAGGCGTTAACCCTTTGTTCAGGCCGCCGCGGTACCGAAGTAGCCGGGGCTGATCCGCGCCTTGGCGCTGAGTTCAGCCAGCAGCGCCCAGACGCGATGCGCGTCCATGCGGATTTCGGGGTCGTTCAACAGGCGGTCGAGTTCCGCCAGCTTGCTCTCGAACTCTCGCTCGGTCATCGGGCGTTCCTGCTGTGGGAGTCCCCGGCACGGCACCACCGGGTTCGCGCCCGGCGGGGATGCTGCACCGCGATACAACAGCACGAACGTGGCTTCCTGGTGGCGGTTGCGTTGACGCCTGGCCCTCAAGATTTCGCGATCAGGGTGAGGAGACGACCGCCGGGGCCAGGGCTGGGTGCTTGCCGGCGGGGTGGCCGGGGTTGCGGAAGCGCAGTTCGCCATCCGGCGCGGCATCGGGCGGCGCGACGCCGAACAATTCCATCCGGCTGGCGCAGGTGACGGCGACGACATGCCGGGCGGCGGGGTCCGTCATCCAGCGGCGGGCGGCGCCTTCCAGTTCCAGGCGTTCGCGCAGCCCACGCCATTCCGCGCGGTCCACATCCTCCACCAGCATGGCCAGGATGCCGGGGTTCTCGCCGCTCAGGCGGCTGGGGGCCACCAGGCCGCAGCGGCGGGCGACGGCGGCGGCGATGCTGTTCTCCTGCCCCGCGCGGGCGGCCATGACGAAGACCGATCCGCCGCCGGGCATGGCCGTGACGGCGAGGTGCGCTTCATCCCCGAACTGCGCGCGAAGCTGGGCGGGCAGGCCCTGGCCCGCGGCCTGGGCGCCGGCAAGGACGAGCGGGTCGAGCTTCAGGATGGCGTCGGCGCTGGAGTCCTGGCGACGCTCGGCCTGGAGGAGCCCGGCGATCTTGCGATGAAGCTCGGAGACCTGTTCGTCGGTCGCCATCCCCGCCGGCAGCGTCATCTTGAGGAGGTAGCGCCCGGGATGGGCGGCGAGCCAGGTCTGCAGGTCCGGGTTCACCCGGTCCACCAGCTGGCACCAGTCGCCGCGATGCACGGGGCGGCCTTCCTCGGCGGAGACGGTTTCGCAGACCACTTCCGCGCTGACGCCCTGGCGGGTGATGACCAGGTCGTGCGGCGTTTCGTCCGTCAGGCCCGTGTAGTCCACGGTGAAGCCGCGGGTCCGGGCGAGGGCCGCGGTGTGCAGCAGGTGGAAGAGGGGGACGAGGGTGGCTTCGCCGGTCAGCCCGACTTCAAGCTGTTCGCGCAGGCGGTTGCGGCGGGGGGAGGGCAGGGTCTCCGCCAGCGCCACGGCTTCACGGGCGAAGCCGATGATGCGGCGTTCCGCCTGGTTGGCGCGGGCCATCGCGGTGGGGTCCGCCAGGCGGGCGAGGGCGAGTTCAAGGGCGTGCCGCTGCTGCGCGGCGCGGCCGGTCTGGCTGGCCTGGCGGGCGCGCTGCGAGATCTCGTTCATGCGTTTCGCCCAGAGCCGCGCACCGCAGAGCGAACGGAAGCGATCCAGGACGGCCGGCGAGGGCCGCTGATCGGCAAATGGCATGACGCGCCCCGTGAACGATGTGTGATCATCCCTAACGCTGCCGAGGGGGGGACCGTCAAGCTTACAATTCACAGCAGGTTTTCCGACGGACGCGGGTTTCCGCCGAAATCAGCCGCGCGGGGGGAAGGGGCGGCTTCAGCTTTCCGCGTTGTAATACAGCGTCACGGTGTGGGTGGCCTCCGCGAACATCAGCCAGCGTTCGGCGAGCATGGCGGCGAAGGCCGAGAGGGCGGCGAGGATCATCAGCAGGGCGCCGATCGGCCCGCCCGCGATCATGGACAGCAGGGCCAGCGGGATGGTGGCGAGGAAGCCCGCCTGGACCAGGCTGCGCAGCTTGTCCCGGTGCTTGCGGCCGAGCCGGAATGCCATCTCCCGCAGCAGCCAGTTCTGTTCGGTATGCGGCGGGTCCAGCGGGCGCGTGCGGCCGATGGCGCCAAGGCCGGTGGCGGATTCGATGGTCGGCGCCGTGGCGGGCTTCGGCGCGTCGATCATCTGCCAATAGGCGCGCTTGGCGGAGAGCGCGCCGATGGCGAGCAGGATGGAGAGCATGGCCGGCACGATGGGGCGGCCCGCCAGCGCGCCGATCGCCGCCAGCAGCATGGCCCCGGTGAAGCCGGCATAGAGCATGTAGCCCGGCGCGACGCTGGGGTGGTGCCACTGCCGGATGGGCTTGAGGGAGGCGTAGATCATCCCCGTGCACCATACCGTGATCGCCGCGCCGATGGCCGCCGCCATGCTGGCGACGGTGGCGAGGCCCGGGCGGTCCGTCAGCAAGGCGAAGCCGAACACCACGGCGGGGATGTAGGTCGCGATGGCGGCGACGCCTTCCCGCGACAGCCAGGAGGACCGCCATTGCGACAGCGCCCGCCAGGCGCGTTCCGGCCGGCCGAGATGCAGGAGGGAGGAAGCGAGCCCGAGCGTGATCAGCAGCAGCGCCAGCACCAGCGCGACCATGGCGAAGCTGGGGCTGGCCGGCAGCAGCCGCAGCGGCCGCAGCACACCGAGCCAGAACAGCAGCCCG
>NZ_JBHYGL010000041.1:0-163469 GCF_051859025.1 Falsiroseomonas sp. | reverse complement strand
GCTGGCCGGCAGCAGCCGCAGCGGCCGCAGCACACCGAGCCAGAACAGCAGCCCGTAGCCGGCGCCGGATGCGGTGGTGAAGAAGATGATGGAGGGGGCGGGGTTCATGCGGCGGTCCGGCGTGGGGCGGGCGGGGCGCTATCGGTGGCGAAGGCCATCACCGGCTCAGCGCCCGGTCCAGCCAGCGCATCAGCGGGTGCTTGATGTCGAGCGTGGTGGGCTCGGCCTCCGCCGGCGGGTTGGGGTTGGGCGCCATGGGGCGGCGGGGCGGCAGGTATTTGTTGGTGGGCGCGTAGCCCATCTCCGGCATCAGGTCGAAGCCGCCGCGGGAGGCGACGAGCTGGGAGACCGCGCTCTCGGGGTCGCCGAGGTCGCCGAAATGGCGGGCCCCGACGGGGCAGGTGATGACGCAGGCGGGCTGGCGCTGCGCTTCCGGGATGGTCTCATTGTAGATGCGGTCGACGCAGAGGGTGCATTTCTTCATCACCCCCTCGTCTTCATCGAGCTCCCGCGCGCCATAGGGGCAGGCCCAGGCGCATAACCCGCAGCCGATGCAGGTGTCGGTGTTGACCAGGACGATGCCGTCCTCCGCGCGCTTGTAGGACGCGCCGGTGGGGCAGACGGTGACGCAGGCCGGCGTTTCGCAATGCAGGCAGGAGCGGGGGAAGTGGACGGTGCGGCCTTCCGCGCCCTCGCCCGCCTCATAGGAATGGACGCGGTTGAACCAGACGCCCTCCGCCCCGGCGGAATAGGGCTTCATGTCGGGCAGGGGGGCCAGATGGCCGCCGGCGTTCCACTGCTTGCAGTTGGTGGCGCAGGCCTGGCAGCCGACGCAGGTATCGAGGTCGATGACCAGGCCGAGCTTCTTGGCGGTGGGCGGGGGAAGTTCGGTCACTTGCCGGGCTCCCGGATGATGAGGGGGACCGCCGGCATGTTGGGCGGTGCTTTCAGCGTGGAGGGGTGCGGGGCCGTCTCCTCGGCTTCGCCGGGCGCGCATTTGGTGACGGAGACCCGGAGATCATACCACGCCGCCTGGCCCGTGACGGGGTCGGCGTTGGCGGATTTGAACCCCTCCTGCGCCGGCAGCCATTCGCTGATGACGTGGTTCAGCAGAAAGCCCTTGCTGGATTCCGGGCTGTCGGCGGAAAGCTGCCAGGCGCCGCTGCGCTTGCCGATGGCGTTCCAGGTCCAGACGGTGTCGGTGTTCACGCCTTCCATCAGCGTCACCTGGCCCTTCACGCGGCCCGCGCGGCTTTCGACCCAGACCCAGTCATCCTGCGCGATGCCCTGCTTCGTGGCCGTGCTGCGCGCCATGTAGAGGCGGTTGGAGCCGTGGATCTGGCGCAGCCAGGCGTTCATCGACCCCCAGGAATGGTACATCGCCATCGGCCGCTGCGTGACGGCGGAGAGCGGGTAGGGCGTGGTGTCATGCGCCGCCTGTTCCAGCGGCGCGTACCACATCGGCAGCGGGTCGCAGTAGGTTTCCACGCGCTTGCGAAGCCGATCGGGCGGCTGCTTGGCGCCGTGGCCCTGCGCGGCCAGGCGGAACTTCTGCAGCGGCTCCGACCAGATCTGCATGACGATCTGGTTGGCGGCACCCATCAGGCCCATGGCCTTGGCTTCGTCGAGGTAGGCGCGGTTGGCGTGCTTGAAGTAGCTCTGCTCCGCGGTGAGGTGGTGCTTCCAGAAGCAGCCATTGTCGATGTAGCGCTGCAACTGGTCCTTGTTCGGCTCGCCGACGCCCTTCTTGGTGCCGTCCTCGCCCCGCCATCCCGCCAGCGGCCCGATGCCGGGCATGCGCTGGTGGTTCACGATGTAGTCCGGGTAGTCCTTGAACTTCGCGGTCCCGTCCTCCTTCGTGAAGGCGGGCAGGCCGAGGCGGGAGCCGAGTTCGATCAGCACGTCCTGGAAGGGGCGGACATCGCGGTCCGGCTTGATGACGGGCTGGCGGATGGCGTCGCCGGGGCCGTGCGCGTTGCCGATCGGGCGGTCGAGCAGGCTGATCGCGTCCCAGCGTTCCAGATAGGTCGTGTCGGGCAGGATCAGGTCTGCGTAGGGGACGGTCTCGGAGAAATAGGCATCCGCGTAGATGACGTGGGGGATGCGGTATTCGCCGTCCGCCTTCTGCTCCGTGAGGATGCGGATGGTGTCGAGCGGGTTCATCGCGCTGTTCCAGGCCATGTTGGCCATGAACATGAACAGCGTGTCGATGCTGTACGGGTCCTCCGCGCCCGCATTGCCGATGACGGTATGCATCATCCCGTGCAGGCCGAGCGGCGCTTCCCAGCTGAAGGCCTTGTCGATGCGGAGCGGCGTGCCGGCGTCATCCACAAGAAGGTCATCGGGACCATGCGGGAAGGCGAGCAGATTGCCCGCGATCGGCGTGTTGGGCGCGGTGGTCTTGCCGGCAGGGCCGGGGCCCGGCGGGATCGGCCGCGGGAAGGGCGATTTGTAGCGCCAGGAGCCGGGGGTATCGACGGCGCCCAGCAGCATCTGCAGCAGGTGCAGCGCGCGGCACGTGTGAAAGCCGTTGGAGTGCGCCGAGATGCCGCGCATGGCGTGGAAGGCGATGGGGCGGCCGACCATGGTCTCATGCCGCCGGCCGAGCGCATCGGTCCAGGGCACGTCGAGGGTGATGGTCTCCTTGAAGGCGATGTCCGCGATCTCATTCGCCAGGCGCCGGATGCGGGCGGCATCGATCCCGCAGCGCTCCGCCACCGCATCGGGGGCGTATTCGGCGCCGAGGTAGCGTTCCGCCATCAGCTGGAAGACGGGCACCGCCTTGCGGCCATCGGGCAGGGTGTAGTCGCCCACGATGGCGGGCTGCATCTCGGCCGTCGCGGCATCCACCGGCGCACCGGCGATGCGGTCCCAGGCCAGCGGCTTGCCATCGGCGTCGCGGGCGAACAGTCCGTCATCGGCGCCGCCGGGATTGCGCACCACCAGCCAGGCGGCGTTGGTGTAGCGGACGAGGAATGGCAGATCGACGCGGTCCGTCCGCAGCAGCTCATGCATCAGGGCCATGATGAACAGGCCGTCGGTGCCGGGGCGGATGCCGACCCATTCATCGGCGATGGCGGAATAACCCGTCCGCACCGGGTTCACGGAGACGAATTTCGCCCCCCGCGCCTTCATCTTGCCTAGCCCGATCTTGATCGGGTTGCTGTCATGGTCCTCGGCCACGCCGAACATGACGAAGTACTTCGCGAGTTCCCAATCGGGCTCGCCGAATTCCCAGAAGCTGCCGCCGATGGTGTAGAGGCCGCCGGCCGCCATGTTGACCGAGCAGAAGCCGCCATGGGCGGCGAAATTGGGCGTGCCGAACTGCGCGGCCCAGAAGCCGGTCAGGCTTTGCGACTGGTCGCGGCCGGTGAAGAAGGCGAGCCGCTTCGGGTCCGTGCGGCGGATGTTGCCGAGCCAGCCGGTCGCGATCTCCATCGCTTCCTCCCAGCTGATCTCCGCGAATTCGCCGGAGCCGCGGGGGCCGACGCGCTTCAGCGGGGCGCGCAGCCGGGCCGGGGAGTACTGCGTCATGATCCCGGCGCTGCCCTTGCCGCAGAGCACGCCGCGGTTCACGGGATGGTCGGGATTACCCTCGATGTAGCGGACGCGGCCGTCCTTCAGATGGACTTTGATGCCGCAGCGGCAGGCGCACATGTAGCAGGTGGTGGTCTTCACCGTGTCGCCGATCGGCGCCTGGGTGTCGATGACCTCGCCATGGCCGGTCATCCGGCTGGGCAGGTTGGTATCCGGCATGACGGGCCTTGCCTGATTCTTCGGTGGCCGGATTAGCGCATGGTGGGGCCTGCCCGCAAAGCCCTGGGGCGGGAGAAGAATTTCTTCCGATCCCGCCCCCGGCGGCGTTCACATTCCCTGGCGGTGCACCACCTGGCCGCCGACCATGGTCAGCAGGGCGCGGGTTTCCCGGATCCGCTCCGGCTCAACCGCCAACAGGTCCTGGGACAGCACCACCAGGTCGGCACGCTTGCCGGGCTCGATGGAGCCCAGTTCCGCCTCCGCCCCCAGCAGCACGGCGTTGTTGATGGTGTAGAGGCGCAGCGCCTCCCGCGCCGTGATCGCGTGCTCCGGGCCCAGCTGGTAGCCGGCGAGCGTATTGCGGGTGGTCATCCACCACATGGACTGGAAGGGATCGCCCGGCACCACGGGGGCATCCGTGCCGCCGCCGACATGCACGCCGGCATCGATGATGCGGCGGATCGGGATGGAATAGGCCGCGCGTTCATCCCCCCACCAGCGGCGCTGGTTGTGCCCCAGCAGCACGGGGTGGTTCTGCGCGGTCGCCATGATGCCGAGCCGCGCCATCTCCGTCAGTGCCGAGGGCGTCGGCAGGAAGATGTGCATCACCGTCCAGCGCAGCGGGCGGACTGTGCCAAGTTCCCGGTCCACCTGGCCGTAGAGGCGGGTGATGAGGTCGATGGTGTAGTCGCCCACCGCATGGGTCTGGATCTGCAGCCCGGCGCGGTGGATGGCGCGCAAGCCCTCCAGCAATTCGGGCTCTCCGCCCGCGGGCAGCAGCAGGATGCCGCGGTAGTCCGGGTTGGTCTGTTCGCCGGGCACGATGCGGTAGGGGTCGTTCATGCGGCCACCCTCCACGCCGCCATCCAGCAGCCACTTGATGCCGCCGGTGCGGAGCATGGGGTGCTGCGGCCAACCGGCCTGGGCGGCGATGCCGCGGCGGATCTGTTCGCCGGTGGCGGCGCGCCAGAGCAGCCAGGTGCGGACCGTCATCGCGTTCTGGTCGCGGAGTTCGCGGTAGATGCCGGCGATCTCGTCCGTGATGCCGGGCTCCACCACGGTGGTGACGCCGAGCGCGTTCAGCTCCGCCATCGCCCGCACCACGAGGCGGGTCTGTTCCGGCACCGGCGGCGGCGGGGGCAGGACGCGGCGGGCGAGGACCGTGGCGCCGGCGATCAGCAGGACGCCGGTCGGCTCCCCATCCTCCCGCTTCACGATCACGCCGCCGGCGGGCTGGGGCGTGTCCCTGGTCACGCCGGCGCGGGCCAGGCCGAGGCTGTTCACCGCCACCACATGGCCGCCGCGGGGGATGAAGACCGGGTTGTTCGGCGCGACGCTGTCGAGTTCCCAGCGCGTGGGCAGGCGCCCCTCCGCCAGGATGCTCTCATGCCAGAGGGAGGAGGCCAGGACCCATTCGCCCGGCGGCGTGGCGCGGGCGCGTTCACCGATGCGGGCCAGTATGTCGGCGATGGATCGGGCATCGAGCAGCTGCACCGCGGGCAGGTTCATGCCCCATTGGTGCTGGTGGACATGGCTGTCGATCAGCCCCGGGATGGCGGTGCGGCCGGCGAGGTCGATGACCGTCGTCGCCGGGCCGGCCAGCGCCTCCGCCGCCGCGCCGGTGGCGACGAAGCGGCCATCCCGGATGGCGACGGCGGTGGTGGTGCTTTCGGCGGCGTCCTGGGTGTGGATGCGGCCATTGCGGAGGATGGTCTCCGCGGGCTGGGCGAGCGCGGGCGGCGCCAGCGCCAGCAAGGCGAGGAGGAGCTTGCGCATGGTCAGGCGCTGGCCAGGCCGGCGTCGCGCAGCACCAGGCGGTCCGGCAGCCCGGTGGGGGCGCGGGCGGATTCGCCCAGGTCCAGCACGCCGGTGAGCGTCACGCGCGTATAGGGGTCCGCGATGTGCGGCAGCCCCGGCGCATGGACGGCGACGACACCAATCGGCCAGTCATGCGCGCCGCCGCAGAGTTGGCAGGGAACCAGCGCGGCCTCACCCAAAGCGAGCCAGCCGGGCGCGGCGGTGGGGACGGGGGCGACGAGGCCGGTGAGGGTGACGCGGCTGCCGTCGAGGCGCTTCGCGAGCGGGGAGGGGGCGGAGCCGGCTTCGTCATAAAGGTCGCGCAGCGGCGTCGCGGTGGCGGCGCGGGCCGTGCCGATGGCCGTGCAGGCCAGGCCCGTGCCGGCGGCGATGATGGCGCGGCGGCCGAGGATGCGCGGATGGCTCATGGAACATCTCCCTTCGCGCCGTTCGGGCGCTGTGCGGGGAGGCTATCGCGCGGATTGGCGGAGCGGGAAGGGTGTGAGAGGGATGCTGCGCAGACCCCCACCCCGACCCTCCCCCGCGCTTTCGCGGGGTCGCGGCACTGCTGCGACGCCGAAGGCTGGTCGGGGTGGGAGTCTGCGCCGTCCTCAGTTCCGCGGCAACCGCGCCCGCGCCGGCGCGTCCGGGTTCTGCGCGCGGTGGCGCAGCAGATGGTCCGCCAGCACCAGCGCCAGCATCGCCTCCCCCACCGGGACCGCGCGGATGCCGACGCAGGGGTCGTGGCGGCCCTTGGTCAGCACCTCGACATCCTGCCCGAAGCGATCGACGCTGGCGCGCGGCGTCAGGATGGAGCTTGTCGGCTTCACGGCGAAGCGGGCGACCACGGGCTGGCCGGTGGAGATGCCGCCCAGGATGCCGCCGGCGTGGTTGGAGCTGAACTCCACCTCCCCATCCGGGCCCATGCGCATCTCATCGGCATTGCCTTCGCCGGAGAGGGAGGCGGCTTCGAAGCCGTCCCCGATCTCCACCGCCTTCACGGCGTTGATGGACATCAGCGCGGCCGCGATATCGGCATCGAGCTTGCCATAGATCGGCGCGCCGAGGCCGGGGGGCACGCCCTCCGCCACCACTTCCACGATGGCGCCGACGGAGGAGCCGGATTTGCGGATGGCGGTCAGCTTCTCCTCCCAACGCGCGGCGGCGATCGGGTCGGGGCAGAAGAAGGGGTTGTTGTCCACTTCGGCCCAATCGAAGCGGCTGCGGTCGATCCAGTCCCCGCCCATGCAGACCAGCGCGCCACGGATCGTCACGCCGTCCAGCACCTTGCGGGCGATGGCGCCGGCGGCGACGCGCATGGCGGTTTCGCGGGCGCTGGAACGGCCGCCGCCGCGATAGTCGCGGATGCCGTATTTCAGTTCGTAGGTCAGGTCCGCATGGCCGGGGCGGAAGCGGTCCTTGATCTCGCCGTAGTCCTTGCTGCGCTGGTCCGTGTTCTCGATGTGCAGCGCGATGGGGGTGCCGGTCGTCGCACCCTCGAAGGTCCCGGACAGGATCTTCACCTGGTCCGCTTCCTGGCGCTGGGTGACGAATTTGGATTGGCCGGGGCGGCGGCGGTCCAGATAGGGCTGGATGTCGGCCTCGGTCAGGCCGATGCGCGGCGGGCAGCCATCGACGACGCAGCCGATGGCGATGCCGTGGGACTCGCCCCAGGTGGTGAAGCGGAAGAGGCTGCCGAAGGTGTTGTGGGACATGAGGCTCTCAGCGGGCGGCGAGGTCGCAGCGGAAACCCAGGGCGCGGGTCTCCGGCGTGGGGCGCACGGTGCGGGTCCGCACCGTGTCCGGCTGGCACAGGCCGCTTTGTTGCAGGACGATGGCCTGGCCGGCGATGGTCATCGCGACATCAAGCCGGCTGCCGGCGGCGCAGCGATGGCGGGCGACATCGGCGATCACCTGATCCGCGGTGCGCAGCGGGTCCCAGCCCGAGGCAGCACAGCGCGGCGGTTCCTGCGCCGTGGCGGGCGCGGCCGCGAGGACCATCGCCGCCATCGCCATGCTCGCCGGGGCGCCAACCATCAGACCGTCGCGATATCCGGCGCGTCCGGGTTCTTCATGCCGACGACGTGGTAGCCGCAATCGACGTGATGGACCTCCCCCGTCACGCCGGAGGAGAGGTCGGACAGGAGGTAGAGGCCCGAACCGCCGACATCCTCGATGGTCACGTTCCGCTCCAGCGGCGCGTTGTACTGGTTCCACTTCAGGATGTAGCGGAAATCGCCGATGCCGCTGGCGGCCAGCGTCTTGATCGGGCCGGCGGAGATGGCGTTGACGCGGATGCCGGACTTGCCGAGGTCGGCCGCCATGTAGCGGACGCTGGCTTCCAGCGCCGCCTTGGCCACGCCCATGACGTTGTAGTGCGGCGTCACACGCTCCGCGCCCAGATACGACATGGTCAACAGCGATCCGCCCGGCTTCATCAGCGGCACGGCGCGCTGGGCGACGGCCACGAAGGAATAGACGGAGATGTCCATCGCCTGCAGGAAGGCGCCCTTCGGCGTGTCCATGTAGCGACCGCGCAGGAACTGCTTGTCCGCGAAGCCGATGGCATGGACGATGAAGTCGATCCCGCCCCATTCCGCCTTGATGGCGTCGAAGGCCGCGTCGATGCTGGCATCGTCCGCCACGTCGCAGGGCAGGACCAGCTTGCTGCCGATGCTCTCCGCCAGCGGGCGCACGCGCTTCTCCAGCGCCTCACCCTGGTAGGTGAAGGCGATCTCGCCCCCCTGGGCGGCGACCGCCTGGGCGATGCCCCAGGCGATGGAGCGGTCATTGGCGACCCCCATGACGACGCCGCGCTTGCCCGCCATGAGCGTGCCGCGGGGCACGCCAATCGCGGCGGAATCGGGCGTCTCGGCGTCGGGCATGAGAATGGGACCGGCAGTGGTTGCGGAGGCAGGGGGGTGGTGGCACATGGCCCTGCCCCCGGCAAGGGGGACGCGCCCGCCCCGGGAAGGACGCCGAGCCCGTCCCGGGCAAGGCTCCCCTTCCGAAATGGCGGGATGCCGCCATCTGGACGGCCCGACCAGGAGAATGCCCGTGGACACGCCCGCGCCGCCCGCCACCCACCGCATCCCCGCCACCGACGACCCGATCGCGGGCTTCGAGGCCTGGATGGCCGAGGCCGCGAAATCCGAGCCGAACGACCCCAACGCCGTCTGCCTGGCCACCTGCACGCCGGAAGGCCGGCCGAGTGCCCGGATGGTGCTGCTGAAGGGCGTCGATCCGCGCGGCTTCGTGTTCTACACCAACCTCGAAAGCCGGAAGGGTGGCGAATTGGCGGCCAACCCCTTCGCCGCGCTGTGCTTCCACTGGAAGACGCTGCAACGCTCCGTCCGCGTCGAAGGGGCGGTGGAGGCGGTGAGCCGCGAGGAGGCGGATGCCTATTATGCCTCCCGCGCCCGCGGATCGCGGATCGGCGCCTGGGCCAGCAGGCAGTCCCGCCCGCTGGAAGGGCGCTTCGCGCTGGAAAAGGCGGTGGCGGAATACACGCTGAAATTCGGCGTCTCGGAAATTCCCCGCCCGGCATTCTGGTCCGGCTTCCGCCTGGTGCCGGACCGGATGGAATTGTGGCGGGACATGCCCTTCCGCCTGCATGAACGCCGGGTGTTCCACCGCGTGGCGAACGGGTGGGAGATGGAGATGCTCTACCCGTGACGATACCCGCGGGGCAGGCGCCGGTGGCGGAGCTGCTCCGCCGGCTGTCGGGCGCGGCGCCGATCGAGACGCATATCTCCGCCGTCTTCGTGGGCGCCGACACCGCCTGGAAGCTGAAGAAGGCGGTGACGCTGGGTTTTCTCGATTTCGCACCGCTGGCGGCACGGGAGGAATTCGCCCGGCGTGAGCTGGCGCTGAACCAGCCCCTCGCCCCCGGGCTGTACCGGGACGTGGTGCCGGTGACGCGCGGGGCGGATGGGGCGCTGGCGCTGGGGGGCGATGGCCCCGTGGTGGATTGGGTGCTGCGCATGGCGCCGGTGCCGGCCGCGGATTTCCTGGATGCGGTGGCGGATCGGGGCGGGCTGGACGGGCCGCTGCTGGACGCCATGGCGGATGCGGTGCGGGCCAGCCACGCGGTGGCCGTGCCGGTGGCGCCCAGCTTCGATGCGCCCAGCTTCGATGCCCCCGGCCGCGCGGGGATGGTGCTGGCGGGCAATCTGCGGGACTGCCTGGCCACGGGGCTGCCGGAGGCGCGCGTGATGGCGCTGGGGGCGGCGATGCGGGCGCGGCTTGACGCGCTTTCGCCGTTGCTGCGGGCCCGGGCGGCGGAGGGGCGCGTCCGGCGCTGCCATGGGGATCTGCACCTGGGCAATTTGGTACTGCTGGATGGCAGGCCCACGCCCTTCGACGCGCTGGAATTCGACGAGGCGCTGGCCACCACCGATACGGGCTATGACCTGGCCTTCCTGCTGATGGATTTGCTGCGGCGGGGCGCCCGGGGCGAGGCGAACCGGGTGATGAACCGCTACCTCGCCCGGGACCCTGATATCGGGATGCTGGCGGCGCTGCCCTTCTGGATGGCGCTGCGTGCCATGGTGCGGGCGCATGTGGAAGCCCGGCGGGCTGGGGCCGGTCATGGGATGGCCTATCTGGCACTGGCGGAATCGCTGCTGTCCCCGGTGCCGCCGCGCCTGGTCGCGGTGGGCGGCTTGCAGGGCACGGGCAAGACCTGGCTGGCGCGGGATCTGGCGCCCGACCTCGGCCTGGCGCCCGGCGCGCTGCACCTGCGGACGGATGAGATCAGGAAGCGCCGCGCCGGCGTGGCGCCCGAAGCAAGGCTGCCACCCTCCGCCTATGGAGAGGCCGAGAGCCTGGCCGTTCACGCCGAGATGTTCGCCCTGGCGCGGCAGGCGCTGGCGGCCGGGCATTCGGTGGTGCTGGACGCCGTCTTCCTGAACCCCGCGCGGCGGGCGGAGGCCGAGGCCGCCGCTTCCCCCCACCCCTTCACCGCCTTCTGGCTGGAAGCGCCCATGGCATTGCTGCGGGACCGCGTGGAGAAGCGGGCGGCGGGGCCGGCCCCGGACGCCTCCGACGCGACGATCGCCGTGCTGGAAAGCACCGCCAGCGCCGACGCCGGCGTGATCACCTGGCAACGCCTGGACGCGACCTCTCCGCGGGAGGCCGCCCGGGCCGCACTGGCCTTGTCCGCCGGAATCGGCGCATAAACTTACCCACGAAGGCCTTGCATCGAGAGGAGGGCGCGATGGCTTACCGCCGCCTGCTGCTGCCGTTGACCGGAACCGCTGCCGGAGAGGCCGCGATGGCGTCCGCGCTGATGATCGCGCGGATCTGGAATGCGCATCTGCACTGCCTGCATGTGCGCGTGGATGCCCGCGATGTCGCCCCCCTGGCCGGCGAAGGCCTGTCGGGCGCGATGATCGAGGAGATGATGGCCGCGACGGAACGCGAGAGCGGGGAGCGCGCCGGCCGTGTGCGGTCGCTGTTCGAGAAGTTCGCCGCGATCCATGGCGACCTGACCCTGGCCTCCGACCCCAACACCGCGCTGAAGGTGCCCGGCGTCACGATCTCCTTCGAGGCGATCGCGGGGCGGGAGGAGGATGTGGTGGCGCAGCAATCGCGCCTCTATGACATGGCCGTCGTGCCGCATCCCGAGGCCGATGAGGATGTCAGCAGCAGCGATGCGCTGCATGCCGTGCTGTTCGACAGCGGGCGGCCCGTGCTGATCGCGCCGCGCCAGGCGCCCGCCGTCATCGGCAGCCGCGTCTGCATCGCCTGGAATGGCAGCGCGGAGAGTGCCGCGGCCGTCGCCGCCTCGCTGCCCTGGCTGCACCGGGCGCAGGCGGTGCGGATTCTCTGCTCCGACGAATACCAGCGCCGCGGGCCGCTGGCGGAGGGCATCCGCGCCTATCTGCGCTGGCACGAGATCGAGGCGGAGGTGGTGCCCTTCAAGCCGGCGACGCGGGAGGTGGGCGCGGGGCTGCTGGGGGCTGCGCGGGATTTCGGCGCGGACCTGATGTGCCAGGGTGCCTACAGCCATTCCCGCCTGCGCCAGTTGATCCTGGGCGGCGTAACGCGGCATGTGCTGGAGAATAGCGAGATCCCGATCCTGATGTGCCGCTGAGCGGTTGAGGCGGCACGCCCGGCGCTGGCCCCTGGGGCTGGCGCCGGGTTTTTCTGGTCAACGTAGTTCGTATTTTGTTCCAGGAAAATCCTCCGGCGTTGTGGAGGATGGCACGGCATGACGGTTCCGGTGACGGAGCAGGACCTCCGGGAAGCGATGCGGGATCGCCGCTATTGGCAGCCCGGCCATTCGGAGCGGCAGGCCTGGTCGGATTGGGTGACGACGGGGTGGCAGGGCCTCTATCCCGCGGACGGGGCGGCGCGCCCGATGGTCTGGGTTCGGCCGTAGCCCGTCTTTCTCACCAGTTGCAGCCGCCCTCGCTTGGTCTCGGCGGTGCCTGGGCCGCCGCGTCTCTCGCCAAGACAAGCGTCTTGGCATCGCTCCGCAACGACCCAGCCCCCACCGATCCCGGCGCGATCATCGGCTGGCCTGGTGAGAAATCCGGGCTATCGCCGGGATGGCCATCCCGTGGAGGGCCATTGGCGTGGCGCGCCAATGCGGGAAGGCGGGCGCGTTGCCGATGACGGGCCGGTGCGGCAGGTCGGCTGGCTGTCCACGATCCTGCGGAACCGGGCGATGCGCGGCCCGGCGGATGGGCGCGGCAGCGGCGGGCCAAGGACGGGCGGGCGGCAGCCGATCCGCGACCGGAGCCAGCGGCATCCAGGCCCGGATGGGCGGGACAGGGTCGATGAACTGCGCACTGACCCGCAGACGCGATACGACAGGATCCTCAAGCGCGATATCGATCACTGGCATCGCCCTGGCGGTGAAGCCGGACGTGCGAGGGACCTGGCACAACTGCGCCCAGTCGGAGCGCCTGAGCCGATGCGGGGCGGTGGACTGCGATATCATCTTGAAGATGGCAGGACAGCCATGATGCGTCCGAGCACCTCGCCCGGCAGCGATGGCGTGCCCACACTCGAAGTAGCAAGGCCTCTCGGGGGAGGACGATTTTTTCCTACCGATAAATTTCGTTACCCATAAGCGAGGGATGATCACGATGGCGAATAGCGATGCCACTGAACCGAGCCCGGCCGGTATCGTTGAGACGCTGGGCCAGATGCCTCGCGCGGGGACGCCTGGGCAGCAGATCGCTTTGTATGACCTTGCCTGGACGACCCTTGAGACATTCATCGCCCCGAATGGCGTTGCTGGCACGCGGCTGTCGAATGCCTGGCTGGGCAGCCACGGATGGCGGGTGCAGATGGTGGATCACTACCTCATGTGGAAGGAGGATTGGGTCGCGCGGCTCGTCGAGGCGGCACGCCTTCGCGGCCACGCCTTCCTGCTTGGTACTTCGGTCCACCCGATGGTCGAAGGCCCCTCCGCCGTCTGGCGCGTGGCCACCGATCCGGACCCGACCTCGCGTTTCTTCGAAGCACACTACTGCGGCTTCCACATGCTGTTCCCGGCAGACCTGTCCTTCGCGATCCACGCGAATGAGGGCGACTACGCCGTCTATGCGGGGCCGGAGGATTTCCTCCGCCATGCGTTGCCGCCCGAGGCGATCGGCGCGGCAGCGACGGCCGATGTGGTGGAGGGGATCGAGGAGGAGCATGGCGAGGGCGCCATCGACGGCATCCTCGCGCACTACGCGCCCTTCATGCGGGATCGCTGAGGCGCTCCACCGCCACCAGCAGGCAGCCCGGCCGCGCGGTGTGGATGTTCACATGCGCGGTGCGCGGGTCCGCCAGCGCGCGGGCGAGCGGCGCCGCCACATCGGCGCCCTCGGTCACCTGGCCGAGGTCATAGAGGCAGAGATCCTCGCCATCATAGGCGCGGACGGAAACCAGGCCATTGGCCAGCACCGTCGGCGCGATGCTGTCCCGCGCCTCGAAGCGCGGGCAGTCGGCTTCATTCGCGTGCAGGAAGATCGGGCTCGGCGTCCAGTAGATGCCGCGTGGCCGCGGCAGATCGTAGCTGCCGAGCAGCATGGCCTGGCCGGGCTGGCCGAGGCGCAGGCAGTGCCGGCAGGGGAAGCCGGGGCCATCGACCACGCGGCGGATCAGCGCATGGCCGCGGTCGTCGCGGCCGGTCTCGCGCCAGCGCGTGGCGGTCTCGGCGGGGATGGGGGTGCAGCGGAAGGCGGTCATGGCGGGCTCCTGCGATTCCGCCATGCTGGCGGCGCAAGGCCGCGCTTCGCCATCCGCGCGTTGCGCCGGCATGCGGGCGCGGCAGTCTTGGCGCGATGACAGAGCTTCGCCGCCCCGATGCCGACCTGCTGCCGGAGTACGAGGCCGCGCTGCATCGCGGCTGGTCGCCGACCCCGGTGGCGGCGGAGGCCACGCGGCTGCGGCACCTCGCCGCCATCGCGCAGGACCGCGCCGCCTTCCTCGCCTCGCTCGATGACCGGGAGGGCAAGGGCGCGCCGATCATCCTGCCGGATGGCAGCCAGGTGCCGCGCCTGCCCGGCTTCTCCCGCTGGGTGTGGGATGGCGGCTTCTGCGGCGTGGTGAACATGCGCTGGCAGCCCGGCACGGCGGCGCTGCCCGCCCATGTGCTGGGGCATGTCGGCTACGGCGTGGTGCCCTGGCGGCGGCGGGAGGGGCATGCCGCAAGCGCGCTCGGCCTGCTGCTGGCGGAGATCGCGCCGCTCGGCCTGCCCTGGGTGGAACTCACCACGGACCCGGGCAATGAGGCCTCCATCCGCGTCATCACGGCGCATGGCGGCGTGCTGGTGGAGCGCTTCGCCAGGACCGCCTCGCATGGCGGTGAGGAGGCGCTGCGCTGGCGCATCGCGATGCCGCATGGGGCGAGCCGATCATTCACAGCGTGAATGCCGTCCATGGGGACAGGCCCGCTGTGGAAAGCTGCGTCGCCGTCCTATCTCTCCGCCCGACAAGACGGCCGCGGACGATCCGTGGCCACAGGAACGGGAGATATCCCATGATCGACGTCCGGCCCTTCGCCAGCCTCGGCGGTGCCAACCATGGCTGGCTCAAGGCGAAGCACCATTTCTCCTTCGCCAACTACCACGACCCCAAGCGCATGAACTGGGGGCGGCTGCGCGTGTGGAACGATGACGAGATCGCGGCCGGCACGGGCTTCGACGCGCATCCCCACCGCGACATGGAAATCATCACCTATGTCCGCGAAGGCGCCATCACGCACCGCGACAACATGGGCAATGAAGGCCGGACCGGCGCGGGCGACGTGCAGATCATGTCCGCCGGCACCGGCGTGGTGCACGCCGAATACAATCTGGAACCCGAGACGACGAAGATCTTCCAGATCTGGATCATGCCCGACCAGCGCGGCGCCAAGCCGAACTGGGGCGCCAAGACCTTCCCCAAGGCGGGGCGGGAGGCGGCGTTCGAGGTCCTGGCCTCCGGCCGTCCCGGCGATGCGGGGACGGGCGCGCTGCCGATCAACGTGAATGGCGCAGTGATGGCGGCGACCATCGCCCGCGGCCAGACGCTGACCCAGCCGCTGGCCACCGGCCGCGCCGCCTACCTGGTGCTGGCCAAGGGCGCCGCCACGGTGAACGGCGCCGCGCTGCATGAACGCGACGGCGTCGGCATCGCGCGGGAGGAAGCGGTGACGATCACGGCGACCGAGGATGCGGAAGTCGTGATGGTGGAAGTCGCCGAGGAATAGGGGCGGCGCCGGGGGGCGAAAGCCCCCCGGTCTTGTACCCCCGGGCCCTGGATTGCGCGTCCGGGTTGCAAAGGGAGCCGTATTTCACAATCTTTGTCGGTGACGCACTCTCCGTCCGGGCCAGCCTGCCAAGGCCCGGATCGGGAGGATGGTGATGTCGTTGCTGGTTGATGTGGCGTTCCTGCAGCGCCGCGTATCGCCTGATGCCACCCAGTTGCAGGTGGTGTGGCTGTTCACCACGGGGCCGGAACTGGCCACCCGCGTCACCGCGCTGAACTGGGGTGATGGCCTGGCCGGCCAGGCGATGCCGGATTTCCCGACGGCGGCCTTCACCTACGAATACTTCTACCTCGGCGGGCAGGGCGCGCCGTCGCAGCCGATTTTCGGCACCGCGACCTTCGCGGCGGAGGTGTTCGGCGCGCCGGGCTATGCGGGGCTCACGAATCTGCGCCTGGCGCTGGACCCGGACAACACGCTCGGCCTGCTGGTGAATGGCAGCTTCGGCGGCAATCGCTGGCTGATGGTGACCGGGACGGGGGATGATTCCCTGACCGGCAGCACGAACCGCGACACCATCCATGCCGGCGGCGGCGCGGATTCCGTCTCCGGCGGACGCGGGCGCGACGTGCTGTACGGGGAGGCCGGGAACGACACCGTGGCCGGCGACCAGGATGATGACGACCTGCAGGGCAATGCCGGGAATGACTGGCTGCTGGGCGGTTCGGGGGGCGACCGGCTTGATGGCGGCGTCGGCGCCGATACGCTGGATGGCGGTTCGGGGAATGACCTCCTCCTCGGCGGCGCGGGCGACGATCTGGCGCGCGGCGGCGCCGGCGATGACGTGATCCAGGGCGAGGGCGGCTTCGACGTGCTGCGTGGCGATGCCGGGCTGGATGTCCTGCAGGGCGGGGATGGCGGGGACACGCTGCTGGGCGGGGATGGCGCGGATGTCCTGCTCGGCGGGGCTGGCGATGACCGCCTGCGCGGCGATGCCGGCGATGACGTGATGGCGGGCGGCGAGGGCAATGACCGCTCCTATGGCGGCGCCGGCGCGGACAGCCTGGCGGGTGAGGCCGGCGACGATGTGCTGTTCGGCGATGCCGGCGTCGATACGGTGATGGGCGGTGATGGCGAGGACCGGCTGCTGGGCGGGACGGAGGGCGATTACCTCTACGGCGATGGCGGCCAGGACCGGCTGGAGGGCGGCGACGGCGACGACTTCATGATGGGGGGCACGGGCCGCGACACGCTGCTGGGCGGCGCGGGTGCCGATACCTTCTTCGGCAGCGTCGATGCCGATCTGCTCGTCACCACCGCCGACGGGGCGCGGGACGTGTTCATGTACATCAACCCCACCGCGGAGAATGACCGCATCCTCGGCTTCGTGTCGGGGGAGGATGTGATCCAGCTGTTCTTCGGGCCCTCCGGCCCGCTGATCCAGGGCGCGGCGCCGGTGGCGGGCGCGGGGCCGGCCGTGCTGTTCGATACGCGCAATGGCCGGCTGAGCTACGATTCCGACGGCGCGGACGGCGTCGATGCCGTGCTGATCGCGACGCTGGTCGGCGTGACCAGCCTGGCGGCGGGCGACATCATCATCTGAAGCCCCTCACGCGAGCCGGGCGAGTTCCGCCCGCAGCACGCCGATCGGGTCCCGCCCCGGGCCGGCGGCGACCAGCGCCCGGTGGCCGCCTTCCAGCACAAGATGGCGGGCGCCGGGCAGCAGGGCGGAGGCGACGGGCACCAGGCCATCATTCGGCCCCGCGCCCTGCGCTTCCAGCCACCGCGCCAGCGGCGCATGGGCGCGGTCCTGCGGGCCGGGGCTGGGGCCGATGGCGGTGGCCAGCGTCGCCACCGGCACGGCCGCAACCAGCGCCGCGATGGCCGTCGCATGGTCCCGCATCCAGGCCTGGCGCACCGGCGTGGTCAAATCCTTCACGCCCCGCCCGGTGCCGAGGCCGAGCGCCCGCGCCGCATGGTGCGCGGCGAGGTGGAAGGCGCGGATGCCGCAGACGCGGTCCGCGATGGGCGAACCGCCGAAGGGCGATTGCAGCGCGATGAAGCCGCGGCAGCGCGCCGCCATGCCGGGGCGCAGCAGGGCGGCCAGGGCTTCCAGCCCGCCCTTGGAATGGCCGACCAGGATGAAGGGCCCGGGCTCCGCCAGGGCCGCTTCCTCGATCCGCCCGGCATTGACGCCGACCGGCGCCACCGTCGGCAGCCGCAGCACGGAAGCCGCGACGCCGATGCCCGTCAGCCAGTCGATCTGCCCCGCCATGTAGTCGAGGCCGAGGGGGCGCAGCCCGGCCATCACCTCCCCCAGCAGGCCGTAGCAGAGCAGGACGCGCGTGCCGGCCAGATGGGCGGAGAGGGCCCCGTCATCCATCAGTCCAGCGCGACCACCTGCTTGCCGAAGTTCCGCCCCTCCAGCATGCCGATGAAGGCGGCGGGGGCGTTGGCCAGGCCCTTCGCCACATCCTCCCGCCACTGCATCCGGCCGGCCGCCATGTGGCCCAGCATCTCCGCCCGGAAGCGCCCGTAGCGCTGCCAGCCCGTGTCGTTGACGATGAAGCCCTGGATGCGGAGGCGCTTGCGCACGACGGGGCCGAGGTTGGGGCCGGGCGGCGCGCCGGTGGCGGCGGCGCCGGTCGCGGTGTTGTACTGCGCGATCATGCCGCACATCACCATGCGGCCGAAATCGCGGAAGCGCGGGAAGACGGCGGCCTGCACGGCGCCGCCGACATTCTCCCAATAGACATCGACGCCATCGGGGCAGGCGGCATCGAGGGCGGGGTCGAGCGGCGCGCGGTGGTCGATGGCGGCGTCGAAGCCGAGCGTGTCCTTCACGAAGGCGCATTTCGCGGGGCCGCCGGCGATGCCGATGGCGCGGGCGCCGCGGATGCGGGCGAGCTGCCCGACCACCTGGCCCACGGCGCCGGAGGCGGCGGAGACGACCACCGTCTCCCCTTCCTTCGGCTGGCCGATGTCTTCCAGCCCGACCCAGGCGGTGAGGCCCGGCATGCCGAGCACGCCGAGTGCCGTGGAGGGCGGGGCCTCCTTCGGGTCGATCGCGATCAGGGCCTTGGCGGGGCGGGCGGAGTAGGTCTGCCAGCCATAGCCGCCCATCACCCAGTCGCCTTCCTTGAAGCGCGGGTCGCGGCTGGCGGCGACCTGGCCGACCGCGCTGCATTCCATCACGCCGCCCAGCGCCACCGGCTTGGCGTAGGATTTCGCGTCATCCATGCGGCCGCGCTGGTATGGATCGAGCGAGAGGAAGCGGTGGCGGACCAGGACCTCGCCTTCCCCGGGTTCGGGGATGGCGGATTCCGTCAGTTGGAAGTCTTCCGCAACGGGTGCGCCCTGCGGGCGACGGGCGAGCAGGATCTGCGGATTGCTAGGCATGGGGCGATGGTTCCCTGGTGGTCGCGCGTGGCGTCGAGTGTAGCCCAAACCCCCACCCCGACCCTCCCCCGCAAGCACGGGGGAGGGAGAGGGCTATTGCCGCTTTGCGCGCTCAGCCTCCCGCAGCCAATCCTCCGTCGTCTTGGTCGTCGGCCGTTCCGGTCCCGCATAGGGGTCCATCTGGCCGTCCGTCGCGGCGAAGGCGCGGCAATCCTCGCAGAGGCGGAGCAGCGCCAGCTGCTTCCCGTCCTTGAACATCCAGTGGCCGCTGGCGGTCAGCTTGGCCGAGACGCGGTCGATCTGGCTTTTCACGCCGAAGGGCTTGGCGCAGCGTTCGCAGCAGAAGGGCTCTTCCTCCTTCACCACCGCGACCTGGGCGCTGGCGGGGGAGAGGTTGAGGCGCGGTTCCAGCGTGATGACCTTCTCCGGGCAGGTGGTGGCGCAGAGGCCGCACTGCACGCAGGCATCTTCCAGGAAGCGCAGCTGCGGCTTCTCGGGGTTCGCGGAGAGGGCGCCGGTCGGACAGACGGTGGTGCAGGCGACGCAGAGGGTGCAGCCGCTGGTATCCACCTGCGCGATGCCGAAAGGGGCCAGCGCCGGCATGGGGATGACGGCCTCGCGGCGTTCGGCGCCTTCCGCCAGCGCGCGGCCGGCCTGGCGGAGAATTTCGCGGGGCTGGCCGATGGCGGCGAAGCTGGCGGGGGGGAAGGGCAGGCCGCGGCGGGGAAGGGCGCGAAGCGCCTCCCCCATCGTGAAGGGGTCGTCGGTCTCGATCGCCGCGGCGCGGGGGGCGCCGTGGTCGGTCACGCCGAGGCCGGCGAGGATCGTGGTGGCGTAGTCGATGTTGCGGAAGACGCCTTCGACGCCATGCGCGCGCTTGCCCTTCATCAGCACGCGGATCTGCGCGGCGCCCCAGGCGAAGGCCGCCAGGAAGAAGCTGAGGTCGAGCTGCGAGACTTCGTTGACCCGCAGAGGCAGCACGCGGGCGGGCAGGCCATCGCCGTGGCGGGAAAGGGCATCGATCAGCGGCTCGCCATGCTCGGCATCGTGGACCAGCAGCGCGGGGGCTTCGCCGCCTGCCTCGCGATAGGTCAGCAGCAGGGTGCGCACACGCCGCAGCAGCGCGTCGGAGGACGGCATGGCGTATTGCGCCGCGCCGGTCGGGCAGACGGCCGCACAGGCGCCGCAGCCCGCGCAGATCTCCGCGCTGATGAGGACGCTGTCCTTGCCCGGCGTGATGGCGCCGGTGGGGCAGAGGTCCAGGCACCGCGTGCAGGCGGTGCGGCGGTTGCGTGAATGGGCGCAGAGCGAGGCGTCGAAGGTGACGAAGCGGGGCTTGTCGAATTCGCCCACCAGGTCGCGGGCGCGGGCGACCAGGCGTTCCACCGCCGCCGTATCGGAGGTGTCGGCGCGGAGGTAGCCCTGGCGCACCTCATGCGTCGGGAACAGCGCCGCGCCGCCGGTCAAATCCACCAGCACGTCGCAGCGGCTTGTCGCGCCATCCCGCGCCGGGCCCCATTCATAGGCGGCGCGGGAGGAGGGGCGCGGCATGGCATAGCCATCCACCGTCACCTCGAAGGCGCCGAGCCAACCGGTGGCGGCGCGGGCGCGGCCGCGGGCGACGGGGAAATCGGCGGCGCGCAGCGGCGCGACCTTCTGCGCGCCGGTCAGCAGGACGGTGACGTCCAGGCTCTCCGCCAGGCGGGCGGCGATGGCCAGCGCGGCCTCATCCCGGCCCAGCACCAGGGTCACGCCCTCGCTCTTCATCGGCACCAAGGCGGTGGCGGGCATGGGCACGGCGGCGGCGGCGATCAGCGCGGCCATCTTGGGGCCGGCGGCCTTGGCATCCTCCGACCAGCCCGCGGTCTCCCGGATGTTCACGAAGCCCAAATCGCGGGTGAAGCCGGCGGCCTCCGCCTCCTGCTGGAACAGCGGTGCCTGCGCGGTGCAGGCGACGGTGATGGGCCGGTCCTCCGCCAGCGCGGCACGGAAGCGGTCGAGCTGCGCCAGGCAGAGCTGCTCGGCCTGGCGGGGGGCGGTGGCGCAGCCGCGGGCGATGGCTCGGCCATCGAGCGGCATCGTATCCTCGCAGGAACAGACGAAGGTGGTGCGCCCGTTGGTGGCGGCGGTGGCGGTCATCGGCGTCCCGGGCATCCCTGTTGTCCCCGGGTCTAGGCCCGGGCGCGGCCCGCCCATATATGCGCGTCCTCTCGCCGTTGCGAGGGATGCCGGAGGAAGCGAGCCAGCCGTGGCGAAAGACCTACCCCTTGGCCTACCCGAATTGCCGAGTGTCTTCGAACCCGTGGTCGCGCTGCGCGAGGGCGGCGATGCGATGACCCGCGCCCTGGCGCTGGCGCCGGAGCATGGGGCGGGGACGCTCGCCTGGGTGCGATCGGCATCGCGGATCGAGGCCGCGGTGGTGCTGGAACCCGAATTGCCGCTGGCCGCCGCGCGGGCCGCCATCTTCGCCGGCGCCAGCGCGCTGGCCGATGCGTTGGCCGCCTATGGCCCGCCGGAAGTGCCGCTGACCTTCCACTGGCCGGGGATCGTGCTGGTGAATGACGGCCAGGTGGGCCGCATCCGGCTGGCGTGGCCGGATGCCACGGCCGAGCAGGACGAACCCGCCTGGCTGGTGCTGGGCATGGAAGCGCGCCTGTCCTTCCCCCGGGGCTGGGAGCCCGGCCACGGCCTGCACCAGACCGCGATCCTGGAGGAAGGCTGGTCGGAGGATGAGGTTTCCTGCGCCGATCTCACCGCCGCCTGGGCGCGGCACCTGATGGCGAACCTGGCGGAATGGCAGCGGGTGGGGCCGGGGTCCGGCTTCACGCGCATGGCGGAACGCTATCTGGCGAGGCTGGCCCGGCAGGAATGGATGGGCGAGGCAAGGCGGGGGATCGACCCCGCCAGCGGCGACCTGCTGCTGGATGAGGACGGCACCCGGACCCGGCACGCACTGCTGGACGCGCTGGCGGTGCCGGCATGACCGGCTTCCTGCCGCGTACCCTGCGGCTCGATCCCTCCGACACCGTGATCTTCGACCCCGCGGCGGCGCCGGGGGAATGGGCGGTGCCGGGCGCCTTCGAATTCTGGGACGAGGACCCGGCCGGGATGGCCGGCAAGCGGCGCCAGGCCTTCCGGGGCGGCTTCCTCGGCCTGTCCAGCTTCGGCTGGTCCACGCTGGTGGAAGTGGCGGCGGCGGCGGCGGCGGAGCGGGAGGCGGCGGTGGCGGCGCTGGCCGCGCACATCCGCACCCGCCACGGCGCGCCCGATGACGATGCCGCGCAGGCGGCGGCGCTGGAGGAAATCGGCTTCGCGGAGAGCCTCTGCGAAGGGCATGCGCCGGGCACCGTCCTGGCTCTGTCCCGCAGCGTCGAGGAAGGGGAGGTGCGCGAACGCTTCCGCACCCTGCATCTGCGGGACACGCCCCATACCAGCTTCAATGCGCTCCCGGTCTTCGGGATGGTGACGGTGGACGGCGAGGATGACCCGGTGGAGCGGCCCGATTTGATGAACCTCGGTGACCGCGCATGAGCGGCAACACGCCACCCGGCTTGATGCCGGGCGATTTCTGGGTCGCCTCCGGCCACCATTTGTGTGACCGGGACGAGGATGGGCGCATCCACGGCACGCCCGACCTCTGGCGCGCCTTCTGCGCCAGGCCGGAACTGGTGCCGCCCGATGAAGCCTGCGACGCGGAGCGCGCGCTGCATGCCGCCCTGATGGTGGACCCGCTGCGCGTGGTGACGGAGGCCGAGGTCGCGGCACTGGCGGACGCCGACGCGCAGGAGAATTTCCGGGTCTTCCTCCAGTTCCGGGACCGCGTGGTGGCGGAGCCCTGCCTGGAAGCCGCGTGGCTCTCGCTCTACCGGAAGGGCGTCGCGGGCATCCCGCCGATCTTCCTGCAGATGCTGACGCACCTGGTCGTGCGATCCGCGCTGGAAGGGGTGGGGGATCCCTTCACCCTGCGCGCCGCCGAATTGCTGTTCCGCATCCAGCGCGTGGCCATCCACCAGGGCGCGCTGCTGGTGGCGGATGAGGAGATCCTGGACCACAAGGGCGGCGACAGCGGCTTCGGCGCGCTCGGCCAATTGCTGGTCGAAGCCGGCGCCCAGCCGCGGGAGGTCGAGATCGACGTGCTGTCGGAGGAGAACGGGCACCTCTATCCCGGGCGGTCGGACGCGCATGATTTCGCGCTCGACATCGCCGAGGGACGGCCCGGGCAGCACGGCCTGGCCCGCGCGCTGGAACGTTTCATCGGCCATGTGATGGGGGAGCAGGTGACGATCCGCCCCGTGCCCGTGATCGAGGACCACAACTGGACCTGGCATGTCGGGCTGGACGCGGAAGCGACCGCCATCGCCAACGACCTCTGGCAGGGCAAGAAGGTGAAGCAGGCGCGGCTGGCGCGGATCATCTGGCTCGGCGTGCTTGAATTCGCCGAGGCATCGCGCGTGCTGCCGCGCGTCGCGGGCAAGCCCGTCTATCTGGCGATCGCGATGGATGCCGCGCAGAAGCTGCGCATCAAGCCCCAGAACCTGGTCGCCGGCCTGCCGTTGCGGGCGCGGGAGGATGCGGCATGAGCGTGCCGCGCCACCCCGATTCCGTGGCGGTGCAGGTCGCCGTCATCGCCGAACGCCGGCCGGGTGTGACCAAGTGGGTGGATCACGTCTGGCAGGCGGTGGAGGTGCTGGAACATGCGCCCCCCGTCCCCGCCTGGACCAAGCTGCGGGAAGATAGCGGCCGCGCCCTGTTCTTCGCCGGCGTCGCGGAGGTGGTGATGCACCCGACCGACACCGACAACTACAAGCACAACCTCGAATCCGCGCAGCCCCTGGTCTGGGTGCTGCTGCGCCCGACCGAGGCCGAGCCTGGCATGGCGCTGCAATCCGTGATGGTCGATCCTGGGGAGGCGCATCTGCACGCCGATGTCGGGCAGGATCTGATGGAGGCGCTGCCCATGCCGCCCGGGCTGCACGCCATCGCGACGGAGTTCGTCGCCCGCCACCACAAGGAACGCGGCTTCTACAAGCGCAAGCGCGACCAGGCGAACCCGGAGGCACTCGCGCGGAGCGCGGATGGGACCCCGGCGCGGAGCGCGGATGCGGCAAATGCGCGGCGGATGCCGGAGGATGAGGCGTGAGCGGGGAGGGGGAGCCCGGCTTCCTCGGCCGCTGGTCCCGCCGCAAGCGGGGCATGGAGGCCGAGGCGGAGACGCCGCCGGACGCCCTGGCCATGCCGGAACCCCTGTCCCCAGACCCAACCGGGGACGCAGCCGCCGACTCAACCGGGGGTGTGCCCAAATCCGGCACCTGCCCGATTCCGGGCATGGAGCCGATCGACCTCTCGACCCTGCCGCGGATCGACGAATTGTCGGTGACGAGCGACCTGGCGCCCTTCCTCCGCCCCGGCATCCCCGCCGCGCTGCGATCGGCGGCGCTGCGGCGCATGTGGAGCCTGGACCCCGCGATCCGCGACTATATCGGCCCCGTCGAATACCAGTGGGACTTCAACACGCCGGGCGGGCTGCCGAACGGCTTCGCCTCCGAACTGATCGGGGATGTGCAGAAGCTGCTGGCCCAGGCGATCGGGGCGGTGGAGGAGAAGCCGGCGTCGCTGGACGACGCAGCCCCGCCGGAAGAGGCCCCGCTGCCCGAGCCTGGGACACTGCCCGAGCCTGGGGCGCTGCCCGACTCGGGGCCGGCCGTGATGGTGGAAGCGCCCGCCATGCTCCCCCCGGGCGCAACCCTGGCCTCCCCGATCGCACCCCCGCCCATGGCCGCGTTGCCAACGACGGAAGAGGATTGCGGCGGGCCCCAGCCGCGGCGGCGGCGCCACGGCGGGGCGCTGCCGGCATAACTGCAATTCTGGTAATGTTTCCCGCTGGAAAACAGGCCGGCGGCACGCCGGTCCCAGCGCCTACCCTACGAATGAATAGTATATGATATTCAACATTGTGCGACCGCGCCCCATCCCGATCCCTGGGGTTGGATTACCCCTGAAAACTTGATAGGATTTGGCCGGCAGAGGCGGAATTGGCGTAACTTCCGCATCTTGGGATTTTCGGCGGCTTAATGACGGAAACGCAATCTTCAGCAGCGTTGGACGCCGTGGATGCGGAACGGGCTCGGCTGTTCGCGCTGCTGGGCCGCCTGCTGAGCCATGCGCCTGATGCTGCCCTCCTCGCGCGGCTGAAGCTGTTGCCGCGCGGGCCGGGCGAGCTGGGCGATGCCTATGCGGCGATCTCCGCCGCGGCCGCCGCCGCCACGCCGGAGGCGCTGGAACGCGAGTTCTTCGACCTGTTCATCGGCGTCGGCCGGGGCGAGCTGCTTCCCTATGCCTCCTACTACCTGACCGGCTTCCTGCATGAACGGCCGCTGGCCGATCTGCGCGGGGACCTGATGCGCCTTGGCGTCGAGAAGGCGGAGGGCATCGCGGAGCCCGAGGACCACATCGCCTTCATGTGCGAAGTGCTGGCCGGGCTGATCGCGGGCGCCTTCGCGGCGGAGCCCGAGCAGGCGAACGATTTCTTCACCCGTCATATGCGCCCCTGGGCGGGGCGTTTCTTCGCCGACCTCGAAAAGGCGGAGATGGCGGTGTTCTACAGGGCGGTGGGCCGGCTGGGCCGCACCGTGATCGAGATCGAGGCCGCGGCAGCCGACCTGCCGGCCTGATGGTTTGAACCGGGAGCTGATGACCATGAGCGAACAAGGGACGGAAAAGTCCATCCGCCGGGGTTTCCTGAAGGCGCTGGGCCTGGGCACGGCGGCAGCCACCGCAGCGCCCGCGCTGGCGCAGCGCGCGGACAATGTGCCGTCGCGCGATGCGCGGAAGGAGAATGAGCAGCAGCGCCTGGCCGCCCGCTACAAGGGCGATTCGGCGCATGTGCAGGCCTTCTACCGCACCAACGCCTACGAATAAGAAGAACGGGGGAACGCACGCATGCTGATCAAGCGCTCCGAAGGCAAGGCCGCGCGCCAGCGCCTGGCCGCCGCCTATCAGGGATTGTCCTCCGGCGGGCTGGACCGCCGCAGCTTCCTCCGCCAGGCCGGCTTCGGCGCCGCGGGGCTCGCGGCGCTGGGCGCCATGGGGCCCGGCCGTGCGCAGGCCAGCGGGGCCGCGACGGGCGTTGCCGACCTGTCGAAGCCGATCCAGCGCATCCGCAACATCTGCACCCATTGCTCGGTGGGCTGCACGGTCGTGGCGGAAGTGCAGAACGGCGTCTGGGTCGGGCAGGAGCCCGCCTGGGAAAGCCCGATCAACCGCGGCACGCATTGCGCCAAGGGCGCCAGCGTCCGTGAACTGGTGCATGGCGACCGGCGCCTGAAGTTCCCGATGAAGCTCGTCGGCGGGCAGTGGCAGCGCATCAGCTGGGATGTCGCGCTGAACGAGATCGCCGACCGGATGATGAAGATCCGGGCCGAAAGCGGGCCGGACAGCATGTTCCTGCTGGGCAGCGCCAAGTTCTCGAACGAGGGCGCCTATCTGTTCCGCAAGTTCGCGGCCTTCTGGGGCACCAACTCCGTCGACCACCAGGCGCGCATCTGCCACTCCACCACCGTGGCGGGCGTGGCGAACACCTGGGGCTATGGCGCCCAGACGAACAGCTACAACGACATCCGCAATTCCAAGACCATGATCATCATGGGCGGGAACCCCGCGGAAGCGCATCCCGTGTCGCTGCAGCATGTGCTGAGCGGCAAGGAACGGAACCGCGCGAAGCTGATCGTCATCGATCCGCGCTTCACCCGCACGGCGGCGCACGCCACCGACTATGTCCGCATCCGTCCGGGCACGGACATCCCCGTGATGTGGGGCATGCTGCACCACATCTTCGCCAATGGCTGGGAAGACAAGCAGTTCATCGCGCAACGCGTCTTCGGCATGGACGAGATCCGGGCGGAATGCGCGAAGTGGACGCCGGCCGAGGTCGAGCGTGTCTCCGGCGTGCCGGGCGACCAGTTGAAGAAGGTGGCGCAGGCCTTCGCGACCGAAAAGCCCTCGACGCTGATCTGGTGCATGGGCGCCACGCAGAAGACGGTCGGCACGGCCAATGTCCGCGCCTTCTCCATCCTGCTGCTGGCCACCGGCAATGTCGGGCTTGAAGGCACCGGCGCCAACATCTTCCGCGGCCACTGCAACGTGCAGGGCGCGACGGACTTCGGCCTCGATGTGGGCACGCTGCCGGCCTATTACGGGCTGGACGAGGGCGCCTGGCGGCATTGGAGCCGGGTGTGGAATGTCCGCTACGAGGACATGGTGGCGCGCTTCGACACGCCGGCCATGATGACGACGCCGGGCATCCCGACGACGCGCTACTTCGACGCCATCACCCTGCCCAAGGACCAGATCCAGCAGCGTGACCGCGTGAAGGGCATGCTGGTGGTGGGCCATGGCGGCAACACCGTCACGCGCATGCCGGAAGCGGTGAAGGGGCTGGAGGCGCTGGACCTGCTGGTCGTCGCCGACCCGCACCCCACCACCTTCGCGGTGCTCGGCAACCGGCGTGAGAACACCTACCTGCTGCCGATCTCGACGCAGTTTGAATGCGACGGCAGCCGCACGGCGTCCAACCGGTCCGTCCAGTGGGGCGCGAAGGTCGTCAACCCGATCTTCGAATCGAAGAACGACTACGAGATGATGTACCGCCTGACCGGCGCGCTGGACCGCGCGGCGGAGCGGAGCAACCAGGCGATCCGCTTCCAGGCCGAGATCTTCAAGACCATGGAGGTCAAGGACAACGCACCGACGGCGGAGAGCATCCTGCGGGAGATCAACCGCGGCGCGCTGTCCACCGGCTATACCGGCCAGTCCCCGGAACGCCTGAAGCTGCACATGGAGCACCAGGACAAGTTCGACCTGGTGACGCTGCGCGGCCGCGCCGGCACGCCGGTGGAGAACGAGTTCTACGGCATGCCCTGGCCCTGTTGGGGCAAGGCGGAGTGGAAGCACCCGGGCAGCCACATCCTGTACAACACCCAGCTGCACGTGAAGGATGGCGGCGGCACCTTCCGCCCGCGCTTCGGCGTGGAGCGCAACGGCGTGACGCTGCTGGCGGAGGGGTCCTGGTCCAAGGGCTCCGAGATCCAGGACGGCTACCCCGAATTCACTACGGCGGTGCTCCGCCGCCTCGGCTGGTATGACGACCTGACGGCGGAGGAGAAGGGCTGGATCGAGGCCAACGGGGGCAACTTCTCCTGGGCCACAGATCTGTCCATGGGCATCATCCGGGTCGCGATGGAACATGGCTGCGTGCCCTACGGCAACGGCAAGGCTCGCGCCGTGGCCTGGAACCTGCCCGACCCCGTGCCGGTGCACCGTGAGCCCATCTACACGCCGCGCACCGACCTGATCGCGCAGTACCCGACCCTGCCGGACCGCCGCGGCTTCCGCATGCCGCATCTCGGCGTGACGGTGCAGAACCGCAGCCACCAGGTGGCGCGCGACTTCCCGATCATCCTCTCCTCCGGCCGCCTGGTCGAATACGAGGGTGGTGGCGAGGAGACGCGGTCCAACAAGTGGCTCGCCGAGCTGCAGCAGGACATGTTCGTCGAGATCAACCCGGCCGATGCCGCGGCGCGGAACATCCGCGATGGCGGCTGGGTCTGGGTGACGGGGCCGGAGAACCAGTCCAAGGCCCGCATGAAGGCCATGGTGACGGAGCGTGTGGGACGGGGCGTCGCCTGGATGCCCTTCCACTTCGCCGGCCATTTCATGGGCGAGGACCAGCGGCGCCGCTACCCGCAGGGCACGGACCCGATCGTGCTCGGCGAAAGCGTCAACGCCATCACGACCTACGGCTACGACCCGGTGACCTTCATGCAGGAAACCAAGGTCACGCTCTGCCAGATCCGCGCGGCCTAAGAGGGGGACAGAACCAATGGCTCGGATGAAGTTCCTCTGCGACAGCGACCGTTGCATCGAATGCAACGCCTGCGTCACCGCCTGTAAGAACGAGCATGAGGTGCCCTGGGGCATCAACCGCCGCCGCGTCGTCACGATCAATGACGGCCGGCCCGGCGAACGCTCGATCTCCATGGCCTGCATGCACTGCACGGACGCACCCTGCGCGGCCGTCTGTCCCGTGTCCTGCTTCTACACGACGGCGGATGCCATCGTGCTGCACGACAAGGATCTGTGCATCGGCTGCGGCTACTGCTTCTACGCCTGCCCCTTCGGCGCGCCGCAATATCCGCGCGTCGGCAATTTCGGCGGCCGCGGGAAGATGGACAAGTGCACCTACTGTGCCGGCGGGCCGCAGCAGGACGGCACGCTGGTGGAATACACGCAGTACGGCGCCAACCGCATTGCGGAAGGCAAGCTGCCGCTCTGCGCCGAGATGTGCTCCACCAAGGCGCTGCTGGCCGGCGACGGCCAGATGATCGCGACCATCTACCGCGAGCGCGTGGCCAAGCGCGGCTACGGCGCCGGCGCCTGGGGCTGGCGCACGGCGTATCGCGAGACTGTCGGCGCGTAATCCCGGGGAAATGACGATGAACAGGATCACCCGGTTCCTGGCGGCGGCGGCACTCGCGCTGTCGCTGGCCACGCCCGCGATGGCGCAGCTCGGTGGGCCCGTGACGGGCACGCCGACCAACCCCATCACCACCCCCGGCTCGGCGGATGAGCTGGAACTGATGAAGGCGCTGAATGGCGGGCGCATCGCCGGCCGCGGCAGCATCCCCGATGCGACGTCCGAGGTGCTGATCCAGCCGGAAGGCCGGGAATGGCGCGACTTCCACAACAAGACGCTGACCTGGGTCGGCGGCATCGCCGTGCTCGGCATGCTGGCCATCCTCGTCATCTTCTACATGTCGAAGGGCCGCATCGCGATCGAGGCCGGGCCCGCGGGGCGCACCATCAAGCGCTTCAACGGGTTCGAGCGCGCGGCCCATTGGATGACGGCGTCGTCCTTCGTGGTGCTGGGCCTGTCGGGCCTCAACCTGACCTTCGGCCGCTTCCTGCTGCTGCCGATCATCGGGCCGGAGGCGTTCACCGCCGTCAGCCTCTGGGGCAAGATCGCCCACAACTACCTGGCCTTCCCCTTCACGCTCGGCATCGTCCTGCTGTTCCTGGTGTGGGTGAAGGACAACGTCCCGAATGCGCGCGACATCGCCTGGTTCAAGGCGGGTGGCGGCTTGCTGGGCCATGGGCATCCGGAAGCCGCGCGCTTCAACGGCGGCCAGAAGATGGTGTTCTGGATCACGGTGCTGGGCGGCGCGCTGGTGTCGATCTCCGGCTACGTCCTGATCTTCCCCTTCGTCATGACCGACATCGCGGGGATGCAGCTGGCGCACATCGTGCACGGCGTGCTGTCCGTGCTGATGGTCGCCGCGATGATCGCGCACATCTACATCGGCTCCGTCGGCATGGAAGGCGCCTTCGATGCGATGGGCTCGGGCGAGGTCGACCTGAACTGGGCGAAGGAACACCACTCCCTCTGGGTGGAGCAGGAAATGGCGAAGGCGCGGGACACCATCGGTGGCCCCGCCGGCGCCAAGGCCGCTGGCGCGGACTGACGCCGCGCCCTACCAACCAGGCCGGCCGGGGTTGTCCCGAGCCGGCCTTTTTCATGTCTGGAACTCACGCATGACGCGGTTGATCGGGTTGGCGGGCTGGAGCGGCGCCGGCAAGACCACGCTGATGACGCGGCTGATCCCCGCCATGGCGGCGCGGGGGCTCGGCGTTTCCACCCTGAAGCACGCGCACCACGCCTTCGACATCGATCGCCCGGGCAAGGACAGCTACGAACATCGCGCGGCGGGCGCGCGGCAGGTGCTGGTGGCATCGGCCCATCGCTGGGCGCTGATGACGGAACATCGCGGCGCCGCGGAGCCGCCGCTGAAGGAATTGCTGGCGCAGCTGGCGCCGGTGGACCTCGTGATCGTGGAGGGCTTCAAGCGCGACCACCACCCGAAGATCGAGGTGCATCGCGGCGCCAACGCCAAGCCCTGGCTGCATCCGGCGGACCCGCATATCGCCGCCATCGCCAGCGACGTGGCGCCGCCCGGTCGCGATCTTCCCTGGGCGCATCTGGACGAAATCGACGCGATCACCGATCTCGTGCTGGCCCATGCGATGGCGCTGGGGGAATTTCTCGGGCGTTAGGGGGGGGCGGTAGGGGGCCATGGCGCAACTCAGCGACGACTGCTTCGCCTTCGGCGGGCCGCTCATGTCCGTGGAGGAGGCGCAGGCGCTCATCGAGGCGCGCATCCCCCCGGCGGAGGGCGCGGAACAGGTGGCGCTGCGCCAGGCCGTGGGTCGCGTCCTGGCGGAGGACCTCCGCGCCGTCACGCCACTGCCGCCCTTCTTCAATTCCGCCGTCGATGGCTATGCCTTCCGCCATGCCGACCTGGTGGCGGGCAGCGAAACGCGCCTGCCCATCGCCGCGCGCCTCCAGGCCGGCCAGGAAGCGCACCCCATCGCGCCCGGCACCGCCATCCGCATCTTCACCGGCGCGCCCATGCCGGATGGCGCGGACACCGTGATGATGCAGGAGGATGCGCGGGAGGAAGGCGGCGCGGTGCTGCTGGCGGCCGGCCTGAAGCGCGGCGCCAATTGCCGCCCGGCTGGGGAGGATGTGGCGACCGGCGTGGTGGCCCTGCCAGCGGGCAGGCGGCTCGGCCCGGCGGAGATCGGGCTGGCGGCGGCGCTGGGTTTTCGCAAACTGCCGGTGCGGCCCCTCGTGCGGGTCGGAGTCTTCTCGACGGGCGATGAACTGGCGGAGCCGGGCGCGCCGCTCGGCCCGGCGCAGACCTATGACAGCAACCGCTTCACCCTGCTGGCGCTGCTGGCCGGGCTGCCGGTGGAAGCGGTGGACCTCGGCATCCTGCCGGATGAGCCCGCGGCGACGGCGGCGGCGCTGGCGCAGGCGGCCGCCGGCCATGACCTGCTGCTGACCTCGGGCGGGGTTTCGACCGGCGAGGCCGACCATGTGAAGGCGGCGATCGGGCAGGGCGGGCGGCTGGTCTTCTGGCGGCTGGCCATCAAGCCGGGGCGTCCGGCGGCGATGGGAGTCCTGCCGAAGGCAGGCGGAAATTTTGCCTCGGGAGGGGTGCCCGTGGTCGGCCTGCCCGGCAACCCCGTGGCGGCGGTCGTCACCTTCCTGCATCTGGCGCGGCCGCTGGTGCTGCGCCTGGCGGGCGCGGCGCCGGACCGCCTGCCGCGCTTCAGCGCCCGGGCCGACTTCGCCTATCGCAAGAAGGCGGGGCGGCGCGAATATGTCCGCGTCCGGCTGGATTTCGGGCCGGGCCTGCCCGTGGCCCGCAAATATGCGCGGGAGGGGGCGGGTCTGCTGACCTCGCTGACGGAATCCGATGCCTTCGCGGAACTGCCGGAGGATGTCACGGCGGTCGCCCCCGGCGACGAATTGCGAATCCTACCCTTCCGGGCGGCGTTCTGACGCGGCCGTTCAGGCGGCTTCGTCGTGCCGCTCCGGGTCGCCGGCGCCGGCGGTCAGGTGAAGCAGGGCGGTCACCTGCCTCTCCCCGGCGAAGCCCGCCACGGTGAGGCGACCGGAGGCCGGGCGCATCACGGCGGCAAGCCGCGTGCCCCGGTTCAGCACGGGCGGGCGGAGCCACCCCAGATCCTGCGGCAGGGTCGTCTCCACCAGCCCCGCCATCATCACCTGGCGCGCGCCGCTTTCCATCCAGCGCGCCGCGCCGGGCAGGCCGAGCCCGTCCCAGTGATTCGCCACCGCGATCTGCGCTGCCTGGCGCGGCGCGGCGCCATCCCGGCTGCGCTCGATGCAGGCGGCCTCGCCCGGGCTTGTGCCGGCCAGGGTGAAGGCGACGGGGGCGGCGATGGGCGTGTCCCGCAGCATGGCGAGCGCCGTGGCGAAATCGGGCGCGGTGTCGCAGACGATCCGCAGCAGATGCGCCGGCGGCAAGGCGCGGCTGCGCCAGATGCCAGGGCGGGAGCCAACCCAATCCGCCGCCAGCCCCGCCAGGCCGAAGCCGCGCGCCCGCGCCGCGGCGCCGATACGACTGAGCGGCAGGGGCGGCTGGTTGATGGCGACCGCGAAGCGCCCGGGGGCCATCGCGGTGATCGCCCCGGCCAGGCCGGGCCAGCCGACATGCCACCATTCGCCGGCCGGCCCGGCCTGGCGGATGACGCAAAGCGCCTCTCCCAGCCCGTCCATCTGCCAGTCCAGCACGCGCAGCATCGCGGGCTCCGCCGTCGCCTCGACGCCGCAGGTGCAGGCCCATTCGAAGGAGAGGTTGAGCAGATGCGCGCCGGGCCGGCCGATCTGGCGGGCGACGGCGGCGATCTCCGCGCCGAGGGGGGAGGCGTTGCGCGCCAGCCAGCGGCGGGACAGCGCATCGCCGAGGCGCAGCCCCGCGGCGGTGTGGCGGCGGCGGGCGATGGCCAGGATGTCCTGGACATCGGCGCTGCGCGCGGCGGCGGCGGCGGCGGCGGGATGGGGTTCCGCCCGCGCATCCAGCAGCGGGATGCGGCGTGGCGTCATGGCCCCCTCCCTCAGCCTGGTGTCAGAGGCGCACGCCCTCGGTGGTGAAGCGCTGGTCGGCGGTGCGCTGGAAGTTCTGGTCCAGCACGACATAGGCGCCGATGGCGATGACGATGGCCGCGAGGGCACCGGTCAGGACGGATTTCATGCGGGCGTTCTCCCCAGATACGCGAGACAGCTACTCTATCGGTGCAACATTGCCGGCTTGCAAGTGGGCGGCCCAATGAGAGGCAATTCGTTCGGCCTCCGCCAGGTCTTCCGGCGCATTGGCGTTGAAGAAGGGGTCGAAGGGCTCGGCCGGCCAATCGGCATGGGCGCAGCCATGGCGGGCGGTCCAGCGATCGATCTTGCGTTCGCCGGCCAGCAGCGCGGCGCGCAATTCGCCGCGGAGGGAGACGGGCCAGAGGCCGATGGGCGGGTGGGTCTGGCCGTCGGACCGGGCGCAGGAGAGCGGCGTGCCGGCGGCCTCGCGGGCGGCGTGCAGGCCGGCCACGAGGTCTTCGGGAATGAAGGGCGCGTCGCCCGTCAGCGACACCACCCAGGGCAGGCCGGGATGCGCCGCGGCGGCATGGTCCAGCGCGGCCAGGATGCCGGCCAGGGGGCCCGGATGGTCCGGCAGCGTGTCCGCCACCACGGGCAGGCCGTAGGCGGCGAAGCGGGCGGGGTCTCCATTCGCGTTCAGCACCATGGCCGGCACCTGCGGCCGCAGGCGGTCCAGCAGATGGTCCAGCAGCGGGCGGCCCGCGACCAGGCGCAACGGCTTGTCGCCCCCGCCCATGCGCCGCGCCAGGCCGCCGGCGAGGATCACGGCCAGCGTGTCAGCCCTCATCGGTCGCCATCCGCTCCAGGCTGTTCTTGCGCCAGTGCTTGGCGCTTTCCTCCGGCACATAGGCGGGGTCGGCGTCGAAGACGATGCGGCTTTCGCCCGCCAGGGCCACGAAGCGCTTGCCCTTGCAGCGGCCGATCAGGGTCAGATTCGCCTCCCGCGCCAGTTCCACGCCCCAGGCGGTGAAGCCGGACCGGGAGACCAGGATGGGGATGCCCATGCGGACGGTCTTGATGACCATCTCCGAGGTCAGGCGGCCAGTGGTGTAGAAGATCTTGTCCTCCGGGCCTTCCTCGTTGCGGAACATCCAGCCCGCGATCTTGTCCACCGCGTTGTGGCGGCCGACATCCTCCATGTAGACGATGGGCTCGTCCTGCCGGGCGAGCGCGCAGCCGTGGATGGCGCCGGCTTCGAGGTACAGGCTCGGCAGCGTGTTGATCCGGTGCAGCAGGCGGTAGAGCCAGGACGTCCGCAGTTCGGCTGACATCGGAAGCTGGACACTGGAGAAATCCTCCATGAGGTCGCCGAATGCGGTGCCCTGGGCGCAGCCGGAGGTGAGGGTCTTCTTCTTCAGCTTCTCCTCGAAATTCGTCCGCGCATCGGTGCGGACGACGACGACCTGCAAATCCTCGTCGTAATCGACGGCGGCGATCCGGTCCTGCCGCTTCAGCATGCCCTGGTTCAGCAGGTAGCCGATGGCGAGGTCCTCCGGCCGGTCGAGGATCGTCATCATCGTCACGATCTCCTGCCCGTTGAGGTAGAGCGTCAGGGGGCGTTCGACGGTGACGCTGGTCTCGATGGGCTGGCCGAGGTGGTCCATGCCCGTGACACGGCGTGTCAGGCGGGGATCGGTGGGGTCGGGCTGCACGCGAAGCAGGGGTTCGGTCATGCCATGCAGGGTGGGGTGGGGGCGGCCTGGCTGCAAGCGGGGCTGTCCCGCGGCAGGTTCCGGCAGCCTGTGCGCGCATCCCGGAACATTCGTTCCACTCCCGCGCGCTTTTAGGTCTGTAACTGATATGCGGCATAATGCTATTCGTGGCTTGTGATCATCCGCCCCGAATTGCCTGATCCGGATGCCTTCGCGCTGAGCCTGTATGCCGCCGTGCTGGACGGCCGCAGCATCGCCAGCGCGCTTCTGCCGCTGGCGCGCCGCCTGGGCACCAGCACCCATGCGGTCCACCTGATGCGCTTCGCCCATGGCACGCCGCGGGACAGCCGGTCCGAGGGCAGCCCGAACACGGCGCCGGAGGTGATGGCGGAATATGGCCGCTTCTGGATCCGCCACGACCCCTGGGCGCAGGCCGCCGCGCAGGCGCCGGACGGCGTGCTGAACATGGCCCGGGTGGTGGCGCCCGACCTGTTCCGGCTGACCCCCATCTGGAACGAATGGGCGGCCCCCCGGGATGGCGCCTTCAACTGCATGGCGGCGCTGGTGCATGCGCCCGGCGGCATCGTCGGCGGCGTCGCCTTCCACCGCTCCGTCCGCGCGGAGGCCTTCTCCCGCATCGAGGAGGAGATGCTGCGCCCCTACTACGCAGCCATGCGCCGCGCCCTGGTGGCGGAGGCGCGGCTGGCGGCGGCGGGGTGGGAACAGGTGCGGGCGCTGCGGGCGGGGTTCGCCGCGCTGCGCCAGGGCGTGATGCTGCTGGACCGCCACCGCCGCATCATCGTCACCAACCCCGCGATGGAGATGATGGTGGCGGAGGATGACGGCCTGTCCTTCGTGCCCGATGGCGGGCTGAGTTCCTTCGACCCGCAGGCGCGCCAGGCGCTGGCGCGCGGGGTGGGGGCGGCGATCCTGGCGCTGGACGGCAAGGTGAAGATGATGCCCGACGCCGCCGGCCTGACCCTGCCGCGACGGTCCGGGGCCTCCCCCTGGCTGGTGCAGGTGCTGCCGCTGCGGGGGCTGGAGGCGCTGGGCATGCCGGAAGGCTTCACCGGCGTCATGGTGCTGGTGACGGATGACGAACAGCGCCCCCGGCCGCGCGCCCCGCTGCTGCGCCAGGCCTTCGGGCTGACGGCGGCGGAAGGGGCGCTGGCCGCGGCGCTGGCGGCAGGCAAGACGGTGGCGGAACACGCGCAGGCCAGGCGGATCGCGGTGGCGACGGCGCGCAGCCAGTTGACCGCCATCCGCCGCAAGACTGGCTGCCGCCGCCAGGCGGAACTGACGGCCCTGCTGGCCCGCCTGACCGGCTAGATCAGGCTGGATCAGTCCCCGCGCAGGACGAAGGGGCGCAGCAGCATGGCGGTGCCCCAGCCCCAGGCGCCATTCAGCAGCACGGCGCGCCAGATGGTGATGGAATTGCCCCCGCCCCACATCGGCAGGCCCTTCATCTGCGCGACCACGGTGAAGGCGACCAGCGTCGCCAGCAGGCCGATGACGAAGCCGCCCATCAGGTCGGGGATGCGGACCCAGCGGATCAGCGCCGCCAGCAGGATGCCCCACAACCCGCCCCAGAAGGCCATGGACAGCACCTGCGGCACGCCGAGTGGCGGCACCGGCCGAAGGCTGAAGCCCTGGCTTGCCGGCCGGAAGGCGTCCGCCGCACCCGTTACCGCCTTGATCAGCGGGAATTGGTGGTGAAGCACCCAGACCGTCCCCTGGTGGAAGACGATCACCGCGAGTGCCCCGCAGATGAAGCCGAAGACCAGGACCTTCTTCACGCAGCGACTCCGTGCCGGGGATGGCCGAATCTAGGCCACCCCCTCATGGCCGGCTACCGGAGGAAGCCCGCAGCATCAGGTCCTGCGGCCGCGCCAGCGCCTGCGTGCCGGTGACGGTGTTGTTCATGTAGAATTCGTCGCGCGGGAAGACATCCGTCAGCGAAGCCCCGACCCGCGGCGTGGAGGGGTTCCAGGCCAGCGGCGGGCGGCTGAACAGCGTGGCGTAGTCGCTGAAGGCGGTGTTGCCGCGCGCCAGGTGGGCCTGCACCGCGGGCTCCGCGAAGCGGCGCGCCAGGGCCTGTGCATCGAAGGGAATCGGCCGGTCCGACCCGATGATGACGGAGGACGGCATCAGCAGCAGCGTATGCGGGAAGACGGTGCTGAAGGTCTCCACCACCCGCTCCGTCGGCGCCCACTGCACATAGATCCCGCCCGGCGCCAGGCGGCGGCGGACCTGCTGGAGGAATTCCTCGGAGTAGAGGAGGCCGGAATGGGATCCCTCCGGCAGGATCGCATCCGCCTGGATCACGTCATACAGCTGTTCGCCCTTGGACAGGGCGCGGCGCCCATCGCCGTATTCCAGCTGCCAGCGGGGGTTGCGGAACATCTCCGCGATCGGGCCCTGGGGGTAGCGATCGCCGATCTGCTCCAGCGCCGTCAGCACCGGGCCCACCAGTTCGATGGCGCGCACCTGCTGCGTGGCGGCGGAAACGCCGGCGGCCCAGGGCGTGCCGCCCGACCCGATGCCGATGCACAGCACCATCCTCGGGTCCGGATGCACCAGCGGCCCGACCGCACCCAGGAACTGGTGGATCGGCAGGAAGGGGATCCGGCCCTGGGAGAAGCCCTGGATGAAGAAGGGGCCGTGCGGGCCGTCCTGCCCGGCCGCGTTGTCGTCGCGGAAGAAGGCGACGCCGGACCGGTCCTCCGCCCAGGCCACCAGGTGGTTGGGCTGTTCGGCGTGCAGGCGCGACCAGAGCGCGGCATTGCCCGGCAGCGCCACCAGTGCCAGCGCGCAGGCGGCGGCCAGCGCCATTTCCGGCTTGCGGCCGCGCCCTTCCTTCCACAGCCACCCCGCCAGCAGCAGCACCGACAGCCCCGCCAGCAGCTTCAGCGTGCCCGCCGTGCCCAGCAGGTGGAAGGTGACGATGCCCGTGCCGATGGACCCCGCGGCATTGCCCAGGATGTTGGCCAGCTGCACCCAGCCGACCCGCGCGCCCACCGAGGCCAGATCCTGCTGCACCGCCCGCTGCACGAAGGGGAAGGTCATGCCGATGAGGAAGGAGGGGGGGCCCACCACGATCAGCGTCAGGATGATGGTGGTCGCCAGCCCGCCGCCGCGCAGCCGCTGCACATCGGCCGAGAGGAACTGGTTGATCGGCCAGTAGGGCAGGGCGATGAACAGCGCCAGGATCAGCACGGCGGCCAGGGCGAAGCCGCCGGCCTGGGTGATGAAGAAGGCCGGGCGCGGGTCCTTCATGCGGCGCACCATCCGCGCTGCCACCGCCATGCCAAGCCCGTCCGCCAGCAGGAAGATGCCGAGCACGGTCGGGAACAGGTAGGCATGGTACTGGCCGACCTGGCCCAGCAGCCGCACCCACACGATCTCCAGCGCCACGATCACGTAGCCCGACAGGAAGACCAGCAGGCACCAGAGCTTCAGGCTGCCGAAGGGCTCCGCGCTGGAGGCAGCGGCGGCGGCGGCGGCACGGGCAGGGGGTGGCGGTGTCTCGCGGCTCAGCGTCGGCAGCAGCGTCAGCGCCAGGATGACGGCGATCACATCGAGGCCCGCGGCCATCACCAGGGCGCCGACGAAGCCGAGATTGCCGACGATCACCCAGCCGCCCAGCAGCGCGCCGAGCCCGGCGCCGAGCGTGTTGAGGCCGTAGAGGCTGCTGATCCGCTCCGCCACCGTGTCCAGGTTGGTGGCGATGGCGCGCGCCAGCAGGGGGAGGGAGGCGCCCATCAGCGTGGTGGGCAGCACCAGGCCGGCGAAGCACAGCGCGAAGATGGCGATGGGGGAATCGACCACCCCGGCCAAATCCATGGCCAGGAAATCATAGAGGAAGAACTTCGACACCAGGGCGAAGAGGGCGACGCCGCCCTCCGCCAGGGCGAAGCCGATCATGGCGTTCCGGGGGGACAGCCGGTCCGCGATCTTCGCGCCAATGATGGACCCGAGCCCGAGCCCGGCCAGGAAGGCGCCGACGACCAGCGCGGCGGAGACGGTGTCCGACCCCGCGAAGATGCCGAGCATGCGCTGCCAGACGATCTGGCAGAGCAGTGCGCCGAAGCCCGAGCAGAAGAATGCGATGGCCAAGCGTGGCATCGGCGCCCCCAGAACAGATGATCCAGCCCGCCAGCCCCCCTGGTGCGGGTCCCGGATCATTCGGCGGAAACTGCGTCAGTATTGCGGCGCTGTCACCCCTGCGCCGCGCGGGGTGCATGAGGCAGGGGGTCCCCTTGCGGCCTTCGCCCGGCCCGCGCACCCTCCCCGGCCATTGAATGGGGGAGCCCGAGGGTGAACGGAGCGGAAAGCCTGGTGCACACATTGCTGGGGGCGGGGGTCGATACCTGCTTCGCCAACCCCGGCACCAGCGAGATGCATTTCGTCGCGGCGCTGGACCGCATCCCCGGCATGCGCTGCGTGCTCGGCCTGCAGGAGAATGTCGTCACCGGCATGGCGGATGGCTATTTCCGCATGACGGGCAAGCCGGCGGCGACCCTGCTGCATTGCGGCCCGGGCCTCGCGAACGGGCTCGCCAATCTGCACAATGCCCGCCGGGCGCGGTCCGCCATGGTGAACTGCGTCGGCGACCAGGCGACCTACCACCGCCCGCTGGATGCGCAGCTGACCGCGGATACCGAGGGTTTCGCGCGCGCCGTCTCCGGCTGGACGCGCACCGTGGCGCGGGCGGATGAGGTGGGGCGCGATGCCGCCACCGCCGTGCAGGCGGCCATGACCTCCCCGGGCCAGATCGCGACGCTGATCCTGCCCTCCGATACCTGCTGGGACGAGGCGCCGGGCGGCCCGGCCGCGGCGCTGCCCGTGCCGGCGCGGCCGCAGGCGGACCCGCATGCCGTGCGCAACGCGGCGCGCGTGCTGCGCGAACGGTCCAACGTGTTGATCCTGCTGGGCGGCCTGGCCCTGACCGAGGAAGCGCAGGCGCTGGCCTGGCGGATCGGCCAGGCGACGGGGGCCGCGATCCTGGCGGAGATGTCGAACGCCAAGGTGGCGCGCGGCCGCGGCCGGATGCAGCTGGAACGCGTGCCCTATCCCGCCGACCTGGCGATCGAGGCGCTGAAGCCCTTCACCACCATCATCCTGGTGAACAGCAAGGCCCCAGTCGGCTTCTTCGCCTATCCCAACAAGCCGTCCCGCCACCACCGGGAGGACGCGGACATCGTCCTGCTGACGCGCTACGAGGCCGACCCGATCCAGGCGCTGACCGCCCTGGCCGATGAACTCGGCGCTGGCCCCGCCGCCATCCCGGACCCCGGGCCCCGCCCCGACCCCGTGCGCGGCAAGCCGACGCCGGAGGGCCTGGCGCAGACGCTGGCGGCGCTGATGCCGGAGAACACCGTCATCGCCGATGAAAGCGTGTCCTTCGGCCGCGGCTTCTACAAATTCACCCACAATGCGCCGGCGCATGACTGGGTGCACATCACCGGCGGCGCCATCGGCTGCGGTATTCCCCTGGCCACTGGTGCTTCCATCGGCGCCCCCGGGCGGCGGGTGATCAACCTGCAGGCCGACGGGTCGGGCATGTACACGCTGCAGGGGCTGTGGACCCAGGCGCGGGAGAGGCTGCCGATCACGACGATCGTCATCTCCAACCGCAAGTACCAGATCCTGCTGGGCGAATATCAGGGCGTCGGCGCCAATCCCGGCCGCACGGCGCTGGACATGATGGACCTCGGCAATCCCAACCTGGATTGGGTGAAGCTGGCGAACGGCATGGGTGTGGAAGCGGCGCGGACGGGGACGCTGGAGGGGGTCGCGGACCTCATGCAGCAGAGCTTCGCTTCCGAGACGCCGTTCCTGATCGAGATGGAAGTCTGAGCATGGCTATGGATATGGGCGTTGCCGGCAAGCGGGTGCTGATCACCGGCGGGTCGAAGGGAATCGGGCTTGCCTGCGCGGAAGGCTTCGCGCGGGAGGGTGCGGATGTGGTGCTGGTGGGGCGCGACCCCGCTTCCCTGTCCGCCGCCGCCGACAAGGTGCGCAGCGCCGCGCAGGTCCGGGTGGAGACCCTGGCCGCCGATCTCTCGAAGCCCGAGGAGCGGGAGCGTGTGCACGCCGCGCAGCCCGGCATCGACATCCTGGTGAACAATGCCGGCGCCATCCCGTCGGGGCGCCTGCAGGACATCCCGATCGCGCGCTGGCAGCAGGCCTGGGACCTCAAGGTCATGGGCTACATCCACATGTGCCAGCTGTACCTGCCGGGGATGGAGGAGCGGCGCGCGGGCGTCATCTGCAACATCATCGGCATGGCCGGCCGTGCGCCGCGCATGGGCTATATCTGCGGCGGCACGGGCAATGCGGCGCTGATCGCCTTCACCTCCGCGCTCGGCGGTGCCACGCAGGCGATGGGCGTGCGGGTCTTCGGCATCAGCCCGGCCGCGACGCGGACGGACCGGATGGAGACGCAGGCGCGCGTCAACGCCAAGCTCAAATTCGGTGACGAGGAACGCTGGGCGGAAACGCTGACCGGCCTGCCTTTCGCCCGCCCGATCGAGGCGGTCGAGATCGCGGATCTGACCGTGTTCCTGTCCGGGCCTCGCGGCGCCTATGTGAACGGGACCGTCGTCGATGTGGATGGCGGGGGCATGTTCCGGGGGTAGGCGTTCCTACTCCGCCGGATGCACCACCCCCGCCCTGCGGCGGGGGACCTCCCCGGGCGGGCGAGTCACCCAGGTGCCGAAGCGGCGCGCCCAATTGATTCCGGCGGCATCGACGATGGCGGAATAGGGCGCCGCCAGCGCCAGCACGACAGCGATGTAGACGACCAGGTTGAGCAGCAGCGCAAGGTCGCCCCTCGGCAGTGCCAGGAACAGCCAGGCGGAGACCGAGCACAGCACCAGCAGGTGCAGCAGATAGGCGCTGTAGGACAGGTCGCCGAGCCATTGCAGAGGCCGCGCCGACAGGAAGCGACCGCCGAAACCCCGCGCCACCGCCGCCACCAGGCAGACCGCGCCCACCATGTTGTAGAGCGGCACGTTGAAGAAGACCTGGTCCGGCGCGGTGAAGGGCGCGGGCAGCCAGGAATAGGGCGCATGGCCTGGCAGGTAGGACCCCATGAACAGCCCGAAGAATGCGAGGGCGGGCACCGCCCGCGCCGGGATGCGCACCGCATTCACCAGCGCGCCCCCGAGCATCACCAGCACGAAGATCGCGAAGGGCCCGAAGACCAGCGCGGCCAGCACCGCGAAGCACAGCACCGGCACCACCCGCACGCCATGCGGCATGGCCAGGAACAGCAGCAGGATCATCAGCGCGCCGAGGAATTCGTAGCGCACGGTCCAGAGCGCGGTGTTGAAGTGTGATTCGCCCGTCATCAACACGTGCCACGCCATGTCGCGCAGCGCATTCGCCAGCGTCATCTCCGCCGCGGGCATCTGCGCGCCGAAGGCGATGGAGCCCGTCGCCGCCGCCACATCCTGCGTCGCGTAGAACCCGCCCCGGGACAGCAGCCAGGACAGCAGCACGATGGGCGCCATGGCGACCGTCAGCCGGATGTAGCGGCCCCAGAGCGTGACGCGCAGGCGATCCGGCTTCCCGGCATAGTAGTTCAGCGTGAAGACGTAGCCGGACAGCGCGAAGAAGGTCATCACCGCGAAATTGCCGCCGGTCAGCAGCGACGCCCCCGGCAGGCGCAGCCAGGGCGCCAGCCAATGCGGGTCCGCCGTCGGCGGGAACAGGGCCGGGCTGAACGGCGTCAGCGCATCCGGCACATAGGCCATGATGAAATGAACGATCATGATCTGGATGCAGAGCACGCCGCGCAGGCCATTCAGCCCGCCATGGCGCGTGCCCGCCCCGCCATCCGCCCCAATGCCTCGCCCTTCCCGCTGCCGATCCCCAGGGCCGGCCGCCCTCACACCCGCTCGATCTCCGCCCCAACGGCGCCCAGCTTCCGCTCGATGGATTCATACCCGCGGTCGAGGTGATAGACCCGGTTCACGATCGTCTCCCCCTGCGCCGCCAGGCCGGCCAGCACCAGGCTGACGGAGGCGCGCAAATCCGTCGCCATCACCGGCGCGCCACTCAGCTTCGGCACGCCGCGGACGATGGCGCTCTGGCCGTGATACTTGATGCGCGCACCCATGCGCGTCAGCTCCGGCACATGCATGAAGCGGTTCTCGAAGATCGTCTCCGTGATCATCGACGCCCCCTCGGCGACGCACATCAGCGCCATGAACTGCGCCTGCATGTCGGTGGCGAAGCCGGGGAAGGGCTCCGTCATCACATCGGCGCCGCGCAACCCGTTGAGGCGCGTGACGCGCAGCCCGCCATTCTCCTCCGCCACATCCACGCCGGCCTCCCGCATCACGCGGACCACGGCGCCGAGGTCGACCATCCGGGCGCCTTCCAGGAACACGGAACCCCCCGTGATGGCGGCGGCGCAGGCATAGGTGCCGGCCTCGATCCGGTCGGGGATGATGGGATGCGTCGCGGCACCCAGGGTCTTGCCGCCCTCGATCACCAGGCGGTCGGTGCCGATGCCCTCGATCCGCGCACCCATGCGCATCAGGCACATGGCGAGGTCGCCGATCTCCGGCTCCCGCGCCGCATTCACCAGCTCCGTGACGCCATCCGCCAGGCAGGCGGCCATCAGCAAATTCTCGGTCGCCCCGACACTGACCTGCGGGAAGATGATCCGCGCGCCCTTCAACCCCTGCGGCGCCTTCGCATGCATGTACCCGCCTTCGAGGTCGAAGACGGCGCCCATCTGCTCCAGCCCCTTGATGTGGAGGTCCACGGGCCGCGTGCCGATGGCGCAGCCGCCCGGCAGGCTCACCCGGGCCTCCCCGAACCGCGCCACCAGCGGGCCCATCACCAGGACGGAGGCGCGCATCTTGCGCACCAGGTCGTAGGGCGCCTCCAGATTATTTGCCGCCCCGGACATGGTCAGCGTCCGCGCCGCGCGGTCATGCACCACCGTCAGCCCATGCTGGGACAACAGATTCCGCATGGTCGCGATATCCGCGAGATCAGGCGCATTCTCCAGCACCAGCGGCCCATCGCTGAGCAGCCCCGCCGCCATCAAGGGCAGCGTGGCATTCTTGGCCCCCCCGATCGGAATGGACCCGTTGAGCGGCCTGCCCCCGCGAATGCGAATACGGTCCATGGCGCGTGGCCTCCGACTCTAGAGTGTGGCGCGGTTCCTGCGAGGGGCGCTGCCCCTCGCGCTCCCCACCGAGGGGCAGCGGCCCCTCGGAACCCCTTTCATGGGATCAGGGGAGAGGGGCCGGCGGGACCACTGTGTCGCGCGCGCTCTGGCCCCTCTCCCCTGATCCCATCAGATTGTGGTCCAGGAGCCCCCGTCGGACACATGCGTCCGACCCTGGTGGGGGGTGCCGGGGGGCAAAGCCCCCTGGCAAGAACCCGCGCCACGCCTCAGAGCCGTGGCAGCGACACGCCGCGTTGGCGCATGTATTTGCCCTTGCGGTCGGCGTAGCTGGTTTCGGGGGCGCTGGCGCCTTTCAGGAACAGGAACTGGCAGATGCCTTCGTTCGCGTAGATGCGGGCGGGCAGGGGGGTGGTGTTGCTGATTTCGATCGTGACCTGGCCTTCCCATTCGGGTTCCAGGGGGGTGACGTTCACGATCAGGCCGCAGCGCGCATAGGTGGATTTGCCGAGGCAGATGACCAGCACGTCGCGCGGGATGCGGAAGTATTCGATGGTGTGGCACAGCACGAAGCTGTTGGGCGGGATGATGCAGGTATCCCCGCGCCGCGTGACGAAGCCCTGGTCCGAGAAGACCTTGGGATCGACGATCGCGTTGTCCACATTGGTAAAAATCTTGAATTCGTCGGCCAGCCGCGCGTCATAGCCGAAGGAGGACAGGCCGTAGCTGATCACCCCTTCCCGTCGCTGGCTTTCGACGAAGGGTTCGATCATGGCCTTGTCCTGGGCCATCTGGCGGATCCAGGTGTCGGGCATGATGGACATGGGGGTGGTGGGCCTCTCGGTCGTCGGGGCCGTGGGTTACCCCAGGCGGGCCGGGGGGGCTAGCCCTTTGGCGAGTCCGCGGGCGGCGCGGCTGGCGGCGGGGACGGCTGGTCCTCGGCCCGGGCACGGGCCTGGGCCTTCCGCTTGCGCAGGTTCTCCCGCAGCGCCGCGGCCAGCCGGGCTTCCCGTTCGGCCTTGCTGCCGGGGGGTGGCGGTTTCCCGGCCATCAATCCGCGCGGATGTTGGCGGCGCGGACCACCGCGGCCCAGCGCGTGACTTCGGCGGCGACGAAGGCGGTGTATTCCGGGGCGGACATGCGGCGCGGCGTGGCGCCGGTTTCCACCAGGCGGGGCGCGATCTCGGGCGTGGCCAGGCCGGTCAGCACCTCGGCATTGAGGCGCGTGACGATCGCCTCCGGCGTGCCGGCGGGGGCGGAGAGGCCGAACCAAGTGGAGGCCACCAGGTCGGGGTGGCCCAGTTCCTTGAAGGTCGGCAGATCAGGCCAGCCTTCCACGCGGGCATCGGCGGTCACGGCCAGCAGGCGGAAGCGTTCGTTGCGCCCGGCCTCGACGAGGGTGGTGATCATGCCGTCCACCGCGTTCGACATCAGGTCGTTCATCATGGGCCCGCTGCCGCGGTAGGGGACGTGGGTCGTCTCGATCCCCGCGGAGCGTTGCAGGACGGCCTGCTTGGCGTGGGATGAGGTGCCATTGCCCGGCGACCCGATCGTCATCCCCGGCCTTGCCTTCGCCGCCGTCACGAAATCGGCGAAGGTCCTGATGGGGCTGGTGGCGCTGACGGCGAGGACGGAGGGGATTTCCGCCATCACCGCGATATGGGCGAAGTCGGTGACGGAGTTGTAGGGCATCGATCGATAGACGCTAGGCCCCACGCCGAAGCTCGCGATGTTGGAGACGACGAGGGTGTGGCCGTCCGGCGCGCTTTTCGCGACGAAGTCGGACCCCACGGTGCCGCCCGCGCCGGCGCGATTCTCGATCACGAAGGGCTGGCCGAGCACGCTGGCCAGGCGCTGGCTGACCAGGCGGGCGATGAAGTCGGTGGTGCCACCAGGCGGGAAGGGAACCACCACGCGTACCGGGCGGCTGGGGTAGCCCCCCTGCGCCTGGGCCAGGCCCGGCAGGGCGAGCGGTGCCAAGGGCAGCAGGGCGAACAGGTCGCGACGGCGCATGAGGGGGGGTCCCGTTCCCGATTCTGGCTGGGAGCCTATAGCATAGCGGGCGAAGCGCGGAGGGGCGGGATGACGCCGGTCTTGATCGTGGGGGGCGGGCCGGTCGGCCTCTGCCTCGGCATCGCCCTGGCCCGCGCGGGCGTGCGCGCCGTGTTGGTGGAGGAGCGGGAGGGGCCGGCCCCGCACCCCAAGGCCACGCTGCTCGGCGCGCGGTCCATGGAGCATTTCCGCGCCTGGGATCGCCTCGACCTCAAGGTGGCCGATGCGGCCATGCGGCAGGAGGAGGACTACTTCATCCTCTTCTGCGATCGCCTGGCGGGGCATGAACTCCACCGCTTCCGATCCCCGGGGCTGGAGGCCGTGCGGCGGCGGGCGCCGGAGGCGGTGGCGCGGTTCCGGGAACTCGCCTGGTCCCCCTGGGGCAAGACGCAGATCGGGCAGCAGGCGCTGGAGCCGGTGCTGCTGGCGGAGGCGCGGCGCCAGCCTTTGCTGGAATTGCGCCATGGGTGGAAGCAGATCGATTTCGCGCAGGTCGAAGGCGGCGTGGTCAGCCACATCGAACATGCCGGCACCGGCCAGCGCGAAAGCCTGGCGGCGCGCTGGATGGTCGCCTGCGATGGCGGTGCCAGCGCGGTGCGACGCAGGCTCGGCATCCGCATGGGCGGGCGCGGGCGGATGAGGAGCAATGTCAGCTACCTCTTCCGCTCCCCGGATTTTCTCGGGGCGCATGGGAAGGGGCTGGCGAACCTCTATTTCTGCCTGGCGCCCGATGCCTTCGGCGTCTTCACCGCCATCGACGGGCATTCGACCTGGAACTACCAGCACTATTGGGCCGACCCGGCGCGCGACGCGGCGCAGGATGATCCCGCCACGGTGCTGCACCGCGCGATGGGCAAGGCGTTCGCGTTCGACCTGCTGGCGACGACGCATTGGCACCACCATCAATCCGTCGCGCATCGCTGGCGGGATGGGCGCGTGTTCCTGGCGGGCGATGCCGCGCATCTCTTCGTGCCAACCGGCGGCGTCGGCATGAATACCGGCATCGGGGATGCGGTGGATTTGGCCTGGAAACTCGCCGCGGTGGAGCAGGGCTGGGGCGGCGCCGCGCTGCTCGACAGCTATGAGGCGGAGCGCAAGCCGGTGGCCTGGCGCAACAGCGTCATCAGCGCCAACAACTCCGACCGCATCGACATGGTGATGGGGGAGGTCGCGCCGGATATCGATGTGTCGGCGGCATCGCGGGATGCGCTGCGGAAGCGCATCCTCTGGATGGCAAAGCAGTTCAACAGCGCGGGCACGCATCTGGGCTACCGCTACGCCGACAGCCCCGTGGTGGTGCCGGATGGCACGGCGGAACCGCCGGATGACCAGGGGCAGGTGGTGCCCTCCACCTGGCCCGGCAGCCGCTTCCCGCATGGCTGGCTGGCGGATGGTTCGAGCACGCTGGACCTCGTGGACAGAAGCGCCTTCACCCTGCTGGCGGCACCAGGCGCCGCGGCGCCCGGGCTGCTGGCGGCGATCCGCGCGCAGGGCGTCCCGCTGGTGCTGCGCGATGTCGCCGATCCCGTCGCGGTGGAACTGATGCAGCGCCCCCTGGTGCTGCTGCGCCCGGACGGGCATGTGGCATGGCGCGGCGCTGATGACCCGGCCGAGGCCGAGGCCATCGCGACCCGCATCAGGGGAGGAGAACCGGCATGACCGTCGAATACGCGCCGCGCGGCCTGGTGGGCGTGCTGACGCCCCAGGCGAACACGACGGTGGAGCCGGAATTCGCCATGCTCTGGCCCGCCGGCATCGCCATGCTGAACGCGCGCCTGACGAGCCCGAAGGACACCATCATCGCCCGCCTGCTGGACTATCTGCGGGACCTGCCGGGCGCGGCCGCGCAATTCGCCAATGCCCCCATCGACGCCATCGCCTTCGCCTGCACCGGCGCCAGCTACTACGCGGGCGTCGAGGAGGAGGATGCGCTGGTGGCGCGGATGGAGGATCGCCTCGGCATTCCCGTCATCACCGCCGCCACCGCGGTGCGCGATGCCTTCCACGCCATCGGCGCGGAGCGGATCGGACTGGTGTCGCCCTATCCCGACGACCTGACCGATGCCGCGACGGGCTATTGGCGCGCGCGGGGCTTCGATGTGGTGGATGTGTCCCGCGGCGCCATGGAGGACGGCGCCTTCCACCCGATCTACGCCATGAACGCCGCTGGCGCCGCCGCCGCGCTGGCCGCGCTGCCGGCGGGGCGGGCGCAGGCCGTGGCGATGCTCGGCACGGGCATGCCGACGCTCGGCGCCATATTGGGGAAACCCTTCGTGGGGGATGCGCCCGTCACCTCCTGCATGCATGCCCTGGCCTGGCGCTGCGTGCGTGCGATGACGAAGCAGCCCGCGGATGCCGCCAGCCTGCTGGACTGGGTGCGCGGCGAGGATTGGGGCAAGCGGTACCGGGAGCGCATGGGTGCGTGAAGCACCCGGGAGCGCATGGGTGCGTGAAGCACCCGGGAGGCAGGGGAGGGTGAAGCGCCGTGCCCTTCTGCTCGCGCTGCCCGCCCTGCTGGCGCGGCCGGTGCGGGCGCAGGCGGATCGCGTGGTGATGCTGGCGGATGCCGCGACTCGCGCGCAGCTGGCCGGCGGGCGGGGCGGCGATGTCGCCGGGCCGGGCATCGCCTGGACGATCTCCGATACGCCCTATGACCGCGCGCTGCGCGATGCCGGCCTGGCCGTGGGCAGCTACGATCTGGCGCTGCTGCCGCATCATCTGGTGACGCCGCGCGCCGCCGCTCTGTTCCTGCCGGTGGAGGAAGCGGCGGCGGATATCCCCGCCGCGCTGCGCCGCGCCTTCACGCTGGAGGGACGGCTGCATGGCCTGCCCTTCGCGCAGGTGACGCAGGCGCTGTTCCGCAACACCGCCCTCACGGGAGACGCACCACCCCCCGCGACGGCCGCGGCGCTGCTGGCCGCCTGCCGCGCCGCCCTGGGCCGGCGCGCGGATGGCCAGGTGATTGCCGGGCTGGTGGCGGATGGGCCGGAACTCGCCTTCGACCTGGCGCGGCTCTGGGATGGCGATGTGATCGGCCCTGGCCTGGCGCTGCGGGTGACGGAGCCCGGCATGATCCGCGCGCTGGAAGCCCTGGCCGCCCTGTTCGCGGAGGGCGTGCTGCCCCGCACCCTGCCGCGCTTCATGCCAGCCGACGCGCTGCGGGAAATGCAGGCGGGCCGCGGCGCCTGGGCGATGGCGCCCTTCGCCCGGCATGAATGGCTGAACCGCCCGGGCGCCAGCCGGGATGCGGGGCGGATCGAGGCCTCCCTCATCCCCGGGGCGGAGGGCGGCGCGGCGCCGGTGACGGTGGCGCTGCGGGCGCTGGTCGTGCCGCGCAACGCGCCGAACCCGGATGCCGCGATGCGCGCGCTGCGCCGGCTTGGCGGGGCGGAGGAAGCGGTGCGCGCAGGGCTGAACGGCATCGGCCCGGCGCGGCTCTCCGCGTTGTCGGACCCGCGCTACGTCGCCGCCACGCCCTGGGCGGCGGCTGAAGCCGCGGCGTTGCGCGTGGCCCGCCCGGCGCTGCCCCCCTTCGCGCAGGCCGCGCGGGCGGATGGGATCATCCGCGCGGAGGTGGAGGCGATGCTGGTCCGGCCGCGAACGCCGTCCGAAACGGCGGAGCGCATCGCCTTCCGCCTGCGCCCGCTGCTGGCGTAACGCTCCCGAACCGCCGTGCGTGGCGCCGCGTTTTCCCTGTCACCGGCAACAGGAGAGAAGACGATGAGCGACCACCGCGGCCCCGCCATGCCCTACACCTTCCCGCTGATCGCGGGCGCCGCGATCGTGGCGGTGGTGCTGATGTACCTGCTGGAGAAGTCGCTGTAGCTCAGCGCCCTTTCAGGAAATCCAGCACCATCGCGTTGAACAACTCCGGCGCTTCCCAGTTGATGGCGTGGCCGGCATCCGGGATCACCTGGAATTCGCGCCGCGTCAGATGGGACGCCCAGAGCCGCATCAGGCGCGGCGGCGCGTATAGATCCGCGCCGCCGGCGATCACCAGCGCGGGGCAGCCGATGGTGGCGATCTTGGCGAAGCTGTTGGGCGAGCGCAGCGGTTGCGGCGTGCCATCCTCTCGCATCGCGTTGCGGTCGATGGCGATCCAGCGCGCCAGCCCCGCGGGTTCGAAGCCGCGATAGGTCGGGCCGAGTTCGCGCATCTCGCTCGGCAGCGCCTTGAAGGCGGGCGTCGCGATGCGGCTGTAGGGTTCGGTGATCGCGGGATCGATGAACTGCCCGTAGCTGGCGCCCACGACCAGCGACAGCAGCCGGTCGCCGCGCCAGGCCGCGTAATCCAGCGCCGCGAAGCCGCCGCCCGCGACGCCCAGCAGGTGGAAGCGCGGCAAGGCCAAATGTGTTGCGAGCGCGTCGAGGTCTTCCGCGATGCTGCCAGGCTGTGGCCCGGTATCGGGCCGGGGCACGCTTCGCGCCCAGCCGCGCCGGTCGAAGGCGATGACGCGGAAGCCCGCCGCGGCGAAGGGCCGGGTCTGCATCTCCCAGCTATCGGCATTGCCGGTGTTCGCGTGCATCAGCACCAGCGGCACGCCATCGCCGCCGCTATCGTTGAAGAACAGGTCCACGCCGGGCAGGGATGCGATCATGCCAGCCATTCCCGGAACAGCGCGTTGACCTGGTCCGCCGCCTCATAGGCCACCCAATGGCCGGCGCCGGGGACCAGCGCGAGGCGCGCATCGGGCCGGGCGCGGCGCAGCGCATCGGTGCGCAGAGAGATGTCCGGCATCGCCACCTGGTCGCGATCCCCCCAGATCGCGTTGACCGGCACGCCCTCTGCGCGCGCCAGCGCATCGGACAGCATGGTGGCGGTCGCGAAGGGCCGGCTGCGGAGGCGCGAATTGATGAAGGCGCGTTCCTGGATGGCCAGGGCCATGTCGTCGATCTTCGCGCTGTCCGCGATCATCATGGAGCCGAGGTTGTGGCGATGCGCCTCCACCCGCGCCTGCCCCTCCTTGTCCCGCACCTTCATGAGTGGCACGGGATGGCGCGGCGTGCCCATGGAACCTGCGCCGAGGATCGTCACGCTGCGCAGCCTTGGCGCCAGCAGCGCCGCCACATGCCCCGCGATGTTGGCGCCGAAGGAGAAGCCGGCGAGGTCCACGCTTTCCGTCGCCGGCACCAGCTGCCGAAGCCCTTCCGTCACGACGGCGGCGACATTGCCCGGCGAATGCTCGCCAGGCGGGTTGGCGCTCTCCCCCAGGCCCGGCAGGTCCGGCACCATCACGGCGCGCGTGGCGGCGAAGGGCTCGATCTGCCGCGTCCAGTGCAGCCAGGACCCGCTGCCGCCATGCAGCAGCACCAGCGGCCGACCCGCGCCTTCGTTCCAGCAGCGCCAGACCATCTTGCCATCGCCGCAGGGCGTTTCCCGCCGCGTCGCGCTGGCATCGAGGCGATCCAGGAACTCCATCAGTAACTCCTCGGCAGTCCGAGCTCGCGCTCGGCGATGTAGCACAGCACCAGCTGCGGGCTGACCGGCGCGATGCGCGGGATGAAGCTTTCGCGCAGCAGGCGTTCCAGATGGTATTCCTGGGCGTAGCCATAGCCGCCCAAGGTCATCACCGCCTGCTGGCAGGCGTTGAATCCTGCCTCGCCCGCCAGGTATTTCGCGGCATTGGCCTCCGCCCCGCAGGGCATGCCCTGGTCGTAGCGCCAGGCCGCCTGCATCACCATCAGCCGCGCCGCTTCCAACTGCATCCAGCAGGCGGCGAGGGGATGCTGGATCGCCTGGTTCTGGCCGATGGGCCGGCCGAAGACCACGCGTTCCTTCGCATACTGGCTGGCGCGCGCGATGGCGGCGAAGCCGATGCCGACAGCCTCCGCCGCAACCAGGATGCGTTCGGGATTGAGGCCGTGCAGGATGTAGTCGAAGCCCTTCCCCTCCTCCCCGATCCGGTCCTCCTCCGGCACTTCCAGCCCGTCGATGAAGAGCTGGTTCGAATCGACGGCGTGGCGGCCCATCTTGGGAATCTCCCGCACCTCCACGCGTGAGCGATCCAGCTTCGTGTAGAACAGGGACAGGCCCTCGGACCGCTTCTTCACCTGGTCCAGCGGCGTGGTGCGCGCCAGGATCAGCATGCGGTCGGCGACCTGCGCGGTGCTGATCCAGACCTTCTGGCCGGTGACGATGTAGCGGTCGCCCCGGCGCTCCGCCGTCGTGCGAAGCTGCGTGGTGTCGAGGCCCGTGTTGGGTTCGGTCACCGCGAAGCAGGCGCGTTCCCGCCCCGCGATTAGCGGCGGCAGCATGCGGGCCTTCTGTTCATCCGTGCCATGCACCACCACCGGCATCGGGCCGAAGATGTTCATATGCACGGCGGAGGCACCGGACATCGCCGCACCGCTCTGCGCGATCTCCTGCATCATCACGGCCGCTTCCGTCACGCCGAGTCCCGCGCCGCCGACCGCTTCCGGCATGCAGATGCCAAGCCACCCATCGGCCGCCAGCGCCTGGTGGAATTCATGCGGGAAGCTGTGGGCGCGATCCTTCGCCAGCCAGTAGTCATCGCCGAAACGGGCGCAGATGCGGCCGATGGCCTCCCGCAGCGCCTCCTGCTCGGCCGAGAGCTGAAAATCCATGCCGGTCTGTCTCCTCCGCGCGGAGCGTGCCAGCATGGCCGCCGAGCGCAACCCCGAGGGCCCGCCAGTGCCGCTGTTCGACCCCGCTGCCTTCCGCATTCCGCGCGGCGTGATCCATGCCTGCGCGGCTGGGGAGACACCGGTGCTGCACGCCCAAGGCCCGGCGCTGGACCGCCACGCCACGGACAAATCCGAAGGCCCCGCCGGCCGCGCACGGCTGGACGGGGAGGTGGAGCGCCTGCGCGCGCGCCTCGGCGCCTGGTGGAAGGTGGAGGCCGAGGGCATCGGCCTCGTTTCCTCCGTCGCCGAGGGCATGTCCATGCTGGTGGAGAGCCTGGACTGGCAACCCGGCGATGTCGTGCTGGTCGACCGCAACGAATACGCGAGCGTGGTTGTGCCACTCGCCATGCGGAAGGGCGTGGAACTGCGCTTCGTGCCGATGGCGGACCCGGATGCGGTGGAAGCGGCGGCGACAGGGCGCGTGCGGATGATCGCGGTGTCCGCCGTCTCCTACCTCGATGCGCGGCGGCATGATCTGGTGGCGCTGCGCCGGGTGGCGGATGCGTCGGGCGCGATGCTGGTGGTGGATTTCACCCAGGCCAATGGCTGGATGCCGATCGAGGCCTCGGTCGCCGATTTCGCCTTCTCCGCCTGCTACAAATGGATGCTGGGGCTGACGGGACTGGCCGTGGCCTATTGGAACCGGGCGCGGCAGCCGGGCTGGGCGCCGGCGACGGCGGGGTGGTATTCCATCGTCACGGGGCCGAGGCCAGACTACGCTGCGCCCATCGCGCTGCGCCCCGATGGCGGGCGCTTCACGCGCGGCAACCCGGCGCACGCGCCAGCCTATGCGCTGCACGCCGCGCTCGATTTCCTCGAAGCCATTCCGCAGGGCGTGGTGCAGCGGCATGTGCAGCGGCTGACCGTGGGGCTGCTCGCCCGCCTCGATGCGGCCGGCATCGCCTCCATCACCCCGCCCGACCCGCTGCACCACGGCGCCAGCGTCTGCATCGCGCATGACCGCGCGGGCGCGATCGTGGAGGCGATGGCCACGCGCGGCGTGCTGGCCTGGAATGGCCGCGGTCGCATCCGCATCAGCTTCCACGGCTACAACGACGACCGCGAACTCGACCCCATCATGGACGCGCTGACCGCCTCCATCCCTGCCTGAAGAATAGGAAACACCATGCTGCAGCACCCCCCCGCCGAGCCCGGCATGCGCGAGGAGGATATCGACACCCCCGCGCTGGTGCTCGACCTCGACGCCTTCGAACACAACCTCGACACCATGGCGGCACTTCTGGCCCCCACCGGCACCCGGCTGCGCGCCCACGCCAAGACGCACAAATCCCCCATCGTCGCGTTGCAGCAGATGCGGCGCGGCGCCGTCGGCCAGTGCGTGCAGAAGGTGGCGGAGGCCGAGGCCCTGGCCTGGGGCGGCGTGCCCGACATCCTGGTGAGCAACGAGGTCATCGCACCCCGCAAGCTGGCGCGCCTGGCCGCGCTGTCCGGCATCGCGAAGGTCGCCGTCTGCGCCGATGACTTGGCGGGTATCGCCGCCATCGAGGCCGCGGCGGAACACGCCGGCCTCCGCATGACCGTGCTGGTGGAGATCGATTGCGGCGCCGGCCGCTGCGGCGTGCAGCCGGGGCCGGAAGCGGTGGCGCTGGCGGAGCGGATCGCCGCCAGCCCACACCTGATTTTCGGCGGCCTGCAATCCTACCACGGCAACGCCCAGCACCGCCGCACGCCCGAACAGCGCCGCGACGCCATCGCTTCCGCCGCGGAGGGCACGCGCCGCACGGTCGAGCAACTGCGCCAGCGGGGCCTGGAATGCGCCATCGTGGGCGGCGCCGGTACCGGCACCTTCCAGCACGAAGCGGCATCGGGCATCTGGAACGAGATCCAGGCGGGCTCCTACGCCTTCATGGATGCCGACTACGGCCGGAACGAGGACCCGCCGCCCTTCCGCCACTCCCTGTTCGTGCTGGCGGAGGTGATGAGCGCGCCGCGGCCTGGCTTCGCCGTGCTGGATGCCGGGCACAAGGCGGTCGCGGTGGATTCAGGGCTGCCGCTGGTCCATGGGCGGCCGGGGCTGGCCTATACCGGCGCCTCCGACGAACACGGCAACATCACCGCGACCGATCCGGCGCTGGCGCCGAAGCTGGGGGAGAAGCTGCGCCTGGTCCCCGGGCATTGCGACCCGACGGTCGATCGCTACGACTGGTATGTCGGCGTGCGGAAGGGGCGGGTCGAATGCCTCTGGCCCATCGCGGCGCGGGGCGGGATGGCTTAGCCGCCGCTTCGGGCGTGGACCGGGCCGCGGGCGTGATCGCCGCGGCCCGGGGGATGGTGCTTCAGCGCGCCTCGGCCGTACGGATGCGGGGCGCGGGCTGGGGCGGCGAATTCGGGATGGGCACGCTGCGGTTGGTGGTGCTGCGCGTCGGCGTCGCCGCCGCCGGGCTTGGCGCCTGGCGGGTGGTGGCGGCCGGGGTTGCCCGTGCCGGGGTGGCTGCCCGAACTGGAGTGGTTGCCCGAACCGGGGTCGTTGCCCGCGGCGGTGTGGTGGCGCGGGCCGTGGTGGCGGCGCGCGGCGCCGCATTGGGCCGCGGCGGGGTGCGCTGGGCCTGGGCGGCTGTCGTGTTCCGGGCCGCGGGTTGCTGGCGGGATGCCGTCTGCGCCGCCTGGGGGCGGGGGCGGGGTGCCGGCGCGGCATCCGCGCTGCGCACCACGCCCGTCGTCGCCCGCACCATCACCGGGCGGGGCGTGACGCCCATGCTGGTGAAGGACTGGTCGAGCAGCGCGGCCATGTGCTGGTCCCGCTCCACCCAGGAATTGCCGCCGAAGACGGCGCCCACCACGCGCTGGCCGCCGCGGCTGGCGCTGGTGACGATGTTGAAGCCGCTGTCGCGGATATAGCCGGTCTTGATGCCGTCCACGCCCTCATACTCGCCGAGCATGCGGTTGTGGTTGCGCAGGCGCAGGCCGCGGAACTGGGCGTGCTGCATGCCGAAATAATGGTAGCGGTCCGGGAAATCCTGGATCAGCCGGCGGCCGAGCGTCGCCATGTCCCGCGCCGTCGTCACCTGGTCGCGGTCCGGCAGGCCGGAGGCGTTGCGGAAGGTGGTGCGCGCCATGCCGAGCGACCGGGCGCGCATGGTCATCATCTGGGCGAAGCGTTCCTCGGAACCGCCGAGCCTTTCGCCCACCGCCGCCGCCACGTCATTCGCCGATTTGGTGACCAGCGCCATGATGGCCTGCTCTACCGTCAGGCTCTGCCCCGGCGGGAAGCCGAGCTTGGAGGGGGGGCGGGAGGCCGCTTCCTCCGAGATCGGCACGGCGGAGGTCAGGGTCAGGCGCCCTTCGCCCAGCGCCTCGAACACCATGTAGAGGGTCATCATCTTGGTGAGCGACGCGGGGTGCCGCGTCTCATCCGGACTGGCGCCGACCAGCATGGCGCCGGTGCGGTTGTCGACCACGATGGCGGAATAGCGGTCGCTGCCGATCTGTGCCTGGGCCGCCGGGGCAGGGCCCAGGACGGACAGGGCAAGGCCGACGAGTCCCGCGCAGGTCCCGAGCCGAAAACGCATGCATAGTCCCCCTGGTGGCACACCCCCCGTGCACCACCACCCGCAGCAACCTAAGGAAGAAAGACCGCTTCTGTCCACGGGGGCGTTTGTGGAACATGGCGTAACAGCAATGGCTTAACGCCTTGCCTTGCAGCGGATCCGCATCCGCCCGCGCGGTTGTACCGGCGGGCCGATGATGGGCTTGGTCGATTTCCACTCACCGAAATTGCTGCACTGCAAAATTCTGCTTGCATCGGAATGCGAGCATGGGCACATAGGGTTCGTGCTGCATCGCAGCAAAACCCCTTGGGGCCGGGTAGCGGGCTCCCGCCGCGCCGGGCGCCGGCGAACCAAGCTTGAGGATGACCCCCATGGCCAATGAGCCGAAGACCGAAGCCAAGCGCAACATCGCGCTGGTCGAGAATGCCGCGACGCAGGGCGCCGCGCAGACCAAGAAGATCATCGACAATGGCGCCACCCAGGCGCGCGCTGCAATGGAGAAGGGCATGGAACAGGCGACGAAGTCGGCCGAGGGTTTCTTCAAGGCCGCCGAGGAGGCCGCTGAGTTCGGCCGCGGCAATCTGGAGGCCTTCACCAAGGCCACGCAGACCCTGACGGTCGGCTTCCAGGACCTCGGCAAGCAGTATTTCGCCGTCTCCCAGGCCCTGACGGACCATGCGCTGGAAAGCGCCAAGGCGCTCGCCGCCGTGAAGTCCCTCAAGGAAGCCGCCGACATCCAGGCCGCCTTCGCCAAGGCGTCCATGGAGCGCACGATGAGCGAGGCGACGAAGCTGCAGGAAGCCGCCTATCGCCTGGCCGAGCAGGCTTCCGCGCCGCTCGCCGCGCGCATGACGCTGGCCGTCGAGAAGATGGCCAAGCCGCTCGCGGCCTGAGACCCGGGGTGGCGGGGGGTGGACAAGCCCCCCCTCCCTCGCGCCAATTGGCCCGCCCGGTGCCTGCGACCAACCCCTTTCCGGGGGCGGGCGGGCACCGCGGCGGGCCTTTTGCGTTTCGGGCCGGAAAAATCCGGCCTAAGCTCACGGCAGCGAGGGAATCCGGCCCGGGCTAACGGGCGGTAAACCCCGGCGGGGTTCTTCTGCGGGAGAATTTCGTCAAGCCCTTCACTCCCGGCCCCTCGCTCCGATATCCTATGCAGGACGACGACGCGGGACGATGACCGGGCGTTCACTCCCCGGCAGGCAACCAAGGCAGGCATGAGCGACAGCGACAAGCGCCCAGGACAGGGCAACGGGGCAGACGGGCCGACCACCGGGGTGGTGGTCAAGGCACGGCCGCGAACCCGCAAGCCCTCCATGTACAAGGTGCTGATGCTGAACGACGACTACACGCCGATGGAATTCGTCGTGCATGTCCTCGAACGCTTCTTCCAGAAAAGCCGGGAGGAGGCGACGCGCATCATGCTGCACGTCCACCGCCGCGGCGTCGGCGTCTGCGGCGTCTATACCTATGAGGTGGCCGAGACGAAGGTCACCCAGGTCATGGATCTCGCGCGGCAGAATCAGCACCCGCTCCAGTGCACGATCGAAAAAGAATGATCGTGGCGCCGCCTTCGCTCAGGCGGCGGATGGAAGGAAGGCCGGGCAAAACGGCCTGCGGGGGACTGTCCGAAGCAGGAGGGAGCGACCACATTGAGGGCAACCCGCGCCGCGGCGTTCCGTTGAACGCCCAGGCCACCCGATAGGGAGCGTCAGACCATGCTGTCCCGCAACCTCGAGCAGACGCTCCACCGCGCCCTCGGCCTCGCCAATGACCGCCGGCACGAATACGCGACTCTCGAACACCTTCTCCTCGCCCTTGCCGATGATACGGACGCCGCCACCGTGCTGCGCGCCTGTGGCGTCGACAATGACAAGCTGAAGCGCGACCTGGCGGAGTTCCTCGACAAGGACCTCGCCGGCCTCGTCTCCGACCGCGCCGGCGATGCGAAGCCGACCGCGGGCTTCCAGCGCGTCGTGCAGCGCGCCGCGATCCATGTGCAATCCTCCGGACGGGATGAGGTGACGGGGGCCAATGTCCTCGTCGCCCTGTTCTCCGAACGGGAGAGCCATGCGGTGTATTTCCTGCAACTGCAGGACATGACCCGCCTGGATGCCGTGAACTTCATCAGCCACGGCATCGCCAAGGCCCCGGGCCGCAGCGCCAGCCGCCCCGTGCAGGGCACCCCCCAGACCCCGGAGGAAACCCCGGAGAAGGAGGAGAAGCCCCAGCGCGGCGGTGCGCCCCGTGGCCAGGACGCGCTGACCAACTACTGCGTGAACCTGAACAAGAAGGCCCAGGCCGGGAAGATCGACCCGCTGATCGGCCGCGACTCGGAAATCGAGCGCACGATCCAGATCCTCTGCCGCCGCACCAAGAACAACCCGCTGTATGTGGGCGACCCTGGCGTGGGCAAGACCGCCATCGCGGAAGGCCTGGCCAAGCGCATCATCGAGGGCGACGTGCCCGAGGTGCTGGCCAAATCCACCATCTTCGCGTTGGACATGGGGTCCTTGCTGGCCGGCACCCGCTACCGCGGCGATTTCGAGGAACGGCTGAAGGCCGTCGTCAACGAACTCGAACAGCAGCCCGGCAGCATCCTGTTCATCGACGAGATCCACACGGTGATCGGCGCCGGCGCCACCAGCGGCGGCGCGATGGATGCCTCCAACCTGCTCAAGCCCGCGCTTGCCCAGGGCACGCTGCGCTGCATCGGCAGCACCACCTACAAGGAATACCGCCAGCACTTCGAGAAGGACCGCGCCTTGGTGCGGCGCTTCCAGAAGATCGACGTGAACGAGCCGACGCTGGAGGACGCGATCAAGATCCTCCAGGGCCTCAAGACCAACTACGAGAAGCACCACAAGGTCCGCTACACGCCGGAAGCCATCCGCGCGGCGGTGGAGCTTTCGGCCAAGTACATCCATGACCGGAAGCTGCCGGACAAGGCGATCGACGTGATCGACGAAGTCGGTGCCTCGCGCATGCTGCTGCCGGAGAACAAGCGCCGGAAGACGGTCACGCTGAAGGATGTGGAGGAGATTGTCGCCAAGATCGCCCGCATCCCCCCCAAGACCGTCTCCAACGACGACAAGGAAACGCTCCGCACGCTGGAGCGCGACCTGAAGTCGATGGTCTTCGGCCAGGACAAGGCGATCGACGCGCTCTCCGCCGCCATCAAGCTGTCCCGCGCCGGGCTGCGGGATGCGGAGAAGCCGATCGGCAACTACCTGTTCAGCGGCCCGACCGGCGTCGGCAAGACGGAAGTGGCGAAGCAACTGTCCAAGACCTTGGGCATCGAGCTGATCCGCTTCGACATGTCCGAATACATGGAGCGCCACAGCGTCTCCCGCCTCATCGGCGCGCCGCCTGGCTATGTGGGCTTCGACCAGGGCGGCCTGCTGACGGACGGCATCGACCAGCACCCGCATTGCGTGCTGCTGCTCGATGAGATCGAGAAGGCGCACCAGGACCTCTACAACATCCTGCTGCAGGTGATGGACCACGGGAAGCTGACGGACCACAACGGCAAGACCGTCGATTTCCGCAACGTCATCCTCATCATGACCACCAATGCCGGCGCCGCCGACATGGCCAAGCCCACCATCGGGTTCGAGCGCACGGTGCGCCTCGGCGAGGATGAGGACGCCATCAAGCGCATGTTCACGCCGGAATTCCGCAACCGCCTCGACGCCGTCATCCCCTTCGCGGGGCTGTCGCCGGAGATCGTGGGCCGGGTGGTGGACAAGTTCGTCATGCAGCTGGAGGCGCAGCTCGCCGACCGCAACGTGACGATCGAACTGTCCAGCGCCGCCCGCGAATGGCTGGCGGAACGTGGCTATGAGCCTCTCTATGGCGCGCGGCCGCTGGCCCGCGTCATCCAGGAAGTCATCAAGAAGCCCCTGGCGGAGGAACTGCTCTTCGGCCGCCTGGTGAAGGGCGGCTCGGTGAAGGTCAACCTGAAGGATGGCGTGCTGGTCTTCGACTATGTCGAGGCCGCGCCGCCCGCCTTGCCGAAGCCCGAGGATAGCGGCGACGGCGAGGCCGAGAAGGAACCCGAAACCGCCGAATAGCCTTTTCTCGGCTGTCGCGGTCTAAGATGCGAAGGCGTCTCCGGTTGACCGGAGGCGCCTTTTGCCTGTCTGGGAGAGAGAGCCATGACCACCGATACCCGCGTGACCGATTGGGACGAATACAGCGGCGCGCTGCGCGAGCGCGGCAAGGAACTCGGCCAGATCCATCCCGAGCTCATGAAAGGGTTCGGCGCGCTGAGCCGCGGTGCCTCCTCCACCAAGCATATCGACGCCAAGACGCGGGAATTCATCGCCCTCGCCGTCGCCGTCACCACGCGCTGCCAGGGCTGCATCGATGCCCATGTCCGCAAGGCCAAGGCACTCGGCGCGACGAAGGAGGAGATCGCGGAGGCGCTGGGCGTCGCCGTCGCGCTGAACGCCGGCGCCGCGCTGACCTATTCGCTGCATGTGCTGGATGCGATGGACGGCGCCGGGCAGGGCTGACCGCCGATGTGATAGGGTGGCCCCGCCATGCCGACCATCCAGGACATTGACCGTGCCGAGGCCGCCCACCTCGCCGCCGCCCGCGTGCCGCTGATCGCGGCGCTGACGGCGGCGGCGCAGGGGAAGCCCTGGCACTACATCCTGTTCGGCTCGCTGGCCCGCGGTACAGCGCGGCGGGGGAGTGACGCGGACATCGCCATCGTGGGCGCCGGGCGGGACTGGGCGGAGGCCGAGAGCGCGGCCTACGAAGCCTGCCGGGCGTTGCGGCTGCGGGGGGATGTGATGCTGTGGGAGGATCTGGCCAACTTCATTCGCAAAGCGGCAGAGGCAGAGGGGGTCCGCTGTGGCTGACTCCCGCTGGTTCCCGCTGGAAGCCTATTGCGACATGATTCTGGCCGATCTCGACCTGGCTATCGAGACCTGGGAGACTCACGCCCGCATGGCGCCAGGTCGCGCCGCCCTCGTCCAGCAGAAGGCATTCCAGAAGAGCCTGCAGGACGCCTATTCGACCTTCGAACAGGCCGCCATCTACATCCTGGGTCTCGCGGCGGAACCCCGGCCAACCGGCGAACATTGGCATGACCACCTGCTCCAGATGATCCGCCGGGCGAGCGACCATCGACCGGCCTTTGCCCCGGGGCTCGCCGGCCCACTGCGCGAATTGCGGCTGTTCCGCCACCGGGCCATGCATTCCTACGCCGAGTTCGACATGGACCGCGCCGCCCCTTCGGTGGATGCGGCCCGCCGCCTCCTCGCCGAACTGCCCGCGGCTTTCGAAGCCTTCGGGCGAGAGTTCGGCCTGCTGCCACCCTCAGCCTGACGGCTGGAGAAACCCCACCACCGCCTCGAACACCGGCGCCTTCGCCAGGCCCAGCGCCCGCACCGGCGCGGCCATGGCCGACAGCACGCCCACATGCTCGACGCCCGGATAGACAAGCAGCGTCACCGGCCTTCCCGCCGCACGCAGGTCGCGCGCCAGATCCACGGAATGGAACGGCCCCACCACCCTGTCATCCGCCCCATGCAGCAGCAGCATCGGCGGCGCGCCGGCCAGATCCGCTGGCCGCGCCACGGCCGCGATCCGGCCGCCGGGGGCATTCGCGAAAATGCTGATCGTCGGTTCCTCATCCGGCTGCCAGGCGATGGGCGCGGCCAGCAGCACGCCGCCGGCCAGCACGGCGCGGGATGAACCGGCCGCCTCCAGCCAGCGCGGGTCCAGCGCCAAAGCCGCCGCGATGAAGCCGCCGGCGGAATGGCCCATGGTGAACAGCGGCCTGTCCGGCATCTCGGCTTGCAGCCAGGCGACGGCCCGCGCGCCATCCTCGACGAAGTCCGGCCAGCGCCCCGCGGGCCATAGAAGGTAATCCGGCACGGCCACCGCGATACCCTGGGCCGCCAGCGTCCGCGCCAGGAAGGCATAGTCGGCCCGCCCGCCGCTGGCCCAGCCGCCACCGTAGAAGAACACCACCAGCGGTGTTCGCGCCGTCACCTGCTCCGGCAGCACCAGGTCCAGGCGCTGGTGGGGCAGGGGGCCGTAGGCCAGGCCGGCCCGCGTCTCGGTCCCACCACGCGGCGTCAGCGCCCCCGCGATCCGCGCCGGCGAACAGGCGGCCGCCAGCAATGGCAGGAGAAGCAGGGCGCGCCTCAGGGGCCGAGGTCCTCCTGCGCCTTGGCCAGCGCCGCGCGCTGCGCCTCCGTCACCACGGGGTAGTGCAGGCCGAGGCCCTCCATCGCCCGCCCGATGGCGGCGACGACGACCAGGCGTGTGAACCACTTCCGGTCCGCCGGCACCACATACCACGGCGCCTCCTTCGTCGCGGTGGCGCGGATCGCGCGCTCATAGGCGTCCTGGTAGGCGTCCCAATGCTGGCGTTCCTGCACATCGGCCGCGCTGAATTTCCAGTTCTTCTCCGGCTCCTCGATGCGGGACAGGAAGCGGCGCTTCTGCTCCTCCGGGCTGATGTGCAGGAAGAACTTCAGCACCACCGTCCCCTGCCGGCCGAGGTAGCGTTCATAGGCCGCGATATCCTCCAGCCGCTCATCCCAGATATTCTTGCCGACCAGGCGTGGCGGCAGCTTCTGGTGTTCCAGGATGGTGGGATGGACCCGCGCCACCAGCACTTCCTCGTACCAACTGCGATTGTGGATGCCGATCTGGCCGCGGGAGGGCAGGGCGGTGGAATGCCGCCAGAGAAAATCGTGGTCGAGCTCCGTCGAGGTCGGCGCCTTGAAGGAGACGACATGGCATCCCTGCGGGTTCACGCCGGAAAAGACGTGCTTGATCGCGCCATCCTTCCCCGCGGCATCCATCGCCTGGAAGATGCACAGCACGGACCAGCGATCCTGCGCGTAGAGCATGTCCTGGTGGGCGGAGAGCGCATCCACGCCCTCCTTCAGCAGCGCGGAGGCTTCCTCTTTCTTCAGGTCGAGGCCGCCGGTATCGGCGGGGTCGAAATCCTTCAGGCGGAACTTGCCGCCTTCGACCCGGTAGCGGGACAGCAGCTTCTCGATCCGCTTTTCCAATCGCGTGTCTCCCGTCTCAGCCGCGTCGCCCGGGCGTCAGCATCCACAGCATCGTCAGCACCTGCAGCGCCACCGTCATGCCGAGCGCCCAGCCGTAGCCGGCGGGGTCCCAGCCGCCGGTCGCAACGCGCGGCCACAGGTCCAGGATCCATCCGATGGCATTCTGCAACAGGAAGACCAGGCCAAGCATCGACGCATTGATCGCGGTGGCCACCCGCCCCGCCAGTTCCGGCCCGAAGCGCTGCCCGATGGCGGCATAGCCGGAAGGGCCGGCGGAGGCCGCGAGCGCGAAGGTGAACCACAGTACCCCCAGCGTCACGGGATCGCGCCAGGGCAGGAAGATCAGCAGCAGCTGCACCGCCGCGATGATGCCCATCGCCACCAGCGGCACCAGCATCGGCCCGGCGCCGCGGCGTTGCAGGAAGGATGCCGCCTGGCCGGTGCCCGCACTGCCCACCATCAGCCCCGCCGAATAGGCCAGCAGCAGCAGCGCCCGCGCGCCGTCATCCATCAGCGCCACGTCCCGCAGCCAGGGCCCGGCCCACAGGCCCTGATAGGTGAAGTTCAGCGCCGACAGCAGCGCGATGGCGGGAGCGAAGCGCAGGAAGGCGGGATGGGCGAAGATCTTCCCGAACTCCCCGATCTCCCGCCCAAAGGACCGGCGCGGCGGCGGCGCGGCGCCGGGGCCCCGATCGGGCCCCCCATCCGGCACGCTGGTCCAGATCCACCCCGCGACCACCACTGTCAGCAGCGACAGCACCACGAAGACGCCGCGCCAGCCGATCTCCGGCACCAGCAGCGCGACCGGCACGGTGGCGGCGACGCTGCCGCAGGAGCCGACGAAGATGCCGAGCCCCGTCATCCCCGCCACCCGGTCCTTCGGGTACCATTGCGTGTTGATCTTCAGCATGGCGATCAGCCCGGCCGAGACGCCAAGCCCCGTCACTGCCCGCCCCACCGCCAGCCAGGCCGGGCCCGGCGCCACCGCGCAGATCACGAAGCCCAGCGCCGCGATGATGCCCAGCACCGTCTGAACGCGCCGCGATCCCCAGAGGTCGATCGCCAGCCCCACCGGCAATTGCGCCAGGCCGTATCCCGCGAAGAACACCGCGGCCAGCAGGCCGAGTTCACTGGCACTCAGGCCGAATTCCAGCGCCAGCAGCGGCCCGACCACCGCGATCATGGTCCGCGAGGCCTGGTTGACGAAGTTGAGCCCGGCGAGCGGGAGGGTAAGCCGGGCAAACTGGCGCATACCGCGATGGTGGCACGGCTTTCGCCGCTACGGCAGCCGCATGCGCACCGAAACGGGGCAATGATCGGACAGGCGGTCGCGATAGCTGCGGTCGCGCTCGGCATAGGTCAGGACCGACAGGCTGCGCGGCACCGCCCATTCCCGCGCGGCGCCGCCCAGCAGGAGATGGCTGATGAAGGGCCGCCCGCCCCTCGAATCCGCCCAGCAGGGGGAGGAGAGGCCCTCGGTCGGCCGCGTCACCGGCGCCGCTTCCTCGATGATGCGGAGGAAGTCGTCGCCCGCGCCCATGCGCCGGTTGAAGTCGCCGAGGATGGCGAAGGCCATGCCCTCCCGCCGCCGTGCCTCCGCCCATTGGGCGATGATCTCGGCCTGGCGCTGCAGCCCCTGGCAATCGCGGGAGGCGCCGGCGCCGAAGGGATCCTCCCGGCATCCGGCATCGAGATGGACGGACAGCAGGCGGATGCGCGCGCCGTTCGGCGCCTCCACGATGATGTCCGCGCCGCGCCGCAGGCTGCGCCGCGCCCCGGCGCGGAGGTCGAGCGCCGCCAGGTCGCGCTGCGGGATCACGCGTAGCGTGCGGCGCACCGCGAAGCCCGGGCGCTGGACGTCATCCTCATCCGTCAGATGGATCGCGTAGGTGGCGGGGTCGAAGACCCGCGCGGCGGCCTGTTCGCCATCGATCTCCTGAAGCGCGATCACATCGGCCGCCAGGCGCTGGGCGTAGCCGCGCAGCAGGGTCCAGTCCCCGGGCTCCCGCGCGCGCAGGTCGCGCGGCAGGTCGGCATGCCCGGCGGGCTTCAGCGTCAGCCAGGCGATGTTCCAGGTGGCGAGCTTGATCTCCGTCTGCGCCGCGGCGGGGGTGGCGAGGAGGAGGAGGGCGAGGAGGAATGCGCGCATGCCGGCGGCTATAGCAGCAGGGTGGGCGCTTCGTCCTGCTGGGTGGCGTGGGCGGCCAGGGGGTGGGCCAGCGGTCGCGCGCCGCAGGCTTCGAGGAAAGCGGCGATGGCGTCATAGGTCGCGGCATCGCGCGTCGGGTCGTGGAAGGGCGTGGCGGCCACGCTGCCGCGGGGCACCCAGATCACCGTCTCGTACCGCGCGCGGGTCAGCAGCACGCGGTAGGTGTTGCGGACGAAGTCGAATTCCTTGAGGTCCCGCTGCCAGGCCACGCCAATGAAGCGCCTGGCCTGCCAGCCAGCATCCCCCCGGATGAAGTCGCCACCCCAGGCGAGCCCCGCCACATCCAGTTCCAGCCCCTGGCAATCATACTCCGTCGCGATCGTCTCCAGCGCGTCGGAGGCGCGGATGTCCGGCCAGCGGCGGAGGAACCAATCCGCCACATCCTCCACCTGCACGCCGAGTCCCTCCGCCCGAAGCCGCTTGGCACCGGCGGCGGCGAGAAGCCCCGCGCGGCGCTGCCCGCGCGCCAGGCGGCGCAGTTCGCCCCGCATCGCATCCAGGTCCCGCGTGAGGAGAAAGGGCAGGGCGGCGCAGCCCGCGGCGATGTCCCGCGCCTCCGCCACCGCGCCGCGCAGCACCGCATCCACCCATGCGGCGCCGGCGCTTTCCCGTACGCTGCGGATCGGTGTCGCCAGGTCGAGCGCGGGATCGATCCGCAGCCAGGGAGCGTCCGCCGCGCCGAGGCGTTGCGCCGGTTCCGCCGCCTGCACGGCACGCGGCGCCGCCACGGCCCACCAGCGTGGATCGGCGGCGATCACGCGACCCCACTCCGCCAACCCTGCCTCCCCGGTATTGATCTCCTGCCCATTGCCGATCAGCGCGACGATCACGGCCCAGCCGGCATGGCGACCCATGATGTCCAGCGTGTGGGCGGGCTCGCTCATCGTCAGGGTGGATGGCTTGTTGCGCGTGCCCAGCACGGCCTTGGCTTCGTTCCAGGCGCGCTGCGCCTCGTCGAAGACGATCAGGCGCTCGGGTGGCGGCGCCACCAGTCCGGGCCGGGCATTATCCTCCAGGAAACGGTGCACGTTCTGCAGCGCGGCCTTCACGCGGCGCTCGGCTTCCGGCCGCTTGCAGTCGCCACGCGCCACCGCATCCCGCGCCAGGGCGGCGCGCAGCACCGTGACCAGCGGCGCATTGCCGGTCAGGAAGGCGGCGCCATCCATCCGCGCCTCGCCGAAGATGGCGTTGAGGCCGCAGAGCGTCTTGCCCGCGCCGGGGATGCCGGTGACGAAGACGACGATCTTCGCGGCATCCCGCTGCGCCAGCGCCACCGCGTCGCGGATCGCCTGCGCGGTGCGCGTCAGGTTGGCGGCGTCCGCCCGCGCCGTGGCGATCTCCCGCACCCCATTGCGGGCATAGAGCAGCGTCGCGGCCTCCACGATGGTCGGCACGGGGCGATAGGGGGCGTCGAGCCATGCCGCCCCATCCAGGGGTGTCGTGGCTTCCGGTGCAGCGGACTGCACCCATCGCAGAAGCGCGCCGAGCCCCGCGCTGCCGCAGGCGATGGGCTGCGTCACGCCGTGCCAGATCAGCGGTGGCTGGACGGGCGGGGCGAAGCCGCCGGTGCCCGCCACCAGCAGCGGCACGATGGGATGCTTGCGACTGCCGGCGTGGAAGTCGCGCAGATCCAGCGCGTAATCCTCGGCCTCTGCCAGGGTCGCGTTCGACGCGGCGGCGGTCTTGAACTCCATCGCTATGATCGCGCGGTCGGTCAGCACCACGGCGTCGATGCGCTTTTCCAGCCGCAGCAGGTCGTATTCCAGCGCGATGGTCCAGGCTTGGCCGCCCGCCTCCGCGATCGCCACCGCCAGGGCATGGATCTGCTGCTGCCAGGCGTAGTCCTGGTCCACGCTGCCGGCGTAGCCGCGGGATTGTTGGGCGGCGGCCAGGCGCCCGATCGTGTCGCGCGGGTCGCGCGCCAGAAGCTCCGCCCCGGTGCAGGCGAACCAGGCCCTCAAGCTACGTGCTCAAACACGCCGCGTTCAGCATCCCGACCGCGATGGCCACCGCCGCCTTCAGCACGGACCCGGCACGCCCCCCCTTTTCCATCGACTCGCGCCAGCCGCTGCCCAGCAGCCTGACCGCGGCGAAGAAGGCCAGCGTCTGCACCACCAGCGCCACCAGCGCCCAGACCGCGGCATCCAGGATGTTCACGCTATGCGCGAAGGCGCTGGCGATGGGCAGGGCGAAGCCGATCATCGCGCCGGCGAAGCCGATGGCCGCGCCCTCATTCCCCGCGCGGATCAGCGCCAGCTCGGCATGGGGCGTGACGCGCAGATAGACCGCCATCGCCCCCGACAGCAGCGCGATGCCGACGATGAAGTAGATCAGGAAGCCGGGCAGGGTGGCGAGGCTGGTCACGATGGGGTCACTCCCTCGAAGAGGTGCGGCACGAAGCGGCTGCTGTCCCGCGTGATGGGCGTCGCATCCTCCCGGATGCCGATCCCGCAGGCGCGCCCGGCGATGATCCAGGACCCGATCACGGGGTAGCGGCCATCGAAGCAGGGAAGCTCCGCATATTCCTGCCAGACCCGCGGCTGCGCGGCGTAGGGGCCTGGCGTCTCGATCCCCGGGGCGCTGACATTGGCGCCCTCCCGCCCCCAGATCGGCTTGGACAGTTCCGGCTTGCCCGTCTTTCCGGGTTCGAGAAAAGCCGGCAGCAGGTTCGGGTGGTCCGGGAACAGATACCAGAGCAGCGAAAGAAACGCCTTGGAGGCGGGGATGAGGCGCCAGCAGGGCTCGATCCAGCGCGTCGGCGCGGTGGCTATGTTGGCGGCGAAGGGTTCCGCCAGCAGCCAGTCCCAGGGGTAGAGCTTGAAGATCGCGGCGATCTCCCGCTCCTCCATGTCCCGGAAGCGGCCGCGGCCCCAGCCGATCTCGTCCATGAACAGGAAGGGCGCCTCGATCCCCGCCTGGATGGCGGTGTCGCGGAGGTAGTCGACCGTGCCGCGATCCTCCGCATGGTCCCGCACGCAGGCGAAATGCACCCGGGGCGGCATGTTCAGGGTCGGCCAGGCGGCGATCAGCGCCTCATGGATCGAATTGAACTGGTCCGCCGGGTGCGGATCGCCCTCGCTGAGGCATTGCAGCCATTCCCACTGGATGACGCTCGCCTCGAACAGCGCGGTCGGCGTGTCGGCGTTGTATTCCAGCAGCTTCGGCGCCCCGGAGCCGTCCCAGCGCAGGTCGAGCCGCCCGTAGAGCGAGGGCTCCCGCTTCTCCCAGGATTTCTCCACCAGCGGCCAGGCGCCGGCTGGGATGCCGAGCGGCCCATGCATCCCGTGCCGCACGGCGTAGTCCACCGCCTCCCGGCACCGCGCCTCGATCTCCACCGTCGCATCGTCCAGCGTGTCGATGCCCGCGGTGTCGAAGCGGTAGCAGGCGGTCTCGTCCCAATAGGCTTCGCCCGCGATCTCCGCGAAGGCGAAGCCGAGCCGCCTGGCGTGTTCCCGCAGGTCGGGCCGCGCGGTCATCGCGACGCGCCGCATGCTCAGCCGCCGCCCGAGGAGGAGGAGCCCCCGAAACCGCTGCGGGAGGAGGAGCCGCCCCTGCTGATGCTGTCGGCGGTGGAGGCGGTCCGGCCACTGAACCAGGAGCGGGAGGAAAAATAGGAGGAGGAGCGCGAGGTGCTGCGCTGGCAGATCTGCTCCGCGTTCGGCCGCATCTCCGCCCGCGCCCGCGCGCATTCCTGGGCGCGCGACTCATCGTCGCCACAGGCGGCGAGCAGGGTGGTGACACCACCCCCGAGGAGCACCAGGCGCAGGGCTTTGGTTCGTCTCACGCGGGGAGCGTAACAGCGCCCTGCGCCGCTGGCGAAGCCTTTCCGCTACCGTCGTGACGGCCTCCGGGCAGGCCAGGTCGCCAGCAGCATGCTGCCCGTCAACAGAACAAAACCCGCGGCATGGGTGGCGGTGAAGGTCTCCCCCAGGAAGCCGATGGCGACGAGGGCGGAAGTCGCGGGCAGGAAGGCCGTGAAGACGCCGGCGATGCCCGCCGGTGCGCGCCTGATGCCCTGGTACCAGAGCAGGAGGCACAGGACAGAAGCCGTCAGAGAATGGAAAACCAGCAGCCCCGCCGTCGCGGGCTCCGCCAGCGCCACCACCGCGCCGGCCACGGGGATGCAGAAGGGCAGCAGCATCAGCGCGGAAAACACCTGCATCCACAGGCTGGCGGTGACGACCGGCGCCCGGCCCGCCAGGCGCTTCGCCAGCAGCACATACATCGCCTCTCCGCACACGCCGCCGAAGACCAGCAGGTTGCCGATGAGGCTGCCCTGCCCGCCATCACCGCCAAGCCGCGCCAGGGTGATCGCCGCCATGCCGAAGGCGGCCAGCGCCACCGCTGCCCATTGCCGCGGCGGCAGCCTCTCCCGCAGCCAGATCGCGCTGCCCACGGCGACCACCGCGGGGAGGGTCGCCAGCACCAGCCCCGCCTCCAGCGCCGTGGTCAGCCGCAGCCCGGCGAGCAGCCCGGCATTGTAGATGACCGTGCCGAACAGGGCCTGCAGCGCCAGGTTCCACAGGCCCCGGCGCTCGATCCGCGGCAGCCCCTCCATGGCCTTGGCCAGCGGCCACAGCACCAGCACGGCCAGCGCGCAGCGCAGGCCGGCGATCATGGGGATGGGCAGGTCCTGCGCCAGCAGCTTCGCCACGCCCACATTGGCGCCGACGAACGCCATGGACAGCGCCAGCTGGAAATAGGCGAGAAGCACGGGGCGGAGACTACACCCGTTCGAGGGGTTCCTAGAAGCCGCCGCTCAGCCTTCGCCTTCCTTCCTGAAGGGCGACATTTCCCCGAGCGCCTCGATCTCCCGCATCATCGCGGGGCGTTCCTGCGCCAGGAAATCGGCCACGGCGCGGCGCAAGCCGCGATGCTCGATCCAATGCGCGGAATAGGTCGGCACGGGCAGGTAGCCACGCTGGATCTTGTGCTCGCCCTGGGCGCCGGCCTCCACGCGGGGCAGCTTGTGCTCGATCGCGAAATCGATGGCGCGGTAATAGCAGAGCTCGAAATGCAGGAAGGGCGCATCCACCAGGCAGCCCCAGTTGCGGCCATACAGCGCATCCTGCCCCAGCAGGTTCAGCGCGCCCGCCACAGGCTCCCCATCCTGCTCCGCCACCATCAGCACGACCTTGTCGCCGAGCCTCTCGCCCAGCAGCGGCCAGAAGCTCTTTTTCAGGTAGGCGCTGCGCCCCCATTTCTTGTCGGAGGTCGAGACGTAGAATCGGTGAAACGCCTCCCAGTGCCGGGGCGTGATCTCATGCCCGCGCAGCGTCTTGCAGACGAAGCCGGAGGCCTCGGCGTCGCGGCGCTCCCGCTTGATCTGCTTGCGCTTGCGGGACGCCAGCGCGGCCAGGAAATCGTCGAAGCTGGCATAGCCGGCATTGGTCCAGTGGAACTGCGTGCCGATGCGCTGCAGCCAGCCCGCCTCGCCCAGTGCCTCCCACTCCCGCGCCTCGCAGAAGGTGACGTGGATGGACGAGAGGTCGAGCTGCCCGCAGGCCTGCACCAGCCCCTGGGCCAGCGCCTCCACCCCGATGCCCGACCCCTCCCGCACCAGCAGCCGCGGGCCGGGCACCGGGCTGAAGGGGGCGGCGACCTGGAGCTTCGGGTAGTAGCGGCCGCCCGCACGCTCGAAGGCATCGGCCCAGCCATGGTCGAAGACGTATTCGCCCTGGCTGTGCGTCTTCGCATACATCGCCGCGCAGGCCAGCAATTGCCCGCTCTCGTCCCGCAGCGCCGCATGCTGCGGCAGCCATCCCGTGCGGGCCCCCACGCTGCCCGATTCCTCCAGCGCGAGGAGGAAGGCGTGGCTGACGAAGGGATTCGTCAGTCCCGCGCAGGCATCCCAGTCCAGCGCGGGGATATCCGCGATGGAGGGATGGAGCGAGAGGCTCAGGGATGGCGCCGTGTCGGGCATGCGACTCCAGTTTGGGGCGGGGTGGCGATGCTCAACCCCGCCTCAGGCGATCTCGAACATCCCTTCCACTTCCACCGCCGCATCGGCGGGAAGCGACGGCACGCCGATGGTGCTGCGCGCATGGCGCCCGGCTTCCCCGAACACCGCGACCGCGAGGTCCGAGGCACCGTTCATCACCACCGCATGCTGCGTGAAATCCGGCCCCGCCGCGATGAAGCCGCCGAGGCGAACGACGCGCTTCACGCGATCGAGGTCCCCCCCGCAGGCGGCCTTCACCTGCGCCACCAGGTTGATGAAGCAGACCCGCGCCGCTTCCTGCCCCTGCTCGATGGAAACGGCCCCGCCGACCTTGCCCGTGAAGGCGACCTTGCCGTCCACGAAGGGGATCTGGCCGGAGACGACCAGCAGATTCCCCGCGATGTTGTAGGCGATGTAGTTCGCCACGGGCGCCGCCGGCACCGGCAGCGTGATGCCGAGCTTCGCGAGGTTGCCTTCGATGATCCCAGCCATGGCGCGGTCTCCGTTCTTGCCGGGCGGGAGACTGCGTCGGCTGGCCCGAAAACGCTACCCGACCAGCTTGAACTGCCGCCGCCGCGCGCGGGGCGCCGGGGAGGAGGGGAGGTCCATCGGCAGCAGCGGCGCCTGTTCGGCGGCGTGCCCCGTGGCATCCGGCGCGCAATCCTCCTCGGACGGATCGGCCAGGTCGCGCCGGCCGAGGTAATCCAGCGCCAGGCGGCGGAAGGCCCAGTCCAGCACCGATGTCGCGCGGCGGATGGCGGGGTCGCCCTCCACCACGCCGGCGGGGCCGAAGCGGGTATAGGCATGGGCCTCGACATAATGGTCCAGCGCCACGCCATGCTGCAGGCCGATGGAGACGGTCTGCAGCATCGCATCCATCAGGCTGCGATAGGCGGCACCTTCCTTGGTGAGTGCGATCGAGACCTCGGACAGCTTGCCGGCGCCATCCTCCGTGGTGCGGAGCACGACCTTGTGCCCGCCGACGGAAACCCGCCACACGCTGCCGCCCGGGCGCGTAGGCAGGGCCGTGGCACGGCTGGGCAGGGGTGCGGGCGCGCTGGCCGGCGCGGCGCTGGCCAGCGGCATCGGCGGCGCGGCATGGAGGAAGGGCGCGATGGCCTGCGCCAGGGCGATCCAGGCGGAATCGGGGGCGGGCGCCAGAAGCCGCTCGGCCTCCGCCCGGCCGAGGCGGAGCGCGGCGCGCGTCGGCACCTCCGCCACCCAGCCCTCGCGGTCGAGCGTCAGGCGCGTCGGGCCGCTGGCCGGGGCCAGGCCGCCGATCTCGGCGCCCAGCAGCCGTTCCACCGCATCCGGCGCAGACAGCGCGACCAGCGCCTGGTGCCGCAGGCCGAGGCTGCCCGCTGCCTCATCCAGCGCGGCGCGCGCCGCTTCCGCCAGGCCCGGCACGACAGTCGCTTCGGGCGGGGCGGGGGCGATGAGCGCCACCGGCTCCCGCGCCCCCAGCCGTTCCGCGATCCGGCCGGATTCGGCTTCCGCCGCGCCACGGGTCAGGGCGGCGATGGCGGCACCCACGCTGCGGGCCTCCGCCGAATCATAGGCGAGGCCCAGCCCGGCCAGCAGCCCCGCAAGGTCCGCGAAGCCGATGGACAGGCGGGGGGATTTCGCCCCCGTCCAGATATCCAGCACCCGCACCCCCACCGCGACGGCGGCGGCATAGGCGCCGGCATCGAAGCCGCCTTCCGCATCCAGGAAGGCCGGCAGGTTCAGCACGAAGCGGCTGGCGGAACGGGCATCGCCGCGCCAGATGGCGATCCCCGGCGCCGCGGCGCGGGCCAGCAGCAACGCGCGCAGCGCATGGGCCAGCCGGTCCTGTTCCGCCGCATCGGCCAGGATGCCGAGCTGCCGGCCGCGCGCGACGAGGGGCGCGATCCAGCCCTCCGCCAGGCGGGGCAGGGCGACCGGGGCATGGCCCGGGGCGATGGCGGCGATGGCGGATGCCGCATCCTCATCCCAGGAGACGGGCAGGGCGATGGCCCGGGGCTTCGAATCCGGGTCCGGCGCGGCGCGCATGCGCCACAGAGCCATTCCGTCCCAGATCGTCCCGGCCAAGCTTGTCATGCCCTCACCTTAGGGGGCCTCGGGGCGAGACGGAAGCCGTATGTGGTGGTGTTGCGGGGTCGGAACCGCAACATCCTGTGGACAGAATCGGTTACACGCATCGGCTCCGCGGATTTTGCGCTGCGGCACCCATTGTGCGAAACTGGGGCCGTCCGCACATGGCGGGCCGGCCTCCCCCTGGCCGTCCTCCCTTGGGCCGCTGCGAGGATCCCCGATGTCGGTGCTGCTGCGCCTCACTTCCGCCCTGTCCGGCCGCAAGATCGGCACGGACCGCTTCGGCAACGCCTATTACGAATCGAAGGCCGATTACCGCGGCTATGGCCGCAAGCGCCGCTGGGTGCTGTTCGCCGGTGCGGCGGAAGCCACCAAGGTACCGCCGGAATGGCATGGCTGGCTGCACCATACCTCGCCCGCGCCGCTGCCTGAGGAGAAGCGCCACGCCTGGATGCTGGACCACCAGCCCAACCAGACCGGCACGGCCAATGCCTATCGCCCCGCCGGGCACGATTATGCCGGCGGTCGCCGCGCGGTCACGGCCGGCGACTACGAGGCCTGGACCCCCGGCACCTGATGCGGGACCGCATGCAGGGCGCCTTCGCATGAAGGGCCGTTCGATCGCCGAGGTCCTGGCCGGCGCCGTGGTGCTGCTGGTCTCGGCCGGCTTCCTCCTGTTCGCCGTCACCAATAGCGGACGGACCACCATGTCCGGCCCGGCGCTGACGCTGACCGCCAAGTTCGACCGCATCGACGGCCTCGCCCCCGGGGCGGATGTGCGGATCGCGGGCGTGAAGGTGGGCTCCATCACCGGCCAGCGGATCGATCCGCAGAGCTTCCTGGCCGTGCTGACCATGCGCATCGATGGCAGCCTGCGCATCCCCTCCGACAGCTCGGCGGAGATCGCGAGCGAGGGCCTGCTGGGCGGGCGCTTCGTCTCCCTGGTGCCGGGCGGGTCCGAACGGATGCTGCGGGACGGGGGGGAGATCACCATCACCCAATCCGCCATCAGCCTGGAAAGCCTGCTGGGCCGCTTCATCTTCTCCATGACCCAGGGCTCCTCCTCCTCCCCGGGCGCCCAGTCCCCTGGGGCACAGGCACCGGAAGGCGCCGCCACGCCCCGGCCATGACCACGCCGCTCGAACCGCCCGCCGCCTGGCCGGGCGCCGATGGCGCCCCGCTGTCGTGCCGGGAGAAGCTGAAGGTGCTGGCGGAGAACCACCGGGAAGCCGCGCAGGTGCTGCGCGACGCTTTCGAGGATGCGGTGCTGATGGGCGTGGACGAAGCCGCCATGCGGCGCATCCTGGCCGAGATGGTCGCCGCCCTGCCCAGCCCGAAGCGCGCGGCATGATCCGGCCCCTGGCGCTGGCCCTTCTGTTCGCCTGCGGCCTGGCAATGCCGGCCGCCGCCCAGGAATGGCGGCCGCAGCGCATCGCCGTCCTCCAGGCGCTGGACAAGGTGACGGCGCGCGTCACCACGCTGCGCGCCACGCTGAACCAGCCGGAGCGCTTCGGCAGCCTCACCATCACCGTGCGGTCCTGCAACGCCCGCCCGCCGGATGAGGTGCCGGACGCCGCCGCCTGGCTGGAGATCACGGACAGCCGCGCCCCCGCCAATGGCGCGGCGGTCTTCCGCGGCTGGATGTTCGCGGAAGCCCCCGGCGTGAACATGCTGGAACACCCGGTCTACGACATCCGCATCATGGAATGCCGCCCGAGTTGAGGCGGCCCCCCGGCCAGGATGGAGCGCGCATGAACTTCCCCGATGCCGTCGCCAGCGCGTTCCGCAACTACGCGACCTTCGCCGGCCGGGCGCGGCGGTCGGAGTTCTGGTTCTTCGTCCTGTTCACCATGCTGGCCCAGGTCATCGCCGGCATCATCGACGATGCCGCGACGGGCGGCATCCTGGGCGCCGTGCTGACGGTGGCCCTGCTGATCCCCTCCATCGCCGTCACCGCGCGGCGGCTGCATGATGATGGCCGCAGCGGCTGGTGGCAGCTGCTGTTCCTCGTGCCGCTGATCGGCTGGATCATCCTGCTGATCTGGTACTGTCAGCATGGCGAAACCGGCCCGAACCGCTTCGGCCCCGACCCCCGCGCGGGCGGCACCGCCCTGCCGCCGGGCCAGCGCCCCTGGCCGGTGAACCGGTAGCTAGTCGCCGCGGCTGGCGTCCCGCAGGCGCCGCACCTCGGCCTCCACCGCCGCCGGGTCGGGTTCGTCGTCCCAGCGCACCTGTTCCTCCACCGCTTCCGACAACAGGCGCTTATAGGCCTGGCGGGGGATCTCCGTGCAGCCGAACTGCGTCAGGTGGGTGGTCTGGAACTGGCTGTCCAGCAGCGTGAATCCGAACAGCCGCAGCCGCGCCACAAGGTGCACCAGCGCGACCTTGGAGGCATCCCGCGCGCGGGAGAACATGCTCTCCCCGAAGAAGGCACCGCCGAGCGCCACGCCGTAGAGGCCGCCGACCAGCTTCGGCCCACCCTCCGCCGGGGCCCAGGCCTCCACCGAATGGGCGTGGCCCATGCGGTGCAGGGCGCTGAACAGGCGCTCGATCTCCGGGTTGATCCAGGTGTCCTCCCGCCCCTCCGCCGGCGCCGCGCAGCCCGCGATGACGCCGCCGAAATCGCGGTTGGAGGTGATGAGGTAGTCGCCCGCCAGCACCGTCCGCGCCAGGCGCCGGGACAGATGGAACCGGTCCAGCGGCAGCACGCCGCGCATCTCGGGATCCAGCCAATAGAGCCGGTCGCCCCGGCGCGTCTCCGCCATCGGGAACAGCCCCGCGCGATAGGCGCGGAGCATCAGTTCAGGGGTGATGTCGAACTGTCTTCGGCTCACCGGCCCATCCTACCCGCCCTGGGCGTCCAGGGCGAGGAATGTCTCAGTGACCCCGGCTGACGAACTTCTCCAGCCAGTGGATCGTATAGTCGCCGGCCTGGAACTCCGGGTCCGCCACGATGCGCTGGTGCAGCGGCAGGGTGGTCTTGATGCCGCTGACGACCATCTCGTCCAGCGACCGCTTGAGCCGCGCGATCGCCTCCGCCCGCGTCTGCCCGTGCACGACCAGCTTGGCGACCAGGCTGTCGTAATGCGGCGGCACGGTGTAGCCGGAATAGAGCGCGCTATCGACGCGAACGCCGAGCCCGCCCGGCGCGTGGTACATGTCCACCCGGCCGGGGTTGGGGGCGAAGGTCTCGGGGTCCTCCGCCGTGATGCGGCATTCGATGGCGTGGCCGGAGAAGCGGATATCCTCCTGCGTGTAGCCCAGCGGTTCGCCGGCGGCGACGCGCAGCTGTTCCTTCACCAGGTCCACGTTGCAGACCATCTCCGTCACGGGATGCTCGACCTGCAGGCGGGTATTCATCTCGATGAAGGCGAACTGGCCGTCCTGCCACAGGAATTCCAGCGTGCCGGCATTGCGGTAGCCCAGCTGCTTCAGGCCCTTCGTGACCTGCGCGCCCAGCGCATCGCGTTCCGCCGCCGTCAGCACGGGGCTGCCGGCTTCCTCGACCAGCTTCTGGTGGCGGCGCTGGAGGGAGCAGTCACGCTCCCCGAAATGCACGACATTGCCGTGCATGTCCGCCATCACCTGCAGCTCGATATGCCGCGGGCGGTCGAGGTACTTCTCCATGTAGACGCTGTCATCGCCGAAGGCGGCCTTGGATTCCGTGCGCGCGACGCGCCAGGCTTCCTCCAGCTCATCCTCGCTGCGCGCCACCTTCATGCCGCGCCCACCACCACCGGCAGCGGCCTTGATGAGGACGGGGTACTTGATCTCATCCGCCACCGCGCGGGCTTCCTCGAAGCTCTCCAGCGCGCCGAGGCTGCCGGGGACGAGGGGAACGCCGAGGGAGCGCATCGCATCCTTGGCCGCGATCTTGTCGCCCATCATGCGGATATGCGCGGCCGTCGGGCCGATGAAGGCGAGGCCGTGGGCCTCCACCATCTCCGCGAAATTCGCGTTCTCGGACAGGAAGCCGTAGCCGGGGTGAATGGCGTCCGCGCCGGTGATGGCGGCGGCCGACAGGATCGCCGCCATGTTCAGGTAGCTGTCGCGGGCCGAGGGCGGGCCGATGCAGACGCTCTCATCCGCCAGGCGCACATGCATGGCCGTGCTGTCGGCCGTGGAATGCACGGCGACGGTGCGGATGCCCATCTCCTGGCAGGCGCGATGGACGCGGAGCGCGATCTCGCCCCGGTTCGCGATCAGGACCTTGCCGAACATGATATTACTCCCCGCCGCTGCGCGGCGTTTGGCCGGCCGATTCAGACCTCCAGGCCTGCGGCCTTCCAGTCATCGGACGGCTCACTCGATGATGAGCATGGGTTCGCCGTATTCGACCGGCGACCCGCTCTCGATCAGGATCCGCGTCACGACGCCGGCACGGGGCGCGCGAATCTGGTTGAAGGTCTTCATGGCCTCGATCAGCAGCACCGTCTGGCCCTGCGCCACGCGGCCACCGACCGTGATGAAGGGCGCGGCGCCCGGCTCCGGCGCCAGGTAGGCGACACCGACCATGGGGGAGGTGACGGCACCGGGATGCGCGGCATCGCTGATGGGCGCCGGCGCGGCGACCGGGGCGGCCACGGCGGCGACGGGGGCCGCGGCCGGGCCGGCTGCCACGGTCGCGACCTGCTGCACAGTGATCTGGCGCGCGACCCGGATGCGGCTGTCCTTCTCGACCAGCTCTATCTCGGTCAGGTCGGTTTCCCGCAGGATCTTCGCGAGTTCGCGGATCGCCGAGGGGTCGAATTGGACGCCCGACATTCAGGGCTCTCCTTCTGCGGCGACGATATCCGCCATGGCGCGCAGCGCCAGCGCGTAGCCTCGGATGCCGAGGCCCGCGATGACGCCCGTGGCCACCTTGGACACGTAGCTCAGGTGCCGGAATTCCTCCCGGCGGTGGATGTTGGAGATGTGGACCTCCACGATGGGAAGGTCCACGGCCTTCAGCGCATCCATCAGGGCGATGGAGGTGTGGCTGTAGGCGGCGGGGTTGATGATGATGCCGGCGGCGCGGCCGCGGCATTCCTGCACCCAGGTGACGAGTTCGCCTTCCCCGTTGGTCTGGCGGAAATCGATGGCGAGGCCGAGCAGCTCCGCCGTCTCGGCGCAGAGCGCCTCCACGTCGTCCAGCGTCTCGGCGCCATAGATCTCCGGCTGGCGGGTGCCGAGCAGGTTCAGGTTCGGACCGTTCAGCACGGCGATCATCGGCGGGGTCAAGTGAGGGATGTCCCGGTTGTCGCGAGCGGGTCGCAGGGAAGGGTGCGCCTAGCACGGTGTCTCCGCGCCGGGCAAGCACGCGCCCGGGTTGTGGGCGCGCGCCATATGGCTGACCCGCGCCGGCATCATCTTGTCCCGCCCCCCGCCGCCCGCCATGTTCCGCCCCATGACGGCGACCATATCCATCGAGGTGAACGGCGAAGCGCGCCAGGTGCCGGAAGGTGCCTCGGTGCATGACCTGCTGCATCTCATCGGCCTCGCCGCCCCCAAGGTGGCGGTGGAGCGGAACCTGGAGATCGTGCCGCGTTCCGCCTGGACGACCACGCGACTCGGCGCCGGGGACAGGCTTGAGATCGTGCATTTCATCGGAGGCGGCTGACATGGACGGCATCACCCCCGCGACCGATGAGGGCTGGACCGTCGCCGGCCGGCGCTTCCGCTCGCGACTCGTCGTCGGCACCGGGCGCTACAAGAGCCTGGAGGAGACCGCGGCCTCCATCGAGGCATCGGGCGCGGAGATGGTGACGGTCGCGGTGCGGCGCGTGAACCTCTCCGACGCATCCCAGCCCATGCTGCAGGATTTCGTCCCCCCCGATCGCTACACCTACCTGCCCAACACGGCCGGCTGCTTCACCGCGCAGGACGCGGTCCGCACGCTGCGCCTGGCGCGGGAGGCCGGGGGCTGGAACCTGGTGAAGCTGGAGGTCCTGGGCCCGCCACCCTTCCTCTACCCCGACATGCGCGCCACCTTCGAAGCCGCCGAGGCCCTCATCAAGGATGGGTTCGAGGTGATGGTCTATTGCGCCGACGATCCCGTGGCCGCGAAGCGGCTGGAGGAGATGGGCTGCGTCGCCATCATGCCGCTGGGCGCGCCGATCGGCTCCGGCCTCGGCGTGGCGAACCCCTTCATGATCCGGGCGATCATCGCGCAATCCAAGGTGCCGGTGCTGGTCGATGCCGGCATCGGCACGGCGAGCGACGCGGCGCTGGCCATGGAACTGGGCTGCGACGCGGTGCTGCTGAACAGCGCCATCGCCCATGCCCGCGACCCCGTCCGCATGGCGCGCGCCATGAAGGCGGCGGTGGAGGCGGGGCGTGATGCCTTCCTGGCCGGGCGGATGCCGCGGTCGCCGGCGGCCGATCCGTCCTCCCCCACCAGCGGGCTCATCGCCTGAACTCGATTCGTGCCCGGCTTGTGTGACGGTTCCGTCACGATCTAGATTTATCCCGTTGGATGGGAATGTCCTCGGGAGGTGTGGTTGATGATTCGTCGTGGCGCAGTGGGTCTGCTGGCAGGCGCGGCCCTTATGCTCGGCGCCTGCACGCCCCAGCAGCCCCAGCAGGTGGTCGTGGTGCAGCGGCCGTTGGCGCAGGCTTGCGACACCAGCTTCGTCGTGGCGAACAATTCCGGTGCGACGGTGGAGCGGCTGTATTTCAGCCATTCCAGCCAGGGCGGCTGGGGCGCAGACCAGCTGGGCCAGAGCGTGCTGCCCCCGGGCCGGCAGGTGTCCTACCGCGCGGCCAATACGGGCAACTATGATTTCCGCGTGGTCTGGGCGAATGGCCGGACGGCGGAGATCCGCGGCGTGAATGTCTGCCGCGCCAGCCGCATCACCGTGACGAATGGCGGGCTGCAGGCGAGCTGACGCGGCGTTCCAGCCACCAGCAGGATTGAGCCGGTTCGGCATTGTCAGTCGATCATCGCGGGCCGGCCCGCGCCTCCGCCGGCCTTCGGGCCGGTGGATGGGTGCGGTGACGGTCGCGCCCGTCGCGGCGACGCATAGAACATATTAGAAACATTTCGCCTTGCGGCAGGATCTTGCTGGGCGCTGGCGGCGCCAAACCCAGGCTTTGCCTGGGGTGCGACTCGCCGTTCCGGCTGAATCGCGCGGGAAGTCAGCGGTTTCCAGGAGCCATCCCGGCCCCCCCGGGGGGCGGACAGGCGGTGTTTCCGGCGCCTTAACCGGCCCCGCGGAAAAAAAACGGCCAGGGGCGAAAAACCGCTTTCCAGCGGGGGAGGGGGGGCCTATATGCCGCCCCAGACGCAGTACGCACGTGCCGAAGGCCCCAGGCCCACGGAACCCAGGAAGAGTGATGCGGCCGAAGCCCCAAAAGGGTGACGGGCGCCGTCGCACATCCAGGGTCACCGCGGCGCAAGGTTAACGCAACGACGTCAAGCGTTCTGGCAACCCCGGCGGCTCACCCCGCCGGTTCCACTTGGTCGCTGGTTCGTTCGACCGTTTCGTCAATCTGGGGCCGCCCCGCAGGGCCGCCCCCGCCGTTTGGGGAGTTTGGGCGCGATGAACCCAAAGATCGCCGAGTACCTGCGCGACCACGCGCCCGCCACCCCCTGCCTCGTGCTGGATGTGGACCGCGTCGAGCAGAATTTCCGCCGCCTGATGGCCGCCATGCCGCTCGCCCGCGTCTACTACGCGGTGAAGGCGAACCCGGCCGCCCCGATCCTGGACCGGCTGACCTCGCTCGGCTCCTCCTTCGACGCGGCCTCCTGGGAAGAGATCGAGGCCTGCCTGGCCGCCGGTGCGCGCCCGGCCGACATCTCCTTCGGCAATACCGTCAAGAAGGTCTCCGCCATCAAGGCCGCCCATGCGGCCGGCGTCACCATGTTCGCCTTCGACAGCGAGCCGGAGCTGAAGAAGCTCGCCCAGCACGCCCCGGGCGCCCGCGTCTATTGCCGCATCCTCGTGGAGAACAAGGGCGCCGAATGGCCGCTCTCCCGCAAATTCGGGTGCGAGATGGGCATGGCGAAGGACCTCATGGTCAAGGCCGCCGCATGGGGCATGGACCCCTATGGCATCTCCTTCCATGTCGGCTCCCAGCAGACGCAGACCGGCGCCTACCAGGCGGCGATCGCCCGCGTGGCCATGCTGTTCACCGACCTGCGCGAGGCCGGCGTGAACCTGCGCATGGTCAACCTCGGCGGCGGCTACCCCGTGCGCTACCGCGCCGAGGTGCCGGAGATCGACGCCTTCGGCGACGCCATCATGGGCGCCATGGCCGAGCATTTCGGCAACGCCCTGCCGGAGATGGTGATCGAGCCCGGCCGCTTCATGGTGGGCGATGCCGGCGTGGTGTCCTCCGAGGTCGTCCTCGTCTCCCGCAAGGGGGAGGATGATCCGGTCCGCTGGGTCTACCTCGACATCGGGCGCTTCGGCGGCCTGGCGGAGACGGAGGGCGAGGCCATCCGCTACGCCTTCCGCACGCCCCATGACGGCGGCGCTGAAGGCCCCGTGACGATCGCCGGCCCGACCTGCGACAGCACGGACACGCTGTACGAGAAGTCCAACTACCGCCTGCCGCTGGCGCTGGATTGCGGCGACCGCGTGGAGCTGATCGCCACCGGCGCCTATGTCACCACCTATGCCAGCCAGGCCTTCAACGGCTTCAAGCCGCTGGCGGAACACTACATCTGAACGCCCGCGCGACCAGCGCGCGTAACGGAACGGCGGCCGAAAGGCCGCCGTTTCTTTTTTGCGGGCGTCCGCGCTAACCTGCCGCCATGGATGAGATCGATCGCAACCTGGTCGTCGCGCTGCAGGAGAACGGCGCGGCGGGGCTGGCTGAACTGTCCAAGGCCGCCGGCCTGTCCGTCTCCGCCACCGCGGAGCGCGTGAAGCGGCTGGAGGAGAGGGGAGTGATCCGCGGCTGGCGGATCGACCTGGATCCCGTGGCCGCCGGCTGCCCCCTGCTGGCCTTCGTCTTCGTCGCCATGCGGCCGGGGAAGGACGACGCCACCTTCCTCCGCGCCATGAAGCGGCATGAGGCGGTGCTGGAATGCCACACCGTCACCGGCGCCTGGTGCTACCTGGTGAAGCTGCGCCTGGCAGACATCGCCGCGCTGGAAGCCTTCGTGTCGGAGGAAGTGCGCGGCCAGCCGGGCGTGGAGCGGACGGAAACGATCCTGGCCCTGGCCAGCCCGAAGGAGACGGCGATCCTGCCGGTGGCGGCGGCGCAGGAGGAATAGGCGGGGCGGCAGCGAGCCCCCCCGCCACCCATCCTCAGTTTGCCGGCCGCGCGCCCATCGCGACGGTCCGCTCATCCATCCGCGGTTCGTAGACGATGCCGCGGCGCGTCGCCCAGAAGTTCACGAGCTGGAACAGCGGGATCATCGCCGTCTCCCGGTCCACCATCGCGACCGCTTCCTGCAGCAGGCGTTCGCGCGCCGCATCGTCCAGCGTCGCGGTGGCGCGGGCCGTCAGCGCGTCCAGCTCCGGGTTGGAGTAGCGGGAGTTGTTGGAGGCGCCGGTGCGCTTTTCCCGGTCGAAGGTGCCGAAGATGTTGACCAGCATGTAGCTGGCCTCCCCGGTCACGCTGCCCCAGCCGGCCAGGCGGGCATTGTGTTCCTGCCGCGCGGTGCGGGCGGCATAGGCGGCCCAGGGCAGCGATTCGACCTGGGTGCGCACGCCGATGCGCGTCCACATCTGCGCCACCGCCTGGGCGGTGCGGGCGTCATTGGGGTAGCGGTCATTCGGCGTGTGCAGCGTCAGGCGGAAGCCCTGCGGGAAACCCGCTTCCGCCAGCAGGCGACGCGCACCCTCCGGGTCGGGCCGCGGCGCGACCACGGCGGGGTTGTAGGAATAGGACCCCGGCGGGAGCCACTGGCCGGTGGGGCGCGCCGTGCCCTCCATCACGCGCTCCGACAGAGCCTCCCGGTCGAGGGCAACGGACAGCGCGCGGCGCACCCGGGCATCCAGCATCGGGTTGCGGGGCAGGGGCCGGCCCTCATTGTCGGAGACATGGACCGGCGGGCCATCGGTGCGGGAGAAATCGGTCATCAGATAGATCAGGCGCAGGCCCTGGATCTCCGAGATCGAGACGCGCTGGTTCTGCCGCAGCCGCGCGATGTCGGAACTTGGCACCTGGTCGATCACATCGAGGTCGCCTGCCAGGATCCCCGCGGTGCGCGCCGCGTCATTGGCGATGAAGCGGTAGGAGACGCGGCCCCAGGGCTCCGCGCCCCGCCAGTAATCCGGGTTGCGGGTGAATTCGGTGCGGTCGCCGGGGCGGTAGGTGCCGATGCGATAGGGGCCGGTGCCGATGGCGGCGCGGCCGCTGTTGTAGTCCTCCGTCGCTGCGCCCTCTCCGACATGGCGGGAGATGATCTGGATGGAGGCGAGCTCCGTCGGCAGCAGCGGATGCGGGGCCGCGGTGTGGAAGCGGATGGTCAGCGGGTCCACCACCTCCGTCCGCGTGATGGCGCGCACGAAGCCGCCGAAGCCGCCCGGGCTGTTCGGCACGTTGGGCGCGCGGCCGATCGTGAAGGCCACGTCATCCGCGGTGAAGGCGCGGCCGTCATGCCACTTCACGCCGGGGCGCAGCTTGAATTCCCAGGTGGTGTCGGAAATCGCGCGCCAGCTCTCGGCCAGCGCCGGCTGGATGCGCGCCTGCGCATCCTGTTCCACCAGGCGGTCGAACAGGTGCATCGTCAGGCTGATATTGGGGGAGGCATTGTAGAAATGCGGGTCGAGCGAGGTCGGCGACCCGCCGATGCCGATGGTGAGGTTCTGGGCGAAGGCAGGGGAAGCGAGCAGCAGAGCGAGCGTCGCCAGCCCGGCGGGACGGGGGAGGTTGTGTCTCATGGCAGGTTTTTTCTCCCGGATTCAGGTTCCGGGCTTCAACCTAGCCTCACCTGTGGCACGCTGCTACACGAGATGGGTAGTCTGGGACCGGGGAGAATGACGATGCGATACAGCATCCGGACAGCCGCGTTGGCTGGCGTTTCGGCAATCGCGTTCGGGGCGGTGGGGGCGACCGCGCAGACGCTGACGATCGGCGTCGGATCGCCGGTCACGTCGCTCGACCCGCATTACCACCAGCTGTCGCCGAACAACGCCGTCAGCGACATGATCTTCGAGAAGCTGATCGATACCGATGCCGCCGCGCGGAACATCCCCGGGCTGGCGACGGAATGGCGCGCGGTCGGCCCGACGGTCTGGGAATTCAAGCTGCGGCCCGGCGTGCGCTTCCACAACGGCAATCCCTTCACGGCGGAGGACGTGGTCTTCACGATCCAGCGACTGCCGAATGTGCCGAACAGCCCGTCCTCCTATGCCGCCTACGCAAGGCCGATCGTGCGGATGGAGATCGTCGATCCGCTGACGATCCGCTTCCACACCGCATCGCCCTATCCGTTGCTGCCGCTCGACATGACGAATGTCCGCATCCTGGATGCGGAGACGCATGCGACGGCGACGACGGAGCAGTTCAACGCGGGCACCATGGCGATCGGCACCGGCCCCTTCCGCGTACAATCCCACCGCAGCGGCGACCGGATCGAGTTCGAGCGCAACGCGACCTACTGGGGCAATGCGCCGGGCTTCCAGCGCGTCTCCTACCGCATGATCACCAATGACGCGTCGCGCACCGCGTCGCTGCTGTCGGGCGACCTCGACTTCATCGACCAGGTGCCGACGACGGATCTGGCGCGGCTGCGCGCCGACCAGCGCCTGGCGCTGTCGGAGACGGTGGGCCTGCGCCTGATCTTCCTCGGCCTCGATCACCTGCGCGCGGCCGGGGAGAATTCGCCCCACATCACGGATAATGACGGCCGGCCGCTCGGGCGGAACCCGCTGAAGGACGTGCGCGTGCGCCGTGCGCTGTCGATGGCCATCGACCGCAGCGCGATCACGAGCCGCGTCATGGAAGGGGCGGCGACGCCGTCCGGCCAGTTCCTGCCGCCGGGCACCTTCAGCCATGTGGCCGATGTGCCGGCGCCGGCCTTCGATCCCGATGGCGCGCGCCGCCTGCTGGCGGAGGCCGGCTACCCCAACGGCTTCCGCATCCAGCTGAACAGCCCGAACGACCGCTACATCAACGATGCCCGCATCGCGCAGGCGATCGGCGCGATGTGGACGCGAATCGGCGTGCGCACCACGGTGGAAGCGCAGACCTGGTCCATCTTCGTCAACCGCGCCGCGCGGGCCGAATACTCCGCGCACCTCATCGGCTGGGGCTCCAACCCCGATGGCAGCCATCCGCTGCGCAACATCATGGCCACCGTCAGCAGCGAACGCGGCTGGGGTGCCTCCAACCGCGGCCGCTATTCCAACCCGGAAGTGGACAGCCTGCTGAGCCAGGCGCTGGTCGAGCTGGACGAGCCGAAGCGGGAGCAGATCCTGATCCGCGCGCAGCGCATGGCGCATGAGGACGTGGCCGTGATCCCGCTGCACATCCAGACCAACATCTGGGCGATGCGGCGCGGCCTGACGCATACCGCGCGCGTCGACGAACTCACCCGGGCGCAGGATGTGCGCCCGGCAGCCGCCCGCTAGGGACGGCGGGGCATGAGCGTCTATCTCCTCCGCCGGCTGATCCAGGCCGTCGGCGTCGTCCTGGCCATGTCGCTGATCGTCTTCGTCGGCGTCTTCGCCATCGGCGACCCCGTCGAGATCCTGATCAGCCCGGACGCGGACCAGATGGAGCGGGAACGCGCCATCAAGGCGCTCGGCCTCGACCTGCCGCTGTGGCAGCAATACGGGATCTTCCTGGGCAAGGCGCTGCAGGGCGACCTCGGCCGGTCCTTCGTGTTCAACGAACCCGCGCTGACGCTGATCATGCAGCGCATGCCGGCGACGCTGGAACTGGCGCTGGCCGCCACCATCGGCGCCATCGTGATCGGCCTGCCGCTCGGCCTCTATGCCGGGCTGCGGCCGAACAGCGTGGGCTCCAAGGCCATCATGGCGGGGTCGATCCTCGGCTTCTCGCTGCCGACCTTCTGGGTCGGGCTGATGCTCATCATGGTCTTCGCGGTCCAGCTGGGCTGGCTGCCCTCCACCGGGCGCGGCGACACGGTCGAGATCCTCGGCACCCGCTGGTCCTTCTTCACCCTGGACGGCCTGGCCCATATGGCGATGCCGGCGCTGAACCTCGCGCTCTTCAAGATCAGCCTCGTCATCCGCCTGACCCGCGCGGGAGTGCGGGAGACGATGCTGATGGACTACGTGAAGTTCGCGCGCGCCAAGGGGCTTTCCCCCTTCCGCGTCACCTTCGTGCACGTCTTTAAGAACATCCTGATCCCGGTCGTCACCGTGACGGGGCTGGAATTCGGCAGCACCATCGCCTTCTCCGTCGTCACGGAATCGATCTTCGCCTGGCCCGGCATGGGCAAGCTGATCATCGACAGCATCAACGTGCTCGACCGGCCCGTGATCGTCGCCTACCTGATGATCATCGTGCTGATGTTCATCACCATCAACCTGATCGTGGACCTCACCTATTCGGTGCTCGATCCGCGCGTCCGGCTGGAAGGCAAGTGAGATGAGTGCGGCTGTCGAGACACCGCCGGTCACGCCGGCGAAGGATAAGGTCGAGACCCCCTTCCAGCGCTTCGTCTCCGAATTCGCGGAATCGAAGCTGGCGATGTTCGGGCTGGTGGTCTTCACCATCATCGCGGTCGTCGCGATCCTGGCGCCCTTCATCTCCCCCCAGAACCCCTATGACCTGGCGGTGCTGGACATCATGGATGGGCGGCTGGAGCCTGGTTCGAAATCCGGCGACGGCGAGACGACCTTCTACCTGGGCACGGATGACCAGGGGCGGGATATGCTGTCCGGCATCATGTACGGGCTGCGCATCTCCCTCACGGTGGGCGCCGGTTCCGCCTTCATCGCCTGCATGGTCGGCGCTTCGCTCGGCCTGCTGGCGGCCTATGCCGGCGGCAAGACGGACAGCGCCATCATGCGCGTCGTCGACCTGCAGCTTTCCTTCCCCTCCATCCTCGTCGCGCTGATGATCCTGGCCTTCCTCGGCAAGTCGATCACCAACGTCGTCATCGCGATCGTCGTGGTGGAATGGGCCTATTACGCCCGCACCGTGCGCGGCACCGCGCTGGTGGAACGCCGGCGCGAATACATCGAGGCCGCGGAATGCCTGGCGCTGCCGAAGCGTCGCATCCTGTTCGGCCACCTGCTGCCGAACTGCCTGCCGCCGCTGATCGTCATCGGCACCATGCAGGTGGCCCGCGCCATCGCCCTCGAAGCCACCCTGTCCTTCCTCGGCCTCGGCGTGCCCATCACCGAACCCTCGCTCGGCCTGCTGATCGCGAACGGGTACGAATACATGCTGTCCGGCAAATATTGGATCAGCTTCTACCCCGGCATCGCGCTGCTCGTGACCATCGTCTCCATCAACCTGGTCGGCGACCAGTTGCGGGACGTGCTGAACCCGAGGCTGAAGAAATGACGGCGCCCACGCTCGAGGTCCGGAACCTCTGCACCCACTTCTTCACCCGCGCCGGCGTCGTGCGCGCGGTGGACGACGTCTCCTTCACCGTCCGGCGCGGGCAGGTGCTGGGGCTGGTCGGTGAATCCGGGTCCGGCAAGACCGTGACCGGCTTCTCCATCATGGGGCTGGTCGATGCGCCCGGGCGCATCGTCTCCGGGAGCATCCTGTTCCAGGGGAAGGATCTTGCAACGCTGTCGGAGGAGGAGATGCGCCACCTCCGCGGCAACCGCATCGCCATGATCTTCCAGGACCCGATGATGACGCTGAACCCGGTCCTGCGCATCGATACGCAGATGATCGAGACGGTGCAGGCGCATGAGAAGGTCAGCGACGACGAAGCCCGTGCCCGCGCCCGCGATGCTCTCGGCATGGTCGGCATCCCGTCCCCGGATGAACGGCTGAAATCCTACCCCCACCAATTCTCCGGCGGCATGCGCCAGCGCGTCGCCATCGCCATCGCCCTGCTGCACCGCCCCGATTTGATCGTGGCGGATGAACCGACCACCGCGCTCGATGTCACCATCCAGGGGCAGATCCTGGCGGAGGTGCAGAAGCTCTGCGCCAATACCGGCACGGCGATGATCTGGATCACGCATGACCTCTCCGTCGTCGCCGGCCTCGCCGACGACATCGCGGTGATGTACGCGGGCAAGGTCGTCGAATACGGCGATGTGGGCGAAGTGCTGGACACGCCGCTGCATCCCTACACCCATGGCCTGATCGGCTCCGTGCCGTCGCGCAACAAGCGGGGCGAACCGCTGCGCCAGATTCCCGGCATGACGCCCTCGCTGCTCAACCTGCCGGAAGGCTGTTCCTTCCGCGCCCGCTGCCCGCGCGCCCAGGCGGATTGCGTGCAGCGGCCCGAACTGCACGAATGGCTGCCCGCGCGCTTCGCCCGCTGCCACCACCCGCACCGCGAGGAGTCTGCCGCGGCATGAGCGCGACCGACGAGCAGATCTACGCCACCCGGACCTTCACCGACACCGAAGTGCCGATGATCGAGTTGAAGGGCGTCTCGCGCCGCTTCTCGAAGAAGCTCGACATCGCGGCCAAACTGGCCCGCAAGCTTGGCGCCGATGTGCGGGAGGAGATCGTCCACGCCGTGGACGGCGTCGACCTTCGCGTCCGCAAGGGGGAGGTCGTCGGCCTGGTCGGCGAATCCGGCTGCGGCAAATCGACGCTCGGCCGCATCGTGGCCGGCATCCTCCCGCAGTCGGAGGGCCAGGTCTTCTGGAACGGGCAGGATGTCGCGGGCCTGCAGGGCGATGCGGCGCGCACCGCCAAGCTGCGCCGGCAGATGATCTTCCAGGATCCCTATGCCAGCCTGAACCCGCGCATGAAGGTGGCGGACATCGTTGGGGAGGCCCCGCAGGTCCATGGCCTGATCAAGCGCGGCGGCTTCGACGAGTATGTCGATGAACAGATGCGCCGCGCGGGGCTCGATCCCGCCTTCAAGCGCCGCTACCCGCACCAGTTCTCCGGCGGCCAGCGCCAGCGCATCGGCATCGCCCGCGCGCTGGCCGTGCAGCCGGAATTCATCGTCTGCGACGAAGCGGTCGCGGCCCTCGATGTCTCGATCCAGGCGCAGATCCTGAACCTGTTCATGCGCCTCAGGCGCGAACTGGACCTCACCTACCTCTTCATCAGCCATGACCTCGGCGTGGTGGAACACCTCAGCGACCGCGTCGTCATCATGTATCTCGGCCGCGTGGTGGAAGAAGCGCCGACGGAGCGCGTCTTCACTGCGGCCAACCACCCCTATACCCGCAGCCTGCTCGACAGCGTGCCCCGCATCGGCAACCGCAAGCGCGCCTTCGCGACGGTGAAGGGGGAGATTCCGTCCCCCCTCAACCCGCCCTCCGGCTGCCATTTCCACCCCCGCTGCCCGCTGGCCTTCGACCGCTGCAAGGTGGAGGTGCCGAAGCTGAAGACGGTGGACAGCCTGCACCGCAGCGCCTGCCACCTGAACGACGCGGCCTGAACCATCCCGTCGCACCCCGGGACGCTTGCGTGAAGGGGGGCGGTTGGAGGATCAAGGGCGCATGAGCATCCCTGCCGACATCCTCCCCCCCACCGGCGACGCATCCGGCGACGCGCTGGGCGATGCCCCGATCGACTATGTCGTGGTCAGCTTCCTGGGCGACCTGCCGCTGCTCCGCCTACAGGCGCGCAGCTTCGCCCTGTATCACCAGGCCGGCGACATCGGCCGCATCATCGTCGTCAACAACGACAATGACAGTACCGCCTTCGACCAGCGGTTCGAGGCCGAAATCCGCCCCCTCTACGGCGATCTGGCGGCGAGGGTGGATGTGGTGCGGGCCGATGACCTGCTGCCCGGCATCTCGAAATCCCGCCGCGGCTGGCGGCGCCAGCAGGCGCTGAAGCTGGCCGCCTGCCGCCTGGTGCAATCGCCCCTCAGCATCTCCATCGACAGCAAGAACCACCTGATCCGCCCCACCGGCAAGGCGGCGTACCGGACGCCGGAAGGCCGGCTGATCGTGCCGGCCAGGCGGCGCTGGTCCGTCCCCGAAGCCTGCCTGCGCTATTTCGGGGTGGCGGAGGATGCCTGGCCGGCCGATGTCGCCAATGTCACCACCCCCTATCCGCTGGTCACGGCGCAGGTCCTTTCGCTGCTGGAGGAACTGGACCGGCGGGGCGAGAACCTGGCCACGCTGTTCGAGACGCGGGGCGATTTCTTCGAATTCGCGCTCTATCACGCCTGGCTGGTCGCGCAGGGGCTGGACGGGCTCTACGACCTTCACGCCCCGATCATCGCCACCGGCCTCTGGCCGCATAAATTCGATGATCCCGATCGCCCGCTGCGGCGCCTGGTGGCGCAGACCGGCCTGCCGCATGTCCATTGGCTGGCCATCCACCGCAAGACGCGGGATGTGACGCCGGCGCTGAAGGATATCGTGACCGGCCTCTGGCAGGGCTTCGGCCTGACCGGCACGACGGAGGAAGGCAACGCCATCCTCTCCGACGGCATCCTGCCGCCGGGGGTGGAGGAAGCGCCGGATGGGCGGGAGGATGGGGCCGAGGAGCAGGCGCCCGCCGCCCCGCCCGCCGCCGAGCCCTTGGCCGCTCCCGCCGCCCCGCCCGCCGTGCTGGTCGATCCCGTCGATGCCCTGCTGATGCCCGGCTTCCGCACGGGGCGGGAGACGATGGACATCCTGAAGGTCTTCGCCGGGCTGGTCGGGCCGCGGGTGCTCGACCTCGGCTGCTATCGCGGCGGGTCCACCCTGGTGATGGCGCTGCTCGGCAAGCATGTGGAGGCGCTGATCGAGGGGCGCTTCTGGCCCGACCGCCTGGCGCCGATCCTGGAACCCCGCGGGATGCGCGCCCTCAACCTGCCCTATGAGCAGTATGAGCCGGATGCGCCGCTGGACGGCATCTGGGCGTCGCATGTGCTGCAGAACGCGCGCAATCCCGGCCTGTTCCTGGATCGCTGCCGCCGCCACCTGAAGGATGATGGCTGGCTCGCGGTGGTGGTGCCGCCGCTGCGGTCCCGCATCACGGCGGGCAAGGTCAATCCGGGCTGGAACCTGGGCGCGCTGATGTATGCGCTGCTGGCGGCGGGCTTCGACCTGACGCGCGGCCATTTCCTGTCGCACGGCTTTAACGTGGTGGCCTTCGTGCCGAAGGCGGCGCGCGTGCTGGACCGCCCCGCCGATGCCTTCGCCGACCCGTCGCTGTGGCCCTTCAAGCTGGATGCGAAGCGCGGCTTCGATGGGGATATCCCGTCCTGCAACTGGCCGGAGGAATTCCGCGAAAGGATGGCGACGGGCCTGTCCGAGCTGGCGCTGGAGGGCCCAGAGGCCGCGCTGGTGGAGGCGCGGCGCCTGGCGACGATCTGGGTGTAGCGGACAGCCGGGGGGCAGCCCCCCTCCCGGCGTCAGGGCCCGGCGTCAGGTCCGCTTCTGCTGCGGCTCCCGCGCGGTGCCGCGGCCCCGGCCAGGCGGGTCCGACGGATCGCTGTCGGACACGCCGGAGGCCGGCGGCCGGCTGCCGCCGCGCCCACGGCCGGGCGGGTCGTTCGGGTCCGTGTCGGTCGGGCCGCTCGCGCCCTTCTGGGCCGGGCGGTTGCCACCGCCGCGCCCGCCATTGGGCGGGTCGTTCGGGTCGCTGTCCGTGACGCCTGTGCTGCCCTGACGGTTGCCGCCACGGCCCTGGCCGGGCGGGTCTGACGGATCGCTGTCGGAGGCACCGGTCGGCGGGCGGTTGCCGCCGCGGCCCCGGCCGGGCGGGTCCGAGGGATCGCTGTCGGAGGCACCGGCATTGGGGCGGCTGCCGCCGCGGCCCTGGCCGGGCGGGTCCGAGGGATCGCTGTCGGAGGCACCAGCATTGGGGCGGCTGCCGCCGCGGCCCTGGCCGGGCGGGTCCGAGGGATCGCTGTCGGAGGCACCGGCATTGGGGCGACTGCCGCCACGGCCATTGCCGGGTTCGTCGCCGGGGTCGCTATCGGTCAGGCCGCTGCGGGCGGGCGGCGGGCTGGCACCGCCACCCTTGCCGCCACTCCCCGGATTGGGGCTGCCCTGGTTGGGGGTGCCCGGGCTGGCACCGGGATTGGGGTTGCCGCCGCCGCCGGATTTGGCGCCCTGCGCCATCGCAACGCCCGGCAAGGCCGCCGCGCCACCCAGGCTGGCCAGGCGCAGGACCAGCAGGCGACGGAACAGGGGGGACCCAGGGGGTACGGACATCAGGCGCTCCTTCCTCCCGGCCATGTTCCGGTGCCGGCGGCCCCAGGACAAGAGCTTTCCCGGATGGCGGTTCCGGGGTGCCTGCATGGCGGCAGCGGGGCAGCGGACCTTGCCGTGCCTGCAATCCGATGGCGAGGCGCGGACACAACAGCGTAACGATCCGGCCACAGGATTCCGCGACGACGCCGGGTGCGAGGGCGGATCGGTCCGCCTGCCAAGCAAGGGATTCGGCGCGACTCGCGGGGTGCGGTGATCATGGCGCTCGACAGGGATGCCGGTGCGGTCCCGCAGGGAGCCGGGGCCGGGCTGGAGACGTTGGAAGAACAGAACCCCAACATCAGGCTTGCGGTCATGTTCCCTTTATGTTCACCTACTCGCATGAGCACCATCGCCCTTGACCCCCGCCTTTCGGCCGGCGCTGTCCCGGCCGATCTCCGCATCCCCCTGCCGCCGCGCGGCCGCCGCCTGGCCCGCCCCGCGGTGCGGGAACCCGCCTGGCGGGAGGCGATGCGCTGGTCGCTGATCGGCCTGACCGCCAGCATGGCGGCCGGTGAGGTCGCGCTGAGGCTGTTCGGCCCCTGACGGTCAGACAGGCAGGGTAGCCAGCGCCTGCAACCCGCCCCGCGGGCGGTTCTTCAGCACCACATCCCCGCCATGCGCCCGCAGGATGTTGCGCGCGATGGGCAGGCCGAGTCCGGTGCCGCCGGTTTCCCGGTTCCGGCTGGTCTCCAGGCGGCGGAAGGGCTGGAAGACGTTCTCCAGTTCCGATTCGGGCACGCCCGGCCCTTCATCATCCACCGTGATCCGCACAAGGCCGGCGGCGGGCGGCACCAGCGTCAGCCGCGCTGCGCCGCCATAGGCGACGGCATTGCCCACCAGGTTCGCCAGCGCCCGCTTCAGCGCGCCCGGCCTGGCGATCACGGTCAGGTGTTCCGGCCCCTCATAGGTGATGGCATCGGTGAAATCCGGCCGCGCATCCGCCGTCTCGTCCAGCACGGTGCGGCAGAGGGAGGCGAGGTCCACGGGGACGGAGGGCTCGCCGGTCGATTCGTCCCGCGCGAAGGCCAGGGTGGCGGCGATCATCGCCTCCATCTCATCGAGGTCGGCGAGCATCTTCCGCCGCTGCTCGTCATCATCCAGGAATTCGGCGCGGAGCTTGAGGCGCGTGATCGGCGTCTTCAGATCGTGCCCGATGGCGGCCAGCATCTGGGTGCGGTCGCCGACATAGCGGCGGATGCGCTCCGCCATGGTGTTGAAGGCCTTGGCCGCGGTCGCGACCTCCGCCGGCCCGTCCTCCGGCAGGGGTGGCGCGTTCACGTCCCGCCCGAGTCGGTTCGCGGCCTCCGCCAGGGACCGCACGGGGCGCGTCAGCCGCCGCACGGCCCAGAGGGTCAGCAGCCCCGCCGCCAGCGTCATCAGCACGAAGGCGAGCAGGAAATGCTCGGAGTGCCAGGGCCGGGGCGGCGGGAATTCGAGCTTCAGATTCAGCCAGCCATAATCCGGGAAGCGGAAGCTGACGGTCAGCACGTCCGGCCGCGGGTCGAAGGAGGCGATGACCTCCCGCGGCCGGAAGCGCGGCGGCGCGCCCATCATCGAATCCAGCCGGAACAGTCGGATCAGCGGTGGGGGCGGGGGCGGGAAGCCGTGGCGGGCCACGGGTTCCGAATCATAGGAGGCGCGCAGCCCCGGCGGCAGTTCGAGATCCGCCAGCATCCCGGCGCGGCGGTCGGGCGGCAATTGCAGCAGGCTGCGCCAGACGCTGAAGACGCGCTGGGAGATCTCCCGCCCCTGCTGCAGGCGCTGCAGATCCACGCGGTCCAGCGCATGGATGGTCAGGCCGGCCACCTGCACCAGGACCAGGCCCAGCAGCAGCACCGCGGCAGTGCGGCCGGCCAGGCTGCACGGCCACAGCCAGCGCATCCAGCGGAACACCCTCAGTGCTTTCGAAAGGATCGAGGTTGAGCATCAATGTCCGCGGCGAACATCGACCTGCCTTCCGCGCATGCGGTTCCGTCGGACATCAATGCACAACCTCTCAGCCGCGCTCGACGGTCGAGGCCAGCACATAGCCCCCGCCGCGGACGGTCTTGATGACCTGCGGATTGCGCCCGTCATCCTCCAGCTTGCGGCGGAGGCGGGAGACGGCGACATCGATCGCCCGGTCGAAGGGCCCTGCCTGGCGACCGCGCAGCAGGTCCATCAGCATGTCCCGCGTCAGCACGCGGTTCGGGCGTTCCACCAGCACCATCAGCAATTCATATTCGCCGCCGGTCAGCGGCACCTCCACCCCCTGCGGGTTCAGCAGGCGCCGCCGCGCGGGTTCCAGCACCCAGCCGGAGAAGCGGATGACCTTGGCCGGCGGTTCCTGCGAAGGCCCCGTGCTGCTGTCCGCCGTCGCGCGCCGCAGCACGGCGCGGATGCGCGCCAGCAATTCCCGCGGGTTGAAGGGCTTGGCGACGTAATCGTCGGCGCCGAGTTCCAGGCCGACGATCCGGTCCGTCTCCTCCCCCATCGCCGTCAGCATGACGATCGGCACTTCCGACTGGCTGCGCAGCCAGCGCGCCAGGTCGAGGCCCGATTCGCCCGGCATCATCAGGTCCAGCACCACCAGGTGGTACCGGCCGAGCGGCCAGAGCTTCCGCGCCTCCCGCGCATCGCGCGCGGCGGTGACGCGGAGCGACTGCTTCTCCAGGAACTTCGTCAGAAGCTCCCGGATCTCGCGGTCATCATCGACGATCAGGATATGCGGTGCGGTGGCGTCCATGGCTGTAACATAGCGCGTGCGGACGCCGACCGAAGCGCCATCCGCGCCCGGATGTTGCGGTATGTGACGGGGGCGGCAGGCGCAACGAAGCGTTGCACTTCCTGACCTTCCGCCCCCTCCGCCCGTAACCTGGCCATGCGCATATTCGGGACAGCCGACGCCACCCCCGCCGCGGCACCCCGGCTTCCCGCCGCGGCGGCGACCCCCTCGCTCACCGGGGTGGCGTCGTGTAGTGGCGGCGGGGATGGCCCACTCCCTCCCATCCCCGCCGCCCGCCTTCCCCCACCCGCCGGCTTGGGCGAGGGAGGGGCTTGCCGCGCTGGCGGCGATCGACCCCGACATGGCCCGCATCGAGGCCACCGCCGGGCCGCTGCCCTGGCGGTCCCGCCCCGCGGGGTTTCCAGGGCTGTTGCGCACCATCTGCGGCCAGCAGATCTCCAACCAGGCGGCGGGCGCCATCTGGGGGCGGCTTTCCGCCATCCCCGGCGCGCTGGACCCCGCCGGGCTGCTGGCCCTGGACGATGCGACGCTCTGCGGCATCGTCGGCCTCTCCCGCCCCAAGGCCGCCCATGCGCGGTCCCTGGCCACCGCCTGCGCCGACGGCACGCTGCGGCTCGATGCGCTCGGCGCCATGGGGGATGAGGAAGCGGTCGCCCACCTTTCCGCCATCCGCGGCCTGGGTCGCTGGACGGCGGAGGTGCACCTGCTGTTCGCGCATGACCGGCGCGATGTCTTCCCGAGTGGCGACATCGCGCTGGCCGCCAGCGTGGTGCATCTGAAGGGGCTCGATGAGCGGCCGAAGCCCAAGGCGCTGGCCGAATATGCTCTCCGCTGGCAGCCATGGCGGGGGCTCGCGGCGCGGCTGCTCTGGCACCATTGGCGCCAGGTGACGGGGCGGCCGCTGATCGAGGATGGCTTGCCGCTAGCCCCCGCCGGCGGCACGGTCGCGCCATGAGCCTCTCCGCCCGCATCCGCATGACCGCCGCGCCACCGATTCCCGCCGCCCGCGCCTGGGCCGCGCGCTATGCCGGCCAGGCCGGCCCGGCGCTGGACCTGACGCAGGCCGTGCCGGGCTACCCGCCGCCGCCCGAACTCCTCGCGAAGCTGGGCGAGGCCGCCGGCAGCGCGGCCTGCGCGGGCTACGGCCCCATCGCCGGGGACATGGCGCTGCGCGATGCGCTGGCCGACGACATGGCCCGCTTCTACGGCGCCCCCATCACCGGTGCCGACGTCGCCATCACCGCCGGCTGCAATCTCGCCTTCGCGATGACCATGGCCGTGCTGGCGGCGGAGGGGGAGGGCGTGCTGATCCCCACCCCCTGGTACTTCAACCATGAGATGGCGCTGACCATGCAGGGCGTGCGCGCCGTGCCCCTGCCCACCCGCCCGCAGGACGGCTTCGTGCCCAATCCGCGCATGGCGGAGGCCATCATGGCCGCCAGCCCGGTGAAGGCGGTGGTCCTCGTCAGCCCCAACAACCCGACCGGCGCCGTCTATCCGCCGGAGATCATCCAGGCCTTCGCCGATCTCTGCCGCCGCCGCGGCGCCATGCTGGTGCTGGACGAGACCTACCGGGACTTCCTCCGCCCCGACCAGTCGCCGCCCCACGCCTTGTTCCAGGACCCGGATTGGGGCGATGTGCTGGTCCACCTCTACAGCTTCTCCAAATCCTACTGCATCCCCGGGCATCGCCTGGGCGCCATCGCCTGCGGGCCGGCCTTCCGGGCGGAACTCGACAAGGCGCTGGATACCTTCCAGATCTGCCCGCCGAGGCCCGCCCAGACGGCGCTGAGCTGGGCCATCCCCGCGCTGCGGGAGTGGCGCGACGGCAACCGCGCGCTGATGGCGGACCGCGCGGCGGCCTTCCGGGATGGCGTCTCCCAGCTGCCGGGCTGGCGGCTGGATGCCATCGGCACCTATTTCGCCTATCTCCGCCTGCCCGATGGCGCGCCGGATGCCCTGGCCTCCGCCGAAAGGCTGGCCGCCGAGCAGGGGCTGATGGGCCTGCCCGGCCCCTTCTTCGGACCGGGGCAGGATCGCCATATCCGCCTGGCCTTCGCCAATGCGGGGCTGGAGGTGCTGGCCCAGGTGCCAGGCCGCCTCGCCAACCTGTAGGAACCCGTTGCCATGACCGAGCATGCCCCCGAGGTCTGCACCCCCGATTGCTGTGGCCCCGCCGCTTCCACCGATGCGCCCGTCGCCCTGACCCCCGCGCCGTCCGGGACCATCGACGTCATCTCCGACGCCATCTGCCCCTGGTGCTGGATCGGCAAGCGCAACATGGAAGCCGCCCTCGCCGAACTCGGCGCCCAGGGCCTGCATTTCGCCGTGCGCTGGCGCCCCTACCAGCTCAATCCCGACATGCCGGTGGAAGGGGTGGAGCGCGCCGCCTATCGCGAACGGAAATTCGGGTCGCTGGAGCGCAGCCGCCAGATGGATGCCCGGCTGGTGGAAGCGGGGAAGGTCGTCGGCCTCGATTTCCGCTTCGACCGCATGATCCGCACCCCCAACACGGTGGCCGCCCATCGCGTCATCCGCCTGGCGGAGGCCGCGGGCTGCCAGGACGCCGTGGTGGAGGCGCTGTTCCGCGCCTATTTCAACGAGGGCCGGGACATCGGCGATGCCGCCACCCTGGCGGCGGTCGCGGCCGAAGCGGGCCTCGACGGCGTCGCCGCCATGCTGGCGTCCGATGAGGGCGCGGCCGAGGTGGTGGCGGAGGACATGGCCGCGCGCCGCGCCGGCCTGGATGGCGTGCCGAGCTTCCTGATGGAGCGCCACCTGTTGTTCAGCGGCGCCATGCCCGGCCCGAACATGGCGGATGCGTTCCGCCGCGCGCATGCGATCCTGTCAGCCCGCGCCGCGTGAAACGCCGCGACACGAAGTCACGCCCCGCGTGAATTCCTTGCCAACCCATCGCGCGCTAGGCTCCCGCCATTGAGCGGAGCCTCGCGATGGAATGGGTCATTCTCGGGATCGTCGTCCTGCTGCTGCTGTGGCTGGTCGTCGTCTACAACCGCCTGGTGGCGCTGCGTCAGTCCACCGGCCAGGCCTGGGCGGATATCGAGGTCCAGCTCAAGCAGCGCCACGACCTGATCCCCAACCTGGTGGAGGCGGTGAAGGGCTATGCCGCGCATGAACGCGGCACACTCGATGCCGTGGTGAAGGCGCGCAACGCCGCCGTTTCCGCAAACGGGCCGGAGGCCGCTTCCGCTGCCGAGGGCCAGCTTTCCGGCGCGCTCGGCCGCCTGTTTGCCCTGTCGGAAGCCTATCCCGACCTCAAGGCCAACCAGAACTTCCTGTCCCTGCAAGGGGAATTGTCGGCGGTGGAAGGCAAGATCGCCGCCGCGCGTCGCTTCTTCAACAGCGCGGTGGCGGAATTCAACAGCGCCATCCAGTCCATCCCCGCCGTCTTCTTCGCGGGCAGCCTCGGCTTCACCCCACGCAGCTTCTTCGAACTGGCGGAGAATGAGCGTGCCGCCGTCAACACCGCGCCCACGGTGAAGTTCTAGTGAGCCGCGGAAGGACGGGGAGGTTGAGGATGGGCGAGCGAATTTTCGTGCAGGACAGGATGACGCGCCGCCACGATGCGGGGACATCGTGGCAAGCAGCAGACGCATCCTGCGCGGAAAGGCGCCGCCCAGCCGACCCGCCCCGTCCTTTCGCGGCTCACTGATCGATGCAGGCCACCGGCCTTCGCACCCATGGGTGGAACACCGCGCTGCGGTCCATCCTGCTGCTGGCCGGCTTCCCCTTCCTGCTGGTGGCGATGGGCTATGCGCTGGCGCTGTTCCTGGTGGCCTGGGACGCGCCCACCATCGCCAAGGGCTTCGCCCAGGCCTGGCGCCTGCTGCCGACCATCATCCCGCTGGCCCTCATCGTCGCCGCAATCTGGTTCGCCATCGCCTGGAAAGCGAACCTCCGCATCCTGGAAATCGCGAGCGGCGCCAAGCGCGTGGCGGATCCGCGCGACGAACCGCGCTTCTGGCGCCTGGCGGAGGAACTCTGCATCGCCCGCGGCATGACGCTGCCGCGGCTTTCCGTCATCGAAAGCCCCGCCCGCAACGCCTTCGCCGCGGGGCTCACGCCGGACCGATCCATGGTCGCCGTCACGCGCGGGTTGATGGACGCGCTGGACGATCGCGAACTGTCCGCCGTCATCGCCCATGAACTCGCGCATATCCGCAATGGGGATGCGCGGATCGGCGTCATCGCCACGGTGTTCTGCGGCGTCATCACCCTCGTCACCGATGGCGTCTGGAACATCCTGAAGGCCATGCGCCACGTCCGGCTCGGCGGCCGGGGCCGATCCTCCTCCTCGTCTTCCTCATCGTCCAGCCGCAACAGCAACAGCGGCGGCGCGGGTGTCGTCGTCGTCCTCATCCTCGTCGCCATCGTCATCGCGGTGATGGCGCATGTGCTGGCGATCGTGCTGCGCATGGCGCTGTCGCGGAACCGCGAATACCTGGCCGATACCGGCGCGGTGGAGATGACGCAGGACGCCGACGCGATGATCAGCGCGCTCCGCAAGGTCGCGCAGCGGCCGCAACTGCCGGAGGTCGCCGAACAGATCCGCGCGCTGTTCCTGCATGACCGCGCGCTGAGCGCCAATGTCGGCTGGTTCGCCACCCATCCGCCGATCGAGCGGCGGATCGAGGCGCTGGTCCGCTACGCCGGCGGCCACGACCCCGGCCCGCTGCCGGAAATCGCCGACGATCCCCCACCCCCGGAAGCCGCGCCGGAAGCCGCGACGGACCCCGACGCCACCATGGCGCCCTGGAAGCCCGAACACGCCCCCGCCTTCGCCGGCGCCTCCCCCTGGACCGCGCCCGCGGAGGCCACCCAGGCGGAAGCCGTGCTCCCGCCGCGGTCCGACCATCAGGAAAGGCTGGACGCCATGGCCGCCTTCGCCCGCACCCTCGATCCCGGAATCATGAAGAACCAGGCGAAGCGGGAGGAAGCGCGCCGCGAAGGCCGCAACCCGGACGAGGCCGCGCCACCGCCGCCCCGCCCCCCACGCTGACCGCGTTCAGGCCGCGGCCAGCATCGCCTGGCGCAGCTTGCGCACCGCACTCCCGGGCGTCGTCACCACCGGCCGTCCCGTGGCCTCCGCCACCAGATCAGCCGCGCGCGCCAGGCTGAACTGGCCCAGCAGCACCACGTCGCAATCCCGCAGCGCGCGCGAGGCCTCCGCCGCCAGGCGATCATGCGCCGCCAGGTCCCCCGCATCCAACGCCGCCAGCGCCCCCGGCGCCAGGCAGGGCACCAGCTCCACCCCCGGCGGGAACTCCGGCGGCATGGAAGCCAGCGTGCCCGCGAAGGTCGCCAGCAACCCGATCCGGCGGCCGATCCCGACGGCCTCCTCGATCGCGGCCTCATTCGGCTTCAGCACGGGCACCGGCGCGACATCCGCGGCCACAGCCTCGATGCACGGCCCGAAGGCGGAACAGGAGAACAGGATGCCCTGCGCGCCCGTGCCCACGGCATAGCGGCCGAGCGTCCGGAACCGCTCCGTCATCGCCGGCGTCAGCGCCCCGTCCCGCGCCAGATCGGCCGAGAGGCTGTCATCCAGCAGGTTCATCAGCGTCGCCTCCGGCCAGAACTCCCGGAAGGCGGCCTCGATCGGCGGCGGCGAATGCCGCAGCGCATGGACCAGCGCGATGCGCATACCCCTCAATTCCCCACGCAACGCAGCAGGGGAGACGGGAATTCCGCGCAATTCGGGAAGACGATCTCATTCGGCCCGCGCCGCTCCACCCGCAGGCTGTTGGGCCCGCCCGGACAACCGAAGCCGATATCGGTCGGCAGGCGGGACCCGAGCGGCCCCGACTGCGCCGGCAAGGGCACCAGGCGGAACTCCAGCGCATCCGGCCCACTCGCCACCGTCTCGATCAACCGCTGCCGATAGGGGACATCGAAGATCGAAGCCCGCATCACGACATCGCGCGTGAAGATGACACTCGGCTGGCCCGTGCAGCGCGGCCCGCTCGTCTCCCCCGGCGGAAACACACCGCCCGTCCAGGACCCGAAAACCCAGGCATGGGGCGGATCACCCTGCTGGGCATCCGCACTGCTGCCCAACGCCAAAGCCGCCGCCACCACCAGCACCCAGCGCCGCATGCCCACAGCTCCCGTCACAGCCCCGGCCCATGATAACCCGCCCCGCGGGCAGGGCACACCCCCGGGGGCGTGACAGCGCGGGGTGTTGCGCGGGTGGCCGCAGAGAGGGGCTGCGCGCCCCTCTCCGCACCTCTCCCGCGCCAGGGGCGTCGCGCCCCTGGACCGCGAGGTTTTGAAAGGTGGTGGGAGGGGCACCGAGGGCGCTTCGGACAAGCACGCGCGCTGAGCCCCTCCCACCACCTTTCAACTTACATGGGTTCCAAGGGCCCGCTGGCCCTTGGCGGGGAAGGGGTACGGGGAAGGGGCGGAGCCCTTTCCCCGGGCTGCCAGCGCAACACTCCCCGGCGTCACGCCGCCGCGGGTTTGGCCACGGCTTGCGGCGGCGGGTCTTTCACGGGCAGGTGGATGAGGGCGGCGAAGGCGGAGGCGGCGACGCCGGCCCACCACATGGCGTCGTAGTTGCCGGTGCGGTCCAGCACCACGCCGCCGAGCCAGGCGCCGGTGAAGCCGCCGATCTGGTGCCCGAGGAACACCAGGCCGAAGATGGTGGCCAGCCAGCGTGTGCCGAAGTTGCGGGCGACGAGGGCGATGGTGGGGGGCACGGTGGAGAGGTAGAGGATGCCCATGAAGGCGGAGAAGATCAGCACGGTGGTCGTGTTCTTCTCCACGAGCATGAAGCCCGCCATCAGCACGCCGCGCAGCGCGTAGATCGTCACGAGCAGTTCGCGCCGTTTCCAGCGTTGGGTCAGTTCACCGGCGCCGAGTGATCCCACGATGTTGAACAGCCCGATCAGGCTGATGGCGCCCGCGCCGACGGCGACGGGCAGGCCGCAGGTGTGCACGAAGCCGGGCAGGTGGGTCGTGAGGAAGGAGATGTGCAGCCCGCAGACGAAGAAGCCGAAAAACAGGAACCAGAAGCTCGGTGTGCGGAAGGCGCGCTTCAGGGCGTCGGTGGCGCTTTCCTCCGATGCGGCGACGATCTTGGTGCGTGGCGGTTCGGCCAGGACGAAGGCGAGCGGGATCATCAGCAGGGCGGCCGCGGCCATGCCGATCATGGTCGCCTGCCAGCCGATGGTGGCGATGCCGAGGCCCGCCATGGGCACCACGAGGAACTGCCCGAAGGAGGATCCGGCGGTGCCGAGGCCGGCGGCGCGGCCGCGCTGGTTTTCCGGCAGCAGGCGGGTGAGGGTGGAGATGATGACGGGCATGCCGGCGGCGGAGACGGCGACGCCCATGATGACGCCCGCGAAGACCGTGAAGACGCCGAGATGGGTGGCGAGTGCCATGCCGAGGATGCCGCCGGCGTAGAGCAGCGCGCCGCCGATCACCACCGCGCGGCCGCCGAAGCGGTCCGCGAGCTGGCCGCAGATGGGCTGGCTGATGCCGTTCATCAGCACCTGCAGCGCGATGGCGAAGGAGAAGCCGGAGGCGGTCCAGAGGTTCTGGTCCGTCATCGGCGCCAGGAACAGGCCGAAGGAGTTGCGCAGCCCCATGGCGAGGGCGGCCGAGAGGACCGCGCAGGTCATCAGCAGGCCGGCGGAGATGGTGGTCCGCGTGGTCATGGGGGTGGTGTCCTGACGTTCTGGCGCCAGTGTTCCATCCCCGGCCCGGCTTCTCAATCAGGGAACCCCGCGCCAGGCACAACCCTGCCGCATTGGGGCATGCGCCAGGCGCGGGGCGCCAGGCGCTGGGTGTCAGGCCCCCTTGCGGATGGCGATGCCGAAGGATGTGGTGATGTAGCGGTCCACATAGAGCTTGATGTGGGGCAGGCCGTGCGGCGGCAGGTCCACCACGTCGTCCATCCCGTCATGGCCCGTGTGCAGGTTCAGCGGCAGCACCTGGTGGCCCTGGGTGGAGAGATGGGCGCACAGCGCCTCCAGGTCGCGCCGCCGCAGCAGCGCGTGGATGCCGTTGTCCAGCGTGTCGCCGTTGGAACTCAGGTTGAAATCCATCGTATGCACCGCGAAGCCGCCGGGCTTCACCGTGCGCAGGCTGGCTTCCACGAAGGCCATGGCCTTGTCGATGCTGCCGAGGTGATGGGCCGCGGACATCGACCAGCAGCAATCGAACTGCCCGTCCAGGCTGGCCGGGATGTCGTTCATGTCCACCGCGCCGTATTCCACCAGGCGCTCGAAATCATCGAGGTGGACGATCTGGTTGTGGAACAGGTCGCCGAGCCCGCTGGCGTATTGGTTGGCGGCGCGCCACCGCGCCTGGCCGGTGGATTCCCCCGCCGGCTCGTCCGTCGCCAGCACTTCCACCCCGCGGGAGGCGAGGAGGGAGGGGATGCGTTCGCGCCCGCAGCCGAAGCCGATCGCCCGCCGCCCGATGCCGATCAGGCCGTGGGAGGCGAGGACGGAGGTGATGTAGGCCATCTCCCAGGTCCGCCGGTGCGGGTGGGCATGCACGGAAAGCGCTTCCGCGATCTCGGCGTAGACCGGTTCCTTGAACTGGCTGCCGGTGCAGAGCTGGCTGACCGGCTCATCCAGCGTGGGCTGTTCGAACTTCCAGGGGATGTCGGTGCGGGGCGGACGCATCAGGAAGGGCGGCACGCCGAAGCGGCGGCGGCTGCCATCGAAGCTGTCGATGAACTGGCGGAATTCCCAGGTCTCCGCGAAGGCGCGGCGCATCCCGTCCAGCGTCTGGTGGACGCTGTGCAGGGCGATCTCCTCCTCATCCGCCGGTTCTCGGCCGCAGAACAGGCGGATGGCCCAGGCCGCGGCTTCCCGCGCCGTGTCGTTGCCCGCGTGATAGCGATCCATCGCCACGCGCGTCCCGCCCTCGTCCGACGACCCTGCCATCACAATCCCTTCGCGGCTTCCATGACCTGCGCGGCATGCGCCTCCGGCTTCACCTTGCGCCAGATGCGGGCGACCTTGCCATCGGCGCCGACCAGGAAGCTCGACCGCTCCATGCCCATATAGGTCTTGCCATACATCGACTTCTCGACCCAGACCCCGAAGGCTTCCGCGACCTTGTGGTCCTCATCGGAGGCGAGCGGAAAGGTCAGGTTGTACTTGGCGGCGAATTTCTCGATCGGCTTCATCGGGTCCGGGGAGACGCCGATGACGGTGATCCCGATCTTCCCAAGCTGGGGCAGGGCTTCCTGGATGCCGCAGGCCTGCTTGGTGCAGCCGGGCGTATCGGCCTTCGGGTAGAAATACAGCAGGTAGGGCTTGCCCGAGAGGTCGGCGCTGCCGACGGTGCGGCCGCCGGATGCCGGCATGGTGAAGGCGGGGGCGGGGGCGCCCTCAATGGGGCCGCCATTGGGGCCTGCAGCGGTGTCGGGCATGGCGGGGTCTCTCTCAGGCCGGGGGGATCGTCGGGTCGCCGACATGCCGGATGAAGCTGTCCCGCACCCGGATGGCGGCGTCCCGCATCTGTGCGCGGAGTGCCGCCTGGTCAACCGGCGAGTGTGGCATGGCGGTGGACAGGGCGCGCAGCAGCGCGGCGGCCACGGGTTCCGGCAGCGCTTCCTCCCGCCACTGGCCGACGGTCAGGCGCAGATGCGCGGTGATGGCGCGCCACAGCCGTTCCGCCGCCACCAGCCCCTCCGCCTCCTCCGCCGGCAGGATACGTGCCTTGGCGAGGGCCGCCAGCGCGAGGCGCGTGGTGGGGGAGAGGATGGCCGGCAGCCGCGCGCCATGGGCCACCTGCAGGGCCTGGGCGATGAACTCCACCTCGATCAGCCCGCCCGCGCGGTGCTTCACATCCCAGGGCCCGTCGCCCGGCAGGTCCCGCAGCAGGCGCGCGCGCATGGCGGTGGCGTCGGCCAGCACCGTGGCGGCATCGGCGGGGCGGATCTGCGCCTGGCGGATCGCCGCTTCCACCTTCCGCCGCAGCCCCGGCGCGCCGGCGACGAAGCGCGCCCGCGTCAGCGCCATGCGTTCCCAGGTCCAGGCGCTTTCGGCGTGGTAGCGTTCGAAGGCGGGCAGCGACACGGCGACCGGCCCCTTGGAGCCTGACGGGCGGAGCCGCATGTCGACCTCATAGAGCCGCCCTTCCGCCCCCGGGGCCGTCAGCGCCCCCACCACCTGGTTGGCGAGCCGCCCGAAATACTGGCTGGCGGCCAGGACCTTCTGCCCGCCCGTGCTTTCCGTCGCGTCCTCCGCATGGTCATAGACCAGGATCAAATCGAGGTCGGAGCCCGGCAGCATGTCCCGCCCGCCGAGCTTGCCCAGCGCCACCACGCCGAGATTGCCGCCCGCCACCTTGCCGTGGCGCCTGGCGAAATCCTGCGCGATGCGCGGCAGCAGCCCGCCGATCGCGGCATCGGCCAGGGTGCTGCGCGCGATCCCCGCCTCATCCACGTCGATCCGGCCTTCGAGGGCCGCGGCATCGACCTCGAACTTCCGCTCGGTCACCAGGCGGCGCGCGGCTTCCAGCGCTTCCTCCAGGAAGCGGGCATCCTTCACCAAGGCGGGCAGGGCGGCGGTCGGGTCCGTGCCGGCGGCGTTGAACACGCCGCCCGCGCCGGCCAGCAACCCGTCCAGCGCGGCCGCGTTGCGACTGAAATGATCCGCCAGCTGAGGCGCCGCCCCCAGAACGAAGGCCAGCCGGTCCAGAAGCGCGGGGTTCCGCGCCAGCAGGCTCAGCACCTGCACGCCGGCGGGCAGGCGGCCGAGTGCCGTGTCCAGCCGCAGCAGCGCCGCATCCGGCTGGGGCTGGCGGCCGAAGGCGGCCAGCAGCGCGGGCATCAGCGCCGTCAGCAATTCCCGCGCGCGTTCGCTGCGCGTGGCGCGCGTGCGGCCATGGTGCCAGCCCCGCACCACCCCCGCGATGGCCGAGGGGTTCTGGAAGCCCATGCCGCGCAGCGTCTCGAGCGTTCCGGGGTCGTCCTCCACCCCCGTGAAGACCAGGTCGCCCTCCGCGCCATCCCCGGCGGAGAGGTCGGGCGCTTCCTCGAACAGCCCGGCATAGCGGCGTTCCACCTTGGTCAGATGCCCGACCAGGGCGGCGGAGAAGGCGGCGGCACCATCGAAGCCGAGGAAGGAGGCGATGAGCGCGAGCCCCGCCTCATCCTCCGGCAGCCTGTGCGTCTGCCGGTCCGCCACCATCTGGAGGCGGTGCTCCACCATGCGCAGGAAGCCATAGGCATCGGCCAGATCGGCGGCGGCGCGCCGGTCGATCTTGCCGGATGCGGCCAGCGCGGCCAGCGCGCCCAACGTCGTCGGGTCGCGCAGCACCGGGTCGCGCCCGCCCCAGATCAGCTGCAGCACCTGGGTGGTGAACTCGATCTCCCGGATTCCGCCGCGGCCCAGCTTCACGTCGTGCCCGGCCACCTGCACGCTGGCATTCGCGCCCTTGTGGCCCTTATGGGCATGGATCTGGCGCTTGATGGAATGGATGTCGGCGACGGCCGCGAAATCCAGGTGCCGCCGCCAGACGAAGGGCCGGATCTCCCGCAGGAAATGCTCGCCCAGCGCCCGGTCCCCCGCCACCGGCCGCGCCTTGATCATGGCGGCGCGTTCCCAGTTCTGGCCCATGCTCTCGTAATAGACGATGGCGGCCGGCAGGCTGACGGCGAGTGGCGTCGCGGCGGGATCGGGGCGCAGCCTCAGATCGGTGCGGAAGACGTAGCCATCCTCCGTCCGCTCCTCCATCAGCCGCACCAGATCCCGCGCCAGGCGCACATAGATGGCGCCGGCCCGGTCGGCATCGTAGGCTGCGGCCTCCGGGTCGTAGAGCACCATGAGGTCGATATCCGAGGAGTAGTTCAGCTCGCGCCCGCCGAGCTTGCCCATGCCCAGCACGACCAGGCCGGACCCCTTGCCTGTCGCGCGCGGGTCATGCCGTGCCGCCCCGCCCGCCAGCTTCAGGTCGCCGCGCGCCTGCGCTTCCCGCAGCAGATGCGCGCAGGCGTAGTCCGTGCAGGCATCCGCCAGGTCGCTCAGCGCCCCCGTCACCCGGTCCAGCGGCCAGAGGCCGAGGATATCCGCCACCGCCGCGATCAGCGCCGCCTGGCGCTTGGCCTGGCGCAGCAGGGAGGCGACGCCCGGCCGCGTCGCCGCCGGGTCCGCCCGGCTGAGCGGATCGAGCGCGAGCGCGAAGGTCGCATCCGGCCCGCGTTCCACCAGCCGCAGCAGCGTGGCCGATTCCCGCAACGCCAAATCGGCCAGGTACGGGCTGTGCCCGCCCAGCGCCGCCAGCAGCGCCGCGCCCTGGGCCGTGGCGCCGAAGGCGCGCTCCGCATTGCCCTTTTCCGCGAAGCGCCCCGCCAGCATCGCCGCCGCTTCGGCATCATGCGGCCGGAGCGTCGCGGCGACGGCGCCCGGGGACCAGGTGGCGGCTTCGGGGGCAATCGGGCCCTGGGGCGGTCGGGTTTTCGGCATGCCCGGGGAAGGAAGCGATGAGGGCGGCCGCCGGTCAAGTGGCGCGGGAGGCGCAGTGGTGGCTGCATCGCCTCTGCGGCCTCGGCGTGCTGCTGCTGGTCCTGGCCGGGCTCGCGGCCTGGCGGCTTTCCGCCGGCCCCATCGAACTCCCCTTCCTCGCCCACCTGATCGAGGAGCAGGCGAATACGGAGGGCGCGGAGGCGCGGCTGGAGGTCGGCCGCGCCGAGATCGGCTGGGAGGGGTGGCGGGAGGGCAATCTGATGCCCGCGCGCCTGCGCCTGGCCAATGTCCGGCTGCGCGGTGCCGATGGCGCGGTGCGGGCCGAACTCCCCGACGCCGCCATGACCCTGTCGCTGCCCTGGCTGCTGCGGGGCGAATTGGCGCCGCACACGCTGGAACTGCAACGCCCCGCGCTCCGCCTCCGCCGTGCCGCGGATGGAGAGGTTTCCGTCCTCGTCGGCACGCAGGCGCCGGAAGCGCCGGCCGCCACCGGCACCGCCTCCCGCCTCGATGAGATCCTGGCCGCGATGATGCAGCCGCCGTCGGAGGAAACGCCGCTCGGCGCCCTCGCCCGGCTGCGCATCGCCGATGGCCGCATCGTGGTGGAGGATGAGGCGCTCGGCGCCACCTGGGTGCTGGACCACGCGACGGTCGAACTCCGCCGCCTGCCCGCCGGCGGCATCGCCGGGCAGGGCGCCGCCACGCTGCTGCTGGGCCAGGCCCGCGTGGCGCTGACCGTCACGGCGGAAGCCATCGGCCGCCAGGCCGTGGGGGAAGGCGCCAGCCCCGCCGAGCTCAGCTTCCGCCTGGCGATCCCGGAGGTGCAGCCCGTTTTGCTCGCTGCCGCCGCCCGGCCGCTGGCGCCGCTCGCGGGGCTGGATGCGGCGACGCGGATCGAGGTCTCGGGCCGGCTCGATGCCGGGGGGGCCATCCGCCACATGCAGGCGACGCTCGGCGCCGGGGCGGGGCGGCTCGACCTCGGCGGCGGGCGGGTGCTGCCGCTGGCGGGGCTGGATTTGGCGCTGGAAGGCTCGCCCACCGCGCTGTCCATCCCCCGCGCCACGATCCGGCTCGCGGGCGGTGCCGGCGCGCCGACGCTGACCGCCACGGCGGAAGCGGCGCGCAGCGAGGCGGGCTGGCGCGGCGCCGCCACGCTGGGGCTGGACCAGGTCTCGGTCGTGGACCTGCCGCGCTACTGGCCGCGCGGCCTCGGCGTCGGCAGCGAACGGGACTGGATCCTGGAAAACATCACCGCCGGCATCGCCCGCAACGGGCAGTGGCGGGCGGAGGTCGAGGCCTCGGCGGACCTCGCCCAGCTTCGCGTCACGGGCCTTGCCGGCACGCTCGATATCGCCGACGCCACGGTCCACTGGCTGCGCCCCATCGCGCCCGCCACCGGCGCCACCGGCACCGTGACCTTCGGGCTTGAGGAGATCTCCCTGAAGGTCACCGGTGGCCGGCAAACGGGTGGTCCCGCCGGGCAGCAGGCGGTGACGGCGAAGGAAGGGCTGATCCGCTTCCTCTTCCCCCCCGGCGGCCAGGACCGCGCGGAGATGAGCTTCGAACTCGCCGGCCCCATCCCCCAGGCCGTCGCCATCATCCAGCACCCGCGCCTCAAGCTGTTTGACCGCCGCCCCTTCCCGGTGAAGGACCCGACCGGCGGCTTCGAGGGTCGGCTGACCGTGGCCTTCCCCCTGCTGGCGGACCTGCCGGTGGAGGCGCTGCGCATCGGCGCCCGGGTCCGGCTGCGGGATGTGCGGATCAATGACGTGCTGTTCAGCCGCCCGCTGGAACGCGGCCAGGCGGAGCTGACGGTGGATACCGATGGGCTGCGCGTCGCCGGCACCGGCACGCTGGGCGGCATCAATGCCCGCATCGGGGTGGAGATGGATTTCCGCGCCGGCCCCCCCACCCAGGTGGTGATGCGGGAGACGGTGAGCGCGCGGACCGATGCCGCCACCATCGCCGCACTCGGCCTGCCCGCCGATGAACTCGCCACCGGCCCGATCGGGCTGGAGGTGCGGACCGAACGCCGCCGCAGCGGCCAGGGCCGCGCCACCATCCGCGCCGATCTGCGCGACACGCGGATGGAGATCACGCCCCTTTCCTGGACCAAGGCGCCCGGCCAGCCCGCGACGGCGGAGGGGGTGCTGCGCCTGAATGGCGACAACCTCGAAGCCCTGGAGAATTTCCGCCTGGAAGCCCCCGCGCTGCTGATGCGCGGCAACGCCGCCTTCGCCCGCGGTGCGCGGCTGGAACGGGTGACGATCAACGAGGCCGCGGTGGAACAGAGCCGCTTCGCAGGCGAAGCCCGCCCCCCCGCGCGGGATGGCGGCCCCTGGTCCCTGCTGCTGCGCGGCCCGGTGCTGGACCTGCGGCGCACCATGGCGGAGGACAGCCCCGCCGGCCCGGCCAGCCCCGCCGCCCCGGCGCCGAACAACGGCCCCCCGGGCACGACCTGGGCCGTCGATGCCCGCTTCGACCGCACGCTGCTCGGCCCGGGCCGCGAACTCGGCGCCATGGAGGCGCGGGTGCTGGTCGATGGCCTCGGCGTGGTGCGGGAAGGCCGCGTCGCCGGCCGCGCCGGCCCGCGCGGGCCCTTCGAGGTCTCGATCACCGCCGCCGGCGCCGGCCGCGCCATGCGCGTGACGGCGGAGGATGCCGGCGCGCTGCTCGGCAGCTTCGACGTGCTGCGGCACCTCGAGGGCGGGCGGCTCACGGTCAACGCCACCTATGCCCATAACCGCCCCGGCGCGCCGCTATCCGGCACCGCGGAGATGAGCGATTTCGCCGTGCGCAACGCGCCGGGCTTCGCCAAGCTGCTGCAGGCGCTGACCTTCTACGGGCTGGTGGAGGCGCTGTCGGGGCCGGGGCTGTCCTTCTCCCGCATGGTGGCGCCCTTCACCCTGACGCCGGAGGAACTGACCCTGGCGGAGGCGCGGGCCTTCTCGGCCTCCCTCGGCCTGACGGCCAAGGGCACGCTGCACCGCCGCCAGCAGCGCCTGGCGATGGAGGGCACGATCGTGCCCGCCTACATCTTCAATTCGCTGCTGGGGAACATTCCCCTGCTCGGCCGCCTGTTCTCCCCGGAAACCGGGGGCGGGCTCTTCGCCGCGACCTTCCGGGTATCCGGGCCGGTGGATGACCCCTCGGTCAGCGTGAACCCGCTGGCGGCGCTGACGCCGGGCTTCCTGCGGGGGCTGTTCGGGATCGGCCAGGGAACGCCGTAGCGGCGGCGGTCACGCCGTCACCAGCGGTCCCACTCCGCCTCCGGCACCGGGGCGGCGGCCTGCACCGCGGTTGGCGGCCGGTTCCAGCCCGGTGAGTACCAGCCCGGTGAGTACCAGCCCGGGGCCAGCACCCACAGCCCATCGGCCTGCAGCAGCAGGTCCCGCGCCGGGTCCATGCCGCGCCGCGCCGCGGCCAGCGCGGCCTCGTCACCCAGGACATAGAGGCTGCCCGCCTCGTGCCGGCCATAGGCCAGCCGCGCCTTCGTGGTGACGTTCAGCGCCGCCACCCGCGCGGGGTCGAGCCGCGCGAGATAGACGGCATCGGTGGGCAGGCCGTGCGTGGCGGCCAGCACGGCCACTTCCTCCCAATGCCGGGCCTGCATGCCGGTGGGCGCCAGGCGGATGCGTTCATACCGCGCGGTCGCCTTCTGCCAGAAGGGATCGGCCAGGCGCAGCGGCGCGGTGGCCGGGGCGGGGCCGAAGAAGCCGTGCAGCCGCGCCACGCCGGGGCGGAGGTCCAGCATCTGCACCGCCAGCAGCACCAGCAGCACCAGCCCCGCCCGGCGCCCGCCCAGCAGATGGACCAGCGCCGCGATGGCGCCGATCATCGCGGCATAGGCGACCGGCCAGAAGAAGCGGACGGAAGCGCGCAGCGCATCGGCCATGCTCACCAGGCTGTCCGGCAGGGCCACCACCTCCACCACCCACCCGCCGATGGAGACCCGGTGGGTGAGGGCGAGCGCCAGGAACACGCCGAGCCCCGCCAGCAGCGGCCAGCCCGGGCGCAGCCCCGGCCGGGCGACGAAGGCCAGGAGCCCCGCCGCCAGCAGCAGCAGCACGCCGAGGCCGAGATAGGAATCCTGCGCCTCCAGATGGTCGCCATGCGGCAGGTCCGGCAAAAAGCGGCCCCAGACGCTGGGATCGAAGGGCGCCAGCAGGTCCAGCTGCATCCGGCCGAAGCCGCCCCAGGTGCCGCCGAGCCCATCGCCCAGCACGAAGAACCCGGCCAGCCACAGCCCCGCCAGGCCCAGCCCCGGCACCAGCAGCGCCTCCGCCGCCAGCCAGGCGGGGCGGCGATCGGCGCGCAGCGCGCGGGCCAGCGCATCGGTGGCCCAGAGCCCGGCCACCATGGGCAGGAGATAGGCGTGGATGAGGGAGGAAGCGCCCACCAGCGCCGCCCAGGCGGCAAGGCGCCGCGCGGCGGGGGCGGTGGTGAGGCAGAGATACAGCCCGACCAGCAGGAGAAACTGCCCGCCCAGCGCGAAATGCCCGCCCAGCCGGTTCAGCAGCAGCGGCTGCACCAGGAACAGCGTGGCGCCCGCCAGCCGGGCGACGGGGTCCGCCGTGTAGAGGCCGATGATCCGCCAGGCCATGAAGGCCTGCAGCGCCCCGCAGGCATAGATCCACAGGCCCCAATACTGGGACACCTCCACCAGCGGCCGCAGCGCCTTGAAGGCGAAGGCCAGGAGGGGGATCGAATCGGAATAGAAGATGGAGGACCCGACCTCCATCCCCCAATCCGGGTTCAGCCCCGGCGGCCAGGACCAGGGGGCGCGGCTGAAATAGGTCCAGCCCAGCCAGTACTGCACGGGGTCCGGGCCGATCCGGCCTTCCAGCATCCAGCCGGTGCGCCAGGGCGCCAGGATGCCGGGGCCGTAGATCGCCGCGATGACGGCAAGCCCGATCGCCACCGCCGCCAGGCCGCCCCACCAGCGCGGCAGGGCGAACCAGCGGGGCTGGCTGGCGGGCAGCGGCAGCGCAGGCAGCGCAGCGCGGGACATGGGGCTTGGCTCTCCTCGTGGCCGGCGGGGGCGCGGCCCGGTGGAACAACGGAAAACCGCCGGGCGGTTCCCGACCCGGCTCTAGCTGGTGTATTCATGACGAGAAGTTAAGGTTTCGCGGCGGCGGAATCATGCTCGCAATGAGGCGAGCAATAGGATTATGATCCTTAATCATCGCCGCCCTGCGCCCGGGTCCATCCGGGGAGGGCCCATCGGAGGGGGCCCCCCGAGGGGGCCGAAGACCCCCTCAAAACGTGCTAAAACGGCTAAATGCGTTTTAGATTTCCCCGCAAGATGTTGATATCGCGGGAAAGAGGCGCGGCGCCTTGAGAAACTAAAATTCTAAAAGCCCTAAAAACCCTTCAGGCCGGCCGCACCAGCAGATGCTTCTTCCGGCCGAGCGAGAGCTTGGCCGCGCCATCGCGCAGATCCGCCGCCGTCACCAGCGCCGCCACGTCGGAGACGGGCGCATCGTTCAGCCGCACGCCGCCCTGCGCCATCAGCCGACGGGCCTCCCCCTTGCTGGCGACAAGCTTGGCCTCCGCCAGCAGGTCGATGATTCCGGCCGGCAGGGTCGCCACCAGGCTCGGCAGCGTCTCCGCCGCCTCGCCCTGTTCGAAGGCCCGGCGCGCGGTCTCGGCGGCGCCGTCGGCGGTGTCCCGGCCATGCAGGATGGCGGTGGCCTCGGTGGCGAGGATCTTCTTCGCCTCATTGATCTCGGCACCCGCCAGCGCGCCGAGGCGCCGGACCTCCTCCATGGGGAGTTCGGTGAAGAGCGCGAGGAAGCGGCCGACATCCGCATCCTCCGTGTTCCGCCAGTACTGCCAGTAATCATAGGGGGAGAGGCGGTCGGGGTTCAGCCAGACGGCGCCCGAGGCCGTCTTGCCCATCTTGGCGCCGGAAGCGGTGGTCAGCAGCGGCGTGGTCAGCACATGGGCATGGCCACCGGCCACGCGGCGGATCAGCTCCGCCCCCATGATGATGTTCCCCCACTGGTCCGACCCGCCCATCTGCAGCACCGCGCCGTGGCGGCGATGCAGTTCGAGAAAGTCGTAGGACTGCAGCAGCATGTAGTTGAATTCGAGGAAGCTCAGCGGCTGCTCCCGTTCCAGGCGCAGGCGCACGCTGTCCATGGTCAGCATGCGGTTGACGCTGAAATGCCGGCCGATATCGCGCAGGAAGGGGATGTAGCGCAGCCCATCCAGCCATTCGGCATTGTCGAGCATCAGCGCGCCGGCGTTGAAATCCAGCAGCGCCTCGAAGGTCCGGCGGATGCCGATCTTGTTGGTCTCGATGACCTCATCCGTCAGCAACTGCCGGGCATCATCCTTGCCGGAGGGATCGCCCACCTTGGTGGTGCCGCCGCCGATCAGCGCGATGGGCCGGCCGCCGGTCTTCTGGAGGAGCCGCAGCAGCATCGTTGGCATGAGGTGGCCGACATGCAGGCTGTCCGCCGTGCAGTCATAGCCGATATAGGCCGTGAGCCCCCCCTTGTTCAGCGCGGCATCCAGTTCCGCCTCATCAGAGGTCTGGTGGATGTAGCCGCGTTCCTTGGCGATGCGCAGGAAGTCGCTGGTGATGGTCATGGGGGTCCGTCATCGGCTGTCCGGGTCTTTCCCGGCGGCGCGCGGCGTAGCACGTTGGGGGGATGCTGCGAACCATAGGGCTGATGAGCGGGACCTCCCTCGATGGGGTGGATGCCGCCTGGGTGGAAACGGATGGGGAGGCGATCGGGCGATTGGGCCCGGTGCTGACGCTGCCCTATGACCCGGCGCTGCGCCGCGATTTGCGGCAATTGCTGGATCGCGCGCCGGAAACGCCGCCGGACGATCCCTTCCTGCTGGATTGCGTCGCCCGGCTGACGGACCGGCATGTGGAGGCGGTGCGCGCCATCGGCTGGCCGGCGGATGTCATCGGCTTCCACGGCCAGACCATCCTGCACCGCCCCGCCCGCCCCGGCGTGAACGCCGCCGGCTTCACCTGGCAGGTGGGCGATGCCCAGCGCCTGGCGCGGGAGACGGGGATGACCGTCGCCCATGATTTCCGCAGCGCCGATGTCGCCGCGGGCGGGCAGGGGGCGCCGCTGGTGCCGGTGGTCCATGCCGCCATGGCGCGGGACCTGCCGAAGCCGCTGGCGGTGCTGAACCTCGGCGGAGTCGCCAACGTCACCTGGATCGGCGCGGATGGGTCGCTGGTGGCCTTCGATACCGGCCCCGCCAATGGCCCGCTGGATGATTGGCTGCGCCTGCATACCGGGGAGGCCTTCGACCGCGACGGCCGCCTGGCGCTGGCCGGGCAGGTGGATGGCGGGGTCATGGCCCATATGCTGGACCATCCCTGGCTGCTGGCGCCGCCACCGAAATCGCTGGATCGCCTCGATTTCGACCGCGCGCTGCGGGAGGCCGGGGCGGGCGCGCTCTCCCCCGCCGATGGCGCGGCGACGCTGGTCGCCTTCGCCGCCGTCTGCGTGGCGGCCGCGGCGCGGCACTTCCCGGAGCCGCCGGTGCAATGGCTGGTCGCCGGCGGTGGGCGGCGCAACCCCGCCATGATGCGCGCCCTCAATGCCGCCTTGGCGGAACCGGTGCGGGCCGTGGAGGTCGCGGGCTGGAATGGCGATGCGCTGGAAGCCCAGGCCTTCGGCGTGCTGGCGGCCCGCACCTGGCGCGGCCTGCCGCTGACCTTCCCGGGCACCACCGGCTGCCCACAGCCGCTGCCCGGCGGGCGCCTGGTGGGTTCGCTGCTGTAGAACGCGAAACGGCGCGCGGGGGTGCCGCGCGCCGTGCCGATTGTATCAGTGATGCACGCGTATCAGTCGGCCGCGAGCGCCATGCGGCCGCGGTTGAGCACGCCCATCACATGGTCTTCCGCCGCATCGGCCACCTGTTCGGCCTGGGGGGGCGTGAAGATGTGGCCGGCGCCCGGCATCACGCGGTAGTCGATGCGGATGCCCTTCTGGGTATTCAGCTTGTCGACAAGCTTGCGCACGCTGCTTTCCGGAACCAGCTCGTCATCCGCGCCATGCAGCATCAGGCCGTTGCAGGGGCAGGGGGCGAGGAAGCCGAAATCATAGTGGCTGGCCGGGGCGGAGACGCTGACGAAGCCGCCCATTTCCGGCCGCCGCATCAGCAGCTGCATCCCGACATAGGACCCGAAGGAATAGCCCGCGACCCAGAGTGAGGAGGCGTTCGGGTTGACGGCCTGGAGGAAGTCGAGCGCCGCCGCGGCGTCCGAGATCTCCCCGATCCCGCCATCGTAGCGGCCCTGGCTGCGGCCCACGCCGCGGAAGTTGAAGCGGAGGGTGGAGAACTCCATCGCCTGGAAGCGCTGGTACAGGGCATGAACGATCCGGTTGTTCATGGTCCCGCCATGCAGCGGGTGCGGGTGAAGGATCAGCGCGACCGGCGCATGGGCCTGCTTCGCATGGTGATAACGACCCTCAAGCCGGCCGTCGGGGCCGGCGAACATGACTTCGGGCATCGTTCCTTCGATCCAGTCCGTGTTGGGTCCGCGATGGGCCGGGCCTCTGCCCTACCCGACCATCGCGCACCATGACCGGGGGCGGGCTGCACGAGGCATCCGCCACCTGGCCGTTTGGGGAACCACCCGCGCCGCCGCCGCGACGCGCCTCGGACACGACACAGGGCCAGACCTGATGTTATCGGCATTCCCGCCCCTTCTGGGCCCAGTGCCGTTTGTTGACGGCGCTGGTCGGGAACAATAGCCTCCTGATGGCGACAGGACGTCGCGGTCATTCGGCTCCGGTCTTGGCTCTGGTGGACGCGGAAGGCCCGCGCCCGAGGTCACCCCAGGGCGGGCTCCCGAGCCCCAGGGTGGCCGCAATATAGGTGAGGCGCGGGCAGGTTTCATATCGGATTCATGGCATGGCCCGCATCTTCCTGCTGCTGAGGCGGCCTTGTAAGGCTCACGTTCCGGACAGTGGACACCGCCACTCGCCCCCAGGGGGATTTGCGGGACAAAGCCACACGCCGGGCGGGAGTGACCCATGAGACTCTCCACCCGGGGCCGCTACGCCGTCATGGCCATGGTCGAACTGGCGGCGCGGGACGACTCGGCGGTGGCCGAGGGCAGGGGGTCGCGCGGGCAGGTCAGCCTGGCGGAGATCGCCAGCGCCCAGCATCTGTCCCTCGCCTATCTCGAACAATTGTTCGGCCCGCTGCGGCGCGCCGGCCTCGTCGTCTCCACCCGCGGGCCGGGGGGCGGGTACCGCCTGGCGCGGGGGGCGGGGGCGATTTCCATCGCCGATATCGTCGAGGCGGTGGACGAGCCCATCCACGCCACACGCTGCGACGATGGCGGGCCGGGCTGCCTCGCGGGCCAGCGATGCCTGACGCATGACCTCTGGGCGGAGCTCGGCGACCAGATCAGGCTGTTCCTGGCGGCGGTGACGCTGGCGGATGTGATCGGCGGCAAGGTGCTGGGCCGGGCCATCGCGCCGGTGATGACGGACCATGCCTCTCTACCTTGATGCCAACGCGACGGAGCCGCTGCGGCCGGAAGCCCGGGCGGCGGTGATCCGGGCGCTGGACCTGGTGGGCAACCCGTCCTCGGTCCATGGCGCGGGCAGGGCGGCCCGGCGGGTGCTGGAGGCGGCGCGGGACCAGGTGGCGTCGCGCTTCGGCGTGGCGCCGGGCGAGGTTGTCTTCACCAGCGGCGGCACGGAGGCGAACGCGATCGCCATCGCGGCGCTGGGCCGCGGGCGGCGCCTGCTGGTGGGCGCCACGGAACACCCGGCCGTGCTGGCGGCCGCGCCCGGCGCCACGCTGCTGCCGGTGCGGGAAGACGGCACGCTGGACCTGGCGGCGCTGGCAGCCGCCCTGGCCGAGGGCCCGCTTGCGCTGGTCTGCCTGATGGCGGCGAACAACGAGACCGGGGTGCTGCACCCCCTGGCCGAAGCCGCCGCGCTCTGCCGGGCCCATGGCGCGCTGCTGCATGTCGATGGCGTGCAGGCGGCGGGGCGGGTGCCGCTGGCGCTGGGGGACGCCGACAGCCTGGCGATCTCCGGCCACAAGCTGGGCGGGCCCAAGGGCGCCGGGGCGCTGCTGCTGCGGCCGGGGATCGACCTGCCGGCGCTGATCGGCGGCGGTGGGCAGGAACGCGGCCGGCGCGGGGGGACGGAGGCGCTGCCGGCCATCGCGGGCCTCGGCGCCGCGGCGGAGGCCGCCGACCCCGCCGCCGCCGCGCGCCTGGCGTCGCTGCGGGACGCGATCGAGGCGGGCGCCGGCGCGATGGTTGCCGGCGCCGCCGCGCCGCGCCTGCCCAATACCGCCAGCCTGGTGCTGCCGGGGGTGGCGGCGGAAACGCAGGTGATCGCGCTCGACCTCGCGGGGGTGCAGGTCTCCGCGGGCTCGGCCTGTTCGTCCGGCAAGGTGAAGGCCAGCCATGTGCTGGCGGCGATGGGGCTGGGGGAGGCGGCGGGGTCGGCCATCCGGGTGTCGCTGCCCTGGGACGCGCCCGCCGATGCCGCGGAGCGTTTCCTGGCGGCGTGGTCCGCCATGCGTGCCAGGCTCTCGCGCAAGGCCGTGGCAGGCGCCACATAGGGGGCGCCATGACACGCTCCAACATGACCCTGGCCAACCGGCCCATCTACCTCGACAACCACGCCACCACGCCGGTCGATCCCCGCGTGCTGGCGGCGATGCGCCCGTGGTGGGAGGAGAATTTCGCCAATCCGGGCTCCGTCGAGCACGCCATGGGCCAGGCGGCGGAGGCGGCGGTGGAAGCGGCGCGCGGGCATGTCGCGGCGCTGATCGGGGCCGAGGCCTCGGAAATCCTGTTCACCTCCGGCGCCACGGAGGCCAACAACCTGGCCATCAAGGGCGCCGCGCGCTTCGCCAAGGCGCAGGGCACGGACCGGCTGCGCGTCGTCACCGTGGCGACCGAGCATAAATGCGTGCTGGAGAGCGTGAAGGATTTGGCGGCGGAGGGGTTCGAGCCGGTGGTGCTGCCGGTCGGCCCCGATGGGCTGCTGGACCTGGATCTGCTGGACCGCACCCTGGCGGAGGCGCCGACGCTGCTCGTCTCCGTCATGGCGGTGAACAACGAGGTGGGCGTGGCGCAGGACCTCGCCGCGATCGGGGAGGTCGTGAAGCGCCATGGCGCGCTGTTCCACACCGATGCGGCGCAGGCGGCGGGGCGCGTCGCGATCGATGTGCAGGACATCCGCGCGGATCTGCTGAGCCTGTCGGGGCACAAGGTCTACGGCCCCAAGGGCATCGGGGCGCTCTATGTCCGCCGCCGCCCGCGCGTGCGCCTCGCGCCGCTGTTTTCCGGCGGCGGGCAGGAAAGGGGGTTGCGGTCCGGCACCCTGCCGGCGCCGCTGGTGGTGGGGTTCGGGGAGGCCTGCCGGATCGCGGCGCTGGAGGGTGGGCTGGATTCCGGGCGCATCGCCGGGCAGCGGGACCGGTTCCTGGCCGCGCTGTCGGCCGCGGTGCCGGGGGTGGCGGTGAACGGGTCGATGGACCGGCGGGTGGCGGGCAACCTTTCCGTCAGCTTTCCCGGCGGCGTCACCGCCCAGGCCATCATGGCGGCGGCGGCGGAGGTCTGTGTCTCCACCGGCTCGGCCTGTTCCTCGGCAGAGGTCGAGACCTCCTATGTGCTGAAGGCGCTCGGGGTTGACGAGGCACGGGCGCGTTCCACCTTGCGCATCGGCATCGGTCGCTTTACGTCGCCAGCGGATGTGGACCTTGCGGCAAGGGCGCTTTCCCGCGCCTGGCAAGCGGCCATGCAATCGATCGAAGCAACCTGATCACCGGACAAGCTGGCGGCCGCGCGGACACCCCGCCCGGTGGGCGCGGCGGAATAAGGGCCTGACATGCCGAAGATGACCTTCATCGAGCGCGACGGGAACAAGAAGGAGGTGGAAGCACCCCTCGGCCTGTCGGTGCTGGAGATCGCGCACAAGCACGGCGTGGATATCGAGGGCGCCTGCGAGGGCAGCCTCGCCTGCTCCACCTGCCACGTCATCGTGGACGGGTCCTGGTACGGCAAGCTGGCCGAGGCCACGGAGGATGAGGAGGACATGCTCGACCTCGCCTTCGACCTGCAGGAGACGAGCCGCCTGGGCTGCCAGATCATCATGACCGATGCGCTGGACGGGCTGGTGGTGAAGCTGCCCGCCGGCACGCGCAACGCCGGCGGCTGAGACGGGGGGCGGATCATGGGAACCCCGGCGTGGATCCCCGCTGGGGAGCATGATTTCGGCAGCGAAGGCGGGCTGTACCGGCGCCTCCGCGACGGCTGCGCGCAGGATTGGGTGGCCTACACCTGGCACCCCTTCGTGCAGGGCCTGTCCGACGGCACGCTGCCGCTCGCGGCGTTCCGCACCTATTTGATCCAGGACTATCTGTTCCTGATCCACTTCGCGCGCGCCAAGGCGCTGGCCGTCTTCAAGGCGGAGAGCATCGAGGCGATGCGGGAGAAGACCGCCTCCATCGGCGCCATCCTGGCCGAGACGTCGCTGCACCTGACCTATTGCGCGGAATGGGGCATCCCGGAGGCGGTGGTGCGTGGGACGCCGGAGAGTGCCGAGACCGTCAGCTACACCCGCTACGTGATCGACCGCGGCCTGGCCGGCGACATCCTGGACCTGGAAGTGGCGCTGGCCCCCTGCACGGTGGGCTATGCCGAGGTCGCCTTGCGCATCCTGGCCGACCCGAAGCGGCGAACTGGCGAAAATCCCTACCAGAGCTGGATCGACAGCTACGGGTCGCCTGCCTACCAGGCGATGGCGCGGGCGGCGGCGGCGCGGATCGATGCGCTAGGCGAAAGCCATGGCGGCGCCGCGCGCTTCCGCAGCCTGTCGGGAACCTTCTCGGAAGCCGCACGGCTGGAAGCGCGCTTCTGGCAGCAGGGCCTGGACGCCGCCTGATGCGCATCCTGGTCGCCATGTCCGGGGGCGTGGACAGCAGCGTGGTCGCCGCGCTGATGAAGGAGGCGGGGCACGAGGTCATCGGCGCCACGCTCCAGCTCTATGACCACGGCGCGGCCGTGCAGAAGAAGGGCGCCTGCTGCGCGGGGCAGGACATCCATGATGCCCGCCGCGTGGCCGATACCCTCGATATCCCGCATTACGTGCTGGACCGGGAGGCGCGGTTCCGCGCCGCAGTCATCGATGATTTCGCCGCGACCTATGCCCGCGGTGAGACGCCGATCCCCTGCGTGCGCTGCAACCAGACCGTGAAGTTCCAGGATCTGGTCGAGATGGCCCGCGACCTCGGCTGCGAGGCGATGGCCACTGGCCATTATGCCCGCCGCGTGGAAGGCCCCGGTGGGGCGGAGCTTCACCGCGCCGTCGATCCCGCGCGGGACCAGTCCTACTTCCTGTTCGCGACCACGCAGCACCAGCTGGATTTCGCCCGCTTTCCCCTCGGCGACATGCCGGACAAGGCGGCGGTGCGGGCGGTGGCGGAGAGGCTCGGCCTGGCGGTGGCGCAGAAGCCGGACAGCCAGGACATCTGCTTCGTGCCGGAAGGCCGCTACGACCGCCTCGTGGCGAAGCTGCGGCCGGAGACGGCGGAGGGCGGCGAGATCGTGGACCTCTCCGGCCAGGTGCTGGGGCGGCATGAGGGCATCGGGCGCTTCACCGTGGGCCAGGGGCGCGGTATCGGCGTGGGCGGCACGCAGGAACGCCTGTTCGTCGCCGCCATCGATGCGCCGCGCCGGCGCGTCGTCGTCGGCCCCCGCGCGGCCCTGCCGCAGGCGGAGGTGGTGGCGGGCGAGGTGAACTGGCTCAGCACGCCGCCTGAGGGTCCTGTGGCCGTCCAGGTGAAGCTGCGGGGGCGTGAGGCACCGCGCCCCGGCGTGATGCGCTGGGACGCCACGGAGCGCCTGCTGCGCGTGACGCTGGAGGAGCCGAACATCGCGGCCCCGGGCCAGGCCTGCGTGGTCTATGACGGGGACCGCGTGCTGGGGGGCGGGTTCCTCCGTGCGGCCTCTCTGGCCACGGGTGCTTCGGCCACGGGTGCGCCGGACATGGGTGCGCCGGACATGGGTGCGTCGGACATGGGTGCGCCGGGCATGGGTGCGATTGACAGGGAAGGGGCGGCGGCGTAACTCGCGCGCCGATGGCGGGCGCCCCTGGGGCGGCCGCGACGCTTGGGGCGGCGTAGCTCAGCTGGTTAGAGCACGGCACTCATAATGCCGGGGTCAGCGGTTCAAGTCCGCTCGCCGCTACCAACGATTTCCCTCGCTCCGGACCCGGTCCGGCTTTCCTACGAAAATGCCTCCAGGCAGCCGGATAGATTGAACAGAACCTCCCCGCAGGGTTCGGGTGAGCCATGGCGCGCTGCGGTCCCGTGGGGTGGCCACCGATGCGACAGGACAAGCCGAACGCCCCGCCCCGTAAGCGTGCCGCCAGCCCGAACAGGCGTGGCACCTGCCAGTCCAGCGCAACGGCCGAAATGGCCATGCACGGGAATGGCTGCGCGCCTCAGCCCGGCGCGGCCGCCGGCACTACCGCCGGCAGGCGACGACGCCCCAGGGCGCGGGCCAGCACGTGGAAGACCGGCGTGAACACCAGGCCGCAGATCGTCACGCCCAGCATGCCGTAGAAGACCGCGACGCCGAGGCTCTGCCGCATCTCCGCCCCCGCGCCAGCCGCGATCGCCGGCGGCAGCACGCCGAGGATGAAGGCGAGGCTGGTCATCAGCATCGGGCGAAGCCGGGTGCGTGCCGCTGCAGCCGCGGCCTCCCAGCGCGTCATCCCTTCCTCCTCCGCCGCACGGGCAAATTCGACGATCAGGATCGCGTTCTTCGCGGCCAGGCCCACCAGCACCACCCGCACCAGCACGTTGTTGTCGAGCCCCGCGTCGCGGACGCCGAGCAGCAAGGCCAGCACCGACATCAGCGCGATCAGCACCACCGCCAGCGGCAGCAGCCAGCTTTCATACATGGCCGCCAGCATCAGGAAGACGAAGACCACCGCGAGCCCGAAGGCGATCGGCGCCGCGTTGCCGGCGATGCATTCCTGGAGCGCGATCTCCGTCCATTCGTGGGTGAAGCCCTCCGCAAGGTTCTTCAACACCTGCTCCACCGCGGCGATGGCCTGGCCGGTGGAAACGCCGGGCATTGCGGCAACCTGGATTTCCACGGCTGCCCGGTGCTGTTCTCCCAGGCGGAATTCCCCGATCCGGACCACCCCACGCATCGCCTGGTGGCCGCGCAGAAGCGGCGGATGCGCGACACGATGGTGGGCCTGGTGAAGCAGGCCGGGATCGATGAGCCGGAGATGGTGGCGGACACGCTGGCGACGCTGTTCGACGGCGCCTGGGCCACGCTGCCCTACCGCGGCGGCGACCGCGCGGCCGAGATCCTCAGCAACGCCGCCGCCTGCGCGCTGAAGGACGCCCCCGGCCGAGGATGACCGTGGCGCCCAGCGGGGCGAAGGCGCGCAGCCCCTGCGGCGGGCTTCATGCCCGCATCAGCAGCCCGCCTGATTCAGCGATATCGGCCAGTTCGGACAGCGTTGCCACGTGGTAGTGCGGCACCGTCGGCTGCGCCGCGGTGATGGTGCCGCCCGATCCCGCCATGCCCTTCCGCCGTTCGACCCAGCAGACCGTGTAGCCCAGCGCCTTCGCCACGCCGATATCGTGGTACTGGCTTTGCGCCACATGCAGGATCTGGTTCTTCGTGATGCCATCGCGGCTGATGCGGCCGCGGGCGAAGGCGAAATAGTGCGGGTCCGGCTTCTCGCACAGCGCGTCGTCGCAGGAGACCGTGTCATGGAACGGGTTCCCGAGCCGCGCGGCCATCAGGTCCAGCGCCCAGCGCGCGGCATTGGTCATCGCCACCAGGTGGTAGCGGCGGCCGAGGCGTTCCAGCGCCGCCACGCTGTCCGGAAAGGGCGGCCAGTCCTTCACGGATTGCGCGAAGCCCGTGGCGATGGCGGCATCGTCCGGCAGGCCGAGTGCGGGCGCGATCTGGTGGTAGACGCGTTCCAGATCATCCGGGAAACGCCAGACATCCGGCGCGCCCCGTGCGGCGCGATAGGCATCGAGGATGACGCCATCCGGCAACGCCGCCGCCGCCGGCCCGCAGGCAGCGCGGAGGTAGCGGAGCAGCCCGGTTTCGAAATCGATGATGGTGCCGACCACGTCGAAGGTCAGTGCCTTCGGCTCCTGCGATTCCATGCCGCGCTCTCCTGTCCTCGCCTGACGCCGATCCTGCCGCCACACGCGGCGCGGGCGTGGCGGAAAGCGATGCCGTGGCGGTGTTTCGTGCCGGAAGCGGTGCTGGGCGCGGCAGCTTCGGCCGTCACTCCTCGAAGAACTTCTCCAGCGGGTAGTGGCGCTTCACGAAGACGGACTTGATGACGACGTAGGAGAAGTATTTCTCGATCCCGATGTTGCGCGCCAGCAGGGTCTCGATGATCTCCTGGTAGTGCTGGATGCCACGCGTCAGGAACTTCAGCATGTAGTCGTAGCCGCCGGAAACCAGGTGGCATTCCAGGATCTCATCGACGCCGCGGATCGCATTCTCGAAGCGGGAGAAGTCCTGCATGCGGTGGTCCGCCAGCGTCACCTCGGTGAAGATGGAGGTGGTCTCACCCAGTTTGCGCAGCTGGATGTCGGCGCCGTAGCCGGTGATGTATCCTGCCTTCTCCAGCCGCTTCACGCGCACCAGGCAGGGGCTGGCGGAAAGCCCTACGGCATCCGCCAGTTCCACATTCGTCACCCGCGCATTCTTCTGGAGGTGGACAAGAATGCGCAGGTCGATGCGGTCGAGCTTCGGGAGCCCGGTGTCCATGCGATGTGAAGCCTCATTCGTTGCCGACACGGTAGATTCCACCGTGGCGGTCTGACAAGCGGGAAGCGCGGTCAGTAGCCCCGCGCGCGGCAAGCGCGCCTAGTAGCCCCGCGCGCGGCAAGCGCGCCTAGTAGCCCCGCGCGCGATCCACCAGGCCGAGCATCGGCTCCCCGCGCGCATGCCGGTCGATATTGTCCAGCACTGCGTCCACCGCGGTTTCCGGCTGGGTCATGCTGGCGATGTGCGGCGTCAGCCAGATGCGGGGATGGGTCCAGAAGGGGTGGCCGGGCGGCAATGGCTCGGGCTCCGCCACGTCCAGGATGGCGGCGGAGAGCTGCCCGGAATCAAGCGCCGCCAGCAGATCCTGCTGCACCAGGTGCCCGCCCCGTCCCGGGTTCACCAGGCAGGCGCCGCGCGGCAACTGCGCGAAAAGGTCGCGCCCGAGCATGCCCCTCGTTTCCGCCGTCAGCGGCAGCAGGCAGACCAGGATGTCGCAGTCCTGCAGGAAGCCCGGCAGCGCCGCTGCCCCGGCATGGGTCTCCACCCCCGGGACGGCGCGTGCCGAACGGCTCCAGGCGGAAAGCCGGAAGCCGAAGGGGGCGAGGGCCGCCAGCACCGCGCGCGACAACTCGCCAAGGCCGAGGATGCCGACGCGGCGGCGCGATGCCGGGTGCACGCGGATGGGCTGCCATCGCCCTTCCCGTTGCTGGCCCAGATAGGCCGGCATGTCCCGGTGCAGCGCCAGCACCGCCATGGTGACGTATTCCACCATGCCGCCGAAGATCCCGGGCTCCACCATCCGCACCAGCGGAACATGTGTCGGCAGCGCGGAAAGATCGAACTGGTCCACCCCGGCGCCGACGGAGAACACGACCTCCAGCTTCGGAAAGCGCGTCGCCAAATCTTCCGGTGGCAGCCAGGCCGCGAGGTAGCGGACTGCCTCGGGATCGCCTGTCTCCGGCCAGACATGGAAGGCCAGGCCGGGGCGCTTCCGGGCCAGGATGCGTGCCCATTCGGCGCCGCGGACGGGATCTGCCTTGTAGACCAGCGCCATCAGCCCAGCGCCTGGCTGGCCAGGGCGAAGGTCCGCACCGCGGCGGGCGTGGCCGGCGTGCCGCGGGCCATGCGCGTGACCACATCCACCTCCGGCAGCCCCGCCGCCTGCAGCCAGGGGGAGAGGCCGCTGTCATCCGTCACGTCGATGCGCAGGAATTCGCCCTGCTTCTGGCCCAGCCAATGCGCCACCAGCAGCCGCGCCGCTTCCTCATCCGGGGCGACGACGGGGCCGATGACCTTGCCGCGGCCGAAGCGGCGCAGCATCGCGTAGCCGCAGGCCAGGCCGCCGCGGTCCAGCACGATCGCCTCCGCATCCCCCAGCAGCGCCGCCAGCATCGGCGCGCGCGCCATGCCGCAGGCGGCGGTGTCCAGTGCCGCCAGCACGCCGAGGTCCGCGCGCCCCGCGGGGCGCAGGCGTTCGCCCGGGCGTGGCGCCTGGAAGCCCAGGCTGAAGGCCGCGCCCTGGTGCTGGCGGATGGCGCCGGTGGGGGCGAAGCCCAGGCTGCGGTACAGCGGCTCTCCTTCCGGCGTCGCGTGCAACTGGATGCCGCGCGGGCCCAGCTGCACGATACAGGCTTCCATCAGCCGCCGCCCCAGCCCCCGCCCCTGATGGGCCGGCGCCACGATCACCATGCCGAGCGTTCCCCAATCCGGGCCGAAGGACCAGGTGATGGCGGTGCCGACCAGCTTGCGCGCTGCCTCCAGCGCGATGCCCTCCCCGATGCCGAGTGCGAAGTGCCAATCCTCCGTCCGGTGTGGCCACCGCACGGCGGCGGATAGCGCCTGCGCGGCCTCCAGATCCGCGGGCAGCAGCGCCCGCATGATCGGTTGTGCATCGGCTTGCGCCTTCATCCTGACCCTCCGTCTGGCAGGCAAGGCTGCACCGGGGTGCGAAGCATGGGCTTCCGAAGTTCGGGGGCTTTCAGGCATTTTCCACTTTGTCGCGCCCCGCGCAGCCGCTGCCGTCGCCGCCGTGCGAAACAGCAGGATCTGCGCCACGCGCCCGCGCGCAACACCTTCCCTGCGCCGCTGCCGCGCCTAGCATGATCCGTCACCGATGCGGGAGCGCAGGCCCATGACGAATCTCCGGCCGAAATACGTCACCTTCGACTGCTACGGCACGCTCACCTGGTTCCAGGTCGGCGAAGTCACCCGCGGCCTGATGGCCGACCGCGTGCCGGAAGGCCTGATGCCGGAGTTCCTGCGTGATTTCACCTGGTACCGCTTCGACCAGGTGCTGGGCGCCTGGGCGCCCTATGTCGATGTGCTCAAGGCTTCGCTGGAACGCACCTGCCGCAAGCATGGCGTGGCCTTCCGCGAAGCCGATGGCCAGGCGCTGTATGAGGCCGTGCCCACATGGGGTCCGCACGCCGATGTGCCCGAGCCGCTGAAGCGCGTGGCGGCAAGGGTGCCGCTGGTGATCCTGTCGAACGCGTCGGACGACCAGATCATGTCCAACGTCGCGCTGCTGGAAGCACCCTTCCACAAGGTCTTCACCGCGCAGCAGGCGCAGGCCTACAAGCCGCGCATGCAGGCCTTCGAATACATGTTCGACATGCTGGGCTGCGGGCCGCAGGATGTGCTGCACGTCTCCGCCAGCTACCGATACGACATCGTCCCGGCCTATGGCCTCGGCGTGGCGAACACGCTGTTCGTCAATCGCGGCTATGAGCCGGAGATCCCCTATTACGGCGCCCACCAGGCGACGACGATCGAGGGCCTGGCCAAGCTGATCGGCGTGTGAGGGTGCGATGAAGCTCGCCTCCTACTGGCTCGATACCGCGAAGCCCTTCGCCGGCGCCCATGCCGGGCCGGTGGAAGGGCGCGCCGATGTGGTGGTGGTGGGGGCGGGCTTCACGGGGCTTTCCGCAGCGCTGGCGCTGGCGCGGCGCGGGGCTTCCGTCGTCGTGCTGGAAGCGGCCAAGGTCGCGGCCGGCGCCTCCGGCCGCAATGGCGGGCATGTCAACAACGGCACGGCGCATGCCTATGCGGGCCTGGCCGCCACGCTGGGGGCCGACCATGCCCGCGCGCTGTACCACGCCTTCGATGCGGCGGTGGACACGGTGGAACGCATCGTGCGGGAGGAGCAGATCCAGTGCGACTTCCGCCGCGCCGGCAAGATCAAGCTGGCCGCCAAGCCCGCGCATTACGACAAGCTCGCCCGCAGCTTCGAAATTCTGAACCGCGACTGCGACCCCGACACCGAATTGGTGCCGCGCGAGCGGATCCGGGAGGAGATCGGGTCGGATTCCTTCTTCGGCGGGCTGCTCTATCGGAAGAGCGCCATGATGCATATGGGCCGCTTCGGCGCTGGTCTGGCGGACGCGGCATCGCGCGCCGGCGCGCGGATCATCGAGGATGCGCCCGTCACCGCCCTCACGCGCCTTCAGGGCCATGCGCATCGCGTGGTGACGCCGAAGGGCACGATCGAGGCCGCGCAGGTGCTGGTCGCGACGGGGCCCAGCCGGGAGGGGCCCTTCGCCTGGTTCCGCCGCCGCCTGGTGCCGGTCGGCAGTTTCATCGTGGTGACGGAGCCGCTGACACCCGCGCAACTCGACAGCATCATGCCGACGCGGCGCACGGCGACAACCAGCAAGTACATCGGCAACTACTTCCGAATCAGCCCCGATGACCGGCTGATCTGGGGCGGCCGCGCGCGCTTCGCGATGTCCAACCCGACCGAGGACGCGAAAAGCGGCGATGTGCTGCGCGCGCAGCTCGACGCCACTTTTCCTCAATTGCGTGGCGTGCGCCTGGACTACTGCTGGGGTGGCCTGGTGGACATGACGGAGGATCGCCTGCCGCGCGCCGGCGAGCATGAGGGGCTGTTCTACGCCATGGGCCTGTCCGGCCACGGCGCGCAGATGTCCGTGCATCTCGGCCAGCAGATGGCGCGGGTGATGGCGGGCGAGGCCGGCGCCAATCCGCTGGCGCGGCTCGACTGGAAGGCGATCCGCTTCAACTACGGCACGCCCTGGTTCCTGCCGCTCGTCGGGGCCTGGTACGGCCTCAAGGACCGGCTGGAATAGCCGCCTGCATCAGGGCCGCCTCGTCGCGGTGGCAGAGGATCTCGGCGCCCTTGGCGAGGGTGCGGCGCGGCGGGGGCGTGACGTCGCAGAGGCCGGGCATGGCGAGCCCGCAGCGCGTGAAGAAGGCGCAGGCCGGCCTGGCGCCGGCGGCCGCTTCCGGCCCCCGCACGCTGCCGCGCTGTTCCAGCCAGCCCTGGCGCAATTCGGGCACGGAGGAGATCAGCAGGTTGGTGTAGGGATGCCAGGGCGCCTCCTGGATGGCGCGGCGGCTGCCGGCCTCCACGCGTTCGCCGGCATAGAGCACCATCACCTCATCGCAGACGCTGCGGACCGTGTGCAGGTCGTGGCTGATGAACATGGTGGAGAGGCCGAGTTCCCGCCGCAGCCCGTCCATCAGGTCGAGGATCGCGGCGCCGACGATGGTATCGAGCGCGGAGGTCACCTCGTCGCACAGGATCAGGTCCGGTTCCGCTGCCAGCGCGCGGGCCAGGTTCACGCGCTGCTTCTGCCCGCCGGACAATTCGCCGGGCTGGCGAGTGGCGACGGAAGCGGGCAATTGAACGAGATCGAGCAGCCGCTTCACGCGCGCATCGGCCGCCGCGCCCTTCGCGCCGTGGAAGAATTCGATCGGCCGTCCGAGGATGGCGGCGACGGAGGCGCGCGGGTTCAGCGCGGTGTCCGCGCTCTGGAACACCAGCTGGATGCGGCGAAGCTGCGCCGGCGTGCGCTGGGCCAGCGCCGGCGGCAGTGACGCGCCATCCAGCATGACCTGGCCACGCGCCGCCGGCAGCAGCCCGGCGATCACGCGCGCAAGCGTGGATTTGCCGCTGCCGCTTTCCCCGATCACGCCCAGGGAGGAGCCCCGGCGGATGGTGAAGTCGATATCGCGCAGCACGGGCAGGGCCGGCATGCCGGCCGCATCCGCGCGGCCATAGCCCGCGGTCAGGCCGCGCACCTGCAGCAGGGGGGGCGCATCCGGCGCGGCGGCGGCACCGCGTGGCGTGGGCGCTGCCGCGGCCAGCAGGCTTTGCGTGTAGGGGTGCTTCGGCGTGGACAGGATCTCACCCGTCGGCCCGATCTCCTGCATCTCCCCGTTGCGCAGCACGAGGATGCGGTCCGCCATCTGGGCGACGACGGCGAGATCGTGGGAGACGTAGACGGCGCTGACGCCGCTGCCCTTCACGACCTGCTTGAAGGCGCGCAGGACCTCGATCTGCGTTGTGACATCGAGGGCGGTGGTGGGCTCGTCCAGCACCACCAGTTCCGGCTCCGCGATCAGCGCCATGGCTGCCATCAGCCGCTGCAACTGCCCGCCCGAGACCTGATGCGGATAACGCGCGCCGATATGGGCGGGGTCGGGCAGGGCCAGGGCGCGGAACAGTGCGATGGCGCGGGCCTCGGCTTCCGCCTTGCTGCCGATGCCGTGCAGCATCGCCATCTCCGTCACCTGCGCCATGATGCTCAGCGACGGGTTGAAGGACGCGGCGGCGGATTGCGCGACGTAGGAGACGCGGCGGCCGCGGAAGTCGCGCAGCGCCGATCGCGACAGGCCGAGGACATCCGTATCGCCGAGCCGGATGCTGCCGCCCGCGATACGACAGCCGGGCTTGGCGTAGCCCAGCAGCGATAACGCGATGGTCGTCTTGCCCGATCCGCTTTCGCCGATCAGGGCCAGGACCTCGCCCTTCGCCAGGGTGAAGGAGGCGTCGCGGACGATCGGCACTTCCTGCCCCGCGGCATTGCGCGCCCGGACCTCGAGGTTGCGCACCTCCAGCAGCGGTGCGCTCAATGCCCGTCCCCCTCCCGCTTGCCGCCACCGAGCACGTCGATGGCCAGGTTCACGCCGATGGTGAGGGAGGCGATGGCGAAGGCGGGCATCAGCACCGCGGGCGCGGCCTCATGCAGTCCTGCCATGTTCTCCCGCACCAGTGACCCCCAATCGGCGTTGGGCGGCTGCACGCCGAGGCCGAGGAAGCTCATCCCCGCCAGCAGCAGCACGATGTAGACGAAGCGCAGCCCGAAATCGGCCAGGACGGGGCCGATGATGTTGGGCAGGATTTCCGCGCGGACGAGGTAGAGCGTGCGCTCTCCGCGTGCCCGCGCCACCGTCACGAAATCCTGCGCGTTGACCGTGACCGCCAGCGACCGCGCGATGCGGTAGGCGCCAGGCGTGTAGATGATGCCGGCCATCAGGATCAGCACCGGCACGGAAGACCCGAAGGCCGCGACGACGACCAGGGCGAACATCTTGCTCGGGATGGAGATCAGCGTGTCCAGCGCCCGGCTGATCGCGCCATCCACCAGCCCGCCCCAGACCGCGGCGCACATGCCGAGCATGAGCCCGCTGCCGCTGGCCATCACCGCCGCGACGAGTGCGACGCCGACCGTGTAGCGCGTACCGTGCAGGACGCGGCTCAGCATGTCGCGGCCGAGGTAGTCGGTGCCGAAGGGGAAATCGGCGCTGACGGGCAGGAAGACCTCCATGTCCACGATCGCGCCGGCGGGATGGGGGGCGATGAGGGCGCCGAACAGCGCCATCGCCACCCAGAAGCCCAGGATCGCCAGGCCCATGATGCCCGCGGGGGAAAGGCGACGCATCATCGGTGGCGCAGCCGGGGATTGGACAGGATGGCGACGATATCCGCGGTGGTGACGAGGACGAGGTAGGCCGCGCAGAACAGCATGGCGCAGGCCTGCACCACCGGCAGGTCCCGCTGCGCCACGCCATCCACCATCAGCTTGGCGACGCCGGGATAGTTGAAGATCGTCTCCACGATGATGACGCCCCCCAGCAGGTAGGACAGGCTCAGCGCGACGGCATTGGCGATGGGCCCGATTGCGTTGGGCAGGGCGTGGCGCAGCACCACGCGGAACGGCCCGAGCCCCTTCAGCACCGCCATTTCCACATAGGGGGCGCGGAGCTGGTCGATGATGGCGGCGCGCGTCATCCGCACCATCTGCGCGACGATGACGCAGCACAGCGCGAAGACGGGCAGTGCGAACACCCTGAAGAACTGCGCGACGGAGGTGATGTCCGCCGTGGTGGAGAGCGCCGACAGCCAGCGCAGCTGCACCGCGAAGACGATGACGGCCGCTGTCGCCACCAGGAATTCCGGCACGGAGACGACGGAGAGCGTCAGCATCGATACGGTGCGGTCATAGGCGCTGCCACGGTACATCGCCGCCGTGATGCCGATGGTCAGGGCGACGGGGACGGAAACCGCCGCCGTCGCCGCCGCCAGCATCAGCGAATTGGGCAGGCGCGACCCGATGAGCTGCGCCACCGGCATGTTGCTGGCCAGCGACCGCCCGAAATCCCCGGTCGCGAGCCCCTTCAGCCAGGCGAGGTAGCGAAGATGCCCGGGCAGGTCGAGGCCGAGGCTGGCACGCAGCCCTGCCACCGTCTCCCGCGTCGCGTACTGGCCCAGCAACTCCTCGGCCGCGTCCCCCGGCAGCAGGCTCGTGATGGCGAAGATCGCCAGCGAGACCAGCAGCAGGGAGACGATGCCGAGCGCGAGCCGGGTGGCGACCAGCCTCAGCATGGGCGCCGCCCCGCCATCTCAGGAGTCGAGCCAGACATGCTTGGCAAAGTCGAAGCCCATGAGGTTGCCGACCGGGATGGGCGACAGGCCCCGCAGGCGGCTGACATGGCCATCCAACATGGACTGGAAGACCGGGATGCCGATGCCGGAGCCGTTGTGGATCATCACCTGCATGTCGGCATACATCTGCCGCCGCTTCGCCTCATCCGTCTCCGCCCGCGCGGCGCCCAGCAACTGGTCGAATTGCGGATTGCGCCAGGCGCTTTCGTTCCAGGCGGCGTCGGACTTGAAGAAGAGCGTCAGCAGGATGTCGGCGGAAGGGCGCGGATTGATGGCGCCGAAGCCCAGCGGATGCTTGAACCAGTGGTTGGACCAGTAGCCGTCCGCTGGCACGCGCCGCACCTCCAGGTTCATGCCGATGCGGGCGCCAGTCTGCTGCATCACCTGCGCCATATCCACGGAATTCGGCGCGGCCGGCGAACAGACCAGGGGCAGGCTGGTGGCGCCCACGCCCGAACGCTGGAAGTGGAATCGCGCGCGATCCAGGTCGAAGGGTCGCTGCGGCAGGCCCGCGAAGTGGAAGCGGTTGGTGGGGTCGATCGGCTGGTCGTTGCCCACGACGCCATAGTTGCGCAGGATGGCCGTGCGCATCTGTTCCCGGTCGAACATGTGCTTCATGGCCAGCACGAAATCCGGGTTGCTGGCCGGCGACATGTCGAGCCGCATGACCAGGTTGGTGTAGTAGCCTGACTTCGTCTCGAACACGCCGTGGCCCTGCGCCTGCGTGATGCGGCGGACCGAACGCGGATCGACGCCCGCGATCAGCTGCACGTCGCCGGACAGCAGCGCGTTCACACGCGCCTGCTCATCCGGGATGCCGATGAACTCGACCTCGTCCAGGTGGCCCTTGCCCGTCTGCCAGTAGTTGGGATTGCGCTGCGCGATGGACCGCACGCCGGGCTGGAATTCGCGGCAGCTGAAGGCGCCGGTGCCGATGGCGGTGGAGAAATCCGTCGTGCCGGCCTTGATGATATGGAAGTGGAAGGTCGCCAGCACCACGGGCAGGTCCGCATTCGGGCTGTCGAGCGTGATCCGCACCTCATCCGGCGCCGTCGCCACGATCTCCGTCATCGGCATGGCGAGCGAGCGTGCGCGCGATGCGGTGGCGGGATCCTTGTGGCGATTGAGGGAGAAGACGACATCCTCCGCCGTCAGCGGCTTGCCGTCGTGGAAGGTGACGCCGCGGCGCAGCTTGAAGGTCCAGACCTTCGCCCCTTCCTGCTGCCAGCTTTCCGCCAGCGCGGGCCGCGGCGTCAGGCTGCCGTCGAAGGTGGTGAGCCCGTCATAGAACATGTTGCAGCGGGCATAGTCGGTGGACAGCGACTGCTTCGCGGGGTCCAGCGTATCGGCGGTGGAGGTGGAAGTGCCGGAGACGCGGATGCGCCCGCCCCGCCGCGGTGTCTGCGCCACGGCTTCCTTCGCCGCGCCGAACACCCCGCCGGCCGTTGCCGCTGCCATGCCGCCGGCGCCGAGCATGCCGAGAAGGTCGCGCCTCGTGGCGCCCCGGCGCACGGCATCCAGCACGCGGGCCTGGTCGGCCTGTCCGAGAAGTTCCAGTTCTTTGCTTGCCATCCCTGCCTCCTTGGCCGGCCTTCGCCGGCGTTGCTGTCGATCTACACTTGTCGCGTCGTCGCCCCCGCCAGAGCGCGGTCGAGCAGGCCGAGGCCTTCGTCGAGTTGCGCGTCGGTGGTCACCAGCGGCGCCAGGAAGCGGATCACGTTGCGGTTGACCCCGCACTTGATGACCAGCAGCCCTTCCTCCCTCGCCGCATCGATGATGGCCTGGGCCATGGCAGCATCCGGCTTTCGGGATGCGCGGTCGGCCACGATCTCGATCGCCTGCATGAAGCCGAGACCGCGGACATCGCCGATCACGGCGTAGCGCTGGGCCAGCGCCTCCAGCCCTGCCTTCAGGCGTTCGCCCAGCGCGACGGAACGTTGCAGCAGGCCGTCATGCTCGAAGGCATCCAGCACGCCGAGCGCCGCGGCGCAGGACAGGGCGTTGCCGCCATAGGTGCCGCCGAGCCCGCCTGGCGCGGGTGCGTCCATGATGGCGGCGCGTCCCACCACGCCGGATAGCGGCAGCCCGCCAGCCAGGCTTTTCGCCACCGTCACCAGGTCCGGCTTCAGCGTGGCGTGTTCATAGGCGAAGAGCGTACCGGTGCGGCCGAAGCCCGACTGGATCTCATCCAGGATGATGAGGATGCCATGCCGATGCGCGATTTCCTGCAGGCTGCGCAGGAAGAAGGGCGATGCCGCAAGGAAGCCGCCATCGCCCTGCACGGGCTCGATCAGGATCGCCGCCACCCGGTCCGGCGCGACTTCCGTCGCGAAGATGTCCTCCAGCGCCGCGAGCGCCATCGCGTCATCGATCCCGCGATAGGGGTTCGGGAAGGACGAATGGAATATTTCGGGTGCGAAGGGACCGAAATTCTGGCGGTAGGGCGCGCTCATCCCCGTCAGCGTCGTGCCCAGAAGCGTGCGGCCGTGGAAGCCGCCGCGGAAGGCGATGATGGCGGGGCGGTTGGTGTGGGCGCGGGCGATCTTCACCGCATTCTCCACCGCCTCCGCACCCGAGGTGAAGAAGGCCGCCTTGTAGTCGTCACCCCCGCCGACCAGCGCGCACAGCCGCCGTGCAAGGTCGACATAGGGCGCATAGGCCGCGACCTGGAAGGCAGCATGGGTGATGCGGCCGAGCTGCGCCTGCACCGCCGCCACGACGCGCGGATGGTTGTGGCCGAGGTTGAGCACGCCGATGCCGCCGACGAAATCAAGGTAGCGGCGCCCATCCATGTCCCAGACTTCGCTGCCCTGGGCACGATCCAGCACCAGCGGATGCGCCGTCAGCACGCCGCGCGGCACGTGGCGCGCGCGGTCCTCGATCACGGCGGTGGTCCTCTCGCGCGTCTCGGACATCGGGTCTTTCGTCCTGCCTGATAGCGAAAGCCTAGGGTCGGGACGGCGGCGCGATACGCTTCAATTCGATGCCGGACAGTGGAAGTGGCATGTTCCGCCACCCCCCTGCCGCAGAAGATTCTGCGGTGTTCAGTCCGCCGTGGCGCCGGAGGCCCGCACCAGCGGCCCCCACAGCGCCGTCTCTTCGCGCACATAGGCGGCGAAGCGATCGGGGCCATAGCCCGGCATGGTGGGCGTGCCGAGTTCCGCCAGCCGCCCGGCGACCACCGGATCGGCGAGTGCATGCTGCACGGCGGCCGACATCCTTTCCTGCACCGGGCGCGGCGTTGCGGCGGGACCGAAAAGGCCGAACCAGGAATAGGCGGGGTAGTGCGGCACGCCGGCTTCCCGCAGCGTCGGCACATCCGGCATCACCGGGGAGCGTTCGTCGGAAGTGACGAAGAGGCAGCGGACCGTGCCCGCCTGGTGGTGCGGCAGCAGCAGGCCGGTGATGTCATGCATGAAGTGGATCTGGCCCGCGACCAGCGCGGTGATCGTCTCCGCCCCGCTGCGATAGGGAACATGGACCGCCCGCGCGCCGATCCGCGTCAGGAAATTGGCGCTGGCCAGGTGGCCGGTGGCGCCGATGCCGTTGCTGCCATACTGGTAGCGGTCGGGTGCCGCGCGCAGTGCCTCGATCAGCGCGGCGGGCGTGCGTGGCTCGAAATCCTTCGTCGTCACCGCCAGCACCAGCGGCACGAAGACCGTGGCCGCGATCGGCGCCAGGTCGCGGATCGGGTCATAGGGCAGGCGGCGGTACAGCGCGGCGGCGATGCCGATGGAGGACAGGGTTGCATGCACGAAGAGCGACCCGTCCGCCGGCCCCTTCGCCACCACATCCGTGCCGATGGTGCTGCCCGCCCCCGGCCGATTCTCGATGACCAGCGGCTGGCCCAGATATTCCGTCATCCGCGGCACCAGCATCCGCAGCGTCACGTCGGTGCCGCTGCCGGGGCCGAAGGGCACGATGATGCGGATGGGGGCGCCGGTTTGCGCCAGTGCGGGGCTGACCAGGGCAGGGCTGGCGAAAGTGGGGCCCGCCAGCGCGAGGCTGGCCAGGAGATGGCGTCGGCGGAGCGGGGGCAGCGTCATCCGGGGGGTCCTTGCGCGAAGCGGTTGATGTGGAAGGGCTCGATGGGAATGCCGGCGCTGCCGGTCGCGATCAGTTCCGCCATGGTGGCGCCGACGCCGGGGCCCAGCTGGAAGCCATGGCCGCAGAAGCCGAAGGCGTAGAACAGGCCGGCGACCTTGCCGCTCGGCCCCATCACCGGGATGTCGTCCGCCATGTAGCCCTCCACCCCGCTCCAGCTGCGGATGATGGACAGTGCGCGGATCGGCGGCAGCAGCCGCGCCAAGTGGGGCAATTGCGCCAGCATGTTCAGCGGATCGAGCCGCGCGCGCTTCGTATCCAGCGATGCCTCGCTGCGCGCGCCACCGCCGAAGACGATGTTCCCGCGCTTCACCTGGCGGAGGTAGACGCCTTCCTCCTTCACCGTGGTCGCGATGCCCATGACCGGGGCGATGCGGTAGGGCATGGGCTCCGTCACCCCCATCTGCGGCGCGGCCGGGGTGATCGGCACGGGTTCTCCGAGGGCCGCCGCCATCCGCCCGCCCCAGGCGCCGGCGGAGACCTGCAGCAGCGGCGCGCGGAAGGGGCCGATCGCCGTCTCCACGACGAAATCCTCGGCGGACTTCACGATGCCCAGCACCGCCGCGCCTTCATGCACGATCGCCCCCGCGCGGCGCGCGGCGCGGGCGAAGGCGGGGGCGGCCAGCCGCGGATTGGCGTGGCCGTCGAGCGGTGAATGCGACGCCATCCGTGCGGACGGAGAAAGGTAGGGAAACCGGTCCCGCAACGCGTTCCCGGTGATGAGGTCGAGATCCAGCCCCCATTCCCGCGCCGCCGCCGCATGCGCCACCAGCCGCGCTTCATCTTCCTCCCGGAAGGCGATGCGGAGATGGCCGGAGGGCAGGAATTCCGCATCCTCCCCGATGATTCCGGGCAGGTCGCCCCAGATGGCGCGCGACCGGTTCGCCAGGGGCAGTTGCGGCAGGAAGCGGCCCTGCCGGCGGACATTGCCGAAATTCGTGCCGCTGGCATGGCTGCCGACCAGGTCGCGCTCCAGCAGGATCACGGAAAGGCCGCGCTGGCGCAGGAAGAAGGCGGTGGCGGTGCCCATCAGCCCGCCGCCGACGATGATGACATCGGCCTGGTTCATGGCGCGGCCTCCGTCGCCACGGGCAGGGGCTTCACGGGGGCGGCGCCGCGCAGGCGGCCGGCCTGCTCCACCGGGATGCCGCGCGCGGCGGCCAGCACCTCCGCCGCCGCCGGGCCGCACATCCGCCCCTGGCAGCGGCCCATGCCGGTGCGGCTGAAGGCCTTGGCGCGGTTCACCTCCGGCGCGCCGTATTCGCCGCCGGCCTGGCGCAGCGCGCCCGCGGTGATGGCCTCGCAGCGGCAGACCAGGGTTTCGCCGGGCAGGGCGGCGGCGAGATGCGCGGGATAGGGAAAGGCGCGCTCCAGCCCGCGGCGGAAGCGCGTCATGCCCGCCAGCCGCCGGCGTAGCGTCACCATTTCCAGCTCATCCACCGCCAGGCCGGAATCGCGCAGCGCCGCGCAGGCCGCGAGCCGCCCGGCCAGTTCCGCCGCATCCGCGCCGCGGATCTGCGCGCCATCCCCGGCCAGGTAGACGCGCGGCACGCTGGACCGCCCATCCCCGTCGGTCACCGGCAGCCAGAGCCTGGCGCCCGCATCGAAGGCGAAGTCACAGCCCGTGAGGTCCGCCAGCTGCGTTTCCGGCCGCAGCCCATAGCCCATGCCGATGGCGTCGCAGCCCGTGCGGTGTTCCACACCCGCCGCGTCCCGCCAGTGCAGCGCCGCGACGCGGTCTTCCCCCTCCACGCCGAGCGGCGTGATGCCGGTGGCGATCCGCACGCCCGCCCGACGCAGCGCGACGGTATAGGCCAGCCCGCGCGCCAGCAGCCCGGGCCGGGCGGCCAGCCAGGGCGCCGCCAGCATCCGCTTCGCGAAGGCGCTGGTATCGAGCACCGCCCGTACCGCGGCGCCGGCCCTCAGGTATTGCCAGGCGACGAGGTAGAGGAGCGGCCCCGTGCCCAGGAAGACCGGTGCCTGCCCAATGGTGCAGCCCTGCGCCTTCAGCGCGATCTGCGCACCGCCCAGGCTGGTGACGCCCGGAAGGGTCCAGCCCGGCAGGGGCATCAGGCGGTCCGTGGCGCCGGTGGCCAGGATCAGATGCCGGAAGGGGAGGCTTTCGGACTGCCCGGCGCGGTTCACCAGCAGCGCCCCGTCGCGGACTGCCCAGACCAGCGTCCCAGGCCGCCAATCGACAAGCGGGCGCAGATCCTCCGCTACCTGGTGCAGTGCGCGGGCCTTGGCGGAATCCGCGCCATAGAGCGCCTCTGCTGGCCGACGAAAACCCTCGGGCTGGCGGCGGTAGATCTGGCCGCCATCGCGCGCCGATTCCTCGAGGAGGATCGGCCGCAGCCCCGCCGCGACCAGCCGTTCCGCCGCACGGATCCCGGCCGGGCCGGCGCCCACGATGATCACGCCGGGCTCCGTCACGGCCATGGCGCGGCACCGGTCAGGATGCGCATCCCCGCCTCGGCCGGGGTGGAGCAGGCGCGCAGCCTTCCGCCTGCCTCCGTCCACACCCAGCAATCCTGGCAGGCACCCATGAGGCAGAAGCCGGCGCGGGGGCCATCGCCGAACTCGCTCTCCCGCAGCCTGGTGCCTGCCACCAGCAGCGCGGTCAGCAGCGTATCGCCGGCCAGCGCCGTGATGTCCCGCCCATCGACGGAAAGGCGGAGCGATGGGCGATCGACCTCCGCCACGCGGTGCAGCAATCCTGTCATGGCGCAACGCTCGGCGCGCCGGGCCCGCGCTGTCCAATCGCCAATCGGCCCTGTTGCATAAGGCCGCCCTATGGGTGGACCATCCGCCCATGAACGCCCGCCAGATCGAGGTCTTCCGGACCATCATGCGCCTCGGCACGCTGACCGGCGCGGCGCAGGCGCTCAACGTCTCCCAGCCCGCGCTCAGCCAGTTGCTGCTGCATGCCGAGGACCGGCTGGGCTACAAGCTGTTCCGTCGCCTGCGCGGGCGCCTGGTGCCGACGCCGGAGGCCCAGCTTCTGTTCCCCGAGGCCGAGCGCCTGCACCGTGACATCGAGGGCTTCCGGCGGTTTGCCGAGGGGCTGCGGGAGGGGGAGGCGGGATCCGTCCGCCTTGTCGCCTCCGCCCCCCCATCGCTGTCCTTCCTGCCGCGGGCGCTGGCTGCCTTTCGCGCCGGCCTGCCGGGTGTGCACCTTTCCGTTTTCGTCGTGCCGCAGCAGATCGCGGTGGACATGCTGGGCCGCGGCGATGCCGACCTCGGCGTCGCCTTGTCGGACAAGGCCGCGCCGCTGGTGCAGGCGGAGACGATCGGCCATGCGGAGTTGCTCTGCGTGCTGCCCGCGCGCCACCGCCTGGCCCGCCGGAAAGCGGTCGGGCCGGCGGATCTGGTGGAGGAGACGCTCATCTCCTACCGCAAGGAAAGCCTGCCGGGGCAGTTGCTGGACCAGGAATTCGCCCGTGCCGGCATCCCCTTCCGACCCCAGGTGGAGATCGATGTCTCCATCATCGCGCTGTCCTTCGTGCAGCAGGGCATTGGGGTCGCGGTGGTCGATGGGTTGATTCCCTGGCTGGCGCATCCGGGCCTTGTGGTCCGGCCCTTCCGCCCGCTGCTGCGCCTGCCGATCGCCGTGCTGTGCGGCACGCGCAGGCCGCTTTCCCTGCAGCAGGAAAGGCTGCGCGCCGGGCTGCGGGACGCCTTCGATGCCTATGCGGCGGATCCCGTCTCGCGCGGCCTGCTCACCCCCGCATAAGCCGCCCTTATCGATTGCGGCCGAATTCCTCTTGGACAGGCGGCGCCCGTGCGGGCGTGCTGGCGCGGTTCAGGAATGGGGGTTGCGGCGCATGGGCTGGCGCATCGGTGTCGATATCGGCGGCACCTTCATCGATTTCTGCGCGCTGGATGACGCGACCGGCGCCATGCACACGCTGAAAGTGCTGACCACGCCGGATGAGCCGGGGCGGGAGGTACTGGAAGGCGTCGGCCTGCTGCAGGCCCGCCACGGGCTGGACCCCGCCGGCGTGACGGCCTTCGTCCATGGCACCACGGTCGGCATCAACACCGTCATCCAGCGCAAGGGCGCGACACTCGCCCTGCTGACCAATGCCGGGTTCGAGGATGTGGTGGAACTCGCCCGCCTGCGGATGCCGGAGATGTACAGCCTGTTCTGCGCGCGGCCCGATCCGCTGATCCCGCGCGACCTGGTCTTCGGCGTGCCAGGCCGCGTGCTGGCCGATGGCACGGAGGCGGAGGCGCTGGACCCCGAGGCGGTGCGCCAGGCCGCGGCGCGCGCCCGCGCGGCCGGCGCCGCCGGGATCGTCGTCTCCTTCCTGCACAGCTACCGAAACCCGGCGCAGGAACAGGCGGCCAGGGCGATCATCGAGGCGGCGGAGCCGGGCCTTTTCGTCTTCTGTGGGGCGGCGATCTGGCCGGTGATCCGGGAATACGAACGCACCACCACCGCCATCCTGAACGGCTATGTCCATCCCCGCGTGGACCGCTACCTGGAATCGCTGGAAGCGGCGCTGGCGGCGCGCGGCGTGGCGGCGACGCCGATGATCACCAAGTCGAATGGCGGCATCATGCGCGCGGCACTCGGGCGCCGCGCCTGCGTCTCCATGCTGCTGTCCGGCACCGCATCCGGGGTCATGGGCGCCGCCTTCCTGGCCCGTGCGGCGGGGGTGGACCGGGTGCTGACGCTCGATATCGGCGGGACCAGCGCCGATGTGGCGCTGATCCTGGATGGCCAGCCGCAATTCGGCACGGGGGAGATGATCGGCGAATTCCCGCTGCATGTCCCCTCCGTCTCCGTCTCCTCGATCGGCGATGGCGGCGGGTCCATCGCCACCGTCGATGGCTTCGGGATGCTGAAGGTGGGGCCGGAAAGCGCGGGATCGACCCCCGGCCCCGCCTGCTACGGCCGCGGCGGTGACCGCGCCACCATCACCGACGCGCTGGCGGTTGCGGGGCTGCTGGGCCATGTGCCGCTGGCCTACAATTCCGTCGCGATGGATCGCGGCCGCGCCGCGGCGGTGGTCGCGCCCCTTGCCGCCCGGCTGGGCCGCACGGCGGAGGAGACGGCGGAGGCGATCGTCGATGTCGCCATCTCCTCCATGTTCGCGGAGGTCAACAAGCTGGTCGCCCGCTACGGCGTGGACCTTCGGGACTTCACCCTGCTGCCCTTCGGCGGCGCCGGGCCCATGCTGGGCTGCCTGCTGGCGCGCGAACTCGGCATCGCGCGCGTCATGATCCCGCGCCGGCCCGGCGTGGTCAGCGCACTCGGCGGCCTCATCGCCGATGCCAAGACCGATGTCGTGCGCACGCTGTTCCTGGATCTGGAGGTCGCCAACCTGCCCGCGCTGCGGGAGGCGCTGGCCGCGTTGCGGGCAGAGGGCGAGCGTTGGCTGCGGGATGGCCAGCGCTACGAGGGACCCATCACGCTGCACCTGACGGCCGATATGCGCTACCGGGGCCAATCCTTCGAAATCGAGGCACCGCTGGAGCCGGCGTGGATCGAGGCTGGCGACATGGCCGCGCTGCGGGCCGCCTTCGACCGGCAGCACCACGCCATCTACGATTTCCACGATGCGGCGGCCGCCATCCAGGTGGTGAACCTCCGCATGGTCGTCATCGGCGCCACCACGCCGCCCCCGATGCAGGCGGAGCCGCGCGCGGAGGGGCCGCCCATCCCCGAACATCCTGTACGCGCCTGGCTGGATGGAGCCTGGCGGGACGTGCCGCTGTTCCTCCGCGCCAACCTGCATCACGGGCATGAATTCCACGGCCCCGCCATCGTGGCGCAGGAAGACAGCACCGCGATCATCCCCGCCGGCTTCGCCGCGCATGTCGATGCGCTCGGCAACCTCCATCTCTCGGCAGAGGCATAAGGCGATGGACAAGGTCACGCTCCAGGTCTTCTCCAACCACGCGCGCGCGGCGGCGGAGAACATGGCCTACACCCTGTACCGCACCGCCCATTCGACCTTTGTGAAGGAGACGGAGGACTTCACTGTCCAGATCCTGGAACCCGGCGGGCAGGTCGCCGCCGTGCCGATGGATTTCGGCGCCACCTGGTATCCCGGCATCGACTACGGCACCGCGATCGGCATGATCGATGGCTATGAGCCCGGCGATATCGGCTTCACCAACGACCCCTATAGCGGCTTCCTGGCCACCCATGTCCCCGACCTGCACATGTGGAAGCCGATCTTCGAGGATGGGGAGATCCTCGCCTGGGCCTGCGGCCACATCCACAACACCGACATGGGCGGCGCCGTGCCCGCCAGCCTGTCCCGGACGCTGACCGAGGTGCACCAGGAAGGCATCCGCTTCCCGCCCATGAAGATGGTGGCGCGGGGCGAGCTGAACGACCAGGCGCTGCGCATCATGCTGCTGAACGTGCGCAAGCCCGAACAGAATCTCGGCGACCTGAAGGCCTTCCGCGGGGCACTGGACACGGGCGAACGCAAGCTGCGCGCGATGATCCGCAAATTCGGCGTGGAGGGCTTCAAGCGCAACATCGCCGGCTTGCTGGACTATGCCGAGCACCAGGCGAGGGAGGCGCTGCGCTCCATCCCCGATGGGGAATACTGCTTCGCCGATTACTGCGACGAGGACGGGCCAGATGGCAACCCGGTGCGCCTGGCGCTTCGCCTCGTCATCAAGGGCGATGAGGCGATCCTCGACTTCACCGGCACGGATCCGCAGCTGACTTCGGCATTGAATGTGCCCACGGGCAGCCATCCACGGCATACCCTGCTGTTGGTCGGGGTCTACTATGTCCTCTACACCCTGAACCCGAACCTGATGCTGAACGCCGGCCTCACGCGCCCCTTCACCTGCATCGTGCCGGAAGGCACGGCGCTGAACCCCGTCTTCCCCGCCGCCGTCGGGATGCGGAGTCTCACCTGCGCCCGGCTGCGCAGCCTGATCTTCGGCGCCTTCTCGCTGGCCATGCCGGAACGCATGCCGGCGGCGCCGGCGGGCAGTTCGTCGATCCTCAATGTCATGACCACGGACAACCGCACGCGGCGCAGCGTGCTGGCGGCCATCAACCCCATCGTCGGCGGCGGCGGCGGCATGCCCACGCGCGACGGCACCAATGGCTCCGGCGCCGACAGCGCCTACCTCAAGAACACGCCGGTCGAGATCACGGAGACGGAGGTGCCGATCCGCATCCTCCGCTACGGGCTGATGCCGGATAGTGGCGGCGCCGGGCGCTGGCGCGGCGGGCTGGCGACGGCGCTGGATTTCACGGTCTTCGCGCCCAATTCCCGCGTCACTGCCCGCAACCGGGACCGCTGCCGCTTCCGGCCCTGGGGCACGCTGGGCGGCAAGGCCGGCGCGCCATCCGACTTCGTGCTGAACCCCGGCACCACGCGGCAGAAGGTGCTCGGCAATATCGACCTGGTCACCATGGACCCCGGTGATGTGCTGCATATCCACTCCCCCGGCGGCGGTGGCCGCGGGGACCCGCTGGAGCGGGAGGCCGATCGCGTCGCGCAGGATGTCCGCCGCGGCTATGTCTCGGCGGAGGCCGCCGCGCGGGACTACGGCTTGGTGCTGCGGGATGGCGCCGTGGACGAACCCGCGACGATGGCGCTGCGTGCCAGCCTGCGGGGCCCCGCGGCGGGGCATTTCCATTTCGGGCCGGAACGCCTGGCGCATGAGCGCATCTGGACAGATCAGGCCTATGCGGAGATGACGGCGATCATGAACGAGCTTCCCTTCCACTGGCGCTTCTTCGTGAAGACGCGGCTTTTCGCCCTGCTGCGGGAGCCCGCCGCCGATGGCGCGGCGGCCGTCCGCGCCGCCTTCGCAGAACTGCGCGCCACCTATCCGGGCCTGGCCGCCTGATGGTGGGCACGCGGTTCCTCGACCCTGTCGAGAGCGACACGACGCTGCCGGAGGCGGTGGACCTCGTCGTCATCGGCGCCGGCATGATCGGCGTCGCGGCGGCCTATGCGGCGGCGAAGGCGGGCCATTCCGTGGCCCTGCTGGAAAAGGGCGTCGTGGCGGGGGAACAATCCAGCCGCAATTGGGGCTGGTGCCGCGTGCTGAACCGGGATGAGCGGGAGATCCCCCTCATGCAGCACAGCATGGCGCTGTGGGACCGGCTGCCGGCGGAAATCGGCGCCGATATGGGCTTCCGCCGCGCCGGGCTCACCTACGTCACCAAGGACCCCGCCCAGCTCGCGGGCTGGGAGGCCTGGCTGGACAAGGCGCGGCCCTACCAGCCTACCGCCCGCATCATCGATGCGGCGGAGGCGAAGCGGCTGACGCCGGGGAATGAGCAGGATTGGATCGGCGGTGTCGTCTCTCCGCATGATGGAAGGGCGGAGCCCGCGATGGCTGCGCCGGCCCTGGCGCGCGCGGCGCGGGCGCTGGGCGTCTCCCTCCACCAGAATTGCGCGGTGCGTGGGCTGGACATGACGGGCGGGCGCGTCAGCGGCGTCTTCACGGAACGGGGGCGAATCCGCTGCCAGTCCGTGGTGCTGGCGGGCGGCGCCTGGGCGTCCATGTTCCTGCGCCGTCACGGCATCGACATGCCGCAATCCTCCGTCCATTCCACGGTCTTCGCGACCACCCCCGCGAAGCAGGTGTGCGACGGCCCGCTGCTGACGCCGGATTTCATCCTGACGCCGCTGCCGGATGGCGGCTACCTGGTCGCGGCCAAGGCGCGGGGGCGGCTGGAACTGACCCCGGCCGGCATCCGCTACGCCCGCCAGTTCCTGCCGAGCCTGATGGCGAATTGGAAGCTGGTCGAACTGCGCCTGGGGCGTTCCTTCTTCGAGGGCCCCGATGCCTGGCACGGGCGCTGGTCCTTCGATGCGCCCACGGTGTTCGAACGCATGCGCGTGCTGGATCCCGCGCCGAAGATGGCGATCATCGAGCCCTCGCTGCGGGAGATCGTGGCCGCCTATCCGGAACTCGCGGGCATCCAGGCCGCGCGCATCTGGGCGGGGTGGATCGATTCCACGCCGGATGCGGTGCCGGTCATCAGTACGGTGGATGCCCTGCCGGGGCTGGTGGTCGCCGCGGGCTTCAGCGGCCACGGTTTCGGCATCGGGCCTGGCGCGGGGCGGCTGGCGGCGGACCTTGCGACCGGCGCGCCCTGCATCGTGGACCCCGCGCCCTTCACGCTGAAGCGCTTCGCGCCGGGGGCACCGCGGGCGGTGGGGCGGTCGGGCATCTGACGAGAGGCTGATCGAGCCTGCCAGCGGCCGAGGGACCGCCGGGGCAGACCGGCCTGGCGCGCGGATGATCGCCAATCCACGGATGCCGCTTTGTGCCGCCCGTGCCACCGGCGCCACTTGGTGCCACCTGTCGCCATCGCCGCGCTCGCCGCCCAGGACGCCGCTGGATGCCGCCATCGCGGCGGCGCTGGACGGGATCGACGCTATTGCTGCCACGGGTGGCATCGATGTGCTGGTCATCGGCAGCAGGCGCCTTCTCGCGCTGCGGTTCGCACCACGACCCTGGCGGCCAGAGGGCCATCACGGGTAGGGTTGCCGGCACCGATCCTCCTGGCCGGCCTCGCGCTTCGGCGCGGGCAGCGTTCGCGCTTCGGCGCGGGCAGCGTTCGCGCTGCGGCGCGGGCAGCGGCGGTTCCAGGGGGGTTCCGGCGTGATGGATGTGCTGGTCATCGGCGGCGGGCAGGCAGGGCTCGCCGCGGGTTACTTCCTGCGGCGCACGGGCCTTTCCTTCGCCATCCTGGACGCGGCGGAGGAGCCGGGCGGCGCATGGCGGCACGGCTGGGATTCGCTGACCCTCTTCTCCCCGGCGCAGCATTCGTCGCTGCCGGGCTGGCCGATGCCGGTGCCCGCCGGTGGCGGCTATCCGCCCCGCGACGCCGTCATCGCCTATCTCGCGGCCTATGAGGCACGCTACGCGCTGCCGGTGAGGCGGCCATTGCGGGTCACGGGCGTGCGGCGGGCCGCGGAGGGGCTGGTGGCGGAAGCCGCGACAGGCGAGCGTCTGGCCGCGCGGGCGTTCATCAGCGCGACCGGCACCTGGTCTCGCCCCTTCATTCCCGCCATTCCCGGCGGAGAGACGTTCGCCGGCCGCCAGATCCACTCGGCCCAGTACCGGCGGCCGGAGGCCTTCGCCGGACTGTCGGTGCTGGTGGTCGGCGGCGGCAATTCCGGCGCGCAGATCCTGGCCGAAATCTCCCGCTACGCCGCGCGCGCCACCTGGGTCACGGAACGCGAGCCGGTGTTCCTGCCCGATGACGTGGATGGCCGCGTGCTGTTCGAACGCGCCACCGCCCGATGGGAGGCCGAGCGCGCGGGGCTGCCGCCACCGGCGCAGTTGGGCGGCCTCGGCAACGTCGTGATGGTGGCGGCGGTGCGGGAGGCCCGCGCCCGCGGCGTCCTGGGTAGCGTGCGGCCGTTCCAGCGGCTCGAGCCCGGCGCGGCGGTCTGGCCGGATGGCACGCGGATCGCGGCGGATGCGATCATCTGGTGCACCGGCTTCGGCCCGGCGCTGGACCATTTGGCGCCGCTCGGCCTGGCGGGCGCGGAAGGCCGTGTCGCGGTGGGTGCCGAGGGCCAGGCCGTTGGGGAGCCTCGACTCTGGCTGCTGGGCTACGGGGATTGGACGGGCATGGCCTCCGCGACCTTGGCGGGCATCACGCGCGCGGCGCGGGGCACCGTGGCCGGCATCGCCGCCAGCCTCGTCCCCAGCTTTGTCCCCCCGGCAGCGGGCTGACGGCGCTGTTCCCGGTGGCGTCACGCAAGCTTCACGCCGCTGCCGAATTGCTTCGATTATGCTGGAAGCATGGATATTGAGCGGGCTGCGGCTGGCTTCACGGCGCTGGGTCAGGAGACCCGGCTTGAACTGATGCGGGTGCTGCTGGCTGCCGGCCCCTCGGGCCTGGCCGCGGGCGACATCGCCGCCAGGCTCGGCGTACCGGCCTCGACCCTGTCTTTCCATCTGCGGGCGCTGGAGCAGGCGGGGCTGGTGGCGGCCACCCGCCATGGCCGAAGCCTGGTCTATGCACCCCGGATCGCCGCGCTGCGCGCCCTTGTCGCCTTCCTGGCCGAGGCCTGCTGCGACGGCGACCCGGACCGCTGCGGCGATATCAACCGCCTGTTCGACACCCCCAGGGAGACCGGCCGAATGCAGCCGCCCGTGTTCAACGTGCTGTTCCTCTGCACCCGCAACGCTGCCCGTTCCATCATGGCAGAGGCGATCCTGGGCCGGATCGGGGCCGGGCGCTTTCGCGCCTTCTCCGCCGGCTCGGCGCCGGCCGGGGAGGGGCCGCTGCCGGAGGTGCTGCAACAGCTGAAGGCGCTCGGCCACGACGTCTCGACCCTGCACTCGAAATCCTGGGACGAGTTCACCGGCCCCGGCGCGCCGCGGATGGATTTCGTGGTTGCCCTGTGTGACACGCTGGCCGGCCAGGCCTGCCCCGATTTCGGGGATACGGTGATCACCGCCGCCTGGCCGCTGCCGGATCCCGCCAAGTTCAGCGGCAGCCCACCGGAACGCGCGACGCTGCTGAATGAGCTTTACGCCGCGCTGCACCGGCGCCTGTCCATCTTCGCCAGCCTGCCCTTCGGCTCTCTGGACCGCATGGCGCTGAAGGCGCGCCTGGATGAGTTGGCGCAGCCCGGCGTGGCGGTGCGGGCATGAGGGTCGGCATCTCCGGCATGGGCCGCATCGGTCGGCTCGCGCTGCGCGCCGCGATGGGGGCGGCGGAGCGGCAGGAGGATGACCCGCGCCGGGGCAACCGGCTTGATGTCGTCCACGTGAACGAGATCAAGGGTGGTGCGGTGGCCTGCGCCCATCTGCTGGAATTCGACAGCGTGCAGGGCCGGTGGCGCGCGCCGATCGCGGCGGAGGGCGATGCCATCCGCATCGGCGACCATCGCCTCGGCTTTTCCGAGTACGCGAAGCCGGCGCAGATTCCCTGGGGCGATCTCGGCGTGGATGTCGTGCTGGAGTGCACGGGGAAGTTCCTCGACCCCGAGACGATCGGCGGGCATCTCCGGCGCGGCGCGAAGCGGGTGATCGTGGCGGCGCCGGTGAAGGTGGACAGCGTGCTGAACGTCGTCGTCGGCGTGAACCACCAGCTCTACGATCCGGCGCGGCACCCCATCGTCACCGCTGCATCCTGCACCACAAACTGCCTCGCCCCCGTGGTGAAGGTTGTGCATGAGGCGATCGGCATCCGCCACGGCCAGATCACCACTATCCACGATCCCACCAACACCAATGTCGTGGTCGATGCGGCCCACAAGGATCTGCGCCGGGCGCGGTCCGCGATGCTGAGCCTGCAGCCGACGACGACAGGCAGTGCGACGGCGATCGCGCTCATCTATCCGGAACTGAAGGGCAAGCTGAATGGCCATGCGGTGCGTGCGCCGGTGCTCAATGCCTCCTTGACCGATTGCGTGTTCGAGATGAAGCGGGAGACGAATGCCGAGGAGGTCAATGCCCTGTTCCGGGAGGCTGCCGCCGGGCCGCTCGCCGGGATCCTCGGCTACGAGGCCCGGCCGCTGGTCAGCGCCGATTACGCGCGCGACACCCGCAGTGCCATCATCGACGCGCCGAGCACGCTGGTCACGGACGGGACGCTGCTGAAGATCTACGCCTGGTACGACAATGAGATGGGCTACGCCTGCCGCATGGTCGACCTGGCCTGCCACATGCGGGGCACCGGCATTTGAACGCGGGCACGCGGCACTACGCCATCGTCACGGCCGCCTATTGGGGCTTCACGCTGACGGATGGCGCGCTGCGGATGCTGGTGCTGCTGCACTTCTTCCGCCTGGGCTATTCGCCCTTCACCCTGGCCTTCCTGTTCCTGCTTTATGAGGCCGCGGGCATCGTCGCGAACCTGGTCGGCGGCTGGCTGGCAACGCGCTTCGGCATCACGCGGATGCTGGCTGTCGGGCTTTCCGCCCAGATCGCGGGCTTCCTGATGCTGTCGGCGATGTCGCCGGCCTGGGCGGCGGCGCTTTCGGTCGCCTGGGTGGTGGCGGCGCAGGGCGTCTGCGGCGTCGCCAAGGACCTGACCAAGACGGCGAGCAAATCCGCCATCAAGCTAACGGCCGGCGATGCCAGCGGCCAGCTGTTCCGCTGGGTGGCGTTCTTCACCGGCAGCAAGAACGCGATGAAGGGCGTGGGCTTCTTCCTCGGCGGCCTGCTGCTGGACGTGCTGGGCTTCAGGGGCGCTCTCTGGGTCATGGCGGGGGGCCTGGCGCTGATCCTGGCCGGTGTCGTGCTGACGCTGCCGCCGCTGATGGGGCGGGCGAAGGCATCCCGGTCCGCGAAGGAGCTGTTCGCGAAAAGCCGCGGCGTGAACCTGCTGGCCGCCGCGCGGGTCTTCCTTTTCGGCGCGCGGGACGTGTGGTTCGTGGTCGGGCTGCCGGTGTTCCTCTACGCCGCGGGTTGGCCCTTCACGATGGTCGGCGCTTTCCTCGCGCTCTGGACCATCGGCTACGGGCTGGTGCAGGCGGCGGCGCCCGCGCTGGTCCGCCGCAGTGCCGATGGGCTCTCGGCCGAGGTGCCTGCCGCGCGGCTCTGGTCGCTTGCGCTGGCCTTCGTGCCGCTGGCGCTGACGGCCGCCCTGCTGGCCGGGGTGCCGCGGCCGGACCTGGTCGTCGTCGCGGGGCTTGCGCTGTTCGGCTTCGTCTTCGCGGTGAATTCCTCTGTCCACTCCTACCTCGTCCTCGCCTATGCCGGTTCGGCGAAGGCGGCGGAGGATGTGGGCTTCTACTACGCCGCGAATGCCGCCGGGCGCTTCGGCGGCATCCTGGTGTCGGGGATCCTCTTCGGCCTGGGTGGCCTGCCGGCCTGCCTGGCCGGTTCGGCCCTCATGCTCGCGGCGTGCTGGGTTGTGACGCTCCGGCTGCCATCGATGCGGGATGCGCCCTGACGGTCGCGGCCTGCAACGGCCTCATCACGGGGCCGCAGGGCGCTCTGCCTGCGGCAGTGCGTGCTCGATGTCCCGCACCACGCGACGCAGCGGCTTCAGGCACTGCCGCATGCCGTCCTCGATTGGAACCGCGCGTGCCACCCGGTCGCAGCGCATGGCCGCGCCGGCGCAGCAGCGACGATTGCCGGGTGGGGGAAGCGCTTCGGGCCACGGGGCGCCGGAGGGACAGCGCCCCTGTTCCTCGTTATCCCGATGCCTGCGCCGCCCGCCGTTCCAGCGCGAGCCGGACGAATTCCCCGGTACTGCCGAGGTGCTGCGCCAGCAGGGTGGCGGCGCCCTCCGCATCGCGATTCAGCGCCGCCTTGGCGATCGCCGCGTGTTCGACAGCGACATCGCGGCCCGGATAGGCGACGGCATTCGCCAGGGCGCGGTAGCGGTCCGCTTCCTCTCTCAGGCGCTGGCAGAAGGCGAGCAGCGGCGGGGCCTCGCAGGCGGAAAGCAGGACGGCGTGGAAGGTGCGGTGGGCGACCTCCCAGGCAGGGTTGGGCACGAAGCGGCCAGCTTCGAGGGAGCGTGGCAGCCGCATCAGCCGGCTTTCCGCCGCGGCGACGGCATCCTCCCAGCCGGCGTCGCCGCGGGCGATCGATTCACGCAGGGCCGCCGCCTCCACCAGGCAGCGCGTGCGGATCAGGCCGGTGAACTCGGCCGGGTCCGCATCGGCAACGCGAAATCCGCGCTGTTCGATGCGCCTCGCCAGCCCTTCCGCGGCCAACTGGGCGAGCGCTTCCCGCAGCGGTGCCTGGCCCGCGCCATAGGATGCCGACAATTCCTGCACCTTCAGCCTGATGCCGGGTGAAAGGCGGCCCTCAAGGATGTCGGAACGTAAGCGCCGGTAGACCGCCGTCGCCTGGGTATCGGGCGATGCGTGGCGGTCGGTCTCAGCGGCCATCGTGTTCATTGCCGGCGCACCATGGCGTGCCAATCCCGGCTCGACAAGTCGGTGAAACGAGCCTATCGAGGGTTTTGTCGGGAAAATCGACACGCAACCACGAAGGGGCGGCATGGCAGCTTGGTCGCGCGGGCAGGGGTCATGAGCGGACCGGAGGTTACGCTCAGCTTCGACAATGGGCCGGAGCCGGATGCCACGCCGGCGGTCCTCGATGTGCTGCGCCGCCGCGATGTCCGCGCCACCTTCTTCGTCATCGGCCAGAAGTTGCATGAACCCGCGCGGCGCGCGCTCGCCGAACGGGCGCGGGACGAAGCGCATTGGATCGGCAACCATACATGGACCCATGCGGTGCCGCTGGGGGAGCGACGGGATCCGGGCCATGCCGAGGCGGAGATCGGTCGTACCGAAGCGGCGCTCGGTTCGCTCTCCCATCCCGATCGGCTTTTCCGGCCCGTGGGTGGCGGCGGCAGGCTGGGGCCGCATCTGTTGAGCGAGGCGGCGCGGGATCTGCTGGTCGCTGGTGGCTACACCGTCGTCACCTGGAATGCCGTGCCCGGCGATTGGCGCGACCCGGATGGCTGGCCCGAACGGGCGCTGGCCCAGTGCCTGGCGGAGCCTCGGCCTGTCCTCGTGCTGCATGACCTGCCGAACGGGGCGATGCGACACCTCGACGCCTTCCTGGGGCGCCTGCGGGATGCGGGCGCCACCTTCCGGCAGGAGTTTCCCGAAGCATGCGTGCCGATGCGGCGGGGCACGCCCGGACCCATGCTCGATGGCTATGTGAGAGCCGCAACGACGACACCAGCCCGAACGGGCTGACACCGGGTGGCCGCCATGCGATGCACGCGGCGGATGCCCGGACCAGAAGGCCAATTCCCGCGCCGCCCGGCGCAGGCGACAGGAGGAAGCAATGCAGGATCTCAACGTCAATGACGTGACCGACGCCGTCATCGAACAGATGGCGACGACACCCGACCCCCGGCTGAAGGAGATCATGGAGGCCGCGGTGCGCCACCTTCATGCCTTCGCTCGGGAGGTGAACCTGACGCCGGATGAGTGGCTGCAGGGCATCGCCTTCATGACGGCGGTCGGCCAGGCCTGCACGCCCTACCGGCAGGAGTACATCCTGCTGTCGGACGTCATCGGCCTGTCGCGCCTGGTCAACGTGATGCACGATGCCGGTGGCCGCGAGGCGGCGGGCACCGAGACCAGCCTGCTCGGTCCCTTCTTCCGTGAAAGCGCGCCGAAGATCCCGCTGGGTGGCACGCTGGCCAACCTGTCCAAGGGATCGGAGATCATCATCTACGGCCAGGTCACGGATTCGGACGGCAAGCCGGTTCCCCATGCCGTGATGGATGTGTGGCAGACCAATGAGGAAGGCCACTACGACCTGCAGGCCTACGACCCCACCACCATGGACATGCGCGGCCAGTTGCAGTGCGACGCGGAGGGGAAGTTCCATTTCCGTACCTTCCGGCCGCTCGGCTACTCCATCCCGATGGATGGACCGGTCGGCGACCTGGTGAAGCGCCAGGCGCGGCACGGCTTCCGCCCCGCCCATATCCACACGCTGATCGCCGCGCCCGGCTACCGCGAACTGGTGACGGCGCTCTACTTCGCCGACGACAAGCATGTGGACAGCGACACGGTCTTCGGCGTGTCGAAGTCGCTGGTCATCATGCCGTCCCTCGACCTCCCGGATGCGCCGGTGAAGGGCGTGCCGAGCATCCGCTACGACTTCACCATGTCGAAGGATGTGGACGGCACCGGCGGGCGCGTGGGCTCTGACCCCTCCAAGCTGGTGCCCGCGGGGCGCGTGGGGTCCGACCCGTCCAAGCTGATGCCGACGGGCTGAGCCCGACCATTCCTACCCGGCGGCGTGGAAGCGCCGCCGGTCCGACGTCCGAGATCGCCCAACAACAGGAAAAAGCAGACATGCTGACCCGTCGAAGCCTGGCCGCCGCTGCGGCCGGCCTTGCGCTGCCCACGGTGGCGCGCGCCCAGGAATCCTTTCCGGCCCGCCCCGTGCAGATCGTCATTCCCTATCCCCCGGGCAATGCGATCGACCTGCTGGTGCGAGCGCTCGCCGCCGCCATGCAGCCGCATCTCGGCCAGACCGCCGTGGTGCTGAACCGCGATGGCGCGGCCGGTGCCGTCGGGTCGGCCTCTGTCGCGCGGTCGCCGGCGGATGGCTATACGCTGCTCTTCGTGCCGGCACTGGTCGCTTCGGTGCTGCCGGTCATCCAGGCGCAGTCCGGGCTGCAGCGCAATTCCTTCCGGCCGATCTGCCAGGTCTTCAGCAACTCCATGGCGCTGGTGGTGAAGCCGGACAGCCCCTTCCGCACGCTGCGCGACTTGCAGGCGGCGGCGCGGGCAAGGCCGAGCCAGGTGACCTATGGCACGCTCGGCGTCACCTCCATCCCCCACCTCGCGATGGTGCAGTGGGCCCAGGCCGCTGCGGTGGAGGTGGAGCACGTGCCGTTCCGCGCCGACGCGGCCGTGATGACGGAAGTGCTGGCCGGACGACTCGATGTCGGCTCCATCGTGCTGGGTTCGGCCGCCGGGCGGAACGATTTGCGCATCCTCGCCGTCTTCGACGCGCAGCGGCACCCCGATTTCCCGGAGGCACCGACCGCGATCGAGCAGGGCTTCGACGTGGCGCCGGCTAGCTTCGGCGGCCTCTTCGCGCCGACGGGCACGCCCGATGACCGCATTGCCCGCATCGAGGCCGCCTGCGCGGCGGCCGCGCAGACCGAGAGCTATCGCAACGCCGCGCGCAACGCGTCCCAGCCCTCGAACTTCTTCCTGAATTCGGCCGACTTCAACCGTCGCCTGCAGCAGGATATCGAGCAGAAGGCGGTCCTGCTGCGCGGCATCACGGTGCAGTAGCGCCGCCTGCCCGGGGCCGCGCTGCCACGCGATGGCAGCGCGGCCGTAAAGGAAGACGCGATCCAGGTTCCGTGACTGAACGCCATGACAGCCGGCCCGCCCCTGCCGGCGCTCCGCGAAACCGTCTTGCGCCTTGCTACCATACTGCCATACTAGAATGGTGAGGCCGCCACAGGCTGGCCCGGGAGGGAATGCTTGATGCGAAGCGGGGAGGTCGTCGCTGTTCCAGACTGCCCCAGGCGGGCAGGCCAGGCCGCGGGCGAGGACTGCCGGCCGTGACGGATCTGTCCCATGGCATCGACCCCCAGGAAGCCATCGCCCCGCAGGTCATGCGCGCGCTGCGGGAGGCGATCGTCCGCACGGACCTGCCACCCGGCACCCTGATCTCGGAAGCCGATATCGCGCGCCGCTTCGGCGTCAGCCGCCAGCCCGTGCGGGAGGCCTTCATCAAGCTGCAGGAGGCCGGGCTGCTCGGCATCCGCCCGCAGCGCGGCACCCAGGTGCTCCGCATCTCGATGGAGGACGTGGTCAATGCCCGCTTCGTGCGGGAGGCGGTGGAGGCCGCGGTGGCGCATGAGGCCGCCGAGACCCGCCCGGCCGGACTCGCGCCGCGCCTCGCAGCCCTGATCGCGGAGCAGGAGAGGGCGGCGGATGCCGGGGATGGCGTCGGCTTCCTGCGGCTCGACGAGGCCTTCCACCGCGCCCTGGCACAAGGCATCGGCCGCGATTTCGCATGGAGCGTGCTGGAGGGCATCAAGGCGCAGATGGACCGTGTCCGCTTCCTGTCCTTCGAAGGGGCAACACCGATGGCCGACATCATCGGCCAGCACCGCGCCATCGTCGCCGCGATATCGGCGGGGGACGCTACCGCCGCCGAGGCCGCGATGCGCCGGCATTTGAGGGAAATCCTCTCCAGCCTGCCGAAGATCGCCGAGGCGCATCCCGATTTCTTCGTGCCGCGCGACGACCGCGCGACGCGTTCCGCCGCCTGACGCCACGCGGCATCCACCAGGAGGAAACCATCATGGATCGCAGGACACTCATTGCGGCCACCGCCGCGGCGCTGGCAGCGCCCGGTCTCGCAAGCCCGGGCTTCGCCCAGGGGCGCGTGACGCTCCGCCTTGGCCATCTGGCCAATGACCAGAATGTCTGGCACCGCGCCTGCCTGCACCTGGCGGAGCAGGCGCGGGCGCTTTCGAACGGTCGGATCGACGTCCAGGTCTTCCCGAACGAGACGCTGGGCCGCGAGATGGATGTCATCAACGGCATGCAGCTCGGCACCGCCGACATGACCATCACGGGGGAGAGCCTGCAGAACTGGGCGCCGCTCGCCTCCCTTCTCGCCGTTCCCTATGCCGTCACGTCGATCCAGCAGATGGATGTGGTGGCCGGTGGCCCGATCGGGCAGCAGATCAACGCGGAGATCGTCACCCGCGCCCGCGTGCGGCCGCTGGGCTACTTCGCTCGTGGCCCGCGCAACCTGACCGCCAACCGCGCCATCCGCACGCCGGAGGAGATCAACGGCCTGCGGCTGCGCGTGCCGAACGTGCCGGTCTTCGTTTCGGTCTGGCAGGCGCTCGGCGCGCGGCCGACGCCGATGGCGTTCGGGGAGGTCTTCACCTCGCTCCAGAACGGCACCATCGACGGGCAGGAGAATCCGCTGGCCCTGATCCGCAGCGCCAACTTCAACGAAGTGCAGCGCTTCGTGAACCGCACGGAACATGTGTGGAGCTGGATCTACATCGCCATCAGCGAACGCCGCTGGCAGGGGCTTTCCGCCGCGGACCGCGACATCATGGCCGAGGCGGTGCGTCGTGCGCAGGCCTTCGAGCGGACGCTGTTCGTCGAGGATGAGCGCAGCCTCGAGGCCGATCTGAAGGCGAAGGGGATGACCTTCGTGGACAGCGACCAGGCGGCCTTCGCCGCCCGGGCGCGCCCGGCCGCCATCGCCAGCGTGCGGGCGGAGGCCAAGCCGCTGCTCGAGCAGATCATGGCCATCCGGGCCTGATCGCCTTCCACCACGATCCCCTCTCCCGCGCCATCGCGCGGGAGGGTTGCGGGGGCAGCCCATGATCCTGACATCGCTCGATCGCCTTCACCGGCTCCTCCGGCTCGTGGTGGGCCTGTGCTTCAGCGTGCTGCTGGTGGCGGTGCTGCTGCAGGTGGTCTCCCGCCTGATGCTGCCCAATCCGCCGATCTGGACGGAGGAATTGTCACGCTTCGCGCTGCTGTTCTGCGCCGCCTTTGGGATCGGCCTGGCGCTGCGTTCCGGGGACCTGGTCGGCGTGGACCTGCTGACGATGATGTTGCCGAGGCGTGGCAAGGCGGTGATGGAGGTGGCGTCCTGCCTCGTCATGGTGGGCTTCGGCCTGCTGCTGCTGTCGCCGTCCTGGGCCTTCGTGGATATCGGGTCGCTGCAGACCTCCCCGGCGCTGCTGTGGAACATGTTCTGGGTGCACATGTCGGTCCTGATCGCCCCCTTGGCGCTGATCCTGGCCGCGGTGGAGCGGATGCTGCGCGTGCTGGCGGGTCTGGCGCCCGAGGTGCGGCAGGACAACGGGCTGGAGGCGCTTTGAGATGGACCCGTTGATCCTGCTGGGGGTCGCCTTCCTGGCTGCGCTTCTGGCCGGCATGCCGGTGGCGGTGGTGCTCGGCTTCTCCTCCCTGGTCTACCTGCTGGCCGGCGACATCCCGCTGGAGGTCATTCCCCAGAAGATGTTCTCCGGCATGGACAGCTTCGTGCTGCTGTCCATCCCGGCCTTCGTGCTGGCCGGCAACCTGATGAATGGCGGCGGCATCACCGACCGCATCCTGCGCTTCTCCAACAGCTTCGTTGGCCATTTCCGCGGCGGGTTGGCCCAGACCAACATCGTGGGCTCCATGATCTTCGCCGGCATCTCCGGCACCGCGGCAGCGGATGCGGCCAGCCAGGGGGCGGTGCTGATCCCCGGCATGAAGCGCGTGGGGTACACGGTGCCGTATGCCGCGGCTGTCACGGCGGCATCCGCGGTGGTGGGGCCGATCATCCCGCCCTCCGTCCCGATGATCATCGTGGGTTCGCTCACTGGCATCTCTGTCGGCCAGATGTTCCTGGCGGGGGCGGTCCCCGGCATCCTGCTCGGCCTCGGCATGATGGTGCCCGCCTATATCCTGGCCGTTAAGCACAACCATCCGCGGGAGCCCTGGCGCGGCTGGGGCGAGGTCTGGGTCTCCGGCAGGGATGCACTCTGGGCCATGGGCATGATGATGATCGTGCTGTTCGGCATCGTCGGCGGCTTCTTCACGCCGACGGAAGCGGCCGTCATCGCCGTTCTCTATGCCGCCGTCGTCGGGCTGTTCATCTATCGCGAACTCGGCTGGCGGGACCTGCCGAAGCTCATCATCGACAGCGCGATCTCCGGCGCGGCCATCATGGTGCTGGTGGGCTTCGCCAATGTCTTCGGCTGGATCCTGGCCGCCGAGCGTGTGCCGCAGGCGCTGATCGGGGTGATGACGTCCATCTCCACCGAGAAATGGGCCATCATGCTGATGATGAACATCCTGCTGCTGTTCGTCGGCATGTTCATGGAAACCATCGCGGCGCTGATCATCCTGTTCCCGCCGCTGCTGGCGGTGGCGATCCAGGTGGGGATCGACCCGATCCACTTCGCCACCTTCGCGGTGCTGAACCTGATGATCGGCCTGGCGACTCCGCCGATTGGCGTCTGCCTGTTCATCTGCGCCAGCATCGGCCGCATCTCGCTGTGGGAGATCACGGTCGCCATCTGGCCCTTTCTTCTGTCAAACTTCGTGGTGCTGGCGCTGGTGACGGCGATTCCCGGGATATCACTCTGGCTGCCGAGCCTGTTCTACAATTGAGGACCCTGCGATGACGACGACCGAAGCCTGCGTGCTGCACGCCCAGCGCGACCTGCGCGTGGAAGCGGTGGAACTGGCGACGCCGGGGCCGGGTGAGGTGCTGCTTGATATCGGCGCCGGCGGCATCTGCGGGTCCGACCTGCACTACTTCCTCGATGGCGGCTTCGGCACGGTGCGGGTGCGCCAGCCGATCATCCTCGGCCATGAGGTGGCGGGCACGATCGCCGCGCTCGGCGCGGGGGTGGAGGGGCTGCGGGAAGGGGACCGCGTGGCGATCAACCCCTCCAACCCCTGCGGCGAATGCGAATACTGTGCGCGCGCCGAACCGCAGCATTGCCTGGAGATGCGCTTCTGGGGCAGCGCGATGCGGATGCCGCATGTGCAGGGCGGGTTCCGCCGCCGCCTGGTCGCCTTCGCACGGCAATGCGTGAAGGTCGGCGACATCGTCTCCATCGGGGAGGCGGCGATGAGCGAACCGCTGTCGGTCGCGCTGCATGCCGTGGCGCAGGCGGGCGAGGTGCGCGGCAAGCGCGTGCTCGTCACCGGCTTCGGCCCGATCGGCGGCGTGGTCCTGCTGGCGCTGCGCCATGCCGGCGCGGGCGAGGTGACGGTGACGGAGGTGGTGGACGAACCCCTCGCGCTCGCACGGCAACTTGGCGCCGCCCAGGCGGTGAACGTCGCCGCCAACCGGGATGCGCTGGCGGCGGAGGAGGTGGCCAAGGGCCGCTTCGACATCGCCTTCGAATGCAGCGGCAATCCCCGCGCCCTGGCCCAGGCCATCGCCTGCGTCCGGCCGCGCGGCACCATCGTGCAGGTCGGCGTCGGTGGCGCCTTCGACGTGCCCATGAACATCGTGGTCGCGAAGGAACTCCGCCTGGTCGGCACCTTCCGCTTCCACCCGGAATTCGAGACCGCGGCCCGCCTGATCGGCACGCGGGAGATCGATGTCCGCCCGCTGATCACCGCGACGCGCCCGCTGGCCGAGGCGGCGGCGGCCTTCGAACTCGCCGCCGATCGCCGCCGGTCCATGAAGGTCCAGCTGAGCTTCGCCTGAGGAGGGCGCCCACCCATGGAAGAGACCTGGCGCTGGTTCGGGCCGCTGGACGACATCCGGCTGGAGGAGATCCGCCAGACCGGCGCGACCGGCATCGTCACCGCCCTGCACGAAATCCCCTATGGCGAGGTCTGGCCGGAGGATGCGATCCGCGCGCGCCAGGCGATGATCGCGGCCGCCGGGCTCCGGTGGTCCGTGGTCGAGAGCCTGCCGGTGCATGAGGATGTGAAGCGTAGCAGCGGCGACCTCGGCCGCATCTTCGCGAATTACCGGGAATCGCTGCGCAACCTCGGTCGCTGTGGCATCCGCACGGTCTGCTACAACTTTATGCCGGTGGTGGACTGGACGCGTACGGACCTGGCCTATGCCATGCCGACCGGCGCGGTGGCGCTGCGCTTCGATGCAGTGCGCCAGGCGGCCTTCGATGTGCTGATGCTGCAGCGCCCGGGTGCGGAGGCCGACCACCCCCCGGCCGTGGTCGCCGCCGCGCGGGACTGGCTGGCCCGCGCCGGGGATGCCGAGCAGGCCACGCTGCTGAACGCCATCATGGCCGGGTTGCCGGGCGCCTATGACCGCTACGACATCCCCGGCATGCGCCGGATGCTGGAAAGCTACCGCGGCATCGACGCGGCCGCGCTGAAATCGCACCTCGCCCGCTTCCTGCGGGACGTCGTGCCGGCGGCGGAGGAAGCGGGCATCGCGCTCTGCATGCATCCCGATGATCCGCCCAGGCCGATCTTCGGCCTGCCGCGCATCGTTTCCAACCGGCAGGATCTGGCGGATCTGGTGGCGATGGTGCCGTCCCGGGCGAACGGCATCACCTTCTGCACCGGCTCGCTTGGCGCTGGGGTGGCGAATGACGTGCCGGCCCTGGCGCGGGAATTCGCGCCGCACACCGCCTTCCTGCACCTGCGCAACGTGACGAAGGAAGCGGATGGTTCCTTTCATGAGGCCGATCACCTCGGCGGCGACGTCGACATGCCGGCCGTGATCGCCGCCTTCCTGGCGGAAGTCGCGCGGCGGCGCGCGGAGGGCCGGGCGGATGCGGAACTGCCCTTCAGGCCGGACCACGGGCATGTGCTGCTCTCCGATGCCGGGCGCCGGGCCCATCCGGGATACACGCTGATCGGGCGGCTGCGCGGGCTGGCGGAACTGCGCGGGGTGATTGCGGGCCTCAGCCACCGCGCCGCCGCATGAGGCGCCTGTCGGACGCGACGCTGGCTTCACTGCCCGCCTCCGTCGGGAGGCCTCGGTATGATCGGGCCGCCATCCGCCCGGGCATCGTCCATCTGGGGCTCGGTGCCTTCCACCGCGCGCACCAGGCGGTGATGACGGAGGCGGCGCTGAACGCCGGCGCGCGCGACTGGGGCATCGTGGCGGCCAGCCTGCGCAGCGCGGAGACGCGGGACGCGCTGGCGCCCCAGGATGGCCTGTATACCGTGGCGACCCGCGAGGATGATCGGGAAGCCTTGCAGGTCGTCGGCGCGCTCCACGGCCTTCACGTGGCACCGGAGGACCCCGCCGCCCTGCTGCGGGCGATGGCCGACCCCGGCATCCGCATCGTCAGCCTGACGGTGACGGAGAAGGGATACTGCCACGACCCATCGAGCGGCTCCCTGGACGAGGCGCATGGCGATGTCCGGCACGACCTCGCCCACCCCGGGGCGCCGCGATCCGCCCCCGGTATCCTGGTGGAGGCGCTCCGGCTGCGGCGCGCCGCGGGCATTCCGGCCTTCACCGTCCTCTGCTGCGACAATCTGCCGGCGAATGGGGAGACGGTGCGCCGTGTCGTGACCCGTCTCGGCGCGCTGCGCGATCCGGCCCTCGGCGCCTGGATCGGGGGGGAGGTCGCCTTTCCTCCCACCATGGTGGACCGCATCGTCCCCGCGACGACGGCGGATGATCGTGCGCGCATCGCCGCGGCACTGGGGGCGGCGGATGCCTGGCCGGTGGTGGGGGAGGGGTTCAGCCAATGGGTGATCGAGGATCACTTCCCCCTCGGCCGACCCGACTGGGCGCTGGCCGGCGCCGAATTCGCGGCCGATGTCGCGCCCTATGAGTTGATGAAGCTGCGGATGCTGAACGGCGCCCATTCGGCGCTGGCCTATCTCGGCTACCTCGCCGGGCATGAGACGGTGGCGGAGGCGTCGAATGACCCGGTCTTCGCGCACTACCTGACGCTGCTGTGGGCCGAAATCGCCCCCAGCGTGCCGGCACCGCCGGGCGTGTCGCTGGGCGACCATGCCGCGCGGCTGCTGGCCCGGTTCCGGAACCGGGCCCTGCGGCACCGAACCTGGCAAATCGCGATGGACGGGTCGCAGAAGCTGCCGCAGCGCCTGCTCGGCCCGTTGCTCCTGGCCCTGGCGGAAGGCCGGCCAAGCCCCTGCCTCATCCTCGCTGTCGCGGGCTGGATGCGGTACGTGATCGGCACGGACGAGGCTGGCGCGGCGATCGACCTGCGCGACCCCATGCTGCCGGCGCTGCGTGCCGCCTGCGGCCCCGGCCTCCACCATCCCGAGGAGGTCGCCAGGCGGTTGCTGGGGGTGGCTGGCATCTTCGGTCCCGACCTGGCCGGCCACCCGACCCTGCCAGCCGATTTGGGCAACGCGCTGGCCTTGCTGGTGCGCGATGGGGCGCGCAAGGCCCTGTCGAGGCTCGGTGATCCCGGCGGTACGGCCCGGATCACGGGAGGCTGATCCCGGGGAGGCGGGCCATCATCCATCCGGCTGCATCCGTGCTAGGTCATGCCGATGGATACCAAAGCCCCGACCCCCCGCGCCGTCCTTGTCGGCATCCAGACGCCGGAGGTGGATGACATCGCCCATGCCGGCAGCCTCGAGGAACTGGGCCGCCTGGTGAAGACGCTGGGCTACGACGTGGTCGGCAGCGTGTCGCAGCGGCGGGACGGCACTGGGGCGGCAGCCGTGCTCGGCAGCGGCAAGCTGGCCGAACTCGCGGCCATGACGGGGGGGACCGGCGAAATCGCCAGCATGGCCGTGCGGCCGAAATCCAAGGCCAGGCAGCGCTTCGAGGATGCGGGCGATGCGCCGTCGGCGCCGCAGCCGGTCGAGGATACGGCGCCCAGGCCCGATTTCGTGATCGTGGACCATGAATTGTCGCCCAGCCAGATCCGCAACCTGGAGCGCGCCACCGGTGCCCAGGTGCTGGACCGGACCGGCGTGATCGTCGAGATCTTCCACCGCCACGCGAATACGCGCGAAGCCAAGCTGCAGGTGGAGATGGCGCGCCTGAAATACGTGGCGCCACGCCTGCGTGAATCCTCTGGCGGCGGCGGTCGCCAGCAGGGGCCTGGTGCCGGCGAAAGCACCCTGGACCTCGATCGGCGCAAGATCCGCGACCGGCTGGCCGAGTTGAAGGAGCAGTTGGAGGCTGTCCAGCGCGACAGCGACAACCGCCGCTCCGCGCGGCGTGACCAGCTTCGGGTGGCCCTGGTCGGCTATACCAATGCAGGAAAATCTTCCTTGATGCGGGCGCTGACCGGCAGCGAGGTGTTGGTGCAGGACAAGCTGTTCGCGACCCTGGACACCACGGTACGCGTCCTGCAGCCCGAAACGCGGCCGCGGGTGCTGGTGTCTGACACCGTCGGCTTCATCAAGCAGTTGCCGCATGACCTGGTGGCCTCCTTCCGGTCCACGCTGGCGGAGGCGCTCGAAGCCTCCCTGCTGCTTTATGTGGTCGATGCCTCGGACCCGACCTGCGAGGCGCAGCTGGAAGTCAGCCGGAGCGTGCTGCGGGAGATCGGCGCGGATGCCGTGCCGTCGCGCCTCATCCTGAACAAGGTGGACCGGATGGATGCCGCGGGCAGGGCTGCGCTGTCGGAGCGGTATCCTGACGCCATCCGGCTATCCGCGCATAGCGCCGAGGACGTCAGCGGGCTGCGGCAGTCGATCATCGACTTTTTCGAGGCATCGATGGTCGAGGACGTTCTGGTGCTCCCCTATGCCAGGCAGGCGCTGATCGGCGAGGTCTACGAAAGCGCCAGGGTCCTGTCCGAGGATTATGACGAGACGGGGCGGGTACTGCGTGTGCGCGGCCTGCCTGGGGCCATCCAGAGGCTGCGCCGGAGCCTGGCAGGCGCCTGAGGCAGGGGGGCGGGGGCAACCGGCCCTGCTGGCTGTCCGAGGGTCCGCTTGGTTCTGAATGCGCCGTCCCGAAGGCCTGTGCCCGCCGCTTGAGCCTTGATGGCGTAGCCGCAGGCAGGGGAGGGGCGGCAGCCCGCCTTGCATCCAGCGCGCCGGTTCCGTGCGGGCGCCATGACGATGGCCTTGGATGGAACGCCGCTCGAAGCCGGTGCATCGCCGCCCGGCGCGATTTCTGTGGATAAGTCGAGGCGATATCGGCAGGCCTGCCGCACCGGCCCGCCTCATTTGCATGGCGAGGCCAGGAGTTCTGTGGCTTTGGCGGGTCTTTGGCGCTGGTGTCCGGCCCGTTTGACAGTTCTGGGTCTGGCGGATAGAAACCGCTCACCGACGACGAGGTGGT
>NZ_JBHYGL010000040.1:70575-216282 GCF_051859025.1 Falsiroseomonas sp. | reverse complement strand
AGACCGTGGGCCTCACCTCCGCCCAGGTGGCCTCGCTCACCACCACGCAGATCGGCGCGCTGACGACGACGCAGATCGGCGCGCTCACGACCGCGCAGATCCGCGGCATGGAGACCACCGACCTCGCGGCACTGACCACCACCCAGTTCGCCGGCCTCACCTCCGCCCAGCTCGGCGCGCTGACCTCCACACAGGCGGCGGCGCTCGAGACCACTGATCTCGGCGTGCTCACCACCACCCAGTTCCGCGGCCTCGGCTCCACCCAGCTTGCGGCCCTGACGACGACGCAGCTCGGCGCCGTCACCACCACCCAGATCGCCGGCCTCACCTCGGGCCAGGTCAGCGGCCTCACCACCACCCAGGTCTCCGCCCTCACCACCACGCAGCTCGGCGGCCTGACCTCCACGCAGCTCCGCGGCCTCACCACCAACCAGGTCGCGTCGCTGACCACCACACAGATCGGTGCGCTGACGACGACCCAGATCGCCGGCCTCGGCACCACCCAGATGCGCGGGCTGGAGACGACGGACATCGCCGCCCTCACCACCACCCAGGTGAATGCGCTGACGACGACACAGCTCGGCGCGCTCACCTCCGCGCAGGTCACGGGGCTCACCACCACCAGCCTCGGCGCGCTGGCGACCACCCAGGTGGTGGGCTTCGGCACCAGCCAGATCCGCGGCCTCACCACCACCCAGGTCACGGCGCTGACCAGCACGTCGATCACCGCGCTGACCACGACCCAGATGCTCGGCTTCACCACCACGCAGCTGGGGGCGCTGACCACGACCCAGATCGCGGGGCTGGAGACGACGGACATCGCCGCCCTGACCGGTACTCAGGTCAGCGGCTTCACCACCACGCAGATCGGCGCGATGACCACCGGCCAGTACAACGCGCTGTTCATGTAGCCCGCGGGATCAGGGCATGATCCGTTCAACCGGACGGATCATGCCCTAGGTGCCGCAGAAGGTCGCGAGGACGCGTTCCTCCGCCTTCGGCGGCACCATGAACCGCTCCCTGTCAGGCTGGTCCTCGAAGGGCCTGGCGAGCACGTCCAGCAATTCCTCGAACGGCCGAAAATCCTCACGTTCCACCGCGGCCAGGATCGCCGCCTCCATCTGGTGGTTGCGGGGGATGAAGGCGGGGTTGGCGCCACGCATCGTCGCGCGGCGTTCCTCCGGCGATTGCGGGTCCGATTCCAACCGCAGGCGCCAGCGATCCAGCCAGGCATCGAGCGGCGCGGGGTCGGCGAACAGCGCGCGCAGGGCGTCATCATCACCCAGCGCGCGGAAGACGAGGGTGAAGTCGGCCCCCGCTTCCGCCATCAGCGTCAGGAAATCCTGCGCCAGCTCCGCATCGCCATCCCGCACGGAGGAAAGCCCGATCTTCCGCGCCAGCCCGCCGATATAGGCGGATTGGAAGGCCGGCCCGAAGCCCGTCAGCGCCTGCTTCGCTGCCTCCAGCGCCGGCTCCTCCTCCGCCGCCAGCAGCGGCAGCAGCGTCTCCGCCAGGCGGGTCAGGTTCCACTGCGCGATGCGGGGCTGGTTGCCATAGGCGTAGCGGGCGCCGTGATCGATGGAGCTGAAGACCGCGCCGGGGTCATAGGCATCCATGAAGGCACAGGGGCCGTAGTCGATCGTCTCCCCCGCCACGCTCATGTTGTCGGTGTTCATCACGCCATGGATGAACCCCACCAGCAGCCATTGCGCCACCAGCGCCGCCTGCCGCGCCACCACGGCTTCGAGGAAAGCGCGATAGGGATTTTCGTCCGTCGCCGCCTCCGGATAGTGCCGCGCGATGGCATGGTCGGCGAGGATCCGGATCCCCTCCACATCGCCCCGCGCCGCGAAATACTGGAAGGTGCCGACGCGGATATGGCTCGACGCCACGCGCGCCACGATCGCGCCGGGCAGGGCGGTTTCGCGGAACACATGCTCCCCCGTCGTCACCGCCGCCAGCGCCCGCGTGGTGGGGATGCCGAGGGCATGCATCGCCTCGCTGATCACATATTCCCGCAGCACCGGCCCGAGCGCCGCCCGCCCGTCGCCGCGGCGGGAGAAGGGCGTCGGCCCCGATCCCTTCAGCTGGATGTCGCGGCGGCGCCCGTCCGGCCCCACCACCTCCCCCAGCAGTATCGCCCGCCCATCGCCGAGCTGCGGCGTGAAATGCCCGAACTGGTGCCCCGCATAGGCGGCCGCGAGCGGCGCCGCGCCATCCGGCACCGCATTCCCCGCCAGCACCGCCACCCCATCCGCGGATTCCAGCGCCGCCGGGTCCAGCCCCATCTCCCGCGCCAGCGCGTGGTTCACCTTGATGAGGCACGGCGCCGCCACCGGCGTGGGGTCCAGCCTGGCGTGGAAACGCTCCGGCAGGCGGGCGTAGCTGTTGTCGAAGGGCCAGGATGAGGTGCTCATACCAGCCACATCGTCCCCCGCATCGCGCCACACAACCCCACCCGGCTTCCCGCCACGCCGGCCAGGGTCGAGAATGGCGCATGGAAACCCTCCGCGCCCCCTACGCCCACGCCGCGCTCCGCCGCCTGCTGCACCCCGCCTCCATCGCCATCATCGGCGCCTCCCCGCGGGAGGGTTCCTTCGGCCTCCGCACGCTCCGCAACCTCCGCGGCTTCGCGGGCGCCATCCATCCCGTGAACCCCCGCTACGGCACGATCGAGGGTACGCCCTGCTTCCCCGCCCTGTCCGCCCTGCCCTCCCCCCCGGATTGCGCCATCGTCGCCCTCGGCCGGGACCAGGTGGAGGCCACCATCGCGGAATGCATCGAGGCCGGTGTCGGCGGCGTCATCCTCTACGCCTCCGGCTATGCGGAGACGCGCAACCCCGACCTGGTCGCCCTCCAGGCGCGCCTCACGGCGATGGTCGCGGGCACCGGCACCCGGCTGCTCGGCCCCAATTGCCTCGGCGCCACCAACTACGCGATCGGCGCGCGGATGATGTTCGGCCGCATGCCGGAGCCCCGGCCGATGGACGAGGCCGCCATCGGCATCGTCACGCAATCCGGCTCCGTCAGCATGGCCCTGGCGCAGGCGATGGAGCGCGGCGTCGCCGTCAGCCACGCCATCCCCGTCGGCAACGCCGCCGATGTCGGCATCGCCGACCTCATCGCCTATCTGGCGCAGGACGAGGCCTGCCGCGCCATCGCCGCCGTCTTCGAAGGCGTGGAGCATCCGCGCCAACTTGCGGAGGCCGCCGCCATCGCCGCCCGCGCCGGCAAGCCCCTGGTCATCCACAAGATGGCCGCCAGCGACCAGGGGGCGGAGGCCGCGCTCTCCCACACCGGCGCCTTGGCCGGCAATCACGCCGCCTATCGCGCCATCCTGGAAGCCGAGGGCGCGATCCTGGTCGACAGCCTCGACGCCGTCATGGAAACCGCCCGCTTCATGGCCAAGGCTGGCCGTCCGCGCGGGCACGGCGTCGGCGTCGTCCTCGCCTCCGGCGGCTTCGGCGTCGCGGCCGCGGACCAGGCGGAGGCCTTTGGCGTCCCCCTCCCCCAGCCCGAGGGCATCACCGCCGCAACGCTGCGCGCCCATGTCCCCGAATTCGGCGCCGCCCGGAATCCCTGCGACGTCACCGCCATGGCGCTGAATGACGGTACCGCCTTCGAGGCCTCGGCCAGCGCCTTCCTGGCGGACCCCGCCTATGCGTGCCTGATGGTCATCTACCCCTATGCCGACCCCTTCGGCGCCACGCGCTTCGAAGCCTGGAAGCGCCTCGCCGCCCGCCACGGCAAGCCGATCTGCTGCTACTGGGCCACCGAATGGCTGGAGGGCGAGGGCGTGCTGAGCCTGGAGGCCGAGCCCGGCATCGCCACTTTCCGCAGCCTGCCCCGCCTGTTCGCCGCCATCGCCGCCTGGCTCAGGCGCGACGCGTCGTTGCCGGAACCCCCCGCCCCCACGCCGCGGGCCATCCGGGCCGCCGCCGCCACCGCGCTCCGCACCGCACCTGACCGCGTGCTGGCGGAGCGTGCGGCCAAGGCACTGCTCGCCCCCTACGGCATCCCCGTGGTGCCCGAATGCCTGGCCCGCAGCGCCGCCGAGGCCGCCGCCGCCGCCACCTCGCTTGGCTTCCCCGTCGCGCTGAAGGCCGAAAGCCCCGACATCCCCCACAAGACGGAGGCCGGCGTTATCCGCCTGGCCCTGGCCGACGCCGCCCAGGTCGAGGCCGCCTTCGACGCCATCATGGACCGCGCGCTGGCCGCCACCTCGGCGGACCGCATCGCCGGCGTGCTGGTCCAGCCCATGGTGCCGCGCGGCCTGGAGATGCTGATGGGCGCGCGCATCGATCCCGCCTTCGGCCCCCTCGTCGCCTTCGGCTTCGGCGGCGTGATGGCGGAGCTGCTGCGCGACACCGCGCTCCTCCCCGCCCCCTTCACCCCGGCCGCGGCCGAATCAGCGCTGCGCCGCCTGAAGGGTGCGGCCCTCCTCGACGGCTTTCGCGGCGCCCCGCCGATCGATGTCCCGGCACTGGCGACAATCCTGTCGGATTTCTCCCGCTTCGTCGCCGATCACGCCGTCGAAATCGAGGAGATCGACGTGAATCCCCTGATCTGTACTGGCAACAGCATCACCGCCGTCGATGCGCTGATCGTCCGGCGCGCCTGACCGTCACGCGGCCGCGGCCGCGTGGTGCTCCTCATCCACCGCCTGCAGCATGATCGTGATGACCGCGCCTTCCGCATCGTTGCGCGCCTCGATGGTGCCACCCATCGACCGCACCAGCCCGTAGCAGATGGACAGCCCGAGACCCGTGCCGCGGTCAGGCCCCTTGGTGGTGACGAAGGGCTCGAACAGCTGCCCCATCACCGCGGCCGGGATGCCACCGCCGGTATCGGCCACCACAAGCCGCACCATCCCGCCCGCCCCCCCGCCCTCCACCGGCTCGGCGGAGATTCTGATCCGTCGCACCGCCCCCGCCGGCAGCCCGGCCACTGCGTCGCGCGCGTTCAGCAGCAGGTTGGACAGCACCTGCTGGAGCAGGATCGCCTGCGCCCGCACCACCGGCGGCGGATCGCCCAGCGCCACCTCGACGCAGACGGAGCTCGCTCGAAGCGTGAAGCGCATGAGGTCCAGCGTCCCCTCCACCGCATCGGCCAGCTTCACCGGGCCCGGCGCCTCATCCGCTTCGGCACCCCGCGCGAAGCGCCGCAGCTGGTCGAGCAGCGATGCCGTGCGCTGCGATTGCTCCGTGATGGTGTCGAGCCGCCTGTCAGCCTCCGCCCCATCCTGCCGCCCCAGCGCCAGCTGCGCGATGTCCGCGGCCAGGGAGATGGCCTGCAGCGGCTGTTTCAGCTCATGCGCCAGCCCGGCCGCCATCTCCCCCAATGAGGCCAGCCTCGCCGCCGACAGGGACTGCGCCCGCGCCTCACGCATGGTCGTGATATCCAGGGTGTATCCCACAATTTCGACGGTGCCGTCCGGCCGCTTGCAGAGGGTCCGGATCAGCGTCTGCATCCAGCGCCATGTCCCATCGGGCTGCCGCATGCGCCATTCGTAGGTGGCGTGGCCGTCACGCAGCATCACCGGCAGGAACTGCACCAGCTTGGGGTCTTCCGGCCTGGTGTAGGCGCTGAAATCGGGCAGGCCGGCCAGGCTGGCCGCCGGCCACCCCAGCACCGTCTCCAGGCCCCCCCCGCGATACAGCAGGCGCAGCGCACCGTCCGGGCCCTGCTCGCGCAGGAAGATCACGGCCGGAAGCCCGCCGAGGAGGCGTTCGATCCCCGCCCGGCCGGCACTGGCCGCCGCGGCCTCGCCCTGCGCCCGCAACTGCTGCATCCGTTCAATGGCGACCGACAGCGCCAGGAAGGGCACCGCCGTGCCCATCGCGGCCACCATCAGCACGGTGACGATGCCCAGGCTGTAGGGTGCCTCCAGGGCCAGCTGCACCAGGCGCAGCACCGGCAGCATCGCGACCACGCACACCGCCAGGCTCAGCGTCTTCGCGCTTGGCAGCGACAATTCGTCCCCGGCCCGCCAGAGTTCCCGCGCCGTCGCCGCCAGCATCACCAGGCAGACAGGCCACAGCAACAGGTGTCGCACCATGCGTTCCTCGAGGAACCACGGCAGCAGGCAGGCCAGCAGCCAGACCGCTGCCGGCAGGACCGCGACCCACCCCGGCGTCTGTACGCCCCGCAACCGTTGCGCGCCCAGCCACAGCAGGCCGATCGCCAGGATCTGCGCCCCGTTCGCGCCGACCACCCCGATTTCCTCCGGCAGGGTCCCGCCGCGCGTGGCGTTCAGGAAGCAGGCGATCGCCTGGGCCGCGGAATAGCCCACCCAGGCCCGCCGGCAGGGCAGGTCATGCTCGCGGCGCAGCGTGATATCCGCCAGCACGGTCGCAACCGCGCCGACCACGCCACTCACCAGGAAGGCGGTCGAGATATCCAGGGTGGGAATCATGTCGTCAAAAATGGAGCCAGCGGGCTGCCATTGAAAGCGCGGCGAGCACCTGAATCGCCAACACTCCGCGCAAGTGGACAAATCTTCACAACCGCGTGTGAACCACCAAGGCTGCCCGTCCGGGACGCGGATGGATCGGCCCGGGCCTTGGCGGAAGATCGCCCCCGCGTCACATCCCCGCCGCCGCCAGGCCGATCAGTGCCGCCCCGGCCACGCCCAGCATGGCGAAGGTCAGCCCCATGCCGAGGGAGCGCCACTTCATCACCTCCGGCTCCCGCGAAATGCCGAAGGCGTGCAGCGCGCGGCCCGCCAGCAGCACCACCCCCAGCACATGCACCGCCCATTCGGGCAGTCCATTCGCCTCGCACAGCGCCATCAGCACCAGCGCCAGCGGCGCATATTCCGCGAAATTGCCATGCGCCCGCACCGCGCGTTCCACCAGGCGATGCGGCGTGCCCAGCGCCACCCGATAGGCGTGGCGCTGCTTCACCACCCGCAGCGACAGATAGACGAACCCGAAGGCGATCAGCCCCGCATAGAAGGCCGTGACCGGCAGCATCACGATGTCTCCCTGATATCGGCCCGCTGGCCGCCCGTCATGCGCAGCAGCGCCTCGGCCGTCGTCTCGAACACATGCAGGGGCGAACCCGCCGCGGCCCAGACCCTGTCCAGCGCGAACAGATCATCATCCACCAGCACCACCGGCGACGACAGATGCGCGATGGGCGCGACGCCGCCGATGGCGAAGCCCGTCACCTCCCTCACCCATCCCCCATCCGCGCGTTTCACGTGAAACCCTGTCGCGGCGGCCACCTTGCCCATGTCCACGCGATTGGCGCCGGATGCGATCACCAGCACCGCCCGCGACCCCGCCCCTTCCCCTGGCCGGAAGATGATGGATTTCGCGATCTGCGCGACATCGCAGCCCACCGCCGCGGCGGCATCCGCGGCACTGCGCGTGCCCTCCGCGAAGGCCTGGATCGTATCGGCATGCCCCGCCGCCGCCAGCGCCGCCCTCACCCGCTCGACCGATCCGCCCGACATCGCCCCCCCATCCGCCTTGCCGCGGGCCACCACCGACCTCGCCACGCCGCCCCGGGACCGCCATATACGCGCCTGCCCGATCCACGGAACCCGATGCGCGAACCCCTCGCCCTCTACATCCACTGGCCCTTCTGCGCCGCCAAGTGCCCGTATTGCGACTTCAACAGCCATGTCCGCGACCGCATCGACCAGCCGGCCTTCGCCGCCGCGCTCCGCCAGGAACTCGCCCGCGAAGCCGAACGCGCCGGACGCCGCCCGCTGGCCAGCATCTTCTTCGGCGGCGGCACGCCGAGCCTCATGGCCCCCTCCACCGCCGCCGCCCTGATCGAGGACGCCACCCGCCTCTTCGACCCCCTGCCCGATATCGAGATCACGCTGGAGGCCAACCCCACCAGCGTCGAATTGGCAAAACTGCGGGATTTCCGCGCAGCCGGCATCAACCGCGCCTCCCTCGGCGTGCAGGCGCTGGACCCCGTGGCGCTGGCCTTCCTCGGCCGCAAGCATGACACGCGGGAGGCCATCGCCGCGCTGGAAGCCGCGCGCGAAACCTTCCCGCGCCTCAGCTTCGACCTGATCTATGCCCGCCCCGGCCAGCAGGAAGCCGCCTGGCGCGCCGAACTCCGCCAGGCTCTCGCCCTGGCCGCCGACCATCTCTCGCTCTACCAGCTCACCATCGAACCCGGCACGCAATTCGCCACCCTCTTCGGCCGCGGCGCCTTCACGCTGCCGGAGGGCGAGGAGGCGGAGCGCCTCTATACCGCGACCGCGGAGGAAGCCGCCGGCTTCGGCCTTCGCGCCTATGAGGTCTCGAACTACGCGAAGCCGGGCGCGGAAAGCCGCCACAACCTCGCCTATTGGCGATACGGCGACTACCTCGGCATCGGCGCCGGCGCGCATCAGCGCCTGTCCTTCGCCGATGGCACCTTACGGGCCGCACGCCGGCACCGGGCGCCGGAGGAATGGCTGGCGCGGGTGCGGCGCGATGGCCATGCGGTGGTGGAGGAGGAGGCGCTGTCCCCCCGCGACCGCGCCCGCGAAGCGCTGCTCATGGGCCTTCGGCTGCATGAGGGGATCGACCCCGCGCGCATCGAGGCCCGCAGCACCCTGCCCTTCGAGGATTGCGTCGATCGCCGCGCGCTGGACGGGCTGGCGGAGGAGGGGTTGCTTGAATGGCGGGCAGATGGACGCCTCGCCGCGACGGCGGATGGGTTGTTGAGGCTGGACGCGCTGCTGCCGGTGTTGTTGCGTTAGCGGATGCAGCAGCTGTCAGGCCGCAGGGGGGCTCCGCCCCCCCGCACCAACCATCAACGCAGGGGGGCTCCGCCCCCCCGCACCGACCGTCAACGCAGGGGGGCTCCGCCCCCCCGCACCGACCGTCAATGCAGGGGGGCTCCGCCCCCCCGCACCAACCATCAATGCAGGGGGGCTCCGCCCCCCCGCACCAGCCATCAATGCAGGGGGGCTCCGCCCCCCCGCACCCCCGGCCAAGGGCCAGCGGGCCCTTGGAACCCTTGTATTGACGATGGTCCAGGGGGGTCTCCCCCCTGGCATGGGGGGTGCGGGGGGAACAGCGTTCCCCCCGCCTCACCCTGAACCCCCATGCGCACCGCCTTCCTCGGCGCCTACGGCTACGGCAACCTCGGCGACGAGCTCTGCCTCATGGAAGCCCTGTCCGCCTTCCCGACGCCAGACGCCCACGCCTTCTCCGTCAACCCCGCCTGGACGCGCCGCTGCGTCCCCGACCTCGCCGGCTGCTTCCCCGGCGGCGAGGAAATGCTGGCCCTCAACCCCGCCCGCATCGTCTTCGGCGGCGGCATGTTCGGCGTGGTGGACGCCTTCCGCTACTGGATGCCCTTCCTGGCCCGCGCCATGGCGGCGGGGGCGGAAATCCACCTGCACAACCTCGGCGTCGCCTGGCTGCTGAAGGACCGAAGCTGGCTCGACGCCACCGCCCATCAGGTCTTCGCCAACCTCGCCAGCCTGTCGGTGCGCGATCCGCTCTCCGCGGAGCGCCTGGCGGAAGCCGGGCTGGCCCGCCTGCCGCGCCTCACCTTCTTCCCCGAAACCGGCATCGCCCCCGATCCCACCCTGGCCGATGCGCTGCTAGGCCCGCGGCGGGATGGCGCCCCCCCGCCTGGCAAGCCCAGGCTGCTCGGCCTGTCCATCATCCCCTCCCCCACCATGCGCGCCTGCCTGACGCATGACGCGGCGCGGGTGCGCGCGGTGCTGGCGGAATTCGAAGGCCACGCCGTGGTCCCCATCGTCAGCACCGTCCATATCGACAGCGTGGAGGAGGATGACCTGACCGGCGCCGCCGATTTCATTCGCGAATTCCTGCCGGATGCGCCGATCGCGGCCCCCCTGCTGCTCGACCGCGCGCATTGGCAGGCGGAGCTGACGCCGCGCCGCCTGAAGGGGCTGATCGCGCGCTGCGACGTGCTGGTGACGCAGCGCAAGCACAACGCCATCCACGCCATCGGCGCGGGGGTGCGCGTGATCGGGCTGCATCCGTTGATCGACAACAGCCTGCGCCGGACCTTCGTGACGCTGGCGAATGACCTGCCGCCAGGGTCGCGCTGCGTGGGGCTGGATGAGGCGCCGCCGCCGGAGCCGCCGAGCGAATGAGGTCTCTGCCGATACCGGGAAGGCTACGCCTCCCCCACCCCCAAAACCCGGGTTCCAAGGGCCCGCTGGCCCTTTGCGGGGGGTCGCAGGGGGGCGGAGCCCCCTCGCATCGCCGGCCGGCGCAACACCCCCCCCACACGGTCTGGAAGTCACCATGACCCAGACCCTCCTGATCGCTGAACGCCCGTTCAGGGAACTCCGCTCCCGCGCCATCCTCCTCCCCCTGCCCAAGGCGCTCGGGGCGGAAGGGCCGGTCCTCGTCGCCACCCCTGCCGTCCGCGTGCCCCCTGCCTTCACCCCCGTCCCGCCCAAGCCGGATGTGGTCGCGCTCGGCGTCACGCGCGTGATCCTGGCCGGGGTGTTCGAGGATCGTCCGACGCTGAACCGCGCCCTCGCCCTCGCCGCCCGCGCCGTCGCCGCCGGCGCGACGCTGGAGGCAAGGGGCCTGACGCTGGAACGCTCCGCCGCGCGGCGGGACCCGCCGAGGGGCGTGGAGGTGCTGGACCAGGCCCGGGTGATCGAGGCGCGGGACCATCACACCGCCAATACCCTGCTGGTCTGGCGCGTCGCCGCCCCGCAGCGCGTGAATTTCTACGCGGAGCGGGAAGTGCCGGCCGACCCCGCGCTGCTGGAGGGCCTGCCCCCCGGCCCGTTGCTCGGCCTGTCGCTGCTCGGCGCGCCGGAGATGCGCGCCACCTGGCGGGCCAGGCTGCCGGAGCTGTCGGCCTGGCTGGCGCCGATGAAGGGCTGGCCCGTGCTGCCCCTGCCCGCCAATGCGGCGGAGGGGGAGGGCGACGATTATGCCGGCAGCATCGCCTTCGCCCAGGCCCTGCTGCCGAATTCCCCCATCCTGCTGCCCCAGCTGGCCGATCCGGTGGAGCGCCGGCGGCAGCTGACGGCCGGGCGGATGCGGGCGCTGATCGGGCGCTGCGGCGCGGTGATCACCAACCAGGATCTGGTGGCGGCGATCGCCGGGACGGCGGGGGTGCCGGTGGCGGGGCTGGTGCTGGGGCGGGACAGGCGGATCGTCGCCTGCATGACCACGCTGGCGAACCAGATGGCCGCGGGCAGCCTGCTGATCTACCCGCCCCATCCCGTCTGAGGGGCGCGATTCCGCTGGCGGCGGGTTGTCCGTTTCCGGTATGTTCCAGCAGGCCCGGGCGCAGCCACGCCCGCGGCGGCGCCAGGAACCCCCCGGAATTCGGTGCTAAAAGTGCTAAAAGGGCTAAAAGCACTAAAAAATTGAGGGCCCCTCACCCCGCCTCGCGGCTCAGCTCCAGCGCCCTGGCATAGACCTGCTTGCGCGGCAGCCCCGTCGCCGCCGCGACCATCGCCGCGGCATCCCGCAGGCTCTGCCCCTGCATGGCGGCGCGCAACTGGGTGTCGAGGTCCTCGGCCCCCGTCGTCTCCTCCGGCGCCGGGCCAACCACCAGGCAGATCTCACCCCGCGCCTCCGCCGTGGCGTAGTGCGCGGCGAGGTCGGCCAGCGTGCCGCGCCGCACCTCCTCGAACCGCTTGGTCAATTCGCGGGCGACGGCGGCGGGGCGATCGGGGCCGAGCCCCTCCGCCAGCGCGGCCAGCGCCTCGCCCAGGCGGTGCGGGGCTTCGTGCAGCACGATGGTGGCCGAAAGACCCGCCCGCTCCGCCGCCCGGTGCCGGGCGATGGCGGCCGCGCGGGGCCCGTCCTTCACGGGCAGAAAACCCAGGAACACGAATGGGTGTGGCGGCAGGCCGGACAGCGTCAGCGCCACCACCGCCGCGTTGGGGCCGGGAACCGCCGTGACCGGCACGCCCGCCTCGATCGCCGCCCGCACCAGCCGGTAGCCGGGGTCGGAGACCAGCGGCGTGCCGGCGTCGGAGGCCAGCGCCAGCTTCTCCCCCCGCGCGATCCTGTCCAGGATCCGCGGAATCATCTCCGCTTCGTTGTAGTCATGCAGTGGCACCAAGGTCGCGGAGACGCCATAACGTTGCAACAGATGGCCTGTTACCCTGGTGTCCTCGCACAGCACGGCATCCACGCCGCCCAGCACCGCGAGAGCCCGGGGCGACAGGTCGCCGAGATTGCCGATCGGCGTCGCCACCAGGGAAAGCCCGTCGGGCGTTTCCCGGGCGGCCTCCCGGTTCGTCGCCCGCTCTGGAGGGTCACCGCTTGCCACTTCGTTCCGTCCCTCAGCCGCAAGACCGCCCGCAGGCGGGTGCCCCGGCGCCCCGCCGGCTGCTGGGTGGCATCGCCATCGCCGCCCTTCTGGGCATGGCCGCCTGCGCACCGCAACCCCCGCGCCCGGCCTTCATCGGCATCGCGCCCCCGATCGGCGGCGCGCCCGTCGTGGCCGCGCCCGTCGGGCCGCAGCGCGCCGCCATGCTGCTGCCGCTGACGGGCCCGCAGGCGCCGCTCGGCCAGGCCATGCTGAACGCCGGCACGATGGCCCTGTTCGATGAAGCGCCGCAGGGCGTGGAGATCGCGCCGCGCGACACCGGCGGCACGCCGCAAGGCGCCGCCGCCGCCGCCCGCGCTGCCATCGCGGATGGCGCGCGCATCATCATCGGCCCGCTGACCAGCGCCGAGGCCGCCGCCGTCGCCGAACCCGCCCGCGCGGCAGGGGTGCCGGTGCTGGCCTTCACCAATGACGCGCAGCGCGCGGGCGGCGGGACCTGGGTGCTCGGCATCACGCCGCAGCAGCAGGTGCGCCGCGTGGTGGCGGCCGCCGCGCAGCAGGGGGCGCAGCGCTTCGCCCTTGGCGCGCCGGACAATGAATTCGGACGGTCCCTGGCCTCGGCACTGCGCGGCGCGGTCGCCGAACTCGGCCTGCCCGCGCCCAGCATCGCGCTGCACCCGGCCGCGGCGGAACCGGGCATGGCGGCCTCCGGCGCCCGCGTCTCCGCCGCCCGGGCGGATGCGGTGCTGATCGGGGAGGCAGGGGAACGCGCCCGCCGCTTTGCCGCCGCCTGGGTGGCCGAAGCCGGGGAGACGCCGCCCCGCCTGCTCGGCACCTCGCTCTGGCTGCAGGATGGCGCGGTGCGCAACGAACCCGCGCTGGCCGGCGCCTGGTTCGCGGGCCCCGATGGCCGCACCCGCGCGCGGTTCGAAGCCCGCTACCGCGACGCGTTCCGGGAGACGCCACCCCGCGTCGCGGCCACCGCCTATGACGCGGCGGCGATCGCGGTGCGCGCGCTGCGCCAGGGTGCCTCCCCGGCCCAGGTGACGGCGATGGAAGGCTTCGCCGGCGCCGATGGCCCGGTGCGGCTGCTGCCGGAAGGGCAGACGCTGCGGGGGCTCGCGCTCTACGCCGTCTCCGCCGGCGCCGATCCGGTGCAGGTGGAACCGGCGCCGCTGCCTGGCTCCCCGGGCAGCTGACGCCGGCCGCCATGCCGCTGTCCATGGGCCGCGTGCTGGCCGCCGCCGGGTTGATCGGCGGCGTGCCGGCCAGCGCCCTGCTGCTGCTGATGGCAGCGGAAGCGCTGGACCCCCTGCCCGGCCTGGCGGCGCTGGGGGCGACGGCGGCGGGGGCCCTCATCCTCGCGCGCATCTGGCTCGGCAACCTCCGCCAATTATCGGAGGCGCTGCGCCAGGCGGCGGATGACCACGGGCAGGTGCCCGCGCTGGAAGGCCCGCTGCTGCTGCCCTCCATCGTCGAGATCGGGGAGACGGCGCGCCGCCTGGCCCGGACGCTGGGCACCCAGGCGGACCAGCTGGCCCGGCTGCGCCAGGCGGATGCGGCCATCATCGAACGCCTGCCGGACCCGCTGGTGGTGCTGGATGAGGGGGGGCAGCCGCTGCGGGCCAATGGCGCGGCGCGGACCCTGTTCGGCGGGACGCAGGGCGGCGACCTGGCCGCCTTGCTGCGCCATCCCTCGCTGGCGGAGGCGGTGGCGGCCGCGCGCGCCGATGGCGGGCCGCGCCGGGCCGACATCGCGCTGCCCGTGCCGGTGGCGCGGGAACTCACGGTCCATGCGGTGCCGCTGGAACCCCCGCTTTCCGATGGCGGGCGCCTGCTGCTGCTGCTGTCGGACCGCACGCGGGACCGGGCGGTGGAACGGATGCGCGCCGATTTCGTCGCCAATGCCAGCCACGAACTCCGCACGCCACTCGCCAGCGTCATCGGCTTCATCGACACGCTGCGCGGCCCGGCGAAGGACGATGCGGAAGCGCAGGCCCGCTTCCTCGGCATCATGGCGGACCAGGCGGACCGGATGCGCCGGCTGATCGACGACCTGCTCGGCCTGTCGCGGATCGAGATCACGGAACACGAGCCGCCGACCGGCCGGGTGGACCTGGCCGCGCTGGCGGCGGCGGAGGCGGAGGCGATGGGCCCGATCCTGGCCCAGCGCGGCGCCACGGTGGCGCTGGCGTTGGCGCCCAGCACGGTGGCGGCGCCGGCCGATGCCGGCCAGATCGGCCAGGTGCTGCGCAACCTGCTGGAGAATGCCGCGCGCTACGGGCGCGAAGGCGGCACCATCCGGCTGGAGGTGGGTCCAGCGGAAAAGGCGGCGGGGGAAAAGGTGGGGGCCGAAAAGGGGGCGGCGGCCCGCTGGCCGGCCCGGCCCGGCGTGGTGCTGGGCGTCACGGATGAAGGGCCCGGCATTCCCCGGCACCACATCCCACGCCTGACGGAGCGCTTCTACCGCGTGGATCGCGGCCGCGGGCGGAATGTCGGCGGCACGGGCCTCGGCCTTGCCATCGTCAAGCACATCGTCAACCGCCACCGCGGCGTGCTGCTGATCGAGAGCGAGGAAGGGGTGGGGTCCAGCTTCCGGGTCTGGCTGCCGGCGGAGGCACAGGCCGGAAACGAATAGGGGGGCCGCGGCGATGCCGCCGCCCCCCGTCTCAGCGCCCCCGTCTCAGACGCTGAAGATGAAGTCGGAAATCGTCAGCCTCATCCCGCCATTGACGCGGACCTCGAAGTCCACATCCCCGTTGCCCGTCACGTCCACCTGATAGGTCAGGAAGCCGGCGCCGACGTCGAAGCGGACCTGCGGCGTGCCGGGGGAGGTGAAGGCCCCCTCACCGATCAGCGTGAGCCCGAAGGTGAAGTCGGCGATGTGGATCTTGTCCACGCCGCGCTGGAAGTCGCGGATCGTGTCGACGTTGCCGGGCGCCGAGTCGGCAATGCCATCGAAGTAGAACACATCCGCGCCGGCACCGCCGAAGAGCTGGTCCGCGCCGTCATCGCCCCGGAGGGTATCGGCACCCTCATCGCCGAACAGCGTATCGGCGCCGCCCATGCCCGTGACGGTGGCGTTGCCGTCGCCGACGATGGAGTCGTTGCCGGCACCGCCATAGAGCTTGTCGGAACCGCCCTCGCCGTGGATGCGGTCATTGCCGCTATCGCCATAGGCCGTGTCGTTATTCGCACCGCCCGCGATGCTGTCGAACCAGTCACCACCGTAGATGAGGTCGTTGCCGGAGCCTGCGTTCAGCGTGTCGTTGCCATCACCGCCGCGAAGCGTATCGGCGCCTGCGGCGCCCGTGAGGACGTCATTGGCGGCCTCGCCGTCCATGCGGTCATTGCCATCGCCGCCGTTCATCGAATCGGCGCCGGCGCCGCCGAACATGGCGTCGTTGCCATCGTCGCCGGCCATGGAGTCCGCGCCGTCCCCGCCGAAGAGACGGTCATCGCCGCCCTCACCGGAAATGGAGTCGTCGCCGGCCTCGCCGCGCATGGAGTCGTTTCCCAGGCCGCCGGCGAGGACATCGTTGCCAAGGCCGCCGAAGATCTGGTCGTTGCCGATGCCGCCCTGGATGATGTCGTCGTCTTCAAAGCCGAAGATCTGCTGCGCGAAGCTCGCGCCAAAGAGGGTGTTGGCGCCGGAGGTGCCGAGAAGTCGCGGAAGCGTGGCCATGGTTACGGCGTCCGTTTGTTGCGTTGGTACGACCACCGTAACAAGCACACTAAAAATTTACAAATCTGCTCCACATCCTGGACGCATCCCGAAAAAATCATCCGGATGACTGCACGGCAACATCGCCGCCCCCCCCTTCCCAGCCCCTGGGGGCGAGCGTGAAGGGAGACGCCGCCCCAGGCGCTGACAAATCCGCTGGACATTATTGCATACAATAGTCGATACCGATCGCGCCGCCTCACGCTTGCGTGATCAACGGCACTGAACCCTTCGCCGCCGGGGCGTTACCGCCTCAGGCCCTTCCAGGTCCGCCTCCCCGTCCACGGAGTTTCGCGTGATCCCTCATCAGCCCCCGCTTCAGCCCCTCTTCCAGTCCTTCTTCCTGGGCGGGTTCGAATGCTCGACCCACCGCAACATGTCCCGCCGGCGGCTCGACATGATCGCCGCCACCCGCCACGACCTGCTGGCGCGGGAGGATTACGCGCAACTGGCCGAACACGGCATCCGCGCGGCGCGGGACGGGGTGCGCTGGCATCTGGTCGAGACCTCCCCGGGCCATTACGACTGGTCCGCGGTCCTGCCGCTGATCCGGGCCGCGGAGCAGGCGGGCACGCAGGTGATCTGGGACCTCTGCCATTACGGCTGGCCGGATGACCTCGACGTCTTCTCCCCCGCCTTCGTCGATCGCTTCGCCCGCTACGCCGCCGCCTTCGCCCGGCTGCACCGGGAGGAGACGGGCCGCGCCCCCTTCGCCTGCCCGGTGAACGAGATCAGCTTCCTGGCCTTCGCCGGTGGCGACATGGCGCGCTGTTCGCCGCATGCGACCGGCCGCGGCATGGATCTGAAGCGCAACCTGGCCCGCGCCGCCATCGCCGGCACGCGGGCGGTGCGGGAGGCGACGCCGGGGGCGCGCTTCGCCGCCGTCGATCCCGTCATCAACATCGTGCCGCGGGAGGATGCGGAGGCCGAGGAGGTCGCGCGCCACAATGCCAGCCAGTGGCAGTCCTGGGACATGCTGTGCGGGCGGGAGGAACCGGGGCTCGGCGGGTCGGAGGACATCCTGGATGTCGTCGGCGTGAACTACTACTGGAACAACCAGTGGCTGCATCACGCGGAACCGCTGAGCGTCTTCGACAGCGCCCGCTTCCGCCCCTTCCGGGATCTGCTGGCCGATACCGCCCGCCGCTACGCGCCGCGCGGCATCTTCGTGGCGGAGACGAGCATCGAGGGCGCGCCCCGCGCCCCCTGGCTGCGCTACGTGGCGGAGGAGACGATGGCGGCGCGCCTGGCGGGGCTGCCGGTGCATGGCGTCTGTCTCTACCCCGTCATCTCCCATATGGGGTGGGATGAGGATCGCTACTGCCCGAACGGGTTGTTCGAACTGACGCCGCGCCATGGGCGGCGGGAAGTCCACCGCCCGCTGGCGGAGGAGCTGGCCCGGCTGCAGGCGGCCTTCCGCGCCCAGGGGGTGGAGCCGGCGCGCAGCGCGGCCGGCTGACGCCCGCAGGCGGGGCGATTCCGGGCCGGAATCGCCCCCTTTCGCGCTTTCATCGCTTTCCCGGCGAAGCGTGGCCTTGACCCCGGGCCGCGACGTGGCATGTCCCGCGCACCATGGATCTTCCCAGCCCTTCCCTGCCCGTCCCGACCGCCACCGGCGCGCGTCGCCGCGTGGCGGTCGTGCTGTTCAACCTTGGCGGGCCCGACGCGCCGGAGAGCATCCGCCCCTTCCTGGTCAACCTATTCACCGATCCCGCCATCCTGCGGGTGCCGGGCTTCGTGCGCCCCTGGCTCGGCCGCATCATCGCCTGGCGGCGGACCAAGCCGGCGACGGAGAACTACGCCATCCTAGGCGGCAAATCCCCGCTGCGGGAGCTGACGGAGGAGCAGGCCGCGGCGCTGGAGGCCCTGCTGCGCCAGGACACGACGACCGAGACCAAGTGCTTCGTCGCCATGCGCTACTGGCACCCGATGAGCGACGAGACGGCGCGGGCCGTGAAGGAATGGGCACCGGACGAGGTGCTGCTGCTGCCGCTCTATCCGCAGTTCTCCACCACCACCACGGGCAGCAGCGCCATCGACTGGGCGCGGGCCGCGGCGCGGGCGAAGCTCGACGTGCCGACCACCACGCTGTGCTGCTTCCACTCCCACCCCGGCTTCGCCAAGGCCACCGCCGCGCTGGTGCGGGGCGCCTGGGACAAGGCGCGGGCGGATCTGGACCCCGCCATCCCGCTCCGCGTGCTGTTCAGCGCCCATGGGCTGCCGGAGAGCATCGTGAAGTCGGGCGACCCCTACCAGTGGCAGGTGGAGCAGACCGTCGCCTCCGTGATGGCGCATCTGGACCTGCCCGGCCTCGACCACGTGGTCTGCTTCCAGTCCCGCGTCACGCCGCAGAAATGGATCGGCCCCTCGACCGAGGATGAGCTGGAACGGGCGGGGCATGACAAGGTGGCGGTGCTGGTGGTGCCGATCGCCTTCACCTCCGAGCATTCGGAGACGCTGGTCGAGCTGGATGTCGAGTACCGGGAGGAGGCCGAGAAGCTCGGCGTCCCCGGCTACTACCGGGCGCCGGCGCAGAATTCGGACCCCGCCTTCATCGCCGCCCTGGCCGATTTGGTCAGCCACGCCAGGGGCAGCGGGCGGAACCTTTGTTCCTTCGCCGGGCCCCGGCAATGCCCGAAGCAGCACGGGGATTGCCCCCATGCGACGCTGATGGCCGCCATGCAGCGCGCCCGGGAACGCGCGTGATGCAACGCCCTGCCGCCGTGCTGTTCGATTGCGACGGCGTGCTGGCGGATACCGAGGCGATGCATAACCGCATCATGGCCGAGGAAATCAGCGCGCTCGGCTGGGAAATGACGCCCGAGGAGTGCGAGCGTCACTTCATGGGCCTGTCCTGGGAAGCGATCGTGCCCCGGGTTCAGCAGCGGCTCGGCCCGGATTCGGTGCCGGGGGACTTCATCCAGGGCGTGGTGCGCCGGGTGCTACACGAACTGCATTCGGAAGTCGTGCCGGTGCCGGGCGTGCTGGCGGCACTGCAGAAAATCATCGCGGCCGGCATCCCGGTGGCGGTGGCGAGCAACTCCTCCCGCCCCGAACTCAACACCAAGCTGGCGGGGCTCGGCCTGGCGGAGATCTTCCGCGGCCGGTCCTTCACCTACAACGACGTGCCGAACCCGAAGCCGGCGCCCGACATGTACCGCGCCGCCGCCGCCGCCTGCGGGGTGGACCCGCATGATTGCGTGGTGGTGGAGGACAGCGTGACGGGCGCGCGCGCCGGCCGGGCCGCGGGCTGCCGGGTGCTGGGCTTCGCGCACCCCACGCCGGCCGCCGCCCTGCAGGCCGTGGGGGCCGAGACTTTCCTCAGTATGGCGGAACTGCCTGGGCTGCTCGGGCTGGAGCCGTCGGGGCAGGGCTGACGCTGTCTGCCGAGGGCTGATAGCCTTCGCGCGGGGAGGATCGGCACATGCGGTTCATGCGATTCATCGGCGCGGCGCTTCTGGCGCTGGCAGCCGGCACGGCGACGGCGCAGGAGTTTCCGTCGCGGCCGATCACGCTGATCGTCGGCTATCCCCCTGGCGGCAATACGGATCTGATGGCGCGGGCCTTGCAGCCGGAACTGTCCCGCGCGCTCGGCCAGACGGTGGTGGTGCAGAATCGCGGCGGCGCGGCGGGCACGATCGGCGCGGCGGAAGCGGCGCGGGCCCGGCCGGATGGGCTGACGCTGCTGTTCAGCCCCAACAACCCCATCACGGCCCAGCCCCACCAGGTGGCGCTGAGCTACGGCATGGACAGCTTCCGCTTCCTCTGCCTGGTCTATGACAACCCGCAGGTCGTCGTGCTGGGCCGGCAGGCGCCCTTCACGGACCTGGCCGGCATGGTCGCCTTCGGGCGGCGGGAGAAGGAGGCACTGATCTTCGGCTCCCCCGGCCAGGGCAGCACCCAGCACATCCTGACCGCCGCCCTGCTGAAGGCGAACGGGATCGAGGGGCTGCACGTGCCCTTCACCGGCGCCGGGCCGATGGCGCAGGCGGCACTCGGCGGGCAGATCCACATGTTCATCGAAAGCGGCTCCATCCCCGCCGCCACGGGCCTGCCCGTGCTGGGCGTGCTGGCGCGGGAGAGGCTGGCGGGCCTGCCCGCCGTGCCGACGCTGGCGGAACTCGGCCAGCCGCTGGAAGGAAGCTCCCATGGCGGCATCCTGGCGCCCGCCGGCATCCCGGACGCCGCCGCCGCGGTGCTGGAACGCGCCTGCGCCACGGCGGTGGGGGCGGAAAGCTTCCGGACGGCGGCGGAACGGCTGAACGCCATCCCGCTGCACCTGAACGGCGCCGCCTTCCGCGACCGCTTCGCGGCCGAAAGCACCATGAACGCCACCGTGCTGCGCGACCTGGGCCTGGCGCGCGAGGGGACAAGATGACGATGGACTTCCTGGCGCCTGCCTATGTGTGGATCAAGTCGCTGCACCTGATCTCCGTCATCGCCTGGATGGCGGGGCTGTTCTACCTGCCAAGGCTGTTCATCTACCACATGCAGGTGGCGCCGGAGGATGTGCGGTCCCAGACCTTCAAGGTGATGGAGCGCCGGCTGCTCAAGGCCATCATGAACCCCGCCATGATCGCCACCTGGGCGTTCGGCCTGCTGCTGGTGCTGACGCCGGGGGTGGTGGATTGGACGGCGGGGTGGTGGCACCTGAAATTCGCCTCCGTCCTGGTGATGACCTGGTTCCACATGGATCTGGGGCGCGCACGCCGAGCCTTCGAGCGCGACGAGCGCCCGCGGACGGAACGCGGCTGGCGAATGCTGAATGAGGTGCCGACGGTGCTGATGATCCTCATCGTCTTCATGGTGATCGCGAAGCCGTTCTGATCGGTGGGCGGATGGGCTGCGGCCCGGCCTCAGTTCAAGATTGCTTGCTCACGATCTATTGTATACGAATTAGGCTCCTGCTGGGGGAGGGGCCTGGATGGCGGTGGAAACCGACGGCGCGCTGCGGGACACCTGGCGCCTGGCGCGCGGCTGGTATCGCGCGGCGCCGGCCACGGCCTGGGGCCTGACCGCCGCGGCGGTGGCGCTGACCTTGCTGCAGATCGCACTGTCCTATGCCTTCAGCGACTGGCAGCGCGATGCCTTCGACGCGCTGGACCAGCGCGATGCGGCCGCCTTCCAGGGCCAGCTCTGGTGGTTCGTGGCGCTGACATTGCTCAGCATGGCGGTGGCAGTCGGGCGGCTCTGGGCGCGGCAGGTGCTGGCCTTCCTGTGGCGGCGCTGGCTGGTGCTGAAGCTGCAGGGCGCGATGCTGACAGACCATCGGCACTACCGGATGGAGATGGGGGAGGGGGCCGCCGACAACCCGGACCAGCGGATCGGGGAGAATACGCGCTGGGCCACCATCATGACCGTCGACCTGGCGCTGGGGCTGCTGCACAGCGTGGCGCTGTTCGCCTGCTTCGCCGGGCTGCTGTGGCACCTGTCCGGCACGCTGGCGGTGACGGTCGGCGGCACCACCATCGGCGTGCCGGGCAGCATGGTGATCGCGGCCGCGATCTATTCGGGGCTCGGGGCGCTGGTGGTGTGGCGGGTCGGGCGAGCCATGCCGAGCATCCACCTCGACCGCAACAAGGCGGAGGCTGACCACCGCTTCGCCTTGCTGCGCATCCGCGAATATGGGGAGGGCATCGCCCTGATCCGCGGCGCGGCGGATGAGGAACGCGGCCTGGCCCGCGCCTATGCCGGCGTGGAGGCCGCCATGCTGCGGCTGCTGCGGAGCGAGCGGCAGCTGATGTGGCTGGGCGCGGGCTACATGGCGGTGGCCGGCGTGCTGCCGCTGCTGCTGGGCGCGCCGCGCTTCTTCGCGGGCGCCATCACGCTCGGCATGCTGATGCAGATGACGCAGGCCTTCGTGGAGGTGACGCGCGCGCTGTCCTGGTTCGTGGAGAACTGGCCGCGGCTGGCGGATTGGCGCAGCCATGTGGCGCGGGTGGTGGAGTTGGAGCAGGCCTGCGAGGCGGCGGATGGGGCCGGACCAGGGGAGGGCGCCCAAGCGGGCATCGCCATCGCGCCCGGGCCGATGCTGGTTCTGTCGGGCCTCAGCCTGGGCACCGCCTGCGGCCGCGCCTTGGTGCTGGACGCCGAGATCACCCTGCGGCCCGGCGAGCGCGTGCTGGTGACGGGGGAGAGCGGCAGCGGGAAATCGACGCTGTTCCGTGCCATCGCGGGCATCTGGCCCTGGGGCCGGGGCAGCATCGCCGTGCCGGACCGCGCGACGACTCTGTTCATGCCCCAGCGCCCCTACCTGCCACTCGGCAGCCTGCGGGCGGCACTGGCCTATCCCGCCGCGGCCGATGCCTTCGGGACGGCGGAGGCCGCCGAGGCGCTGCGCCGCTGCCGCCTGGGCGCGCTGGTCCCGCAGATCGACACCGTGGCGCGGTGGGACCGCGTGCTGTCGCTGGGGGAGCAGCAGCGCCTCGGCTTCGCGCGGCTGCTGCTGCACCGGCCGCGCTGGGTCTTCATGGATGAGGCGACCTCCGCCCTGGACGAGGCCAACCAGGCCGCCATGTTCGCGCTGTTCGAGGCGGAGCTGGCCGGCGCGGCGCTGCTGTCGATCGGCCACCGGCCGGGGCTCGACCGGTATCACGATCGCGTGCTGGCGCTGCTGCCAGGCCCGGGCGGGGCCAGGCTGGAACGGGTGGCGCCGGCGGCGAGCCTGTGGCCGGTGGAGGCGTTCAGGCGAGGCGGGGCGTGGGATGGGGTCTCAGCCGCGGGGCGAAACCCCTTGAATGTACGTCGCCGCCTTCCATCTGCTGGTTGACGGGGGCTGTTCACCTCCTTAGGGTCGAATCGCCTTCCGGCAATCGGTCGTGCGTTGCCCCCTTCTTCCTGGCGGTTCCCCGGTTCGGGTTCCAGGCGGTCGGTGCGGCGCTGCCGGTCCCTCCCTCCCCAAGCTCCCTGGTCACCGCGACAAAGCCCGAGAACGGGGCGCGCGGCGGGCAAAGGGCACGGTGATGTTGGCCTTCCGGCCACGCTGCCCGCCCGCTCCGCCTCTGCCAGGGGTCGCCTGATCTCCCTTACCGCGGGACGCGTCCGCCCATGCATCTTTCCGAACTCAAGGCCAAGCCACCGGCCGACCTGCTCGCCTTCGCCGAGTCGCTGCAGATCGAGAACGCGTCGTCACTGCGCAAGCAGGACATCATGTTCGCGATCCTCAAGACCCTCGCGGAGAATGAGCAGGCGATCTACGGCGATGGCACGCTGGAGATCCTGCCGGACGGCTTCGGCTTCCTGCGCAGCCCGCAGGCGAACTTCCTGCCGGGGCCGGACGACATCTACGTCTCCCCCGCCCAGGTCCGCCGCTTCGGCCTGCGGACCGGCGATACGGTGGAAGGCCAGATCCGCGCACCGAAGGATGGGGAGCGGTACTTCGCCCTCCTCAAGGTCGATACGATCAACTTCGAGCCGCCCGAGGCCCTGCGGCACCGCATCAACTTCGACAACCTGACGCCGCTGTATCCGACGCGGCGCCTCAAGATGGAAAACCCGGACGCCGAAGCGGTGGCGAAGGGGCCGACCAAGGACTACACGCACCGCGTCATCGACCTGGTGGCGCCCATCGGCATGGGCCAGCGCGCGCTGATCGTCGCGCCGCCGCGCACCGGCAAGACGGTGATGCTGCAGAACATCGCCAAATCCATCACCGCCAATCACCCCGACGTCTTCCTCATCGTGCTGCTGATCGATGAGCGGCCGGAGGAAGTGACGGACATGGCCCGTACCGTGCGGGGCGAGGTCGTGGCCTCCACCTTCGACGAGCCGGCGACCCGCCACGTGCAGGTGACGGAGATGGTGCTCGAGAAGGCGAAGCGCCTGGTGGAGCACAAGCGGGATGTCGTGATCCTGCTCGACTCGATCACGCGGCTCGGCCGCGCCTACAACTCCGTCGTGCCGTCCTCCGGCAAGGTGCTGACGGGCGGCGTGGATGCGAATGCGCTGCAGCGGCCGAAGCGCTTCTTCGGCGCGGCGCGCAACATCGAGGAAGGCGGTTCGCTGACCATCATCGCCACCGCGCTGATCGATACCGGCAGCCGCATGGACGAGGTGATCTTCGAAGAGTTCAAGGGCACCGGCAACAGCGAGCTGATCCTGGACCGCAAGCTGTCGGACAAGCGCACCTTCCCCGCCATCGACATCACCAAGTCGGGCACGCGGAAGGAAGAGCTTCTCGTCGATCGCGGCACACTGTCCAAGATGTGGGTGCTGCGCCGGATCCTGAACCCGATGGGCACGCAGGATTCGATGGAGTTCCTGCTGGACAAGCTGAAGTACAGCAAGACCAACCAGGATTTCTTCGACGCGATGAATACCTGAGGAAACGCGGGCGGCGAGGGCTTCGGCCCCGTCGCCCAACTGTCCTACCGCGGCCATCCTACCGCGGCAGCGGTTCTAGCATCCGCAGCGCACGCCGCGCCTGCCTCGCGGCGGCTTCCTCATCCAGCGATTCCAGCGCCTGCAGGGCGCGACCCACGGGCCGCAAGGCGGCGGCGGGGCGATGGCTGCCGGCCTCCACGGCGATGACCAGGGCATCGCGCGCAACCTCCAGCGCCGCGCCCGCCACGATGGCGCGCCGCATCGGACGGTTGATTCCCGTCACCCCCATATCGTCGGCACAGCGCGGGCAGAGCACGGCAAGGGCGAAGCGCAATTGCTCCTCCGCCCGGGTCACGGGACTGGCTCCGGCCGCGGCGGGGTTCGCCAGCAGGAGGAGGCCGAGCAGGGCAAGGGAGGCCGGGACCGCGAGGCGGGGGGCGCCCCGGATCGCTCGCCTCATCGATCGCTGCATTCCTGCCTCCGCCAGACACCACGCTGACGCCAGGCCAGCCGCGGCGCATGATGGCGCCGGAAGGACACCGAGACACCCATGGACACCATCCCGATGCGGGACCCCGAACGCCCCGAGGCGCGCCTGCTGCGCGCCGCCACCTTCGCCGCCCGCGTCCACGCCACGCACAAGCGCAAGGGCGCCTCCGCCGAGCCCTATGTGAACCATGTGCTGGAGGTCGCCGCCATCCTGGCCGCGCATGGCGCGCCGGAGGAGGCGGTCCTGGCCGGGCTGCTGCACGACACGGTCGAGGACAGCGACAAGGACCCCGACCCCATCACGCATGAGCGCCTGGTGGCAGAATTCGGCGAGGTGGTCGCGGGCGTCGTGGCCGAGGCGACGGATGACAAATCCCTGCCGAAGGAGGTCCGCAAGGCCTTGCAGGTGCGACTTGCGCCGAAGAAGACCGATGCGGCGAAGATGCTGAAGCTGGCGGACAAGATTTCCAACCTCCGTGCCATCGCCGCCAGTCCGCCAGCGGGGTGGGACCATGCCAGGCGGCTGGAATACATCGGCTGGGCCGGGCGGGTAGCGGCGGGGCTGCGGGGGGTGAACCCGGCCCTCGATGTGTTGTTCGAGGTGACCTACCGGGAAGCCGTGGCCAGGCTGGCGCAAGAGGCATGAGCGTGACTGAGTTTCCGGGCGTCCTCGCCATCGAACAGGCGACGCTGACGGCGGTGCCGGCGCCGAAGCTGATATTCGACGGGCCTTTCGTGGTGCGCCGCTACCTCGGCGGCACGGGAAGGGCGAATGCGGCCTGCCCGATGGACCCGCGGCCCGATCCGGGGCTGGCGGCGCGGATCGATCGCATCGAGGCCTTCTATGCCCGCATGGGCCAGGTCTGCCGCTTCCGCTCCACGCCGCTCGACCCCACGGGGATGGTGCGGATGCTGGAGGCGCGGGGCTACCGGCGCCATGACGAGAGCCAGGTGATCGCGGGGCCCCTGACGGATTTCGCCAAGACCGATCCGGCCGTGGAGATCCTCTCCGGTCCGGAGGATCGCTGGATGGTGGTGGTGGCGACGGCGGAGCATCAATCCCCGGCGAGGCGGGCGGAGAAGGCGGGGATGGCCGGTCTGCTGGCCGTACCCGCGGCCTGGGTGTTGCTGCATGAGGATGGCGTGCCGGCGGCCACCGCCTTCGTCACCGCCGATGGTCCCCTGGCTGGTCTGTTCGACCTGTCCGTCCGCCCGGAGTTCCGCCGGCGCGGCCTCGGCCAGCGGGTGATGGCCGCCGCCGGCGCCTGGGCTGCCGCGCAGGGCGCCAGCTGGGCCTATGCCCAGGTCGCCTGCACCAACAGGGCCTCACTGACGCTCAATGCCGGCCTCGGCCTGATCGAGCGCTACCGCTACGTCTACCTGCTGAAAGACTGAAGGCGGGGCCCGGGGGCCGCCACGGCCCCCGGCGGGGGTTACGGGGGCAGAGCCCCCGTCCTTTTCCACCGGGGAGGGGCAGAGCCCCCGTATCTTCCTTATGGGAGGAGCACCGTGCTCCCCGTCGTCTTCCGCGCCTCGAGCGCCCGGTGGGCTTCCGCCGCATCCTTCAGCGCGAAGCTCTGGTTCACCCGGATCTTCACCGCGCCCTTGGCGACGACGTCGAACAGCGCCGCCGCATGGGCTTCCAGGTCTTCCCGCTTGGACGTGTAGGTCGCGAGTGTCGGGCGCGTGAGGTAGAGCGAGCCCTTGGCGGCGAGGATGCCGATATCGGTCGTCACGGGGCCGGAGGCGTTGCCGTAGGAGACCATCATCCCGTAGGGCGCCAGGCAGTCGAGCGAGGTGGTGAAGGTATCGCGGCCGACGCTGTCGAAGACGACGGGCAGCATGGCGCCGCCGGTGATCTCCTTGACCTTGGCGGGCAGGCCTTCGATGCCGACCACGACGTGGTCCGCGCCATGGGCGCGGGAGAGTTCGGCCTTCTCCTCCGTGCTGACGCAGCCGATGACGGTGGCGCCGAGGTGCTTGGCCCATTGCGTCATGATGAGGCCGACGCCGCCGGCGGCGGCATGGACCAGGATGGTCTGGCCGGGCTGCACCTTATAGGTGCGGGTCAGCAGGAAGCCCGCCGTCATGCCCTGGAGCATCATGGCGGCGGCCTGATCGAAGCCGATGGCCTCCGGCACCTTCACCAGGCGGTCGGCCTTGATGGTGCGGGCCTCCGCATAGGCGCCGATGGGGGCCGTGGCGTAGGCGACGCGGTCGCCAGGGGCGACGTTGGTGACGCCTTCGCCGATGGCCTCGACGATGCCGGAGGCTTCCATGCCGATGGTGGCGGGCAGGGCGGGCGCCTTGTAGAGGCCAGTGCGGAAGTAGACGTCGATGTAGTTCAGGCCGACGGCCTTGTGGCGGACCAGCGCCTCACCGGCCTTGGGCGAGGGGAGGGGGACATCCTCCCAGACCATCTTCTCGGGGCCGCCATATTCATGGACGCGGATGGCATGGTTCATCGGGGGGTGGTCCCTGGGGATGAGGGGAAGAGTTCGGCCTGGGGGCCGTTGGGAGTGGTGGTCGCGCGCCGCTCCAGATCGAGCAGCACGCGCTTGGTGGAAGCACCGTCACCGCCGGAATAGCCGCCGAGCCTTCCGGCCGCGGCAACCACGCGATGACAGGGGATGACGATCGGTATCGGGTTGGCGCCATTCGCCTGTCCGATGGCGCGGGCGGAAGAACCTAGTGACTGGGCGAGGTCACCATAGGACCGTGTCTCGCCGGGGGGAATGGCGCGCAGCGCGTCCCAGACCCGACGCTGGAAGGCGGAACCGAAGGGGGAGAGCGGCAGGTCGAAGGTCATGCGCTTGCCGTCGAAATAGTCCTGCAGCTGGGCGACGGCTTCGACCAGCAGGGGCGTTCGGTCCTGGTCGCGGCCGCGGCCCCAGTCGAGCGCGACGATGGCGCCTTCATCTTCCGAGAAGGTGACGTCGCCAACGGGGGTGAGGCAGGAGAGTTGGGGCATCGCATCCGTCCAGGGCGCGCCATGCGCCACATTCCCGCCCCACTCGTCAAGCCGGGGGTAGTAAGCGCCGTTGATCCACCCTGGCCGCGCAGGGGCGCCGTCGCTACACCGATACCGCCGCCAGCCCTTGCCGGGAGTTTGCCTGTGATCGATGCGCCTGTCGCCGCCGCAATGCCGGAGGCCGATCCGCCGCCCTATTTCACCGCCCATGTCTTCGTCTGCTGCAACCGTCGCCCGGACGGCCACAAGCGCGGTTCCTGCGCGGCCCAGGGGAGCGAGGCGCTGCGCGACTACATGAAGGTGCGGGCGAAGGAGCTCGGCCTGAAGGGCGTGCGGGTCAACCAGGCTGGCTGCCTCGACCGCTGCGAGTTCGGGCCGACGCTGGTGATCTATCCCGAGGGCATCTGGTACGCGCCGAAGACGCGGGAGGATGTGGACACCATCCTGACCGCGCATCTGCAGCAGGGGGGCCGGGCACGGCACCTGATGCTGACCCAGCATGACGTCGCGCCCAAGGGCTGACAGGCGCCACCCCTGTTTCACGTGAAACACCCGCCCAGGGCAGCCCGGTGCTGACGGATACGATCTTCGCCCGGGCCTCCGGCGCGGGACAGGCAGCTATCGCGGTACTACGGCTGTCAGGGCCCGGGACGGCGGCGGCGGTCGCGCGGCTGGCCGGGAAGCTGCCGGCACCGCGACAGGCAAGCCTGCGCCGGCTGCGCGACCCTGACGGCGGGGAGGTGCTGGACGAGGCGCTGGTGCTCTGGTTTCCCGGCCCGGCCAGCTACACCGGCGAGGATGCGGCCGAACTGCATTTGCATGGCGGCAGCGCGGTGGTGGCGGCGGTGACGGAGGCGCTGGCAGGCCTCGGGTGCCGGCCCGCCGAGCCCGGCGAATTCACCCGGCGCGCCTTCCTGCAGGGGCGGATGGATCTGACCCAGGCGGAGGCCATCGCGGACCTGATCGCCGCGGAGACCACGGCCCAGCGACGCCAGGCGCTGCGCCAGGCCGATGGCGCGCTGGCCAGGCTCTATGGTGGCTGGACGGAACGGCTGACGCGCATCCTGGCGCAGCAGGAAGCCGCCATCGAGTTCGAGATGGATGACCTGCCGACCGATGTCGCCGACCGGGCACGGGAGGCCGCCTCCACCCTGGCCCGGGAGATCGACGCCCATCTGGATGACGGCAAGCGCGGGGAAAGGCTGCGGGAGGGGCTTTCGATCGCCATCCTGGGCGCGCCGAATGCGGGGAAGTCATCCCTGCTGAATGCACTGGCGGGACGGGATGCGGCCATCGTCTCGCCCATGCCGGGCACGACGCGGGACATCGTGGAATGCCGCCTGGAACTGGGGGGCGTACCCGCCATCATCGCCGATACCGCAGGGCTGCGCACCAGCACCGACGCCATCGAGCAGGAGGGCGTCCGGCGCGCCCTGCGGCGGGCGGAGGAGGCAGACCTGCTGATCATCGCCTTCGCCGCGGATGCGCCGCCGGATGAGGAGACGCTGGCGCTGCTGCGGCAGGCGCCGGGCACGATCATCGTCGCCACCAAATGCGACCTGGCACCCGCCCCGGCGCTGGACACGCCAGGCACCGCCATCCCGACCAGCGCCCGTACGGGGGAGGGGCTGGACCAGCTTCACCAGGTCCTGGCCCGGGAAGCCGCGCGCCATGCCGGCCTGGGCGAGGCGCCCGCCTTGACCCGTTCCCGCCACCGCGCCGCCCTGACGGAAGCGGCGGAGCAACTGCGCCTGGCCGAGCGGGCACCCCTGCCGGAACTGGCGGCGGAGGGCTACCGGGCGGCGCTGCTGGCAATCGGCCGTGTCACCGGGCGGGTGGATGTGGAACGGATCCTCGATTCCATCTTCCGCGACTTCTGCATCGGCAAGTAGTGGCCCTATACCCCGCCGCATGATGGCGACAACGACCTATGACGTGGTGGTGGTGGGTGGCGGGCATGCCGGCTGCGAGGCCGCTGCCGCCGCTGCCCGCTGTGGCGCCCGCACCCTCCTCCTCACGCACCGGATCGAGACGGTGGGTGAGATGTCCTGCAACCCCGCCATCGGGGGCATCGGCAAGGGCCACCTGGTGCGGGAGATCGATGCGCTGGATGGGCTGATCGCCCGCGCGGCCGATGCGGCCGCCATCCATGCCAAGGTCCTCAACCGCAGCAAGGGCCCGGCGGTGCGCGGCCCGCGCATCCAGGCGGACCGGAAGCTCTACCGCACCGCCATGCAGCGCCTCCTCGCCGCGATCCCGGGGCTCACGCTGTTGGGCGAGGCCGCCGAGAATCTGGAGCTGGACGGGGCAGGCGCCGTCGCCGCCATCATCACCGCCAGCGGCACCCGCATCCGCTGCGGCGCCGTCGTCATCACCACCGGCACCTTCCTCCGCGGCGAGATCCATCTGGGCGAGCAGCGCTTCCCGGCAGGCCGCGTGGGGGAGGCGCCTTCCATCGGGCTCGCCCGGACGCTGGACCGCCTCGGCCTGCCCCTGGCGCGTCTCAAGACCGGCACGCCACCGCGGCTCGATGGAAGGACGATCGACTGGGAGGCGCTGGAGCCACAGCCCGGTGACGACCCGCCGGAGCCGATGTCCTGGCTGACGGACCGGATCACGAACCCGCAGGTGATGTGCCGCATCACTTGGACCGGCGCCGCCACCCATGCGGTGATCCGGGAGAATCTGCATCGCTCCGCCGTCTATTCCGGCCAGATCCAGGGCGTCGGCCCGCGCTACTGCCCTTCCATCGAGGACAAGATCGTCCGCTTCGCGGACCGGGAGCGCCACCAGATCTTCCTGGAGCCGGAGGGCCTTGATGACGATACCGTCTATCCCAACGGCATCTCCACCAGCCTGCCGGAAAGCGTCCAGGCGGCGATCATCGCCTCCATCCCCGGGCTGGAACACGCCCGCATCCTCCGCCCCGGCTACGCCATCGAATATGACCATGTCGATCCCCGCGCCCTGCAACGGACGCTGGAGGTGCGGACCACGCCAGGCCTCTTCCTCGCCGGCCAGATCAACGGCACCACGGGGTACGAGGAAGCCGCGGCCCAGGGGCTGATGGCCGGGCTGAACGCCGCCCAGCGGGCCGAGGGCGTGGCCCCCGACCGGGTTCTCGGGCGGGGGGAGGCCTATATCGGCGTACTGGTGGATGACCTGGTGACGCAGGGCGTCACCGAGCCCTACCGGATGCTGACGGCGCGTTCGGAGCATCGCCTCAGCCTGCGCGCCGACAATGCCGGGCTGCGCCTGACCGATCGCGGCATCGCCTGGGGCAGCATCGGCGCCGAACGTGCCGCCCGCCACGCGGCCTTCGCCGCCGATGTCGCCGGCGCCCTGGCGCGCGCGGCGGAAGACCTGGCAACTCCCTACGCCCTGGCCACCGCGGGGATCCCGATCCGCCAGGATGGCCGCCGCCGCACCGTGCTGGAGGTCCTGGCCCTGCCCGATACGACCGCCGCCATGGCCGCCAGCGCCTTCCCCTGGCTCGCCGCCTTGCCGCCCGCCATTGCCGTCCAGGTGGAGGCAGAGGCCTTCTACGCCCCCTACCTCCGCAAGCAGGAGGCAGAGCGCCGCATGCTGGCGCGGGAGGATCGGCTGGCGATCCCGGATGCCATCGACTTCAAGGCCATCCCGGGCCTGTCCGCCGAAATGCAGCAGCGGTTGCTGCGCGCCCGGCCCGACAGCCTTGGCAGTGCCGGCCGCGTTCCCGGCGTGACCCCCGCCGCCATCGCCGCGCTCGCCGTCCATCTTCGACGGATGGCCGCTCAGGCGGTATAGGGATGTTTCACGTGAAACAGCCGCCCTCGCCGACCCTGTCGCGCCTGCCCGACTGCGCACCGCCCGACGCGGCGCAGCAGGCGATGCTCGACGCCTATCTCGACCTGCTGATCCGCTGGAACAGCCGCATCAACCTGGTGGCGGATGCACCCGCCGATGTGCTGCGCCAACGCCACATCCGGGACTGCCAGCAACTCGCTGCCCTGGTCCCGCCCGGCGATGGTCCGATGGCCGATCTCGGCGCCGGCGCCGGCCTGCCCGGGCTCGTGCTCGCCATCGCCACCGGCCGGCCCACGCATCTGGTGGAATCGGACAGGCGCAAGGCGGCCTTCCTGACGGAAGCGGCGGCGCGACTCGAACTGAAGGGCGTAAAGGTGCACCCGACCCGTATCGAGGACGCCACCCTGCCGCCGATCGCCCTCGTCACCGCCCGCGCCCTGGCGCCGCTCGACCGGCTGCTGCCCCATGCCGCAAGGCTGCTGGCCCCCGGCGGCGTTGCCATCTTCCCCAAGGGCCGCACGGCGGAGCTGGAACTTGCGGCGACGCTGCCGGCCTGGTCCTGCCAGGTGGAACGCTTCGCCAGCCAGACCGACAAGGAGGCGACCATCTTCCGCCTGAGCGATATCCGACATGCCAGCCCGGAAGCCTGACCACCGCCCCCGCATCCTTGCCTTCGCCAACCAGAAGGGTGGCGTCGGCAAGACGACGACGGCGATCAACCTCGCCAGCGTGCTGGCCGCCGACCACAAGGTGGCGCTGCTGGACCTCGACCCGCAAGGCAATGCCTCGACCGGCCTCGGCATCGGCCGCCAGGACCGCTCGGCCGGCTCCTATGCGCTGCTGGTCGAAGGCCGACCCCTCGGCGAATTGCTGCGACCGACGCCGGTGCCGAACCTGACCATCCTGCCCGCGGACCCCGACCTCGCCGGTGCCGAGATCGAACTGGTGGGGCTGGAGGCGCGGGAGCGGCGCCTGTCCCAGTGCTTCGCCGAAGCGGCCGAGGTGCTCTCGACCTACGACTACATCTTCCTGGACTGCCCGCCCTCGCTCGGCCTCATCACCCTCAACGCGCTGGTCGCGGCGGATGGCGTGCTGGTGCCGCTGCAGACGGAATTCTTCGCGCTGGAGGGCATCAGCCAGATCACCCGCACCATCGACCGCGTCCGCCGCGCGCTGAACAGCCGCCTGACGCTGGAGGGGATCGTGCTGACCATGGCGGATCGCCGCAACAACCTCTCGGAACTCGTCGCCAGCGATGTCCGCGGCTTCTTCAAGGACAAGGTGTTCGAGACGGTGATCCCCCGCAATGTCCGCGTCAGCGAGGCCCCTTCCCACGGCCTGCCCGTCATCCTCTACGATTTCCGTTCTCCCGGCGCGCAGGCCTATCTCAAGCTCGGCGCGGAATTCCTGAAGCGGGAGCGGGCACGGAGCCGCCAATGAGCAGCACGACACGCAAGCCGACCTCCCGCCTGGGCCGCGGCCTCTCGGCCCTGATCCCCGATGCGCCCATGCCCGCGCCGGGGGAGGCGCTGCGCCAGGTTCCGATCGAGGCGCTGGAGCCAGGCCCCTTCCAGCCCCGCGGCCTGATGGACAGCACCAGCCTGGAGGAACTCGCCACCTCCATCCGGGAACACGGCATCCTCCAGCCCATCCTCGTCCGTCCCAAGCCCGACCATCCCGGCGCCTATGAGATCGTCGGCGGCGAACGCCGCTGGCGCGCGGCCCAGGTCGCGCAGCTGCACGAAGTACCCGTCGTCATCCGCGACCTCGGCGACCGTGAAGCCATGGCCGCGGGGCTGGTGGAAAATTTGCAGCGCCAGGATCTCAACGCGGTGGAGGAGGCGGAGGGCTACAAGCGGCTGGTCGAGGAATTCGGCCTGACGCAGGAAAGCCTCGGCCAATCCGTCGGCAAAAGCCGCAGCCATGTGGCCAACACCTTGCGGCTGCTCGGCCTGCCGCAGCAGGTGCGGGACCTGGTGCGCCAGGGCAGCCTTTCCGCCGGCCATGCCCGCGCGCTGATCGGCGCGCCAGACCCGGTGAAGCTCGCCGCCCAGGTCGTGGTACGCGGCCTGAATGTCCGCCAGACCGAGGCCCTGGTCGCCGCCCGGCCGCGCCCCCTTGGCACGCGGGAGAAGGCCGAGGACCGGGAGACGCGCGCACTGGAGCGGGATCTCACGGAAAAGCTCGGCCTGCAGGTCCTGGTGAAGCACCAGGGCAAGGGGGGCGAGGTGACAATCCGCTACAAGGATCTCGATCAGCTCGACGGCATCGTCCGCCTGCTGTCGGGCGGCTGATCCCCTCCGCCGGGCCTCAGCGCCGGTTGAACCCGGCGGCCTGGCGGGCGATGGCCGCGATCGCGGCGCGGGCAATGGCCAGGTCCGATTCGCGGAAGGCCGTCGTCTTGGTGCGCTTTTCCGCTTCCAGCAGCGCGGCGCCCTGCGCTTCCAGCGCCGCGGTCGGCCAGTTGCGCAGCGCCCGGTCGAAGGCAGGCTTGTGGCGGAAGAAGACCGGCGGCCGCAGCACGCCGGAATCACCGCCGGCCACCGCGGCCTCGTGCAGGCGCTGCATGTGGCGCAGCGTGGCGCGCACCACCATCACGGGGTTCGCCCCTTCCGCGAAGGCAGCATCCAGGGCCCGGTCGGCCGCCACGGCATCGCCGCCGGTCGCCGCCATGAGGGCCTCGTCCAGATCCATCGACGCGCCCTCCGCCACGCAGGCCATGGCCGCTTCCTCATCGACCTTGCCGCCCTGGCCGACATAGAGCGCCAGCACCTCCACCGCCCGGCGCAGCATCATCCGGTCCTCGCCCAGCCGGCCCGAGAGCCAGGTGACGGCGGCGGGTTCCGCCTGCACGCCCTGTTCCCGCAGTAGCCGGGCGATGGTGCCGGCCAGCGCCTCGTCCCTTTCGCGGTAGCAGGGGATGGCGGCGACATCCGGCGCGGCCTCGGCCAGGACCCGCAGCTTGGACCGGGCCGTCAACTCGCCCGCCTCCATCACCACCAGCGCCTCGCCACGGGTCGCCAGCATGTCCTTCAGAGCGGTCGCATGGGCGTCCGTAGCGTCCCGCAGGCGGACTACGCGGCGCCCGCCCGTCATCGCCAGCGCGGCGGCCTCACCGGCCAGCACGCCGGCGCGCGCCGCTTCCTCCCGCGTCAGATCGGCCAGGCGGAAGGGGTCGTCCATGGCGCCACCGAGGACGCTGCGCACCAGCGCCTCGGCCCGTTCGCGCACCAGCCCCGCATCCTCGCCGAACAGCAGCACGGCGCGCATCCCGCCGGGATCGGCCAGCAGCGCCTGCGCGCGCCGCGCATCGATCTTCGCCATGGACCGCTCAGCCAGCCATCAGCGGGAGCCCGGCGGCAGCCCCAGCAGGGATGTCGGGTCGGACAGGCCCTGCGGCACGACGTCACCCGGCGACACGGGCGGGATGACCGGCACGGCGACCGCTTCCCCCGCATGCCCTTCCGCGCGCCGGCGGAATTCGGCGGCGATCCGCATCACGACCTGGTCCGCCAGCGTCGCCGCCAGGCGCTGTTCGGCGGCTTCCCGGCTGCTGTCGGCGGCGAAGAACTGGTTGGCGGGAATGTTATAGGCCTCGATGGAGCGTTCCTGGCCGGACATCACGCCCTCGGGCGGCGGTCCCAGCCGGACCAGCACCCAATTGGCCGTCGCGACATAGCGCACCCGGGTCGCCGCGCCGTCGGTCTGCACGCCGACACCTTCCGCCGCCACGCCGGGGCCGACGCGCAGTTCATAGACCGGCTGCCGCGCGCCGCCGATGCCCGTGCCCAGCCGCAACAGCAGCCCGCGCCGGATCAGCTGGCCGAAGCGTTCATTGATCGGCGCCACCCGGATGGAGAGCAGCTGCTCCCGCACCGAGGGCTCTCCCGCCGCGACTGCCGCCGCGCCGTTGCTGCCATAGAGCGGCCTGAACCCGCACCCCGCGAGCAGCCCCGCCGCGCCCAGCAGCACGCCGCGCCGCGCGAGGAGGGTGGCGCCCTCAGACAACGAAGTTGACGACCCGTCCGGGGACATGGATGCGCTTCCTGACCGGCTTGCCCGCGAAGGCACGCTGCACGTTCTCCTCCTCCTCGGCCAGGGCGAAAATCTCGGCCTCGGTGGCGCCCGCCGCGACCTCAATCGTCGCGCGCAGCTTGCCCAGCACCTGAATCGCCAGTGTCACCGTCTCCGCCTTGAGCAAGGCGGGGTCGGCTTCCGGCCAGGGCATCTGCGCCACCAGGCTCTCGCTGCCCGGGGCGAGCAGGCTGAACAGCTCCTCCGCCAGGTGCGGCATCATGGGGGCGGACAGGCGCGCCAGCATCTCCAGCGCCTCACGCCGCGCGGCGCCCATGCCTTCCGCGGCGGCGTTGGCTTCCGCCTCCCCGATCGCATTGGCGAATTCATGGATGCGGGCGACGGCGACGTTGAAGGCGAAGCCTTCTAGCGCCTCCGTCACCGCGGCGATGGTGCGATGCGTGGACTGGCGCAGCTTGCGGGCGGCGCCAGCGGCCTCAGCGGCCGAGGTGCCGGCGGGTGGCAGCGCCGGAAGGGCGTTGGACGCCAGGCGGTACAGGCGCTGGGTGAAGCGGAAGGCGCCGGCCACGCCGGATTCCGTCCATTCCATGTCCCGCTCCGGCGGGTTGTCCGCCAGGATGAACCAGCGCGCCGTATCGGCCCCGTATCGCGCGATGATCGCGCCGGGGTCGATGGTGTTGCGCTTGGATTTGGACATCGCCTCGATGCGGCCGATGGTCACCGCCTCGTTGCTGCCCTTCACGGTGGCGGTGCGGCTGCCATCGGCGGCGGTGCCGAACTCCACTTCCTCCGGGTACAGCCAGCGCCCATCGGCGCCCTTGTAGCTCTCGTGCTGCACCATCCCCTGGGTGAAGAGGCCGGCAAAGGGCTCCGCCACGCCGAGATGCCCCGTCGCCTGCATCGCGCGGGTGAAGAAGCGGCTGTAGAGCAGGTGCAGGATCGCGTGCTCGATGCCGCCGATATACTGGTCCACCGGCAGCCAGGCATCGACCGCTTCCCGCGTCACCGGCGGCTCCGCCCCCGGGCTGCAGAATCGCGCGAAGTACCAGGAGCTGTCGACGAAGGTGTCGCAGGTGTCGGTCTCCCGGCGCGCCGCCTTGCCGCAGGACGGGCAGTTGACGTGCTTCCAGGTCGGGTGGTGGTCCAGCGGGTTGCCGGGCTTCGAGAAATCGACGTCATCCGGCAGAACGACCGGCAGCTGGTCCTTGGGCACGGGCTGCGCGCCGCAATCGTCGCAATGGATGACCGGGATCGGGCAGCCCCAATAGCGCTGGCGGGAGACGCCCCAATCCCGCAGCCGCCAGTTCACCACGCCATTCCCAGTGCCGAGGCGTTCCAGCCTTTCGATCACCGCCCGCTTGGCCGCCGGCACCGCCAGCCCATCCAGGAAGTCCGAATTGTAGATGGTGCCGTCATCGGTATAGGCGACGTCGCCGACCGCGAAGCTGGCGGCATCGCCGCCGGCCGGGAGTACCACGGGGGTGACGGAGAGCGCGTATTTGCGCGCGAAATCCAGATCCCGCTGGTCATGCGCCGGGCAGCCGAAGATGGCGCCGGTGCCGTATTCCATCAGCACGAAATTCGCGATCCAGACCGGGTATTCGCGGCCGTTGAAGGGGTGCTTCACGCGGAAGCCGCTGTCGAAGCCGCGCTTTTCCGCCTGCTCGATCGCCGCTTCGCTGGTGCCCATGCGCCGGCATTCCGCGACGAACTCGGCGGCGGCCGGGTTGGCTGCCGCGGCAGCCGCCGCCAGCGGATGTTCAGCGGCCACGGCCAGGAAGGACATGCCGAACAGCGTATCGGGGCGCGTGGTGAAGACCTCGACCTCCTCGGTCCCCTCGACAGGGGCCGTGAGCTTGAAGCGCACCCGCGCGCCTTCACTGCGGCCGATCCAGTTGGACTGCATCAGCTTCACGCGCTCGGGCCAGCGGTCCAGGCCGCCCAGCGCCTCCAGCAGATCAGGCGCGTATTTCGTGATGCTCAGGAACCACTGGCTGAGCTTCTTCTTCTCCACCAGCGCGCCGGACCGCCAGCCGCGGCCATCGATCACCTGTTCATTGGCCAGGACGGTGTTGTCCACCGGGTCCCAATTGACCCAGCTCTCCTTGCGCTCGACCAGGCCGGCCTTCCAGAAGTCGAGAAACAGCTTCTGCTGCTGGCCGTAATAGGCAACGTCGCAGGTCGCGAATTCGCGGGACCAGTCCAGCGACAGGCCCATGCGCTTCAGCTCGGCGCGCATGTTGGCGATGTTGGCGTAGGTCCACTGGCCCGGATGGATGCCACGCTCCCGCGCCGCATTCTCCGCCGGCAGGCCGAAGGCGTCCCACCCCATGGGGTGCATCACCAGATGCCCGCGGGCACGCTTGTAGCGCGCCACCACGTCGCCCAGCGTGTAGTTCCGGACGTGCCCCATATGGATCTTGCCCGATGGGTACGGGAACATCTCCAGCACGTAGTATTTGCGGGCATCCGCCGGCGGCACGTCGGGCACGGCGAAGACGCCGCGCGAATCCCATTCCGCCTGCCAGCGGGGCTCGGCGGCCGCGAAATCATGGCGCGCGGGGGGTGGCGGGGTGATGTCGTTCATCGTGTTGCGCTGCGTCGGTCTGCTGGGAGCCGCAGGCATAGAACCCCCGCGCCCCGCTGGAAAGGGCGCGGGGCCGGGAAGAGCTGAAGGGAAGGCCAGGGCACCCAGGCCCCGGCCGTTCAGCGGGAGGCGGCGGTCGCCTGGGAACGCAACTCGCGCGCCCGGTTCAGCACCTGGTCCTCAAGCTCGGACGCCGTGCCGGCGGAGACGGGCACATCCACCCAGGCATTGCCGCGCAGTTCCTGGCGGAAGATCGCGATGCGCACGCCGTCGGAACGCAGCTGCCGGCCGAGGATATAGGCCGTGGCGCGGAAGCGTTCGCCGGTGGTGCCGGGGGGCGAATACCAATCGGTGATCAGCACGCCGCCGAAGGGGTCAGCCGAGGCGAGGGGCATGAAGGACAGCGTGTCCAGCGAGGCGCGCCAGAGATAGGCGTTGACGCCGATGCCGCTCTGTTCGCCGGCCCCGCCGCCGCGCTGGCTGCCGCTGTTGCGGTCATTCCCGAAGATGAGGATGCCGTCCTCACCCGTCAGCCGGCCGCGAACGCGGGATCGCTTGCTGTCGTCATTGTATTCGTCGAGGCCGGGCACGCGCATGTTCTCGGACAGGGTGGAGCACCCCGCGAGGACGCTGGCGACGAGGCCGATCGACAAGACTTTCCTGAGCCGCCGCATGATTCCCATCCCGAGCGATCGGGGGCGCCACGGCGCCCCGGCCTGCTTCCTAGCCGCTTTGTCGCCGGAGGAAAACTGGCCTCCCGGTGCCGGGCTGAAAACGGCACGTGCGTGAAACACTGTGTAAAACAAGAAGGGCGGCGGGTTTCCCCGCCGCCCCTTTTGTCCGGGCCGTCAGCCCTTCCGATCCACGAGGGATCAGAAGGTCAGGCGGGTGCCGATGACGAACACGTCGATGTTGCGGTTCGCGCCGCCCGGGCCGTTGGAGCCCGCGATGCCACCGGCGATGTTCTTGTCCACGACGTTGGAGTAGTTCGCGAACAGGTCCATGCCGGGCGCCAGGGTGTAGGAGGTGCCGAGGCCCCACACGGTCTGGGTACGGTCGGCGTTGGCGCCGCCGTTGTCACGCTCGGCCTTGGCGTAGAACGCGCCGACCGCGATCGCGCCGGTCACGTAGGTCGCGCCCAGGCCCCAGGTGGTGGAGCCGTCACGGCCAGCGGCCAGCGGCGTGCGGGTCGTGCCGCCGTACTTGCCCCAGCGGTACATACCACCGACCGTCAGGCCGAAACCGGTCACATTGAGGCCGGCCTGGTATTCGGTCACGTCCTGGAGGGCGGAGTTGTTCGCCTGCGCGTCGGCGCGGTGCGCGGCGAGGCCCGCCGTCACGCCGATGTTGCCGAAGCTGCCGCGGTAGCGGATGGCGCCCGACAGCTCGTTGCGGATGCTGTCGTTCGGGTTGCGCTGCAGGGTCTGCGTTGCAGCCGTCAGGCCGGACGAGACCGTGCGGTATTCCTCGCCCTCGCGGCCGTTCGGCGCGAAGCTGACGCCGAAGTCGAAGCCGAAGAACTGCGGCGACATGTAGATGATCTTGGTCGCGTCGCTGCCGTCGTTGATGTCGTTCACGAGGTAGCGGTTGCCGTCCGCGGCCAGGGCCACGAACTCGTCCCACTGGCCGGACATGCCGAGCTGGGCGACGGCGCCGGGCAGGGAGACGGCCATCTGGGAGGCCGCGCTGTCCTGGTCGCCGAACTGCAGGGTGCCGAGGGTCGGGGAGGAGATGAAGCCCCAGGCCTCGTCCGTGTCCACGCCCGTGCCGGCAGTCGTCGCGGCCTGCGGGATGAAGTTGTCGATCTGCAGCTCGACCTGCGCGCCGTAGCTGAGGCCGTTCGCGGCCTTGCCGGCGACGATGACGACGATCTCGGCGTCCGTCTTGAAGTCGATCTTGTCGCGGCTGGCCGTCCGGGCCGGGTTGGTGCCGGCGGCGACGGTCACGGCATTGCGGTCGGCGGTGTCGTTCACATAGCCGCCGGCGAACTCGAAGTAGCCGCCAACGCGAACCGTCGGGGCCGTCTGCGCCTGGGCAACGTTGCCCAGCAGCGCAGCGCCGACCACTGCGGTGGTGCCCAGCAGAATCTTGCGCATAATTAAACCTCCTCCTGCACCGGGTGGCCCCCGGCATGCGACGACCCGCCTGCCCCCCTCGGCAGGACGCCGCCACCAGGAGAAAATCCCGGATGGCAGTCAGGCCCGGGCCGACTATGGTCCGGCGCCATCCCGGTCGGCAACGGGCCAGCAACCAAGCTCGCGACTTCCGTGAGACAGTGTGGCGGCAGAGCCACAGCATGTTGCGCGACATTTCGCGGCGCGTGAGCGGCCAGCGACGCCATGAGACACCGCCCGGGCCCGCCGCCACGCAGCAATCAGCCGCGCAGCGCCCCAATGGCCGCCAGCCCCGCCGCCACCCGCACCGGCAACCGCCCCGCCGTGCCCGGCGCCACGCCGCCCAGTGCCACCGCCGGCGCGGGCAGAAGCGCCGCCAGCCCGGCCCAGCGCAGCGGGCCCAGCGCCGGCGCGCCCGGATGGCTCTCGGTCGGGAAGGCGGGGGAGACGAAGCCGAGATCGGGCCGCAGCCGCCGCGCCCGCGCCAGCGCGGCCCTTCCATGCACGGCCAGGGACAGCAGCGCCCAGGGCGCGCCCGCGCGCCGCGCCAGCAGGAAGGGCAGCAGCCCCCGCGCCCGCGCCCGGTCCGGCAGGTGCAGCCCCGCTTGCGCCCGCAGCGCCGCGCGCCCATCGCCGCCCACCAGCAGCACCAGCCCCCGCGCTTGCGCCAGCCGCGCCAGGCCGCGCAGCACGCCGCGCTTCGCGCCGCGCGCCAGCACGCCCTGCCCGCGCGGCAGCCGCGCCGCCGCGGCCCGGGGGTCCGGCAGCCGCAGGGGGTCCGACAGCAGCCAGATCCGCGGCAGGCGCCTGCCCCGCGCCATGGGCGGCTTGAGGCGCCGCGACCAGACCTCTAGCGTCCGCGCCATGAACGACCCCCTCACCGGCCCCTTGGCCGACCAGAACCCGATCGCCGCCAACCTGGCACGGGTGCGCGACAGCATCGCGGAAGCCTGCCTGCGCGCCAACCGCGATCCGGCCTCCGTCACCCTCGTCGCCGTCTCCAAGACCAACCCGCAGGAGGCGGTGCTGGCCGCGCTGGCGGCCGCGCAGACCGTGTTCGGGGAGAACCGGGTGCAGGAGGCGCAGCAGAAGTTTTCCTCTGTTCGCGCCGACCACCCTCAACTCCGTCTCCACATCATCGGCGCGCTGCAGACCAACAAGGCACGGGACGCGGTCCGGATTGCCGATGTGATCGAGAGCCTGGACCGGCCGAAACTCGCCACCGCGCTGGCCGAGGCCATGGCGAAGGAAGGCCGCCGCCCGGGGCTGCTCGTGCAGGTCAATATCGGCGACGAGCCCCAGAAGGCCGGAATCCCGACCGCGGAGGCCGATGCCTTCATCCGCGCATGCCTCGACGAGCACGGCCTGCCGGTGGAGGGGCTGATGTGCATCCCGCCGGTGGAAGGCGACCCCCGCCCGCATTTCGCGGCACTGCGGGAGATGGCGGCGCGGCACGGCCTCAAGACCCTGTCGATGGGCATGTCCGGGGACTACCAGGCGGCGATCGCGGAAGGCGCCACCCATGTCCGCATCGGCTCCGCCATCTTCGGCCACCGCGCCTACCCGGCTTGACGCCGGGACCCAGCCCGGCACAACCACGCCCATCACACGAGCGATACAGCCCATGACCCGCGTCTTCTCCGGCATCCAGCCCTCGGGCGTCCCCACCCTCGGCAACTACCTCGGCGCCATCCGCAACTGGGTGCCGATGCAGGATACGCATGAGAGCATCTTCTGCGTCGTGGACCTGCACGCCATCACCGTGTGGCAGGACCCCAAGGAACTGGCGCGGCAGACGCGGGAAATGGCGGCGGCGCTGATCGCCTGCGGGCTGGACCCCAAGCGCTGCACGCTGTTCATCCAGTCCCATGTCCATGCCCATACGCGGCTGGCGTGGATCTTCAACTGCGTGGCGCGGATGGGCTGGCTGAACCGCATGACGCAGTTCAAGGACAAGGCGGGCAAGGACCGGGAAGCGGCGGGGACGGGCCTCTATGTCTATCCGAACCTGATGGCGGCCGACATCCTGACCTACCACGCCACCCTGGTCCCGGTGGGCGATGACCAGCGCCAGCACCTCGAACTCGCCAACGACATCGCCGAAAAGTTCAACCACGACTACGGCGTGGATTTCTTCCCCCGCATCGAGCCGATGATCCAGGGCGTCGCCGCCCGCGTCATGTCGCTGCGCGACGGCACGAAGAAGATGTCGAAGTCCGATCCCTCCGACCAGTCGCGCATCAACCTGACCGACAACCACGACACGATCGCGCTGAAGATCCGCCGCGCCAAGACGGACCCGGAACCGCTGCCGGACCATGTCTCCGGCCTGGAGGCGCGGCCGGAGGCCCGCAACCTGGTCGGCATCCTTGCCGCCATCACCGGCACCATGCCGGAGAACGTGCTGCGCGAGCATGGCGGCAAGGGATTCGGCGCCTTCAAGGAAACGCTGGTGGAGGCGCTGGTCGCCCACCTCACGCCCATCAGCACGGAGATGACGCGGCTGCTGGACGATCCCGGCGCGCTCGATGCCCAGCTTCGCCTGGGCGCGGACCGGGCGGAGGCGATCGCATCGCCGATCTGCGCCAAGGCGGAGGAGATCGTGGGCTTCCTGCCCCGGCGGTAATCGCCCTCGCTAATCCTGGCGCTAATCCTGGATGGGGGGCGTGCCCATCGCGGCCGCTTCCCGCCCCTCCGCGATCTTCGCCTCGGCTTCCGCCTCATCATCCTCATCGGCCTCGGGGATCTCGGCCTCCGCCAGCGCGGCGGGGTCGTGGCAGAGGGTGATGCAGATGGCGAAGTGGTCGGAGCCGTAATAGGGCAGCACCCGCAGCCCCGCGACGCGGAAGCGCGCGTCATGGAAGACATGGTCCAGCGGCCAGCGGGCGAACCAGTGCTCCGCATGGAAGGTGGGGTAGAGGCCCCTTCCGACCCGCGGGTCCAGCAACCCGCTCAGGCGCTGGAACAGGCGCGTGGTGTGGGACCAGGCGACGTCGTTCAGGTCCCCGCAGACGATGGTCGGGCGGGGATTGGCGGCAACCTCCCTCGCCACCAGCAGCAGCTCCGCATCCCGTTCCGCCACGTCGTTGCCGATCTGCGGCGGCTCCGGGTGCAGGCAATGCAGATCCACCAGCCGGCCGGACCGCAGCCGGACACGCGCGAAGACGGAGGGAATGTCCTTCGTCACTCTCTCCCTCACCACCGCATCCCGCAGCCGGAGGCGGGAGAAGAGGTGGATGCCGTAGGTGTTCTCCAGCGCGTGCAGCACGGCGAAGGGGTGGGTTTCCAGCAGCGGGCGCAGCTGCGTCTCCCACCAGGCATTGGTCTCCAGCGTCAGGATGACGTCGGGGTCGACCTGGCGGATCAGGGCCAGCAGGTCGGGCGCGCGGCGGTTGTCCTGCAGGACGTTGGCGACCAGGATCGTGAGGGATTCCGAGGGGTTGGCGTGCTTCGCCCCCGGCACCTGCTGCCGGTGCAGGATGGTGTAGGGCCAGATGCGGAAGACCTGCCAGGTGAAGCAGGCGAGGGTCACGATGCGCAGCGCGCCCTCCGCGCCCCCCCAGGGCAGGACCACGGCCTGGAAGGCGGCCATGCCGATCAACCCGGCGGCCAGTTGCAGGCGGGGGTAGTCCCACAGCCGGATCCACCACCACGGCCGCTTCGACAGCGGCAGAATGGTCAGCCCCACCAGCAGCAGCGACACTGCCCATACCAGGATCGCCGGTAACGTCGTCCAGCCTGAAGTCATGCGTCCTGCCTGATCCTTCCGGGCCCGCCCCGGAGGCGCCGGCATGCGGCGAAAGGCGGAGGCTGGCGACCCTCAATACGCTCGGCGCACGAAGAGTTTCCCAAAGGAGGGAGTTTCCCGAAGGAGGGAGTTTCCCGAAGGAGGGAGTTTCCCGAAGGACGGAGTTTCCCGAAGGACGGAGTTCCCCGAAGGGGCGGCCGGCTACAGCAGCCTTCCCAGCAGGAACAGCCAGACCGGCAGCGTCAGCAGCGACAGCGCATGTTCGCTGGTGGTGATCGCGGCCATCAGCGGCGCGTCGCCGCCCATGGCGCGGGACATCACATAGCTGGTCGCCGCCGTGGGCAGGGCCATGAACAGCACCGCGATGATGGTCGGCATGGCCCCGATGCCCATGGCGGCGCAGAGCATCCAGGTGACACCAGGCATCACCACCAGCTTCAGGCAGGCCGTCGCCGCCTGGGTCAGCGGCCGGGCCGAGAGCCCCTGCGGCGTCAGCGCCGCGCCGACGCAGAGCAGCCCGAGTGCCACCGACGCCTGGCCGAGGTTGCGCACCATCGGCCCGATCCCCGGCGGCAGCCCGCCGACGGCGGACAGCGCGAAGCCCGCCAGCACCGCCAGGATCAGCGGGTTGGCCATCACCTGGCGCAGCAGCCGCCAGGGACGGATGCGGGCATCCCCGCCCAGCGCGAAGGCGATGGTGGAGATCGCCTGCACCACCGGCACGATCAGCCCCGTGGTCACGGCCGCCAAAGCGAGCCCCGGCTGGCCCCAGACCGCGCCGGCGATGGCGAAGCCCATCAGGTTGTTGAACCGGATTCCCCCCTGCAGGACGGAGGTCATGGCCGCATGGCCCTCCCCCAGCAACCGGGAGAGCACCACCGCCGCCACCGTGCCGAAGCCCAGCGCCCCCCAGATCGCCACCGCCATCCCGCCGACCGGCAGGTTGCCGAGATCGACGCCCGACAGCGCCGTCGCCACCAGGCAGGGCAGCAGCACCCAGAAGATCAGCCGCTCCATCCCCGCCCAGACCACGTCATTCGGCAGCAGGTAGCGGCGCAGCACGGCGCCCAGCCCCAGCAGCCCGAAGACGGGCAGGAAGGCGTCGATCCACTGGGTCATGGAGTCAGAGGTATATTCATGCCCCTGTTTCCCCGAAGCCTCAGCGCCGCGCCAGCGCCACGACGTAGAGGCAGGGCTGCGTGGCGGAGGGGTTTTCGTAGGCGCAATCCGCCGGCGGGCCGAGCGCCAGGCAATCCCCTGGCTCCAGCCGGTGCGTCACGCGCCCTTCATGGAACAGCAGCGTGCCCTCCAGCAGCCAGATGCATTGGCCGCGCAGCAGGGTGTAGGATTCGGCGGGGTAGGGCACCCGCGCGCCGGGCGGCAGTTCCACCCGCACCAGTTCCGGCTCCGCGCCCGGCGGCGAAACCTGCCGGCGGAGATAGCCCGTGCCGGGGTCGCGCCACCGGGCCTGGTCCGCCGCCCGCGCCACCACGCCGCCGGCGGGCGTTGCCTCCGCCCGCGCCAGCAGGGCCGACAGCGTCAGGCCGAAGGGGCCGGACAGCCGCCCCAGCAGCGCCGCCGTCGGGCTCGCCTCCGCACGCTCCACCTTGCTGATCATGGCGCGGGAGACGCCGGACCTGGCGGCCAGCTCCGCGATCGACCAGCCCCGCGCCTCCCTTTCCATGCGCAGCCGTTCCGCCAGGCGGCGGGCGGGTTCATCCGGTTGCTGCTCCGCAGCGGGTTCCGGTTGCTGCGGTGCGGCAGAGTCATCTTGCATGGTGGACATGCGTCCATCATAGTTTCTTCCGTCTCGCGGAGCCAGCCATGAACAGCGATGCCCCTCCCGCCCTTCGCCTGCGCCGCCTGGATGGCGCGGAAGCCGCCGCCCTGGCGCCCGCGCTGGCGGAGGTTCTGGTGGATTGCGTGGCGGGCGGGGCTTCCGTGAGTTTCATGCACCCGCTGGACCCCACCCGGGCGCTGGCCTTCTGGCGTGGCGTGGCGGAAGGCGTCGCCGCCGGGGATCGGGCGCTGTTCGTGGCCGAGGAAGAGGGCCTGGTCCTCGGCACCGTGCAACTCCTGCTCGGCATGCCGGAGAACCAGCCGCATCGCGCGGAGATCGCCAAGATGCTGGTCCGCCGCAGCGCCCGCGGCCGCGGCATCGGCTCTGCCCTGATGCGGGCGGCGGAAGCGCTGGCCGTGGACAACGGCCGCAGCCTGCTGGTGCTGGACACGGCGGAGGGCGGAGAGGGGGAGCGCCTGTATCGCCGCCTCGGCTGGGTCGCGGTCGGCACCATCCCCCGCTACGCCCTGCACCCCGATGGCCGCCCCTGCGGCAGCACGTTCTTCTACCGCGACCTCGCCGCGTGACCCTGCCGCCCGGCATCGGCCACAATGGCGGCCCGCCGCTGGAGGAGGAGCCGGACCCCGGCGGCGGCCGGCTGTTCCTGTGGAAGCGCGCGCACCGCAAGGCCTGGAAGACACCCCCGCCCGAGATCGCGCTGCGCCGCCTGGCGCGGGCCGAGGAGTTGGGAATGAGCTACAAGGACTACACGCTGGAGATCATGGAGCGCGGCAAGTACCTGTAGGGATCAGGCCACCCGGCGCGGAGCGCTCAGGCGCCGGCCCGGGCTTCCTCGGTCATCGGCGCCCCGTTCGGGCGCAGCATGGCGCCGCGGGCGATGTCGCGCAGGCAGGCGGCTTCGCCCCGCCGGGCGGTGCCGACCGCGCGGGCGGCGGCATGGGCGACACGCAGCGAGGGGCGCGGCCCTTCCTCCCGGTACAGGATCACATCCAGGTGGCATTGCGGCGCCTGGTAATGCCAGATCTCGGCATTGCCCTCGCTGCGCCGCAGACGGGGCTCACCGAGCCACTGTGTCACGGTCTCGGGCGCCTGGCCGACCAGCTGGCCCGCCAGCGTCGGCACGCTGCCGGGCGGTGCCGGCCGCGCGACGGGGGGCGCCACCGTCGCGGGTTCCGTGCCTTCCCCGCCCGCGCCGGCCGGGCGCGGCGCGATGCCGGCCAGGCTGGCCTGGTGGGTGGCCAGCGCTTCCTGCAACACCTGCGCGGTGTCGGATGGGCCCTGCGCCACGCAGGCCGCCAGCGGCAGCAGCAGAAGGGGAAGGAAGCGTCGCATCATGCCAGGCATCAGCCGGGGGCATCAGCCGGGGCGGGGGGATGAACCCGCCGCCCCGGGCCAAGGGCCTCAGCCCTCGGCGTAGGCGCGGGGCGCCGGGCCGGGGGGAACCTGGGTGTCGCCCAGCATTTCCATGCGGCCGGAGATCTGGCCGCCATCCTCGACCATCAGGCGGCGGCAGCGCGCCACGCCGATGACGCGGCCGGTGCCGCGGATGACCAGCTGGCCGCGCGCGGTCAGCGTGCCGTCGAAGGTGCCGGCGATCTCGGCGTCCTCGACCTGGACCTCACCCTTGAAGACGCCGGTCTGGCTGATGGACAGCTCGGTCGCCTGGATCATCTGGCTCTCGACCGTACCTTCGACCACCAGGCGCTCGGCATCCGCCACCGTGCCCTGCAGGCTGATGCCACGGCCGACGACCAGCGTGCGGCGATCGGGGCCGCCCGGGCGCGGCGTCGGCATGGTCGGCGCGCCGGGCTGGCCGCCCGGCATGCCACCACCCATCCCGCCGCCCATGGACCCACCCATCTGGGGCGGCCGCGGCGGGATCGCCGTGCCGGCGGGGGGCGTCGGGCCGCCGGGCATGGACGGGGTGGGGGAAGGGGGCTTCGGCGCGAGGCTCATGGAGGATGCATCCCTGGAGGGTCGGAACGGAGGTGCGCCCAGATCGGGGTCGCGGGTGGTCGGCACGGTGGCGGGCTGGGGGTCGGATGGTTCCGCGGCCGGCTTCTCGTCGCGGCGGCGGCCAAAGACATTCATGATCGTCCCCCTTCAAGTCCCGGCTTCAATATTGGCGGCGTCCCCACCGCATCAGGCTGCCCCGATCCGGTCGCCGGGCGCTTCCCCGCCATGCCCATGCTCAGCATCCGGCTAACACGCGGGGACGCGCGGAGACAACGGCGGCAAGCCCTTGTCCCGCATTTGTCCACAGACTCATCCCCGGGAATCCGCTGGTTTCGTGGCCGCATCGGTCCGGTGCAGGAGATGCGTCATGGCCGCGGTGCCGAGTACCGGCACCAGCAGGTTGAGCAGCGGCACCGCCGCCATCGCCGCGAGCGCGCCGCCCAGCGTCCAGATGGCGCCGCGGCGCCGGCGGCGCAGCGCCTCCGCCGCCGCGCGGTCCATCCGGCGCAGCGCCACGCCCTCGAACAACCCCTCCCCCAGCCCGATCGCGGCAACGAGCCAAAGGCCGAGGGTGCCGATCATCGGCAGCAGCAGGGATAGCGGCAGCAGGATCAGCGTGAGGCCCGCCATCTTCGCCGCCAGCACGAGGCCGGCCCAGGCCTGGCTGGTGGTGGCGCCGCCGGTCGCGGCGGGCAGGCCAGGGTAGTGCCGCCGCTCCACCGCCGCCGCCACGCCATCCAGGAACAGGCCGGAGACCGCCAGAAGCAGGGGCACGAACAGCCACCAGGCCGCGAAGACCACCAGCACGCCCCCGGCCGCCGCGGCCACGCCCGCGAACCAGCCGGTGCCCGCCGCGATTTCCCCCAGGGCCCAGGAGGCCAGCACGCCGATGGCCAGCAGCCCCGCCAACGCGCCCGCCGCCCCCAGCAGCACCGGCTTGCGGAAGGCGGGGTCGAACAACTGGCGAAACGCCAGAACCAGGGCATTGACCATGCGTCGGGACTAGCGGCGCCGCGCCCCTTCCGGCAACTTCCGGCCGCCTTTCCTCCCCTGACGCCTGCGCGAGGTCCCCCGCCCCATGCCCAACGCCCCCCTGCCCACGCTCGACCTCCTCGGCATCGGCAACGCCATCGTCGATGTCCAGGCCCGGGCGGAGGATGCCTTCCTCACCGCCCATGGCATGCCGAAGGGCGGCATGGCGCTGATCGACGCCGCGACGGCGGAGGCGATCTACGCTGCCATGGGCCCGGGCGTCGAAAGCTCCGGCGGCTCCGCCGGCAATACCTGCGCGGTGGCCGCGGCGCTCGGCGCCCGGGTCGGCTACCTCGGCAAGGTCGCCGATGACGGGTTGGGGAAGGTCTTCGCCCATGACATCCGCGCCGCCGGCGTCCGCTTCCCGACCGCGCCGCTGACGGGCGGCGCACCGACCGCGCGCTGCCTCATCCTGGTGTCCCCCGACGGGCAGCGGACGATGAACACCTTCCTCGGCGCCTGCGTCACCTTCGGGCCGGACGATGTGGATGAGGCCGAGGTCGCCTCCGCCGCCATCACCTACCTCGAGGGCTATCTGTTCGACCCGCCCGCCGCGCAGGAGGCGTTTCGCAAGGCCGCCCGGGCGGCGCATGCCGCCGGCCGGAAGATCGCCCTGACGCTGTCGGACGCCTTCTGCGTCGGCCGCCACCGGGCAGCCTTCCGCGAATTCGTGAAGGCGGAGACCGACATCCTTTTCGCCAATGAGGCCGAGCTGCTCTCCCTATACGAGACCGAGGATTTCGACGCCGCCATCGCGATGCTGCGGCAGGAGGTGGCGCTGGCCGCCGTGACCCGCAGCGAGAAGGGCAGCGTCGTCATCGCGGGGGCGGAGCGCTGGGATGTCGCCGCCGTGCCGACGACGGTGGTGGACACCACCGGCGCCGGCGATGCCTATGCCGCCGGCTTCCTGGCCGGGCTTGCGCATGGCAAGGCCCTGCCGGAATGCGGCCGCTGGGGCAGCGTGGCGGCCGCGGAGGCCATCAGCCATTTCGGCGCCCGCCCGCAGGCTGATTTGAAGGCGCTGGTGGGCTGACGGAACCGGCCGGGCGGGCGGGGGTTCTCCGCGGCGGGTGAACAACCCGCCGGAGAACCGCCATGCCTGCCCGCCTGCCGATCCTGCTCGCTTTCCTGCTGGTCCTGCCGACGCAGAGCCCGGCGCAGGACGGCACCGGCGCCGCCATCTCCGCCGGCCGCCCCGCGCCGCGCGCCGTGCCACGCGCGCCCTCGCTGGCGGAGAGCATCGACGACCCCGCCACCCTGCTGCGCCTGGCGGGCCAGACGCTGGGCGCCGGCCGGGCCCGGGAGGCGCTGGACCTGCTGGAGCGCGCCGAGGCCAGGCTGCTGACGCGGTCCGAACTGGCCAGCCGGGCTGACCAGCCCCGGCAGGGCGGCGCGGTCGGGCAGATCGCCGCGGCGCGTGCCGCGCTGGCGGCCCGGGACCGCGCTGCGGCGACAACCCATATCGACCAGGCCCTGGCCTGGCTGGACGGCGACCCCGTTCCGGCGCCGGTCCGGGAGGCGCCGACCGCCTATACGCCACTGACAGAACCCCCCTTGGCCCAGCGCCCGATGCCACTGCCTGGCATCGCGCCGCAGGACATGCCGGTCGGCGGCACCGCCAGCCCGCCGGTGCCGATCGGGCCGGATGCCGACTACCCCCGCGCGCCCGCCAGTCCGGGCGACATCCCGCCCAGTTCCGCCAAGGCGCCGGGCTGAAAACGCGGCCGTGACCAGAACGCAGGGCTGCCGCCCGGTCTCGGGGCGCGGTTCTTGCTCGCTTTTTCTGTCGCAGCCGCTTATGTGTGCGCCGCATCAAGCCAAAGGGCCCGCTTTGCGCCTGTGATGACCGCCGTCCGGTGGTTCGTCGCGGGTCGCCTGGGTTCGGCCCGAACCGGAAGTCGGACTGTACCCATGGAACTGCGCAACGTCGCGATCATCGCTCACGTCGACCACGGCAAGACGACGCTCGTCGACAACCTCCTCAAGCAGGCTGGCGCGTTTCGGGCGAACCAGGTGGTGGCCGAACGGGCCATGGACCGGAACGACCTGGAACGCGAACGCGGCATCACCATCCTGGCCAAGTCCACGGCCGTGGAATGGAAGGGCGTGAAGATCAACATCGTGGACACGCCCGGCCACGCCGATTTCGGCGGCGAGGTGGAGCGCATCCTCTCCATGGTCGATGGTGCGATCGTGCTGTGCGACGCGGCCGAGGGCCCGCTGCCCCAGACCAAGTTCGTGCTGACCAAGGCGCTGGCCCGCGGCCTGAAGCCCATCGTCGTCATCAACAAGGTGGACCGCCAGGACGCCCGCGCGGACGAGGTCCACAACGAGGTGTTCGACCTTTTCGCCGCGCTCGGCGCGACGGATGAGCAGCTGGACTTCCACACCATGTTCGCCTCCGGCCGCCAGGGCTGGGCCGACATGACGATGGACGGCCCGCGCAAGGATCTGGGTCCGATGTTCGACCTGATCCTGTCCCATGTTCCGCCGCCCAAGGTGGATTTGGAGAAGCCCTTCGCCATGAACGCGGCGATCCTGGAGGCCGACAACTTCCTCGGCCGCATCCTGACCGGCCGCGTTGAGCAGGGCATCGCCCGCCTCAACATGCCCGTGAAGGTGCTGCGCCAGGATGGCAGCCAGGTCGAGACCGGCCGCCTGACCAAGCTGATGACCTTCTCCGGCCTCGATCGCGTGCCGGTGGATGAGGTCTATGCCGGTGACATCATCGCCATCGCCGGCCTGTCCGACGCCACCATCCCCGACACCATCTGCTCCCCCGAGGTGACGGAACCGCTGCCCGCCATCCCGGTGGACCCGCCGACGCTGGCCATGACCTTCCGCATCAATGACGGCCCGCTCGGTGGCCGCGAGGGCAAGAAGGTCACCTCCCGCCAGATCCGCGATCGCCTGTTCAAGGAGACCGAGGGCAACGTCGCCATCAAGGTGAAGGTGTCCGAGGAAGTCGATGCCTTCGAGGTCGCCGGCCGCGGCGAACTCCAGCTCGGCGTTCTCATCGAGCAGATGCGCCGCGAGGGCTTCGAACTGACCATCGGCCGCCCCCGCGTGCTGACCCAGATCAACCCGGAGACCGGCGAGCGCGAGGAGCCCTTCGAGGAAGTGCTCGTCGACGTGGATGAGGGCTATTCGGGCGTGGTGGTCGAGAAGATCAGCATCCGCAAGGGCGTGATGCAGGACATGCGGCCCTCCGGCGGCGGCAAGACCCGCATCACCTTCGAAATGCCCTCGCGCGGCCTGATCGGCTACCACGGCGAGTTCATGACGGACACGCGCGGCACCGGGCTGATGAACCGCATCTTCCTGGGCTACCGCCCCTGGGTCGGCGTCATTCCCGGCCGGCGCAACGGCTCGCTCATCTCCTCCGAGCCCGGCGAGGCCATCCAGTACGCGCTGTTCTACCTGCAGGAGCGCGGGACGCTGTTCGTCGACCCCGGCGTGAAGGTCTATGAGGGCATGATCCTCGGCGAGCATTCGCGCGAGAACGACCTCGACGTGAATCCGATCAAGGAAAAGAAGCTCACCAACATCCGCGCCGCCGGCAAGGACGAGGCACTGCTGCTGACGCCGCCGCGGCGGATGAGCCTGGAGCAGGCCATCGCCTATATCGAGGATGACGAGCTGGTGGAGGTGACGCCCGCCGCCATCCGCCTGCGCAAGCGCTACCTCGACCCGCATGAGCGCAAGAAGCACGCGCGCCGCGCGGAGAGCGAGGCGGCGTAAGCCGGCCCCGCACCAGGCCAGACAAGGCCCAGACAAGGCGAGGATCCCCCCGGGGTCCTCGCCTTTTTTCATGCCGCCATAGGATCTGCGCCATAGGATCTGGCGAAGCCGGTGATCGAAGCTGGCTCTTGGCCGTCGTGACGCCCCGCGGATTAGGTTCCACGGCGAGGAGGCCCGATGCGCGGGCCCGCCGCAGGAGCGACGATCATGACCTGGCTTGCCACAGCGCGCCGCGCCCGCACCCCCCGCCCTGCCCTTCGCGCGCCCGCAGAACCCGTGGAGCCGCCCCATGCCAGCCACCGCTGCTATCCCGATGACGGGGATGAGGTGGTGCATGGCGGGCACGGGATCGATGTCCTCAACCTTCCCTCCCTGACCGCCGCCGGGCTGATCGGCGCGCTGCGCCTGGCCGGGCGGGGGGAGGAGCCGCGCCCGGGGCTTTCCATCCTGATTGGTACCGATGGCGCGATCATCTTCCCGGACGAGGCCGGGCGGGAGGAAGCCGTCAGCGGCACCATCGACGTCGAAGGCCGGCGCCTGCGCTTCTTCGGCATCAGGCGCATCGAGTTCCGGGCGGAGGCGTGAGGCAAGGCATCCGCGGCGCCCGCCTTGCGTTGCAGCCCCGGTCCCCCGGAGCCGAGCGATGCGCCCCGATCTGCCGCTTCTCGCAACCCTGCTGGTCCTGGCCGCCTGCGCGCAGCCGGCGCCGCCGCTCGATGCCACGGGGCTGACGGAGGCCGAGCTGGTCCAGCGCCTCGGCGTGCCGGTCGGCAGCCATGAGGCCGAGGGCAGGCGCTTCCTGACCTTCGACCAGCAGGGTGCATCAGCGCCGTCCGTCAGCCCCTCCATCGGCTTCGGCGTCGGGGGCTTCGGGGGCGGCTGGGGCGGTGGCACCGCCTTCGGGACGGGGATCGGGCTGGGCTTCGGCGGCGGCAGCGCGCCGCGGACCTGCACCAGCACCTTCGAATTGCGGGAAGGCCGCGTGGTGGGTGCGACGCGGCAGGGGCCCGGTTGTGGTTGACGGGTTGCGGTTGACGGGTGGGCCCCGCCTCCGCTCCCATCCCGCGAATGGACCTGATCGATGACGACGCCCTGATGGCGAAGGCCGAGGCCGCGCGCGGCTTCGCGCATGCCCCCTATTCCCGCTTCCGCGTCGGCGCCGCGCTGCTGGCCGATGGGGGCGCGGTGATCACGGGCTGCAATGTGGAGAATGCCAGCTATGGCGCCACGATCTGCGCGGAACGCACCGCAGTGGTGGCGGCGGTCGCGGCGGGGCACCGGCGCTTCACGGCCATCGCCATCGCGGGCCCCGCGGGCATCGCGCTCGGCCCCTGCGGGATGTGCCGCCAGGTGCTGTCCGAATTCGCCCCGGATGGGGCGCTGCGCGTGCTGACGCGCGATGCCGCCGGCGCGATCCGCGCCACGACCATCGGCCAGTTGCTGCCCGCGGCCTTCGGCGCGACAGACCTTGCAGGCTCGACACCGGAGTAGGGCGGGGGGGGGCGCCCGCGGCGCACCGCCGGAGGAGGTCCGGTTTGGGGGGGTGCAGCGCGCCGCGGGCGGCCAGTCCGCAGGGTGGGGGGCACCCGCTGGACCTGATGGAATGCTACACGGACGGGGGGTGCATCCCAAGGATATTCGACCGGCGCGCTGCGCGGGGGAAACGCTCCACCCATGCCGCAGGCGCACGGCGGCATCAAGCCGGGTTTCATCCACAGCCGTTTGCGAAACGGACCGCTTCTGCGCCACTATCAACCCAGGCGATGATACGGGACCCGCATGCACACGCGAGACCAGGACCAGGCAGGACCGGACCGGCCCAGCCAGGACGAGGCCCCGAAGGCGACCCAGAAGGAGTCCCAGAAGGAGACCCTGGTGGCCGACAAGCCGCATCGGCTGCGCATCGATGCGCGTGGCCGGGTCCTGCTGCCGCCGCCGCTGCGCGCCGCCACCGGGCTGCTGCCCAACCAGCCCCTGCTCGTGGTGCTGCAGGATGACGAGTTGCACGTCTCCCTGGCCGGGGCGGAGAAGCCCGAGGGCAATATCCGCCTGCCGACGCTGGACCTGAAGGGAAGGCTGACCCTGCCCGGGCCGCTGCGCGGCACGCTCGGCCTGGTGCCCGGCGGCACGGTGCTGATGCAGCCCATGCCGCCCGGGATGCGGCTGGTCACGCCCGCCCGGCTGCTCGGCCGGTTGCGGGAGGCGCGGGAATCCCTGACGAGGCACCTCGAGGGCAGCTGAACCGCTTCACGGGGGCTGGCGGCGCGGGCCGGGGCGAGGCGAGGATGCGGCCATGACCCTTCCCCGTTCCCGCTTTCTCAGCGCCCCCTTGTTCCGGGCCCCCTTGTTCCGGGCCCCCTTGTTCCGGGACCGGCGCTTCCTCCTCATGCTCGCCCTCGGCTTCTCGGCCGGGCTGCCGCTGCCGCTCGCGGCGGGGCAGGTGCTGCGGCAATGGTTCACGGAAAGCGGCATGTCGCTTTCCGCCATCGGGCTGACGGCCTTCATCGGCCTGGCCTATGCCAACAAGTTCCTCTGGTCCCCCTTCTTCGACGCGGTGCGGCCGCCGCTGCTCGGCCGCCGGCGGGGCTGGCTGATCCTGCTGCAAGGCGCGCTGATGGCCGCGATCGCCGGCATCGGCCTGACCAACCCGGCCGGGGGGGCGGAGCTGACGGTGGCGCTGGCCGTGCTGGTCGCCTTCCTCTCCGCCAGCCAGGACATCGTCATCGATGCCTGGCGGATCGAGATGCTGGGCGAGGATGACGAACGCCAGGCCTATGGGCTGGCCGCCTATGTCTGGGGCTACCGCCTGGCCCTGCTGGCGAGTGGCGCGGGCACGCTGCTGCTGGTGGCGCATATCGGCTGGTCCGGCGCCTATCTGTACGCTGCGGCGCTGATGCTGGTGGGCGTCGCCGCCACCCTGGCGGGGCGGGAAGGCGTGGCGCCGCCGGTTGTGCCGATGGACTGGGGGCAGCGGATCCGGTCCACCGTCATCGACCCCTTCGTCGATTTCATGGGCCGCCGCTACTGGCTGGCGATCCTGGCCTTCATCGCGCTGTTCAAGCTGGGAGAGGCGCTGGCCAGCCTGCCCCTGACGTTCTTCTACCGGTCGGAGGGTTTCACGCGGGAGGACCTGGCGACCGTCGGCACCGTGTTCGGGCTGGTCGCCACGCTGGCCGGCGCCCTGGCCGGCAGCTGGCTGATCGGGCGCATCGGTGTCGGGCGGGCACTGATCCTGACCGGCGTGACGCAGATGCTGTCCAACCTGATGTATCTGGCCCTGGTCGGCGGCGGGCGGGACATCCCGATGCTCTTCGCCCAGGTGGGGATCGAGAACTTCACGGATGGCCTGGCCGACGCGGCCTTCCTCACCTACCTCTCGGGCCTCGTGAACCGCAGCTTCAGCGCCACGCAATACGCGCTGCTGTCGTCGCTGGCGGCGGTGCCGCTGCGCAGCATCGGCGCCTCCGCCGGCGTTCTGGCGCAGCAATTGGGGTGGTCGCAGTTCTTCATCCTGACGACGGTCGCGGCCCTGCCCGCCATGGCGGTGATGCTGTTTCTCCTGTGGCGGTTGCCGCCGCCGGCCCGGCCGAAGGAGGTCATCGCATGAGCGCCCTCTGGCTGACGCCCATCCTGCTGGTCTTCTCCAATGTAGTGATGATCTTCGCCTGGTACGGCCACCTGAAGGCGCCGTCATGGCCGCTATGGGTCGCGATCCTGGTGAGCTGGGGGATCGCCTTCTTCGAGTATTGCCTGGCCGTGCCGGCCAATCGCTGGGGCTATGGCACCTTCACCGGCCAGCAGCTGAAGGTGATGCAGGAGGTGATCACCCTGGCCGTCTTCGCCGTCTTCAGCGTGACCTTCCTGGGCGAGGCCATCCGCTGGAATTTCGTGGCCGCCGGGCTCTGCCTGGTGGCGGCGGTGGTCTTCATCTTCCTGCCCGTCGGCGATTAGGCCGCCAGCACCGCGTGCTGCCGCAGGAAGCGCAGCAGCGGCAGCAAAGGCAGGCCGAGGATGGCGCTGTGCTCGCCCTCGATCCGGTTGAAGAGCTGGATGCCCGGCCCCTCCACCCGATAGGCGCCGACGCTGGAACAGAGGATCTCCCCCTCCAGCGCCAGGTAATCCTCGATGAACTGATCGGAGACGTCGCGCATGGTCAGCCGCGGCGTGGAGACATCCTGCCAGATGCGCTCCCCGCCCCGCCAGGCGACGGTCGCCGTCACCAGTTCATGCCGCAGGCCGCGGAGGGTGCGGAGGTGCTGGCGCGCGCCATCCAGCCCCACGGGCTTGTCGAACCAGTGGACCTTGCCGTCGATGATGCAGGTCAGCAGCTGGTCGCCGCCGATCACAAGCGCCTCCGGCCGCCGCGCCGCGATGCGCATCGCCTTGGCATCGGCCAGCATGAGGGCGGCCTCGGCGGGGGGGATGCCCTCGGCCTGGGCGGATTCCTTGATGGCGCCTTCATCCACCGCGGCGGCGATCGCCTCGAACCGCAGGCCCGCCCCTTCCAGCATGGCGCGGCGGCTGGCGGAGGAACTGGCCAGGACCAGCGCGGGCGTCTCGGACTGGATCACGCGCCGGCCTTCAGGATGCCGGCGGCCGGGTCCTCCGGCTGGGGCGGCGCGGCGGCGCGGCCGCGGCGGGCGTGCCAGGCTTCCATCAGCTGCAGGACGGTCGCGGCGGTTTCCTCGATGGAGCGCCGGGTCACGTCGATCACCGGCCAGCCATGGGTGGTGCAGAGGCGCCGTGCGGCCTGGATCTCGGCCTTCACCGCCTCATGGTCCACGTAATCCGTGGTGTCGTGGTGCACGCCATGGGCGCCGATCAGCTTCAGGCGGTGGCGCCTGATTTCGATGAGCGCATTGGTCTCGATGTGCAGGCCGACCACGGGGCAGGGGGCGGTCTCCAGCTCCGGCGGCAGGGGGGCGCCCGGCACCAGGGGGACATTGGCGGCCTTGATGCCGCGATTGGCCAGGTAGAAGCAGGTCGGCGTCTTGGAGGAACGGGATACGCCGACGATGCAGACATCGGCCTCCGCGATGCCCGCCGTGCCCTGGCCGTCATCATGCGCCAGCACGTAGTGCATGGCGTCGATCCGGCGGAAATAGTCGGCATCCATCACATGCTGGGCGCCGCGCTTCTCCCGCGCACGCTCCCCCAGCGCGTTCTGCAGCAATTCCATCACCGGCTCGAGCGGCGAGAGGCATTCCAGGTGCAGGCGCCGGCAATGCTCCTCCAGCGCCAGGCGAAGGCTGCGATCCACCAGGGTAAAGAGCACCGGGCCGGGTTCGGATTCGATGCCATCCAGCACGCGGTCAAGCTGGAGGCGGGAGCGGATGAGGGACCAGCGGTGGTGGACCACATGCGGGTCGTCGAAGCGGGACAGCGTGGCGCGGGCGATGGAGTTCAGCGTCTCCCCCGTGCTGTCCGAGACCAGGTGCAGGTTCGTCGAGCGGATCGGCATGCGGTTCCGTGCCTGGACCCGGTGAAGGGGCCTGAGGAGAAAAGCGGGGATAACGGGGATGGCGGGGAAAACCCCGGCCGGTCAAGCCCGAAGCGGGGGCGAGTGGGGAGAACCGCGCATCCCGCGGTACACGGGGGGAATCCCCGAGGGTCCCTCATGCCGGTGGGGATCGTCCGGATTGCCGAACTCCGACAAGGACTTGGCCATTGAAGCTCACGTGGACAGCGCTGTGGATGAAAGCGGCGGGACCGGTAATCCACATCGTCCACACCCCCCTACACCTACCCCTACATCTAAGGATTCTTTCTTCTTGTCTTGATGGGTCGCCGTAAGCCGCGCCATCGGGCAGGATGCGGGCATGGATCGAGGGAGGCTGGGTTGACGGTTGAGGCGGGAGCGGCGACGGGCGAGAACAAGCCCCTGCTGCGGGCAGTGTCCGGCGAAGCGGTGTGGCCGCCGCCGATGTGGCTGATGCGCCAGGCTGGGCGCTACCTGCCGGAATACCGGGAGGTGCGCGCCAAGGCCGGCGGCTTCATCAACCTCTGCACCACGCCGGAGATGGCGGCGGAGGTCACGCTGCAGCCCATCCGCCGCTACGGCATGGACGGCGCCATCCTGTTCTCCGACATCCTGATGGTGCCCTGGGCCATGGGCCAGGGGCTGCGCTTTGCGGAAGGGGAGGGGCCGGTCCTGGACCCGATCCGGGACAGCGCCGGTGTCGCCGCCCTCGAACTGGACAAGGTGCGCGAACGCGCCGCGCCGATCTTCGAGACGGTGCGCCTGACCCGCGCGGCGCTCGACCAGCATGCAAACAAGGTCACGCTCATCGGCTTCGCCGGCAGCCCCTTCACGGTGGCCTGCTACATGGTGGAGGGGCATGGGTCGAAGGATTTCCACACCGCCCGCGGCATGGCCTTCAACGACCCGGCCCTGTTCGGCCGGCTGATCCGCACCCTGGTCGATGCCACCATCGACTACCTGCTGGCGCAGGCGGAGGCGGGGGCCGAGGTGCTGATGCTGTTCGACAGCTGGGCCGGCATGCTGCCCCCCAGCCAGTTCCGCCGCTGGGTGATCGAACCCACCGCGACCATCGTGCGGGCGCTGAAGAAGGCGCATCCCTCCATCCCCATCATCGGCTTCCCGCGCCTGGCGGGGCCGCTGATCGGCGAATACGCGCAGCGCACGGGCGTGAACACGGTGGCGATGGACACCGCCATGGACCCGCGCTTCGCGGCCACCGCGGTGCCGGCCAATGTCGGGCTGCAGGGCAACCTCGATCCGCTGGCGCTGATCGCCGGCGGCGCGGCGCTGGAGGCGGAGGCGAGGCAGATCATGGCGGCGATGCGCGGCCGGCCCTTCGTGTTCAACCTGGGCCACGGGATCGAGAAGATCACGCCGCCGGAGAACGTCGCCCAGCTGGTCCGTATCGTGCGTTCAGGGGGGTGAAGCGGGCGGCAGCAGGACAAACAGGCGGGCGGGGTCGCGCATCGGCCCCGCAGCCTCGGCCGCCGCATCGCCCCAGCCCGTGAAGAAATCGGCCCGCGCGGCGCCGCGGATGGCGCCGCCGGTATCCTGCGCCACCGCCAGCCGCTCCACACCCTGTCCCGAGACCCAGACGGGCGTCCCCAGCGGCGTCTGGGTGCGATCCACGGCGATGGACCGCCCGGGCGTCAGGGGGGCGCCCAGGGCGCCGAGAGGGCCCTTCCCGGGCGCCAGGCCGGCCAGTTCGCGGAAGAAGATGTAGCTGGGGTTGCGGGCCATCAGGGCAGCAGCCTCCCCGGGCGGGGTGGCGCGCAGCCAGTCCCGGATCGCCTGCATGGACATGGCCTCCCGGCTCACGGCGCCGCTCTCGATCAGGAAGCGGCCGATGGCGACATAGGCGTGGCCGTTCTGGGCGGCATAGCCCAGGCGCAGCACCCGGCCATCGGGCAAGGCGACGCGGCCGGAGCCCTGGATGTGCAGGAAGAAGGCATCCACCGGGTCCACCCAGGCCAGTTCCAGGCCCTGCCCGGCCAAGGCGCCGCCGGCGATGGCGGCCCGGTCGGGGAAGGGATGCAGCCTGCCCTCCCTCACAAGCCCGGCCGTGCGGCGGCCGCGGAGGTCGGGCGCGAAGGCGCCGAGATCGACCTCCACCAGCGCCGGCGGGCGTGCCAGCAGCGGCGTGGACAACGTGGGCGTTGGCACCGGGCTGCCGCGGAGCTCGGGCTCGAAATAGCCGGTCAGCGTGCCCTCCCCCACCGCCCAGGGGGTGAAGTGGCGCGTCAGGAAGGCGCGGGCCGCCTGTTCATCATCCGGCGGAAGGGAAGCGGCGGCGGCGCAGGCGGGGGCGAAATCCCTGGCATCGCGCGCCAGCGGGCCATCGCCACCCAAGGCGCGATCCGCGGGCATGCGGGCGATGACGGCGCAGCTTTCGCGGAAGGCGGGGATGGCCTGCGCCACGCGGTCGGACTGCCAGCCGGGCAGGTCCGTGAAGGGGACGGGATGCGGGAAGGGCTGGGTGCAGGCGGCGAGCGCCAGGGACAGGGCGACCAGGGAAGGCGCTGCCTTCCCCGGAACCCTACCGCCAGGGGGGAGACCCCCCTGGACCGTCGTCAACTTAGACGCTTTGCGTCGCAACCAGGCGCCAGGTGGGGTCGGGGTTCTTCAGGTCGCGCTGGAAGGTCCAGACATCGGTCAGCTCCGTCACCGCCTCCGCCCCGGCGGCGATGCTGCCATCCCGCGCGGTGGTCAGGTTCACCTGGTCGCTGACGAAGCGGACGGTGACATCGGCGACGGTGCCGCGCAGATCGGCGGCCTCGATCGCCATGTCCTGCATGGCGCGGACCTCGCTGCGCTGGGTCTCGCCCTCACCCTCGCGGCGGGTGATCTCACCCTCGAACCCCGCATAGGTGTCGTCGGAGAGCAGGGCGCGCAGCGTCTGGCGATCGCCGCGGGCGAAGGCGTCCACGATCATGCGGAAGGCACCCTCCGCCCCCGCCAGGAAGGCATTCGGCTCGAAGCCCGGATCGACGCCGCGGATGCGCATCAGCGCCTGGCCCACGGGGCTGCGCGGATCGGGGACGGAGACGCGGGCCTGGCTCGCGGTGGAAACCGTCGCGGGCGGCAGCTGCGGCTGGTCATTGTCCACGGGGCGCGGGCCGCGCGGGTCATAGCCCTTGCCGTCTTCCCGCGGCGGCCGTTCGAAGCCGGTGCGGCGGCCCAGGACGCTGCGCAGGCGCAGGACCAGGAAGGCCGCGATCATGGCGAACAGGATCAGATCGACAGGAAAGCCGCCGGACATTGCCAACTCCTCATTCTTCACTCACTTAAGGCCGGCCAGGGCCACCCGCAACGCCCCATGGCCGGTTTGGCCGCGATTGCGCCGCGTATCGGCCCCCGCTATCGCCGCCCCACCGCCCAAGCCGCCAACCGGGAGCCGCCGCCCATGATCCTGCTCCGCCACGGCCAGAGCGAATTCAACCTGCATTTCAGCGCGACCCGCCGCGACCCCGGCATCCAGGACCCCCGCCTGACCCCCCTCGGCCATGAACAGGCGGAGCAGGCGGCGGAGGCCCTGGCAGGTGAAGGTATCACGCGGATCATTGCTTCCCCCTATACGCGGGCGCTGCAGACGGCGGCGCCGCTGGCGAAGCGGCTGGGCCTTTCGGTGCTGGTCAATTCGCTGGTGCGCGAACGCTACGCCTTCACCTGCGACATCGGCAGCCCCGCCACCGCGCTGCGGGCGGAATGGCCGACCCTCGACCTGGCCCATATCGAGGAAGTGTGGTGGCCGGCGGTGGAGGAACCCGCGGACCAGGTGCTGGCGCGGGCCGCGCTGTTCCGGGGTGAGATGTCGGCCCTGCCGGATTGGCGGACCACGGTGGTGGTGGCCCATTGGGGCTTCATCCTGGCGATGACGGGCCAGAGCGTCGGCAACGGCACCTGGCGGCGCGTCGATCCGACCGAGCCCGCGCTGACCGAGGTCAGCTGGAAGCACCACTGAAGGCCCTTTTAGCGCCTTGAGCACCTCAATAGTTGAGGGCCGGCCTGGGCGATTTCCGCAAGCCACTGATCGCGAAGGATTTCTGCGCGATCGCTAAAGGGCGTTTAGCCCTTTTAGCACCTTTAGCACCCATTTCGCGGCGTGCTGACGCGGTGGGGGTGGTGGCTTCAGGAACATAACGGGAATAGACTCGGGAAAGCCAGTGTCTTGGGGAGGGTGCGGCCTTGATTCCGGGGGAACGCCGTTCCCCCGGACCCCCTTGCCAGGGGGGAGACCCCCCTGGACCATCATCAGACCAAAAACCTCCCGGTGCAGGGTCCGGTTGGACCCTGCCGGGGGGTGCAGGGGGGCAGCGCCCCCCTGCGGGCAACCACAGGTGCGGGGGGACAGCGCCCCCGACTGGCCGCGCCCCCTCGCCCGTGCTAGCCGGGCGGCCACCGCACCAGACGGAATGCCCATGTCAGACCAGACCGCCAACCCGAACGGCACCATGCCGATCCAGCTCAACATCCAGTACACCAAGGACCTCTCCTTCGAGGTACCTGGCGCGCCGGAGATCTTCGTCTCCCTCAAGGAACAGCCGCGGGTCGACCTGGCGCTCGACGTCCAGGCCCGGCCGGTCGAATCCGGCGGCAATGTCTATGAGGTCTCCCTGCAGATCCGCGCCGACGCGAAGGTTGGGGAGACACCCTGCTTCATCGCCGAACTCGCCTATTGCGGCGTCTTCACCATCAACGTGCCACAGGAACACCTGGAGCCCGTGCTGCTGGTGGAATGCCCGCGCCTGCTCTTCCCCTTCGCCCGCAACATCCTGGCGGATGTGACGCGCGACGGCGGCTTCCCGCCGGTGCTGCTGGCGCCGATCGACTTCGTCGCGCTGTGGCAGAGCCGCCGCGGCCCGAACGCCCAGCAGGTCGGCACGGCCTGATCCGGTGCCGGGGCGTGAAGCGGCGCCGGGCCGCGTGGCTCGCCTGGGCCTCGCACCGGCACGCTTCCGCGCCGCGCTGACAAGGCGGCTGGACGGGCCCGGCTTCTGGCGGGCCCTGGCCACCGCCTTCGGGCTCGGCGCCTTCGCGGCGCTGGCCCTGCCACCGGTCCATGCGGTGCCGGTGCTGCTGGTGGCCCTGCCGGGCCTCTTCATCATGACGATGGAAGCGCCATCCGCCCGGCGCGCCGCGCTTCTCGCCTTTGCCTGGGGCTGGGGCTTCCACGTCGCCGGCCTGCACTGGCTGACCAACGCGATCCTGACGGAGGTCGAGCGCTACTGGTGGCTGGTGCCGCTCGCGGTGCCGGGCCTCGCCATCCCGCTGGCCGGCTTCACGCTGATCCCCGCACTGGCGGCGCGGTGGGCAGCGCCGGGCTGGCCGCGCATCCTGGCCTTCGCCTCCGCCTGGGTGGCGGCGGAGATGCTGCGGGGCATCCTGTTCACGGGCTTTCCCTGGAACCTGATCGGCTCGGTCTGGGCCTTCGGCGCGCTGCCCATCCAGTCCGCCGCCTGGATCGGCGTGCATGGGCTGGGCCTGGTGACCATGCTGGTGGTGCTGGCGCCGATGATGGGGGGCCGCGGCGCGGCGGGCAGCCTGGCGGCGGTGGCCGCCCTCGCCGCCTTCGGCCTGGCCCGCCTTGTGCCGCAGGAGGCGGATCCCGAACCCGTCGCCCTGGTGCTGGTGCAAGGCAATGTGGCGCAGGAGGCCAAGTGGCGGGAAGACAGCCGCATCCCGATCTTCCAGCGCTATATCGACCTGACGGCGGCCGGCGTGCGCGCCGCGCAGCGGGATGCGCCGGACAGCCGCATCCTGGTGATCTGGCCGGAAACGGCGAGCCCCTTCCTGCTGGCGAACGATCCCAACGCCGCCCGCCTGGCCACGGCCCCCCTGCCCCCGGGCGCCACGCTGCTGGCCGGGTCCGTCCGCGCGGAATTCGCCCCGGACGGGCGGCCGACCCGCGTCTGGAACAGCCTGGTGGCGCTGGACGCCCAGGGCGCCGTGCTGGATGCCTATGACAAGGTGCATCTGGTGCCCTTCGGCGAATACACGCCGCTGCGCGGACTGCTGCCGATCCGCCTGGTGCTGTCGGCGCTGGATTTCTCCGCGGGGCCCGGCCTCCGGCGCATCAGCCTGCCGGGGCTGCCGAGCTTCGGCAGCCTGATCTGCTACGAGGTCATCTTCCCCGGCGCCGTGACGCCGGCGGACCGCCCGGGCTTCCTGGTGAATGTGACGAATGACGCCTGGTTCGGCGTCTCCGCCGGGCCCTACCAGCATTTGGCGGCCGCGCGGCTGCGCGCGGTGGAGGAAGGCCTGCCCCTGGCGCGGGCGGCGCAGACCGGGATTTCCGCCGTCTTCGACGCTCGCGGACGGGAAGTGGAGCGGCTGGGCCTGGCGGAGACGGGGGTTGTATTGGCGCCGCTGCCGCGGGCGGGAAGCCCGACCCCCTTTGCCAGCCTGGGATTGTGGGTACCTTTCACATTTCTCGCATTGGTAGCCCTGCTGTCGGGTATTCTCTCCAACAGGAAGACCCGAAACGCTTGAGGGGCGCGCGAGGCCCCGTGATACGCGTATCGGGCGTGCGCTTTAATGAGATTTCTCAAAAGAGTTGACAAAGTCCTACCACGCCGATACCCCTTGGGACGGCCCAGGGACCTGCGTGATACACGCGACGATGGGTCCCAACCGGGCCAGAACGGCCCCAGCAAGGGTTGGTAACCTTTCTGGCGCGGAGTTCGGAGTGTTGGCCATGGCGAGTGAAGACGTCGTCGAGCGGGTGGAGCGTGAGCACCGCCCGAGCCCGATCGACGTGCATGTGGGCAGCCGGGTCCGCTTGCGCCGTACGTTGCTGGGCATGAGCCAGGAGAAGCTGGGGAAGGCCCTCGGCCTCACCTTCCAGCAGGTCCAGAAATATGAGCGTGGCGTGAACCGGATCGGCGCGAGCCGCCTGTTCGACCTCTCCCGCGTCCTGGATGTGCCGATCGGCTTCTTCTTCGACGACATGCCGCCGGAGATGGGGGGCAGCCAGTCCAACCGTCGGTTCGGGGGCTTCCAGGAAGTCCAGGAAGGCTTCGAGGACGATACGCTGCACCGGCGTGAGACGCTGGAACTGGTCCGCGCCTATTACCGGATCACCGATCCTTCCGTCCGCAAGCGCGTCTTCGACCTGATCAAGAGCCTCGCACCCAGCGAGTAGGGCCCGCCCTGCTCGCCTTCCCCCACGCGCCCTAGCACTCGCCCTCGGGGCGTGTTCAGCGAAGCTGCGGGTTGTCGAAGACCGGGGTGCGATAGCGCGACAGCGCGGCCGAGAGGGCGCGGGCCAGGTCCCGCTTCTCCTCCGGCGCCAGGAAGGTGCCGAGTTCGATGCGGCGGCCCCGCTGCACCAGCATCAGCCGCGGCGCTCCCTCCACCGCCTCCTCCAGCATCACGCGGGTCCAGTAGGGCTCGAATTCCGTCACGCGGCGACCGCCCCTGCCATCGGCGGTGGCGACATGCAGGCGGCCTTCCGTCAGCCGCACCACTTCCCACGCCGCCTTGGTCCAGCGCCGATGCAGCGTGACCAGGAACAGCACCAGCAGGACCTCCACCCCCAGGAAGGGCAGGACCGGCCAGGCGCCGAGCACGGTGAAGAGCACGGCGGGGATGGCCGCGCCCAGGCACGACAGAACGATGAGCCAGCGCATGCCGCGATCGCTCAGGCTGCGGGGCGGCGTGCTGACGGCTTCGAACAGGATGGGGTCGGAAGCGGCTGACATTACCTTCCAGTATGGGGTAGGCCTGTCGGAACGCCATGCCCCAGACATCCCCTCCCCGCCCGAAAAAATCGGCCGCCGCGCCGGCAGGACCCGCGAAGCCCAGGGCGGCACCGCGTAGCCGTCGCGCCAAGGTGATGAAGGCCGACCAGGCCGCTGCCTTCCTGCGGGCACTCGCCGCCGCCAACCCGGCGCCGGAGACGGAGCTGCATTTCCGCGATGCCTACACCCTGCTGGTGGCCGTGGCGCTCTCCGCCCAGACCACCGATGTGGCGGTGAACAAGGCGACGGCGACGCTGTTCGAGGAAGCCGCGACGCCGGCCGCCATGGTGGCGCTGGGTATGGAGGGCGTGGCGCGGCACATCCGCCGGATCGGCCTGTGGCAGGGCAAGGCGCGCAACGTCGTCGCGCTGTCCCAGCTGCTGCTGGACCGGCATGGCGGTGAGGTGCCGGAGGACCGCAAGGCGCTGGAGGCGCTGCCTGGTGTCGGGCGGAAGACCGCAAATGTCGTGCTCAACGTGGCCTTCGGGCAGGAGACGATGGCGGTGGATACGCACATCTTCCGCCTCGGCAACCGCACCGGCATCGCGCCCGGCAAGACCACGCGGCAGGTGGAGGACGGGCTGGTGAAGCGCTGCCCGCCGGACATGCTGCGGGATGCGCATCACTGGCTGATCCTGCATGGGCGCTACATCTGCAAGGCGCGGATGCCTGAATGCTGGCGCTGCCCGGCGCTGGCGCATTGCAACCACACGGCCAAGGTGCTGGCGCCGCCGGCACGCTGAAGGGCACACGCGGTCGTGCGGGGCAGCACGGGTAGGCGGGCACAGGCAAGTTGATAGTATACGATCCATTGCGCGGGGATGGATCATGGGCAGGATCATTGGCGGTGGCGGGCCGGACAGGCTGGCGGGCACGCGGGAAGACGATGTCATCCAGGGTGACCCGCCTGGGGGCGACCCGCCGGGGGCGCTGCCAGGCGGTGGCAATGACGTCCGCGGCCTGGCGGGGAATGACCTGATCTTCGCGGGCTACGGTGCCGACACGGCGCTGGGCGGGCCAGGGAATGACACGATCATCGGCGGCGGGGTCTTCGATGCGCCGGGACAGGGCGGCCCCTTCCTGGCGCGCGGCGACCTGGCGGACCGGCTGTCCGGCGGGGCGGGGGATGACATCATCCGCGGCGCGGGGGGCGACGATACGCTGCAGGGCGGGCCGGGGAGCGACCTGCTGCAGGGCGAATGGGGCGACGACGTCCTGCGCGGCGGGGCGGGGGATGATGTGCTGGCGGGCGGGCTCGGCGCGGACCGGCTGACGGGCGGCGCGGGGCGGGATGCCTTCGTCTTCGGCTTCACCTCGGCGCCGGCCGCCTTCGGGCTGGATGCCGGCATCGGCGCGGCGCGGGATGTGGTGACGGACTTCACCCCGGGCCAGGACCTGCTGCGCTTCAACGGCATCGGCGCCGAGCATGTGACGTGGGAGGCCGTGCGCGGCGGCGTGATGGTGAGCTTCACGGGCTTCGACGGCAGCAGCGGGGAGATCCTGTTGCGCGGCGTCGCTGGCCTGTCGGCGGCGGATATCGTCTTCGCCTGAGGGGCGTCAGGCGGCGGCGCCGGGCCCATGCGGGTCCCGCGCGATGCGGCGCAGCCGCCAGCCGATGGCGATGAACAGGCCCCCCGTCACCAACGCCTGTAGCGCCACCACCCAGACCAGCGCCAGCAGCCCGGGCCCGGGCGCCGCCATCATCCAGGCGCCGGCCAGGATGGCCAGCGCGCCGAGCAGGCCCAGCAGCACGTCACCCGCCCGGAAGGCGAGGATGAGGCGCGTGACGCCGACGATGGCGGCCCAGGCGCCGACCATCACCACCAGCACCACCGCCGAGACGCCCGGCAGGACCAGCACGCCGAGGCCCGCGAGCGTCGAGGCGATGCCATCCACCCAGAGCCAGGTGCGGGACCGGTGGCCGGCCGGGTCCGGCGCGCCGCGCGCGGCCTGCACCAGCGTCGCCACACCCTCCACCAGCAGGAAAGCGGCGAGGAAGCCCAGCAGCAGGGCCAGGCCGAGCCCCGGCGTGAACAGCGCCAGCAGCCCGAACAGGATGCCCGCCACGCCGCGCAGCAGGAACAGCCACCAGCCGCGCGCCAGCATCCGCGCCACGGCAAAGCGGCCCGTGGCTGCCTGGTCTTGCATCGGGACGGACATGAGGCACTTCCCCGCTGGTGGCGGGGCTTGAACGCCCCTGCGGCCGCTACAGTTCGACCAGGCCGTGGGGCAGGGTCGCGCCGGCCATGGTCTCGGCACCGGTCTCGGTGATGAGGAGCATGTCCTCCACGATGAAGCCGCCGATGCCGTCGAGGTACCAGGGAAGCTCGAAGGCCATGACCATGCCGGGTTCCAGCACCACATCGCTGTCGGCGGCGGTGAAGGGAAATTCCTCCGCCCAGAGGGAGGCGCCGAGGCCATGGCCGAAATGGCCGCGGGCGTAGCTGGGGAAGCCGGCGGCCTGGACGGTGCGCAGGCAGGTGGCGTGGATGTTCGCCAGTTCGGTGCCGGGCCTGAACAGGGCGCGGCCGGCTTCGAAGGCGTCCAGCAGGGGCGCGAAGACCTCCCTCGCCAGGCGGCGGGCGGGGCCGAGGGTGAAGGTGCGGGCGAGGTCGGCGGAATAGCCGCCGACGACGGCGCCGACATCGACCTTCACGACATCCCCGCGGGCGAGGGTGCCGGGGCTGGACCAGGGGGAGGTGCCGAAGCCCACATACTCCCAGGCCGTGAGGGGCGCGGTGGCGCCGGCGGCGTGCTGCTGCACCAGGTCCAGGAAATGGCGGCCGAGCCCGGCGCGCGTCGCGCCTTCCCGGATGGCGGGGATCAGGGCGGCGAGGGCCGCCTCCGTGATCGCGCCGGCCTGGCGCAGCAGCGCGATCTCCCCCGGCGATTTGAAGGAGCGAAGGCGATCGATCAGCGCCGAGGCATCGAGGATGCGTGCGGGCGCGATGGCGGCTTCCAGCGCCGGAAGGTCCGCGGCGGGAACTGACGACAATTCGACGCCGATCCGGGCGGTGGCTAGGCGCTGGTCCGCCAGCAGGGCACGAAGCTGCGCCAGCGCCGCGGCGCGGTCGAAGGTGGCGGGGCGGGAGAAGCCGGGGGGGCGGTCCGCGGTGGCGGCGGCCACGAGTTCGGCCGCGCTGGCGCCGTCCCGCATCGCGGCGCGGAGCGACAGGGCCTCCGGCCAGATGGGATGGGTGCGGAGCGGCGAGCAGCCGGCGGCCTGGGCGCCAGGGGCAAAGAGGTCGCTGGCGACGGCGCCGACGGGCTGGCCGGGATCGGCGGGGATGACGGCCATGGCGGCGCCGAGGCGCCTCCATCCGGCGGCGACGCCGGCGGGGGCGCCGGTCGCCCAGTGGAAGACCTCCGGCGAGACGACGAGCAGGGCATCGATCCCGGCCTGCTGCATCATCCCCGCGGCGCGGGCGCGATCGACATGTCCTGGCATTCGCGCATCGCAGGGTGGGCGTGACAGATTGTCAATCATCCCGCGTGGCCCCTATCGTCAGGGCGATGGGATGGGAGTGAGTGGAATGAAGCGGTTCGTGCTGGGCGCCATCGCGGCGCTGTTTGCAACCGGGGCGGGGGCGCAGACCACCGAATGGCGTTTCCACAACAGCTACGCGCCCGCGCGGATCGAGAGCCAGCATGCGCGGGAACTCGCGGCCGATCTGCGCGCGCGGACCAATGGGCGCTTCGTCCTCAATGTGTTCGAGGGCAATGCGATGAACCTGCGGGACGCGGACGCGCTGCGGACCATGCAGGGCGGCACGCCGGAGCTCAGCTTCATCTGGCCGCCCTTCCTGGGGCGCGACGATGCGGCGATGTCCTCCATCCTGGTCTTCGGGCTGATCCGCAACGCGGCGGAGCTGAACCGCATCATGCCGGCGATGCAGCAGAGCCTGAACGAGGGTATCCGTCGCTGGAACATCGAGCCCGTCGGCTACATGCAGCTCGGCCTGCTGGATGCCGCGATCTTCTGCCGCAGCCCGGTGCGGAGCCTGGATGAGCTGCGCCGCGTGAAGCTGCGCGTGGGGTCGCGGGAGCAGGTGGAGACCTTCCGCACGCTGGGCGTCGCCGCGCAGATCGTGCCGCAGCAGGAGCTGTACAGCGCGATGCAGACGGGCGTTGTGGATTGCGCGCTGTATCCGCCGCGCATCGTCCACACGATCAGCCTGCAGGAAGTGGCGAAGCACGCGACCAGCACCGGCTTCGCCTTCCCGCCCACGCCCTACATCATCCTGGCGCACCAGGCGCGGTTCCGGGCGCTGAGCGCGGAGAACCGCACCGCCTTGCAGCAGGCCACGGCGGCGATGGAGCAGCGCAGCGCGCGGTTCGAACAGGATGCGGCGGATGACGAGGCGAGCCGCGTGCGGCTGCGGGAGGCGGGCGTGACCTTCCACCCGACGTTCTCCGAGACCGAGCAGCAGGCGATCCGCACCGCGGCGCTGAACACCTGGGACACGCTGATGAAGGAAGCGGGCGGGCAGGGCCCGGCCTGGCGGGCACGCATCCAATCCGCCTTGACCGGGAACTGATGCACGCCATCGATCGCGGGCTGCTGCTGGCGACGCGGGGCTTGCTCGCGCTGTCCGCGGCGTGCTGCGCAGCGATATTGGGGCTGGTCGTGGCGGCGGTGGTGATGCGCTACGCCGTCGCGGCGCCGTTCCGCTTCACCGAGGAATTGTCCGGCCTGTTGTTGTCGGCGATGGCGTTCCTCGCCCTGCCCTTCGCGATGGCGGGGAATGCCAATATCCGGGTGACGCTGGTGACGGACAAGCTGCCGCCACTCGGCCGGCGCATCGCCTGGTTCCTCGGGCAATGCATCATGGTGGCCTTCTGCGCGGTCTTCGCGTGGGAGGGTTGGGCGATCGCCGACTTCACCATGATGCTGAATCTGATGAGCGAGCAGGCCAGGCTGCCACTCGGCCCCTGGGTGCTGCTGATGCCGGTGAGCCTGGGTATCACGGGGCTGGTGGCGGCCTGGGTCGCGCTGCGGCCGCCGCCGGATGAGAAGGCGGCGCATCTGTGATCTGGACCACGCTTCTGGGGATGCTGACGGCCACCGTGCTGTCGGGCGCGGTGCTGGGCTCGGCGCTCGGGCTCACGGGCTTCGCCATCCTGCATTTCTTCGCGGGTGGCTCCACGCGCATCGGCGTGCAGACGGTGTGGAATACGCTGAACGAGTTCACGCTGACGGCGATTCCGCTGTTCATCCTGCTAGGTGAATTGCTGGTGGCGTCGGGCCTGGCGCGCGGCGTCTATCGCGCCATGGCGCCCTTCTTCGGGCGGCTGCCGGGCGGGTTGCTGCACACCAACATCGCGGTCTGCACCATCTTCGGGGCGGTGTCGGGCTCCTCGATGTCCGTCGCTGCGGCCGTCGGGTCCGTGGCGTATCCCGAATTGAAATCGCGCGGCTACGACCGTGCGCAGACCGTGGGGACGCTGGCCGCGGGGGGGACGCTCGGCCTGCTGATCCCGCCGTCGCTGTCGCTGCTGATCTATGGGGCGCTGACGGATACCTCGATCGGGCGGCTGTTCATGGCGGGGGTGCTGCCGGGCCTGATGATGGCGGCGATCTTCATGGCCTGGATCGTCTTCGCGGCGCTGCGCAATCCGGCCATCGCGCCGGAGGAGAAGCGCGTCGCGATCAGTGAGGCGCTGCGCGGCCTGACGGGGGTGCTGCCGCTGCTGGTGCTGATCGTCGCCGTGCTGGGAAGCCTGTTCGCGGGGCTGGCGACGCCGACGGAGGCGGCCGGCGTGGGTGTCGCGGCGGCGGCGGTCCTCGGCTTCACCATCGGGGATCTCACGCTGCGCGGCGTGGGCCAGGCCTTGATCGGCACGGTGCGGACCTTCGCGGTGATCGCGATGGTGTTCGTGGGCGCGCTGGTGCTCGCGCAGGCGATCAGCCTGCTCGGCCTGCCGCAGCAGATGCTGGCGGTGGTGTCGGAATGGGGCCTGTCCAAGTGGCTGCTGCTGGTGGTGGTGGTGGTCGTCTATCTCATCCTCGGCTGCTTCTTCGACGGCTTGTCGATGATGATCATGACCCTGCCGCTGGTGTTTCCGCTGCTGACCGGCGTCGGCTTCGATCCGGTGTGGCTGGGTGTCGTCGTCACCATCATGATCGAGGTGGGGATGCTGACGCCGCCCGTGGGCATGAATCTGTTCGTGCTGGTCGGCATCACGGGGGGCGAGGTGAAGCTGGGTGAGGCCGCGGTCGCTGCCCTGCCCTATTGGATCGCGCTGCTGCTGGGCGTGTTGCTGCTGTGCCTGTTTCCCGGCATCGCGCTGTTCCTACCCGGCTTGGCGTTCGGCTGAAGGCGGGGTCCGGGGGGCGCCACGCCCCCCGGCGGAGCGCCCCGCTTTTCATGATCTGGGCGGAGCCTCGCTAGTTTCTCTGTGCCAGACGTTGGCCGGCGACATAGCCCCAGGTCATGTACGGCCCGATTGTCGTCCCCGTCCCCACGCCGCGCGTTCCGAGCGGATTGGCCGATGACGCCCCGGCGGCGAACAACCCCGCGATGACGCTGCCATCCGCCCGCAGGACTTCCGCGTGTTCGTTGGTACGCGGCCCGCCCTTGGTGCCGAGGATCGATCGGTTGAAGGGCATGGCGAGGAAGGGCGTGCGCTCGATCGCCTCCAGCCCGCCGCGGCGGCGCTTGTCGCCGGAGGCTGCGGCATCGGCGGCGGAAGGGCGGGCGAAGTCGCTATCCTTCTGCGCCGCGCAGAAGCTGTTGTAGCGGGCGATGGTGTCCGAGAGTGCCGTCGGGTCCAGGCCCGTCTGCGCCGCCAGGGCTTCGATGGTGTCGGCGCGCTTCAGCCAGGTGGGATCGGCACGGACGCCCCAGCGGGCGGGGGGCAGGCGGTCCAGAAGCCGCGTGTCGCTGATGACCCAGCAGGGCAGGTGGATGGGGTTGCCGTCCGCGTCGCGTTCATCCATCGATTCACCGATGTTGAAGCGCAGTTCATTGGCGAAGCGTCGGGCGTGGCGGTTGACGATGATGGCGTTGGGTTCGGTATGGAAGGGCACGGGGCGGGCCATGAGGCGGCCGTGCAAGGTCGTGGGCACGCAGGGTGTGAGCGTCGCCTGGTCCATATGGGCCAGCGCCGCGCCGGCCGCTTCGGCCATGCGGTGCCCGTCGCCGGTATTGCCGGCGGGGCTGCCGAGGTAGTCCACCGGGCCCGGAAAGTGCTGTGCCAGCAGGGCTGAATCCCATTCGAAGCCGCCGGTGGCGATGACGACGCCGCGCGTGGCGGTGATGGCGTGGCGCGTGCCGCGCTGTTCGACGATGGCGCCGGTGATGGCACCCGTCTCGTCACGCGTCAGTTCCACCGCGCGCGCTTCGAGTTCGACCTGCACGCCGGCATCGAGGCAGCCGCGCAGCAGGCCCGTGACCAGCGCCGTGCCCTTCCCGCGGGTGTTGGTCAGGATGCGCCAGAGCAGGCGCGGCCAGAGTTGCCAGGCCGTGCGGAAGGGGTGGTGGTAGAGATCGGTCTCGACGGCCTCGTGATAGGTGAAGAGCTCCGGGATCGTGGACTTCCGGATGCGGAAGGCGAAGCGCCCGGCCTTCCAGCGGGACAGCGGCAGCGGCGAGAGCATGCGGCCGCGGGGCTTGGCGCCGGGGAGGTCGCGCAGCGGATCGGGCTCTGGCGTCAGCGCGAAGCGGAGCGGCGAATTTTCCTCAAGGAAGCGCAGCATCCGGGGCGAGGCCTCGACCAGGCGCTGCCAGAGAGCGTCCTCGGTCTGCGCCCAGCCATCGGGGGCGGCGGCGCGGATATAGGCCAGCGCTTCTTCCGGGCTGTCCGCGATGCCGGCGGCGGCGGCGTGGTGATTGGCGGGGATCCAGGTGCCGGCGCCGGACATGGCGCTGGTGCCGCCGATGCGGTCGGTCTTTTCCAGCACCGTGACGCGCAGCCCGGCGGCAGCGGCGGCCAGGGCGGCGGTGAGGCCGGCAGCGCCGGAGCCGAGGATCAGCGCATCGGTGTCAACTTGCATGGCGGATGTATAGCGCTGCGGCGCTGGGCGCGACACAGTGTGGCGACGTTGCAGGGATGTGGTGCGGCATGACTGACGAGATCTGGGCCATCGATTCCGTGGTGAACATCTGGACCAAGGAGGCCCTGGCCGCGCGGCCGGATCGCAGCGCCTTCTTCCGCGGCAAGATCGGCGTGGACCAGGAAACCTTCGAGGGCATCAGCCTGGAGGCGATGCTGGCGCGGATGGATGCCGCGAAGATCGAACGCGCCTTCCTGGTCGCCGCCAAGGTTGGCGTGAAGTGGCACCCCGCCTGCTACCACGTGCCCTACGAGTTGGTGGCGGCGGCGGTGCGGCAATATCCCGATCGATTCTCGGCACTGGCGGGGCTGGATCCGACCGAGGGCATGGATGGCGTGCGGGCGCTGGAGAAGGCCGTGAAGGAGGACGGCTTCATCGGCGCGCATTTCTACCCCCACTGGTTCGAACTGCCGCCGGACCATGCCAAGTGGTACCCGTTCTATGCGAAATGCGTGGAACTCGGCGTGCCGGTGCAGCTGCAGGTCGGGCAGTCGCTTGTGTATGATTCCAGCTATCCCAGGCGCTCCGTCGGGCGGCCGATCTGCCTGGATGCGGTGGCCTGCGATTTCCCGGAACTCAAGATCATCGGCATCCATGTGGGCATCCCCTGGACGGATGAGATGATCGCGATGGCGTGGAAGCACCGGAACGTCTTCATCGCCGCCGATGCGCACAGCCCGAAATACTGGCCCGAGAGCTTCGTTCGCTACATCGACAGCTACGGGCAGGACAAGGTGATGTTCGGCACCGACTTTCCCGTGCTGCAATTCGAACGGACGCGCACGGAAGTGGAAGCGCTGAACCTTCGGCCTGGGCCGCTGAAGAAGTTCCTGCGGGATAATGCGCTGCGGATCTATGGGCTGGCGCCATGATGAACATCGCGGATGCGCTGGCGCATCACGTCACGGCACGCCCTGACCAGGCCGCGCTGGTCGCGGGCGATCGCGTGGTGCTGTACCGGGACCTCGATGGGCTGGTGCGGCGCTGGGCGGCGCGGCTGACGGCACTCGGGCTGCGGCAGGGCGAGGTCGTGGGGATCGCGCTGCGGGACAGCATGGAACACATGCTGGCGCTGTGGGGCGCCGCGCGGATGGGCGCGGTGGCGCTGCCGCTGGATTGGCGCTGGACCACGGGCGAACAGCAGGCGGTGGCGCTGCGGTTTCGGGCGGGGCTGGTGCTGGTGGAGCCGGATGCCGCGGCGCTGGAAGGTTTGCGCTGCGTCGCGGTGGATGCGGATTTCGCCCGGGCGGTGGAGGCAGCGCCCGCCGATCTTCCCTTCCCCAGCGGGCGGGAGTGCGGCGGGATGCCGCTGCTGATGTCCCTTTCATCCGGTACCACGGGGCGGCCGAAGGGGCCGGTGGTGACGCATGAGCAATTCATCCGGCGCTTCTGGACGCATTGGATCGACCTCGGCCTGAACAGCCGGGAGGTCTATGTCTCCGCCACGCCGCTGTATTTTGGCGGTGGGCGGACCTTTCCGATGTCGCTGATGTTCAGCGGCGGCACGGCGGTGCTGTTCCCGCCGCCCTACAAGCCGCAGGAACTGGCGGCGGAAATCGAGAAACGCCAGGCCACATCGGCCTTCCTGGTGCCGACCCTGCTGCGGCGGCTGCTCGATCTGTCCGATGAGGCGGCTGCGCCACTGACGAACATGCGGCTGCTGCTGTCATCGGGCGCGCCGCTGCATCCCTGGGAACGCAAGGCGATCCGTGACCGCCTCTGCGCGGGGTTTCATGAGTACTACGCCAGCACGGAAGGCGGCGGGATATCGCTGCTGCGGCCGGAGGATATCGATACGCATGAGGCAAGCGTCGGCCGCGCCGTCTTCGGCGTGGAGATCGCGATCTTCGACGATGCGATGCAGCGGCTGGGCGCGGGCGAAGTGGGGCGTATCGGCTATCGCGGGCCCGGCGTCGCCACCGGGTTCTTCGAGGATCCGGAAGCGGATGCGGAGGTGTTTCATGAGGGCTGGTTCCTGCCCGGTGACCTCGCCTCGGTCGATGCCTCCGGCTACGTCACGCTGAAGGGGCGGAAGAAGGACATGATCATCCGCGGCGGCGTGAACATCTATCCGCCGGAGATCGAGAGCGTGCTGCTGTCCGACCCGCGCATCGCGGAAGCCGCCGTCGTCGGATGGCCATCGGCGGCGATGGGGGAGGAGATCGCGGCCTTCGTCGTGCCTCGGCCGGGGGAGGCACCGGATGCGGAAAGCCTGGTGGCGCTCTGCCGCGCCAGGCTCGCGCCCTACAAGGTGCCGAAGCGGATCGACCTCATCGCCGATCTGCCGCGCAACAGCAGCGGCAAGACGGTGAAGGCGGAACTCGCGAAACTGCTTCCGCCAGGCTGAATCTTCTCAAGCAACGCCGATGGCGAGGCCGTCCCGCTGCGGGTCCGCGCCGCCGGCCAGCACGCCATCCCAGAGGCTGATGCCGTGCGGGGCGGCGAAGGGGTAGGAGTGGTAGTTGCGGCGCACGGTCTCTCCCGCCGCCGCCAGGTCACGCTCCACCGCGCGGGGGATGCGGTTGCCGATATCGATGGCGGGGCCGGTGGCGGCGAAGCGGGGGGCCTGCACGGCTTCCTGCATCCCCATGCCGAAATCGAGGACATTCACCAGCACCTGCAGGATGGCGATGCCGATCCAGGCGCCGCCGGGCGCGCCGAGCGTCATCACGGGCTTGCCATCCTGGAAGACGATGGTGGGCGTCATGGAGGAGAAGCGCTTCTTGCCCGGCGCAATCGACCCCGCGCGGCCGGGGCGCGGATCGTACCAGTTCATCGCGCCGTTCAGCATGAAGCCGGTGCCGGGCGGGATGACGCCGGATGGTACGCCGAGCGTATGGGTCAGCGACGCCACCAGGCCTGAGGCATCGACGCAGGAGATGGTGGTGGTGTCCTTCGCCGTGGCCGTCACGCGCGCTGGCGCCGCGACCATGCCATCGCGGATGCGGGCAGCGCATTCATCGGCGTAGGCGTCGGACAGCAGGCGATCCAGCGGCGGCGGCTGTGTGGCCGGGTCGCCGATGTGATCCTCCCGGTCCTTGAGCGCGATGCGCATGGCGGCGGAGAGGGTGCGGATGAAGGGCGCGCTGTTGTGGCCCATGGCGACCAGGTCGAAGCGTTCCAGGATGCGCAGCATCTCCGCCACCACGATGCCGCCAGCTGGCGGCGGGGGGAGGGAGATGTCGAAGCCGCGGTAGCGGATGGTCAGCGGCGCCACTTCCTGGACGCGGAAGCCGGCGAGGTCGGCGGCGGAGAGGATGCCGCCATGCGCCGCCATGTCATCGAGGATCACGCGGGAGAGGGCGCCGGTATAGAAGCTCTCGACGCCATCGGCCGCGATGCCGGCCAGGGTGCGGGCCAAAGCCGGGTTGCGGACGGGGTCGCCTGGGCGTTTCGGCGTGCCGTCGGGGCGGCAGTAGAGGGCGGCGCCTTCCTGCGTGAAGGCGAGTTTTCTCACATAGTCGAGGCGGCCATAGGCGGCTTCGTTGGCCGTGAACATCGCGTGGACATGGGGGCGGATGATCCAGCCTTCCTCGGCGAAGGCGATGGCCGGGCTGAAGAGGTCCTTCCAGGCGAGTTTCCCGAAGCGGGCATGGGCTTCGGCGAAGAGGCGGAGGATGCCGGGGGTTGTGACGGCGCGGTGGCCCACCTCATTCGCACGGTCGGCCAGGATGAAGCCGTAGCCATCGGCGCATTCGCGCTGGAACGCGCTCTCCCACATATCCGGTGTGCAGGCGGCGGGGCAGGTGGAGAGGCCATCCAGCACGGTCGTGCGGCCCGTGGCGGGGTCGTGCAGCTGGAGGATTCCGAGGCCGCCGATGCCCGACATCATGGGGTCCACCACGCCTTGCGTCAGCGCGCAGGCGAGCAGTGCGTCGATGGCGTTGCCGCCGGCCGCGAGGATGCTGGCGCCGGCTTCCGCCGCTTCGGGCTGGGGCGCCACGATCATGGCGCGTGCTTCGGGCATTTTGCTGGTCGGCATGGCGGCGATTCCCCTCGGAGAATCGCATAGTGCCGGCGGGGTCCGGGGGGCGCCACGCCCCCCGGCGGAGCGCCCCCTTTTCAAGTTTTGGGCAGAGCCTCGCCCTTGTTACACCCGTCGCGCTGCGTGCACCGCGGCGGCGGAGCCATTGCCCACCAGCCAGGCCCAGGCGCGCAGCAGCGGCCCGGGTGGTGCCGTGGCGGCGTCGCGCGCCTCGTCCCGGTGGTGGATTTCCTCAGCCTGGCAGTGGGCGAGGAGGGCGCGGATCTCGGGGTGGATGTCCTCCGCGTCCAGGCGGTCGATCTGCTGCTGGTAGTGGTGGTCGACGAAGGTCTCCACCGCGTCGATCGTGGCGTAGACGGCGCGGGGGCCGAAGAGCGACGGCAGCGCGCCGGTCATCCAGCCCGCCACGCGCCAGATCGGCAGCAGGCGGCTGTGCTGGTGCGCGGGCAGCAGCACGTTCAGCAGGTCGAGGTGCCCCTGTTCGGTCGCCATGTGGCGGCGGGCGAAATCCACCACGCCGGGGTCGCGGCAGACGGCCAGGATGCCGCGATAGATCATGACGGCGCCGGTTTCCCCCGCATGGTCGGAGCGGAGTTCCCCCACCAGCCATTCCGGCAGTGGCGGCAGGGTGGAGAGGATCGGCGCCGTATAGGCGGGGGGGCGTCGGTCATGGGTCATTGCGCCGGGGATGTGGGCCGCGACCGGGATGGGGACAAGGGCGGGTTGCGTGGCCGGGCGGGGCGGCGGCAGTGTGCGCGCCATGCCTGATCCCTCTGCCCTGGGGGCGCTGACCAAGCGCCTCGGCCCGCCGCGCATCGCCAGCCTGATCGTGACGATCTGGGGGGATGCGGTGGCGCCGCGGGGCGGGTCGCTGTGGTTGGGGTCGCTGCAGGCGATCCTGGACCATTTCGGCTGCAATCCCGGCCAGGTGCGCACCGCGATGTCGCGGCTGACGGAGGAAGGGTGGCTGGCGCGCAACCGCGTGGGCCGCAATTCCTTCCATCGCCTGGGCCCGCGGGGGGAGGCCGCCTTCGGCGCCGCGGCGCGCCGTATCTACCGCGCCCGGCCGCCGGAATGGGACGGCCGGTTCCGGCTGGTGATGACGACCGACCCCGCGGTGGCGGAAGCGCTGGCCGGCCGGCAATTCGGCCAGGCGGCGACGGGGCTCTGGATCGGCCTGCGGGGGGCGGCGGAGGAATTGCCGGCGGCGGCGACCGTGCTGATGGCGGCGCCGCGCAGCCTGGCGGAGGCGCGGGACCTGGCGGCGCGGGCCTGGCCGCTGGCGGCGATCGCGGCCGCGCATGAACGCTTCCTGGCCGCCTTCGCGCCGCTGGATGGCGTGGTGCCCGATGCGGAGGAGGCGCTGCCGCTGCGCCTGCTGCTGGTGCATGAATGGCGGCGGATCGCGCTGCGGGACCCCGCGCTGCCGGATGCCCTGCTGCCCGATGGCTGGCCGGGCCGGGATGCCGCGGCGCTGGCCGCCAGGCTCTATGCGGGGCTGGTGCCGGCGGCGGAGGCCTGGCTGGACGGGGCCGGTAGGGCCGAGGCCGGCCCCCTGCCGCCGGCCGAGCTGGCGGGGCGCTTCGACCTCTGACGTGTTACGGCGTTTGCGCTTTACTTGCGGGTATGTGTGACATAACCTCCACCAAAATCGGAGGAGGCGCCGGTGTACACCCAGGCCCTGAATCAGAAGGATGTGCCGCCCGCGACGGGCGCGGCGGAGGATCCGGAGCGCCTGGCGCGCTTCGAGGCGCGCGTCGCGGCCGAGGACAAGATCGAGCCGAATGACTGGATGCCGGAGGCCTATCGCCGGACCCTGACGCGGCAGATCAGCCAGCACGCGCATAGCGAGATCGTCGGCATGTTGCCGGAGGGCAACTGGATCACCCGCGCGCCGTCGCTGCGCCGCAAGGCCGCGCTGCTGGCCAAGGTGCAGGATGAGGGCGGGCACGGGCTGTACCTCTATGCGGCCGCCGAGACGCTGGGCACGAGCCGCGAGCAGTTGGTCGATCAGCTGCTGAGCGGCAGGGCCAAGTATTCCTCCATCTTCAACTATCCGACGCTGAGCTGGGCGGATATCGGCGCGATCGGCTGGCTGGTGGATGGCGCGGCGATCATGAACCAGATCCCGCTCTGCCGGACGAGCTACGGCCCCTATGCCCGCGCCATGGTGCGCGTCTGCAAGGAGGAGAGTTTTCATCAGCGCCAGGGCTACGAGATCATGCTGACGCTGGCGCGCGGCACGGCGGAACAGAAGGCGATGGCGCAGGATGCGCTGGACCGGTGGTGGTGGCCCGCCTTGATGATGTTCGGCCCGCCGGATGGGGAGAGCGCCCATACCGACCAGTCCATGCGCTGGAAGATCAAGCGATTCACGAATGACGCGCTGCGCCAGCAATTCGTCGATGCGACGGTGCCGCAGGGGCATTTCCTCGGGCTGACCTTCCCTGACCCCGACCTGCGCTTCGACGAGGCGAGCGGGCATTGGCAGTACGGCGCCATCGACTGGGAGGAATTCCGGCAGGTGCTGGCGGGGAACGGGCCGTGCAATCGCGAACGGATCGAGGCGCGGCGCCGCGCCCACGCGGAAGGCGCCTGGGTGCGGGAAGCCGCGCTGGCCCATGCGGCAAAGCGCCGCGCGCGACGCGCCGCGATGGCCCAGGCGGCGGAGTGAGGGCCATGGCCGAAGCCCCCATGCCCATCTGGGAAGTCTTCGTCCGGGCCCGCGCCGGCCTGGCGCACCGCCACGCCGGCAGCGTGCATGCGGCGGATGCGGAAATGGCGCTGCAGGCGGCGCGGGATACCTACACGCGGCGCGGCGAGGGGCTTTCGCTCTGGGTGGTGCCATCCGCCGCCATCACCGCGAGCGATCCGGGCGACCGGGATTCCCTGTTCGAGCCGACCGCCGACAAGATCTATCGCCACCCCACCTTCTACGAGGTGCCCGACGATGTCGGGCATATGTAAGCCGTGACCAGCATCGCGGTCGCGGCCTCGCCGCTGGTGGATACGCTGCTGGCCCGCGCCGATGACGCGCTGGTGCATGCGCATCGCCTGTCCGAATGGTGCGGCCATGCGCCGATGCTGGAGGAAGACCTGGCGCTGGCGAATGTCGCGCTGGATCTGCTCGGCCAGGCACGGTCGCTCTACCAGTATGCGGCGGAGGTGGAGGGCACGGGACACGGCGAGGACGACCTCGCCTATCGCCGGGACGCGCCTCAATTCCGCAACGCGCTGATCTTCGAACTGCCGCGCGGCGATTTCGCGGAGACGATCGCGCGCCTGTTCCTGTCCAGCGCCGCGATGCTGCCCTGGTGGCAGGCGGCGATGGCATCCCCCGATGCGCGCATCGCCGCCATCGCGGCCAAGGCGGAGAAGGAAGTCACCTACCATCTGCGCCACGCCGCGGAATGGATGATCCGGCTCGGCGACGGGACGGAGGAGAGCCATGCGCGCGTGGCGGCGGCGGTTGCGAGGCTTTGGCCCTATACCGGCGAACTCTTCGCGGCGGAGCATGAGGCCGTCGCAGCGCTGCTGCCCGATGCCGCGGCGCTGCGCCCGGCCTTCGAGGCGACGGTGGCGCGCGTCTTCGCCGAGGCCGGGCTGGAACGCCCGCGCGATGGCTGGATGCAGAAGGGCGGGCGCCGCGGCGTGCATACGGAGCATCTCAGCCACATGCTGGCGGTGATGCAGCATTTGCAGCGCGCCTATCCCGGGGCGGTCTGGTGAGCGTCCCCGGGGCGGTGTGGTGAGCGTCCTCACGCTCGACCTGGCGCGCGCCAGGGCCATCGCGGGCGCGGTGGTGGATCCGGAGATTCCGGTGCTGACCATCGCCGATCTCGGCGTGCTGCGGGATGTGCGCCTGGGCGATGACGGCGTGACGGAGGTGGACATCACGCCGACCTATTCGGGCTGCCCGGCGATGAATGTGATCGCCTTCGAGGTCGAGGCCGCGCTGGCCGCCGCCGGGTTTTCCGATGTGCGGGTGCGGCTGGTGCTCTCGCCCGCCTGGACGACGGATTGGATGACGCAAGCCGGGCGCGATGCGCTGCGGGGCTACGGCATCGCGCCGCCGGCCGCACGCGCCGGGCGCCGCGCCCTGTTCGGCGCCGATGACGACACCCCCTGCCCGCGCTGCGGCAGCCTGGCCACGGAAAAGCTCTCGGAATTCGGCAGCACCGCCTGCAAGGCGCTGTGGCGCTGCACGGCCTGCCGCGAGCCCTTCGACCAGTTCAAATGCCTGTAGCCCCGTGATGATGAACGAGGCGCCGATGAACGCCGTGTCCACCCGCTTCCATCCGCTGCGCGTGGTTGATGTTGCACGTGAAACATCCGATGCCGTGGCCATCACGCTGCAGCCGCCGCCCCATGCCGATTTCCGCTTCACGCCGGGGCAGTACCTGACCTTCAGGCGCGTGGTGGACGGCGTGGAACAGCGGCGGAGCTATTCCATCTGCGCCGGCCTGGATGACGGGACCTTGCGCGTCGGCATCAAGCGGGTGCCGGGGGGCGCCTTCTCTGGCTGGGTGGTGGACCAGCTGCGGGCGGGCGATGTGCTGGACGCCATGCCGCCGGAAGGGCGCTTCGGGCTGATGCCCGACGCCGCCGCGCGCCCACGGACGGTGCTCGGCATCGCCTGCGGCAGCGGGATCACGCCGATCCTGTCCATCGCATCCAGCCTGCTGGCGCGGGAGCCCCGGGCGCGCTTCGTGCTGCTGTATGGCAATCGCGACGCGGCGGGGATCATGTTTCGTCAGTCGCTGGAGCACCTGAAGGATCGGTATCTCAGCCGCCTGGCCGTGGTGCATGTGCTGAGCCGGGAGAAGCATGAACTCAGCGCGCTGCATGGGCGCCTCGACGCCGCACGGATCGCGGCCTTGCTACCGGGGCTGGTGCCGGTCGGTGCGATCGACGCGGCCTTCCTCTGCGGGCCGGATGGCATGGCCGCGGGCGCGCGCCGGGCGCTGGAAGGGCTCGGGATGGACCCCACCCGCATCCAGGAGGAACGCTTCACGCCGGCCGCGGGCACCCTGCCCCGCGCCAAGCCCGCAGCCCCGCCGGAAGCCCCGGCGGCGGCGACCGCGACCATCACCGTGGATGGCGTGACGCGCGACGTGCCGATGGCATCTGGCGAATCGGTGCTGGAGGCCGGGCTGCGCGCGGGGCTGGACCTGCCCTGGTCCTGCCGCGGCGGCATGTGCTGCACCTGCCGGGCGAAGGTGACGGAAGGCGCGGTCGCGATGGCGACCAATTATTCGCTCCAGCCCTGGGAGATCGAGGCCGGCTTCGTGCTGACCTGCCAGTCCCGCCCGACCGGCGCCACCGTGACGGTCGATTACGACGCCAGCTAGGCGTTGCCGTTGGCCAGCAACTCCAGAAACAGGCGCACGCGGGCGGGGCGGAAGCGGGCGGGCGGCAGCAGGGCGATGACGCCGCCTTCCGGCAGCAGCCAGCCCGGCAGGGGCGCCACCAGGCGGCCGGCGGCCAGATCCTCTGCCACCGCGTAGTCCGGCAGGATGGCGTAGCCCGTGCCGGCCAGGGCCAGGGCGCGTACGGCCGGGGTGGTGTCCACCGTCGCCACCGCCCTTGTCTCCACGGTCACCGTCTCCGCCGATCCGTCCCGGCGGAAGCGCCAGCGGCAGGGTTCCTTCAGCCGCGCATGGGCGATCCAGGGCCGCGTGGCGAGGGCCGCCGGGCTGTCCAGCGCCGCTGGCCCGGGGGCGCAGACCAGCAGCTGGCGAAAACTGCCGAGGCGCCTGGTGGCAAAGCTGCCCGGTTCCTCCCGCAGCCAGCCCGTGCGGATCGCCAGATCCAGCCGCTCCGCCATCAAATCATGCACCGTATCGGCCAGGCGGAGTTCGACGGGGCAGGCCGGGTGGGCCGCGATGAAGCGCGCGACGGCGGGGGCGATGACGGCCGTGCCGTAGTCCAGCGGGGCCGCGATGCGCAGCGTGGCGGCGGGGCCCGCGCCCTCCGCCACCTCCGCCAGGGCGGCGGCGGCCTCGGCCAGTGCGGGCGCGCAGCGGGCATGCAGCGCGGCGCCGGCCTCGGTCGGCGACAGGCGGCGGGAGGTGCGGGTGATGAGGGTGGTGCGGAGTTCCTGTTCCAGCCGCGCCACCTGCTGGGAGACGAGCGATTTGGTGACGCCGAGCCGCGCGGCCGCGGCGGTGAAGGACCCCGCTTCCAGCGTCGCCGCGAAGAAGGCCAGGCGGTCGAGGGAGGGCAGCATCGCGGGATTGTCCATCTGGACTGAACAGTGTGTCAAGAACGTCGGTCTCGATGGACAACGGGGCGGGCGTCATGGTGCGGGCAAGCCCGATGCGGGCGCCAAACGGAGACCGACCATGACCCTGACCCGGAGAAGCCTGATGACCGCTGTTGCCGCCGGCACCGCCGCCGCCTCCCCTGGAGCCTCCCCTGCCCTGGCCGCCACCCCCCTGTCCTGGCGCGTGCTGCAGGGCGCGCCGACCAGCTTCGGCAAGACCTCCGTCCTGCTGACCGGCCAGCGGGATGCGGTGCTGGTGGATGGCATGTTCACCCTGGCGGAAGGCCGCATGGCGGTGGAGGCGATCCGCGCATCCGGCAAGCGCCTGACGACGGTCTTCGTCAGCCATGGCGACCCCGACTACTACTTCTCGCTCGAGGTGGTGCGCGCCGCCTTCCCGGAGGCGCGGTTCCTGGCCACGCCCAGCACTGTCGCCCACATCAATGCGACGATGGCGAAGAAGCTGGAGACCTGGGTGCCGCGGATGGGCGACAACGCGCCCCGCAGCCCCTTCGTGCCGGAGGCGATGACCGGCACGACGCTGCGGCTGGAGGATGAGGTGCTGGAGCTGGTGACGCCGGAGCCGGCGCTGCCGGATCGCAGCTACCTGTGGTCGCCCTCGCTCGGCGCGATGTTCGGCGGCGTGCTGGCCTTCGCGGGGCTGCATGCCTGGACGGCCGATACGGCGACGCCGGCCTCGCGCCTCGCCTGGTGGTGGGCGCTGGTGGCGATGGAGGCGCGCAACCCGCGGATCGTGGTGGCGGGGCATGGGGTGGCCGGGGCGGCGACGGATGCGTCTTCCCTGCGCAGCACCCGGGAATACCTGGAGGTGTTCGAGGCCGAGTTCGCCGCGGCGGCAGATGGCGCGGCGCTGATCGCGGCGATGAAGCGGCGCTATCCGGGGCTGGGGCTGGAGATCGCGTTGGAGATCGGGGCGAAGGTGGCGAAGGGGGAGATGAACTGGTGAGTGCTGGGGAAGGCGCTGCCTTCTCCAGACCCCTACCGCCAGGGCCGAACCGGCCCTGGACCGTCATCAATTGAAAAATCCGGCGGTCCAGGGTCGCCTTCGACCCTGGCGAGGGGGTGCAGGGGGAGCAGCGCTCCCCCTGCGGGCTCACACCCGCATCGGCATCAGCACATACAGCGCTTCCGGCTTCGCGCTATCCGTCACGATCGTCGGCGCGGACCCGTCGGAGAAGCGGAACTCCACCGTCTCCGCGATCTGGTCGGTGATGTCGTTGAGGTAGCGGGCCTGGAAGCCGATCTCGATGGGCGCGTGCTCGTAGTTCACGACGTCGCCATCCAGCTCCTCCTGCGCCTGGCCGAGTTCGGCGCTGGCGGCGGAAAGCAGCAGGTGGTTGCGATCGACGGAGAGCTTCACCGGGCGCGACCGCTCGCTGCTGATGCCGGCGACGCGGCCCACGGCCTCCGCGAAGGCCTTCTTCGTGACCTTCAGGATCTTGTCGTTGCCGCGCGGGATCACGCGCTCGTATTCCGGGAAGGTGCCGTCGATCAGCTTGGAGGTCAGCTGCACGGGGCCGAGGGTGAAGCGGATCTTGGTGTCGGACAGCGCGACGGCGATCTCATCCGTCACTTCCTCGGCCAGCTTGCGAAGCTCGTTGACCGTCTTGCGGGGGATGATGACGCCCGGCATCTCGGACGCGCCATCGGGCAGGGGCTCCTCCACCCGGGCCAGGCGGTGGCCATCGGTCGCGACGGCGCGCAGCACCTTGGCGCCGCCCGCTTCGGTGGCGTGGATGTAGATGCCGTTGAGGTAGTAGCGCGTTTCCTCGGTGCTGATCGCGAAGCGGGTGCGGTCGATCAGCTCCCGCAGCTGGCCGGCCGGCAGCGCGAAGCGGTGCGGCAGCTTGCCCTCGGTCATGGAGGGAAAATCCTCCACCGGCAGGACGGCGAGCTTGGCGTCGAAGCGGCCGGCGCGGAGCGTCAGCTGGCTGTCGCCGCCGGGGTGGTCGAGTTCGATCTTCGCGGCCTCGGGCAGCTTGCGGACGAGTTCGAACAGCGTCGCGGCCGGGGCCGTGGTGCGGCCGGTGCGGGTGACGGTGACGCCCGGCACTTCCTCCACCACCGCGATCTCCATGTCGGTGGCGGTCAGGCGCAGGCCGCCGTCGCGGGCCTCCAGCAGGACATTCGCCAGGATGGGGATGGTATTGCGCCGCTCCACCACGCTCTGCACATGCGCGAGCGCCTTGAGCAGCACTGCCCTGTCCACCGTGAACTTCATGGCACCCGATATCCCGAATTTCTGAAGTGGCCCCGGGGCGCGACATGCCCCCGGACCCCATGGCCCCCGACAACGACCCTACATAACAGGCCGGAATCGCTTGTTGAAGGCGCGGTTTTCCGGAGATTCCGCCCCTACCCCCGAAACGAGGGCGCCCGGGCCAGCAGGCAGATCAATTGAAACATGACCTGGGCCCCGATCTGGGCGGTGGCGGTCGATCCGTCATATTGCGGTGCGACCTCCACCACATCGCCCCCCACCACATCCAGCCCGGCCAGGCCGCGCAGCAGTTCCAGCACCTGCAGGGGCGCCAGGCCGCCCACTTCCGGCGTGCCGGTGCCCGGCGCGAAGCCGGGATCGACCGCATCGATGTCGAAGGAGACGTAGATGGGCCCCTGCGCCACCGCCCGGGCGCGGGCGATGACGGCGGGGATGCCCATCGCCGCGACCTCATGCATCGGCAGCAGCGTCATCCCGCTGGCGGTGGAGAATTCCCAGAGGTAGCCGGCGCCGCCGCGGATGCCGATCTGGATCGTCCGGTCGGGGTCCAGCACGCCTTCGAGCACCGCCTGGCGGAAGGGGCCGCCATGGTGGAAGCGGGTGCCCTCATACTCGCCGCCGGTGTCGGCATGGGCGTCGATATGGACCATGCCTAAAGGGCGGTCGCGGCCCAGCGCCTTCAGGATGGGCAGGCTGATGGAATGGTCGCCCCCGGCCGAGACCAGGCGGATGCCGGCGGCGTGGAGCCTGGCCACATGCGCCTCGATGTCGGCGTGGCAGGTTTCGAGCGAGAAGCGGGAGGCCATGGGCACGTCGCCGATATCGGCCACGCGCGCCTCCGTCATCGGCGCCATGTGCAAGGCGGGCTCATAGGGCCCGATGCGTTCCACCCCCCGGATGGCGCGCGGGCCGAGGCGCGATCCCGCGCGGTTGGTGACGCCGAGGTCCATCGGCACGCCGAGCAGCCCGATCTCCGGCGGGTTGGCGAGGGGATCGCTCTCAAGTCGCGCGCCGCAAAAAGTGGCAATGCCGGCGAAGGGCCAGGCGCGGCGGTCGCCCTGGAACTGGCTGTCGATGATGCGGCGGAAGAGGGGGTCCTGCGTCTCGCCCTCGCCTGACGCGCCTTCGGCGAAGCGTGCCTTCAGCCGTGCCAGCCTGTCCTGATCCATGGTCGGGGGCCCCCTTGCGATGCGGCCATCATGCGCCCGGAAAAGCGCCCGGTCAGGGGGGTGACCGGGCGCCACGCTAACGTTCCGATCGGAATGGTCGGGCGAGCCGGCAGGGGAACCGGACTTCGTCCACCGGCAAAGTCGAGGCCGGCAAAGGAAGATTAGCCTGGGGGGCGAGCGCCTTGCAAAAGGCGAATGCATGTCCGACCGGAAAAATCGGGCAAGCCGAAGGCGGGTCGCGCGGTCGTGACCGGACCATTTCGCAGGTGTTGCGCTTTCAGGCCGCTTCGCGCTGCGCGACCTGGCCCTGCGGGCGGCGCCCCGCGGCCCAGTCGGCGCAGGCGGCGCCGAAAACCTCGAAGATCGTGCGGCTCAGCGCGTCATGCTCCCAGTCATATTCCGGGTGCCATTGCACGCCCATGGCGAAGCCGGGGGCATCGGCGACGCGCACGGCCTCCACCGTTCCGTCCGGCGCCCAGGCTTCGGCCACCAGGCGGGGGGCGAGGCGGCAGATGCCCTGGTTGTGCAGCGAATTGACGGGCACCGCTTCCGGCCGGAAGCCCTGGCCCGCCGCGGCCCAGATTTTCCCGAGTTGGCTGTCGGCGGACAGGCGCACGGCATGGGCCTTGCCGGTGCGGACCTTGGGCAGCTTCTGGTCCGACGGCGTCGAATGGTCGAGGCGGCCTGGCAGGTCCTGGATCCGCTGGTCGAGCGACCCGCCCAGCGCCACGTTCAGTTCCTGGAAGCCGCGGCAGATCGCCAGCACGGGCAGGCCGGCCGCGATGGCGGCGCGGATCAGGGGGAGCGTGGTGCTGTCCCGCGCCACATCCTCCGGCGTGCCCTCGGCATGGGCGGGGCCCTGATAGTGGTCGGGGTGCACGTTGGACCGGCTTCCCGTCAGCATCAGCCCATCGAGGCGGGGCAGGATGTCCGGCACCAGCGCCTCCCCCGCCGCGGGCAGCAGGACGGGGACGCCACCGATCGGGCCGAGCGTGACCCGGACGTAGCTGTCGGACGCCGCATGGTTCGGCGTGGCGAAGATGCCGAACGCCTTCACGCAGCAGGAAATGCCAATCATCGCGCGCATGCGGCAACTGTCCTGCCTCGGCATGGCAGGATCAAGACAGGTTTTCGGCTATTCGCGTGTTGACGGCGCATGGCTGGCGCGTGTTGCCGCTTTGCCGGGCAGGCAATGCGTGCGCGGGGGCCTCATCCCCGCTCATTCCGGTTGCGCCGGGCGCGAGGGGCCGCAGAATGGCATCCGCATTCGAGGAGATCGGGCATGGTTGGACGTCGGGGCCTTCTGGGTGGGATGGCGGGACTGGGTGTGGCGGGCTTCGCGCAGGGCGCGGCCGCGCAGGCCGCCTGGCCGGACCGGCCGATGCGCTGGATCGTCGGCTACCCGCCGGGCGGGGCCTCCGACGCCTTCGCGCGGCTGATCGCGGCGCAGATGGGCCCGCGGCTCGGCCAGAATGTCGTGGTGGAGAACCGGCCCGGCGGCGGCGCGGTGCTGGCGAGCGAGATCGTCGCCCGCGCCCCGGCCGATGGCTACACCTGGATGCATGTCGACAACGGCATCCTGACCTACAACCCCGCCCTCTATGCCCGCCTGCCCTATGACCCCGACCGCGATTTCACCGGCGTGGGCTTCATCGGGCGCTTCCCGCTGTTCATCGTGGTGCGGCCGAATGATCCGGTGCGGGATTTCGCGGGCCTGCTCGCGGCATCGCGGACACGGGCGCCCACCTACGGCACCCCGGCGGTGGCATCGCCGCACCATTTGGCGATGGAACTCGTGAAGCGGCGCACCGGGCTGGCGGCGGAGCATGTGCCCTATCGCGGCGGCCCCGCCGCCATGCAGGATCTGCTGGCGGGCAATGTGGACGTGGTGGTGATCGACACCGCGACCGGCACGCCCTTCATCCGCGATGGCCGGGTGCGCGCGCTGTGCGTGATGAGCGAGGCGCGGAGCGCGCTGTTCCCGGATGTGCCGACGCTCCGCGACCTCGGCCATGATGCCGTGGCCTATGGCTGGCAGGGCATGAGCGTGCCCGCCGGCACCCCCGCCCCCGTGGTCGCCCGCCTGGCGGAGGAGATGATCCGGGCCATGACGTCGCCCGACCTGGCGCGGCGGCTGGCCGACCTCGGCATCGAGTACCAGCCCTGGACGCCGGCGCAGTTCGCCGCCTTCGTGGCGCAGGAGAACGCGACCTGGCGGCCGCTGATCCGCGACCTCGGCATCCGGCTGGATAGCTGAGGGCGGGCGGCTTGTTGCCCCCGGCGGGATTCGGGGGCAGAGGAAGCGGCATGGACAAGCAGGGCATGGCGGGGCCGCTCCGCCGGGTGATGGCGCTGTTCGCGCGCGGGCGGCAGGGCGTGGCGGAGATCGCCAGCCGCGCCGCCCGGCCATCGGCGGAAGCGCGGCACGCGGCGTGGAACACCAAGGTGCTGGGCTCCGCCTTCGCGCGACAGCTTTATGCCAGCGGGGCCGCCGGGCCGGGTGTCAGGCCGCAATCATTCCCCGTCCAGGTGCGCCTGACCTCCGGCCTCTGCCGCCAGGCGGATATCGAGCAGCCCTGGCTGCACTACTGGTGCTCCCGCCTCGGCATGATGCCGATCTATCATCGCAAGGTTTGGGAGGATTGCTTCGTCGCCCAGGCGCTGTGGGAGGCGGGGATGCTCAACAACCGCCGCCGCGCGCTGGGCTTCGCGGTGGGGCGGGAGATGCTGCCCGCCTTCTTCGCCGCCCATGGGGTGGAGGTGCTGGCCACCGACCTCGGCGCGCAGGACCAGAAGGCCCGCGGCTGGCAGGATACGGGGCAGCATGCCAGCGAGATCGACCATCTGTTCTGGCCGACGCTGGTGGAGCGCGAGGTCTTCGACCAGCGCGTGACCTTCCAGCCCGCCGACATGCGGCGCATTCCTGATGCGATGGCCGATGGCAGCCGGGATTTCGTCTGGTCCGTCTGTTCCCTCGAACATCTGGGCAGCATCCAGGCGGGGCTGGACTTCGTGGTGCGCGCGATGGATTGCCTGCGGCCCGGCGGCATCGCGGTGCATACCACCGAGTTCAACATGGCGGCCGATGGCCCGACGCTGGATGGCGGCAGCACCGTGCTGTTCCAGCGCCGCCATATCGAGGCGCTGGGCGAGCGCCTGGCCGAGGCGGGGCATGAGCTGCTGCCGGTGGATTTCCACCCCGGCCGGGGGGTGCTGGACCAGTTCGTGGACCTGCCGCCCTTCTCGGAGGAGGACGGCGCGCTGCCCGTGGCCGATACGCCGCATCTGCGGCTTGCCATGGGGGAGCATGTGGCGACCTCGATCGGACTGATCATCCGCAAGGCGCGGTAGGGCCCTCAAGAATACTAAGGTTTTAGTGTTTTTAGCCCATTTAGCACCGTTTTCGCGGGGCCTTCGCCGTCCGGCATTTCCAGATGGGCGGGGCTTCCGCGCGCGCCATGCCCTGCGCGCATGGGGCGATGGCGGGCGCGGGTCGGCGCATGATGGCTGGAACATAGACCGAACAGGCGCGGTTTTTCCAGCGGAAAGGCGGCGCGCCGCTAACGGATGATTCACGCGGGGCGCCCATGATGCGCCCCAGGCGGCCCCGGTGCCGCCCCGCCAGGAGGGCGCACCCGGATTCCAGCGGGGAGCCCCGCCATGCCCAACGCCTCCAGCCTGCCGTTCCGCGCCCTCTCCTTCCGGGCCCGCACCCCCGTGCGCGACTTCCTGCGCAACCTGAAGCGCTGGCTGACCTACAAGCCCCACCGCGCCTATATGCGGGGACGCTGAGGCGCCGGTATCCTTGCCCCCTGTGATGGGGACGGGGACCAGGCGCCTTGCATGACGTGATCGTGGTGGGGGGCGGGTCAGCCGGCGCCGCCCTGGCCGCCAGGCTTTCGGAAAACCCCGCCCGCCGCGTGCTGCTGCTGGAAGCGGGGCGGGACTGGCGCACCGCCGAGGCCCCCGCCGCGCTGCGCAGCCCCAACATCATCCCCTTCATGCACCACCCCGACCACCAGGCCGCCTGGCAATGGCCGGGGCTGATGACGCGCCGCACCGCCGCCCAGCAGCCGCGCTTCTACTGGCGAGGCAAGGCGATGGGCGGGTCCTCCACCGTCAATGCCCAGATCGCCATCCGCGGCGTGGCGGCCGCCTTCGATTCCTGGGCGGAAGCGGGGTGCGAGGGATGGTCGGCGGCCAGCGTCCTGCCGATCTTCGACCGGATCGAGGATGACGCGGATTTCGGCGTCCCGGGTCCCGATGGAACGGGCAAAAGGCTCGGCGGGCCGCTACCGGTGTATCGGATGCCGGAGGACCGCTGGGGCGCGGTGGACCGGGCGCTGCGCGACGCGGCGCTGGCGGCCGGGCATCCCTGGAAGGCCGATCTGAACGCACCGGAGGGGGAGGGCATTTCCTGCAACCCCATCAATTTGCGCGACGGGCAGCGCATCACCACCAATGATGGATACCTGGAACCCGCCCGCGGGCGGCCGAACCTGACGATCCGCGGGGATGCGCTGGTGGACCGCGTGGTCTTCGACGGCCGACGCGCGCGCGGCGTCCGCCTGCGCTTCGGGGATGGGCCGTGGGAGGAGTTGGCGGCGCGGGAGGTGGTGCTGTGCGCCGGCGCCATCCATTCGCCGGGGCTCCTCATGCGCAGCGGCATCGGGCCGGCGAGCGAATTGAAGGCGCTGGGGATCGCGGTGCTGCATGACCAGCCCTCGGTCGGCGCGCATTTCATGGACCACCCGATCCTGCGCGCCAGCCTGGCGCTGAAGCCCGCGCATCGCGCCCAGGGGCAGGATGCGCGCCACACCAATTGCTGCGTCACCTATTCCAGCGGGATGGGCGGGGAACGGGACATGATCCTGGTGGCGCATAACCACCGCGGCCTGTGGGAGGACGGCCCGGCGCCGAATGGGGGCATCGGGGTCGCGCTGTATGAGGCGCTGTCTCGCGGCTCCGTCCGGCTGGCGTCCGCCGATCCGGAAGCGCAGCCGGTGGTGGAGGAGAACATGCTGGACCATCCGCTGGACCGCGCGCGGATGCGCGACGGGGTGCGGCGGTTGGCCAGGCTCTGTGCCATGGCGCCGGTGCGCGACATCGCGGAGGCGATCACCTTCGGGGAGACGGGGCTGGCGTTGGGCAGCGTTGCCGCGCTGCCGGACGGGGAACTGGACGCGCTGATGCTGGCGGAGGCCGGGGATATCCAGCACGCCGCCGGCACCTGCCGGATGACGGCGCATGAGGATCCGCGGGGCGTGGTGGACCCCGATCTGAAGGTGCGGGGGGTGGCGGGGCTGCGGGTGGCGGATGCGTCGATCATGCCGGCGGATTGCCGGGCCAACCTGCACTTCACCTGCGTGATGATCGGGGAGATGGCGGCGCGAAGGATGGGGTAGCCCGCAGGGGGGCGCTGCCCCCTTGCACCGAGTGTTGCCCGCAGGGGGCGCTGCCCCCTGCACCGAGTGTTGCCTGCAGGGGGGCGCTGCCCCCCTGCACCCCCGGCCAGGGGGGAGACCCCCCTGGACCATCGTCAATGGCCTGGGTTCCAAGGGCCCGCTGGTCCTTGGCGAGGGGGTGAAGGGGGAGCAGCGCTCCCCCTTCAGGCCACCCGTCCCTACTTCGGCAGCGCGGCGTGAGCAGCCAGGCAGGCGATGTCGAGGATCTGGTTCACCCCCGCTTCCATGCCGACGATCTGCACCGGCGCGGACAGCCCCATCAGCAGCGGGCCGATGGTCTGGGCCGAGGTCAGCCGCGGCGCCGCCTTGGTCAGGATATGCGCGGCATGGAGGCCGGGCATGACCAGGACATTGGCCGGGCCGGTCAGGCGGCAGAAGGGATAGAGCTTGGCGCGCAGATCATCATCCAGCGCCACATCGGCCGCCATCTCACCGTCATATTCGAAATCGACCTCCCGCTGGTCCAGCAGCTTCACGGCATCGCGGACATTGCCGGGGATGCTGCCCTTGGGGTCACCGAAGGTGGAGAAGGACAGGAAGGCCACGCGCGGTTCCTGGCCGATGCGGCGCGCGGCGGCGGCGGCGCGGATCGCGATCTCCGCCAAGGTCGCGGCATCCGGGCGTTCATGGATGGCGGTATCCGCCACCAGCACCGTGCCCGACCGGCGCGCCAGCATCAGCGTCAGGCCGAACAGCACCGTGCCCGGCGCGGGGTCGATCGCCATGCGCACGCCTTCCAGCGCCGCGGCGTAGCTGCGCGTCACGCCCGTGACCATCGCATCCGCATCGCCATTGGCGACCATGCAGGCGGCGAAGACGTTGCGGTCCAGATTCACCAGGCGCTGGCAGTCGCGCAGCAGGAAACCCTCCCGCTGCCGCTTGGCGTAGAGCCAATCGGCATAGGCGCCGTTCTTTTCCGACACGCGGGCGTTCTGGATCTCGATCCCGGCGCCGAGGGGGATGCCCAAGGCGGCGACGGTGGCGTTCACCCGGTCCTCTCGCCCCACCAGCACGGGGGTGCCGTAGCCGGCATTGCGGAAGGCGATGGCGGCGCGGATGACCTTCTCCTCCTCGCCCTCCGCAAACACCACGCGGCGGGGATGGGCGCGGACGCTTTCCGCGATGGCTTCCATCGCACCCGCCGTCGCATCGAGGCGCCCGGCCAGGTCGCGGGCATAGCGCGCCAGATCCGCGATGGGCTTGCGCGCCACGCCGCTTTCCATCGCCGCCTTGGCGACGGCGGGGGAGACGCGGGAGATCAGGCGCGGGTCGAAGGCATTGGGGATGATGTATTCGGGGCCGAAGCGGAGCGACTTGCCCGCGCCGGCGCCCGCCACTTCCTCCGGCACATCCTCCCGCGCCAGCATGGCCAGGGCCTCGGCAGCCGCGACCTTCATGGCGTCATTGATGGTGGAGGCGCGGACATCGAGGGCGCCGCGGAAGATGAAGGGGAAGCCGAGGACGTTGTTGACCTGGTTCGGGTAGTCGGACCGGCCGGTGGCCACGATGCAGTCCGGGCGCACGGCGCGGGCTTCATCCGGCGTGATCTCGGGATCCGGGTTCGCCATGGCGAAGATGACGGGGTTGGGGGCCATGCTGCGGACCATGGCGGGGGTGACGGCGCCCTTCACGGACAGGCCCATGAAGCAGTCGGCACCCTCCATCGCCTGGGCGAGCGTGCGGGCGGTGGTTTCGACCGCATGGGCCGATTTCCACTGGTTCATGCCTTCGGTGCGGCCGCGATAGATCACGCCCTTGGTGTCGGCCAGGATGACGTGCTGCGGGCGGATGCCCATGGCCTTGACCAGCTCGGCGCAGGCCACGGCGGCGGCGCCCGCCCCGTTGATGACGAGCTTGACCGTCTTCAGGTCGCGCCCCGTCAAATGGCAGGCATTGATGAGGCCCGCGGCGGCGACGATGGCGGTACCGTGCTGGTCGTCATGGAAGACGGGGATGTCCATCAATTCCCGCAGCCGCTGCTCGATGACGAAGCATTCGGGGGCCTTGATGTCTTCCAGGTTGATGCCGCCGAAGCTGGGGCCGAGGTAGCGGACGGCGTTGACGAAGGCGTCCACATCCTCCGTGTTCACGCACAGATCCATGCTGTCGACATCGGCGAAGCGCTTGAACAGCGCGGCCTTGCCTTCCATCACGGGCTTCGACGCCAGGGCGCCGAGGTTGCCGAGGCCCAGCACGGCGGTGCCGTTGCTGATGACGGCGACGAAATTGCCCTTGGAGGTGTAGTCGTAGGCCAGCGAGGGATCGCGGTGGATTTCCAGGCACGGCGCCGCCACGCCGGGGCTGTAGGCGAGCGAGAGGTCGCGCGCGGTGATCAGCGGCTTGGTGAGGCGGATCTCCAGCTTGCCGGGCCGGCCCTCGGCATGCATGGCGAGCGCTTCCTCGCTGGTCACGCGAGCGGTGCGTGTGTCCGCGACGGCCTCGACGGAATTCTTGCGCGCGTCGTCCATGGTGTCTGATTTCCCCCGACCTTCAGCCCTCCGTTATGCGACCGAAGGCGGCGGCGCGGAAGCCGGTCGCTTCGCGATTGCGAGGGGCTTAGCAGCGCGAAGCGAGGTCGGCGGGGGGTGGGGTCAGCCCGAACCCTGGGGCTTGCCGGGCGCGGCCCCCTTCACACCGATCTGCACGGGACCGCCCTTGGCCGGCTTGCCGCCGGCATCGCGCGCGGCGTTCAGTTCCGCGATCTCGTTCGCATAGCCCGTTCCCGGATCGATGCCGGGATCGGCCGGGTCTTCCTGGTCCCGTGTCGCGTGGTGGGGGCCGACGCTCTTGGGGCGGGCGGTCTTGGTCTCGAGGTCGTATTTCCCGGTGAAGGAAGTGCGGTCCTTGTCGTCGCTGGCCATGGCGTTGTCCTCCGCTGATGACGGGGACAACGCGGCGGCCGGGCGAAGGATCAACGCGGCCCTGAAACCCGGATCGACAGCCCCGCCCCCCGCTTCACACCACCCTGACGCCCGTATCCACCGGGACATCCGGCGCGCCGAGCGCGACCAGCAGCGCGGCGCGCAGCGTGGAGAGTTTGCGTTCGTTCTCCACCTTCAGGCCGAAGACGTCCTTCACATAGAAAACGTCGACGGCCCGAACCCCGTAGGTGGTGATGTGGGCGGAGGCGATCTGCAGGCCCTGGCCGCTGATCGCGGCCGTGACCGCGTGCAGCAGGCCCGGCCGGTCGCGGCCATTCACCTCGATCACCGTGTGGGTGTTGCTGGCGTGGTTATCCAGCACGACGCGGGGCGGGATGGTGACGGCGCGGAGCCGCGCGGGTTCGCGGCGGAGCTTCGCGATCTCCTGGTCCAGCCGCAGGCGGCCGGACAGCGACTGCTCGATCAGCACCGCGAGGCGCGCCAGGCGGTGCGGCGCGTCGAACGCCCCGCCCGCCGCGTCCTGCACCCAGAAGGTGTCGAGTGCCATGCCGTTGGTCATGGTGTGGATGCGGGCATCGACGATGCTGGCGCCGGCCACGGCCAGCGCGCCGGCGATGCGGCTGAACAGGCCGGGGTGGTCGGAGCAGTAGACCGTGACCTCGGTGACGGAACGCGCCTCAATGACGCGGGTGCGGACGGTCAGCGGCGCCTGGTCCGCTTCCGCGTCGCGGATCATCTCCGCATGGCGGGCATGGGTATCGGGGTCGAAGGACAGCCAGTAGCCGGGGTAGCCGAGGCCGAGGAACCGGTCGAGGTCCGCCTTCGCCATCGTCTCCAGCAGCGATGCCGCCGCGGCGCGGGCGCGGGCCACGCGGGTGTCGCGTTCCGGCACGGAAAGCCCGCCGGCCAGCACTTCCGCGACGCGCCAGTAGAGTTCGCGCAGCAGGGTCGCCTTCCAGCCGTTCCAGACCTTGGGCCCCACCGCGCGCATGTCGGCCACCGTCAGCACCAGCAGAAGGCGCAGGCGTTCGGGCGATTGCACCGTTTCCGCGATGTCGAGGATGGTCTTGGGGTCGTCGATGTCGCGCTTGAAGGCGGTGGCGCTGATCAGCAGATGGTTGAGCACGAGCCAGGAGACGGTCTCCGTCTCCTCCGGCGACAAACCAAGGCGGGGACAGAGTTCCAGCGCCACCTGCGCGCCGAGTTCGCTGTGGTCTCCGCCCCTTCCCTTGGCGATGTCGTGCAGCATGACGGCGACATAGAGCGCACGGCGGGACTGGATCTGGCCAATGAGTTCGGACGCCACCGGCGCGATCTCGTTCAGTTCGTTGCGTTCCAGCGCGGAGAGGACGCCGATCGCCTCGATCGTATGCTCCTCCACGGTGAAGACGTGGTAGGTGTCGAACTGCATCAGGCCGACGATGCGGGCCCAGTCCGGCATGAAGCGGGACAGGAAGCCGACCTCGTTCAGCACGCGCATGTGGCGCGCGGAATCCTTGCCCGTCAGCAGGTCGAGGAAGAGCGTGTTGGCGGCGGGGTCGTCGCGCAGCGCGACGGCGTAGCGCGCGTTGCGGATCAGCGCGCGATGGGCGAGCGGATGGATTTCGAGGTTGCGATCCCGCGCGGCCCGCACCAGGCGCAGCATGATGGCGGGATCGTCGGCCACCTGGCGGTCCGGGGCGAAGAGCACCTTGCCATCGGCCAGTGCCATGCCGGCATGGGACAGCGCGGCATCGCCGGCCGGCACCACGGCGGGCGGGCCGAGCGCGGCACGCTCGATCGCGGGTTCCAGCAGGCGCGTCAGGCGCACCACGTCCCTTGCCGTCAGGAACAGGTGCTTCATGAAACGCTCGACGCCGTCCTGCACGCCGTGGCGGGTGTAGCCCATGCGGGCGCCGACCACGGGCTGCAGGTCGAAGGTCAGGCGTTCCTCGGCGCGGCCGGTCACGTAGTGAAGGTGGAAGCGGACGGTCCAGAGGAAGTTCCAGGCGCGGCGGATGCTGCGCGCTTCCTGCGGTGTCAGCAGCCCGCCGCCGGGGCTTTCGGGGCCGACTAGTTCGGGCATGCGCTGCACGCCGAAGGCATGGCGGGCGAGCCAGTAGAGCGTCTGCAAATCCCGCAGCCCGCCGCGGCCTTCCTTGACGTGGGGTTCCACCAGGAAGGGGCTTTCGCCGTAGCGCGCGTGGCGCGTCGTGCGTTCTGCGCGCTTCGCCGCCAGGAAGGGGGCCAGGCCGCTCGCCTTGCGGGCCGCCAGGAAGGTTTCCTGGAAGCGGTCATGCACCGCGCGATTGCCGGCGAGGAAGCGGGCATCGATCAGCGCGGTCTGGATGGTGACGTCGCCGCGCGAATCCTCGATGCATTCATCGATGGTGCGCGTGGCGTGGCCGACCTTCAGGCCGAGGTCCCAGAGCAGATAAAGAAGAAACTCCACCGCGCGGCGCCCCTGCGGGCCGAGCGGCGCATCCGACAGGAAGAGCAGGTCGATGTCGGAATAGGGCGCCAGCACGCCGCGGCCATAGCCACCGGTCGCGATGAGTGCGAAAGTTTCTTCCGCTGGCGCCCCCGCTTCCTGCGGCGGGACTTGAGCCCCCCCCGCCTGCGGCGGGACCTGGGCGAGGGTGTAGGTGTGGATGGCGCCGACGATGCCGTCCGTCAGTGCCGCCAGCCAGCGCGCGGCGCCGAGGCCGGAAAGGTCATGCGCTTCGAAGGCCCGCTGGACGCGGCCCTGGACGCGACCGAGCTGGCGGCGCAGCAGGCCGAGCGCGATGTCGCGGGCGACGGGCCGGCCATCCTCGACGAGCCCCGCGATCAGGTCCGGCAGGACCTCCGGTGGCTCGCTGGTGGGCAGCACGGGAATGGCCGCCGATGAGGGCGGTTGGCCGAGGCTGACTGTCATCTCTGTCACACTACCGTGTCACCTGGCGCTGCAACAGGGTTCTCTTGCTGCGCTGCGTCAACTTCCGCAGAGAGCGCCTTCAACCGATAGAGCGCCTCCTGCGCTTCGCGCGGCGACAACGCGTCCAGGTCCATCTCCGCGAGTGCCGCTTCAATCGGGGAGAGTGGCCGCGGGGGTGCCGACACGCGTTGCGCGAAAAGGGGAAGTTCCTCTGCCAGCGTATCGGGCCCGCCGCCGCGCGCGCGGGCTTCCAGCGCCTGCAGAACCTGGTTCGCGCGCGCCAGCACGGGGCGCGGCACGCCCGCCAGCCGCGCCACATGCACGCCCCAGCTGCGTTCGGAGGCACCGGGGCCGACCAGGTGCTGGAACACGACCTCGCCCCGCCATTCCCGCACCTTCATGGAAGCGAGCGCCACGTCGGGCAGCCGGCCCGCCAGCGCGGTGAGTTCGTGGAAATGCGTGGCGAAGATGGCCCGGCAGCGGATGCGGTCATGCAGCGCCTCCAGCACCGCCCAGGCGATGGCCAGCCCATCCCAGGTCGCGGTCCCGCGGCCCACTTCATCCAACACAACCAGTGAACGGCTTGTTGCCTGGTTCAGGATGGCCGCGGTTTCCGCCATCTCCACCATGAAGGTCGATCGCCCGCCGGCGATGTCGTCCCCGCCACCGACGCGGGAGAACAGGCGATCCACCAGCCCGATCCGGGCGGATTGCGCGGGCACGAACATCCCGGCCTGGGCGAGGACCACCATCAGCGCGTTCTGCCGCAGCCAGGTGGATTTGCCGGCCATGTTGGGGCCGGTCAGCAGACACAGGCGCCGGCCGGGGGACAGGTCGCAGTCATTCGGCACGAAGGACGCGCCGCGGGCGCGCTTCTGCATCACCTCCACCACCGGGTGGCGGCCGGCCACGATGCAGAATTCCGCGCGTTCCGTCAGCGCCGGCCGGCACCAGCCGCCTTCCGCGGCCAGCGTCGCGCTGGCGGCATGGACATCGATTTCCGCCAGCGCGCGCGCGGCGTCCGCGATGGCGCTGCCCTGCGCCAGCGCCAGGCGCTTGAGGTGCGCGACGCAGGCGCGTTCCCGCGCCGCCGCGCGGTCCCCGGCTTCCGCCACCTTGCGATCCAGCTCCGCCAGCGCGGCGCAGGTGAAGCGCACGGCATTGGCCATGGTCTGGCGATGGATGGGGGATAGCGGCTGGCCGGGCGGGATGGGGGAGGCGCGGAGCAGCTTCTCGGCGGGTGCCGCGGGCACTTCGGCCAGGAAGCCGAATTGCTGGTGGTGGCGGATCTTGACGCTGGCGATGCCCCAGGCCTGGGCGAGGTCCTGCTGCAATGCCGCGATGGCATCGCGCCCGCCATCGCGCAGCCGCCGCAGCGCATCCAGTTCGCCGTCATAGCCGGGGGCGATGACGCCGCCATCCTCCAGCCTCGCCGGCAGTTTTTGCAGGTTCAGCGCCCGGCCGAATTCTTCCTCCAGCGCGGGATCGAGGTTCAGCGTTTCGGCGGCCTGCGCCATGAGCGGGGGCGCGGGCAGCGCGGCGGCGGCGATGGCGTCCCGCGCCGCGGCGGCCACGCGCAACCCGGCCAGCAGCGCGGCCAGGTCCCGCGGGGCGAAGCGATCGAGGGCGAGCCGCGCCAGCGCGCGGGCCATGTCGGGCGCGCCCTTCAGCGCGCTGCGCAGCGCGCTCCGCGTGGCCTCCGCCCCCAGCAGGAAGGACACCGCATCATGGCGCGCGGAGACCGCCGCCGCCTCCGCCAGCGGCGCGGAGAGCCGGCCCGCCAATTCGCGCGCGCCGGCGGCGGTCAGCGTCGCGTTCACCGCGCCGAACAGCGTCGCCTGGTCGCCGCCGCGCTGGTCGCGGAGGATTTCCAGGCTGCGGCGGGTGGCGGCATCCAGCGCCAGCGTGCCGGCCGCACCCGCCTGGGGGCGCGGCGGGTCGAGGCGCGGCAGGGCGCCGGCCTGGGTTTCCCGCACATAGGACAGCGCCTGGGCGGCGGCGGCGAGCTCGGCTTCCGTGAAGATGCCGAAGCCTTCCAGTGTCGCGACGCCGAAGGCCTCCCGCAGCAGCCGGGCCGGGTCGCGCGGCTTCACGCGGTGGGCGATGCGGCCGGGCAGGCGATGGAGCAGGTCCGGCAGTTCCGCCAGGTCGCGCTCCGCCACCGCCTCCACCGGTTCCAGCCTGGCGAGCAGGGCGCCGAGTTCGGCCTTGGGCAGGGCCATCGTCTCGAACCCGCCGGTCGAGACATCGAGCCAGGCGCAGGCGAAGCCATCGCCGGCTTCGGCGAGGGCCAGCAGCCAGGCGGGGCGCGTGGCTTCCAGCAGCCCGTCTTCCGTGACGGTGGAGGGGGTGACGACGCGCACCACTTCCCGCCGGAGGGTGCTGGCCTTGCGGGCCTTGGCCTGTTCCGGCGTCTCCATCTGGTCGCAGACGGCGACGCGGAAGCCAGCGCGGATCAGCCGGGCGAGGTAGGCTTCCCAGGCATGGACGGGCACGCCCGCCATGGGTACGGGCTGGCCGCGATGCTCCCCGCGATGGGCCACCGCGATGTCCAGCACCGGGGCGGCGCGTTCGGCATCATTGAAGAAAAGCTCGAAGAAATCGCCCATCCGGAAGAACACCAGCGCATCCGGGTGCTGGGCCTTGGCGGCGAACCATTGGGCAAGGGCGGGGGTCGCGCCCTCGGCGGGGGGAATGCTGTCCGTCACCGGGGGGATGCTACAGCAGGCGGGGCCGGCGCGGAACCGCGTGGCTTGCCGGGATGGAACAGCCGGCCGTAGCCTTCGCTTGCAGCGGCCGCTCAGCGCCGCGGGGTCGGGGAGCTTTCATCATGCGTCGTCGTGATCTTTTCGCCGCGGGGGCGGCGCTGGCCGTCTCAGCGCCCGCCGTGGCGCAGAACAGCCGCGCCACCACGCTGCGCATGGCGCCGCAGGCCAATCTCAGCGTGCTGGACCCGGTCTTCACCACCGCCACCGTCACCGGCAACCACGGCTTCTACGTCTTCGACACGCTCTATGGCGTGGATGCGCAGCTTCGCGCGGTGCCGCAGATGGCGGAGGGGCATGAGGTTTCGGCCGATGGCCTGACCTGGCGGATCAAGCTGCGGGAGGGGTTGCGCTTCCATGATGGCGAACCCGTCCGCGCGGTGGACTGCATCGCCTCCATCCGCCGCTGGTGCGCGCGGGAGCCCTTCGGGCAGTTGCTGGCGCGCGTCGCGGAGGAATGGATCGCCGCCGATGACCGCACCATGGTCATCCGCCTGCGCCGCCCCTTCCCGCTGCTGCTGGACGCGCTGGCGAAACCCGACGCCGCCAGCCCCTTCATCATGCCGGCCCGCCTGGCCGCGACCGATCCCTCCCGCGCGGTGACGGAGATGGTGGGGTCCGGCCCCTACCGCTTCATCGCCAACGAATTCAATTCCGGCAGCCGCGTGGTCTATGAGAAGTTCGACGGCTATGTCCCGCGGCAGGAGGCACCGACCTGGACCTCCGGCGCCAAGGTCGCGCATTTCCGGCGGATCGAGTGGCACATCCTGCCCGACCCCGCGACGGCGGCGGCGGCCTTGCAGGCGGGCGAGATCGACTGGTGGGAACGCCCGCACCCCGACCTCCAGCAGCTTCTGGCCCGGTCGCGCGACGTGCGGCGGGAGGTGACGGACCCGACGGGCCGCATGGCGGTGCTGCGGATGAACAACCTCCAGCCGCCCTTCGACGATGTCCGGGTGCGGCGAGCCGTGCGGCTTTCCGTCGCGCAGGACGAATACATGCGGGCGTCGCGCGGCGACGACATGCGGGACTGGTCGGTGGGCCGCAGCCTCTGGCCGCGCCACACCCCCTATTTCGAGGATCTGGGCGCGGAGGTGATGCCGGGCGACCTGGACCGGGCGCGGGCGGCGCTGCGGGAAGCGGGCTATGCGGGGCAGAAGGTCGTGGTGATCAACCCGACGGATTTCCCGGATATCGGGCCGCTCGGCCAGGTGACGGCGGATCGGCTGAAGCGCGCCGGGATGAATGTGGAGCTGTCGGAAAGCGACTGGGGCACGGTGGTGCAGCGGCGCGCGAACCGGGAGCCCACGGATCGCGGCGGCTGGTCCATCCTGCACACCACGGGGGGCGCTTCCGCCTGGGCGAACCCGGCGACGTCCTTCCTCGTGCGCGGGCAGGGCGCGAATGGGTGGTTCGGCTGGTGGAAATCCGACCGGGCGGAGGAGCTGGCCGAGGCCTGGCTGAACGCGCCGGATGAGGGGCGGCAGCGGGCGCTGGCCTCCGAACTCGGGCGCCATGCGCTGGACGAGGCCGCCTTCGTGCCGCTCGGCCAGTTCGTGATCCGCACGGCCTTCCGGCGGGACATCACCGGCATCCTGCCGGGGTCCTCGCCCTATCCCTGGAATGTGCGGCGCGGGTAGGACCTATCCCAGCAGGCGGCCGATCACCCGGGCGGTGTAGTCCACCACCGGGATGATGCGGCCGTAATTGATCCGCGTGGGGCCGATGACGCCGATGGCGCCCACGATCTTCTCCTGGCCGTTGCGGAAGGGCGCGACGACCATGGAGAGGCCGGCGCTGTCGAACAGGCCGCTCTCGGCGCCGATGAAGATCTGCACGCCTTCGCCCCGCTGGGCGAGGTCGAGCAGGCGGAGCATCGTCTCCTGCGCTTCCAGCCGCTCGAACAGCGCCTGGATTTCGGTCACGCGCTGCACATGGTCCAGGTTCTGCAGCAGCTTGGCCTGGCCGCGGAGGATCAGCGAACCCCCGCTGCCGCCGGACCAGGTGCCGAGCCCGGCCTCGATCACCTGGTGGGTCAGGGCGTCGAGGGCGGTCTGGTTGGCGGCGATCTCCTCCGCCACCGTGCCGCGCGTCTCATCGAGCGTGCGGCCGGAGAGGCGGGCGTTGAGGTAGTTGCTGGCCTGTTGCAGGGCGGAGGGGGGGAGGCCGGCAGGAACCTCGATGACGCGGTTCTCCACCTGGCCATCGGCGGTGACCAGCACGACGAGGGCGCGGCCGGCGCCGAGGGCCACGAATTCGATGTGGCGGACCGGGGCTTCACGCTTCGGCGCCACGACCAGGCCGGCGGCGCCGGCGAGGCCGGAGAGCATCTGCCCGGCCTCCCCGAGCGTTTCCTGGAGGCTGCGGCCGCCGGAGGCGCAGCGGGCGGCGATGGCGTCGCGCTCCTCCTCCGCCAGCGCGCCGAATTGCAGCAGGCCATCGACGAAGAGGCGGAGGCCCCGCTCCGTCGGCAGGCGGCCGGCGGAGGTATGGGGGGCGAACAGGAGGCCGGCGTCTTCCAGATCCGCCATCACGTTGCGGATGGTGGCGGGCGACAGGGCATGGGGCAGGCGGCGGGAGAGGGTGCGGGAGCCGACAGGCTCCCCGGTCTGGACGTAGATCTCCACCAATTCGCGCAGGATCGCGGCGCTGCGATCGTCCAGGTTGGGCGGCAGGGGGATGGTCGGCGTCATGTTGGGGGCCCCCGACGGACGCGGCGGCCTGGTGATTGGACCCATGGGTCAGTGTCCCGGACCGATTTCTTGAGAGGAACGCTAGGGGCGGGTGGCGTGGCCGGTCAACCTGTTGCGAACATTCGGCGCCGTTGTAACGCGGGGTGACGGCGCCCTGGAATCGCCCGGAGCGGCAAGGTTTCGACACAGAGGCGCCACGCCAGGGTTACCGGCATCGGGTCATGTGGGGTCCGGACAGGGACAAGGGGAGACCCCGATGCAGGCGAAACAGGGGGCCACGCTGTGGCCGACGCTGCTGACCCAATGGCTGGGGCGGGCCTCCGGCCCATGACGGCGGTGTTCGCGGCGGCGTCGCTGATGCTGGCGGGCGGCGCGGGGATGATGACGTCGCTCATGCTGTCGCCGGTGCGGGGCGCCTTCCGGGTGGCGGCGCTGCTGATGGTCTCGGCGCTGGCGGTGGGGGTGGGGCTGCTGCTGATCGCGGGGCCGCCGGAGGGGGATGAGTTCCTGCTGACGGGGCTGGTGGTGGGCGCGCTGGTCGGTTGATGCTGGACGCCGGGCGCGGGGGGGATTACGCCGCGCCATGATCGATTTCCCTGCCGGCTTCAAAGCCCCCTTCGTCCGTCCCTCCGGCCGTGTGGCCGATGCCATGCGGGAGGTCACGCTCACCCCGGGCCAGGCCCGGCATGCGGAGGGGTCCTGCCTCATTCGCTTCGGGGTGACGGAGGTGCTGTGCACCGCCAGTGTCGAGAGCAAGGTGCCGCCTTTCCTCCGCAATACGGGCCAGGGCTGGGTCACGGCGGAGTATGGGATGCTGCCGCGCGCGACCCATACCCGCGGGGACCGTGAGGCCGCGCGGGGCAAGCAGTCCGGGCGGACGCAGGAGATCCAGCGGCTGATCGGGCGCAGCCTTCGCGCCGTGACGGACCTCAAGGCGATGGGGGAGATGTCGATCACGGTGGACTGCGACGTGCTGACCGCCGATGGCGGCACGCGTTGCGCCAGCATCACCGGCGCCTGGGTGGCGCTGCATCTGGCGTTCCAGCACTGCATGAAGATGAATGTGCTGAAGGTGAACCCGCTGAAGGACCAGGTGGCCGCGATTTCCTGCGGCATCTGGAACGGCACGCCGGTGCTGGACCTCGACTATGCCGAGGACAGCAAGGCGGAGACGGATGGCAATTTCATCATGACGGGCTCCGGCGGGATCGTGGAGGTCCAGGCGACGGCGGAGGGTGCGCCGTTCTCGGAGAAGGAATTGGTGGAACTGCTCGGCCTGGCGCGGGCGGGGACGGCGAAGCTGTTCGAGATGCAGAAGGTGGCGGTGCGGGGATGAGTCACCGCCTCCTCACCGGGCCCAGGCTGGTCCTGGCCACGCACAACAAGGGCAAGGTGCGGGAGGTGGCGGCGCTGCTCGCCCCCTGGGGGTTCGAGGTCGTGGCGGCGAGGGAGTTGGGCCTGCCGGAGCCGGAGGAAACTGAAGAAAATTTCCTCGGCAATGCGCGGATCAAGGCGCTGGCGGCGGCCACCGCCTCCGGCCTGCCGGCGCTGGCGGATGACAGCGGGTTTTCCGTGGCCGCGCTGGATGGCGCGCCGGGGGTGCGGACGGCGGATTGGGCGGAGACGCCCCAGGGCCGCGACTACGCCATGGCGATGGGCAAGGTGGAGAAGCTGGCGCGGCACGCGGCGGATCGGGGGGCCTGGTTCTCCTGCGCGCTCGTGATCGCCTGGCCGGATGGGCATACCGAGGGGTTCCTCGGCGAGGCGCATGGCCACTGGGTCTGGCCGCCGCGCGGCGGGAACGGCTTCGGCTACGACCCGATGTTCGTGCCGGCAGGGGGTGCCGAGACCTTCGGGGAGATGACGGCGGAGGCCAAGCACGCCATCAGCCACCGGGCGGACGCTTTTCGTCAATTGTCCGCGGCCTGTCTGCCCCCACCGTGATCCGCCGCGCCGCCCTTCTGCTGGCCTTGCTGCTGCCGATGGCAGCGGTCGCGGAGGAAGCGGGGGCGCTGCGGACGGAAGCGGGGGTGGTGGCGCGAGATGGCGCGGCGGCGGGCGCGGTGGTTTGGCTGCACCCCCATTACACCGAAGGCCCGCCGCCCGAGGCGCCCGCCTTCATGGCCCGACTGGCGGCGCGGGGCTGGGATCTGTGGCGCTATGACCGGCCACCGGGCGGGCCGGTGCCGCCGGCCTCACCCTTGACCGCCTGGGTGGACCCGCTGGCGGAGGGCACGGCGGCGCTGCGGGCGCAGGGATACGCCCGGGTGGTGCTGGTGGGGGAGAGCCGCGGGGCGTTCCTGGCGCTGGCGGCCTTGCGGGTGCCGGGGCTGGCGGATGCGGTGGCGCTGGCGGCACCGGCCGCGCATGGGCGGCGCGCCGATCGGCAGTCCCGGGCGCTGGCGGATTTCGCGGCGGCGCTGGACCGCGCCGCGCCGGATTCGGTGCGGCGGATCGCGCTGCTGCTGTTCGACAATGATGGCTGGGACCCGGACCCGACGGCGCGGGCGGCGCTGTTCCGGGCGGCGGTGGCGCGCCTCGGCTGGGATGCGCTGCTGGTCGACCGGCCGGCGGCGCCGACCGGGCATGGCGGGGTGCAAGAGCCCGAATTCGACGCGATCTTCGGCGCCTGCCTGTCCGATTTCCTGGAAGGCCGTTCCGCCGCCTGTCCCTGAGGGGCAACGAACGGGCGCCGCCGCCTCACGTTCTCGTCCCTCCAGCGAGGGAGAGAGAGCGTGTCCACACGCAAGCAGACGCCCGACGGATCCGGTGGTGAGCCTGCCTCCGGCGGCGAGGGCTATCGCGGCGGCGCCCGCAACCAGACCGATGACGGCGGCGTGCGCCAGGGCGGCGGCAAGGGCCAGTCCATGGGCGGGCAGAAGGACGCGCGCGGCCTGACCATCGACAGCACCCTGCCGAAGCAGGACGAGGCCCCGGTCCCGGGCGATGCCGCGACCGGCCCCTGGGCGGTGCATCCGGAGCCCAAGGGGGATTGAGCGACCCGGGGGGGCGGAGGCCCCGCCCCCCTTCCAACCGGCGGCGCGGCGTGCGACGGGAACGGCAACCCGAAGCGGAGCGCCCTGCCATGACCCGCAGCCTCAAGGTCGCGGTCCAGATGGACCCGATCTCCTCCATCAACATCGATGGCGACAGCACCTTCGCCCTGATGCTGGAAGCCCAGTCCCGCGGCCATGTGATGTGGCACTACCATGTGCGGGACCTCGCGCTGAATGCCGGGCGCGTCGTCGCCCGCGCGCAGCCCGTGACGGTCCGGCGCGTGAAGGGCGACCATTTCACCCTGGGGGCGGAGGAGGAGTTGGACCTCGGCCAGGTGGATGTGGTGCTGATGCGCCAGGACCCGCCCTTCGACATGGCCTACATCACGGCCACGCATATCCTGGAACACATCCACCCCAGGACATTGGTGGTGAATGACCCGGCCAGCGTGCGCAACGCGCCGGAGAAGCTCTTCGTCACCCATTTCCCGCATCTGATGCCGGAGACGCTGGTGACGGCGGATATCCGCCAGATCCGGGCATTCCGGGAGAAGCACGGCGACATCATCATCAAGCCGCTGTTCGGCAATGGCGGCGCCGGCGTCTTCCACCTGCGCCCCGACGACCCCAACATGAATGCGCTGGTGGAGATGTTCACGGAACGGTCGCGGGAGCCGCTGATGATCCAGCGCTACGTCCCCGCCGTACGGTTCGGCGACAAGCGCATCATCCTGGTGGATGGCGTGCCCATGGGCGCCATCAACCGCGTCCCCGCGGCGGGCGAGGCGCGCAGCAACATGCATGTCGGCGGCCGCCCGGAACCCACGACGCTGACGGAGCGGGAGCGCGAGATCTGCGCCGCCATCGGCCCCGCGCTGCGGGAACGCGGGCTGATCTTCGTCGGCATCGACGTGATCGGCGACTATCTGACGGAGATCAACGTGACCTCCCCCACCGGCCTGCAGGAACTGGCGCGCTTCGATGGCGTGCATCTGGAACGCGCGATCTGGGACGCGATCGAGGGCAAGGTTTCCCGCTAACTGGCCAAGCCCCCCCGGCGCCGCTTGCCGGGGGGCGGATCGCCGTGCGATCCCGCGGGCATCTTCCGGGAGGATCACGCGTCATGAACCGTCGCACCCTGCTTGCCACCGGCCTCGCCTTGGCCGTGCCGGGCACGCTTCGCGCCCAATCCCAGTCCCAGGCCCAGTCCTGGCCGGACCGGCCGATCCGCCTGGTCGTGCCCTTCGCCGCCGGGACCAGCACCGACATCATCGGGCGGATGATCGGGGGGCAGATCTCCCGCGGGTTGGGCGGGCATGCGGTGGTGGTGGACAACCGCGCCGGTGCGGGCGGCACCATCGGGTCGGCCACCGTGGCGCAGGCGCCGGCGGATGGGCACACCATCCTGCTGGGCACCATCGGCACCCATGCGGTGAACCCGAACCTGATGCGGAACCTGGCCTACAACCCGGTGCGGGACTTCACGCCGCTGTTCCTGCATTCCAAGACGGCGCTGCTGCTGGTGGTGCGCCCGCAGCTCGGCGTGCGGACGATGGCGGAATTCGTGGCGCTGGCGAAGGCGCGGCCGCTTTCCGTCGGCACATCGGGCGTCGGCACGGCCGGGCACCTGAACCATGCGGTGATGAGCGAGGCGACTGGCACCACCACCACGCATGTTCCCTACAGCGACGGCGCGCGGGCGATGACGGATGCGCTGAGCGGCACGCTGGATGCCATGTTCTACCACACGCAATTCGTGCGCGGGCAGATCGGGGCCGGGCAGCTCATCGGCCTCGGCATCACCGGCGCGGCGCGCAGCCCGCTGCTGCCGGCGGTGCCGACCTTCGCGGAGCAGGGGCTGGCGGGCATCGATGCGGAGGGTTGGTGGGCGATGTTCGGCCCCGCCAACCTGCCCGCCCCCGTCACGCAGCGCCTGTCGGGCATCCTGGCCGCCTCCCTGACGGAGGCCGAGACGCGCACGACCCTGGAGCGCAACGGGGTGGAGGCGATCGGCGGCGGGCCGGAGGCGCTGGCGCGCTACCAGCGGGAGGAGCTGGAGCGCTGGGGCGCCGTGATCCGCCGCGCGAACATCACGGTGGATTCGTAAGCAACACGCTCCGGTTCCGGCCGGGGGCGGGCTTCCCTACCGGGGATGCCCGTCCCGCATCAGCGCCGGCAGCTGCGCCATGTCCAGGCCCTCCAGCAGGTCGTCGCCCACCAGGGCGCTGCCCCACAGCGCCTCCAGCACCGCCACGGCGGCGGCGGTCAGCGGCATCGCCAGGCCGCGTGCCTCCGCCAGGCGCAGCCACAACGCCAGCCCATAGGTCACGCTCTCCGCGAGGTGGGTGGCGTCCAGCCCCAGCGGGCCGGGCGCCGGGCCCTGGGCGGCGAGTGCCGCGGCCAGGCGGGAAAGCGGCGCTTCCTCCAGCCCATGGGCGCGGGACAGGGCGGTGGGCAGGGGCGTGATGGCGTGGCCCAGGCTGTGGGCGAGGTGCAGGCGCTCCGCGTCCAGACGCTCCGCGAGGCGGCAGATGGCGGGCGTCAGGCGGGCATGCATGTCCCAGGGCTCCGCGCCCTCGATCCGCGTGGCGTTGCCGATGGCGAGCGCGGCCTGCAGAACGGCCTCATGATTGGCCAGCGCCGCGCCGATGGCGTCGGGCAGCGGGCGGAAGGACAGGCCGAAGAGGTCGGCGGCCAGCCGCGCCAGGCCGGGCGCGGCGGCGGCGGGGACGGCGGCGATCTCCACCCCTTCCCGCAGCGCGACGATGCGGACGGCGTCGGGGGCTTCGCGCACCGCCAGCAGGGGCGGCGTCGCCATGGCGCCGATCGGCGCCTGCCGGCCGAGGCTGGCCAGGAGCCGGTCCAGCAGCAGGGGGGCGAGGGAATGGCTCGGCGCCAGCAGCACCGGCACGCCGTCATGCAGCATGGGCGCCACGCGCCGCAGCACGGGGCCGAGCGCGTGCGGCGGCACGGAGACCAGCACCGCTTCCGCCTGCCACAGCGCGCGGGAGACATCGACCGCGACATCGACGCGGGCGGTGCCGGCGATGATGCCTTCCACCCGGAGCGTCGCACCGATGCCATGGGTGCCGCCGCCGCGGGGCGACCACAGGGCGACGGAATGCCCGCGGCTGACGGCGATGGCCGCCGCCGCCGGCCCCACGGCCCCCGCCCCCAGCACGGCAAGACGCATCGGGCGCGCTATTCCAGGGAGATCGAGAGCGGCGCCGCGACGCGGGTCCAGCGTTCCAGATCCTCCCGCAGCAGCCTGCCGAATTCGGCGGGGCCGCCGCCATTGGCGACGGAGCCCAGGGCCGGCAGGCGGGATTTCACCAGGTCGGTGTCCAGCGCCTTGGCGAATTCGGCGCGCCAGCGTTCCACGATGGGGGCGGGGGTGGCGGCGGGGGCGGCGATGCCGGTCCAGATGGAGGCCTCGAACCCCGCCAGCCCGCCCTCGATCAGCGTCGGCACATCGGGCGTCGCGGGGAAGCGTTCGCGGGAGGAGACGCCGAGCACCTTCATCTGCGCGCCCGAGACGGCGAGGACGGAGGCGACCGAGATGAACATCAGCGAGATCCGCCCCGCGGCCAGGTCGTTGAAGGCGGCGGCGGCGCCGCGATAGGGGATGTGCTCGACATTCAGCCCCTCCCGCGCCTTGAGGTCTTCCATGATGAGGTGGGTGTTGGTGCCGATGCCGGTGGAGCCGTAGGGCACCGGGGTGCGGGCGGCCTTGCAGTAGGCGATCAGCTCGCGGGTATTGGCGACGGGCAGGCTGGGCGCGGCGGCCAGCGCGACCGGGCTGTCGGAGAGGTGGATGATGGGGGCGAAGTCGGCCACCGGGTCATAGGCCAGGCGGCGGCCGACGGCCTTGGCGATGGTGAGCTGCCCGGCGGTGGCCAGCAGCAGCGTCAGCCCATCCGGCGCCGCGCGGGCGGTTTCCTGCGCGCCGATGATGCCGCCGGCGCCGGCGCGGTTCTCGATCACCACATTCTGGCCGACGCTCTGCGAGACCGCCTGGGCGAAGAGGCGGCCGAGCACGTCCTGGCTGCCGCCGGGGGCGAAGGGGACGATCAGGCGCACGGGCCGGTCCGGCGACCAGGCGCCCTGGGCGCGGGCGGCGGTCGCCAGGAACGGGGTGCCGAGGAACGGGGTGGCCAGGGCGGCGCCCAGCAGGGTTCGGCGGTGCAGGCGATGCGGCATGGAGGGAGCCTCCTCGCGGGTTCGGGTCATGCCCCACCCTGCCGTGCCGGGGCGCATCGCACAACGCACTCCCGCGCGGGATGATCCGTTTCGGGCCAAGGGGTCGCGGGCTGGTCTTCATGCGGCGCCGCTTCCGGGCGCCAGGTGTGTTGCCGATCGTCACGCGATGGTCGCGCGGCTTTCATTGCCATGTCGCGGATCGCCGCGTTAATGCGGGCCATGGAAGCCACCGCCCGCCTGACCGCTTCCGACGCGCTGCGCCCGCGCAGCCTGCTCCGGAAGTCCCCGATCCAGTTCTCCTCCGCCGATCCGGAAGGATTGTGGGGGGATGCGCTGGGGTTCCGCCGGCTGGGGGGGCGGTTCCGCGCATCCCGCCGCCTGGTGTCGATCCTGGCCTGGACGCTGATCGCCATCCCCATCCAGGCGCTGCTGCTGGCGCTGCCGGGGCGGGCGAATGTGGGCTTCGGGCAGGTCTATTTCCGCGTGCTGTGCTGGCTGATCGGCATGAAGGTGCGGGTGGTGGGGGAGGCAACCCGCCAGGCGCCGGTGCTGTTCGTGTCCAACCATTCCTCCTGGCTCGACGTGCTGGCGCTGGGCACCACGCTGGATGCGGCCTTCGTGGCCAAGTCGGAAGTGGGGCAATGGCCGCTGATCCGCACCGTGGCGCGGCTGGGCCGCACGCTGTTCGTCAGCCGCACCCGCACCGCCACGAAGGGGGAGGCCGGGGTGATCCGCGAACGCATGGGCCAGGGGGACAGCGTGATCCTGTTCCCCGAGGGCACGACCAGCGATGGCGGCCGGGTGCTGCCCTTCCGCAGCGCCTTCCTGTCCGTCGCCGACCATGCGCGGCAGGTGCAGCCGGTGTCGGTGGTGTTCGACCGGCTGGGCGGCCTGCCGGCCTGCCGGCGGGACCGGCCGCTATTCGCGTGGTACGGGGATACCGACATCTTCACCCATTTCTGGCGCCTGGCGCGGCACCCCGGCGGGCGGGCGACCATCGTCCTGCACGACCCCGTGGACCCCGCGGACTACCCGGACCGCAAGGCGCTGGCGGCGGCCTGTTCCGAGGTGATCTCCCGCGCCTGCGCCACCATGCGGCAGAACCGGCCGGTGGCGCCGCTGAAGGCCCGCATTCCCGCTTGACCCGGCGCGGCCCCCTCCCGCAGCCTTCCGCCATGGCGATGAACCCTTCGGCCGTGCGGCCGTCACCCGGGGTCGCTTGACCCGGGCGCGGCGCCTGCGCACATCCCCCGCTTCCCCCCGCCGCGGCATCGGCGGGGCGGCGGAGTGTTTTCACCAGTGAACCCCACCGATTCCGTCCCGGCCCCCGCCGGTGACACGCCCACCGGTCATACGCCCAGCAGTGACACGCCCGCGCGGCCCCTCAAGCGGTTGTTCATCCGCACCTGGGGTTGCCAGATGAATGTCTATGACAGCGCCCGCATGGCGGATGTGCTGGCCCCCCTCGGCTATGCGCCGGCGGAGGCGCCGGAGGGCGCGGACATGGTCGTGCTCAACACCTGCCATATCCGGGAGAAGGCGTCGGAGAAGCTGTTCTCCGAACTCGGCCGGCTGCGCGTCCTGAAGCAGGCGAAGGAACAGGGGGGGGATCGCATGATCCTCGCCGTCGCCGGCTGCGTGGCACAGGCGGAAGGCGCGGAGATCACCGCGCGGGCGCCCTATGTGGATTTGGTGCTGGGCCCGCAGACCTATCATCGCCTGCCGGAGATGGTGGCCCGCGCGACCCGGGCGGCCGGCGCGGTGATCGAGACCGATTTCCCCGCCGAGGAAAAGTTCGACTTCCTGCCGGACAGCACGACGCCGCAGGGCGTCACCGCCTTCCTGACCATCCAGGAGGGCTGCGACAAATTCTGTTCCTTCTGTGTCGTCCCCTACACGCGGGGGTCCGAATACTCCCGTAGCGCCGCGACCGTGCTGGCCGAGGCGAAGCGCCTGGCGGCGCAGGGCAGCCGTGAGATCGCGCTGCTCGGCCAGAACGTGAATGCCTGGCACGGGGAAGGCCTGGACGGGAAGACCTGGAACCTGGCGCGGCTGCTGCGGGAACTGGCGGATATCGAGGGCGTGGCCCGGCTCCGCTACACCACCAGCCACCCCCGCGACATGGATGACGAGCTGATCGCGGCACACGGGGAGATCCCGGCGCTGATGCCCTTCCTGCACCTGCCCGTGCAGTCGGGGTCGGACCGCATCCTCCAGGCCATGAACCGCGGCCACAAGGCGGATGATTACCGGCGGATCGCGGAGAAGCTGCGCGCGGCACGCCCCGACATCGCGCTGTCCTCCGACTTCATCGCGGGCCATCCCGGGGAGAACGAGGCGGACCACCAGGCGACGATGGCGCTGATCCGCGATGTCGGCTTCGCGCTGGCCTATTCCTTCAAGTATTCCTCCCGCCCCGGCACGCCGGCCGCCGGCGCCACGATGCAGGTGCCGGAGGCGGAAAAGGATCGCCGGCTGCAGGAAATCCAGGCGCTGCTGCGGGAACAGCAGGACGGGTTCAATCGTTCCTGCGTGGGACGGCGCTGTGATGTGCTGGTCACGGGGCAGGGTCGCCACCCCGGCCAGCTCGCGGGACGGTCGCCCTGGCTCCAGCCCGTGCATTTCGTGGGCGCGGGCCAGCACCCCGGTGAGGTGATCGCGGTGGAAGTCACGGCGTCCCTCCCCAACTCTCTTGCCGTGCATCCCCTTGCCGTGTCTGCCCCGGAACGGCCCGCGGGGAACGGGCCGCCCGGGACTACCCCCCCACCCCCCTGTCAGGAGAAGGCCGCCGCTTGAACACCCCGCCCGCCGCGCTTTCGACCCCCCCCTTCGGCCTTCCTGCTGGTCGGGTCGCCGAACCCGTCGCGCGACAGCGCCTCGCCTCGGCCGACCAGCCCGCCCAGCGCGTGGTCACGATGCAGTTCGATGACAATGCGCTGGTCCCGCTGCTGTACGGGGAGCATGACCGCAACCTGGCGCGGATCGAGGTCCGGCTGGGGATAAGGCTCAACAGCCGGGGCAACCGGCTGACCGTGACGGGCACGCCCGAACGGACGGAAGTGGCGGAAGCGGCGCTTGGTGCGCTGTGGCGGCAGTTGCAGAAGGGTGAGGCGGTGGGATCGGCGGAGGTGGAGGCAGCGATGCGGATGGCTGAGGGCGTGCAGGAAGCCGACCCACGCCTGCCGCTGCAGGACATCCCCGCGATCCGGACGCGGAAGGGCGCGATCGCGCCGCGCACCCCCGCCCAGGCCGCCTATATGGACATGCTGGCCCGCAACGACATGGTCTTCGGCATCGGCCCGGCGGGCACGGGCAAGACCTACCTGGCCGTCGCGCAGGGGGTCGCCCTGCTGCAGGCCGGGCGGGTCGATCGCATCGTGCTGTCCCGGCCGGCGGTGGAGGCGGGGGAGCGCCTGGGCTTCCTGCCCGGGGACATGAAGGAGAAGGTCGATCCCTACCTTCGCCCGCTTTACGACGCGCTGTATGACATGATGCCGGCCGAACAGGTGAAGCGGCGGATCGAGGCCGGGGAGATCGAGGTCGCGCCGCTGGCCTTCATGCGCGGCCGGACGCTCGCCCATTGCTACGCCATCCTGGACGAGGCGCAGAACACCACGCCGGCCCAGATGAAGATGTTCCTGACCCGCATGGGGCATGGCAGCCGCATGGTCGTCACCGGCGACCCGACCCAGATCGACCTGCCGCCCGGGCAGAAATCCGGGTTGAACGAGGCGCTGGCGATTCTCGACGGGGTGGATGGCATCGCGGTGGCGCGATTTGCGGAACGGGATGTGGTAAGGCATCCCCTCGTGGCACGCATCGTCGCGGCCTATGGGCGCCTGGATGAGGCCGCCCAGCGGGGCCGGGGGCAGAAGGAGAAGGATGGAACCGTTAAGTAGACCGCCCGGCGCGGCAGGGAATCTCCCTGGTGGCGCTGGGATCGGGAATGGGGCGGCGGAGATCACCGTCGTCCTCGCGGCGCCCGGATGGCGCGCCGCCGTGAAGCGGCCTGAGGCACTCGCCAGGCAGGCCGCCGAGGCTGCGCTGCGCGAAGCCGGGGTCGAAGGCGCCGTCACGGTGCTGCTGGCGGATGACGCCACGGTGCGGCGCCTCAACAGCGATCACCGCGCGAAAGCCAAGCCCACCAATGTGCTGTCCTTCCCCGGCGGCATGCCGGGGCACCTCGGTGACATCGCCCTGGCACTCGGCGTGGTGCGGCGGGAGGCGCGGCAGAATGGCCGCCGGCCCGCGGACCATTTGGCGCATCTTGTGGCGCATGGCGCGCTGCATCTGGCGGGGCATGACCATCTGGAGGCCGGCGAGGCCAGGCGGATGGAACAGGCGGAAGCGCGCGTGATGCGGCGCCTCGGCCGGCCCAACCCTTGGAAAGAGGGTGCCGCCGCGACGCGCGCGCGGCTGGTGCCATGAGCGGGGGCAACGGCCAATCCGCCCATGACCGCCGCAACAGCTTCTTCGGGCGCCTGCAGACCCTGCTCGGGCGGCGTGAGAATGAAAGCGTCCGCGACCGGGTCGAGGAATTGCTGGAAAGCCGGGAGGAGGAGCGCGCCAACCGCGCGGCGGAGCATGACGGCAGCGGGCTCGACCTGAACGAAAGGCTGCTGCTGTCCAACGTGCTGCTGCTGCGGGACAAGACGGCCTATGACGTCATGGTGCCGCGCGCCGACATCCTGGCGATGCCGGAGGATTTGACGCTCGACCAGGCGATCCGGCTGATCCAGCGCGAAGGCCACAGCCGCTTCCCGGTTTATCGCCAGAACCTCGATGACATCGCGGGGATGGTGCACATCAAGGACGTCTTCGCCGCCGTGGGGCGGGACCCCGCGACCTTCTCCCTGAAGGCGATCATGCGGCGGCCGTTGTTCGTGGTGCCAACCATGCCGGTGCTGGACCTGCTGCTGCAGATGCGCGCGGCGCGGATCCACATGGCGCTGGTGGTGGACGAATATGGCGGCATCGACGGGCTGGTGACGATCGAGGATCTGGTCGAGACCATCGTCGGCGACATCGCCGACGAGCACGACGAGGTCACGCCCGTGACCATGCAGGACCGGCCCGACGGGACGGTGGAACTCGACGCCCGCACCACCGTCGAAGCCTTCGAGGCCAAGTTCGGCAGCGTGCTGACGGAGGAGGAGCGCAACTCCGACATCGATACCGTCGGCGGGCTGGTCTTCACCCTGGCGGGGCGCGTGCCGGCGCGGGGGGAACTGATCTCCCACCCTTCCGGCCTGGAATTCCGGGTGCTGGACGCGGATCCAAGGCGGATACGCAGGCTGCGGGTGCGGATGCCGGGGACGGAGCCGGCGAAGCAGGCGGCGGAGTAGCGCGGGTTGCCGCAGGGTGAGCGCTGCTCCCCCTGCACCCCCTCGCCAGGGTCCAACCGGACCCTGGACCGGGGGCATAACGACGAAGGGGGGAGGGGGCCGAAGCCCCCTCCCCCCTTCGTCGTTGTATCTCATGGGTTCCAAGGGGCCGCTGCCCCTTGGCATGGGGGGTACGGGGGGAACAGCGTTCCCCCCGGGCTCACCCGCGCAGCAGCCTCGCCTCCGCCCCTCCGGCGCCGCCAGCAGGCGGCCGGTTACCGGATCCCGCGCGCCGTCTTCGCGCGGTATGCGGGCCGGCCTGTCAGTCGCCAGCGGCGACGCGGGCGGCGGTCTCGTCATTCGCGGCGGCCGGCGGCACCACCTTCTGGATGCGCTCGAAGGTCGCCAGCGCCTGACCCACCACCTGGTCCATGTTGTAGTAGCGGTAGGTGGCGAGCCGCCCGACGAACCAGGTGTCCTGCTCCGCATCGGCCAGCGCCTCGTACCGCTTGTAGAGCGCGGCGTTCTCCGGGCGCGGGATGGGGTAGTAGGGGTCGCCCTCCGCCGACGGGAATTCATAGGTCACGCTGGTCCTGGGGTGCTGCTGGCCCGTGATCCACTTGTATTCGGAGACGCGGGTGAAGGGCGTCTCCTCCGCCGGGTGGTTCACCGTGCCGGTCGGCAGCGCCCATTCGCGGTCCAGCGTCTCATGCCGGAACTTCAGGCTGCGATAGGGCAGCTTGCCGTAGCGGAAGCCGAAATACTCATCGACCGGCCCCGTCCAGATGACGCGGCGGAAGCTGAAGCGCTTGCGGGCTTCCGCGAAGTCGAGGCCGGTGCGGACCGTAATGCCGGGCTGGTCCAGCATGCGGGCGAACATCGCGGTGTAGCCATCCTGCGGCATCGCCTGGAAGCGGTCGGTGAAGTAGCGGTCATCGGTGTTGGTGCGCGTGGGCACGCGGGCGGTGACCGACTTGTCGAGCTCGCTGGGGTCGAGTGCCCATTGCTTGCGCGTATAGCCGCGGAAGAAGAGTTCGTAGAGCTCCCGCCCGACCTTGGAGACGACCACATCCTCGCTCGTGCGGATCTGCCCGGGCTTTTCCGCCCGTGCCGCCATCCAGCCCTCGACCTCCTCCTCCGTCAGCGACAGGCCATAGAGGGTGTTGATGGTGTCGAGGTTGATGGGCATCGGCACCTGCACCTTCTGCCCGGTGGTGGGGCTTACCACCTCCGCCAGCACGCGGTGCTCATAGTCGCGCCACGTTGTGAACTTCGAGAGGTGGCCGAACACCGCTTCGCTGTTCGTGTGGAAGATGTGCGGGCCGTAGCGGTGGATCAGCAGGCCGGCTTCGTCGAGATGGTCATAGGCATTGCCCGCGATGTGGTCGCGCTTGTCGATGACCAGCACCTTGTCGCCGCGCTGCGTCGCCAGGCGCTCGGCCAGGACGGAACCGGCGAAGCCGGCCCCCACGATGAGCCAATCAAACATGGGCCGCCCCCGCTGCGCGAATGGTGTGGAAGGCACGGCCGGCACCCGCGCGCGCCGCCGATACCTGCGGCACTGTGACATCGCCGATCAGCCCGGCCATGCGCGCCCAGGTGATGTCCCAGGAATTGCGGGCGAGCTGCGCATCGACGCGGGCGAGCCAGGGCCCGCGATCCCGCGCCAGCATCATTTCCGCCTTCGCGGCCATGGCGGCCGCATCCTCCGCGATCTCCACCAGCCCCGCATCGGCGTAGTCCCGCACCACGTCCAGGACGGGGGTGGAGACGACAGGCAGGCCGGCGGCGAGGAATTCGGGCGTCTTGGTGGGGCTGATGAAGCGCGTGCTGTCGTTCAGCGCGAAGGGCATGAAGCCGATGTCCCAATGCGCGAGATGCGCGGGCAGGTCCGCATAGCCGCGACCGCCGAGCCAATGGATGTTGGCGGCGCGCGGCAGGGCGGCTTCCTCGATCTTCACGACCGGGCCGACCATGATGAAGGACCAGTTGGGCCGCAGCGCGGCGAGCTTGGCCACGAGGTCGAGGTCCATGCGTTCGTCGATGACGCCGAAGAAGCCGAGGCGCGGATGCTTCAGGCCGCGCATCGCCTCCGGCTCCGCCGGACCGAGGCGCGCCTGGCCGAAATGCGCGGTATCGATCGAGGAGGGGAAGCAATGGACGCGGGCGTGCCGGTTGCGCTTCGCCTCGTACAGGCTGCGGCCGCCGGTGAAGACGAGGTCGGCGCGGGCGATCAGGCGGCGCTCCATCTCCAGCATCGCCGGCGGCGCGCCGCGGAAGGCGGAGAGTTCATCCATGCAGTCATAGACGGTGACGTCGGGATGCAAATGCCCGGCGAAGGCGAGCGCCATCGGCGTGTAGAACCAGGCGACCAGCTTGCGGCCGGCGCGCTGCGCCAGCCAATCGTCCAGCAGCGCGCGCTGCGCGGCGACGGCGGCATCGGGCGTGGTGCCATGCGGCAGGATCGGCTGCGCGACGGTGACGCCGCCGGGACGGGGCGAGCAATCGAGGTGCGGGGCGGCGACATCCTGGTGGAGCGGTTCCTCCAGGAAGATCACCTCATGGTCCGCCGCCGCGCGCGTCATCAGGTGCTGCGGCCGCTGGAAGACGAAATCCCAGCGGAGGTGCGAGAGGCAGAGCAGCACGGGGCGTGCATCCGCGTCACGAGGCGCGGTGGCGCAAGGCTGGGCGGCACAAGGCGGGGCCTCGTTCATCCTGATCTCCTTTGGTCAGGGGGCGGATGGACGGGCGAACGGCATCGTGCCGCGCGGCGTGACCGCCGCTGCCCCGGACCATCCGGACGTCCTGGATGCCCCTCAGAACGCGCCATGCTGCGCTGCGGTTCCGGCCAGGATTCCTAACTCGTGAGCAGCGGCAGCGGGAACGCGCGCGCCGCACGACCGGCACGGTTCGGCACCGCTGCGCGAACGCATCGCGTGAAATCCCCTCAACACGCGCATCCGCGACGGCGCCGGTCGCGTTCTTCCGCCCGTCCCCGAAGCAGGCCCGCAAGGCCGGCGGAGGATGGGCCAGCGGGGGAAAACCGGCGGCCCCAACCGAGTGAGAGATGGGAGAACGACATCATGGCCAGCAACAACCAGGGCAATTCGAATCCCGGCAATTTCGCGAATGACCGCGAGAAGGCGTCCGAGGCCGGCCGCACCGGCGGCCAGCACCAGGGGCGGGAGAACAACCCCGGCAACTTCGCGAATGACCCGGAGAAGGCCGCGCGCGCCGGCCATGTCGGCGGCACGCACCTGGGTAAGGACAACAACCCCGGTAACTTCGCGAATGACCGGGAGAAGGCAGCCGAGGCCGGCCGCGTCGGCGGGCAGAGCCAGGGCAAGGAAAACAACCCCGGCAACTTCGCCAATGACCGGGAAAAGGCGTCCGAGGCCGGCCGCAGCGGCGGCCAGCAGAGCCAGGGCGGCGGCGGCGCGCAGAACAACCCCGGCAATTTCGCGCAGGACCGGGAGAAGGCGTCCGAGGCCGGCCGCAAGGGCGGACAGAGCAGCGGCGGCGGCAACCGTAGCTGAATGAGCGGGGCCGCCGGTGGAAGCCGGCGGCCGTTTTTCATGCCCAGGGGGCGGGCGGGTTTCAGAAGCGGAACTGCACCCCCGCATAGGCGCTGCGGCCGAAGCCCGGTTCGAACAGCGCGCTGTTCGCATTCGCCACCGTCGCCACGCTGGTGCTGGAAATGTAGCGCGTGTCGCCGAGGTTCCGCGCCTCCGCGAAGACGGTCACGCCATGGCCGACATCCCAGCCCCCGCGCAGCCCGAACAGGGCGTAGCTGCTGGTCTTCAGCGTGTTGGCGTTGTCCGCGTAGAAGGATTGCGGCACCCAATCCAGGTTCGGCGCCACCCAGAAGCCGGCGGGATGGGCGTAGCGGAGTTCGGCGCGCAGCAGGTGCCGGGGCGCGCCGGGCAACTCGTTGTCGCCGAAGCTGCGGTCCCCGTCGAAGCGGAAATCGCTGAAGGTGTAGGCGCCGCGCAGCCGCAGCGTGTCGCCGACCACGATGGAATCCCGCGCCGCCAGCCAATCCGCCCCGGCCTCGATCCCCTGGTGGATGGTGCGGTCGACATTCTGCGCCAGCGACGTGCCCGCCGTGGGGCCCGCGAGGAGCTGGATCTCATCCTTGATCCAGGATCGGTAGAGCGTGACCTCGTAGCTGAGGTCGCCCTGCCGGCCGCGCGTGCCCACCTCCGCCGTCACGGCGCGCTGCGCGTCGAGGCGGGAGAAGCCGCCCACGGCCACGAGCGGCGTGAGATCCGACAGCGTCGGCGGCTCCGTGCTCCAGGTGAGGTTGGCAAAGAGCTGCGCCTGGTCCGTCACGTCCCACAGCGCACCGAAGCGCGGGTTCAGCCACTGCCAGTGGCCGCTGCCGCTGTCGTCGCGGAAGGGATCGGCGGATGTGACGGCTTCCGTCAGGAAGCGGTCGCGGGAGGCACGATAGGCCTCCCCGGCCTGGAGGCCGGTGATGATCGCGACATCGGGGCGCACCCGCAGCGTGCTTTCGGCGTAGAGGTCGTTGGTGCGCGCGCGGTCGAGGGAGGAGGCGGTGCGCGTGCCGGCGCGGCCGCCGATGTTCAGGTACCGGTTGCTGTCGGTGACGCCGATCGCGGCATTGGCGCCGACCACCAGGCGGTGGTCCATGCCGCCCACCACGCCATCCAGCGTGGCGCGGGCATAGGCGCCGACATCGTCGTTGCGCTGGTCGATGTACTGGAAGATCGGGTGGTCCAGTTCACGCCGCACCATGCTGATGCCGGCTTCCAGCAGCACACCTTCCATCGGCCGGACCGCGGTGCGGCTGCCGAGGCGGAGGCTTTCGATGTTGCGCTGGTAGTCGCCCGTCAGGTTGGCGCTAGCGGCGGTGCGGGGCGACCGCAGCGCCTGGGCGCGCGTCACGGCGCCGGGGATCTGCTGCCAGATGTTGTTGTAGGTGACGTAGAAGCGTGTCTCCGCATTGTCCGACCAGCGATAGCCGACATTGCCGTTGACGCGCTGGCTGCGGCCGGCGCTGTGGTCGCGGAACCCTTCCTGGCTGAGGGTGGAATAGGCGATGAAGGCATCGGCCTGACCGGCCGTGGCGCCATAGCTCAGCAAGCCGCGGGCAAAGCCATGGCTGCCGGCTTCCAGGCGGACCGTGCCGCCGGGGTTGCTCTGCGCGGTCTGGGACACGCCGTTGAGCGCGCCGCCCAGCGTGTTGGCGCCGAGGGCGAAGGCGTTGCCGCCGCGGAACACCTCCAGCCGCTGCAGAAGCTGCGCATCCAGTTCCTGGAAATCACCGCTGCCATCGGCCTGGTTGAGCGGCATGCCATCCAGCGTCAGGCGCACGCCGCGCAGGTGGAAGTTCCGGGCCAGGCCGGAGCCGCGGATCGAAAGGCGCGAATCCTCGCCCCATTTCGGCTGGGCGAAGACACCGGGGGTGAGGTCCAGCATCTCCCGCAGCGTGGTCGAGCCGGGGCGGTCGAGGAAACGCTCCGCCGGCACGATGGAGACGTTGCCGGGGATGCGGCGGGCTTCCTCGGTCGCCTGTTCGTTGGAAGGTGTCGCTGCGGCGGCCGGGATGGGCGGCGCGGTGACGGTGATGGAGATGCCCGGGGTGGCTTCCTGGGCGAAAGCGAGGGTGGGCGCGAGCAGCGCCGTGCCGGCCAGCAGCCGGCAACGCGTGATGAGACGCATGATGGTTCCGTTCCTGTCCTGATAGGTGCGCGAAGGCGCGGCGCGGTGCCGCGCGGACCGTCAGGAGAGGGGGGGAGCCTGGGCGCCGAGCGGCGGCCCGCGGATGGGCGGGCGCGGCGCGGTGGATTGGGGGAGGGCGTCCGCCTGCGCCACGCGCACCCAATGGGGCGTGGGCAGCAGCGGCGGGTCGAGCGCCGCGACCGCGGGCACGGCGTGGCAGGCGGGGCAGAAGCCGGGGCCGTGTTCCGCCGGGTCATGCGCCGGCAGGGGCAGGACCTGGCCATCGGCGCCGATGGCGACGCGCTTCAGGCCGTCCGGCCCGCAGATCTCCATCACCAGCGCCGCATGCCCGGCGCCACGCGCCAGGCAAAGCGAGGGCGCCAGCACCGTCTGCAGCAGCAGGACGGCTCCGAGCAGCGGCCCGAAGCGACGGAGAAAGCGGCGGATCAGGTCGCGACCTCGATCAGCACGGGGACGTGGTCTGACGCCTTCTCCCAGCCGCGGGCGTCCTTCAGCACGGTGTGGCTGCGAAGGCCGCCGGCGAGGTCGGGGGAGACCCACATGTGGTCCAGCCGCCTTCCGCGGTCGGAGGCGCGCCAATCGGCGGCGCGGTAGGACCACCACGTGTAGAGCTTCTGATCGGCGGGGACGAAGTGGCGGAGCGCGTCATGCCACTCGCCGGCCGCCATCATCGCGGTCAGGGCCGCGGTCTCGATCGGCGTATGGCTGACGACGTCGAGCAACTGCTTGTGCGACCAGACATCATGTTCCAGCGGCGCGATGTTGAGGTCGCCAACCAGCACCGCGCGCCTGAAGCCGCCAGCCGCCTTGCGTTGCGCGGACCAGGCGGTGGCCTCCGCCACGAAATCCAGCTTGTGCGCGAACTTGATGTTCTTCTCGCGGTCGGGGATGTCGCCGCCGGCCGGGATATAGAAATCGTGCAGCTCCACCGCGCCGCCGGGGGCGTCGATCTCCACGGCCAGGTGCCGGCAATCGCCCTTGCCGCACCAATCGGGATCGGCGCCGTCGCGCGTCGCGAAGGGCAGCTTCGAGAGGATGGCGACGCCGTTGTAGCCCTTCATCCCGCGGATGGCGCGATGGGCGAAGCCGAGGGCCTCGACGCCCTCATGCGGGAAATGTTCGTCGGGGCACTTCGTCTCCTGCAGGCAGATCACGTCGGGGCTCAGCGCCGCGACGAGATCCGCCAGCAGGGGCAGGCGGAGGCGGACGGAATTGATGTTCCAGGTGACGATGCGCAGCGGCCTGGCCGCCTGGATCACCGCGGGGGCTTCCGCCCCCTTCTTCCGAACCGCCATGCGACCTCAAACGATCTTGGTCTTGACCGTGCCGACACCCTCGACGAAGCCTTCGAGGACATCGCCGCGGACCACGGCCGCGACACCTTCCGGCGTGCCCGTCATGATCAGGTCGCCCGGTTCCAGCCGCACCAGGCCGGAGAGGTTCGCGATCACTTCCGGCACGGACCAGATGAGCTTGGAGAGGTCTGAGGTCTGCGTGACCTTGCCGTTCACGCGCAGCTCGATCTTGCCCTTGGAGGGATCGATGCCGGCCGCCGGGACGAGCATGCCCATCGGGGCGGACTGGTCGAAGCCCTTGCCCATGTCCCAGGGGCGGCCGGTCTTCTTCGCCTCGTTCTGGATGTCGCGGCGCGTCATGTCGAGGCCGGAGCAGTAGCCCCAGACATGCTTCAGCGCGTCCTCGATCTTGATGTCCACGCCGCCGGTGCCGATGGCGACGACCAGCTCCATCTCATGGTGCAGGGACTTGGTGACGGAGGGGTAGGGCATGTCGGCGTCGTTGATGACGACGGCGTCGGAGGGCTTGGTGAAGTAGAAGGGCGGCTCCCGCGTCGGGTCGGAACCCATCTCGATCGCGTGCTCGGCGTAGTTGCGGCCGACGCAGAAGATGCGGCGCACCGGGAACAGGCCGCCGCCCTTGACGGGCAGCGCCGCCTGGGCGGGCTGGGGAACGACGTAGTCGGCCATGGACGATCCTTGCGATTGGGGCCTGGCGGCCTGGGACGAATGGCCGGGACCATAGCCGCGCGCGGGTTCCGCGCAAGATCATGACCCCCACCGCCGCCCCGGGCGGCGGGTTTGTTCAGGCGCGGCCGATGCCTTCCCACAGGCCGCGCGGCAGGCTGGCCAGGTCGATCGCGTCCAGGACCGGGTTGGCGCGAAGGTCGCGGCCCCACAGCGCCTCCAGCGCCGTGACCACGGCCGATGTGACGGGCATCGGCGTGGTGCCGGCCAGGGCCAGGTAGAAGGACAGGCCGAAGGGCACGTCTTCTGTCACGTAGCGGGTTTCCAGGGTCTTCGGGCCGAGGACGTCCGGGCGTTTCGCGGCGATGGCGGCGGCGGTTTCCGCGAGCGGCGCGGGGGGGACGCCGTTGGCGCGCTGCAGGAAGCTCGCGAGGCTGTCCAGGCGATGGCCGAAGCGGGCGGCAAGCGCATCGCGCTCCGCGCCCATCGCTTCCATGATGCGGCAGGCCGCAGGGGTCATCATGGCGTATTGGGACCAGGCCTCCCCGCGCTCCATGCGCGTGACGTTGGTCAGCGCCATCACGGCATGGGCGATGGGGTTCAGGTTCAGCAGGCTCGCATGCAGCGCATCGGGCGAGGGCGGGCATTCATGGCCGAACAGGTCCTGGGCCAGGGCCGCCATGGCGGGGCCGGCGGCGGCGGGGATGGCGGCGACCTCCACCGCGCTGCGCAGCATCGCAACCTTCACCCGGTCCGGCCCCAGGCGGCGGGCGCCGCCGGGGGTGGTGGCCATGGCGCCGATGGGGGCGCGCCCAGGGTCCGCGCCGCGGGCGGCGAGCATCGCGTCGAGCGCGAGCGGCGCCAGGCTGGCGGCGGGGGCGATCAGCAGGGGGAGGTTCGCGGGCAGGCTCGCCGCGATGCGGGGCAGGACATCAGCGAAGGCATAGGCGGGGACGGCGAGGAAGGCGGCATCGGCGCCGGCGAAGGCTTCGTCGAGGCTCGTGGTGGTGGGGACCGGGAAGGCGCCGGTGATCAGGCCCTCCGCGTGCAGCGTGCCGTCGATCCCCGCGATCCCGCCGCCGGACGGCGACCAGAGGATGGCGCTGTGGCCGCGGGAGATGGCGAGGATGGCGGAGGCCGGGCCGATGGCCCCGGCCCCCAGGACAGCGAGGTGCACTCGAAAACATCCTTCAGACGAGGCGGAGGCAGGCGGCGCCGAGGGTGATGGCCAGCGCGCCGGCAATGCGCGTCGGGCCCGGGCGTTCCCCCAATAGCAGCGCCGCCAGCGCGACGCCGAACAGGATGGAGGATTCCCGCAGCGCCGCCACCGCCGCGATGGGCGCCTGCGTCATCGCCCAGAGCGCCAGGGCGTAGGAGCCGAGCGTCGCCATCCCCGCCCCCAGCCCGATGCGCCAGCGCCGGCGGACATGGCCCGCCAGCGCCGCCGGGCGCTGCCAGGCGACCAGGCCCACAAACAGCAGCGCCGTCAGCAGGAAGACCCAGAAGGTGTATGAAACTGCATGGCCCGACGCCCGCGCGCCGGTGCCATCCACCAGCGTGTAGGTCGCGATGACCAGCGCATTGGCGAGCGCGAAGCCGATGGTTGGGAGGTCCGGCTTCGCGCCGCGCTTCCACGCCATGGCCAGCACGCCGCCGCAGATCAGCACTACGCCCGCCCAGCCTGCCAGGCCGAGTGCCTCCCCCAGCACGGAACCGCTGAGAAGCGCCACCAGCAGCGGCGCGGTGCCGCGCATCAGCGGGTAGGCCAGGCTCATCTCCCCGCTGCCATAGGCGGCGGCGACCAGCCAGAAATACAGCAGGTGGATGACGCCGGAGGCGATCAGGAAGGGCCAGGAAGCGGGGTCCGGCAGCGGCAGGAAGGGGATGGCGATGGCGGCCAGGGTGGCGGAGCCCAGCACCACCAGCGCGGTGTCCAGCAGCTTGTCGCCGCCCGACTTCACCAGCGCGTTCCATCCGGCATGCAGGGCGGCGCCGAGCAGGACCAGCAGCATGACCGAGGTGGACAAGAACGCGCCTTCGCGGTGTCACGGGACTGTCATGAAAGCCCGCGGGCTGGCCTGCGTCTACCGGCCTGCGGCGCGGCGGAGGCGGGGTTTCTCGGACGGTGCTTCCCGGTCCAGCAAAGCGTGCATGGCGGCCACCGTCTGCGGGGTGAGGCGGTGGATGGTGTCGGCGAGGCGGTTGGCGAGTGCCGTCGCCTCCGGCGTCAGGCCGCCGGTCTCCAGCGTGACCTTGGGGTGGGAGAGCTTTGCCAGTTCCGACAGCTCCTCGGCCTCGTCCCAGATCAGGCCGAAGAACTCGTTCACCTGGTGGACCAGGCCGGCGGAGGGGCGGCCGCGATGGCCGTGCTCCAGCGCGGAGAGATAGGCGGAGGAGACCTGGAGGGCTGCGGCCATGTCCTTGAGGGTGACGCGGCGGGCGCGGCGGAGCGCGCGGAGGCGGGCGCCGAAGGGGGTCATGAGTAGCAGGGGGGCACCGCCCCCCTGCACCCCCGGCCAGGGGCGAACCGCCCCTGGACCGTCATCAATGGCCTGGGTTCCAAGGGCCCGCTGGCCCTTGGCATGGGGGGTGTGGGGGGAACGGCGTTCCCCCCACCTGGCCTGGAAAGCACCGTTACCACCCCTTCGCCCGATGCACCCGCCGCAGCAGCAGGTTCACCGCCCCGGCATTGGTGGGATGCGGATGCGCCGCCCCCAGCACCAGCGGCCGGAGGTCCGGCGCATTCAGCCAGTGCGGCAATTCGCGCTTCAGGATCCCGCCCTCGGGCTGCGGCCCCTTCCCCGTCACGACCGTGACGGTGCGGATGCCGTCCGCCGCCGCGTCATGGATGAAGGCGCGGAGTGCCGCATGGGCTTCCTGCACGCGCCGCCCATGCAGATCGAGCGTTCGTTCGGCGCGCATGTCGCCGCGCCGCAGCGCCGTCCAGCGCTTGCGGTCGAGGCCGCCCGGCGCCTCGCCCACGCGGATTTCCGGGATGGCGGGCCGGCCGGCGGGCTTCGCGGGGGCGGGTTTCACCAGGATCGGCTCCGCCGGCGGCACGGGGGGCGGGGGCGGCGGTTCCGGCGCAGTGGGGCGCACGCGGCCGAAGAGCGGCGTGATCTCCGCGGTGTAGGCGTGCCACAGCGCGAGGTCGGTGCCGCTCAGCCCCTTGGGTCGCGCGCGTCGGATCACGGCCGGTGGTCAGTCGCCGGGGGCGGCGGGCTGGCCGGGCTGGACGGGGGCCTCGGCCCGCGCCTCGGCGGGGCTGGCCATGCGGGGGGCGGGTTCGTCCTCCACCAGAAGCACATGCAGGCGGCGGGGACCGTGGGCGCCGAGTTCCAGCGTCTGCTCGATATCCGCGCTGCGCGACGGGCCTGTCACGAACATCAGGTTGCGCGGCATGAAGCCGCCGGTCATCGCATCCTGCCGTTCGGCGCGCAGCCGGTCCCAGGCTTCCTCATAGGCGCCGACCACGGCGGAGGCGCGCAGCACGACGATCTCCGTCTCCGGCAGCAGGTTCAGCGTGGCGGGGCGGACGGGGTCGGAGGGGAAGAGGATGGTTCCCGTCTCCGCCACACCCGCCCAGCCATGCTGGAGGGAGACGACGTCGCCATCCCGCGCGGCGCGGGCCTCACGCTCGATCATCGGGCGGGCGGACCAGTCGAGGGAAGCGAGTTCGGGGTGGGGGGCCACGACCAGGCGGGCGGGCAGGTTCTGGGCGGCGAGGAAATCCGCCACGGCGCCGGGGATGGCGGAGACATCCGGCACCCGTTCGACCGTGCCGAATTCCTTCTCCACGTTGCGGATGAAGAGCGCGATCTGCTCCGGCCGCGGCAGGCGGGACCGCGCCGGGATCAGATGGCGCGGATGGGTCGCCAGGCGGCCTTCCAGCATGGCGCGCTGGTCGGCCGGCAGGGGGCCGCGCTTCAGGCCGCGGCGGATGGCGCCGAGGATGGCGTCCTTGCTCATTCGCCCCGGTCCTGGTCGGCGCCCTGCTGCGCGATGGCCTGCTCGGCCTCGAACGCCTCCTGCACCGCTTGTTCCAGCTTCGCGAGCGACCGTTCGATCCGGTCCAGATCCTGGTTCAGGCGGGCGGCGGGGGTATCGGCATCGATGCCGGCGTAGATTTCCGCCAGCGTGCCGGTCGGGCGCTGGGGAACGCGGGCGGGCTGGTTCTGGGGGAAGCGGTGGCCATGCACGCGCTCGGCCTCGTGGTCGCTCATCGGCGGGCTCCTTGTTGCGCCTTATAGCGGGCCATGAAGGTGCCTCCCGGTTCGGGTGCGGGCAGGTCACGCCCCTCGGTCCATCCGCCGGCGAAGGGCAGCCAGCGGAAGGCCCCCTTGCCGCGGCTCAGCAGGGACAGCGCACCGATGCCGAGGCGGGTTGCCAGGCGATAGGCGGAGGGGCGCCGCGCGAACCAGGCCCAGAGGGCGATGTTGCTGCGGATGCCCTGGGGCGAGAGGTGGCGTTCGAATTCCCGCTCCCGCCAATGGCGCATCAGCTTGGGCAGGGGAATCTTCACGGGGCAGACGCTTTCGCACTTCCCGCAGAAGGTGCTGGCGTTGGGCAGATGCCCGGCCTTGTCCACGCCGACCAGTGTGGGCGTCAGCACGCTGCCCATGGGGCCCGGATAGACCCAGCCATAGGCATGCCCGCCGACCGCGCCATAGACCGGGCAGTGATTCATGCAGGCGGCGCAGCGGATGCAGCGCAGCATCTCCTGGAAGTCGGTCCCCATCATGTTGGACCGGCCATTGTCGATGAGCACCACGTGGTATTCCTCCGGCCCATCCAGGTCGCCTTCGCGCCGGATGCCGGTGGAGAAGGTGGTGTAGACGGAGAAATCCTGGCCGGTGGCGGAGCGCGCCAGCAGGCGGAGGAGGGAGGTGCAGTCCTCCAGCGTCGGTACGACCTTCTCGATGCTGGCGAGGACGATGTGCACGCGCGGCAGCGTCTGCGTCAGGTCGCCATTGCCTTCATTGGTGACGATGACGCTGCTGCCGGTCTCCGCGATCAGGAAATTGGCGCCGGTGATGCCGACATCCGCCGCGAGGAATTTCTGGCGGAGGCGCGTACGGGCCTCGGCCAGGATGTCGCGGCGTTCGTTGAAGACGCGGTCCTTGGGAAGATCGGTGTGGGACAGGCGGAACTGCGCTTCCCAATCCTCCCGGTTCAGGTGGAAGGCCGGGGCGATGATGTGGCTGGGGTGTTCGTGGCGAAGCTGGATGATGTACTCGCCGAGGTCGGTCTCGACCGGCTGGATGCCATGGGCTTCCAGGTGGTCGTTCACGCCGATCTCCTCGGAGATCATCGACTTGCCCTTGGTGACGGTCTTCGCGCCGGCCTTGCGGCAGATGTCGAGCACGGCGGCGCGGGCATCGGCCGCGGTGGAGCACCAATGGACCTGGCCGCCGGCCTTCTCGACGTTCGAGGCATAGGTCTCGAGGTAGAAATCGAGGTTGGCGAGGGTGTGGTTCTTGATGTCGCGGCCGGTGTCGCGCAGCGTCTCGAACTCCGGCAGGGCGGCGACGGCGGCGGCGCGGCGCTGGAGGAAGGCGCCCTTGGCCTTGCCGAGGGCCTTCTGGAGGCCCGCATCTTCGAGCGCCGCGGCGGCGTTGCGCTTGAAGGCGGGGGAGGTGACCTGGACCATCAGTGAGCCTCCCCGATCGGCGCGACATCGCCGGTGACGCCGGCGAGCACCTCCGCCACATGCCGGACTTTAACGCTGGAGCCTTCGCGCTTCAGCTTGCCCGCCATGTTCAGCAGGCAGCCGAGGTCGCCGGCCAGCAGCGTGTCCGCGCCCGTCGCCGCCACATCCTTGGTCTTGTCGCCGACCATGCGGTTGGAGATGTCGGGATACTTCACGCAGAAGGTGCCGCCGAAGCCGCAGCAGATCTCGGGTTCCGCCATTTCCTTCAGTGCCAGGCCTTCGACGCTATTCAGCAGCGCGCGGGGCTGGGCCTTCACGCCGAGTTCGCGGAGGCCCGAGCAGCTGTCGTGGTAGGTGGCGATGCCGTCATAGCGGGCCGTGACGGATTTCAGGCCGAGCACATCGAACAGGAACGATGTCAGCTCATGCGTCTTGGCGCCCAGCGCCTCCGCCTTCCCCCGGTAGAACGGGTCATCGGCGAAAAGCGCGGGGTAGTGGTGCGCGATCTGCCCGGCGCAGGAGCCGGAGGGCACCACCGTGTAGTCATAGGGGAAAAAGGCATCGACCACGGCGCGGGCCAGGTCGGTGGCGGTGGCGCGGTCCCCGCTGTTGTAGGCGGGCTGGCCGCAGCAGGTTTGGGTGTCCGGCACCACCACCTCGCAGCCCGCTTCCTCCAGCAGCTTCAGCGCGGCGAAGCCGACGGAAGGCCGGTACAGGTCCACCAGGCAGGTGACGAAGAGCGCGACGCGGGGGCGGGGCGGGTTCATGCCCCCAATGTAGGACAACCCCCCGGGATGCGGGAGGGTCAGCTTTTGGCCTGGGCTTCCGTGGCCGGTGCTTCGGCGAAGGGCGGCTTGAGCCAGAGGGGATCGCCCTTGCCCAGGCGCTTCGTGACGAACTCCGTATGGGCGGCGACTTCGGCCTCATTCGCCTGGACCAGGACGGGGCTGCGGGCGACGGGGGCGGCGATCACCACGCCCGGCAGGGCGGGCTTGCTGGTGGCGGCCGCCAGCTCGAACCCCGGCTGCTTGCCGCCCATCAACTCCAGATAGACTTCCGCCAGCAGCTTCACGTCCAACAGCGCGTTGTGGCTGGTGCGCATGGAATTATCGACGCCAAGCCGCCGGCACAGCGCATCCAGGCTGTTCGGCAGGCCGGGATAGCGGCGCTTGGCGATCTCCAGGCTGTCCACCATCCGCGTGCGGTCCAGCTTCTTGTGGCCGGCACGGACCAGTTCGGCATCCAGGAAGCCGTAGTCGAAGCGGGCGTTGTGGGCGATCACCTCGCTGTCGCCGATGAAGTCCAGCATGGGCTGGGCGATGTCGCGGAACAGAGGCTTGCCGCGCAGCATCTCCGCCGTGAAGCCGTGGACCTTCGTGGCTTCCTCGGGGATGTCGCGCTCGGGATCGACCAGGACATGGAAGGCCTGGCCGGTCGGCATGAAATTGTAGATCTCGATGGCCGCAACCTCGATCACCCGGTCGCCGGTGGCGGGGTCGAGGCCGGTGGTCTCGGTGTCGAGGACGATCTGGCGCATTCAACTCTCCAGAAAAGCGCCCCTCCCCTCTCCCAACCCTCTCCCCCCCGAGGGGGGGGAGACGGCTTTTCGAATCGGGTCAGCGCAGACGGCGGACGATCGCCCTGATCTGGCGCTGGGCGGCGTGACGGGACAGACCCGTCCTTACCACATGATCGGCGCGACGGCGCTTCTCGGCATCGGGCATCTGGCGGGCGAGGATGGCGCGCAGCCGATCCTCCGTCATGCCGCCGCGGGCCAGCACGCGGGCGCGCTGCACGGCAGCGGGGGCGGAGACGACCAGCACCAGATCCACCCGCCCCTCCCCCTTCGTCTCGAACAGCAGCGGTACGTCGAGCACGGCGAGGGCTTCGCCGCGGCGACGGCAGGCGGCCAGGAAGGCACGCTCCGCCTGGCGGACCAGGGGGTGGACGATGCGTTCCAGCACCTTGAGCGCCGCGAGATCGCCGAGGACGCGGTTTCGCAACGCCTCCCGGTCCACGCTTCCGTCCTTCGCCGTGCCGGGGAAGGCGGCCTCGATCGGGCGCACGGCGGCGCCGCCCCGGCCTTGCAGGCGATGGACGGTGGCATCGGCATCGAAGACGGGCACGCGCAGCTGGCGGAAGGTGCGGGCGGCGGTGGACTTGCCCATGCCGATGCTGCCCGTGAGGCCCAGAACCTTCATGGACAGGGGACCTTCATCGGCGCGGGATGTCGTGCGCCACGTAGTCCCGCAAGGCCTGGTCCACCTGCGGCTCCACGCCGAACCATTCCCGGAATCCGGGCCGCGCCTGGTGCAGCAGCATGCCCAGGCCATCCACGCCACGCAGGCCCCGCGCGCGGGCGGCGGCCAGCAAGCGGGTCTCCAGCGGCACATAGACCATGTCGGCCACGACAGCGGTGGCGGGGAGCGGCGCGAGGTCGATCTCCAGCGGCGGCTCGCCGGCCATGCCGAGCGACGTGCCGTTCACCAGGAGGCTCGCTTCCTCCAACGGCGCCGTGGCCGCGACCTCGACCGGCCCGCCGAGATCGCGGGCCAGCGCCTCCGCCCGCGCGGGCGTGCGGTTGACGAGGATCAGGCGGGGGCAGCCGGCATCGAGCAGCGCGGCCGCGACGGCCCGCACCGCGCCGCCGGCACCCAGGATCACGGCCGGGCCATCGCTGGCCACCCAACCCGGCGCCTGTTCGCGGATGGACTCCAGAAAACCGAAGCCATCGGTGCTGGTGCCATGGATGCGGCCATCGGCATCGAAGACCAGCGTGTTCACCGACCCCGCCCGCTTCGCCACCTGGTCCACCACGTCACACAGCGCATAGGCCGCTTCCTTGTGGGGGATGGTGACGTTGGCGCCGGCGAAGCCGAGATCGGCCAGGGCGCGCACCGCCGTGGCGAACCGCTCCGGCCGCACGGGCAGGGGCAGGTAGGCGCCATCGATGCCGTGCCTGGCCAGCCACCAGCCATGCAGGCGGGGCGACCGGGAATGCGCGACGGGCCAGCCCAGCACGCCCGCCTTGCGGGCCTTACCGGAGAGGGCGGGATCGGGGCTCGTTTCCATGATGATGCCAGTGAAGCATCGCCCCGGGCGGGGTCAATGGCGCCGGGATGATGTTTGCTGCTTGTTGTTTTCGAAAATCGATTATACAGAATAGACCCATGGCCGAAGCCCTCTCCACCCCTGCCTATGCCCGCCTGCGGGACCGCCTCCGCGCCGACATCCTGGGCGGCGCCTGGCAGCCCGGCACGCACCGGACGCTGGGCGCGTTGGCGGCGGAACACGGCGTCTCCATGTCCCCGGTGCGGGAGGCGCTGCTGGCGCTGGAGGGTGAGGGGCTGGTCGAGATCCGCCAGCATCGCGGCGCCGTGGTGCCGGTGCTGGACGCGAAGCTGTTCGCGGACCTCTACGACCTTCGCGGCGCCCTTCAGTCCCTGCTGGCCCGCCGCGCGGCGGAACGGGCGAGCCCGGCCCAGATCGCCGCCATGGCGGTGCATGAAGCCGCCTATGCCGACGCGGCCGCGAAGGGCGACGCCGCCGCGGCGCTGGCGGCGAATGAGGCCTTCCACGATGCGCTGGAGGATGCGGCGGACAATCCGCAGGCCACCGCGCTCTACAAGGCGCGGAGTGCCTTCGTGAACACGGTGCGGCTGCGGCTGGGCTTCGGGCAGGCGCGGATGGCGGAAGCCGCCGCGCAGCACCGCGCCATCCTGGCCGCCATCGCGGCCCGCGAACCGGAGGCCGCCGCCGCCGCGGCCTTCGCCCATGCCATGGCGGCCAAGCGCGACCTGATTGCGCGGCTGGAGGAAGGACGAGAATGATGACGACGATCACCCGCCGCACTGCGCTGGCCGCGGCGCTGGCCATGCCGGGCATCGCCCGCGCGCAAGCCTGGCCGGACCGGCCGCTGCGCCTGGTGGTGGGCTTCGCGCCCGGCGGCACGGCGGACCTCGTCGCGCGCCTGGCCGCGGCGGAGATGGGGCGCGCGCTGCGGCAGAATGTGGTGGTGGAGAACCGGCCCGGCGCCTCCGGCAACATCGCGACGCAGGCCCTGGTGCAGGCGCCGGCGGATGGGCTGACGATCGGCTTCGCGGGGCTGCAACTCGTCACCAATCCGGGGCTGATCCCGCAGCTCGGCTACGATCCCGCGCGGGATCTGGTGATGGTCGGGCAGCTGACGGCGCTGCCCGTCGTCGTCATGGCCAGCGCCCGGTCCGGCATCACCAACATCGAGGAAGCGGTCGCCCGCGCGCGCGGCCCGGGCGTGACCATCGGCACGGCGGGGGTCGGCACATCCTCCCACCTCGGCGCGGAGCTTCTGTTCCGCGCCATCGGCGGGAAGTTCGAGGCCGTGCAGTATCGCGGCGGCGCGCCGGCCTTCCAGGCGCTGATGGCGGGCGATACGGAGATGATGTTCGACCTGGTCGCGAGCTACCAGGCGCCGGCGGTGGCGGAGGGCCGCGTCCGCATGCTGGGCGTGATGCAGCAGGACCGCACGCAGGGCCTGCCGGAGGTGCGATCCTTCGGGGAGGCCGGTCTGCCGCCGGCGGCGATGATGCGGTCCTGGCAGGGCATCTGCGTGAAGGCCGGCACGCCGCCCGCCATCCTCGCCGCGCTCCATGCCGCGACCCTCGCCGCCGTCCGGTTGCCGGAGTTCCAGGCCAGGCTGAAGGCGCTCGCGATCGAGCCGGTTGAAAGCCCCTCCCCCACCGTCTTCGAGGCGCTGTACCGGGAGGAACTGACGCGCTGGACCACCCTCATCCGAGAAGCGGGGATCACGGTGCAATGAGTGTCGCCATCAAGGGTCCGCGCATCACGGGCATCCGCACCTTCCTGATGCAGGCGGGGCCGCTCGGCGTCTCCGGCTGGGCGGCGGATGTGCGGAATTCCATCACCACGGGCACGCGCAACTGGCTGTTCGTGAAGGTGGAGACGGAGGACGGCATCACCGGCATCGGGGAGGGCAGCGGCTGGCCGCGGGTGGTGGAGGCCGCGGTGCGGGACCTTTCCTCCGTTGTCATCGGGCAGGATGCCTTTGCCATCGAGCTCATGACCCAGCGCATGCAGGTCGCGATGATGGGGCATGGGATGTCGGGCGTGGTCGGGCAGGGCGCGATCGGCGCCATCGACATGGCGCTGTGGGACATCAAGGGGAAGGCGCTGGGCGTGCCGGTCTGGCAGCTGCTGGGCGGAAGGCTGCGGGACCGTATCCGCGCCTATGCCCATGCCAGCACGCCGGACCAGGCGCGCGCCGCCGTCGCCAAGGGATTTCGCGCGCTGAAGACCGGGGGTGTGAAGAATCCGGTGGAGAAGGCGACCGCGATCCGCGCGGCCGTGGGCGACGACATCGACATCATGATCGACGCGCATGGCCCGCCCTGGCTGACGGCGCCGGACGCCATCGGCATCTGCCACGCGCTGGCGCCGCTCTCGCCGCTGTTCGTCGAGGAACCGCTGGCGCCGGAGGATATGGAGGGCTACCGGCGGCTGCGCCGCTCCACCGATGTGCCGCTGGCGTCCGGCGAGCGGCATGGCGGCTTTCAGGGCATCGCGACGCTGCTGCATGAGGGTCTGGTGGATGTCGTGCAGCCGGATGCCGGGCGCTGCGGCGGCATCACGGGGCTGCGCAAGATCGCGGTGCATGCGGAGAGCCGCTTCGCCACCGTGGCGCCGCATGCGGGCTCGCTCGGCCCCGTTGCGGAATATGCGGCGCTGCATGTGCTGGCCTCGATCCCCAATGCGCTGATCCTGGAGAAGATGGACCCGGATTGGGAAGGCCGCGCGCGCTGCGTGACGGCCACGCCGGAACTGCGCGACGGGCATCTGATGATCCCGGAGGCGCCGGGGCTTGGCATCGACATTGATGAGGAATTCGTCGCGCTGCACCCGAGCGTCCGGAATGTCGGCCTGCCCGCGGGTGGCTGGCCGGAGGGGACGGAGGAGGCGACGCTCTATGCCCAGCCGCGCCATCCGCGGGCGCCCGCCTTGCGGCGCTGAACAGCGCGACAGGGCGGGAACCCGGGCCCCTGCCGCGATTTACGTCGCGGCAGAGGCAGGAGCGCCGCCATGGGTTTCATCTGGACCATCATCATCGGCTTGATCGCGGGTGCGATCGCCAAGTTCGTCATGCCGGGGCGTGATCCCGGCGGCATTATCGTGACGATCCTGCTGGGCATCGTTGGTGCGCTGGTGGCGACCTGGCTCGGCCAGGCGATCGGCTGGTATCGTGCGGGCGAAGGCGCGGGCCTGATCGGCGCCGTCGTAGGCGCCATCATCGTGCTGGTCGTCTATCGCATGGTGGCCCGCCGCGACGCGGTCACGCGCGGCTGAAGACGGTCCAGGGCCGGTTCGGCCCTGGCGGTAGGGGTCTGGGGAAGGCAGCGCCTTCCCCAGCTACAGGTTGGTGACCCCCGCGCGCTTCACGGCATCCGCCCAGAAGGCGATATTCTCCTCGACGAAGCGGGTTGTCGCCGCCGGGTCCATGATCTGCGGCTCGAACCCGATCTCCCGGAATCGCGCGACGAGTTCCGGCTGAGACAGCGCATCGGCCATCGCCCGGCTGAGCCGTGCCGTCGCTTCCGCCGGCATGCCCGTGGGCCCGGCGATGCCGAACCAGTTCTCCACGATCACGCGCGGCAGGCCGGATTCCACGAAGGTGGGGATGTCCGGCATGGTCGGCAGGCGCGTGCGGGCGGAGATGGCCAGCGCGCGCAGCGTGCCGGCGCGGATATGGGGTGCGGCGCTGGGCAGGCTGTCGCACATGGCCGGCACTTCGTTCGCCAGTACCGCCTGCAGCGCGGGCCCGGCGCCGCGATAGGGGACGTGGACGATATCGACACCCGCTTCCAGCTTGATGAGTTCGCCCATCAGGTGGTTCGACGACCCATTGCCGGAGGTGGCGTAGTTCACCTGGCCGGGGCGGCGCTTCGCTTCCGCGATGAAGCCTGCCAGGTCGCGCGCCGTGAAGCTGGGATGCACGACCAGCACGGAATGGAACAGGCCGAGCATGCCGACATGGGTGAAGTCGCGCAGTGCGTCGTAGCCGGGGTTGGCGACGACGGCGGGGACGATGCCGTGCGATCCGACGCCGGAGACGACGAGGGAATAGCCATCCGCCGCCATCCGCGCCACGGCCTGGGAGCCGACGCCGCCGGAGGCGCCGCCGCGGTTCTCCACCACCACGGACTGGCCCAGCACGGATTGCAGCCGTTCCGCCGCGAGGCGCCCGACGACATCGGTGGAGCCGCCCGGCGGGAAGGGCACGACGAGGCGGATGGTGCGGTTGGGATAGGCGCCTTGCGCCATTGCCAATCCTGGTGTGGCGAGGGCCGCGGCGATTGCCGCGCGGCGGGTGATCTTCATGCGGTTCTCTCTCCGGGTTTCAGCGGCGGCGGATGATCTGTTCCTTGACGAACTGGTCGCCATGGATGGCGGTGACGTCGATCTCATCCGCCAGGTAGACGATGCGGCCTTCCAGCGTCTCCGGCAGCTTCGCCGCCGATGGGCTGTGGGTGGCGATGATGTGCAGCACGGGCAGCGGCACGCCGTGCTGGGCGGCCAGGCGCGCTGCCTCGAACGCATGGGGCATGGCGCGGCCGAGCGGTGTCTTCTCCACCCCGCCGCCGGGCTTCGGCTGGTATTCCACCAGCTTCGACGCATCCTGCAGCAGGCAGGCGGCGATCAGCACGTCCCGGTCGATCTGCGTGCCGTGGAAGCGCTGCAACACATCGGCGATGGCGAGGGCGAGGGCGGTGACGCTGCGGGTATGGGGCACGTTGGGATAGGCGATCTCGCCTGATGTCGGCACCGATGCCAGATCGTCAAAGGAGGATTGCGCCCAGAGGTCGCGCCACACCGCGCGCACCTTCTCCGCCAGCGATGCGTCGCTGATCTGCGCGACCTCGGGGAAGTAGGTGTCGAGATCGAGCGGTGGGCGCGGCGTGTTCGTCATGCGCGGAGGCTAGGCGCGTATCGCAGTATTGGACAAGGTGCGTTGCCCGCCCTCGCGACGCGGCGCATGATTCCCGACATGCCCCCAAGAGACCGCGCATGAATCCCGAGGACCGCTTCCCCAATTTGCCGCTGCCGATGCGGCCGCGGCTGCAATGGCCGGATGGCAAGCGCGTCGCGCTCTGGGTCGTGCCGAATGTGGAGCACTACGAATTCCTGCCGCCGGTTGGCGCGCGGCGCGATCCCTGGCCGCGCACGCCGCATCCCGACATCCAGGGCTATGGCACGCGGGACTACGGCAATCGCGTGGGCTTCTGGCGACTGGCGGACATGATGGACCGGCTGCGCATCCGCTGCACCGTCAGCCTCGGCGTCGCGGCCTTCGAGCATTATCCGGAGGTGATGAAGGGATGCCTCGACCGCGGCTGGGACGTGATGTGCCACGGCATCTACAACACGCGCTATTTGTGGGACGTGCCGGAGGAGGAGGAGCGCGCCTATATCCGCGATTGCGTCGAGAGCTATGCGCGCGTCACCGGCGGCGGCAGCATGGCGGGGTGGCTGAGCCCGGCGCTGTCGCACACGCTGAACACGCCGGACCTCGTGGCGGAAGCGGGGTTCCGCTACTTCTGCGACGTGGTGCATGACGAACAGCCCTGGCCGATCCGCACCCGTGGTGGACAGACCATGATCTCCCTGCCCTACACCGTCGACCTCAACGACGCCGTGACGAACCGCGCGGGGTGGGAGGCACCGGATTACTGCCGCATGGTGCGCGACGCCTTCACGCGGCTCTACGCCGATGGGGAGACGCAGGGCCGCGTGATGTGCCTGGCGGTGCATCCCTACAACATGGGCCAGCCGCATCGCGCGCGGCACCTGGAGGAAACGCTGGCCTGGATCATGGGGCATGAGGGCGTGTGGCAGGCCACCGGCGCGGAGATCGCGGATTGGTACCTGGCCCAGCACCATCCGCGCGTCATGGCCGCGCTGGAGGGTCGCTGACATGGCCGGTTTGCGCCAGCCGGGGATGGACCACGACCTCTATCCCTACGCGCCACTGCCGGGACGGGGCGCGCTGCGCTGGCCGGGCGATGCAGGGCTTGCCTTCGCGCCGGTGCTCTACCTCGAGCATTGGGAGTTGCTGAACACGCCGGGGACGAAGCGCGTCGCGGGGGCGCAGGGGCCCTGGGGCAACCTTTCCCCGGATTGGCGCAGCTTCACCTACCGGGACTACGGCAACCGCATCGGCATCTGGCGGGTGCTGGAGGCGCTGGCGGCGCGCGGGCTGCGCGCGACGGTGGCACTCGGCAGCGCGGCGGCGGAACGCCACCCCGCGGTGGTGGAGGCGATCGTGGCGGCAGGGCATGAGGTGGCGGCGCATCCCAGCCACGCCACGCGCCTGCATGCCAGCCACATGAGCGAGGAGGAGGAACGCGCGGCCATCGCTGCCGCCATCGCCAGCGTGGAACGCAGCACCGGCACGCGGCCGCGCGGCTGGATCGCGCAGGATTTTTCGGAATCGACTCACACGCCTCGGCTGGTGGCGGAAGCCGGGCTGGAATGGCTGGCGGATTGGCCGAATGACGAACAGCCCTATCTGCTGAACACCACGCCCGGCATCGTCTCCATCCCCGTGATGGCGGAACTGGATGATGCGCAGATGATGTGGGCGAAGCTGATCCCGGGCTGGGAATGGCCGCCGCTGGTCGGCGAGGCGGCGGCGCGGTTGACGGCGGATGCGGCGGGCGGCGCGGGGCGGTGCCTGCTGCTCGGCCTGCATCCCTGGCTGGTCGGCCAGCCCCACCGCATCGGGCACCTGGAACAGGCGCTGGATGCGGTGCTGGCCGTGAAGCCCTGGTGCGCGACGCTGTCGGAGATCGCGGCCGCGGCGAAGCCTCAGATCAGCTCAGGCTGAGCGTTGGGATCAGCGCGCGATAGATCTCCCGGTCGCGCCGCAGCGCGGCGGCGAAGAGGTCCGGCGGCAGGAAGGCGGGGTTGACGCGGGCGCGCGTGGCGAATTCGCGGAATTCGGGGCTGGCGATGGCCACGCGCACCGCCTCCACCCAGGCCGCGGCGACGGCATCCGGCAGGCCGCGCGGGGCGAAGAGGCCGATATCGACGCTCTGCACCAGGTCGACGCCGCTTTCGCGCAGCGTCGGCACATCGGCGGCCAGCGGATTGCGTGTCTCCCCGAACTGCACCAGCGCGCGCAGCCGGCCATCGGCGACGGCGGGCAGGATGGCGACGGGCAGGCCGATGACGAAATCGGCGTGGCCGCCGAGCACCGCCGTCATCGCCGGTGCCAGGCCCTGGAAGGGCGCGTGCAGCAGCTTCACGCCGGCGGTGCGGGCCATCGCCTCCCCCGCCAAATGCACGGCGGTGCCGGCGCCGGAACTCGCGAAGACCACGCGTTCCGGATTGGCGCGGGCATGGGCCAGCATCTGCGCGAAGCTGGCATAGGGCGCATCGGGGCGCGCGGCGAGGATATGGGTGTTCGCCGTCACGCGGCAGAGGGGCACCAGATCCTCGAACGCATAATTCGGGTTGGGCAGCAGGGGAAGCACGGTGGCGACGGCGCCGGCGGCATAGAGCAGCGTGCGGCCATCGGGCCGGGCCGCCGCCACGGCACGCGCGCCGATGGCGCCGCCGGCACCCGCGCGGTTGTCCACCACGACGGCATGGCCGAGCGCGCCGCGCAGCAGCGGCGCCAGGGCGCGCACCTCCTGGTCCGTCACTCCCGGGGCATAGGGCACGACCACCGTGGCCGTGCCGTCGATCGGCTGCGCCACGGCGTTGCGCGTGGCAGCAGCCATCATTGCCAGAATCAGTGCACTGCGCCTGCGCATCATCATCGTTTCCTCCGCGGGACTTTCGCCGCGGACGCAGGATGCTACGCTGCCGCGGGCCCGGCAATCAGGACATCGCGCGATGAAGAAGACGACCCGCATGCGCCAGTTGCTGGCGGGGGAGGACGTAGTCGTCTCCCCGGGTGTCTATGACGGCTACAGCCTGCGGCTGGCGCAGCGCGCGGGGTTCCACACCGCCAGCACAAGTGGCGCGGGCATCGCGAATGCCAGGCTCGGCGTGCAGGACACCGGGATGATGTCGCTGCACGAGAATGTCGATGCCTGCCGCGCCATGGCGGCATCGGTCGACATCCCGCTGATGGCCGATGCCGATACGGGATACGGCAATGCGGTCACGGTCTTCGGCGTGGTGCGGATGTTCGAGGATGCTGGTGTCGTCGGCATCAACATCGAGGACCAGGAATTCCCCAAGCGCTGCGGCCACATGAAGGGGAAGGAACTGATCCACCCGCGGGAGATGGCGAAGAAGATCGAGGCCGCGGTGAAGGGGCGGCGCGACCGCGACTTCATCATCAACGCCCGCACCGACGGCATCGCGGTGGAGGGGATCGAGGGCGCGATCGAGCGCGCGAGGATCTACGCCGCCGCCGGCGCCGACATGATCTTCCCCGACACCGTCAGGGGAGAGGATGACATCAAGCGCCTGGTCGATGCGGTGGACATTCCCATCAGCATCAATATCGGCTTCGGCATCCGCAGCCGCCCGACCACGCCGCTGATCCCGGTGAAGCGTCTGAAGGAACTGGGCGTGAAGCGCGTCAGTGTGCCGCGGATGCTGCCGGCCGCCGCGCTGAAGGCGATGGAGAACGCGCTGGCGCTGCTGCGCCACACGCTGGAGACGGGGGAAGTCGTGGACCGGCCGGACCTGCTGTTCTCCATCGACGACATCAAGACGCTGATGGACTACGAGACGCTGGAACGGCTGGAGGAGGAGCTGCTGCTGCCCGAGCAGCTCTTTCGCAAATACCAGGCGGAGAAGGCGCGGATCTGAGTCAGCCGGCCTGGTAGGCCAGGATGGCGGCGGCCAGATCCTCCCCGGCCCAGCCGACGGATTTGAACAGGGTGACTTCATCGGGGCGGGTGCGGCCGGGATGGGCGCCGCGGGTCAGGGCTTCGAGGTCCGCGACCACGGCGGCTTCCGTGATCGCGCCCTCCGCGATGGCCTGCACGACGTCACCGGCCTCCGCCAGCACGCCGGCGCGCGTATCCGCGACCACAGTGGCGCGGGCCAGCAGGGCGCCGTCGCTCTCCCGCATCGTCGGGCGGAAGGCGCCGACCAGATCCACATGCGTACCGGGGGAGATTTCGGCGCCGCGCACCAGTGGCGCGTCGGAGAGGGTGGCGCAGGAGACGATGTCGAAGCCGCCGGGATCGGGGCTGGACGCCACGCGGGCGGGCAGGCCGTGGGCGGCCAGGCGGCGGGCCAGGGCCTCGGCCTGGTCGGGCTTGCGGGCCCAGATCGCCACATCCTCGATCGGGAAGCGGCCGCACCAGGCCTCCGCCAGGGTGGTGGCGACGCGGCCGGCGCCCATCACGAGGAGGCGGCGGCTGTCGGGCCGCGCCAGGTAGCGGCCGGCCAGGGTGCTGGCGGCGGCGGTGCGGCGGTCCGTCAGCTCCCCCCCATCCAGCATCGCCAGCGGCACGCCGGTGGCACCGTCCGACAACAGGTAGACGGCCTGGACGGCGGGCAGGCCGCGCGCGCCATTGGCGGGCAGGACGTGGACGATCTTGACGCCCGTGAAGCCCCCGGCTGATGCCGGGCCCGTCCAGGCGGGCATGAGGAGGAGCATGCCCTCCGCTTCGTCACCCGGCTGGGGCAGGGGGTGGCGGTGGCGCAGCGGCGCGGCGCAGCCCTGGCGGAACATCGCCTCCAGCGCCTGTTCCAGCGCGGCCCAGGGCAGGGCGGCGCGAAGCTGTTCCGCGGTGACGATGCGCATGGAGGACAACCTTCTGCCGGGTGGGCTGGGGGGCAGGGACCTGTCGCATCCCGCCCGCGGGGCGCCAAGGGGGGGCGCCAAGGGAGGCGGACGCGGCGTTTGAACGCGGCGTTTGACAGGGGCTTGCGTCCTGCGTAGGGGCGTGGGCCGGGGGGCATGCCGCGAGATGCGCGTTGATCCGGGGCGGCGGCTGGCGCAGCATCCCTGAAACGGGGATGGCCGGCGGTGCCCGGGGTTCGGCGCGCGGCGTGGCGGCACCACTGCGGTTGAAACAGCCCGGGCCTGAAGGGGCGGGGCATGAGGGAGATGACGGTATGAAGGCGCTTCGCCTTTCTGTGACGCGCGCCCTGGGTGGCGTGGCCCTGGCGGCATCCCTGGCGGCACCGCTGGCAGCCCAGCAGGCGCCGGCGGGCAGCGCGGCCGCGACGACGCTGGACGCGATCCGCGCCCGCGGCAGCCTGATCTGCGGCGTGAACACCGGCCTGGCCGGCTTCGCGCAGCCGGACAGCCAGGGCGTGTGGCGCGGCTTCGACGTGGATTACTGCCGCGCCGTCGCCGTCGCGCTGTGGAACGACGCGAACCGGGTCCGCTACGTGCCGACCACGGCGCAGAACCGCTTCACGGCGCTGCAATCCGGCGAAGTGGACATGCTGTCCCGCAACACGACCTGGACGCTGTCGCGCGACACCTCGCTGGGCTTCGATTTCACCGGCATCAATTTCTATGACGGCCAGGGCTTCATGGTGAAGGCCTCCGCCGGCGTGCGGACGGCGCGCGACCTGAACGGCGCCACCATCTGCGTTCAGCCCGGCACGACCACCGAACAGAACCTGACGGATTGGGCGCGCGCCAACCGCATCCAGTTCACCCCGGTGGTGATCGAACAGCTGAACGACGTGGTGCAGGCCTATGTCTCCGGCCGCTGCGACGCCTACACGACGGACGTGTCCGGCCTTGCCTCCACCCGTTCCGCCCAGGCGCGGCCGCAGGAACACGTGATCCTGCCCGACGTGATCAGCAAGGAGCCGCTCGGCCCGCTGGTCCGCCATGGCGACCAGCGCTTCGCCGACCTGCTGCGCTGGATCCATTACGGCCTGATCGGTGCCGAGGAAATGGGCATCACGGCCGCCAACGTGGTGCAGGCCGCCGCGTCCGACCAGCGGCCGGAAGTCCAGCGCATGCTGGGCCGCACGGGCGACCTCGGCCGGATGCTGACGGTGGACAATGCCTGGCTGGTCAACGTGATCCGCACGGTCGGCAATTACGGCGAGGTGTTCGAACGCAACCTGGTGCCGATCGGCCTGCAGCGTGGCCCGAACGCGCTGTGGACGACGGGCGGGCTGCAGTACTCGCCGCCGTTCCGGTGAGGTGACAGGGGGGCGCCGGCACCATGCCGGCGCCCCAACTGTCTGCCCGGCCCCCGGCGGTGCCCGCCACCGATGCGGCCCCCCACTTTCAGGGTGCCGGCCCGCGGGCTTCCCGCCGCCGGAACCCTCGGAATTTCTTCACGCCGTGCCTGACTGCCTGAAGCGGGGCCAACCCCGCCGGGCCACTTCACCAGGGAAGCCTCATGTCCTCATCCACCGCCGATCCGCGCCTGGCCTCCGCCGGTCCGCCGCGCCGCCCGATCCGCCTGTCCTGGTCGGATGAACGGCTGCGCGCCATCGTCTGGCAGGTCATCGTCGTCGGCATCGTCGGCGCCATCGTCTGGTGGCTCTGGTCCAACACCGTGCACAACCTGGAGGTGCGGCGGATCGCGACCGGCTTCGGCTTCCTGAGCCGGGAGGCGGGGCTGCCGATCGGCGAATCGCTGATCGACTACGACCCGACCAACAGCTACCTGCGCGCCCTGACCGTCGGCGTGCTGAACACGCTGAAGGTCGCGGTGGTGGGCGTGATCCTCGCCACCATCCTCGGCACGCTGATCGGCATCGCCAAGCTGTCGAAGAACTGGCTCGTCTCCAAGCTGGCCAGCTTCTACATTGAGGTCATCCGCGACCTGCCGCTGCTGCTGCAGCTGCTGTTCTGGTACACCATCCTCCAGGGCCTTCCCGGGCCGCGCCAGGCGCTGAACCCGGTGGATGGCGTCTTCCTGTCCAACCGCGGCATGAAGCTGCCCTGGATCGAATGGCTGCCCGCGCATAACTGGGCGCTGCTGGCCATGGTCGTGGGCGCCGTCGGCACCTGGGCCTATGCGCGCGCCATGCGGGCGAAGCAGTATGCGGATGGCCAGCCGCGCAAGATCTGGCCGGCGGGCCTGGCGCTGATGGTCGGGCTGCCGCTGGTGGTCTGGGCGGCGCATGGCGCGCCCTTCACGCCGGACATCCCCGCGCTGCGCGGCTTCAACTTCCGCGGCGGCATCTCCATCAGCCCGGAATACTTCGCCCTCCTGCTCGGCCTTGTGACCTACACCGCCGGCTTCATCGCGGAAATCGTCCGCGCCGGCATCCAGGCGGTGAACCAGGGGCAGTGGGAAGCGGCGGAGGCGCTCGGCATGCGGCGCGGCGAGATCCTGAAGCGGATCGTGCTGCCCCAGGCGCTGCGCGTGATCGTGCCGCCGATGACGTCGCAATACCTGAACCTGACGAAGAACAGCTCGCTCGCCGTGGCCATCGGCTACCAGGACATCGTCAGCATCGCGAACACGACGCTGAACCAGACTGGCCAGGCGATCGAGGGCATCGCCATCATCATGCTGGTGTACCTGACCATCAGCCTGTCGATCAGCCTGTTCATGAACTGGTACAACGCGCGCATCGCGCTGGTGGAGCGGTGAGCCCCATGAAGCCGACAGACATCAAGGGCTGCCGCGCGTTGTGCTTTTCCCCGTGCGCCTTGCGGCGCAACGCGCGCATCGCGCTGGTGGAGCGGTGAGCCCCATGAAGCCGACAGACATCA
>NZ_JBHYGL010000040.1:0-70475 GCF_051859025.1 Falsiroseomonas sp. | reverse complement strand
AGGGCCGCAGCGCGTTGTCCTTTTCCCCGTGCGCCTTGCGGCGCACCTTCCCCGTGCGCTTCGGGCGCAACGCCCGCATCGCCTTGGTGGAGCGCTGAGCCATGAGCGACATCACCGCCAACACGGCCGTGCCGCACCAGCCCGGCGCCGAGCGCCGGCAGCCGCCCGTTGCCACCACGGGCATCGTCGCCTGGGCGCGGATGAACCTGTTCTCATCCTGGATCAACACCGCCATCACCCTGGCGCTGGGCTACCTGGTGGTGCGCTGGACCATCGGCTTCGTGGACTGGGCCTTCCTCAACGCCATCTGGTCCGTCCCGGTGGTGAACGGCCAGGCGCAGACCCAGGCGTGCCGGGAGATCAAGGGCGTTGGCGCCTGCTGGGCGGTGGTGACGGAAAAGCACCGCTTCATCCTGTTCGGCACCTATCCCTATGAGGAACATTGGCGGCCGCTGCTGGTCTGCGTGCTGTTCGTCGCGCTCTACATCGTCTCCGCGCTGCGCCGCTTCTGGAACTGGCGGCTGATCCCGATCTGGGTCGGCACGCTGACCGCGATCGGCATCCTGATGTGGGGCGGCGTCTTCGGCCTGACCTATGTCCCGCAGGAACGCTGGGGCGGGCTGCCCATCACGCTGATCCTGTCCACCTTCGGCCTCGCCTTCGCCTTCCCGCTGGCGGTGCTGGTGGCGCTCGGCCGGCGGTCGAAGCTGCCGGCGATCAAGACGCTCTGCGTGCTGTATGTGGAACTGATCCGCGGCGTGCCGCTGATCAGCCTGCTGTTCATGGCCAGCGTCATGTTTCCGCTGTTCCTGCCGGAGGGCATGAACATCGACAAGCTGCTGCGTGCGCAGGTGGCGATCACGCTTTTCGCGGGCGCCTACCTGGCCGAAGTGGTGCGCGCCGGCCTCCAGACCCTGCCGCGGGGGCAGTATGAGGCGGCGGATGCGCTCGGCCTTTCCTACTGGCAGAAGACCGGCTTCATCATCCTGCCGCAGGCGCTGCGGCTGGTGATCCCGCCGCTGGTGAACACCTTCATCGGCTTCTTCAAGGACACGTCGCTGGTGCTGATCATCGGCATCTTCGACCTGCTGACGGCGGGCAAGACCGCGATCGTGGAACCTGCCTGGCAGGGCTTCGGGATCGAGGTCTACATCACCATCGGCCTCATCTACCTGGTGTTCTGCTTCGCCATGTCGAAGTACAGCCAGGATCTGGAACGCGAACTCAACCGGCATCGGCGGCGGTAGCGGCAGGCCCGGGGCAACCTGGGCCCGTGATGACCACGCCGACCAAGCCGGGTGCCGGAAGACAGGGAAAGACACAATGAGCGAGACCATCGAGACCGAGGCCCAGATCGCCTCCGCCATGCGGACGGATGCGCCGCCGGCGATCGTGCTGGAAGGCGTCAACAAGTGGTTCGGCGCGCTGCATGTGCTGCGCGACGTCAACCTCTCCGTCGCCACCGGCGAACGCGTGGTGGTCTGCGGGCCGTCCGGTTCCGGCAAATCCACCCTGATCCGCTGCATCAACCGGCTGGAGACGCACCAGGAAGGCAAGATCCTGGTGGATGGGATCGAGCTGTCGGACGACCTCCGATCCCTCGACGCCATTCGCCGCGAGGTCGGCATGGTGTTCCAGTCGTTCAACCTGTTCCCGCATCTCACCATCCTCGAAAACTGCACCCTGGCGCCGATCTGGGTGCGCCGGATGCCGAAGAAGGAGGCCGAGGAGCTGGCGATGGAATACCTGACCCGGGTGCGCATCCCGGAGCAGGCGAAGAAGTATCCGGGCCAGCTTTCCGGCGGCCAGCAGCAGCGCGTCGCCATCGCGCGCGCGCTGTGCATGAAGCCCAAGATCATGCTGTTCGACGAACCGACCTCGGCGCTCGACCCCGAGATGATCAAGGAAGTGCTCGACACCATGGTGATGCTGGCCTCCACCGGCATGACCATGATCTGCGTGACGCATGAGATGGGCTTCGCCCGCCAGGTGGCGGACCGCGTGGTGTTCATGGACCGGGGCGAGATCGTGGAGAGCGGGGAGCCGGAGAGCCTGTTCAGCGACCCGAAGACGGATCGCCTGAAGCTGTTCCTCAGCCAGATCCTTCGGGGGCATTGAGGCTGGCTCGTTGATGGCACATGGCCGGCGGAGGACGGCGCGCTTGCGCCCCCCCACCCGCCGGGCCTATGCCTCGCCGCGTTCCGCCACTGGAGCGCACCCTTGAGCCATTCCCCCGCGGCCGAACGTCCCGTGACGCTGGCCGCCCTGATCGGCGTGCTGGGCATCGTCTATGGCGACATCGGCACCAGCCCGCTTTACGCCCTCCGCGCCGCCCTGCTGCATTTCTCCGCCGACGGGATCGAGCGGTGGGAGATCCTGGGCATCCTCAGCCTGATCTTCTGGTCCCTCATCCTCACGGTGACGGTGAAATACGTCATCTTCGTGCTGCGGGCGGACAACCGGGGGGAAGGCGGGATCCTCGCCCTGATGGCGCTGGCGCAACGCCATACCCGGACGCCACGGGGGCGCTGGTGGGTTGCCGTGCTCGGCATCATCGGCGCCAGCCTGTTCTTCGGGGATGGCATCATCACCCCGGCCATCTCCGTCCTCTCCGCGGTGGAGGGGCTCAAGGTCATCTCGCCGCATTTCGAGGAAGCGGTGGTGCCGATCGCGCTCGGCATCCTCATCGCGCTTTTCCTGGTGCAGTGGCGGGGTACCGCCACCATGGGCAAGATCTTCGGGCCGATCTGCGCCCTGTGGTTCGGGACTATCGGCCTGCTGGGGCTGATCGAGGTGATCAAGGAGCCGGAAGTGCTGGCGGCGCTGTCGCCGCACCACGCCATCACCTTCTGCGCCTACTACAAGCTGGCCGCCTTCATCGCCTTCGGCTCCGTCGTCCTGGCGGTGACGGGGGCGGAGGCGCTGTACGCCGATATGGGCCATTTCGGCCGCAAGCCCATCCAGCTGGCCTGGGCCGCCTTCGTGCTGCCGGCCTTGGCGCTGAATTATTTCGGCCAGGGCGCCCTGCTGCTGTCCGAGCCGGAATCGATCGCGAATCCCTTCTTCCTGCTGGCGCCCGAATGGCTGCGCCTGCCGCTGGTGATCCTGGCGACGGCCGCCACCATCATCGCCAGCCAGGCGATGATCTCCGGCGCCTTCTCCATCGCGCGGCAATGCGTCCAGCTGGGCTTCGTGCCGCGGCTGGAGGTTCGCCACACCAGCGAGACGGAGCAGGGCCAGATCTACATGCCCCAGGTCAACATGATGCTGCTGATCGGCGTCATCATCCTGGTGCTGGAATTCAAGACCAGCGACAGCCTGGCGGCGGCCTATGGCCTGGCGGTCACGGGCACCTTCCTGGCGACCTCCTGCCTGGCCATGCTGGTGTTCCGGCGGGCCTATGGCTGGCCGCTGCTGCTGGTCATCGCCGTGTTCGGGCCGCTGTTGATGCTCGACCTCGCCTACTTCATCTCCACCGCGCTGAAGATCCCGGAGGGCGGCTATGTGCCGCTGCTGCTGGGCATCCTGACCTTCACCCTGATGCTGACCTGGCGGCAGGGGCGGGATCTGCTGTTCCTGCGCTTCCGGCAGGACAGCCTGCCGCTGAAATCCTTCATCGCCCGCCTGCCGCAATCGCGCACCATCCGGGTGCCCGGCATCGCGGTGTTCATGACCGGGCAGGCGGATCTCGTCCCCGGGGCGCTGCTGCACAACCTCAAGCACAACAAGGTGCTGCACGAACGGGTCCTGTTCGTCACCGTCATCAACGAGGACATCCCCCGCGTCGAGCAGCGGCGGGAGGTGACGGAACTGGCCCCCGACATCCACCGCGTGATCCTGCGCTACGGCTTCCAGGAAAGCCCCCACATCCCGCGGGAGCTGGAGGCGCTGCGCGACATCGGCATCGCGTTCGAGCCGATGCAGGCCAGCTACTTCCTGGGGCGGGAGACGGTGGTGGCGGCCGCCGTGCCGAAGATGCCACGCTGGCGGCAATGGATCTTCACGACGCTGAGCCGCAATGCCGTGCCGGCCACGGAATTCTTCCGCATCCCGTCGGACCGCGTGGTCGAGCTCGGCGTGCGGGTGGCGATCTGATCGGCCGGCCCCTGCCGAACCCTGGGGCGGGGCGCGCGTTCGCCTCCCCTCTGGATAGTCCAGGAAGGGATAGAGGGTGAGCGCCGCCAAGCTGGTTGACGTCACGCTGGTGATGACCTGGAGCCCGGGAACGGGGGCGGGGGACGAACCCGCGCGCATCGTCTTCGCGATCGCGCTGGACGGCCAGGGGCAGCCCGATGCGGGCGCCTGGCTGGCCGATCCCGCCCCCTGGCCCGCCCGCTACGAAGCCGCGGGGAAGCCCCCCATGGCGGGCGACGTGACGCATGACGAGGATGGCTGGTCGCTGCGCTTCTTCGCCGATGCGGCGGCCGCGCCGGATGCGCCCATGCACCGCATCCTGCACCTCGGCATGCCGCGGCCGGGGGAGGTGCTGACCATCCGGGAGCCGAATGGCGCCGAAGCGGCCTGGCGCGTGGTCGGGATCGGGTAGCCCACCCCGTTCCCCCGAACGAACCGGTCCCCCAAACGAACCGGTCCCCCAAAACGAAAAAGACGCCCGCCATGCCGGCGGGCGTCTTCATCGAACTGGTGGAGCCAAGGGGAGTCGAACCCCTGACCTCTTGAATGCCATTCAAGCGCTCTACCAACTGAGCTATGGCCCCGCACCGTGGCGAGGCGCGCCCTATAGCGGCGCCTGGAAGGCTGCGCAAGCCTCCCCCAACCCCCTTTCCGTAAAGCTCCGCGCCGCATAGTTTCGCGCCATCACGGGCCGCCGTATTCGGCGGCCGCGGGCGGGAGAGCGCGATGCGAAAGATCCATCCGGATGCGAAGGCGGCGTTGGCCGGCGTGCTGCGCGACGACATGACCATCATGTCGGGCGGCTTCGGCATCTCCGGCATCCCGTCCCTGCTGATCGAGGCGATCCGGGAAAGCGGGGTGAAGGGCCTCACCGTCATCTCCAACAATGCGGGGATCGACGATGCGGGGCTCGGCCTGCTGCTGCACACGCGCCAGATCCGCAAGATGATCAGCAGCTATGTCGGTGAGAACGCGACCTTCGCGAAGCAGTACCTGGCCGGCGAATTGGAGATCGAATTCAACCCGCAGGGCACGCTGGCGGAACGCATCCGCGCCGGCGGCGCCGGCATCCCCGCCTTCTTCACCAAGACCGGCTACGGCACGGCGGTGGCGGAGGGGAAGGAGGTCCGGGAATTCGATGGCGAGCACTATGTGATGGAGCGCGGGTTGTTCGCCGACCTCGCCATCATCCACGCCTACAAGGGCGACCATGAGGGCAACCTCGTCTATCGGAAGACTGCGCGGAACTTCAATCCGATCATGGCCAGCGCGGCGCGCGTGACGGTGGCGCAGGTGGAACACCTGGTGAGGCCCGGGGAGATCGACCCGGACCACATCCACACCCCCGGCATCTTCGTGAAGCGCCTGGTGGTCTGCCCGCCCGATTTCGAGAAGCGCATCGAACAGCGCACCGTCCGCAAGCGTGCCCCGGCTGCCGCCGCCGGCGCTGAATCCCAGGCCTGAGGAGCGCCACGACATGCCCTGGACCCGCGACCAGATGGCCGCGCGCGCCGCGCGCGAACTGCAGGACGGCTTCTACGTCAATCTCGGCATCGGCATCCCGACGCTGGTGGCGAACCACGTGCCGGATGGCATGACGGTGCAGCTGCAGTCGGAGAACGGCATGCTGGGCCTCGGCCCCTTCCCCTATGAGGGGGAGGAGGACCCGGACCTCATCAATGCCGGCAAGCAGACCATCACCGCCCTGCCCACCAGCAGCTTCTTCGACAGCGCGCAGAGCTTCGGGATGATCCGTGGCGGGCATATCGACCTGTCCATCCTGGGCGCGCTGCAGGTGGCGCAGAATGGCGACCTCGCGAACTGGATGATCCCCGGCAAGATGGTGAAGGGGATGGGCGGCGCGATGGACCTGGTCGCCGGCGTGAAGAAGGTGATCGTGCTGATGGAGCACACCGCCGGTTCTTCCGCGAAGCTTCTCAAGGCCTGCAATCTGCCGCTGACGGGCCGCCGCGTGGTGGATCTGGTGGTGACGGACCTCGGCGTCTTCGCCATCGACAAGAAGGGCGATGGCGCCATGCGGCTGCTGGAGACGGCGCCGGGCGTGAGCGCGGAGGAGATCCGCGCGAAGACCGAGGCCGACTACGTCACGGCCTGACGTCTGGACGGGGTGGGCTTCGGCCCGCCCCTATTGCAGCTGCGGCTGACCTCTATTGCAGCTGCGGCTGCTGGCGGCGCTGGTAGCGCAGGCGGTCTTCTTCGAGGATCCGGCGCAGGCGGTCGAGCTCCCGCTCCCGCTCCGCCAGTGAACGCTCTGCGTCATTGGTGGTGCTGGCCGGCAGGGCGGCGGGCGCGGGCTCCCGGAAGACGGGTTCCTGTGCCGCCGGGGGGGCCGGGGCGCGGGCGCGGCGGACGGTGCTGCTGCCGGTGCGGCGCGCGGGCGTCGCGGTGGCCGGCACGGGCGGCGGCGGCACCCAGTCCAGGATCGGGATCGGGCCGCGGGGCGCGGCCGTGGTGGCAGCCATGCCGGGCGCCGTGGGCGTGAAGCGCGGCTGGGCCGGCATCCGCTGGCGGAAGCTGTCGAAATCCTGGGCCGTTGAACTCATCAGGTCGCGGCCAGGGCCGCTGTCGTTCCAATGCTGGGCCGCAGCCGGCTGGGCCAGCAGCAGGCCGATCGGCAGGGCAAGCAGGGTGCTACGGCGCATCAACCAGGATTCCGGATCGAACGGTGAATTCACCGGAAGATGAACGTCCGCGCAGCTTGGCACAAGCATTGCCATGCGGCGGAACGATCGCCGCGCGTCATCGCACCAGCAGAAACACCAGCATGACGCTGCCGAGCGCGATGCGGTACCAGCCGAAGGGGGTGAAGCCGATGCGGCCGATCACCCCCATCACCCAGCGCACGACGACAAGCGCCACCACGAAGGCCGTCACGAAGCCCACGCCGATCTGGGCGAAGCTGGAGAATTCCAGCTCCGCCCGCGCCTTGAACAGGCTGAAGGCGGTGGCGGCGACCATGGTGGGGATGGCGAGGACGAAGGAGAATTCCGCCGCCACCTTGCGGTCCACCCCGATCAGCAGCGCGGTGATGATGGTGGCGCCGGACCGCGAGGTGCCCGGGATCATCGCCAGCGCCTGGCCGAAGCCGATGATGAGCGCAGCCAGCGGCCCGATCTGCGGCACGGAATGGATGGTGGGGGTGTGGCGCAGCCGCTCGATCGCGATGATGGCGATGCCGCCGATGATGAGGGCGAAGCACACGACCCAGGGGCTGAACAGCAGGCGCGTGATGGTGCCGTGCAGCGTGGCGCCGATGGCGGCCGCCGGCAGGAAGGCCAGCAGCAGGTTGATGGCGTAGAAGCGCTCCGGCCCCGGGCGCCAGGCCTTCGTCACCAGGGATACCAGGGTGGGCCAGAACACGACCACCACGGCCAGGATGGCGCCGAGCTGGATGACGATCTCGAAGGTCTTGCCGGGCGGGCCCTGGAAGCCGAGCAGTTCCCCCAGCAGGATCAGGTGCCCGGTGGAGGAGATGGGCAGGAATTCGGTGATGCCCTCCACGATGCCCATGAGGAGGGCGGAGAACAGGGTGGCGGCATCCATGGGCGCGGGACACTCCGGGCGGGGCGGGCGGTGCAATACAGGGCGCGGCGGCCGCTGGCTATTCCATCTGCAGGCGGCCCAGCAGGCCGAGGCTGCCGCGGTCCGCCCGCAGCATCAGCAATTCGCCGTGCGCCGCCTCGATCCCCGTCACCGCCAGGATGTTCGCGCGGTGGGTGACGAGGATGACGGCCCCCGCGCCCTGCCGGCGGGCGCGTTCCAGGCTGATGACATGCTGGCGCAGCTGTTCGCCGCGGGTGGCGGCTTCCGCCCTGTCCCAGGGATCCAGCGCGGCATCGGGGATGACGGGGCCGAGGTCGAGCAGCATGGCCGTTTCCCAGGCCGAGCATTGGTGGGACGTCACCAGCGTGACGGGCGGCATTCCCGCCTGGCGCAACGCCAGGCCCCACCGGCGCATCTCCTCCCGCCCCATTTCCGTCAACACGGCGCCGGGATCGCAGCCGGGAACGGGGGCTAGGGTGCCCGGTGGGGCGGGGATGGCGCCGCCATGGCGCATCAGCACGATGCCGTGGTCGCGCAGCAGGGTGGGGTCATGGTCAGCCCGCGCCGGCGTCACGCCGGGCAGGGACAGCAGCAGCAGGAAACAGGCGATCCGCATGGGGCAGCCCCCTCAAGGCGGTTCGGCCCGGGGATGGTCAGGGGGGACCCGGGCCGGGATCCCCCCTTGGTTGCTCAGCGTACCGTCTGGGCCGCGCTGAAGGCGAAGTTGTCGTAGCTGTTCTCGGCGATCCGGAACCACTGGAACTGCTCGGTCCGGAAGCGGTTGTAGCTTTCCATGATGCGGGCGAAGCGGGCGTTCTGGCGCCCGATATCGGCCACCATCTCCTCATTCGCGCGCCAGGCGGCTTCCAGGATGGGGCGCGGCCAGAAGCGCAGCTGGGCGCCGGCGGCGACCAGGCGGCGCAGTGCCTGCGGGTTCAGGTGGTCGTAGCGGGCGACCATGTCCGAATCCGCTTCCGCGCAGGCGACGTCGAGCGCGTGCTTGTAGAGGTCCGGCAGCGCCGCATAGGCGCGCTGGTTGGAGATGAAGTGCAGGCGGGCACCCGGCTCCCAGAACCCCGGGGCGTAGTAGAAGCGGGCCACGCGGACGTAGTTGGCGCGTTCGTCGTCATGCGGGCCGACGAATTCGGCGGCGTCGATCACGCCACGCTCCAGTGACGGATAGATGTCCGCCGGCGCGATCAGCGTCGGCGCGGCGCCGAGGCGGGTGAAGAGCTGGCCGGCCAGGCCCGTGATGCGGAACTTGAGGCCGCGGAGCTGGTCCACCGAGGTGATCTCGTTCCGGAACCAGCCGCCCATCTGCGCGCCGGTGTCACCCGCGGTGATGCCGTGGATGTTGTATTCGCGGAACAGCTCCGCCGCCAACTCGTTGCCGCCGCCGTGGCGGAACCAGGCGGTCATCTGCCGCGTGTTCAGGCCGAAGCACATGGCGGTGAAGGGGGCGAAGCCCGGTTCCTTGCCGAGGTAGTAGTAGGCGGCGGTGTGCCCGGCCTCGATCGTGCCGGCCTGGACGGCGTCCAGCACCTGCAGGCCGCCCACGATCTCACCGGCCGGGAAGGGCTGGATGCGGAACTTGCCGTCCGTCAGCTGTGCCACGCGGGCGCAGATGCGGTCGAAGGTGCCGTAGAGCACGTCGAAGACGCGGGGGAAGGAGGAAGCGGCGCGCCAGCGCACTTCCGGCATGGCCTGCGCCACGGCCGGGGTTGCGATGGCGGCGGCGGGAATGGCGGCGGCGGCGGCGCCCACCATGGAACGGCGATTCATCGTGATTTGTCCTCCCTCAGGCTGGGCGCGGATGACCGGCATCCGCCACTGGCGCAGACGCTTAATGCATCCCCGGTCCGGCGGAAATAGGCGGTTTTCCGGTGCGATCGTTCACAGGACGAATCCAGCCAGGACGACGCCCGCGACGATCATCTGCAGCAGGTTGGCGGCGACGGAGAGCTTGTGCGCGCGGTCGAAGGCGCGGCCGGCATCGGCATCGCCGGCCTTGGCGGCATCGGAGAGCAGGTTGATCCGGGGCATCAGCACCTGGCGCAGCCAGAAGGCGAGGCCCGCGATCGCCGCCATCATGCCAGCATCAGGCTTGGACAGGGGAAACAGCGCCACGCAGGCGGCCGCGGAGGTCGCGAGGACCCAGAGGTAGTAGGGTGGGAAGACGCCGCGGATGAAGCGGCTGGCCATATCCGCCGGCAAGGTCCGAAAGATCATCGGCGCGATGAGGGCGGCGAAGAAGGCCATGCCGCCGAAGAGCAGCGCAGTGGCGAACAGGGCGAGGGTGGCGAGGATACTCACGGCTGGGCTCCGGCTGGGCCGCCCCCATGTCGCCCCGCCCCGCGGGAAGGCAAGGCGCCCGGGGGCGATCCCGGGCGGCGATGCCGGTCAGTGCCCGCGGACGATCGTGGGCCCGGGCGCACCGCGCCCGCCAAGCCGGCGGATGCCGCCGCCGCCGAACAGCAGTGCGGCGCCGAGGATGAGGAAGCCCGCGCTCCAGAGCAGAACATCGCGCAGGCTGGCGCCGGTGAGGTGCGGACCGGCGGGGGCGAGAAGGCCGAGGAAGATCGCCATCAACAGGCCGAAGGTGCCGCAGCCCAGCGCGATGAGCGCAAGCGCATGAGCGAGGGTGCCGACCAGGGCGGCGGCGCGGGAGCGCGTGGTGAGGCTGTTCTCATGCGCCTGCCGGCCCACGAGGAAGAAGAAGATTGCCGCGATGACGAGCCAGATCCACATGCGGGGCGGTATCCCTTGAACGCGCGGATCATGCGGCCCCGGCTTGCCGCAGGCAAGCCAACAGGCGAGCGGTGCCGCCGGCAAGGCAAAGGCCCGCCCCCGGGTGGGGACGGGCCATCGGGCACTCAGTAGCGGTACTGTTCGGCCTTGAAGGGGCCGCTTTCGGCGACGCCGATATAGGCGGCCTGCTCGGACGACATCTTGGTCAGCGTCGCGCCGACCTTGGCGAGGTGCAGCATGGCCACCTTCTCGTCCAGGTGCTTCGGCAGGACGTAGACCTTCTTCTCGTACTTGCCGGGGTTGGTCCACAGCTCGATCTGCGCCAGCGTCTGGTTGGTGAAGGACGCGGACATGACGAAGCTGGGGTGGCCCGTGGCGTTGCCGAGGTTCACCAGGCGGCCTTCGGACAGCAGGATGATGCGCTTGCCCGTGGGGAACTCGATCTCGTCCACCTGGGGCTTCACGTTGTCCCACTTGTAGTTGCGCAGCGCCGCGACCTGGATCTCGCTGTCGAAGTGGCCGATGTTGCAGACGATGGCGCGGTGCTTCATGGCGCGCATGTGGTCTGCGGTGATGACGTCCACATTGCCCGTGGCGGTGACGAAGATGTCGGCGTTCGGCGCCGCCTGCTCCATCGTCACGACCTCATAGCCCTCCATCGCCGCCTGCAGCGCGCAGATCGGATCGACTTCGGAGACCATGACGCGGCAGCCGGCGTTGCGGAGGCTGGCGGCGGAGCCCTTGCCGACGTCGCCGAAGCCGCAAACCATGGCCACCTTGCCGGCCATCATGACGTCCGTGCCGCGGCGGATGGCGTCCACCAGCGATTCACGGCAGCCATAGAGGTTGTCGAACTTCGACTTGGTGACGCTGTCGTTCACGTTGATGGCCGGGAACAGCAGCTTGCCTTCCTTCGCCATGTTGTAGAGGCGATGCACGCCCGTCGTCGTCTCCTCCGACACGCCGACGATGTTCTTCGCCAGCTCGGCGAACCAGCCCGGCTTGGTCTTCAGGCAGTCCTTGATCAGCGCGAAGAAGACTTCCTCTTCCTCATTCGTCGGCTTCTCCAGGAAGGCCACGTCGCTCTGCTCGGCGCGCAGGCCGTAATGGACCAGCAGCGTCATGTCGCCGCCATCGTCCAGCAGCACGTTGGGCGTGCCGCCATCGGCCCACTCCAGGGTCCGCTTCACGTACTGCCAGTATTCCGGGAGCGTCTCGCCCTTGATCGCGAACACGGGCGTGCCCGTCGCGGCGATCGCGGCGGCCGCGTGGTCCTGCGTCGAGAAGATGTTGCACGACGACCAGCGCACATCGGCACCGAGCGCCTTCAGCGTCTCGATCAGCACGGCGGTCTGGATGGTCATGTGCAGGCAGCCGGCGACCCGGGCGCCCTTGAGCACCTTCTTCGGGCCGTATTCCGCGCGCGTCGCCATCAGGCCGGGCATCTCATCCTCGGCCATCGCGATTTCCTTCCGGCCCCAGCCGGCGAGGGAGATGTCCTTGATGATGTAGTCGGCGGCGTCGGGCATGGGTCGGTCTTCTCGCATCACGGGTTGTGGCCGGCCGGGTAGCATGCAACGGCCGGAAAGACCAGATGGACCCATCAGGTATAAGGATATCTTTATGCCGCATGATCCTTTTGGCGCGGCACGCGGGGGCGTGACGCGGCTGGCAGGCGGTGCCTATCCTTCCGATCAGGCAGGCCGAACGGGCCGCCGCGCCCTGGGGAGGGACATGCCATGATCGGTTTCCGGAAGGGCCTGCGGGGCCTGGTGGTGGGTGGGCTGGTGGCCATGGCGGGGCTGCCCGCGCTGGCCCAGACCGCCACGGCGCCAACGGCCACCGCACCGGTGCGCCCGGCGGTGACGCGGGTGGAGGCGCCGGCTTCCGCGATCTTCATCGGCAACAGCTTCTTCTACTACAACAACGGCATCACCAATCACCTGACGGGCTTCATCCGGGGCGGGGAGCCGTTGGGGCCGTTCCGGTCCACGCTGGTGGGGATCGGCGGGTCCAACATGCAGTGGCATGACGTGGCCAGCTATTTCCGCCCTGATGCGGTGGCGAGCTATGGCTTCGATGTCCGCAACAACATCGTCTTCCGTCCGGCCGGGCAGCGGCTGTTCGACCTGGCGATCATGATGGATTGCAGCCTGTGTCCGGTGCATCCGCAGTTGTCGCCGGTGTTCGAGGATTTTGCCCGGCGGCATAGTGCGACGGTGCGCGGGCATGGTGCGCAGCCCGTCTTCTTCATGTCCTGGGCCTACAAGGACAAGCCGGAGATGATGGCGGGTCTCGCCGCCGCCTATACCGCGGTGGGCAATGCCAATAATGCGCTGGTCATTCCCGCGGGCCTGGCGTTCGAGCGTTCGATCGCGCAGCGCCCGGGGCTTGATCTGTATGTGTCCGACCTGCGGCATCCGTCGCTGGCCGGCACCTACCTGGCCGCCGCCACGACCTATGCTGCCGTCTTCGGCCGGAATCCCGAGGGCAATCGCTACGCGGCCGGGCTGGATGCCGACACGGTCGCGCATCTGCAGCGCGTGGCGTGGGAGACGGTGCGGGACTACCTCGGCACCCAGCGCGCCTCCAACTGACGACGGTCCAGGGGCGGTTCGCCCCTGGCGGATGGGGTACGGGGAAGGCGGCGCCTTCCCCGGGCCACTTTCACGAATCCTTCGTCCAGGCCACCCGATCCAGGTAGGTCTTGAGGAAGGTCTTCACCCGCGGTTCGCCCCCACCGCCGAAGACCTCTGCCGGTGGTGCCGCCTGCACCACCACCCCGTGGTCGAGGAAGACGACGCGGGTGGAGAGGCTGGCGACGAAGCCCATCTCGTGGCTCACCACCAGCATCGTGACGCCGGAGGCCGCGAGTGCCCGGATCACGTCCAGCACTTCCGTGGTCAGTTCCGGGTCCAGCGCCGCCGTCGGTTCGTCGAACAGCAGCACGCGGGGTTCCATCGCCAGCGTGCGGGCGATGGCGACGCGCTGCTGCTGGCCGCCGGAGAGGGCCGCGGGCTTGCGGGCGCCGAGCGTGCCGAGCCCGACTTTTGTCAATGCTGCCTCCGCCTTCGCCTCCGCGTCGCGGGTAGGCATGTTGCGGACGAGTTTCAGGGCCAGGGCGACGTTGTCCCGCGCCGTGAGGTGAGGCCAGAGGTTGAACTGCTGGAACACCATGCCGATGGCGCCGTCGCCCGGCGTCGCCGCGCGGCCTTCCACCAGCACATCGCCGCCGGAGATGGGGTCGAGCCCCGCGATGCAGCGCAGCAGCGATGATTTGCCGGAGCCGCTGGGGCCGATGACGCCGATCGCCTCGCCGGGCATCACGTCCAGGCTGATGCGGCGCAGGATCTCCACATCGCCGACGCGGCGTTCGAGGGCGCGGACCTGGAGAACGGGACTCATGCGGCCATCCGGCGTTCGATGCGGCGTTCGAGGGCGCGGGCGGCCCAGGAGGTCGCCTCCGTCAGGCCCCAATAGACCAGGGCCAGCACCAGCGCGGTCTCGGCGAAGGCGAAGGTGGCGGAGCCGACGCCCTGCACGCGGAAGGTGAGCTCCGGCACCGTGATGATGGACAGCACGGCGGTTTCCTTGATGAGGATGACGGCCAGGTTGACCAGGGATGGCAGCACGGCCAGCGCCATCACCGGCAGCATGATGCGCAGCACCGTCTGCGGGCGGGAAAGGCCCAGCATGCGCGCGGCTTCCAGCTGCCCCGGCGGCACGGCCATGAAGCCGGCGCGGAAGACCTCCGAGAAATAGGCGGCGCCGTAGACCGACAGCGCGACCAGGCCCGCCACGACGGGCGAGAGGTCGATGCCCACGAAGGGGCCGCCGAAATACAGAAGAAAGCACTGCACCAGGAAGGGCGTGCCGCGCACCGCCTCCACCGCCGCGACCAGCGGCCAGGTGACGGGGCCGGGGGCGAAGAAGCGCAGCGCGCCGATCAGGAAGCCGGCGGTGATGCCGATGGCGACGCCGCCCAGCCACAGCGCGAGCGTCATCGGCAGGCCGAGTGCGGCGGCGACCAGGCTGTCCGACAGGGCCTGGATCATGCGGGCTTCCCGCGCGCGAGCGTCATCAGCAGCAGGTTCATCGTCAGGTACATCGCCCCGCACAGCGCATAGGCCGGCAGCGGTTCGAAGGTGGAGGAGGCGATGGCCTGCGCGCTTCGCGTCAGTTCCAGGATGCCGACGACGGAGATCAGCGACGACGCCTTCACGATCAGGATCGCCTCATTGATCACGGCCGGGCGCATGCCCTGCAACGCGATGGGCAGGCGGATGCGCAGCAGGATCTGCCGGGGCGTGAGGCCGAGCAGGCGCGCGGCCTCGATCCCGCCCTTCGGCACCAAAGCGAAGCCGCCGCGGATGATCTCCGCCATATAGGCGGCGCAGCACAGGCCGAGGGTGGCGGTGGCGGCGAACCAGGCGGGCAAATCGATGCCCACGAAGGGCAGGGCGTAATAGGCCAGCAGCAGCTGGATCAGCAGCGGCACGCCGCGGAAGAAGCTGACATAGACCAGCGCCCAGGCGCGGCGGGCCTCGCACCCCACCGCGATGGGCACGCCGAGGACCAGGCCGAGGGCGATGCCCACGGCCGAGATCCAGATGGTATTGCCTGCCGCCCAGAGCATGGACGGCAGGGCTTCGGCGATAAAGTCCAACGGCCGTGTCAGGCGTTGGCTTCGACGACCCGGGCCGGCACCTCGAAGGACTGGCCGAACCACTTGGTCTGCAGCGCGGCTAGGCGACCATCGGTGCGCATGGCGTCGATGACGCCATCGATGGCATCGAGCAGCGGTGCGGTATCGGGATCCTTCCGGCCGAGATAGCCGAAATAGACCTTGGCGCCGAAGGGCGGGTTCACCACGGCGAAGACGTTGCGGCGCTGCTGCGCGACATAGGCGATGTTGGGCAGGGAGTTCGCCACCGCCACGATGCGGCCGGCGGCGAGGTCCGCATAGGTCTCGCTGAAGGACTGGTATTCGCGGATCTGGACGTTGAGGCCGCGGGCCGCGATGAAGTTCTGAAGCTGCGTCAGCTGCGCCGTCGCCTGGGCGGAGCCCACGATCTTGCCGTTGATGTCTTCCGGCTTCTGGATGCTGGCGTCGTTGGCGCGCTTCAGCAGGGCGACGGTCGCGTCCGCGATCGGGGCGGTGAAGCGGTAGCGTTCCATCCGCGCGCGGGTGATGGTGGCGGGGCCGGCGACCAGGTCGAAGCGCCCTGCCTCCAGCCCCGGCAGCACGCCCGGCCAGGGCAGGTCCTGGAAGCGGATGCGGAGATTGAGCGCGCGGCCCACTTCCGCGAAGAGTTCGCTGTTCATGCCGACCTGGCGGCCGCCCTCGGTGAAGTCGAAGGGGGCGAAGTGGAGCTCGGTCGCGATCATCAGCTCGCCGGCGCGGCGTGCCTTTTCCAGGTTGTTGGCCTGGGCGAAGCGGGGGGCCAGCATGGGGGCGAACAGGGCCGCGGCGGCGATGCCCGCCTGGCGGCGGGTCGGGGTGAAGACAGTCATCGTCATCTCCTGGGCCCTGGGGCCTGGTGTGAATTCCGTCCGGGCCGCGCCGGCGTCTTCCCCGTGAGTGATCTTGTCACCCCGTCTGCGCGGGGCTGGTTGCAGCCCCGTCTGCACGGAGCTGGTTGACATGACAGGTCATGACCGTAGGGTCGCGTTCCCTGCGTATCAAGCCCAACCTTGGCGGGAGCTTGCACCATGACGCACCAGCTTGGAAACAACAGCCTGCCGGTGATCGACCTGTCGCCGCTCGGCAGCCCGAATGGTGAGGCAGCGGTGGCGGCCGCGATCAACGCGGCCTGCACGGGGCCGGGCTTCTTCTACGTGCGGAACCACGGGGTGGATGAGGCGGTGATCGCCACCGCCATGGCCGCCGCGCGCCGCTTCTTCCTGCTGCCGGCCGAGGTGAAGGCGCGCACCAAGGCCAATTTGATCCACCGCGGCTGGCACGCCGCCGGCGGCGCGGTGATGGAAGGCGCCAAGAAGCCCGATCTGAAGGAATTCTTCTCCATCGGGCTCGATCTGCCGGCGGACCACGCGACGGTACTGGCGGGGGAGAAGCTGCGCGGCCCCAACAACTGGCCGGCGGCGGTGCCGGAACTGGCGCCGGCGATGGAAGCCTATTTCGCCGCGATCGGTGCCTGCGGGGCCAAGCTGCTGCGCGCCGTGGCGCTGAGCCTGGGCCTGGATCGCGACTTCTTCGCGCCCCACTACAGGCTGCCGTTGCAGCGCACCCAGGCGATCTTCTACCCGCCCCAGGCGCCGGACGACACGGATGGCTTCGGCGTCGCCCCCCATACGGATTTCGGCTGCATCACCCTGCTGTGGCAGGATGACAGCGGTGGGCTGGAAGTGCGGGAACGCCAGACCGGCGCCTGGATCCCCGCGCCGCCGCTGCCCGGCACGCTGGTGGTGAATGTGGGGGATCTGCTGGGCCGCTGGAGCAATGACCGCTTCGCCAGTACGCCGCACCGCGTGGTGAACCGCAGCGGGCATGAACGCATGTCCATCGCCACCTTCTACGACCCCGATTTCTCCGCGCCCGTCGATCCGCGCGCGCTGGGGGCGGCCGATCCGCACTATCCGCCGACGACCTGCGGGGAACATATCCTCGGGCGGTTCGCGCAGGCCTTCGCCTACCGCAAGAAGGGATGAGCCACGATGATCCGTCGCTGCCGCGCTACGCGGCGGTGAAGGACCATGTGCGGCGGCGCATCCTCAGCGGGGAATGGCCGCCTGATACGAAGATCCCGTCGGAGAACGCGCTGGGCCCGGCACTCGGCGTCAGCCGCATCACGGTGAACCGCGCCTTCGCGGAACTGGCGCAGGAAGGGCTGCTGCGGAAAGTGCAGGGGGTGGGCACTTTCGTCGCCCGCGCCCGCCCGCGCTTCGGGCTGATGACCATCCAGGACATCGCGGAGGAGATTGCGGCGCGCGGCATGGCATGGGGCTGCCGGGTGCTTCGGCTCGGGATGCTGCCGGCACCGGCGGAAGCCGCGGCCGCGCTGGTGATGGCGCCGGGTGCAGTGGTGCCGCACAGCGCGATCCTGCACCTTGGCGACGGCGCGCCGATCCAGCGGGAGGAACGCTGGCTCCGCCCCGGCTACGCGCCGGGATACCTGGAGCGCGACTACCGGGCGGAGACGACCTTCGCGCACCTGGCCCGCGCGGGGAATGCGACGGCGATGGAGCAATCCATCACCGCCATCCTGCCGGACGCGGCGCTCGCGCGGCTGCTGGCAGTGCCACGGGACCAGCCCTGCCTGGTGATCCTGCGCACCACCCTCACCGACGGGCAGGCGATGACCTTCTCCCGGCTGGTGCAGCCGGCAAACCGGTTCGAGATCGCGGGAAGGGCGACGTTGGGGGCGTTGCGCTGACCTGCCGCAGGGGGAGCGCTGCTCCCCCTGCACCCCCACGCCAGGGTCCAACCGGACCCTGGACCGGGTCTACTTCAGGCCGAAACCGAGGGCGGTCAGCGCATCCTTCATGCGGTCGCGGCCGGATAGCGCGGCCGCCGTGCCGACGCGGCTGATCATGCGCTGCGTCCAGTCCTGCTGCCCCATGCCGACGGCCTGGGAGAAATCGCCCAGCGCCTTGTCATAGCCGGCGATCGCCGTGCCTTCGTCGGTGATCCCATACTGCTCCCGGTGCAGGACCAGGGATTGCGGCAGGCGGGGCTTCACCGCGCCCGGCACCGCGGGGTCCGGATGGCCGACAGCCAGGCCGAAGGCGGCGAAGGCGTTGGGGGGCAGGTTGAGTTCCGCCGCCACCTTCTCGGGATGATGGCGCAGCGCGCCGACATAGACGGTGCCGAGGCCGAGGCTCTCCGCCGCCACCACGCAGTTCTGCGCGGCCAGCGCGGCATCCACCAGCGCGACCATGAAGCTCTCGAGGTAGTCGAGGCCTTCGAGTTTCCGCTGATGCGCCTCCCCCAGCCGGGTCAGGCGCGACAAATCCGCGACCCAGCAGAGGAACAGCGGCGCCTGGCGGATGAAGCGCTGGCTGTTGGAAAGGTCCGCCAGGCGCCCCTTCCGGTCGGGGTCCTCCACCGCCACGACGGACCAGGCCTGGAGATTCGAGGAAGTGGGTGCGGATTGCGCGGCGGCGACCAGCGTTTCCAGCACGCCCGGGGCGAGGGCATCGGGGAGATAGGCGCGGACCGAACGGTGGCCGAGCATCGTCTCCAGCACCGCATTCACCGGCGGCTCCACCGCCGGCGCGGCGCCGCCGTAGCGGGACTGGAAATCAGCGGGGAGGGGAGAGGGCTGCTGGTCCATGGAAAGCTCCTGTGTTGCGCACAGGTATCCATGGGGAAGGGGCAGAGGGCTACCCCCCTGGCCAACCGGATGACACCTGGTCAGCCGTGCCGGTTCAATCCCCCACCCCGACCCTCCCCCGCAAGCGCGGGGGAGGGAGAGGCTCTCACCCCACCCGGTTGTCGACGAGTTCCTGCACCACCGCCGGGTCGGCGAGAGTGGAGGTATCGCCCAAGGCATCCGTCTCATTCGCCGCGATCTTGCGGAGGATGCGGCGCATGATCTTGCCGGAGCGTGTCTTGGGCAGGCCCGGCGCCCATTGGATGGCGTCGGGGCTGGCGATGGGGCCGATCTCCTTCCGCACCCAGGCCACCAGTTCCTTGCGCAGCGCCTCGGTCGGCTCCTCGCCGGCCTTCAGCGTGACATAGGCGTAGATGCCCTGGCCCTTGATCTCATGCGGCATGCCGACGACGGCGGCTTCGGCGACCTTGGGATGGGCGACCAGCGCGCTCTCGATCTCCGCCGTGCCCATGCGGTGGCCGGCGACGTTGATGACGTCATCCACCCGGCCGGTGATCCAGTAATAGCCATCGGCATCGCGCCGCGCGCCGTCGCCGGTGAAGTAGGTGCCCTTGAAGGTGGAGAAGTAGGTCTGCTGGAAGCGTTCATGGTCGCCATAGACCGTGCGCATCTGGCCAGGCCAGCTGTCCGTCAGTACCAGGTTGCCTTCCGTCGCGCCTTCCAGCACCACGCCGTCATTATCCACCAGCGCCGGCTTCACGCCGGGCAGGGGCAGGGTGGCGGAGCCGGGCTTCTGGGCGATGGCGCCGGGCAAGGGGGAGATCAGGATCCCGCCGGTTTCCGTCTGCCACCAGGTGTCCACGATCGGGCAGCGTTCGTCGCCGACATGGCGATAGTACCAGAGCCAGGCTTCGGGATTGATGGGCTCCCCCACCGAACCCAGGATGCGGAGCGACTTCCGGCTGGTCTTCTTCACCGGCGCCTCGCCATCCCGCATCAGGGCGCGGATGGCGGTGGGGGCGGTGTAGAAGATGTTGACCTGGTGCTTGTCGATCACCTCCCAGAACCGCGACACGGTCGGGTAGTTGGGCACGCCCTCGAACATCAGCGTGGTCGCGCCGTTCGCGAGCGGGCCATAGACGATGTAGGTGTGGCCCGTGACCCAGCCGACATCGGCGGTGCACCAGTAGATCTCGCCATCGCGGTAGTCGAAGACGTTCTGGTGCGTGAAGCTCGCCCAGACCAGGTAGCCGCCGGTGGTGTGCAGCACGCCCTTCGGCTTGCCGGTGGAACCGCTGGTGTAGAGGATGAACAGCGGGTCCTCCGCCCCCATCGGCTCCGGCGTCGCGGTCTTCGGCTGGCTGTCGCAGGCGTCATGCCACCAATGGTCGCGGCCTTCCTGCATGGCGACATTACCGCCGGTGTTCCGGGCCACGATGACATTGCGGATGGAGGGGCAGGTCTTCAGCGCCTCATCGGCGTTGACCTTCAGCGGCACCTTGCGGCCGCCGCGGCGGCCCTCATCCGCCGTGATCAGCAGCACGCAGTCGCTGTCCTGGATGCGGGAGGAGAGGCTGTCCGGGGAGAAGCCGCCGAAGACGATGGAGTGCACCGCGCCGATGCGGGCGCAGGCCAGCATGGCGACGGCCGCTTCCACGATCATCGGCAGGTAGATGCAGACGCGGTCGCCCTTCTGCACGCCCATGCCGCGCATGGCGTTCGCCAGCTGGCAGACGCGGGCGTGGAGCTCGCTGTAGGTGACCTTGGCATCGGCGTTGGGGTCATCCCCTTCCCAGATGATCGCCACCTGGTCGCCGCGGGTGGCCAGGTGCCGGTCCAGGCAGGATTCCGTGACGTTGAGGACCCCATCCTCGAACCACTTGATGGAGACCTTGCCGGAGGTCCCGCCGAAATCGACGTTCTTGATGACGGTCGGGGGCTTCATCCAGGCGACGCGCTTGGATTCCTCGGCCCAGAAGGCGTCTGGGCTGGCCGAGGCAGCCTCGTACATCGCCTTGTACTTCGCGGCGTCCACATGGGCGCGGGCGGCGATCTCGGGCTTCACGGCGATCAATGCATCAGACATGGGCGTCCCCAACCTTTATCCGGCCTTGCGGCGGGTTCGTAGGTCCCGAATGGGCCATGGGCCTTGATATGCGTCAACCGGTGCCGGGATGCAGCGGGATTCGGTAACGCTTGGGACGGAAAAAGAAAAACCGCCGCCCCCAGGGGGGACGGCGGCCAAGTCGGGGAGAGAGGGAAGCGGTCGTCGAGGTCAGTTGGTCGCGCGGGGCGCCTGCGGCACGGCCGGGGTGGCCGGGCGGGCCGGCTGGGCCTGCTGGGCCTGCGCCGCGGGGCGCGCCGCCGGGGCGATGGCCTGGGCGCTGCCGCCGGGGTTGGCGGGCGTCGCCGCCTGGCTGGCCGCCTGGGCCGGGCGCTGCACCGGCGCGGCGGGCGCCGTCACGGCGGGCCGGGTCGTGGCCACGGGGGCGGTGGAGGAGACGGTGCCGCTGGACCCTTGGGCGAAGGCCGGGACCGCACCGATCAGGAGCAGCGTGGCGGCGAGGGGCAGGCGGGAGAGGGAGCGCATCTGATCCATCCTTTGGGTTGCGCCGCGGTGTCTGGCGCAAGACAGAGAATGGGCATGTCCCATGTCGGGCGTTGGGCGCCGCCAAGGTGTTTTCAGGTCAGGCGCGGCGGCCGCGTGGCGACGGCGGCGGAATGATGGCGGGGCCTACAGCCCCGCCTCCGCCGGCACGATCACGCGGCCTTCCGAGTCGATCCGCACCGGCACGGCTTCCAGGCTCTCCCCGTAGCAGGGGCCGGAGAAGCATTCGCCATCCTCGATCCGGAAGCGGGCGCCATGGGCGGAGCAGACGATGTGCGCGCGCTTCGCGTCGAGGAAGCGGTTCGGCGCGGGGTCCAGCGGCAGGCCGACATGCGGGCAGGAATTCACATAGACCAGCACTGCGGCGCCGCGACGGATGGCGAATAGCCCGGTGAAGGCGCCCGGCGCCGGCGCGAAGCCGCGGCTTTCGCCGTCCGGGATCTCGTCCACCCGGCAGAGCACCCGTTCGGAGGCGGAAACCTCGCTCACGCCTTGATGCCGCCCAGCTTGCACAGCGCCTTCCAGTGTTCCGGCGCGATCGGCATGACGGACAGGCGGGACATGCGGACCAGGGCGATCTCCGCCAGCGAGGGATCCGCCTTGATGGCGGCCAGCGTCACGGGCGTCTTCAGCGGCATCAGCGCCTTCATGTCCACGCAGACCCACTCCCCCTTCGGATCATCGGGCTGCACCGTGGGGTCGGGGTAGGCTTCCTTGGCCACCTCCACGACGCCCACGATCTCCTTCCCGATGTTGGAATGGTAGAAGAAGGCGCGGTCGCCGGTCTTCATGGCCTTGAGGTTGGCCTTGGCCATGTGGTTGCGCACGCCGGTCCAGGGCTCGATCCCGTTGGCGACCTGCTGGTCCCAGGAGAAGGCGTCGGGCTCCGACTTCACGAGCCAATAGGACCGGCCCCCCATCAGACCGCGACCCCGTCCTTGAAGACGGTACGGAAGGGGCGGATGACCGCGCTTTCGAACAGCCCGGCCTTGGCGTAGGGGTCGCCGGCGGCGAAGGCCTCGGCCGCCGCGCGGTCGGCCACATCCACCACCAGCAGGCTGCCGCAGGGCTTGCCCTCGGCGTCCAGCACCGGGCCGACCAGGACGAAGCTGGCGGCGTGCTGCTTCAGATATTCCACATGGGCGGGACGAGTTTCCATCCGCAGGGCCAGGGAGGCCGGCTTGTCGGTGCAGGAAATGGCGAAAAGCATGGGTTGGGGGCTCCTGGCGACCGCTGCGGCCACGAAAGGGACGTAACGCCCCTGCGGCCCCGCTTCAATCCGGGGCCAACCACCCCTAGTCTATAGGCGTGGACGCCAGACCCCTTTCGCCGCCCGCGGGATCAAACCCCCCGGGCGAGCCCCGTATGAACCCCCCCGCGACCGCGGGCGGGGCACGGTCGCTGCATCGCTTCGCCAATCCCGGCCGGTTCCTGCGGATGACGGATGCGCTGATGCCCTGGCTCTGGGCCGCTGCCATCCTGGTCACGGGCATCGGCACGGCCTGGGCGCTGTTCTTCTCCCCGGCCGATTGGCAGCAGGGGGAGACGGTCAGGATCATGCACGTCCATGTCCCGATGGCCTGGCTGGCGATGGGGGGCTACACGGGCCTTGGCGTGCTTTCGATCATGTCGCTGATCTGGCGGCACCCGCTGGCGGATCTGACGGCGCGGGAATTGTCGCCGGTCGGCGCGGCCGTCACGGCGCTGTGCCTGGCCACCGGCAGCCTCTGGGGCAAGCCGATGTGGGGCACCTGGTGGGTGTGGGACGCACGCCTCACCAGCGTCCTGGTGCTGTTCTTCCTCTGGCTTGGCCATGCCGCGCTGGTCCGCGCCTTCGACGACATGGAACGCGGCGCCCGGGCCGGGGCCATCCTGGCGCTGGTCGGGCTGGTGAACGTGCCGATCGTGAAATTCTCCGTCGATTGGTGGAACACGCTGCACCAGCCGGCCTCCGTCACGCGCATCGATGCGCCGGGGATGCATGTGGACCTGCTCTATCCGCTGCTGGTGAATGCGCTGGGCTTCTCCCTGTTGTTCGCCGCGGTGGTGCTGGCCCGCACCCGCAGCGCGGTGATGGAACGCCGTGTGCGGGCGCTGCAGACCGCCCGGGCCCGGCGGGCGGAGGTGGCGTGATGACCACCCATTGGATCCACATCACCGCCTCCTGGGGCCTGACACTCGCGACCTTCGGCGGCCTCGCCATCGCTGCCATGCTGCGCAGCCGCGCGGCGGCGGCCACCCTGAAACGCCTTGATCCACGCGGCGACAGCCGCGCAGGCGGCGATGGCCGCGGGAGGGACGCATGATGACGCGCAAGAAGCGCCGGATGTGGATCCTGCTGCTGTGTGCGCTGGGGCTCGGCAGCGCCACGGCGCTGACGCTGACGGCCTTCCAGGATAATCTGGTGTTCTTCCGCTCGCCCTCCGACGTCATGGCGGAACGCCCGGGCCCGGACCGCGCCTTCCGCCTGGGTGGCCTGGTGGAGGCCGGGAGCGTGGAGCGGGACGCCGCCGTGTCCGGCCAGCGGCCCACCGTGCGCTTCCGCGTGACGGATGGCGCCCATGCCATCCAGGTCGCCTACCAGGGCGTGCTGCCCGACCTGTTCCGCGAAGGGCAGGGCGTCGTGACCATGGGCCGCATGGTCGATGGCACCTTCCGCGCGAGCGAGGTGCTGGCCCGCCATGACGAGACCTACATGCCGCCGGAGGTCGCGGACGCGCTGAAACGCTCCGGCCACTGGAACCCCGCCGAGGGCGCGCCCCCGCCGCCCGCCACCTGGAACACGATGGACCCGGCGCGGCCGGCACAGCAGGGCAGGACCGGATCATGATCGCCGAACTCGGCCATTTCGCGCTGGCCCTCGCCCTGGTTCTGGCGCTGGCGCAGGCGTTGCTGCCGCTGATCGGCGCGCATGTGCGCGACGGGCGGATGATGGCATCCGCCGCGCCGCTGGCGCTGGGGCAATGCCTGGCGCTGATCGCGTCCTTCGCCTGCCTGGTCTATGTCTATGTCATCAACGACACGACGGTGCTGAACGTCGTGCAGAACAGCCATTCCCTGAAGCCGCTGCTCTACAAGATCACCGGCACCTGGGGGAACCACGAGGGTTCGCTGCTGCTCTGGGTCAATATCCTCGGCCTCTGCGGCGCCGCGGTGTCCGGCTTCGGGCGCGAATTGCCGACCGCGCTGCGCGCGCGGGTACTGGGCGTGCTCGGGCTGATCTCGGTGGGCTTCCTGCTCTTCACGCTCAAGACGTCGAACCCCTTCGACCGCATGTGGCCGCCGCCGCCGGATGGCCAGGGGCTGAACCCGGTGCTGCAGGACATCGGCCTCGCGATGCATCCGCCGCTGCTCTACATCGGCTATGTCGGCTACGCCGTGACCTTCGCCTTTGCGATTGCCGCCCTGATCGAGGGGCGCGTCGATGCCGCCTGGGGGCGCTGGGTGCGGCCCTGGTCGCTGGCCGCCTGGTCCTTCCTCACCCTTGGCATCGCGCTGGGTTCCTGGTGGGCCTATTACGAACTCGGCTGGGGCGGCTACTGGTTCTGGGACCCGGTCGAGAATGCGTCGCTGCTGCCCTGGCTGATCGGCACCGCCCTGCTGCATTCCGCCATCGTGGTGGAGAAGCGGGACGCGCTGAAGACCTGGACCATCCTGCTGGCGATCATCGCCTTCGCCATGTCGCTGCTCGGCACCTTCCTCGTGCGGTCGGGCGTGCTGAACAGCGTGCATTCCTTCGCCAATGACCCGGAGCGCGGGATGTTCATCCTGGCGCTGCTGATGATCTATGTCGTCGGCGCGCTGATGCTCTTCGCCTTCCGTGCCTCCGCCATGATCCCCACGGGAATCTTCGCGCCCGCGTCCCGGGAAGGCGCGATCGTGCTGAACAATTTGCTGGTCTGCTCGATCACCGCGGTGGTGTTCGTCGGTACGCTGTGGCCGATGTTCGCCGATGCGCTGTTCGGCATGAAGGTTTCCGTCGGGCCGCCCTTCTTCAATTCGGCCAGCTTCCCGCTGGTGGTGCCGCTGCTGCTGGCCATGGCGGCGGGGCCGCTGATGCCGTGGAAGCGCGCGCAATTGGCCTCCGTCGTCATGCGGCTGTGGTGGTGCGCGGTGATCGGCTTCGCCGCCTTCTTCCTGGCCCTGCTGCTGAGCGGGCAGAAGGTGATGCCGGCGGTGGGCTTCGCCTTCGCGGCCTGGGTCGTGGGCGCGGCCATCGCCGACATCGCCGACCGCACCGCGCTGTTCCGCACCAACCTGGGCAATTCCTGGAACCGTGCGAAGGGCCTGCCCCGCGCGGCCTGGGGGGCGGCCATCGCCCATGCCGGCGTCGGCATCACCGCGGCCGGCATCGCGGGCATGGGGCTGGCGCAGGAACGCATGGTGGCGCTGGCGCCGGGCGAATCCACGACGCTGGCGGGCTATGAATGGCGCCTGGATGGCGTGCGCGACGTGGAGGGCCCGAACTGGACCGCGCGGCGCGCCACCATCACGCTGCTGAAGGACGGCGCCGTCGTGCATGTGATGGAGCCGTCCCGCCGCTGGTTCCCCATCGCGCGGCAGAACACGACGGAAGTCGCCATCCGCACCAACCTGATCGCCGACCTCTACGCGGTGATCGGGGAGGAGGAGGCCGCGACCGGCAAGGCGGTGATCCGCCTGCACTTCAACCTGCTGGCGCCATGGATATGGCTGGGTTCCGCCATCATGGCGCTGGGCGGTGGCTTGTCGCTGGCGGACCGGCGCATCCGCGTCTCCGCCCCCAATCGCGCCGCCACGCGCATGGTGCCCGCGGAATGACTCCGAATACGCGTCGCCTGCTGCTCATGGCGCCCTTCGCCGCGGCGGCGGCGGGGGGTATCGGCTTCTACGCCGCGCTCGATCGGCAGCGCCGCGGGGTCTACAACCCGCGCGGCGTGCCCTCCGCCCTCATCGGCCAGCACGCGCCCGACTTCACCCTGCCGGCGCTGGAGGAAAGCGGGGTGCAGGGGTTCGGCGCCGCCGACCTCCGCACCTTCGCCCGCCCGCTGCTGGTGAATTTCTGGGCCAGCTGGTGCGTGCCCTGCATCATCGAGCATCCCCAGCTGATGCGCCTGTCGCGCGACGGCGTGCCGGTGCTGGGCATCGCCTACAAGGACAAGCCGGCGGACAGCCTCCAGTTCATCCGCCGCCACGGCAACCCGTTCCAGCGCCTGGCGAAGGACGAACCGGGCCGCGTCGCCATCGACTGGGGCCTCTATGGCGTGCCGGAGACCTACCTGCTGGACCGCCAGGGCATCATCCGCTGGCGCTATGCCGGGCCCATCACGGACGAAGTCCTGGCGCAGGATTTGCGGCCGCTCCTGCAGCGTTACGCGGCATGAGGAAGCTCCTTCTCGCCCTGGCGCTGGTGGCGCCCCTGGCGGCGCAGCCCATCATGGCGCCTGGCGTGGCCCACGCCACGACCAACCCCGCCGACATGCTGCCGGACGCCGAGCAGGAACAGCGCGCCCGCGCGTTGGGGCGCGAGATCCGCTGCATGGTCTGCCAGAACCAGTCGATCGAGGACAGCGAGGTGGCGCTGGCGCGCGACCTGCGGCTGGTCGTGCGCGAACGCATCACCGCTGGCTACACCGATGCGCAGGTGCGGGACTTCCTGCATGCGCGCTACGGCGATTTCGTGCTGCTGCGCCCGCCCTTCACCTGGTCCACCGCGGCGCTCTGGGCCACGCCCGTGGTGGCGCTGCTGTTCGGCTTCTCCCTCATCCTCCTCTCCCGCCGCCGTTCCGCGCAGCCCGCGCCGCCGGCGCCGCTGACGGAGGAGGAAAAGCGCCGTCTGGCCGCCATCGATACTGAAACAAGGGACGGGACGCGCGCGTGACTCTCTGGCTGCTGCTTGGTGCCGTGGCGCTGCTCGCGCTCGCGCCCCTGATCGTCACCCTCCTGCGCCCGGGTCGGGCGCGTGGCCGGGCGGAGGCCGACCTGGCGCTCTATCGCGCGCAACTCGCCGAGCTGGACCGGGAGAGGGAGTCCGGGCGGCTCGATGCCGCGCAGCACCAGGCGGCGACGCTCGAAGTGCAGCGCCGCATCCTGGCCGCGCCGAAGGAGGATGCGCCCGAATTCGGCACCCGCCACACCAGCGCCGTTCTGGCCGCCATGGTGTTCCTGGTGCCCGCCGCCGCGCTCGGCCTCTACCTCGTGCGCGGGGTGCCGGACATGCCCGCCGCCCCCTTCGTGGAACGCCAGCGCCTGGCGCAGGAGGAGGACGCGATGCTGGAGACGCTGCGCGGCCGCGTCGCCATGCTCGATCCCTCCAGCGACGCGGCGCGGCAGGGGCAGATCCTCCTCGGCAATGCGGAACGGTCCCGCGGGCGGCTGGAGGAAGCGGCGCGCGCCTATCGCACCGCGCTCGATGCGCGGTTCGACGGGCCGCTGGCCGCCGACCTGGCGGAGCTTGAGATCGAGCGCGGCGAACACGCCGCCGCCGCCGCGCTGATCGCCCGCGCGCTCGGCTCCTCCCCCCGCGAACCGCGGCTGCGCTTCCTGGCCGGGCTGGCGGAGGCACGCGCCGGGCGGGCCGACAATGCGCGGCGCACCTGGCAGGCGCTGCTGGCGGATGCGCCGCCGGAGGCGCCCTGGCGGCCGGTGGTGGAACGCCAATTGCAGGCACTGCCCTGACGCCCGCACGGCGCTACACTCCCGCCAAAGGGAGACAGCGCCATGCGGAAATTCCTCAACGACCCCCGCGCGACGGTGCGGGAGATGCTGGAAGGCCTGGCGGATCTGTCGCCCGGCCTGGCGCTGCTGGCGGAGGAGGGCGTCATTCTCCGCGCCGGCATCCCCGCTTTTGCCGAGCGGCGGGAAGTCGCGGTGATCTCCGGCGGCGGCGCCGGGCATGAACCCGCCCATGCCGGCTATGTCGGCCCCGGCCTGCTGCATGCGGCGGTGGCCGGCGATGTCTTCACCAGCCCGCCCGTGGATGCCGTGCTGGCCGCCATCCGCGCGGTGGCCGGACCGCCCGGCGCGCTGCTCATCGTCAAGAACTACACCGGGGACCGGCTGAATTTCGGCCTTGCCGCCGAACTGGCGCGGGCGGAGGGCATCGCCTGCGAGGTCGCGGTGGTGGCGGATGACGTGGCGCTGGCCGGCACGGTGGAGCCCGCGCGGCGCCGCGGCATCGCCGGCACGGTGCTGGTCCACAAGGTCGCCGGCGCCGCCGCCGCGGCCGGGCTGGGGCTGGAAGCGGTCGCGGCCGAAGCGCGCGCGGCGGCGGCGGCGCTGGGCAGCATGGGCGTGGCACTCGGCGCCTGCACCGTCCCCGCCGCCGGGCGCCCGGGCTTCGACCTGCCGGAGGGCGAGATGGAACTCGGCCTCGGCATCCATGGGGAGGCCGGGGTGGCGCGCCTGCCCCTCGCCCCCGCGCGGGACATCGCGGCGACGCTGGTCGATCGCATCCTGGCGGAGATGGCGTGGCCGGCGGGCAGGCCCGTGGCGCTGCTGGTCAACGGGCTCGGCGGCACGCCGCCCATGGAACTGGCCCTGATGGCGCGGGAGGCACTGGCCGTGCTGCGCGCGCGCGGCGTGACGGTGGCGCGCGCCTGGTGCGGCACCCTGCTCTCGGCGCTGGAGATGCCGGGATGCTCCTTCTCGATCCTCGCGCTGGATGATGCGCTGCTGGCACGGCTGGATGCGCCGGCCAGCGCGCCGGCCTGGCCGGGCGGCGGCATGATCCCCGAAGCTCGAGCGACCATCGCCCCGGCCGAGGCGCCGCCCCACCCCTTCACCGGCACGGCCGATCCCGCGATCCGCGATGCGGTGATGGCGGTGGCGACGGCGCTGGAAGGGGCGGAGGCGCGGCTGACGGCGCTGGATGCCGCGACGGGGGATGGCGACCTCGGCCTGTCGCTGGCGCGCGGTGCCGTGGCGCTGCGCGCCCTGCCCAATGGCGCCTTCGCGGATGCGCCCACGGCCCTGACGGCCATGGCCGGGACGCTGCGCCGCGCCATCGCCGGATCATCCGGCCCCTTCTACGCCACCGCCCTGCTGCGCGCCGCCCGTGCATTGCCCGCACAGCCTGCCCCCGCCGATTGGGCGGCGGCGCTGGAGGCGGCGGCGGAGGCCATCAGCGGACTCGGTGGTGCGCGGCCCGGGGACCGGACGATGCTGGATGCGCTGCACCCCGCGGCGCTGGCCTTCCGGGCGGCTCTTCCCGGTGGGGGCGCCGCCGCGCTGGCGGCAGCGGCGCGGGCGGCGGAGGCGGGTGCCGCTGCCACGGCCGCGATGCGCCCGCGCCTCGGCCGGGCCAGCTACCTCGGTGACCGCGCGCTCGGCCACACCGATGCGGGGGCGGCGGCGATCGCCGCCTGGATGGCCGCGTTGGAGGAAGGCGTGAGCAGGCGGTAGAGCCGGACCAGCCGCGCCGCTTCCCCCGCCCAGCCGAAGCGGGTCAGCGCGGCATCCCGCCCGCGCTGCCCCATGGCGTCGCGCACCGCCGGGTCCGACAGCGCCTGGATGGCGGTCGCGACCGCGGTGGCATCGGCGGTGTCCACGGTCAGCCCGCAATCGGCGCTGCGGACGATGGCGGCAACCTCCTCCGCCAGCCCGGGCACGATCACGGGCAGGCCGGCCAGCATGCAGTCGAACAGCTTGTGGGGCAGGGCCAGGCGGTGGTTCTCCACCCCCGGCTGGAACAGCACCAGGCCGATATCGGCCTCCGCCGCCAGGGCCAGCGCCTCCTCCCTCGGCATCCAGTCCAGGTATTCCACCTGCGCCGCCAGGCCGAGCGCGAGGCTGCGTTCGCGGAAGGCGGCCTCGCTGCCATCGGTGAAGCGGCCGATCAGGCGCAGCCGGGTGCCGGGCGGCAGCAGGGCCAGCGCATCCAGCATGATGAAGGCGCCGCGCGCGCGGGTCAGCGCACCCAGGTGCAGCAGCGTGAGCGGCCCCGCGCGGTGCCGGCGCGGCGTGACGGGCACGGGGGTCGCGTAGTTGCGCACGGGCGTGCAGCGCGCCAGGCCGCCCAGCCATCCCTCCAGCCCATCCTTCGCCACCACCACCGCATCGGCGCGCGATGCCAGCAGCCGGCAGGCGGTGGCGACCAGCGCCCGGCCGAAGGGCCGCAACATCCGCGGCAGCACGGGGTCGAGGCGGGAGGGGTAGTGTTCGTGCACGTCCAGCACCACCCGCGCCCCGCAGCGCCGCGCCGCCAGCAGCGCCGCCGCCCAGCTGTCGGGTTCATGCGCGTGGATCACCGCCGGGCGCAGCGCCGCGGCGCGCCGGGCCAGCGCCGGGATGCCGAGCAGCCGTGCCCGCCAGCCGCCGCTGGGCTTGGGATAGGTCTGCAGCGCCACCCCATGCAGCAGCCTGGTCGCAGCGTCCGGGCCCGGCGCCAGGTGGCGCACCGGAAAGCCCGCCGCGGCCAGCGCCGCGCCTTCCTTGGCGACGATCCGCACATCATCCGGCGGATGGGCGGCGGACAGCATCAGGATGGCGGGCGGGGTCACGGGGCCAGGGCCGCGCGGATGGCCGAGACGGGGGCATGGCCGGCCGCCGCTTCCACCGTCGCCACCAGGCGCGCTGCGATCTGGCGGCTGTCGAAATGGCGTTCTGCCAGGGCGCGGGCGGCGCGGGCCATCACGCGGCGGCGGGCCGGGTCATCCGCCATGGCGAGCAGCGCCGCCGCCAGCCCGGCGCCATCGCCGGGTGGCACGGTCAGGCCACAGCCGCCTTCCGCCAGCAGGCGCTGGGCGCGGCCCGGCACATTCGTCACCACCGGGAGCCTCGCCGCCAGGCATTCCGCCAACTTGTTGGGGGCCGTCCATTCCGCGAATTCGGGCACCGGCGCCAGGCAGAGCAGACCCACATCCGCCCCGGCCAGCAGCCCTGCCAGGCGGCGCTTCGGCATGGGGTCCAGGAAGGTCATGGGCAGGTCCTCCGCCGCTGCGCGTGCCACCAGCGCCGGCTTCTCCGCCCCATCGCCCACCATCAGGATGCGGATGCCGGTGGCGCGCAGCAGCGCCGCGGCATCCAGCAGCACGCCAAGCCCGTTGGCGCGGCCATGTGCGCCGGCATAGACCGCGACCATCTCCCCCTCCCGCGCCTCCGCGGGGCGCCAGGGCCGGGCATCCGGGCCGAACAGGGCGAGGTCCGCGCCCTGCGGCAGCACGCGCAGCCGGTCCGGGTCCGTGCCGCGGGCCAGGGCGGTGCGGGCCATGCCCTCCGTCAGCGCGACGACGATGGCGGCCCGGCTGCAGGCGGCATCGGCCAGGCGGCCGATCGCGCCCAGCACCGCGCCGGGCACCCCGCCGCTGCCCGTGCTGGTGCCGCCGGGGCGCGACAGGGCGGCGGGCAGTTCGGGCCAGGGGTCGCGGATCTCGAACAGGAAGGGTGTGCCGCGCAGCCTTCGGGCCAGCAGCGCGGGGATGGCGACGGTGGGCGGGGTGGAGGAGGCGATGACGAGGTCCCAGCTCTGGCCGAGCGAAAGGCGGGACGCCGCCAGCGCGTAGCGCAGGAAGACCAGGCTGCGGTGCGCGAGGGATTGGGCGTTGCCATAGGGCAGGTCGAATTCCACCACCTCGAACCCCGCCACCGGGCCGCGGCGGGCGCCGTGGCGGAAGGGGCCGTCCAGCCCGGTGGTGGCGCCGGCATAGCGGCCGCAGGCCAGCGTCACCGCGTGCCCCGCCGCGGCCAGGGCGGCGGCGTGGTTGTAGGCGCGCGTCGCCGTCGCGCCGTCCGGCGTCGAGAAATGCTGGTGCAGGTACAGGATGCGGAGCGCCATCGCCGTCGGTGCCATTGCCGTCAGTTGCGGGCGCAGGACCGGATCAGGTCGATCACCCGGGCCTGGTCGGCATCCGACATCCCGGTGCCCGATGGCAGGCAGAGCCCGCGTTCGAACAGCGCGGCGGCGGTGGCGCCACCGGCCTGGGGCGCATCCCGGAAGGCGGGCTGCAGGTGCAGCGGCTTCCAGGCAGGCCGGCTTTCGATGCCGGCGGCCTGCAGCACCCGGCGCACCACTTCCCGGTCCGCGCCGAAGGGGGCGGGGTCGATCAGCAGCACGGTCAGCCAGCGATTGGCGCGGCCCCAGGCGGGTTCGGCGATGAAGCCGGTGCCCGGCAAATCCGCCAGCCCCGCCACGTAGCGCGCGAAGACATCGCGCCGCCGCGCCACGCGGGCCGGCAGCGCCGGCAGCTGCGCCAGCCCGACCGCGGCCAGGACGGAGGAAAGGCCATAGGTGTAGCCGGTGGTCTCATGCTCGTAATGCGGCCAGGCTTCCTTGGCCTGGCCCGCCAGCTGCCGGGCCCGCGCCAGCAGCGCCGCATCGTCGCCCGCCAGCGCGCCGCCGCCGCCCGCGGTGACGATCTTGTTGCCGTTGAAGGAATAGGCCGCCAGCCTGGCACCCCGCCCGGCATGGCGCCCGCCGCGCTGCGTGGCGCCCATGGCGGCGGCGCTGTCGCTCATCACCGGCACGCCCCAGCGGTCGCAGGCCGCGACGATGGCATCGAGGTCGCAGCACTGCCCATACAGGTCCACCGGCACCACCACGCGCGGCAGCCGGCCGCGCCGCGCCGCCTTCGACAATTCCTCCGCCAGCAGGCCGGGGTCCAGGGTCCAGCCGGTTTCGACCACGTCAAGGAAGCGGGGGGTTGCGCCCATCTGCACCGCCGGCGCCACGCTGGCGACGAAGGTCATCGCCGGGGCCCAGACCTCATCCCCCGGCGCGACGCCCAGCACCCGGTAGCCCAGATGCAGCGCGGCGGTGCCGGACGCGGTGGCGAGCACCGACTGCATCCCGGTGGTCGTGGCCAGCGCATCCTCGAAGGCCGCGGGGGCGGGGCCGGCGGGCGCCAGCCACCCGGCCTCCAGCGTATCCCGCACCCGGTCCAGCTCCCCGCCCGCGAGATGCGGGGGGGACAGCAGCAGGGGCGGCACCTGCGGCCTGGTGGGGAAGGGCAGGATCGCGCCGGCGGCAGCGGGCTGGGGCGTGGCCATGCGAACCTATAGGTTGAGAATCCGTGAATCGATTTCACATTTTGATTGATTCGTTAACGTTTAGGCAAGCCCTGTCTGTCGTCACGGCGCGGGTTGCAGCCGGAACCATCGGTGCGCCGCCCGGCTTCGCGTGACAGGGGTGGCATCGTCGCATGGCCGGGCGCGGTGGCGCCCTGGCCGCTCAGCCACACGGCCAGGCTGCGGAGCGCGAGGGCGAGGTCGGCGCGCAGCCGCGCGGGTGCCTCCGCATAGGCGGCATCCAGTTCCAGCCGCCGGTCCCAGGGCACGGCGTTCCGCCCCGCCGCCACCCCGGGGCCCAGCAGCCCGGGCCGCACCCGCAGCCGCAGCGCCTGGCGCGGCGAATAGAGGGGGAGGTAGTCCAGCGGCAGCGGGCGCGGGCCGACCAGGCTCATCTCCCCCCGCAGCACGTTCAACAGCTGCGGCAGTTCATCGAGGCCGGAGGCGCGCAGCCGGCGGCCGAAGCCGTCCAGCCGTTCCGCATCGCTGCCCGGCCCCGCCGCCATGGACCGGAATTTCCGCAGGCCGAAGGGCGCGCCATGCAGCCCTGCGCGGGGCTGGGTGAACAAGACGGGTGCGCCGAGGCGCCACCGCACGGCGATCGCCACCGCGGCGAGGAGCGGCGCCAGCGCCACCAGCAGCAGCGACGCCGCCACGATGTCCAGCGCCCGCTTGCCGAACCGCTCATGCATGGCCGGCTTCCGTCGCCCGGTCCTCCATGGCCCGGTCCTCCATGGCCCGGTCCTCGATGACCCGGGCGGAAAGACCGAGGCTGAGGGCGAGGCCGAGGGCGAACCAGGCCATTCGGTTGCCGAGGTCCGTGGACACCATGATGGTCATCGCTACCGGCAGCACCATCGCCGCCATCCGCGCCAGCCGGGCGGGTGGCACGGCGGGGGCCAGGCGCAGCATGGCGAAGGCGGCGCCGCCGAAGGTGCCGATCCACAGCACCAGCCCCGGCAGCCCGCCTTCGGCCAATGCCTCCAGCGCATGGTTGTGTGGGTAGAGGCCCCGCCTTTCCCCATGCCCGGCCGCGATGGTGAAGCCCCCGGTGCCGAGGCCGAGGGGCGCGGCCAGCCCGCCCCAATCCAGCGCCGCGGACCACAGGCCGCGCCGCGCATCCAGCCCCGCGGCATCGCCGGTCAGCCGTTCCAGCGTGCGCAGCCCCTCCGCCTGGTCGGGGTGCAGCAGCAGCCAGGCCAGGCCCGCCAGCCCGGCGGCCGCCACGGCGGCGGCCCAGCCAAGGGCCCGCGCGCGGGGCAGGCGGAGCGCGGGGGCGAGCGCCACGCCGAGCAGCAGCGCCACCAGGGCGGTGCGCCCGCCCGGCAGCAGCGCCGCGGCCGCCAGCGCCAGGATCAGCACCGCCCAGGCGGCGCGGCCGGGCCAGGACGGGGCCTCCACCAGCTTCACCGCCGCCAGCGCCGCGGCCGTCGCCATGGCCAGGCCCGCCAGCTGGTATTGCAGGCGCTGCGCTTCGGGATCCAGCAGCGCCGCCAGGCCCCAGCCGCCCAGCACCCCCCAGGCGACGATGGCGGCCAGCAGCGCGCCGATGGCGATGGTGGTGGCGGCCAGGGCGCGGCGGGCCGACGATTCCGCCCCCACCAGCATCCCCGCGGCCAGCATCAGCGGCCCGGCCAGCGTCGCTTCCGGCAGCTTGGCCGACAGCACGGCGGCGGAAGGGCTCCAGGCCCCCGCCACCACCAGCCAGGCCCAGAACAGCCCCGCCGCCGCCAGGGGCAAGGCGATGGCCCGGTCCACCCGCCAGCGCCGCGACACCGCCAGCAGCGCCAGCGCGGGCAGCAGCAGCGCCAGGCTGGCCAAGGTGAGGTCCACCGGCAGCCCGGCCAGCGGCGGCGCCGTCTTCAGCGCGCCCGCCATCTGCAGGATGGCGGCCGCCATGCCGGCCAGAAGGGCCACGGGTGCCAAGGGGATGGGGGTCGTCACTCCGCCGGCTCCACCCGCAGCGCGCGCGCGACCGGGCGCGGGGGCGGCGCCTGGCGCAGCAGCACGCCCGCCCCCACCAGCCCCACCGCCGCCATCGGCGCCGTCGCCAGCAGCAGCAGCAGCAGCAGCGGCCGGTTGGGGAGGGAGGGGCGGATCTCCACCATGGGCGCGGAGACGAGGCGCGCGGCCACGGCCTCATCCGCCGCCACCACCACGGCGGCGCGCTGGTTCAGCGCCAGCAATTCATAGAGGGACTGGCGGATGTAGAGATCGGGCTCCCGCGCCAGCCGGGCTTCCAGCGCCGCGACGCGCCGGCGGGCCAGCGCATCAAGGTCCGCGCGCACCTTGGCCTCGGCGAAGGCGTGCAGGCGGCCCAGCGCATCCAGGGCGAAATCCCGGTCCTGGTGGGGCAGCGCCAGGGACCAGGTCAGGGCGCCCAGCGTCTGGGTCAGCGCCAGGTTGCGCTCGAGCCAGTTGCGGGCGTCGTCCAGATCGGCCTCCAGGCGCAGGTCCAGCGCCGCCCGCACCTTGCCGCCGGGCCCGGCGGCGCGGTCTTCGGTCAGCAGCGCCAGCAGGGGCGTGTCCCGCACCAGCATGGCGGCGGCTTCCGGTGATCGTAGTGCGCCGAGGTAGATGGCGAAATTGCCCGTCGGCCGCGTGTCCAGCAGGCCGGAGACGGTGGAGGCGGAGGAGAGCAGGGTGGAGGTGGCGATACCCGTCGTCTCGGCCGGCGCCACCATCGCCTCCGCCACATATTGCCGCGGCCATTGGATGATGGTGGTGCCGCCCGCGCCCAGGATCAGCGCGGCGATCAGCAGGACGCGCCAGCGCAGCGCGACGATGCGGCCGATCAGCAGGTCAAGCGGCATCGGGCGCATCCTCCTGCCGCCCGGCCGGCGGCAGCATCACCGCCGTGACGATGCGGGAGACGGGGGCGGCGGCGGTCACGACCAGCAGCGGCACGGGGCGCAGCGCCCCATAGGCGGGGCTTTCCCAGCCCCCCGCCAGGCGCAGGGAGAGCGGCGCGTCGGCGGTGACGCGGAGGGTGGCGGCCGGCCCCGCCACGCCATCATCGGTCAGGCGCCAGTCACCCGGGCAGAGCCGCCAGTGCAGCGCCACCTGCCGGAACGGGCCGCTGAGCAGGTCCTCGATCATCCAGCATCGGCCATCGACCACCAGGCGGCGGTCATGGCTGTTTCCCGTGGAATCCCGGCGCCAGGCGCCATCCGGCAGGGGGCCGAGGCGCGGCCAGCGCGCGAGCAGGAAGCGGCCCGCCCGCGGCATCGGGTCCTGGCCATCGAAGACGGGCGCGTTGTGGGCCGCCGCCCCCGCAATGGCATCCCACCAGCCCGGCCACCAGCCGGGCGATGGCGGGTTGTAGGACCCCGTCCCGCCATCCCGCAGCACCGTGGTCGCGCCATCGCGCAGGGTGAGGTGCAGCAGGTCTGACTGCGCGGGGCGGAAGCGGAGCGGCCCGGTGCGCAGCAGCGCCGTGGCGCCACCTGCCCGCCAGCCCATCGTCCCCGCCGCCACCCAGCGCGCCGGGCGATCCAGCCGCGCGGCCGGGCAAGGCAGGCCGAGCCAGGCGGCGCCCGCGTCATCCATCGCGCCCGATGAGGCATCGGCGAACAGCCGCGCCGCGCGCTCCACGCTGCCCCGCGCATCGGCGGGGCCGTGCAGGCCGAGATCGGCGAGGGCGGAGCCATCCTCCACCCCCAGCGCCGGGCCGGTGCCATCCGCCGCCACCACCCGGTGCAGCCAGGCCGCCAGCGCGGCGGCGCGGGCGGGCAGGGGGGCGGGGAAGGGTGGCGCGCCATGCCGGCGGCGCAGCCATTCCGCGACGGACAGCGTATCCAGCGCCAGTCTGGCATAGCCGGCCGAGACCTGCGCGAAGCCGCCATCGGGCGCCACCAGCCGTGCCACCGCGGCGGCCAGGCGCCGCCCCGCGAGCGCCGCGCCAGGCTGGTCCCCCAGCAGCAGCGCGCAGGCGAAGGAGCCGGCGGGTTCGGAGATCGCGTGGTTGTTGTCCTGCGCCGCGGCATAGGCAGGCGTCGCGGCGATGCGCCGGGAGAGGAGGCCGAGCAGCGCCCGTCCTCCCTTCGGCGGACCGCGATCCGCATCGAGCAGCGCGAGGATGAGGGCCAGCGTGAGTGCGCGCAGCGCCGCTTCCTGGCCGCAGGCCCAGGCCGGGCCGCGGAAGGCCGGGTTGGCGGCGGCCCAGCCATGCAGCAGCGCCTCCGCCCGCGCCAGGTGGCCGCCGGCGGGGTCGATCCGCGCCCCCTGCGCCAGCAACAGCACATCCGCGAATCGATGCCGTTCCCAGACAGGGCGCACATCGCCGGGGCGAAACAGGTCCATGCCGATGGCGGGGGCGGTGGGATCGAAGGGGCCGTGCCAATCCGGCGCCTCGGGAAGGGCGGCCGCCGCGCGCAGAAGCCGGGCGGCCTCTCCCTCCGGCAACGGCGGCGCGGGCGGCGCGGTGGGCGGCAGGATCGGCCCCTCGATCGCCGTGGGGTTGCGCAGGCGCGCGGCCGGCACGCCCAGCGCCATGGCTGCGCGATGCCACAGGAACAGCCCGACCGGCCGCGGGCCAAGCCGCCAGGCGGCATCCAGGCGCAGCAGCGGCCTGGACCGCCGATCCGGGGTGGGGTCCGGGATGGGGTCCGGGATGAGGCTGGGGGCCGGCACAACCGGGGCGTCCAGAACCGGATGAAGGGGGGCTTGGTTCGGCATGAATGGAATGTTTATGCTACACAGGAGCGTACATCATGCCATCGCAATTAACGCCTGGGTTGAGACTTCTGTCAGCGCTCCTCGCCGGGCTGCTGGGCCTGATGCCGGTCGCGCGGGCCCAGCCGGCTGGCCCGCCCGCCATTTCATCCTCCCCGGGCTCCGCCACCGGGCCCGCCGTGGGATCCGCCCTGTCGCCGCCGCCGCTGCCCTCCCTGCTGCCGGGCGGGCTGCCGCTGCCGAGCCTGCCGGCGGGCACGCAGCAGGAGATCATGCAGCGGATCCTGGACGCGGCCGGGGGCCGCGCCCCGGCCGGCCCGCTGCCCGCCCCGGCGGCGCCCACGCCATCCTCACCCTTCCCCGGCATGCCTGTCGCGCCCGGCGTGGCGCCCACGGTGCCGGACGAACCCTTCTCCCACACCGAGATCTTCTTCGCGGAACGGCTGGGCCTCGCGCTTCGGCAGTTCGGCTATGACAGTTTCCGCAGCGGCCCGGGCGGCGCCGGCGTGCTCGGCGCGCTGCCGGACGACTACATCATCGGCCGGGATGACGAGTTGGTGCTGGCGCTCCGCGGCCGGACGCGGTCCACGCTGAACCTGCGGGTGCTGCGGGATGGCACGCTGGTCACGCCGGATCTGCCGCCCATCCCTGCCGCCGGCCGCACGCTGCGCGACCTGCGCGCGGATCTGGAGGCGCGGATCGCCCGCGACATGCCGGGCACCGATGCCTACCTGGCGATCGGCCAGGTCCGGCAGATCGCGATCTTCGTCGGTGGAGAGGTGCAGCGGCCGGGGATGCAGGCGCTGACGGCGCTGTCCTCCGTGCTCGATGCCCTCCAGCAGGCCGGCGGCGTGCGCAAGACGGGGTCGCTGCGCGGCATCCGGGTGGAGGGGCCGCGCGGCAGCCGGGTGGTGGACCTCTACGCCGTCATCGCCGGGGAACGCGGCAGCGTCGATCTATCGCTCCGTGAAGGGGAGCGGATCGTGGTGCCGCCGCTGGGCGGCGTGGTGGCGCTGGCGGGTGAGGTGACGCGGCCCGGCATCTACGAACTGCCCGCCGGCAGCGCGGGCGTGCCGCTTGCCGCCGCGCTGCGCCTGGCTGGCGACCCGTTGCGCCCGGCGGGCAACCGCTTCCTGTCCCAGGGCACGGATGCCGGCGGGCGGCGGAGCTTCACGGAGCTTCGCCCGCAGGATCTGGTGCGGCGCGGCGACAGCGTGCTGGTGCAGCCCGGAGCCGATGTCATCGCCAACCAGCTTCGCCTGGCGGGTCACGTCACCGCCCCCGTCACCCGCGCGATCGGGCGGGGCGGCGTGTCGCTCAATGGATTGTTGTCCGATCCGCGACTTGTGCGGCCCGATCCCTATCCACGCCTCGCCGTGATCCTGCGGCTGGATGCGCAGACGCGGGTGCGCCAGTTCGTGCCCTTCGACCTGTCACGCGCGCTCCAGGGCCAGGGCAATCTGCCGCTGGCGGAGGGCGATGAGGTCATCGTGCTCGGCAACAGCGACATCGCCTGGCTGGCCAGCCCGCCCGTTCAGCGCGCGCTGCGGGGCGAGGCACCGCCCGACGACAGCTGCCCGGCGCTGACCCAGCTTGCCATCGCGGCCCGCAGCGCGCCGGCCCGCTTCGCCCATGCCCGCGGCGCCGGCTTCCCCGATATCGGGGCGCCGGGCTGCCCGCCCGTGTTCCGGGACTACCCGCCGCTGCTGTCCTTCCTGCTGGACACCGCCGTGCTGCTGGCCGGGGAGGTGCGGCAGCCCGGGCTCTTCCCGATCCAGGACAATACCGGGCTCGACGCGCTGCTGGCCGCGGCCGGCGGCGTGACGGATGGCGCGGACCTGTCGGCCATCGAACTGGCGCGGGAGCCGACGGAGCAGTCCGGCACCATCCCGCTGTCACGCACGCTGCTCGATTTGCGGAGCCGGAACTTCCGCGCCGTCCGACTCTCCCCCCGCGACGTCATCCGCGTGCCGCGCGGCTTCACGGACCGGGAGACGGGGCCGGTGACCTTGGCGGGGGAGGCCGTGCGGCCCGGCGTCTACGACATCCGCCGCGGCGAACGCCTGTCCGAATTGCTGGCCCGTGCGGGGGGGCTGACCGGCCAGGCCTATGCCTATGGCACCGTCTTCACGCGGGACAGCGTGCGGCTGCGCCAGCAGGAAGGCTTCGCGCGGACGGCGCGGGACCTCGAGACCTCGCTGATCCAGGTCGCCGCGGGCCAGGCGGTGGCGGGCGGACGAGGCCAGAACGTCGATGTGGGCAACGCCATCAGCGCGGGGCGCGAACTGGCCAACGCACTCCGCCAGGCGCAAGCCGCGGGACGCATGGTGGTGGAAGCCAACCCGGTGTTGCTGGCGGCGCGGCCGGAACTCGACGTGCTGCTGGAACCGGGGGACCTGATCGTCATCCCGAAACGGCCGAACGAGGTGACGGTGGTGGGCGCCGTGCTGAACCCCGGCAGCCTGCAATTCCAGTCGGGCTGGCGGGCCAGCGACTACCTGCGCGCCGCCGGCGGACCGCAACGCTTCGCCGATACCTCCCGCGCCTTCGTCGTGCTGCCGAACGGACAATCCGCCCCGGCGGGGCTGTCCGGCTGGCAGGCGGGCGGGCCGCCCGTGCCGCCCGGCAGCCTGGTGGTAGTGCCGCAGGACCCCTCGCCCTTCGAAACCTGGGGCTTCATCCGCGACCTCACCCAGGTGCTGAGCCAGGTCACGATCTCCTCGGCCGCGCTGGCGGTGATCGCGCGAGAGATGCGCTGAGGGCGTGGCGATGGTGGAAGACAGGGGGGCGTTGCCCCCCTGGACCCCCCACCAGGAGGCAGCGGCCTCCTGGACCACCGGGCATTCAACGTCAGGAAGGAGGGGGGGCGAAGTGCCCCCCTCCGTCCTGTCGGTGAAGATTCCTGGCGGGGTCCGGGGGGCGCCACGCCCCCCGGCCGGGGGTCCCGGGGGCAGAGCCCCCTGCCTTCTCCTCGCCCTGCTCCTCCTCGCCCCCTCGCCCGCCCGCGCCGCGGATGAGGTGCCCGGGACCGGGTCCAACTATGGCGGCGTCGGCTTGCTGGAGATGCGCAATGCCCGCTTCCGGCCGGATGGGGTGTTGGAGGCGGGGACCGCGTTGCGCCACCAGCGGCGCTTCCATTTCCTGTCCTTCCAGGCCCTGCCCTGGCTGGAGACGACGTTCCGCCTGACCGAGCGGCTGGATGGCACGACGGGTGCGGGGATGACCAATGACCGCGCCTTCGATGTGAAGGTCAGGCTGTGGGAGGAGAGCGACTGGCGGCCGGCGCTGGCGGTCGGGCTGCAGGACTTCATCGGCACGGGGCTCTATTCCGGCGAGTATGTCGTGGCCTCCAAGCGCTTCGGCCCGCTGGATGCGACGGTTGGGCTGGGCTGGGGCCGGCTGGGCACCGCGGCGGATGGGCAGAACCCGCTGGCGGCCTTGTCCCCGCGGTTCGAGGCGCGGCCGCGCGATGTGGACCAGGGCGGGTCGATCAACACCTTCCAGTTCTTCCGCGGCGCGAATGCCGCGCTGTTCGGCGGGCTGGAGTATTCGCTGCCGCCGGTCTGGAGCCCCTGGGGCGAGGTCGATGGCTTGCGCGCGAAGGTCGAGCTTTCCGGCGATGCGCTGCGGGATGAGCGGGGCGGCTGGCCGGCGCGGAGCACGGGGTTGCGGGGGGAAGCCGCCAGCCGGGTGAATTACGGCCTGCAATGGTCGAATGGCTGGCTGGATGCCGGGGTGCAGTTCGTGCACGGCACGGACCTGCTGCTGCGGCTGTCCGCGCGGCTCGACCCCGATCGCGTGCCGGAGGTGGAGCGCCCGCCGCCGCCGGCGATGGGCGCACGGCCGGAGGCCCCGGCGGCGGATCCGGAGGCGGCTGTCGCAGCGGCGCTGCGCTCCATCGGCTTCCGCCCCGTGCGCATCCGGATCGAGGGCCAGGTCGCGCGCATCGCGGTGGCGGGCGGGCGGCAGCGGACGCTGGCGCGGGCGGCCGGGCGGATGCTGCGGGCCGCGCAGCCGCATCTGCCGCCGGGGGTGGAGCGCATCGTCTTCTCCTGGCGCCAGGCGGGGGTGGAGGTGGCGCGGCTGACCTTGCCGCGTTCGGCCATGGAGGCCGCGGCGCGGGGCGATGGCAGCGCGGAGGAGGTTTTCTACGCCAGCCGGCTGGAAGCCGCGGGCGCCGATGATTTCGGGTTGATCGATGGCGGGCGCGGCTTTTCCTGGGGGTTGGAGCCGCGCTTCTCGACCCTGTTCGGCGATCCGTCCCGGACGCTCCGCTGGCAGGCGCAGGCGGTGGTGGGGGCGCGGGCGGAATTCGGGCATGGCCTGGCCGTCGCGGGCAGTCTGTCGCAGGCGCTGGCGGGCAATCTCGGCAATGCGCCGGCCTCCGACAGCCGACTGCCCCGGGTGAGGAGCGAGGCGGCGCGGTATGCCCGCGAAGGGGAGACGGCGATGCCAGCGCTGTATGGAGAGCGCATCTGGGGGCTCGGGCCGGATGTCTTCGCCCGCGTGACGGGCGGCTACCTGGAGCCGATGTTCGCGGGCGTCTCGGCGGAGGTGCTGTGGCGGCCGCAGGGGCGCGAATGGGGGTTGGGCGTGGATGTCGCGCAGGTGGCGCAGCGGGACTACGACCAGCGCTTCGGCCTGCAGGGCTACAACGTCACCACCGGGCATGTGTCGCTGTATGGCGACCTGCCCTGGTTCGGCATGTATGGCGTGGCGCGGGCGGGGCGATACCTCGCGGGGGATTGGGGCGGCACGGTCGAGATCGGCCGCCGCTTCCGCAGCGGGATCGAGGTCGGCGGCTTCGCGACGCTGACGGATGTGCCCTTCAGGACCTTCGGCGAGGGGAGTTTTGACCGGGGGATCTATGTGCGCGTGCCGCTCGATTTGTTCGGGATCGAGACGCGGACGGTGACGCCGCTGACGGTGCGCGGCGTGACGCGGGATGGCGGGGCGCGGCTGGGGGTGGACAATCCGTTGTGGGAGGTAACGCGGGAGGGAAGGGCGCGTGGGTTTGAGGAGGGGTTCGGGGGATTTTTGCGGTGAGGAGCGGCGGCGATCCTGGCCGTTGTGACAGGAGCAATACGGAAAGGACGGCCTGCGGGAGTCTTGTGCTGCGGCGCTGACATCGGTGCGGGAGAATGTTGGCGACCCGCCTTGCGCCCCTGCTGGTCATGGGATCGAGGCAACGCCGCTGCCGCGCTTGCTGGCGATGGCGCATCGGGGCCCTACGGTACGCTCTGTCCGCTTGGTCAGGGGAAAAGCTTTGCTCCAGTTCATTCACCAGAACACCGACTGGGGTCCGGAGCCGAATGCGCCTTGCGTCGAGATCTCGCGCGATGGCGGAGACCTCGTTCTCTCATTCGGAATGGGACCGACCTCATTCGGTGAGGACGGGTCCTGGATCGGGATCGCATCCCTTCGCTTCCGGCGGGTCAGCCGCTGGTGCTGGGACTCGACCAATGACGAGGGCTGGTATGCAGGGGCGGGACGCTACGCCCGCCAGGCGCCACGCTGGGGGGAATTCTACGAAGTGATCGGGGACGCGAGACTTGGCGAGAACGCCGTCCCAGGCAGGATCCCGAACCCGAAGCCGGTGCGCCATTTCCTGTTCTACTTCCGCGACGAGACGATCGAGTGTTACGCGGAGTCCTGGGATCTGCACTGCGGCAAGCATCGGCGATCGAGCATCGATCCTTGACCGCATCGCTGCCTGTCACGGCGCGGTGCGAAGTTCCTCCGGCGTACTCGCGATGCCCCTCTCCCGCAGCCATGCCGACGCGCGCGGATCGGCTGACAGCACACACAGTGGAATCGCCAGCACCATTCCCACCGTGAAGGGGAGCGCCATCAACAGCGCCGCTACCGACACGCTGGCGAAGCACCCCGTCAGCACCACGCCGATCACCGTGTGCCGCCACAGCAGCCGTGTCGCGTCGCCCCAGCCGATCCCTCGATCCGCGCGGTTCTGCGGCGCCCAGCCCGTGCGCGCGCCGAAGGGCAGGGTCAGCAGGAAGATCGCCTTGTTCAGCGTCGACAGCGGCTCGAACAACTGCATGAAGACGATTTCCGCCGCCGCGCCGCGCGCGAAGGCGCAGCGACCGCCATAGGTGGCGGCGACATCGCGCCGGATCAGCGCCTGCGCGTAGCCCGACAGCTTCGGCGAGAAGTAGCAGAGCGCATGGGCGAAGACCGCCAGCGCCAGCGCGCCCATCGGCGTGCCCGCGCCACCGCCCGTCATCGCATTCCCCGCCGCCAGCAGCAGGATCGCGGCATACAAGGGCGCGCCGAGGAACAGCAGGATGGCCTGCACCAGTTGCAGGCGGCCGAGCCCCGTCATCCCTGGCAGGCCAAACAATCGAAAGTACTGCATGTTGCCCGCGCCCCAGCGTTCGTCGCGGCGCATGAATTCCGGCATGGCGGGGGGGTTGGCTTCCATGCTGCCATCCTCCGCCGGCAGGCAGCGGACCGCCCAGCCCGCGGCTTGCAGGCGCACGCTTTCCACCATGTCGTGGCTCAGGATGCGGCTGCCATCGGGCAGGGGTTCGAGCTTCGCGTGGTCCCGGAACGGCGCCACGCGGATGATGGCGTTGTGGCCCCAATAGGGGCCGGAATCGAGCTGCCACCAGGCCTGCCCTGTCGCCCAGCTTCGCATCCCCGCGCGCATCCCGAACTGGAACAGCCGGGGAAACGCCGCAGTGGCAGGGCGGCCGACGATCAGCTGCTGCACGATGGCGAGCTTCGGCTCGGCCTCCATGATCGAAACGAGGCGCAGCACCGCCGCCGGTGTCATGACGCTGTCGGCGTCCAGCGTGATGAAGAAGGCTTCGTCGGTCACGTGATGGTCGAGAAAATCCATCACATTGCCGGCCTTGTAGCCGGTGTTGTCCGTGCGGCGGCGGTAGTGGACGCGGCCGGGATGGGCGGCGGCGAAGGCGGCGATGGCGGCTTCCTCTGCCGCGGCGATGGCCGGGTCCTGCGTGTCCGACAGCAGCCACAGCCGGAAGCGGTCGGCGGCACCGGCCTCGGCCAGGCCGCGCAGCAGCGTGCCGAGCGGCGGCAGCACCGCCTCCATCGCCTCGTTGCGGATGCAGACGGCGATGGCGGTGATGGAATCCGGCCGGCCGATGCGGGCGCGGCGCAGCGCGGGCAGCACGGCGGCAGGCGGGTCTCGCGTGCCGAGCAGCAGGGCGAGCCCGACGATGGAATTGGCGGCCGACAGCGCCGTCCACGGCGTGGTCAGCGCGACGGCCAGCAGGATCAGTGCCTCCCACCCATTGAGCGGGGGGCCGTTCAGCGGCGCCAGCGCCCGCCAGGTGAGCCAGAACAGCAGCAGGGCGATGGCGGCGACCAGCGTGGCGAAGGCGGCGCGGCGCGGCAGGGGATTTTCGTCGGTCACGCGCCATCCATCGTCCCGGATGATGGCGCCCTTACGGCATGAGGGGGATGCCCGCCAGCGCCAGCACGAAGGCCGCGACCGACAGCGCCAGCCAGGCCAGCGCCGCCACTGCCACGCCCGGCACACCCGGCGCGGCCAGCAGTGCGAAGGCGGGGATCGCCTGCATCGCATGGGTGCCGAGGAAGTGAGCGATGCGCAGGTCGCCGCCGTCCCGCGACCAGAAGAAGGGAGGCCAGGCTGCGGCGTCCGACAGCGTGCCGCCGATGACCGGCCCGCCCTGCGCCCCGATGGCGAAGCCGGTGACACCCCCCATGACCCCCGCCACCACCAGGCCGAGCCCGACCGCCAGCCGCCAGGGCCGCGCCTGCGCGCCATCGCCCCGCAGCAGCACCAGCATCCCCAGCACCGCCGCCAGCAGCACCAGCGCCAGCGCCGCCGCGCCCATCACGGAGAACATGAAGGCGCCCAGCGGATCGCTGGCAAAGTGGCTGCGCAGGCCAAGCGCGGCGCGCAGCGTGATCCAGCCCTGCTCGAACAATCCGGCCGCCACCGTCCCCCACAGCACGACCCGCGCCACCCATCCATCCCGCACCGCCGGCGCCAGCACCCCCCAGGCCCAGGCGAGCGTCCAGAACCAGACGGCGAGCGAGGCGGCGAATTTTGCCGGCTTGGTCCAGACGGAGACGCCATTGATCCCGCGCCCATCCAGCAGCATCGAAGCCAGGCAGAAGGCCAGCACCGCCGCCATCGCCCATCCCAGCCGCGCCAGCACGGGCTGGCGACGGTCCAACTCCCGCAGCATCGCGATCATGCCGTCCTCCCTCGCACCGCCCGGATGCACAGGAACAGCAGCAGCCCGACCGGCCCCGCGAGGAAGGTCGGCGGCAGGCAGAGGCGGACCAGCCAGGGGTTCACCCCCTCCGCCGCGCCGCGCCGGCAGATCCAGGCGCCGATGAAGAGATCGAAGGCGAGGTAGTGCACCCACCCCGCCAGCAGGACACCGGGGTTGCGGAACAGCGCGGCGACATCGGCGAGGGAGGAGAACCCGCCCTCCGCCCCCGGCGCATGGGTCGCCAGCAGCACGAGGTAGAGCACCGCCAGCAGCGCCGGCAGCGCCAGCCCGGCGAACCACCAGGTCACGGCCCGGTTGCGCGGCGCCACCAGCAGCGCGAGCCAGCCCGCCATGGCGAGCAGATTCGCCGCGGAGAAGAAGGTTTCCACCGGTCAGGTCCCCGAACTGTCCAACGGTCAGTTTGATCGCCCGAGGGACTGACCATTGTCAAGTTCGAATCGCGGCGGCAGGATCGGTGCATGACCGTCACCCCCAAGGCCCGTGGCCGCCACCATCACGGGGACCTCCGCCGCGCCCTGCTGGATGCGGTGGCGGAGATCGTGCTGGAGGCAGGGCCGGAGGCGGTCAGCCTGCGCGAATGCGCCCGCCGCGCCGGTGTCTCCCATTCCGCCGCCGCGCCGCATTTCGGCGACAAGCGCGGGTTGCTGACGGCGTTTGCGATCGAGAAGTCGGACCGGCTCGCCCGCAGCATGGAGGCGGCCGTGGCCGCCCTGCCGCCGGGTGCCGATGGCCGCGCCCGCCTGGCCGCGACGGGGCGGGGCTACCTGGCCTTCGCGCGGGAGAATCCGGCGCATTTCCGCCTGATGTTCCGCACCGACCTGATCGACACGACCAATGCCGAATGGCGCGCCGCGGCGACAAGCGCCTGGACGCCGCTTGCCACCGCCATGGCCGCCGCCGCGCCGGGCGCCGAAGGCCGTGCGCTGCGCGCGCGCCTGGCGATCGCCTGGTCCGCCGTGCACGGCTTCTGCACGCTCCGGCTGGAAGTGCCGGGGGCGGACCTCTGGGCGGGCGAGGATCGCGCAGCGGAGGTGGCGGAGGACATGATCGCCCTGCTGGTGGACGCCTGCGCCGCGCCGGTCTGAGGCGCCTCAGAACCCCGTCAGCAGCAGGTCCAGCGCCCGGGTGATGTCATCGCGGTGGGTGGCGAGGTTGCCGGCGGGGCGGCCGAGTTCGCGCCGTGGCACGGCCGCCATCAGCTGAGTTGCCATGAGCAGGCGCTGGCCTTCGACCTCGAAGGCCGGGTGCAGATCCGTGATCCGGCTCGGTACGTCATCCGGCGGTAGCAGCGGGACCACGACCCGTGTGCGCAGATGATCCAGGAAGTCAGCCTGCACATCGAGCAGCCAGGCGGTCGAATCCTTCGGCCGGTATAGGTCGAAGCGCGCCACCCGTCAGAACATCCGGTACTTCGCGAGCGGCAGGCCGTTCCGGTCCGTCCATTCGTTCCAGGCATCCATCGCCGCCCGGTTCTCCGCCTGCCAGCGGCGGGTCTTTTCGGCGCGGATGGCGTCCTGGATGGACTTGGTGGCGATGGCGTCGGGGTCGAGTCCGAGTTCCGCCGCGTCGGTCATCAGCGACTGTCGTGCGTCTGGAAAACCTTGTGCCGCCCCCGGAGTGACGTTTGCCGTGAGGCGACGCTTCCGTCCCTGTGAAGACGCGCGACGTCCGGGCCCTTTCGGCGCAGCGCCCAGAAAATCCGCCAATTTCACCGCACCCCCAGTTTGCGCTTCGATTAAAGGCAGCTTGCGGGCGTCAGGGACGTTGCGGCCTGAAATCCAACCGCTCACCGTAGCGTCGGACACCCCAAGGCGACGGGCAAACTCCCGCTGGGACATCCCGAGTTGTCGGAGCCGTTCATCTAGCCTCATGGCCCCAGGATATTTCAGCTAGACTGAAGGCGCCAGCAAATTCAGCGTGGCAAAATCATGCCGCCATCCGCCGCACCCAGGCGCCGTAGAGCCGCGGCCCGACCAGCGCCGCCACCGCCACCAGCAGGATCGCCAGGCTGATCGGCCGCGTCACGAAGACCGTCCAGTCGCCCTGGCTGATCGTCATGGCCTGGCGCAGTGCCTGTTCGGCCATCGGCCCCAGGATCATGCCGATCACCACCGGCGCCACCGGGAAGTCGAAGCGCCGCATGAACATCGCGATGATGCCGATGCCGTACAGCAGCACCAGGTCCACGACGGAGTTGCTGATGCCGTAGGTGCCGATGGTCGCGAAGACCAGGATGCCGGCATAGAGCTGCGGCTGCGGGATCTTCAGGATCCGCGCCCAGAGCCCGACCAGCGGCAGGTTCAGCACCACCAGCATGACATTGGCGATGAAGAGGCTCGCGATCAGCGTCCAGACCAGTTCGGCCTGGCTGGTGAACAGCATCGGCCCCGGCTGGATGCCATAGGATTGGAAGGCGGAGAGCATGATGGCCGCGGTGGCGCTGGTGGGCAGGCCCAGCGTCAGCATCGGCACCAGGATGCCGGCGGCGGCGGCGTTGTTCGCGGCTTCCGGCCCGGCCACGCCCTCGATCGCGCCGGTGGTGCCGAATTCCTTGGCATGCTCCGGCTTCACCAGTTTCCGTTCCATGTAGTAGCTCAGCATGGTCGGCATCTCGGTCCCGCCCGCCGGCATGACGCCGAAGGGGAAGCCGATGCCGGCGCCGCGCACCCAGGGCCAGAAGCTGCGTTTCCAGTCGGATTTCGACATCATGATGCTGCCGACCGGCAGGACCTGCTGCTTGCCCTCCACGTAGCGCCAGGCGAGGTAAAGCGTCTCCCCCACCGCGAAGAGCGCGACGGCGACGAGCACGACGTTCACCCCATCCAGCAATTCGGGGATGCCGAAGGTCAGGCGCGGCTGGCCGGTCTGCAGGTCGATGCCGACAAGCCCCAGCAGCAGCCCGAAGAACAGGCTCGTGAGGCCGCGCAGCGCGGAGCCGCCAAGGACGGCGGAGACGGTGACGAAGCACAGCACCATCAGGCAGAAATACTCGGCCGGGCCGAGCTTGAGGGCCAGTTCCACGACGACGGGGCCGAGGAAGGCGATGCCGATGGTCCCCACCGTGCCCGCCACGAAGCTGCCGATGGCCGCCGTGGCCAGCGCCGGCCCCGCGCGGCCGTTCTTGGCCATCTTCGAACCCTCGAGCGAGGTGATGATGGAGCCTGACTCGCCCGGCGTGTTCAGCAGGATGGAGGTGGTGGAGCCGCCATACATCGCGCCGTAGAAGACGCCGCAGAACAGGATGAAGGCGCCCGTCGCCGGCACGCTGAAGGTGATGGGCAGCAGCAGCGCGATGGTCAGCGCCGGCCCGATGCCCGGCAGCACGCCGATCGCGGTGCCAAGGAAGCAGCCGAGCAGCGCCCAGCCGAGATTGGTCAAAGTCAGCGCATGGCCGAAGCCCATGGCCAGGCCGGAAAGCGTTTCCATCAGCCGGGGTCTCCGAAGACCAGCGCCTCGATCACCCCGGCGCCGATATTGACGCCGAGCACCTTCACGAACAGGGCATAGGCGCCCAACGAGACCACGAAGGCGATGCTCACATTGCGCGCATGGGCGATGCTGCCGAAGGCCGCCGCCGCCAGGGTGAACTGCACCGTCGCGGCGACGGTGAAGCCGAAGGGCACGATGAGGGCGAGGTTCGCCAGCAGCCCCGCCAGCAGCAGCGTCAGGGCGCGCCAATTGGTGGGCGGCGCGTCCCGCACCTCCTCCAGGTCATGCGACCAGCCGCCGCGCAGCGCGGCGGCGACCAGGCCGATGCCGAGCACCACCAGCGCCGCCGCGATCAGGTAGGGAACGGCCTTGGGCCCGACCTGGGCATAGAGCGGCGTGGTCGGGATGACCGCCGCCTGCCAGGCGGAGACAAGCCCGAGGGCCAGCACGAAAACCGCCGCCCCCAGGTCCGAACGTTGGGTATCGCGCATCCAGCCTGGGCCTCCGCTGGTGTCAGGTGCCGTGCCGCCGAAGCGGCACGGCAGGAACGCGTCAGCCGGCCAGGCCGATGTCGCGCAGCACCTGTTCGGTATCCGCCTGGTCGCGGGCCAGGAAACGCTCGAAATCGGCACCGCCCAGATAGGCCTCGTCCCAGCCCTGGCGCGCGACGATCTCCTTCCACTGCGGCGTCGCGACCAGCGCGGCGATGTAGTCGGACAGCGCCTGGCGCTGGGTCGCGTTGATGCCGGGGGCGCCGAAGACGCCGCGCCAGTTGCCGATGACGATGTCGATGCCGCTTTCCTTCAGCGTCGGCACGCCGTCCAGGCTGCGGGTATCGCCCGTGGTGGCCAAGGCGCGCATGCGGCCCGCCCGGATCTGCTCGGCGAATTCCGACACGCCGGAGATGCCGGCGCGGACCTGCGCGCCGAGGATCGCGGCCTGGGCGGGGCCGCCGCCGGCGAAGGCGACATAGCTGGCTTCCCGCGCATTCCTGCCAAGCGACTTCAGCATCAGGCCGAGGGTGATGTGGTCGATGCCCCCCGCGCTGCCGCCGCCGACCGACACCGCGCCCGGGTTCGCCCGCAGCGCCGCCATGAAGCCCGCGAGGTCGCGCAGGTCGCTGCTGGCCGGCACCACGATCACGCCCGGCTCCGTCGTCATGCGCGCGATCGGCGTGACGTCCTTGATGCCGACGGGGGTGCGGTTGGTGATGACGGCGCCGACCATGACGGCGCCCGCCACCATGATGGCATCGCCGCGGCCGCGCCGCTGGCTGACGAAGCGCGGCAGCCCCACCGTGCCGCCGGCGCCGCCGACATTGTCGAACTGGAAGGAATTGACCAGGCCCGCGCCGCGGGAGGCCTGTTCGATCGCACGGCCGAGGCCGTCCCAGCCGCCGCCGGGGCCGGCGGGGACGAAGACATAGAGGCTGTTGAAGCGCTGCTGGGCGCTGGCGTCGCGCCCCAGCAGGGTCAGGGCGGGCATGGCGGCGGTGGCGGCGATCAGGCTGCGGCGGGTGGTCATGTTTCCTCCAGGATTGGCGCGTTCCCGTCCACCTTATGCGCCGATTGTCCGCACCGGAAGGTGCCAGCATGCCGCCGCTTCCCTGCTTGCGCGAGACTTACCGGGATGGAACGCAACCGGACGGTCCGCCGCGCGTCCTGGCTGCATGTCTGCCTGGCCGGGAGGAACCGAACGCCCATGCCCGCATCCCCGCCGGACGGCCCTGCCGGGTCCGCCCACCCCGAATTGCATCGCAGCATCGGGCCGTTCCAGCTGTTCGCCTACACGCTGGGCGGCATGCTGGGGGCGGGCATCTATGGGCTGGTCGGCCGCGCGGCCGGGGAACTCGGCTCCGCCGTGTGGCTCGGCTTCATTGTCGCCATGGTGGCGGCGCTGTTGACGGGGCTGTCCTACGCCTCCCTCGGCAGCCGCCATCCCCGGGCGGGCGGCGCCGCCTATGTCACCCAGCGCGCCTTCGCCCGGCCGCTGCTGACCTGGGTGGTGGGCCTGGCGGTCATGGCATCCGGCCTCACCTCCGTCGCCACCCAGTCCCGCGTGGTGGCGGAGAACCTGCTGCGGCTGCTGGGGGCGGAGGCAGTGGCCCCGCTGATCCTGGCGCTGGGCTTCCTGCTGCTGATCGCCGGCGTGGTGCTGCGCGGCATCCAGGAGAGCATGTGGATGAACATGGTCTGCACGGCGGTGGAGGCGGCGGGCCTGCTGCTGGTGATCGCCGTCGGCGCCCCCTATTGGGGCAGCGCCGACCTGTTCGAGACGCCGAGCCCCGACGGCATCGGCCTGTCCTTCCTGATGACGGGCGCCATCCTGACCTTCTTCGCCTTCATCGGGTTCGAGGACACGCTGAACGTGGCGGAGGAGGCGAAGGACCCGCGCCGGACGCTGCCGATCGGCATCATCGCCGCCATGCTGGCGGCAACCGCCCTCTACATCGCGGTCGCCATCACCGCCGTCTCCGTCGTGCCCTGGCGGGAACTGGCCGAGGCGCCCGGGCCGCTGGCGGAGGTGATGGCCCGCGCCGCGCCCTGGTTCCCCGGCTGGGGCTATGTCGCCATCACCATCTTCGCGGTCTCCAACACCGCCTTGCTGAACTACGTCACGGCATCCCGCCTGCTGCTGGGCATGGCCCGGCAGGGGCTGATGCCGGCGGCCTGCGCGCGCATCCACCCCACGCGGCGCACGCCCCATGTCGCGACGCTCGTGCTGCTGCCGGTGCTGGTGGCGCTGGTGCTGGCGGGGAATATCGGGCAGCTCGCCGCCGCCACCGTGCTGCTGCTGCTGGCGGTCTTCACCGTGGTGAACCTGGCGCTGCTGGTGCTGCAGCGGCGGGAGGGAGAGGTCGCCGGTGGGTTCGAGGTGCCGCAATTCGTCCCCGCCCTCGGCGCCCTGGTCTGCGGGTCGCTGCTGGTGAACCGGCTGCTGTCCGGGGATTGGCGCGCGCCCGCCCTGGCTGGCGGCCTGCTGGCGCTGATCCTGCTGGCCTATGCGATCTGGCGCCCCCGGGCGCGGGACCTGGACGGCGCGGCCCCGGATGGCGCAGCCCCGGACGGCGCAGCACCGGATGGCATGGCGGCGGGGAGGCAGCCCATCCAGGGCGGTTAACGACCTGGAAAGAAACGCTTGCTTGCGTCAAGCGTTGCGCATGAGCATTGTCGGGCGGACCAGCGGGAGCCCGGCCCATCATGCGATCCATCCGCGCCCTTCGGGGCGCCTTCGCCCTGGTGGCGATCGGCCTTGCCATGGCGGGCGGCGCGGCGGCCCAGCAACCCCCGCAACAGGCCCCCCAGCAGGCGCCGATGCGGGAGATCACGCTGCAGAACGAGACCGACCTGGTCCTGCAGAATTTCTACCTGTTCACCCCCAACGCCCAGGATCGCGGGCAGGACCGGCTGGGGCGGGACACGGTGCCGCAGGGCGCCACCTTCCGGCTCCGCCTCGGCCGCGTGCAGAACTGCACCTGGGACGCGGTCGCGATCTTCCAGGACGGGTCGGAGGATGTCCGCCGCCGCGTCGACATCTGCCGCACCCAGCGCCTGGTCTATGGCGACCCCGCGCTTCCGACGCTGGAGGCGGAGATCGCCAACCGCAGCGACATCGTGCTGCGCGAACTCTACGCCGCCCCCGCCCGCCCGGAGCCCAACGCCGCCCCCCGGGCCGCCGATGCCTGGGGCCCGGACCGCCTGGGCGCCGGCGTCATCGATGCCAATGCCAGCTTCCGCCTGCGCATGCGCACCCGCGACTGCGCCTTCGACATCCGCGCCGTCTATGCCGATGACCGGGAGGAGGTGAAGCAGGGCCTCGACCTCTGCGCCAACCGGACCGTGGCCTTCGACCGCAGCGGCATCCCGCGCCCGCCCACGCAATCCGTGGCGCTGGTCAACCGGCACCTCGCGACCGTGCAGGAAGTCTATGTCTCCCCCAGCACCGACAGCGACTGGGGGCCGGACCGCCTGGGCGCCGCCACCCTGCTACAGGGGCAGGAGACGGTGGTGCAGGTGGAAGGCGGCTGCGAGGCCGATATCCGCATCGTCTTCCCGAATGGTGGGGCGGAGGAAGCGCGGGAGGTCAATATCTGCGACCAGCCGCGCATCGTCATCGCCCCCGGCTGGGTGGTGCAGCGGATCGAGGAGGCACCCGTCCCCGCCACCACCCCGGCACCGTCGCCGGGCAGCTTCCGCCTGCGCAATGCCGGGCCCCTGCCGGTGGTGGAGGTCTATGCCGCCCCGCCCGGCGCGCCGCGCGGGGCGGATCGCCTCGGCGCCGATGTGCTGCCGGTGGGCGATGCGATGGATCTGCCGGGGCTGGAGGGCGGCGCCTGCGCGGCCGATCTGGTGGTGGTGTTCCGCGATGGGCGGGAAGTGACGCGGCCCGGCGTCGATCTGTGCCGGGGCGAGGAGATCGAGGTGCGATGATGCCGGCACTCACCACCCGCCTGGCGCAGGCGGCCATCCTGCTGCTGGCGATCGCCCAACCCGCGGCCGCCCAACCCGCGGCTCCGGCCGGGCCCGTGCTGCCGGAAGCCCAGCGCGGCGCATGGTTCGCCGGTGAATGCGCCGACCCCCGAGGGATGCTGGTGGTGACGGCCCGCAGCGTGGCGCGGGTGGATGCGGAAGCCCCGGCCCGCCTGTTCCGCCTGGCCGCGACGCGGGAGGCGTCAGGCTGGACCATCGGCACCGCCACCGGCCCGGAAGCCCCGCGCATCATGCTGCGCCCGGCCGGGGAGGGGCTGGAGACCGCCGAGCCCGACCCCAAGATGCGCGATGACCGCCTGCCCGGCACCACGCCGCTGGCGACCTGGCGACGCTGCGCGGCGCCGCCCGCGGTGCTGGCCGCGCTGCATGGCGAAGGCGCCGCTTTCCTGGCCATCGTCGAGCATCTGGAAGCCGGCTGCGCCATCGGCACGCCGGGTGTGTGCGCCCAGGCCATCGTCACCCAGGCCGATGTCAGCGGCGACGGGCTGCTGACATCGGCGGAAATCGCCCGCCTGGCGCGCGGTGCCGCCTGGCTCGGCGCCGTGCAGGAAGGCGGCACGCAGGACGTGATCGCCGCCGCGGTCGGCGCCGGTGCCGTGGCCGGCATCCTGGCCGGGCGCGTCCTGCTGGAAAGCCTGGATTACGATGGCGATGGCCGGCTTTCCGCCGCGGAGCTTGCGCAGGACCGCGCCGTCTTCGCCGCCACCGCCGGCAGCACCGCCGGCCGCCCCCTGCGGGTCGAGGGCCTGACGGAGGGTGCGGGCATGCTGCGCGGCCTGTTCGAAGGCCTCATGAACCTCCGCTGAACCTCCGCTGACCGGGGGCGAATCGACCTTGGCGGAGCGCGGCGGAAGCGGTGCGGCGGAGCGCGGCGGACCCGCCGGGGGCCTGTTCGGCCGACGGGCGGGATCGCCCGCCATGCCGCCCACGCGGCTGGCGGGGATCGCGGGGCTCTGGGCGGCGGCTGGCCTGCTCGGCCTCGGCTGCTTCATGCTGTTCAGCGCGGCGGTGCCGAAGATCGGCCTGCCCGCGCACCTCGCCATCGCGACGCTGCCCCTGGCCTCTGCGCTCTGGGCCCAGGCGGTGATCTTCCCGAAGCCGCGCGTGAACACTCCCGAATCGCGGCTCCTCGCCATCCCGCCCGCCCCGGCCCGCGTCGCGCCCCCTATCCCGGACGCACCGGCGCCGCTGGTGGCCCGGCTGCTGCTGGATGCGGCGCAGCGGCCGGAGACGGAGGCGGAGCGGCGGGAGATCGCGGCGCGCCGGGCGCATGACCCGGTCTTCGCCGCCGCCGCCGACGGGCTGGACGAGACGGCGACGCGCGCCTTGCTCGCCAGCCGGCGCCATGCGGTGCTGGCCGCCGACCTGGGCGCGACCGCGCGCCGCATCGCCGCCGCCCGGGCGGTGCAGGCGCCGCTGCCACCCGATCCGCGGCGGGACCAGCTTCACGCCGCCCTGGCCGCCACCGCCCCCGCCGCCGCCGCGGCGCTGCTGGAGGTGATGCGCGTGGCGCCGGACCTCGACCCCGCCCGCGTCGCCGCCGGGCTGCTGCGGGACTCCGCCGCCATCCCGGCGCCTGACGCCCGGTTGGATGACTCCCGGTTGGATGAGGCCCGGTTGGAGGAGACCCGGTTGGATGAAGGCCGGTTGGCGGCGGCGCTGGAGGCGCTCAGCCGCCTCGGCCCCGTCACCGCCCAGGCCAATCCGGATGGCAGCATCACGCTGCGGCCCCGCCAGGCCGCCATGCCCGCTATCGGCACGCCGGGTTCAATGGTCGTCCTCTCGCCGCCGGGGTGACAGCACCAGCCATTCGGGCGGGCCGTCCGGGCTGCCGGCCCGGAGGTCGGAGGCAAGCAGCCGCGGCGCGATGGCGCTGCCGGGCAGCAGGGGCAGCCCGGCCAGGGCGGCCCCGCCATCGGGCACGACCGGCACCACCACCACCGGCGGCGGGTCGGGTGTCACGACGGGGGGGATGACCGGGTCGGGCAGATCGGGCGTCACCGGCTGCCCGCCGCAGAGCGCGGCGCCCATGACGCAGCTGTTGAAGAGGTAGGTGGAGCCGGCGGAGGCCACCGTCACGGATTGCGCCGCCGTGCCGCCGCCAGAACCCCCCAGCGTGCCGACGATGAAGGCCGATCCCCCGCTGCCCAGCACGCCGAGCCGCCCGGCCTCCAGCACCCCCAGCGCGCTGCCGCTGTCGAGCAGCAGGAACAGGGGGGAGGATCCAACCACCAGGTCGAAGACCGCCGGGCCCGCGGCAGCGGCGGTCGGGGCGCCGAAGGTGGAAAGCTGCGTCGCCTGGGAAGCGGCGGGCAGGCCCGGCAGGTCTGCCGCCACGCCGGCGGGGATGGCGACCAGCCCGCCGGTGCGGCGCGTATCGACGATCATCACCGGCAGCAGCGTCGGGTCCCGACCCAGCAGCCGGCTGGTGGCGCCGGAGGCCAGGCCGCCCGGCACGGCCAGCAGCACCGCGCGGTCCGCCGCCAGGCTGGCGCCGTCCAGCGTCATCGCGCCGCCGGCGCGCAGCACGATCTCGGTGCCCGAAACGCCGCCGGAGACCGCCAGCGCGCCGGCGCTGGCCAGCGCGAAGGCCCCGCCGGCGCTGCCGGCCGCCAGCCGCGCCACCGCATTGCCCGCGCCACCCAACGCCACGGCCCCGCTGGCCTGGACGGTGAGGCTGGCGGTGGTGATCCCGGCGCCCGTCGCTGCCTGCGTCACGCCGCCCGCCCGCGCCACCAGCGCCGCGCTGGCGGCGGATAGCCCGGAATCCAGCGAGAGCGCGGTGGCGGAAAGCGATGCCGCGCCCGTCACCGCCAGCGGATCGGCGACGGACAGCGCGCCTTCCACCGCCAGCGCCAGGCTGCCGGCGCGGCCGGCCACCGCATCCAGCAGATGCTGCCCGGCGGCGTCGAGCCGCACGGCGCCGGTGGTGTCCAGCACCAGCATCCCCGCCCGCAGCCCGCCCCCCGCGGCATCCGCCACGCCGCCTTCCGTCCGCAGCGTGACGCCGGGCGCGACCAGCAGGCCCACCAGCAGCAGGGGCGATGCGCCTTCCTGCGACAGGGCGAAATCGCCCGCGGCGGCGCTGTAGCCCAGCGACGGCACGCGGTTGCCCGCCCCGGTCAGCGCGACGTTGCCGCCCAGCGACACCACGCCCAGCAGTGGCGCCGCCAGCCCCGCCCCGGTGCCGGACTGGGTGATGTCCCCGCCCGCCTGGAATTCGATCCGCGTGCCGGCAGTGATGGCACCTTCGATCGCGAGCCCGCCGCCTGTCGAGACCCGGAACACCCCGCCCGCCTGCCCGGCGGCGAGGCGCGGGATGGCGTTCGCCCCCTCCGGCAGCAGCACATCGCCCGCCCCGCCATCCAGCCGCGCCACCCCCGCCGCCAGGGGCGCGCCGGTGAGCTGCGCGATGCCCCCCGCGGCGGAGAGCGTCACCGCGGGCAGCGTCAGCGGCAGGGCGAGGGTCAGGGCCGTGGTGGTGGAGAGGGAAAGCCCCCCCGGCGCGGTGATGGCGCCGAGTTCCCGGATGGCGTTCGAGGCCGCGCGCAGATCGACCCGCCCGGCGGCGGCGACCGTGATCCGCTCCGCCTCGATGCCCGCCGCGCCGGTGGCCTGCATCAGGTCCCCGCCGACGGTCATCCGAACCTGCGGCGCGGCGATGCCCGCGATGGCGTCGGGCGCCGCGCTGCCGGCCGCGGCCACCTCCCACTCGAAGGCCGCGCCACCGCCGAAGGCGCCGATGCCGTTGGCGGTGGTCGCGAGCCGCACATTGCCGAGCGGGCTTTCCGCCAGCAGCCGCGGCGCGGTGATGCCGCCGGCGGCGGTCTGGGTGACGTCGCCGGATTCCGCCCGCAGCACCACCAGGGAAGCGGCCAGCGGCGCCTCCACCGCCAGGCCCTGCGCGGTCAGCCGCAGCGTACCGCCCGCATCCACCGCGCCCGCCACGCGCAGCGGGTCGCGGTTCACCAGCGTGAAGTCGGTGGCGGCGCCGGAGGAACCCAGCGCCGCGATCGCATTCGCCCCGGCATCCAGCCGCACCAGGCCGCCGATGGAGGTGACGCGCAGCAGCGGCGTCTCGATCCGGCCGCCATTCGTCGTGATGTCGCCGCCCGCCGTCAGGCCGATCTCGGTGCCGGAGACCGTGCCCTCAATCGCCAGCGCGCCGGCCGTCGCCAGCACGAAGGCGCCCCCGGCCGCGGCATCGCCCAGCGCCGCCACCCGGTTCTGCGGATCGTCCAGCGTGATGGCGCCGCCGGTCGCGTTCAGGCGCAGCCGCGTCGCGGTGACGGGGGCGCCGAGGTCCTGCGCGATCTCCCCCGCCGCGCGGATCTCGACATCCGTGCCGCTGACCGGGGCGGCCAGCAGCACGGCGCCGCCGGCATCGACCACGAAGCTGTCCCGCGCCCGGCCATACAGCAGCGGGATGCTGTTCAGCGTGCCGTCGAACAGCACGGAGCCTGCCTCCGCGACCGCCTGCACTTCATCGGCGATGATGCGCGATGCGGCGGGGTCCTGGGTCAGGTCGCCCGTGCGCGTGGTGAAGGACAGGCGCCCGCCGCCGATGCTGCCGGCGATGTTCAGCGCGCCTTCGTTCACCAGGGTCAGGCCGAGCGGCACTGTGGCGTCGCCCAGCGTCGTCACCCGGTTCCCCGCGCCGGCCAGCGTGACGGTGCCGAGCGGCGCCTGCAGGCGCAGCAGCCCGGTGGTGATGCCGGCGCCCGTCGTATCCTGCGTCACGCCGCCATCGGCGTTGAGGTCGAGGCTGGTCGTCGCCGTGAGGGGTGCGCGCAGCGACAGCGCCTGCGTTGTGGCCAGCGCCGTCTCCGGCGCTGCGATGGCGCCATCGACGGACAGGGCGGTGGTGGTGGCGATGCCGAGGCGCGTGGCGGCGCTGCCGCCGGCCAGGGCGCGGATGGCGTTGCCCCCGGCTTCCAGCCGCACCTGGCCGCCGCTGCTCCGCGCTTCCAGCGTGCCGACATCGATGGTGGCGCCCGTCGCGGCCTGCGTGATGTCCCCCGCGCTGCGCAGCACCAGGTCGCCGGTGACGCGCAGGGGGCGCAGGATCGTGATGCCCTGGCCGGGGGTGGCGGTCGCGTTCGTCGTCTCCAGCGTCAGCGATCCGCTGGTCTTGGCGATGGCGGCCTCCACCGCGATGGCGGCATCGGCCTGCAGGGTCAGCGCGCCGGTGGTGGCGTTGATGGCGGCGGCGGTGATCTCCGCCGGTTCGGTGGTGCCGGACAGCGTCGTCACCACCCGCAGCGTCACGGGATCGACCAGCACGCGATCCGCCGCCATGGCGCCATCCAGGGCGAGGGCGTTGCGGGAGGAGACCTCGATCTCCCCGCCCGTGGCGGAGAGGCTGCCGCGCATGTCCGTCCGGTCCTCCGCGTGCACCAGGATGGTGCCGCCGCCATCGGCGGAGACCCGCGCGCCCTGTTCCACGACGGTGCGGGCGGCGAGGCGCCGCGGCGCGCCCGGCCGGCTTTCCGCCCCCGCGCCGATGGTGACGCGCCCGGCATCGGCGGAGACCCGCGCGCCCGATGCCACGCGGACGGTGCCCGACGCCGTGGCCTCCACCACGCCGCGCGGCGCCGTGATGTCACCGGTGATGGTCACGCCGCCGCCCTGCGCGCGCAGCGCGACCTGGGATGCGGTGGTGGTGCCGCCAACCTGGACCCCACCTTGGACAAGCGTCTCGATCACGCCCGACGCCGCGGCGGCGGTCAGCAGCACGCTGCCGCCGGACGCCTCGATGGTGCCGGATTGCGTGACCAGCGCCGTGGCGCCGCCGGGTGCGGCCTGCACCTGGCGCGTGACATCCAGCGCCAGCAACCCGTCGCCCGCGAGGTCCAGCGCGAAGGCATCCCCCCCCGCCAGCGCCACCCGACCGAGGCGGGCGCGGATGGTGCCCGAATTGGCGACGCTGGGCGCGACGAGCGCCGCCAGCCCGCGGTCCGCCACCGTGATCGTGCCGTGATTCTCCACCCGCGCGCCGGGGCGGGGCTGGCCATCGAAGACCATGCGGCCGGCCATGAAATTCTGGTTGGTGATGTCGGACGTCGTCGCGATCAGCGCCGCCACATCCACCTGCGCCCCCTGGGAGAACACCACCCCTGCCGGGTTCACCAGCGCGACCCCGCCATTCGACGTGATTCGGCCCGCGATGGCCGAGGGATCACCCCCCGTGACGCGCTGGAGGGAGAAGGAGGACGTGGCGGGCTGGCGGATATCCACCTGGTGCTGCGCGCCCACATCGAAGCGCTGCCATTCGATCACGGCGCGATCGCTGGCCTGGTTCACCTGGGTCCGCGCCGCGGTCTGGCTGATGCTGGCCTGCCCCGCCACCACCTGCCCGCCGCTGGGCCGCGCATCCACTGCCTGCGCCCAGGCGGACGCAGCCCCCGGCGCGAGCGTCAGCGCAAGGGCGATGTGGAACAGGGGCGGATGCCGGCGCATTCCCCACCATACCCTTGGCGGCGGCCCAACCGGAAGGCGATTGTTTCGATGTGATATGCATCCTGCGGATGCATTCGTTAATGCCGCCCGGGCTTGGCGCCACGCCGCCGCCATGCCGTTATGCGCGCCGGAAGACCAGGAACACACGACCATGCCCAGCCCCAGCAACAGCGTCCGCATTGCCCTCCTCCCCGGTGACGGCATCGGGCAGGAGGTCACGGAAGCCGCGACCTTCGTGCTGGAGAAACTCGCCCGCCGCCACGCCATCGGCATCGCCACCGAAACCCTCGAAGCCGGCGCCTTCGCCTACCAGGCCACCGGCACGGCGCTGTCGGACGAGACCTTCGACCGCGCGAAATCCGCCGACGCCATCCTGCTCGGCGCCATGGGCTGGCCCGGCATCCGCTACGCCGACGGGACGGAAATCGCGCCCCAGCTCGACCTCCGCTTCCGGCTCGACCTCTACGCCGGCGTGCGGCCGATCCGCGCCATCCCCGGCGTGCCCCTGCCGCTGTCCCATCCCCGGGCGAAGGACATCGACCTGGTGATCCTGCGGGAGAGCACGGAAGGCCTGTTCTACGCCCGTGGCCGCGGCACCGTGACGGATGACGCCGAAGCGCGTGACACCATGCTCATCACCCGCGCCACCACCGAACGCCTCTCCCGCTTCTCCTTCCGGCTCGCAGAGCGCCGCGCGGCGCGGATGGGGCGGCCGCAGCGGGTGACGCTGGTGGACAAGGCCAACGTCTTCACCTCCATGGCCTTCATGCGGAAAGTGTTTCTCGAGGTTGCCGCGGAATTCCCAGGCGTGCCCGCGGACGCCCACTACGTCGATGCCATGGCGCTCGACCTCATCCGCAAGCCCTGGGAGTTCGACGTGCTGCCGACGGAAAACATGTTCGGCGACATCCTCTCCGACCTCGGCGCGGGCCTCATCGGCGGCATGGGCTACGCCCCCTCGGCCGATATCGGCGACACCCACGCGGTTTTCCAGCCCAGCCACGGCACCGGGCCCGACATCGCGGGCAAGGGCATCGCCAACCCGACGGCGGCGATCCTGTCCGCCGCGCTGATGCTGGACTGGCTGGCCATGCGCGGCGCGGGACAGGGCTTCGCCGATGCGGCGACAGACCTGGAGGCGGCGGTGGACGCGGCCTTCGCAGGCGGGCTGCGCAGCGCGGAATTCGGGGGGGTGGGGACCAAGGGGGTCGCTGAGGCGATCGCTGACAAGATCAAGGCCTGAAGTACGAGGCTCCGCCCAAATCTGGAAAAGGGGGGCGCTCCGCCGGGGGGCGTGGCGCCCCCCGGACCCCGCCATCGATTTGCGCCCTTGGGCAGGGCGCGACAGACTGACAGCAACAGAAAGCGCGGGAGTGACGCCGGAGATGGACGTGTTCGAGGCCCTGGCCACGCGGCGCAGCATCCGCGGCTTCCGGCCGGACCCCATCCCGCGCGCGACACTCGAGAAAATCCTCGGCGCCGCCGCCCGCGCGCCATCCGGATCGAACATCCAGCCCTGGCGCGTGCGCGTCACCACGGGGGCGGAAAAGGCGGCACTCTCCCTCGCACTCCGTGCCGCGCATGACGCCGGCGCCAAGGTGGAGCGCGACTACCACTACTACCCGCGGGTCTGGCGCGAACCCTATCTGGCCCGCCGCCGCGCCTGCGGCCTCGGCCTCTACAGGCTGGCCGGCGTCGCGCGGGGCGACACCGCGGCGGCGCATGAACAGCGCGCGCGCAACTTCGACTTCTTCGGCGCGCCCACGGGGCTGTTCTTCTCCATCGACCGCGACATGGAACAGGGCTCCTGGCTCGACACCGGGATGTTCCTGCAGTCCATCATGCTGGCTGCGCGGGGCGAGGGCCTCGACACCTGCGCCCAGGCCGCCTTCTGCGACCATCACGACGTTGTGCGCGCCCATCTCGGCATCCCGGACGACCAGGCGCTGGTCTGCGGCATGTCCATCGGCATCGCGGATCACGACGTGCCGGCGAATGCGCTGGTGACGGACCGCGAGCCGCTGGAGAACTTCGTGACCTTCGGGCCCGACGCGTGACCTACCTCGACAGCCGGCAGAGCTGGATCCGGCTTGGCGCCATCATGGCGCTGTCCACGCTGGGCGGTGCGGGCATGTGGTCCGTGGTGGTGGCGCTGCCCTTCGTGCAGGCGGAATTCGGCGCGACGAGGGCCGATGCGTCGCTGCCCTACACCCTCACCATGGTGGGCTTCGCCGCGGGCGGCATCCTGATGGGGCGGCTGTCCGACCGCTTCGGCGCGATGATCCCGGTGATGGGCGCCTCCTGCATCATGGGCATCGGCTACATCCTGGCGGGCATGGCGCCGAGCCTGATGTGGTTCGCGCTGGTGCAGGGCGTGCTGATCGGCGCGCTGGGCTCCTCGGCCAGCTTCGGGCCGCTGATGGCCGATGCCTCGATGTGGTTCCTGCGCCGGCGCGGCATCGCGGTGGCGCTGGCGGCATCGGGCAACTACCTGGCCGGCGTGGTGTGGCCGCCGCTGCTGACGGTGCTGATCGGCAATTGGGGCTGGCGCGTCGCGCATATCGTCGTCGGCTGCATCGTGCTGGTGACGATGCCGCTGATCGCGCTGATGCTGCGTGCTCGTCCGCCGGTGGCGCGAATCGTGCCGCCTGTCGCAGGCGCGCCGGTGCCCCGCGCTGATCGTCCGCTCGGCTTCTCGAAAAACACGCTGACGGGGGTGCTGGGCTTCGCGGGCATCGGCTGCTGCATCGCCATGGCCATGCCGCAGGTCCACATCGTCGCCTATTGCGGCGACCTCGGCTATGGCGTGGCGCGGGGGACGGAGATGCTGTCCCTCATGCTCGCCTGCGGCATCATCTCCCGCATCGCCTCCGGCTTCATCGCGGACCGCATCGGGGGCTTGCGGACGCTGCTGCTGGGGTCGCTGCTGCAGGGCGCGGCGCTGCTGATGTATCTGGGCTTCGACAGCCTGGTGTCGCTCTATGTGATCTCCGCGCTATTCGGCCTGTTCCAGGGCGGCATCGTGCCGTCCTACGCCATCATCGTGCGGGAGTATTTCCCGGCGCGGGAAGCGGGCACCAGGCTCGGCATCGTGCTGATGGCGACGCTGGCGGGCATGGCGATCGGCGGCTGGGTGTCCGGCTACATCTTCGACCTGACCGGCAGCTACGCCGCCGCCTTCCTCAACGGCATCGCCTGGAACCTGGTCAACGTCATCATCGTCACGACGCTGCTGATCCGCGCGCAGGGGATGCGGGGGCGGGCCGTGACGGCGTGACGCGGCGGCGGTTGGCGTGGCTGGCGGCGCTGGCGCTGCTGCTGACCGCGGGCGCGCTCGGCTGGGCTTTTGCGCAGGCCGGGCTCTACGGCGTGACCATCCTGCTGCATCGCGGCGGCAGCTACTGGGTGGATGTCACGCGCGACGACGCCCGCCTCTCGCCCGCCATGCGGCTCGCGCTGCGCGACCCGGTGCCGGCGGCGCGCGCCGATCCGCCGGCCTGGCGCAGGCTGGCGGAGGGGTTCGAGGTCGCGGAGATGCCGGTCCTCGCCGATGGCGGGGAGGTCGATCGCCTGCTGCTCGCCCGCATCGATCCCGCGCATTTCCGCCTCATCGCCCGCGGCGCGCCGGCCGGAAACCGGGAGGTGCAGGACTGGATGCGCCACCTCGGCGCCGCGCTGGTCGTCAATGGCAGCTTCTACGACCGCTACGGCCAGCCCGACACGCCGATGGTGAGCGAGGGGATGCGCCTCGGCCCCGAACGCTACGAGGCGCGGCACGGCGCCGTCATCGCCGATGCCGATGGTGTGCGCATCATCGACCTGCACGGCGGGGACTGGCGCGCCGCGCTGGCGGGCGCTCGGGATGGCGTCGTCTCCTGGCCCCTGCTGCTGGCGCCCGATGGATCGACGCGCGCGGCGGGCGATCCGCGCTGGCTCGCCAATCGCAGCTTCCTCGGCCAGGACCGGGATGGGCGCATCATCATCGGCACCACGGCGGATGCCTTCTTCTCGCTGCGGCGCTTCGCGGATTTCCTCCGTGATGCGCCGCTCGACCTCGCCATCGCGCTGAACCTGGATGGCGGGCCGGTGGCCTGCCAGGCCATCGACCTGGCCGGCTACACCCGCGACGCCTGCGGGTTGTGGGAGACGCAGACGGTGGGCGACCGCATCCGCCTGCTGCGCTGGCCGCTGTGGTGGAAGCGCTTCGGCCTGCCCGTCGTGCTGGCCGTGGTGCCGCGCTGAGCTACGCGGCCCTGCGCCCTCGCAGCGCGTCCAGGCTCCACGGCCCCGCGCCCGCGACGCTGAGGTAGAGGAAAACGAAGCAGTAGAGGATCGCCGCGTCGCCGCCGTTCAGCGTCGGGAAGAAATTGCGCGGCGCATGGCCGATGAAATAGGCGGCTGCCATCTCCCCGGCCGCGATGAAGGCCGCCGGCCTGGTCAGCAGCCCCAGCGTGATGAGCGCGCCCAGCACCAGTTCCAGAACCCCCGCCACCCAGGACAGCGTCATCGCATCGGGCAGGGGCGCCCCGCCGGCCATCGGCGGAGAGCCCAGGATCTTCTGCGTGCCATGCGCGAGGAACAGCAGCCCCGCCATGATGCGCAGCACGGACAGCATCCGCGGCGCCCAGGCGGTGAGGGTCGGGTGGTTCGCGACATCAGGCATGCGGGGGTGTTTCCAGGCCGGCGGGCGGAATGCCCTGGTCCTGCCTGCTGCAACGCGGCAGAACGCCAGCGGCTCCCGGACCAGAGCGAAAGGTCTACACTTCGACGGTAGCGATGCTTTTCGGATAAAGGCTGATTTTCAGCTAAGGTGCCAATCTACCGTCGTTGGGGCACTAAAAATATTAAAGTTGAATAAAAATGTCTCGGCAGATTTCTAATTGCGGACGGGTTTCTTCAATCCTTTAATCTCAGCCGCAAGAGCGTTAATCGTCTCATCCGCCTCGCGTTGCCGTTGAAGTTTTCTGCGCTCAGCAAATTTTTCGTATTCTCGCTCTGCTATTTTCTTGGCATCGACGGCGCTGACACTGCCGCCAGTTCTGAGGATGGCTCGGCCGAGTGAATGTAATTGACGATCAAGAAGTTCAGAGGCATCTCGCATAACAACGATTCGGCCGACGTCTAACTGATCTTCGAAGATATCGAGCAGGATAGTTGTAATTCTGTTTAGTTCTTTCAGTTCGCCCTCTGCCAGATAGTTTTTTGAAACCACGACGTCCTGCTTGCGTATATTATCATTTGGCCAGGATTCGAGACCCATGTTCTCTTTACTGTTGTCTGCTCTGCCAGCAATGAGCTCGGACGACGTATGGGACGTAACTGCATATACCAGCTTGGCTTGCGTGCGTTGGTAAAACTCTCTGGCGGTCTCCGAATTAGGATCATAATCCTGGCACATCGAGCAAATTCGACGAAGTTCTCGATATACGTTGTGCTCGTCAGATCGAATGTCGCGGATTATCTCGCGAAGTTCAGCGATACGATCTGGCTGCGTCGAAATTTTGATGCGAGGCGAATCAATAACGAAACCTTTGCGAGCAAACTGCACTAGGATGCTGGTTGCCCATCGCCGGAAAATAGTCGCCTGCGCAGATGATACCCGATAGCCGACAGAGATCACCACATCGAGGGCGTAGATCGTAGCCGGTCTACCCCTAGTTGTTTGCGCTTTTTGCACAGAAGTAGCCTCGTCGAGCTCGCGTTCGGCGAATATGTTGTTGATATGCTTGGATATAGACGACACGTCCCGGCCGAACAGTTCCGCGATCTGCGCCTGCGTCATCCACAACGTATCGCCATCATACTGGATGTCGAGTTTGAGCCCTTTCTCCGAAGCGTAGACAAGAAAACGAGCGCCCGTATCTTCGTCTTCTGTAAGTCGAACGGGGGCGCTGTCATCGGTTGCCATTCGAACGCCTTTTGCAGCCGTGCGGTTAGAAACAGACTATGAATATTACGGATGCAGATTGCGCGCAATGCGTAGCCGTGTTGCTAGGCTTGGGTGGCGGCTAACCCCCGGAACAAGGGCGCTGTTGAACACAACGCTTATGTCCGCGGCAGCGCGACACCCACCAGCGCGTCCCGCGTGACGAGGGCGGCAAGCCGTGCGGCGTCCCAACCCTCGGTCCCCGCGGGGCGTTGCGGCAGCACCATCCAGCGGAAATCGGCGGTGCTGTCCACGACCTTCACCGCGACGCCATCGGGCAGCGTCGTGCCCCATTCCGCCAGCACCGCACGAGGCTCCCGCACCGCGCGCGCGCGGTAGGCGGCGGATTTGTACCAATGCGGCGGATAGCCCAGCACGGCGCGCGGGTAGCAGGAGCAGAGGGTGCAGACGACGAGGTAGTGGACCGCCTCCGTATCCTCCAGCACGCCGAGGGGCGGCGCGCCGGCCATGGAGACGCCCATCGCCTCCGCCGCCTGGCCGCCATCCCGCAGCAGCAGCGCGCGGTAGTCAGGATCGGTCCAGGCGCGGGCGACCATGCGGGCGCCGATCTCGGGGCTGGCGCGGTCCGTGCTGGCGATCTGGGTGGTGATCTGGTCTTCCGTCAGCACGCCCTTGGCGACGAGCGCGGTGACGAAGCGGTCCAGCAGTGCGACGCTGTCCGCGGAAGGGGCGTGTGCCATCAGGCCGTGCCCTCCAGCCAATGCTCGTAGAGCTCGACCAGCACCGTGTCCCCCGCCGCGCCCTCGTTCCACAGCGAGGGCTGGTCGAAGCGCACATGATACAGCGGGATGCGCGCCGCCGGCCTGGCGAAGGCCAAATCCTCCGGATTCGGATAGGCGCCCAGCGGCCGTTCCACCACGCCTTCCCGCCCGCGCAGGTAATGCGGCGTGCGGATGTGGCAGGGGCCGCGCAGCTCCGGGAAATCGCGCTTCACGCGCACGCGCTGTCCCGCCTGGAACGAACCGCTCATCGCAACGCCTCCGCCTGCACCACGCCCTTCTCCACCATCAGCGCGGAGATGCCGCGCAGCCAGCGTTCATAGTAGCCGAGCGCGTGGTATTCGGGCTCCGGGATCGCCTCGATGCAGCGCCGCATCTCATCCACCGTCATCAACCCGCTGCGGCCGAGGATCTGGCGCAGCGCATCGACGCGCTTGCCGAAATCATCCGGCGGCGCCTCGTCATCCGGCTCGACAGCCGTGCAGCGGAAGCGTTGGGCGCCGCCTAGGTCATGAGTCGCGGGAGGGGGGGCTTCGTCCGTCATGGCGCCCATCGTAAGCCGATTTCGCGGCGCGCTACCACCACCCCCGCAGCGCGGCGCCGAGGTGCCAGCGATCATCCCGCCAGGGCGTCGCGGCGGGCGCCACCGTGGCCCAGCCTTCCGCCGCCAGCGCGGCCGCCAGCCCCGCATCGCGCGTGACGGCGACCCAGACGGAGGGCTGGCCCCCCGGCGCGGCGGCGAGGGAGAGCACCTGCGCCCCCGCCTCTCGCCCCGCGGCGGCGATCAGGGGCGGCAGGTCGAAATGCGTGTTGCTGGCATGGAAGGCGGCGGCACCGCCCGGCGCCAGGCGGTCGAGGAACAGCGCCACGCCCTCCGCCGTCGCCATGTGGACGGGGACGGAGGCGCCGGAATAGGCATCCAGCACCACCAGGTCGATCGACCCCGGCGCGGCATCCCGCAACCCGACGCGACCATCGGCGATGACCACGGGCGGGTCGCCGCAATCCCGCAGGAAGGTGAACCAGCGCCGCGCGGCATCCACGACGGCGGGCGAGATCTCGATGTAGGACAGGCGGAGGCGGTCGGACCCGTAGCAGGCCATGGCCCCGGCGCCCAACCCGACCAGCACGGCCTGCATCGGCGTGTCGCGGCGTGCCAGCATGGCGGCGATAAGCCGGCCGCCGCCGGCTTCCCGGTGGTAGTAGCCCGTGGGTTCCAGCGCCCGGGCGGGGTCGCGCCACTGGTAGCCATGCAGCGTGCGGCCATGCGCCAGCACCAGGCGGTCGCCCTGGTCCTGCACCTGCACGGCGCCGTAGAAATCCCGCCCCCAGCGGATGGTGCCGCCCATCCCCTCCAGCAGCGGCGCCAGGGCCAGCAGGGCGGCGGCGCTGCCCCAGATCACCTTCGGCACCAGGTCCCGCCCCAGCGCCGGCAGCAGGCAGAGCGCGGCCAGCGCCAGCGGGTATTCCAGCGGCCGGTCGAACAGCATGGGGGCCAGCAGCGCATTGACCGTGCCCCCCAGCGCGCCGCCGAGCGACAGGCACAGATAGAAGCGCGTCAGCCCCGCGGGATCCGGCCGTGCCAGCGCCAGCCTGGCATGGGCCAGCGTGCCCGCCGCCAGCAGCCCGCCGACATGGATCAGCACCCCCGCCCAGGGGAAGGCGCTGCCGAAGGCGGGCGCGACAACCTCCAGCAGCATGGCCGGCAGGAACAGCGTGACCCCCGCCAGCCCCCAGCGCGCCGCAGCCGCCGGCCGCCAGAAGGCGAGAATCCAGCTGAGGAGATAGGCCGCCAGCGGCAGCACCCAGAGCAGCGGCAGCGGCGCGATCGTCACCGTCACGCGCTCCGTCGCGCCCAGCAGCAGGCTGGCGGGCAGGGCGGCCAGCGCCACCCAGGGCAGGGCCTGCCGCCACCCCGCGCCGCCGGCCGCCTGCCGCGCCACGGGCGGCGAGGGCTGCCGCAGCACTGGCCAGGCGCAAGCCAGCAGCCCCAGCGCGCAGGCGGCGAAGCCCAGCGTCCAGAACCGCCCCTGCGCGCTCAGCGCCAGAGTGGGCTCCAGCAGCAGCGGATAGGCGGCCAGCCCCGCCAGGCTGCCGGCGTTGGAGACGGCATAGAGCCACCAGGGCGCATCGCCCGCGACGCGCGCGTACCAGGCCTGCAGCGCCGCCGCATTGGCGCCAAGCACCAGCACCGCGGGGCCATAGGCGACGGCGAGCGTTGCCAGCACATCGATGGCCGGGCCCATGCCCGTGGCGCGCGGCGGCGGCACCGGCGCCAGCAGCGGCAGGGCCAGCAGCGCCAGCCCCAGATGCACCGCCGCCGCGCCGCGGGGGCCGAGGCGCGTCGAGGTCAGGTGGAACAGCGCGCTGCCCGCCAGCAATCCCAGCTGGAAGAACAGCATCACGGCCGTCCAGACCGCCGCCCCGCCCCCGAAGGGCGGCAGCAGCGCCTTGCCCAGCATGGGCTGCACGGCGAACAGCAGCGCGGCGGAGGTCGCGACGGTCGCGGCAAACAGCACCGCGGTCAGGCGGCGGGGGGTCGTCGGAGAGGCGGGGGCTTGGGGCGAGGGAGGGGCCGCGAAGACCGCGTCCTTCACTTCACCTCTTCCTCCGCCCCGATGCCCCAGAGTTCCGCCCGGCGCAGGAAGCCGCGATGGCCGGCGATCTGCACCTCGCACCAGCTGTTGTTGGCCTCGCATTCGCGGATGCGGCCGATGACGCCGGGGCGGAGCCGCGCCACCGCGGGGCTGCTCTCCTCCGCCCGCCGGCGCAGCGTCACCTCCTGCGCATTGGCGGCGCCGCGGATCAGCACCGTGCGGCGGCCCGCCAGGGTCGAGGAATGGACCCAGCCCTCTGCCCCCTCCGCATCCCGGATGCGGCGCCAGAGCTGGAACTCACCCACGATCTGCACCGGCAAGTCTCGGCGCTGGAAGGTCCATTCGATCGGGTAGCTGGTGGAGGGACCGACCCGCATGTTGACCTCATCCGACCGCAGCGCGGCGAAGCGGGGCAAGGCGAGGCCGGTGACGGAGCCGGTGGAGGGAAGCGGCGGCGGCGACGGCTGGGCCGGTTCGGGCGTGCGGTGGGCGGCGGCGGCGGCGCCCGCGGCGGCTGCCCCGGCGGCGGCACCCGCGGCGGCCGCGGCGGCAGGGCGACGGTTGGGCTGCTGCTGCTG
>NZ_JBHYGL010000039.1:0-263970 GCF_051859025.1 Falsiroseomonas sp. | reverse complement strand
GATCGCCTGCCCCTGCGCGCTGGTCATCTCGGTGCCGGCGGCGATGGCCTCGGGCCTGTCGGCCGGCGCGCGGCGCGGCCTGCTGATCAAGGGCGGCGCGGCGCTGGAGGCGATCGGCAGCGCGAAGACCGTCGCCTTCGACAAGACCGGCACGCTGACCGAAGGCCGCCCGCGCGTCACCGACGTGCTGCCGGCCGAGGGTCGCACGGTGGAGGCGGTGCTCGCCCTCGCCGCGGCGGTCGAGCAGGGCTCCTCCCACCCGCTCGCCAAGGCGATCCTGGCGGAAGCGGCCGCGCGCGGCGTCGAGGCGCCGGCCGCCGAGGCGCAGTCGGCGATTCCGGGCCGCGCCGTGGCCGGCACGGTCGGCGGCGTGCCGGTCAGCATCGGCAGCCCGCGCCATGCGCGCGAGTCCAATGCCGCGCTCGGTACGCTGGAGGCCGAGCTGGAGCGGCTCCAGGGCGAAGGCAAGACGGTGTCGGTCGTGCTGGCCGGCGGCGCAGTGGCCGCGCTGGTCGCGCTGCGCGACGAACCACGCGCGGATGCCGCGGCCGGCATCGCGGCTATCACCAAGCTCGGCGTGCGACCGGTGATGCTGACTGGCGACAACCGCCGCACCGGGGAGGCGATCGCCATCTCGCTCGGCCTCGACGCCAAGGCGGAACTGCTGCCCGACGACAAGCTGCGCGAGATCGGCAAGCTGCGCGAGCGCGGCGCGGTGGTGATGGTGGGCGACGGCATCAACGACGCGCCGGCGCTGGCGGCGGCCGATGTCGGAGTGGCGATGGGCGGCGGCACCGATGTCGCGCTGGAAACCGCCGACGCCGCCGTGCTGAAGGATCGCGTGACGGGGGTGGCCGAACTCGTCTCCCTGTCGCGCGCGACCATGGCGAATGTGAAGCAGAACGTCGCCGTCGCCATCGGGCTGAAGGCGGTGTTCCTGGTCACCACGATGCTCGGCATCACCGGGCTGTGGCCGGCCATCATGGCGGATACCGGTGCCACGGTTCTGGTGACGCTGAATGCGCTCAGGCTGCTGCGCTGGACGCCTGCCGGACCCAAGGATGCTGCCTGATGTCCTTGGTGGTGGAACCCTGTGTGCCGCAGAACAGCGCACAGGCGACCGCATGACGCCCGACAGCATCACCGGGCGGCGCTGGCTGATGCCCGCTGTCCTCCTTGCGTGGCGCCTGATCCTTTCAGGCCCGGCCGCGGCCCAGGATGTTCAGGCGGGCGACCTGGTCCTGACCGGAGCCTGGGCGAAGGCCGCCGACAACGACCAGCGCGTGTCCTTCGGCTTCGTGACGATCCGCAACCGGGGCCGTGAGGCAGAGAGGCTGCTCTCCGCCACGTCGGCCGGCGCGGCCGCCGTCGAACTGCGCGCACCAGACCCGTCCGCATCCGGCGGCGCGCGCACCGTCACCGAGGGCTTCGTCATCCCTGCCGGTGACGTCGCCGCCCTGGAGCCCGGCGGACGGCACCTTCTGCTGCGCGACCTGCAGGTACCGCTCGCGCTCGGCGACGAAATCCGCGTCACGCTGCGCTTCGAACGCGCGGGCGCGGTGGTCCTGCCGCTTCGCGCGCATTGGCACTGACGATGCCAGGGCCGTGGCCGCAGGACCGCGCCAGTTTGGACCTTGCCCTGAAACGACGGCGCGCGCGCTCGCGCGCCTTGCTGGTTGTCCTGCTTGGCCTCGCTGCCCTGTTCTACGCCGTCTCGATGGTGCGCTTTCCAAAGGGAGGTCGCCCGGCGCCTGAACCGACACGGCAGACCGCGCCGTGACGGGCCTCGTGCCGTCACGGGCGCCCGGCATGCCTCCCGCAGGGTGCGGCCCGGCAATCAGGGGCATGGCTGCGGTTACTCGAGTGAAGCCAGCCCCACGGCCGATCCGTGGCATCGCGCAGCGCCTGGCCTGGGGTGGCGCGTCCCTCGGTCTCGGTGCGCTCAGCGCGATCGCGCTGGCGCCGCTGCATGTCGCGCCCGCTGGCGTGGCGGCCTTCGGCGGCCTGTGGTTCCTGCTTGAGCGGACGGCGTCCCTGCGCGGCGCCTTCGTGCTCGGCTGGCTGTTCGGCTTGGGATCGTTCCTGGTCGGCCTGTCCTGGATCACCGAGGCCTTCAGCGTTGATGCGGCACGCTTCGGTGCGCTGGCGCTGCCGGCGCTGGCTGCGCTCAGCGCCGGCCTCGCGCTGTTCCCCGCAGTCTCGGTCGCCGCGGCGCGACTGCTGGCGGGCCGCGCGGGCGGCGTGCCGCTCGCCTTGGCGCTGGCCGCGTGCTGGGTCGCGGGCGAATGGGTGCGCGGCATGGTGCTGACCGGCTTTCCGTGGAACATCGCCGGCCATGCCTGGGGCGCCAGCGATGCTGGGGTTCAGGCGGCGGCGCTGGTCGGCATCCATGGCCTTGGGCTGTTGGCCGTGCTCGCCGCCGTGCTGGCGGGCGTGGCGGTGCGGCAGCGACGTGTCCGGCCCGCGCTGGCCGCGACGGTCATCATCGCCCTGCCCTGGGCCTGGGGCATGGCGAGGCTCGCCGATGCGATGCCTGCGGACGCGCCAGGCATTCGGCTGCGCCTGGTGCAGCCCAACATCGCGCAGGACCTGAAATGGGTCGAGGGCGAGCGCGAGCGCATCCTCGGCCGGCTGCTGGCGCTCAGCGCCGCGCCTGCGGTGGATGGCGTGGCACCGACCCACATCATCTGGCCGGAAAGTGCCGTGCCCTACCTCCTCGCCGAATCGCCGGCGATCCGCGCGGAGGTCGCGCGCATCATCCCGCCGGGCGGCGCGCTGCTGACCGGCGCGGTGCGACGGACCATCGCGGACGATGGCGGCCCGGCGCTGCTCAACAGCCTGGTCGCGCTCGACGACGCCGGGGAGATCACCGCCGCCTACGACAAGATCCAGCTGGTGCCCTTCGGCGAATACCAGCCGTTCCGCAGGCTGCTCGCGGACCTGCCGAAGCTCACCGTGGGGACGGTAGACTTCATCCCCGGCCCGCCGCGCCAGCCGATGCGCGTCGCCGGCCTGCCGCCGCTCTGGCCGCTGATCTGCTACGAGGCGATCTTTCCCACCACGCTGCCGGCGCAGGGGCCGACGCCCGGCTGGATCCTGACAGTGACCAATGATGCCTGGTTCGGCACCTCCTGGGGCCCGTACCAGCATGCCCTTGCCGCCCGGCTGCGCGCCATCGAGCTCGGCCTGCCGCTGGTGCGCGCGGCGAACAGCGGCATCTCGCTGGTGACCGACGCGATGGGGCGCGAGCGCGCGCGGCTGCCGATGGCGACCGAGGGCGTGCTGGACCTGCCGCTGCCGGCGCCGCTGGCCGGCGGCACGCTTTATGCGCGCTTTGGCGACCTGCCTTTCGCGATAGGCGTCGCGGCGCTGGCGGGGCTCGCGCTGGCCGCAGGCCGGCGCGCATGACGATCGACCTCACCCTGTTCGGCCTGGTGCTGGCCTTCGGCGGCGGGCTGGTCTCCTTCCTGTCGCCCTGCGTGCTGCCGCTGGTGCCGGGCTATGTCGCCTGGGTGGCGGGGACGGACCTTGCGACCGCGCGCGCGGAACGCTGGCGGGCGCTGCGCCTGTCGGCCTTCTTTGTGCTCGGCTTCGGGCTGGTCTTCGTGCTGCTGGGGCTGGGGGCGACCGCCATCGGCGGGCTGCTGCGGCGCTGGTCCAACGAGCTGACCGTCGTCGCCGGCCTGCTGATCGCGGCGATGGGCCTCGTGCAGATGGGCCTGCTGCGCGTGGCACCTCTGATGCGCGACCTGCGCTTCAGGCCGCCGGGCGAGGGCGGCGGCCCGGTCTCCGCCACGCTGATCGGCGTCGCCTTCGGCTTCGGCTGGACGCCCTGCATCGGGCCGGTGCTGGCCGGCGTGTTGACGGCCGCGGCGCTGACACCCGGCGCCGGGGTCGGGCTGCTGGCCGCCTATGCGCTGGGCCTCGGCGTGCCGTTCCTGCTGGCGGCCTTCTACCTGCCGGCAGCGATGGCCCGTGCGCGGCGGCTCGGGCGGCTCGGGCGGATCCTGCAGGTCGCGAGCGGCGTCGTCATGCTCGCGGCCGGCCTGGCCATCGCAACCGGCGAGATGACCCGTCTCGCCATCTGGATCCTGGAGGCATTTCCATGGCTGGCTCGGCTGGGATGACGACGCCCGCCCCCCGCGCGCTGCGGCGCTTCGGCCTGATCGCGGCACCAATCGCAGCGTCCATCGACCAGGCGACCAAGGCCTGGGCGCTGGATGCGCTCTGGCCGCCCTACAGCGAGGGCATCACGCTGCTGCCGGTGCTGAACCTGCGGCTCGGCTTCAACACCGGCGTCACCTTCGGGATGTTCGCCGAAAGTGCCGCCGGCGCGGTCTGGCTGCTGGTCGGCATCAAGCTCGCCGTGGTCGCGTGGCTGCTGATGTGGCTGCGCCGCGCGGCTAACCGGACCGAGGCGACGGCGATCGGCCTCATCATCGGCGGCGCGCTCGGCAACATCCTCGACCGCCTGCGCATCGGCGCGGTCACCGACTTCATCGACGCGCATTACGGCGGCTGGCACTGGCCGACCTTCAACATGGCTGATGTCGCCATCGTCTGCGGCGTCACGCTACTGGTGCTCACCAGCTTCCGCGCGCCGTCGCCACAGGCGCAGCCCCAATGACCCTGATCCCTGAACCGGAGGAACTACCGATGTCCCACGCCACAACCCGCCGGGCGGCGCTCGCCGTCGCAATCTCCATTCCCGCGGCGGCCGCATTCGCCCAGGCGCCCGGGCCCCAGGCCTTCGAGCCGACGGCACCCGGCCCCGACACGCCGCGCCCCCTGCCGGGCGAGCGCATCATCGGCCGCGCCGACGCGCCGGTGGCGGTCATCGAGTACCACTCCCTGACCTGCGGCAATTGCGCGAACTTCCACACCACGATCTTTCCGCGCATCCGCACGACCTTCATCGAGCCGGGGCTGGTCCGATTCGTGATGCGCGACTTCCCGCTTGACCGCGTGGCGCTCGATGCGGCGGCGATGGTCCATTGCGGCGGACCGGAGCGCTACGAGGCGCTGATCTCGACGCTCTACGCGAACAAGGAGGCCTGGGCGCACAGCCCGGATGCGCGCACCTGGCTGCGCCGCGCCGGCACGCTCGCCGGGATCCCGGCGGCGCGGATCGACGCCTGCATGACCGACCGCGGCTTCACCGACCCGATCATCCTGATGCGGCTGCAGGGCGAGCGCGAGTCGGGCGTCAACGCGACCCCTTCCTTCGTGATCAACGGGCAGCTGCATCGCGGCGTGCAGAGCTTCGAGCGCTTCTCCGCGCTGATCCGCCCACTGCTGCCGCCGGGCGCGGCGCCCCGTGGCTGAGGCTCCGGGGTTGCCTTCCGGAGCGGGTCAAGGCACGGACCGCGCCATGATCCATCGTCCCTCCCTGATCCTCGGTCTCGCCTTCGTTCTCGGCACTGGGTCCGCCGCGCTCGCAGCCCCCTGTCCAGCGACCATGCCGGTCGCGGGCGAGTTCTCCTCGGGCTTCGGCTTGCGCCACGGCAGGCCTCATCCCGGCGTGGACATCCGCGCGCCGGTCGGCACGCCCGTGGTGGCGCCGAGCGACGGCGTGGTGGTCTTCGCCGGCCGCTACTACGACTACGGCCTGATGATCGAGATCGAGCACGCCGACGGCTCCCGCGCACGTTATGCCCACCTCGCGCGATTTGCGCCCGGTGTGGCGGCCGGGCGCCCGGTCGCGGCGGGCCAGGACCTGGGCGCGGTGGGGCGCACCGGCCGCACCACTGGGGCGAACCTGCATGTCGAGCTGCGCCGCGACGGTCGCGCGGAGAATCCCTGGCCCTGGCTGACCCGGCAGTCCTGCATCCCCCGCATCGAGGTCGCCGAGGCGCCCGCCCGGCGATGAGGACGGCCGCGATCTACGCCGCGGCGGCGCTGGCGGAGATCGCCGGCTGCTTCGCCTTCTGGGCGTGGCTGCGGCTTGGGCATTCAGCGGTGTGGGCAGTCGCAGGCGTCGCCGCCCTCGTGGCCTTCGCCTGGCTGTTGACGCTGGTCGAGGTCGCCGCCGCCGGGCGCGCCTTCGCGGCCTATGGCGGCATCTACGTCGCGGCCAGCCTGGTCTGGCTGCGCGTGGTCGAGGGCATTGCGCCTGATCGCTGGGACCTGACCGGCGGCGCGGTCGTGCTGGCCGGGGCCGCGATCATCGTCTGGGGGCCGCGCCCGGCATGAGGGACATCTGGCGTGCCTTGCGGGGCCCAATCTCAGCCCTGGTGCTGCTGGGCATGCTGGCGCGGCTGCTGGCGCCGCTGCCGGCCTTCGCGGCGATGGACCGGGCCGCCTTCGACGCGATGCTGCGCGCGACCCTGTGCCTGCCGTCCGGCCTGCCCGCGCCGGAGGCGCCCGAGCAGGCGCCGGATGCCACGGCCGTGACGCATTGCCCGCTTTGCCGCCTTCCCGATGCGGCGGATGCGCCGCCGCCGGCCCCACTCGTGCTGCCGATGCCGGCCTGGACGACGCTGGCCGCGCCCCGCGCCGCGGTGGCCGGCGCATCGCCCTTGCCGCCGGCGCGGGCGCCGCCGCCGGCCCGCGCACCGCCTGCCGCTCCGACCCTCGGCTGAAGCCCGCCCCGCCTGGCGCGGGGCTGTTCCATCCTTGTCGGAGTAATCCTTCCATGCGTCGCACCCTTCTGCACGCGGTCCTGATGACCGGCGCCGCCTTCGTCTCCCTGCCCTTCCTGGGCGCCCCGGTCGCCGCGCACGATTTCCGTGCCGGGGACCTGGCCATCGACCATCCCTGGACGCGCGCCGTCGGTGCCGCGGCGCCCACCGCCGCCGGCTACATGGTCATCCGCAACACCGGCGCCGCGCAGGATCGCCTGGTCGCCGCCGAGACGCCGCGCGCCGCGCGCGTCGAGATGCACGAGATGTCCGTCACTGACGGCATCATGCGCATGCGCCCGATTGCCGGCGGCATCCCGCTGCCGCCGGGCGGGGAGGTCCGGCTCGCGCCCGGCGGTCTGCACCTGATGCTGATCGGGCCGCAGGGCGGCTTCGAACAAGGCGCCCGCGTGCCGGTGACACTGGTGTTCGAGCGCGCCGGGCGGATCACGGTCGAATTGGCCGTCGATGCGCCGGGCGCGCGCGGCACCGGGCCGCACCAGGGCCATTGAGGCGACAATGCTGCGCATCATCCGTTGGGTGGCCTGGGGCGCCGTTGGCGTCCTAGGCTTCCTGCTGCTGGCCACCACCGGCGGGTGGCTGGTCTCCGATGGCCCGCTGGCGCCGCCGCGCGGCGCGACCGGGCCACAAACGCTGTCGATCGGCGGCCCCTTCAGCCTGACCGACCACCGCGGCCGCGCGGTGACCGAGCGCGACTTCCGCGGCCGGCCGATGGCGGTATTCTTCGGCTTGACCTATTGCCCCGATGTCTGCCCGACCACGCTCACCGAGATGACGGGCTTCATCGAGGCGTTGGGGCCGGACGCGGATCGGATCCAGTGGGTTTTTGTCAGCGTGGATTCGGAACGCGACACGCCGCGGGCCATGGCCGCCTATCTGGAGGCGTTCGACCGGAGGATCGTTGGGCTCACCGGCACCGAGGCGCAGATCGCCGCGGCGGCGAACGGCTTCCGCGTGTTCTACCGCCGCGTTCCGCTGGAGGGCGGCGGATACACGATGGACCATTCGGCGAGTGTGTTCCTGCTCGATGCGGACGGGCGATTTGCCGGCACGATCGATCACAAGGAGAATGAGCGGGTGGCGTTTGAGAAGCTGCGGATGCTGATGGAGCCGGGATGAGTGCCCTTGGTGCGGGATCTCGGGGCGACACCTACGCTGTTTCTATCGGCTGCTACTGACGGTATGCCTGACGGTATTTCGCGATTTTCTGAGCAAAAAAACTCGATCAATCAGTATCTTGATTATCACGTTGACGATAGAGTGGGAGTGAGGCTCGCCACCTGGCGCTGCCGCGCGCCGGTGGAATCGTAGCGCAGCACGGTGGCGCGGGCGGCCTGGTGCGGTAGCGCCACGCCCCAGCGCGCGGCATGGGCGGCGGCGAAATCCTGCCGTTCCAGGGCCTCGCACCGGTCGATGTGATTGAGCAGGCGGCGTTCCGCCCGCTCGCTGCTGCCGGTGCGGCGGCGGAACAAGCGCCAGAGCATCAGCGCGTTCACCGCCCAGGCATCGTAGCTGTGTTCCCGCAGGCGCTGGCGCAGGCGCGGCGGCAGCGCGTCGAAGGCGGCCCAGTCATCGCCGGTGTAGCGGCGCCAGAGGCGGGGGCGTTCGGTGACATCGTTTGGCGAAGGCGGCTGCATTGTTATAACATAACAATTATGCCGCCGCGCTTCAACCGGGGCGGCGGCGCATCCAGGCGGCCAGGGACGTGACGGCGAAGGCGGCGGCCAGCAGCGTCGCGCTGGCGGGTTCCTGGATGAAGACGGACCAGTCGCCCCGGGCCAGGACGAGGGCGCGGCGCAGCGCTTCCTCGAAGGGGGCGGCCAGGGTGAAGCCGATCAGCAGGGGCGTCGGGTCCAGCCCGGCGCGGGACAGCGCCCATCCCAGCAAGGCGAAGCCCAGCAGCAGCCAGAGGTCGAAGACGCTGCCCGAACTGGCCCAGAGGCCGCCGCAGCACAGCACGATGACGATCGCGGCCAGCAGGCGCAGCGGCAGGCGCAGCAATGCGGCCCAGAGGCCGACGAAGGGCAGGTTCAGCGCCACCAGCATCGCGTTGCCGACCAGCATGGACAGGATGATGGCGCCCACCAAATCGGGCCGCTCCGCCACCACGCCGGGGCCGGGCGCGATGCCCTGCAGGAACATGGCCCCCGCCAGCACCGCCATCGCCGCATTGGCGGGCAGGCCGAGTGCCAGGAGGGGGGCGAAGGAGGTCTGGGCGGCGGCGTTGTTCGCGGCCTCCGGCGCCGCGACGCCGGCCATCTCGCCCTGGCCCCAGCTTCCCTGGCGGCGGAACAGGCCCCGCTCCGCCGCCTGCGCGGCCAGCGCGGCCAGCAGGGTGGAGGCGCCGGGCAGCAGGCCGATGGCGCTGCCGATGACGCTGCCGCGCAGCGCCGGGCCGGCGGCGGCGCTCACATCGCGGCAAGCGGGCCAGGGGCGGCCGACCGGCAGGGTACGCCGCGCGGCGCCGCCGGATTCAAGGGCGCGGATCAGTTCCGCCACGCCGAACAGGCCCATGGCCAGCGGGATGAAGCCGATGCCGTCGGCGAGTTCCGGGATGCCGAAGGTGAAGCGCGGCCGCCCGCCCGCGACATCCGTGCCGACCAGGCCCAGCAGCGCGCCGAAGGCGGCCAAGGCCCAGGCCGCCAGCAGCGGCGCCGGGGAAAGGGCGACGGCCGCGGCGATGCCCAGCAGCATCAGCGCCGCGGTCTCCGCCGGGCCGAAGGCGATGGCGAAGCGCGCCAGGGGCGCCAGCAGCAGCGCCAGGACCAGCGCCGCGATGACGCCGCCGAGCAGGGAGGCGAGGGCGGCGATGCCGAGCGCCGGCCCCGCCCGCCCGGCGCGGGCCAGCAAATGGCCCTCCTGCGCGGTGACGATGCCGGAAGCCTCGCCGGGGACGCGCAGCAGGATGGCGGTGGTGGAGGAGCCGTACTGCGCGCCGTAGTAGATGCCGGCCAGCATGATGAGGGCACCCGCCGGCGCCAGGGCGAAGGTGACGGGCAGCAGCAGCGCGATGGTCGCCACAGGCCCGAGGCCCGGCAGCACGCCGACCAGCGTGCCCAGCGCCACGCCCGCCAGGCAGAGCAGCAGGTTGCCCGGCAGCAGCGCGGGACCGAGCCCCGCGCCCAGCATCGCCAGTGCCTCCGTCATCGCGCGCCGAGGGCCGGGGTGGGAAGGCCGAGGCCGCCGAGGAACAGCGCGGTGGCGGCCAGGGCCAGGGCACCGCCGCCCGCCAGGATCGCCATCGGCCGCAGCCCCCCGGCGGCGGCGAGGGCGAGGCTTCCCGCCGCCCAGGATGCCGGCAGGAATCCCGCGGAGGGCAGCAGCAGCGCGAAGCCCGCCACCGCCAGGCACAGCATGAGCCCGGCCCTCGCGCCGCCCGGCCCCGCCGGGGTTGGCCCGCGCGCCGTGCCGGCGTGCAGCAGGCCGAGCCCTGTCAACGATGCGGCCAGCAGCGCCGGCACGAAGCCCGGCCCCGGCCGGCCGGAGGGCAGGCGGAAGGGCTGGCCGAGCGCGACCGCCAGGCACGCCGCGCCGATGGCGGCCAGCACCAGGCCGGGGGCCATGGTTCGGCCGCGAATGCGAATGAGTTGCAAAATGCTCATGCGCCGCTCATATCGCGTCCAGCACATCCCTGGGAGTCCCCCCTCATGCCTTCGCGTCGCGCCCTGTTCCTTGCCGCAGCCTCGGCCCTGCCGCTGGTCCCGCGCTCCGCACGGGCCGATTCCTGGCCGAGCCAGCCGATCCGCCTCGTCGTCGCCTCCGCCGCCGGCGGCAATGCCGATGTGGTCGCGCGGCTGGTGGCGAATGCGCTGGAGCCGCGGATCGGCCAGCGCATCCTGGTGGAGAATCTGGCCGCGGCATCAGGCATGCGGGCGACGGAGGCGGTGGCGCGGGAGGCGCCGGATGGGCATAGCTGGCTGGTCGGCACGTCTTCCCAACTCGTGCACAACATCGCGCTGTTCGACCCGATGCCGGTGGACATCGCGCGGGCCCTGCGCGGCGTGGCGATGATCAATGAATCGCCGGGCGTGCTGGTGGTGAAGGCGGATCATCCGGCGCGGGATCTGGCGGATTTCATCGCCCGCGCGAAGGCGGCCCCGGGTTCCTTCGTGATGGGCAGCGGGCCGGCGGGGACCACCACCCACATCATGGGGCTGCATTTCGCGGAGCGTGCCGGCATTCGGCTGGAGCACCTGCCGTATCCCGCCGGCAGCCAGGCGATGCGCGACATCCTGGGCGGGCGCGTGACCGCGATGTTCGACATCGCGGTGACGGCCCTGCCGCAGATCCGCGGCGGCGCGGTGCGGGGGCTTGGCGTTTCCTCCCCCGAACGGCTGGCCGCGGCGCCTGAACTGCCGACGCTGGTGGAGGGTGGGCTGCGGGACTTCGTTGCCGGCACCTGGAATTCCATCGCCCTGCCGGCGGGCACGCCCGATGTCGTGGTGGCGCGTGTGAATGCCCTGGTGAATGAGGTGGTGCAGGCGCCGGCGATGCGGGCGCGGCTTGCCGAGCTGGGTGGCTTCGTGCCGGCGGCGATGACGCCGGCGGAGGTCGATGCCTATGTCGCGCGGGAAAGGGCGCTGTGGATCCCGGTGGTCCGCGCCACGGGGGCGCGGGCCAGCTGAGGGGAGGTGGCGCGGGCGCCGCGTGGCGCCCGCGCCGGCCGGGCTACTTCGCCACCGCCACGCCGCCGCGGGTCTTCCACAGCGACCAGGCGATGCCGGCCGCCAGGATCACGAAGGTGATCGACAGGGACAGCGAAGGCGGGAACTTGCCCGTCTCCGGGAAGACGAAGTCGGCCACGAAGATCTTCGACCCGATGAAGACCAGCAGCACCGACAGCGCGTACTTCAGGTAATGGAAGCGGTGCACCATGGCGGCGAGGGCGAAGTACAGCGCCCGCAGGCCGAGGATGGCGAAGATGTTGGAGGTGTAGACGATGAACGGGTCTGTCGTGATGGCGAAGATCGCCGGCACGCTGTCCACCGCGAAGATCACGTCCGCGACCTCCACCAGCACCAGCGCCAGGAAGAGCGGCGTCATGAACCAGGTGGCCTTGCCGGTCGTCGGGTGCGGCTGGCGGACCCAGAACTTCTCCCCGTGCATCTCATTCGTCACGTTGAAGCGGCGGCGCATGAAGGTCAGCAGCGGGTTGTTCGCGATGTCCGGCTTCGCATCCGCCATCACCCACATCTTGATGCCGGTGAAGATCAGGAAGGCCGCGAAGATGTAGAGCACCCAGGAGAACTGGGCGACGATGGTGGCGCCGAGCCCGATCATGATCGCGCGCAGCACGATGACGCCGAGGATGCCCCAGAACAGCACCCGGTGCTGGTAGATCCGCGGCACGGCGAAGTAGGTGAAGATCATCGCGATGACGAAGACATTGTCCATCGCCAGCGTCTTCTCGACGATGAAGCCGGTCCAGTAGAGGGTCGCGGCCTCCGCCCCGCCAAGGCCGACGCCTTCAGGCTTCAAATTGTCGAAGCTCCACCAGACCCAGAAGCCGAAGGCGAGGCCGAGGCCGATATAGACGGCGGAGAGCACCAGGCTCTCCTTCACCTCGATCTCACGCGCTTCCCGGTGCAGGATTCCGAGGTCGAGCACGAGCAGCGTCATGACGACGCCGATGAAGACAAGCCACATCCAGACGGGCGTGGCGAGGAAGGTTCCTGTCAGGAACTCGAACATGGGGGACTCCAAGGGGGGGTTGTCCGGGGGTGGCGGTCGGGGGCGGCGTCAGCCGGCGGGCGGGGGGCGCGCCAGGTGGTCGCGCAGCAGCGCCATGTTGCGGCGGTTGGCGCGGAGGAAGATGTCCGCCGTCCAGCCCAGCAGCGGCACCGCGCCGATCGCGGCATCCAGCGCGACGTTGCCCGCCATGCGGAGCAGCACCGGGCGCGGCACGCCGAGGCGCGCGGCTTCCAGGATGAGCCAGGCGGAGACGCCCTTGGACACCAGCGGCCCGACGACCGGCAGCAGGTTGGAGGCTGCGTCAGCGCCGAAGCGGAAGGAGGTGCCGGGCACGCGCAGCGCGCTGTCGAGCATCCAGGCCAGGCGGTCGAGGCGCGCGAGCGCGGCGTCGTCCCGGTGGGCGAACGGATCGACGGACGGGTCGCGTGAAGGCGACATCGGCATCTCCCAGGTGCAGGCCGCGTGTTGCGGCCTTCAGATGGAAGGTGTCCGACATGACGGCGCCATCGCCGCCAGAGGGGCCCGGACCCCCAGCAGGCGGCAGATGGATCGCCGCCGCCCCGGTTTCAAGATGGAGAAATGTTCATGCGCGCCGGCCCGCCGCCGCGCTGGGGTTGGCTATGCGCCGGCTTCTGGCGGGTGCTCCATGGCGCGGCGACCGCGGGCCATGGGGGCCGACGCGGCGGAGACGGCCCATGACCAACCCCGACATCTACCGCATCCCGAGCCGGAAACTGCCCAGCAAATCCGCGGTCTCGGTCTATCGGCTGCCGGGTGGGGGCGGGTTCCTCTGGGCGGTCGCCGTTTCCCCGGACCGCACGCAGGACATCAGGGCGCAGACGCGCGGCACGCTGGCGGTGCTGGATGGCTACCTGGCCGATGCGGGGGTGGATCGGACCCGGATCGTGAAGGCAGAGGTCGTGGTGACGGACCATGACAACAAGCCGGCCTTCGACGAGGTCTGGGCTGCCTGGATGCCGGACGGCCAGGGGCCGGTGCGGTCCTTCGTGGAATCGCGGATGCCGGAGGGCGATCTGATCGAGATCATCATCACCGCCGCCCTGCCGGCCTGATCGCCGACGCACAGGCCGAACCATGGATTTGACCCTGCCGCGCTGCCGCTGGGCCGCCTCCGACCCCATGATGGCGCAGTACCACGACACCGAATGGGGCGTGCCGGTCCGCGATTCCCGCGCCTTGTGGGAGACGCTGATGCTGGAGGGGTTCCAGGCCGGCCTGTCCTGGCAGGTGATCCTGCGCAAGCGGGAGGCCTTCCGCGCGGGCTTCGCGGGGTTCGATCCCGTCCGCGTCGCGGCCTTCGGGGAAGCCGACATCCTGCGCCTGCTGGCGGACCCCGGCATCGTGCGGTCCCGCGCCAAGATCGAGGCGACGATCGGCGGCGCGCGGGTGTTCAACGCCATGCTGGCGGCGGGCGAGGATTTTGCCCAGTGGTGCTGGTCCTTCACGGGCGGCGGCACCATCCGGGGCGATGGCGTATCCACCACCACGCCGCTGGCGGAGGCGGTATCGAAGGCACTCAAGAAGCGGGGGTTCAAATTCGTCGGCCCCACCATCGTCCATGCCTGGATGCAGGCGGTGGGGATGGTGGATGACCATCATCCCGATTGCTTCCGGCACCGTACCGGCTGATCCTGGCGCCATGCGCCACATCCTCGCCTGCCTGCTGCTGGTCGCGCTGCCCGTCCGGGCGCAGGAGGCGCTGGGCCTGGCGCCCGGGCATACGCTGCGCTTCTACGCCGCGCCCTCGGCGGAGGCGGCGGTCACGCGGTCCTACGCCGTGACGCTGGCGGCGGGGGATTGGCTGGCGATCACGGCGCCGGCCGCGCAGGTGAAGGGCGCGGCGACGGAACCGGCGATCGAGGTCTCGGGCCCCGGCGGCTTCGCGGCGCGCGACCATGGGCGGGTGGTAATGCGCGCGGCGCAGGCGGGCGACTATCGGCTGGGGGTGCGGGATTTCCACTCGCTCTCGCTGTCCCGCTACCCGGCGGGGCATCCGATGGTGGATCCGGGGCTCTCGCCATCCGATGTGCGGGTGGATGGAAGGCCGCTGCGGGCCACGCCGGCCATCACGGCGGAACCGATGGATCCGCGCTATGACGACGTGCCCCCGCCCTCCGGCTGGCCGGCGCGGCTGGCGGTAGCGGTGGGGGAGGGGTTCACGCTGCACCTCTATCGCCGCGACGCGATGCGGCAGATGGAATTGTGGCCGGCGGACCCGGTGCCGGTGGTGGCGGCGCTGCTGCGGGGCGCGGCGCCGATCGAGGCCCGCACCGACCTGCCGCTGTTCCCGCAGGGCAATGCCAGTGTCGCCTTCGCCGCGCAGGCGGAACGGCGGCGCGGGCCCTGCATGGACTGGCTGCGCTATGTCGCCTTCCATACCCAGGAAAGCGCCTGGCCCTTCGACCGGCTGGCCTATGTGGCGCTGGGCCTGAGCCGGGATGGCCGGTATTTCGCGACCGCCCTGGCGGATACCCGGCCCAGCCCCGGAAGGGGCGACCCGGCGGAGGCGCAGGACGGCACCAACCCCGGCTATGAGGCCGCGCTGCGGGCGCGCATCGCGGCGGACCCGGCGGCGCTGAACCCCCGGCTCTCCGCGCTGGATGCGGTGCTGCAGAGCCTTTCCTTTCCCTGTGGCGTGCCGTGACGGTCCTTGTCATCGGGGGGCACGGGCTGATCGGTGGCGCCATCGTCGCGGCGCTGCTGGCGGCGGGGCATGGCGTGGCGGGCGCGGGGCGCGGCGTGACGCAGGCCGCGCGAAGGCAGCCCGCGGTGCGGTGGCACCGGATCGACATGGCCGATCCCGGCGCGGATTGGACGCCCGTGCTGCAAGGCGTGACGGCGGTGGTGAATTGCGCCGGCGCGTTGCAGGACGGGCCGGCGGACAGCCTGGCGGGGGTGCATGTGGCGGGGCTGGCGCGGCTGGTCTCGGCCTGCGAGGGCGCCGGGGTGCGGCGATTGGTGCAGGTCTCCGCGGCGGGGGTGGGAGAAAGCCCCGGGGCCTTCGGCGCCACCAAGCGGCAGGCGGAGGTGCTGCTGGCGGAGTCGCGGCTGGACTGGCTGGTGCTGCGGCCGGGGCTGGTGCTGGCGCCGGTGGCCTATGGCGGATCGGCGCTGCTGCGGGCGCTGGCGGCCTTCCCGCTGCTGGTGCCGGCGCTGCATCCCGGGCGCGTGGTGCAGGTGGTGGGGGCGGATGACATCGCGGCGGCGGTGATCGCGGCGCTGAGGCCGGGGGCGCCTTCCCGAGTCGCCATCGACCTGGTGGCCCCGGCGCCGACGACATTGGCGGAAATCCTGGCGGGGCTGCGCGGCTGGCTCGGCCTGGCGCCGGCGCCGGTGGTGGCGGTGCCGGGCGTGGTGGCGGCGATGGGCGCGCGGCTGGCGGATGGGCTCGCCTGGCTCGGATGGCGGAGCCCGATGCGATCGACCTCCCTCGCGCAGCTGGAAGCGGGGGTGCGGGGCGACGGGGCCGCGGCGGTGGCGCTGCTGGGGCGCCCGGTGCGGGGGCTGGAGGCGTGGCTGGCGGCGCATCCCGCGGGGGTGCAGGAGGCCTGGTTCGCCCGGCTGTACCTGTTGAAGCCCGCGGTGATCGGGGTGCTGGCGCTGTTCTGGCTGGTCTCCGGCCTGGTCGGGCTGCTGCGGCCGGCGGAGGCTGCCGCCGTGCTGGCGGTGGCGGGGTTCACGCCGGGGGCGGCCTGGGCGGCGGTGCTGGGCGGCAGCCTGGCCGACATCGCGCTCGGCCTGATGGCGATGCACCGGCGCAGCGTGCGGATCGCCTTCTGGGGGATGATGGCGGTGACAGGGGCCTACCTGGCCGGGGCGACGCTGTGGCGGCCGGATTTGTGGCTGGACCCGTTGGGCGTGCTGGTGAAGACGCTGCCGGCGGCGGTTCTGGCGGTGGTCGGCCTGGCGCTGCTGGACGACCGATGAGCCTGTTCCTGGCCGTGAAGATCCTGCACGTGATCGGCGCCGCGGTGCTGATGGGCACGGGGGCGGGGATCGCCTTCTTCATGCTGATGGCGCATCGCGCGGGCGATCCGCGCATCATCGCGCATACCGCTGGCGTCGTCGTGGTGGCGGATACGATCTTCACGGCGACGGCGGTGGTGGCGCAGCCCGTGACGGGCGTGGCGCTGGCCTGGATGGCGGGGCATTCCCTGGCCGATCCCTGGCTGCTGGCCAGCATCGCGCTGTATGTGCTGACCGGCCTGTTCTGGCTGCCGGTGGTCTGGATGCAGTGGCGGATGCGCAACCTGGCGCGGGATGCGGTGGCTTCGGGCATGGCGTTGGCCCCCGAATACCACCGGCTGTTCCGCGCCTGGTTCGCCTGCGGCTTCCCGGCCTTCGCGGCGGTGCTGGGCATCATCGTGCTGATGGTGGCAAAGCCCGGTTTCTGAGGAGACCCAGCATGACCGATTCCCCCGCCGTCACCATCCACGGCATCAGGAACTGCGACACGATGAAGAAGGCGCGCGCCTGGCTGGAGGAAGCCGGGATCGCGCACCGTTTCCGCGACTACAAGGCGGACCCGCCGCGGCGGGAGGAGGTCGAGGGCTGGGCGGCGAAGGCGGGGTGGGAGGCGCTTCTGAACCGCGCCGGCACCACCTTCCGCAAGCTGCCGGAGGCGGAGCGGGACGGGATCGACCAGCCGCGCGCCATCGCGCTGATGCTGGCGCAGCCTTCCGTCATCAAGCGGCCGGTGTTGGTGGTGGGGGATCGGGTGCTGGTGGGGTTCTCCGCCGATGCCTATCGCATGGCGCTGGCGTAGCCCCTTTTCGGGGCAGTCGCGCCGCGGGCGGGCAGAAAGGGCGCATCAGGCCCTTGCCCGCCGCGCAAGGCCCAATGACACTGAGTTGACCGCCGGTGCCGACCGGCGTTCCACGACAGGGTTCTTGGGAGAACTTCACGAATGAACATCACGAAGATGGGCGCCGCCCTTGGCGCCGCGATGCTGGGTGCGCTGACCGTTGCCCCTGCCATGGCGCAGCCGGCGGCCTCGGCCGACACGGTCGCCGCGATCCGCGCCCGCGGGCAGCTTGTCTGCTCCCACGCGCCGTCCACCGTCGGCTTCTCGCTGCCGGACAGCCAGGGCAATTGGCGCGGTATCGATGTGGATTACTGCCGCGCCGTCGCGGCCGCGATCCTGGGCGATGGCAACCGCATCCGCGTCATCCCCTCCTCCACCCAGCAGCGCTTCACCATGCTGCAATCCGGTGAGATCGACCTGCTGGTGCGCAGCACCACCTGGACGCTGGCGCGCGAAGCCTCGCTGGGCTTCGAATTCGCCGCTATCAACGTCTATGACGGCCAGGGCTTCATGGTGCACCGCGACGCGGGCGTGACCTCCGCCCGCCAGCTGGATGGCGCGACGGTCTGCGTGCAGCCCGGCACGACGACCGAGCTGAACATGGCGGACTTCTTCCGCTCCAACCGCCTGCGCTTCACGCCGGTGGTGATCGAGAGCATCGAGGAAATCCGCAACGCCTTCATCTCCCGCCGCTGCGACGCCTACACGAACGACGCGTCGTCGCTGGCATCCTTCGCGGCTAGCCAGGGGGCGAATGCGAACCGCTACCTGCTGCTGCCGGAGATCATCAGCAAGGAACCGCTGGGGCCGGTGGTGCGGAAGGGCGATTTCCGCTTCTTCGACATCGTGCGCTGGACGCACTTCGCGATGGTGACGGCGGAGGAATTCGGCATCACCCAGGCGAATATCGACACCTTCGCGAACAGCAACAACCCCGACATCCAGCGCTTCATGGGCCGCACCGGCGACCTCGGCCGGATGCTGGGGCTGGAGAATGACTGGGCGGTGAAGATCATCCGCGCGGTCGGCAATTACGGCGAGGTGTGGGAGCGCAACATGACGCCGATCGGCTTCCCGCGCGGCATCAACAACCTCTGGACGCGCGGTGGCCTGCAATACGCGCCGCCGATGCGCTGAGCAGCGGCGGGGGGTAGGCTCTGGCCTGCCATCCATGGGCTTCCGGGGGCGGCGGGTGACCGCCGCCCCCTTCTTCATTCGGGGATCATGAGCATGAAGCGACTTCTTGCCGGCGCGGTGGCGCTGCTGGCTTCCGCGCTGCCGGCCCTGGCGCAGGCACCCGCCGCGCCGGCCGATACCGTCGCCGCCATCCGCGCCCGCGGCCAGGTGGCCTGCGGCGTGACGCCGAACACCATCGGCTTCGCGTCGCCCGACAGCCGCGGCGTGTTCCGGGGCCTCGATGCCGATTACTGCCGCGCGGTCGCGGCCGCGGTGCTGGGCGATGCGGAGAAGGTCCGCTTCGTGCCGCTATCCGCGCAGCAGCGCTTCACGGCGTTGCAGGCCGGGGAGATCGACCTGCTGGTGCGCGCCACGACCTGGACGCTGTCGCGGGAAGCGCAGCTCGGCCTGGTCTTCGCCGGCGTCAACTACTACGACGGCAACGGCTTCATGGTGCGCCGGAGCCTGGGCGTCACCTCCGCCGCGCAGCTGGATGGGGCGAGCGTCTGCCTCCAGGCGGGATCGACCACGGAGCTGAACGTGGCGGATTACTTCCGCGCCAACCGGATGCGGCTGCAGCCCGTGCTGTTCGACAATATCGAGGAGATCCGCTCCTCCTTCGTCGCGGGGCGCTGCGATGCCTATTCCTCGGATACCTCGACCCTCGCGGCCTTCCGCGCCGGGCAGGGGGCGCAGGCCGGGGAGTTCATCCTGCTGCCTGAAGTGATCTCCAAGGAACCGCTGGGGCCGGTGGTGCGGAAGGGCGATTTCCGCTGGTTCGATATCGTGCGCTGGACGCATTTCGCGCTGGTGACGGCGGAGGAATTCGGCATCACCCAGGCCAATGTCGACAGCTTCGCCACCAGCACCAACCCCGACATCCAGCGCTTCATGGGGCGCACCGGCGACCTCGGCCGGATGATGGGGCTGGAGAATGACTGGGCGGCGCGCGTGGTGCGCAGCGTCGGCAATTTCGGCGAGGTGTGGGACCGGCATGTCACGCCGCTCGGCACGCAGCGGGGGATCAACAACCTCTGGACGCGGGGCGGGCTGCAATACGCGCCCCCGATGCGGTGATCCGCGCGCGATAGGCGTGACAACAGGGCCGGCGTGACGATGGGGCCGGCGGCGTGATCCGCCGGCCCTTCGCATTCGGGGCCTGGTCGTGTTCCATGCGGGGATAACGGCCCAAGGTCACACCGCATGCCCGACCCCGCGATCCTCGACCGTCTCCGCGCCGCCGTGGAGGCGGGGTTCGACCGGGAAGTGGCCTTCCTCCAGGACCTCGTGCGGTTTCCCTCGCTGCGGGGGGCGGAGGCGCCGCTGCAGGATTGGGTGCATCGCGAACTGGCCGCGCGCGGTTATGCGATGGATCGCTTCACCCTGGCGGATGTGCCGCTGGATGGGCACCCCAAGGCCGCGCCGATGGTGGATGCTGACCCCGCGCGCAGCGTGCAGGTGGTGGCGACGCATCGCGCCGCGAATCCAACGGGCCGCAGCCTGATCCTGCAGGGGCATATCGACGTGGTACCGGAAGGCCCGCACGCGATGTGGACGCACCCGCCCTATGCCGCGGTGATCCGGGATGGCTGGCTCTATGGTCGCGGCGGGCATGACATGAAGGCGGGTGTCGCCGCCATGATCTTCGCCATGGATGCGATCCGCGCGGCGGGGCTGGAACCGGCCGCCGACGTCTACCTCCAGACCGTGACGGAGGAGGAGAGCACCGGCAATGGCGCGCTGGCGACCCTGCTGCGCGGCTACCGGGCGGAGGCCGCTTTGGTGCCGGAGCCCACGGGCCATGCCATCACCCGCAGCCAGACGGGCACGATCTGGTTCCGCCTCAAGGTCCGCGGCGTGCCGGTGCATGTGATGGTGGCGCAGGACGGCACCAACGCCATCATGTCCGCCTATGCGCTGATCAACGCGCTGTACGCTCACACCAAGGTGCTGAACCAGGCGGGGCGGGACGATCCCTGGTACGGCGCGACGGACCCCATCAAGTTCAATCCCGGCATCATCCGGGGCGGTGACTGGGCTTCATCGACGCCATCCTGGTGCGAGGTCGATTGCCGCATCGGCCTGCTGCCCGGCACCACGCCGCAGGAAGCGATGGCGGGGGTGGAGGCGGTGGTGCGGGAGGCCGCGAAGGGCGATTCCTTCCTGGCCAACAACCCGCCCGAGATCACCTGGCACGGCTTCCAGACCGATCCCTATGTGCTGGAACCGGGGTCGGAGGCCGAGGCCGTGCTGGCGGCCGCGCACCAGGCCGTGCATGGCGGCGCGATGCCGGAACGGCGCAGCACGGCGGTGAATGATGCGCGCTACTACGGGCTGTACATGGGCGTGCCGGGGCTCTGCTACGGGCCGAGGGGGGAGGGCGCGCATGGCTTCGATGAGCGGACCTCGCTGGTGGACCTCAAGACCTGCACGCTGACCATCGCGGCCTTCATCGCGGATTGGTGCGGGGTACGGTGATGGGCAAGCATCGGGTCTTCCTGGCGGCGCCCGCGGGCGCGGATCGCGCTTCCTTCCGGACGGAGGTGCTGGCGGGGCTGGCGCCCGGGGTGGTGGCGGCGGTGCCGGGGCTCTCCGCGCTGTCCGCCTGCCTGGTGGATGCGACGCCGGCCGTGCCGCCCTGGCAGCGGCCGGGGGAGGTGCCGGCGCCCGCCGAGCCCGCCTTCGATGCGGTGATCGACGCCTGGGGAGAAAGCGCGGCGCTGGAGGAGGCGCTGGGCTGGCTGGCGCCGCGCGTGGCGGGGCTGCCCCAGGCCTCCATCCGGGTGGCGGAGACGGTGGAGAAGGACCAGTTGGCGCGCCCGGCGGGGGCGCGGGCGCCGGGGGTGAAGTTCCTGGCGCTGATGTGCTTCCACGCGGACCTGCCACCGGCCACGGCGCGCCGGCTCTGGACGCATCACGCCCCGCTGGCGCTGCGCGTCCATGTCGGGATGGGGCGCTATGTGCGGGACTGGGTGGAGGCGATCGCGCCGGATGAATTGCCGGTGCCGCGCTTCGGGGGCGTGGCGGAACTGCACTTCCCCTCCGCCGAGGTCATGGCGGCGCAGTGGTTCGACAGCGAGGCGGGGCGGCAGGCCATCATCCACGATGTCGGCCATTTCCTCGAACGTGCCACGCGGCTCTACACCACGGAGCATGTGCTGAAGGCGTGAGGATGCATCCGGAACGCGAGCGCAGCCCCTTCGGGAGCCCCGCCATGTGCCCGCATCGACACCGGCGGATTCGAAGCCGCGGGGGCGATTCCCCGGGCGCGCTGTCGCAGGCTCAGCGCAGTACCCGGCGACCTGGCGGCAGGGGCTGCCAGCTGCCCTCCTTCGGCAGGATGCCGCCGCGCATCATGTCCGGAACGCGTGCGCGAAGACGCCAGAGCTTCGGGCTCGTCAACCGGCGGAACGCGTAGTAGCCCGGCAGGGCGCGGAGCAGCGCCATCGCGGCGCCGCTTGCCAAGACCCTGTCATCGCTCAGTGAGCGCAGGCTCTCGGGGCTCACGCCCGCACCGGGCGGGGAGACCAGGACGCGGAAGCGTGGGGGGGCGGGCAGGCCACGGTAGAGGTCGAGAACCTGCTGTATCGGGAAGGCGTGCCGCCGCCGCAGTGCCGCCGCTTCGCGCGTGACCAGATACGCATGGGTGCCAGTCGGCGCTGCATGCACGGTGAAGGCGGTGAAGCCCGCGCCCAGCGTCACGCCATCCCGGCGGTCGTAGTAGACATGGCCTTGCGGATTGGCCGGGTGGCAGTCCAGCAGGCAGTAGTCGCAATCCAGGCGCGGCACGCCGCGCCGAAGCAAGGGCACGATGCGCGGATCCAGCAGCGCGTCATCCTCGAGCACGAGTGCGACCGGCGCCTGGCCGGCCTCCATTCTGCGATACACCTCGATATGCGAGAGGTAACAGCCCAGGTTGCCGGGGCGCAGATCGCGGCCTGGCACCTGCATGGCGCGCCGTTCCTCGGCAGGTATCCGCGCCCCGTCCACCGCATCCACAAGCTCGAACCGGAGGCCCAGCTGGTTGAGGTGCGCCGTGATCTCTCGTCGGCGTGCGACGGCACGCGCCAGGCTGATCACATAGATCGGAATCTGCGGCGTGATGCCATCGGGCCCGGGACCAGGTGTCTCCAGCGGGTTGTCGGTCACGGGGCCTTGTGGATCGGGTCCACCCAGAGGACCTGTTCGGGCTTCTCCACCGGCTCGATCTCCAGGTTCACCACCACGGCTTCGTTGTCCGACCGGACGAGGACGCATTCCAGCGTTTCGTCGCTGCTGGCGTTGATCTCCTGATGGGGGACGTAGGGGGGGACGAAGATGAAGTCGCCGGGGCCGGCCTCCGCCACGAATTCCAGCTTCTCCCCCCACCGCATCCGGGCGCGGCCCTTCAGCACGTAGATCACGGATTCGAGGGCGCCGTGGTGATGCGCGCCAGTCTTGGCATTGGCGTGGATATGGACGGTGCCGGCCCAGATCTTCTGCGCGCCGACGCGCGCCAGGTTGATGGCCGCGGCGCGGTTCATGCCGGGGGTCTGGGCGGTGTTGGTGTCCAGGCTGTCGCCGGGGATGACGCGGACGCCGGTGTTCTTCCAGCCATCCTCGGGGGTGTGGTGGTGCGGCTGGTCGTCGTGGTGGTGGTGATGCGGGATGCCATCATGCGGCATGGCCGGGTCCTCGTGATGCAGAAGGGGGCAGTCTGGGTCGGTGGGTGGCGCGGATCAATCGGCCCGCGCGCCGGAGGCGCGGATCAATCGGCCCGCGCGCCGGAGGCGCGCACCAGCGGCACCCAGAGGTCGATCTCGGTCTTGAGAAAATCGCTGAAGCGGTCGGGGGTCCAGCCGCGCATGGCGGGGGTGCCCATGTCATCGAAGCGGCGGCTGATGGTGGGGTCGGACAGGGCCAGTTCGATCGCAGCCGCCATGCGGTCCACCATCGGGCGCGGCGTGCCGCCTGGCGCGTAGATGCCGTACCAGGAATAGGCCTTGAACTCGCCGAGCCCGATCTCCCGCGCCGTCGGCACATCGGGGGCGGAGGGGCTGCGTTCCTCGGTCGTGACGAACATCATCCGCGCGCTGCCGTCGCGGTGGAAGGGGGCCAGCAGGCTCGGGATATCGGTGGTGAAGGCGATCTCCCCCTGCTGGAGGGCGAGGAAGGTCTGGCCGGGGTTGCGGTAGGTGACGTGTTCCGCCGTCGCGCCGATGCGGGCGAGGAAGGAGGAGGAGCAGATGTGGCCGGAGGTGCCGGCGCCGGCGCTGCCATAGCTGAAGCGGCCAGGATTGGCGCGAAGCAGGGCGATGAAGTCCTGCGCGTTGGTCACGCCGAGCCTGGCGGAGGCCGAGATGGCGAGCGGGATGAAGACCGTGGGCGCGACCGAGGCCAGGTCCCGCAGCGGGTTATAGGGCAGGCGGGCATAGAGGCCGAGGGCGAGCGCCATGTTGGAGACGGTGGCCAGCAGGAAGGTCTCCCCGTTCGGGGGCTGCTTGGCGACGTAGTCGGCACCCACCGTGCCGCCGGCGCCGACGCGATTCTCGACGATGACGGGCTGGCCGAGGATTTCCGACAGGCGCGGGGCGAGGAGGCGGGTGGTGATGTCCGTGCCGCCGCCGGTGCCGAAGGCGACGACGATGCGGATGGGGCGCGTCGGCCACGGGGTCTGGGCCTGGGCCAGGGCCGGGCTCGCCAAGGGGGCGGCGAAGGGCAAGGCGAGGGCGGCGCGGCGGCGAAGGCTGGTCATGGCGGGGGCTCTCCGGGGTCCGCGATCAAAGCGCGGCTTGGGGCGGCGCGCATACCCCCCCTTCGCGCTTCAGGGACTCAGGGTCTCCAGGACTCAGGGGCTGGGCGGTGGCAGGACCGGGAGGGCCGGCTCATGGGGTTCCAGCATCAGCACATCCTGCCGCAGCAGGCAGACGCGGTCCCGCGCCACCAGGCGCATGGCGCCATCCGTGCCGCGGCGGATGACGTAGCGCCAGGCGGTCACCTGGCCCTCCGCCGCGATGCGGCCGGCCAGGCGATCGGCTTCCGGTCCGGTGCCGCCGCCTGGGATGTCCTGGCGCGCCAGGCCGACCAGCAGGTCGCCGCGCATGGTCACGACGCGGAAAAGGGAGAGGCCGCCAGGCATCGCGCGCGTCCGGGTCGCCGAGATGCGGGCGGCCGCGGTGGTGAAGAGCAGCCCCAGGGCCAGGCCCTGGAGCATGGAGACTGCATCGACGCGCGCAGGCATGGCGGACGACTCCGGCGGTGTGGCGGGGCGCATCCTGCACCCGTTTGTCGGCCGCCCCGTGTCAGGCTGTTTCGCGGCACCCCGCCTTGCCATCCCGATGGTGAAAAATCCGGCCGGATTGCGAAAGATCAAGCCGGATTGCGCAGATATCGGGCCCGGTCCGGCCCTATTCGCGGATGTTGAGCGAACGGACCAGCGGCGCCCAGGTGGCGTTCTCCTCCCGCACATAGGCCGCGAAGCGGTCGGGGTTCCAGCCGGTCATGGCCGGCGTGCCCATCTCCTCGAACCGCCGCTTGATGGTGGCGTCGGAGAGCACGGTCTCCAGCGCCTGGGCCATGCGGTCCACGATGGGGCGGGCCAGGCCGGCGGGGCCGAAGATGCCGTACCAGGAATAGGCCTTGTAGTCCGGCATCCCCGCTTCCCGCGCCGTCGGCACATCCGGCACCAGGCTGCTGCGGTCATCGGTCGCCATGAAGATGATCCGCGCCGTGCCGGCATCGTGGAAGGGCTTCAGCAGGCTGGCGATGTCGGCGCAGTAGTGGATCTCCCCGGACTGGAGCGCCGTGAAGACCTGGCCGCCGCCGCGATAGGGGACGTGGATCGCCTGCGTGCCGGTCTTGATGGCGAAGGTGGCGGCGGCGATGTGTCCGGAGGAGCCGACGCCGGAGCTGCCATACTGGAAGAAGCCCGGCCGCGCCTTCATCAGCGCGACGAATTCCTCCGCCGTGCGGGCGCTGACGCCGCGCTGGGTGATGGCGAGGCCGATCGGGACGAAGACGGTGGGGGCGACCGGCGTCAGGTCCCGGATCGGGTCGAAGGGCATGGGCGTGGGCAGGCCCGGGGCCAGTCCGATCGGCGACAGGGTGGCGAGGACGAAGACCTCCCCATTGGGCGGCTGCTTGGCGACATAGTCGGTGCCGACCACGCCGCCGGCGCCGGCGCGATTCTCGATCACCACGGGCTGGCCGAGCACTTCCTGCAGCCGGGGGGCGATGATGCGGGTGGTGACGTCAGACCCGCCGCCGCCGCCGAAGGGCACCACGATCCGGACCGGGCGCTGCGGCCAGGCGCCGGGCGACGTCCCCTGACCGAGGGCGGGGGCGGCCAAGGGGGTGGCCAGCAGGGCGGCCGGGGCGGCGAGGAGGCTGCGGCGGCGAAGCGGCGGGGTCATGGTCTCTCATCCCTATATCTTGTGGTGGGCATGATGGGGGCGCGGGCCGGAATCGCGAAGGGGGGGAGGGTCCGGGCGGCGCGCGGGGGCTGTGGATTACGTGGACACCGGGGATGGCTTGGAATCCCGCGCGATTGGGGGTGGAGCCGGGCGCGGGCAGGGCGTAATTTGCAGTTCGTCAATGAACGAAACGGGAACTTCGGCACCCCTTCAGGCAACCGAAAAAAATTGCAACAGGTGAACTGCGGGGCGCATGTGGTGTTTGAGTGAGTGTGGCAACACTACATCTTGTTGGACTGGGCCCGTCGGGGGCATTCTCCGCGCCACGGGGGAGTCGCTCCGTCACTGCGGAGCAATTTCGGGGGGTTGGTCGTGTTTGATGCAGTTCAGCTTGAAGGCCATGGCCAGGTTCGGATCGATCGGTCGCGCGATGCGCTGCTGACGGATTTCGGCAAGGCGACGCTTGATGACCGCTACCTGCTGCCGGGGGAGTCCTACCAGGACTTGTTCGCGCGGGTGGCATCCGCCTATGGCGATGACGCTGCCCATGCGCAGCGGATCTACGACTACATCAGCCGGTTGTGGTTCATGCCGGCGACCCCGGTGCTGTCCAATGGCGGCACGACGCGGGGGCTGCCGATCTCCTGCTTCCTGAACGAGGCCAGCGACAGCCTGGATGGCATCGTCGGCCTGTGGAACGAGAATGTGTGGCTGGCCGCCAAGGGTGGCGGCATCGGTTCCTACTGGGGCAATTTGCGGGGCATCGGGGAGAAGGTCGGCCGCAACGGCAAGACCTCCGGCGTCATCCCCTTCATCCGGGTGATGGACAGCCTGACGCTGGCGATCAGCCAGGGCTCGCTGCGCCGCGGATCGGCGGCCTGCTACCTGCCGGTGAACCATCCGGAGATCGAGGAATTCCTCGAGATGCGGCGGCCCACGGGCGGCGACCCGAACCGCAAGGCGCTGAACCTGCACCACGGCGTGCTGCTGTCCGACGCCTTCATGCGCGCGGTCGAGAACGACGAGGAATGGGCGCTGGTGTCGCCCAAGGACGGCGCGCTGATGCGCAAGGTGTCCGCGCGCAGCATCTGGATCCGCATCCTGACGGCGCGGATCGAGACGGGCGAGCCCTACATCATCTACTCCGACCACGTGAACCGCGCGCGGCCGGAGCATCACAAGCTGTCGGGCCTGGAGGTGAAGACCTCCAACCTGTGCAGCGAGATCACGCTGCCGACGGGCATCGACCAGCACGGGATGGAGCGCACCGCGGTGTGCTGCCTGTCGTCGCTGAACTGCGAGACCTGGTTCGAGTGGAAGGACCATCCGCGCTTCATCCCGGATGTCATGCGCTTCCTGGACAATGTGCTGCAGTCCTTCATCGACACGGCGCCGGACAGCATGGCGCGGGCGAAGTACAGCGCGATGCGGGAACGCAGCGTGGGCCTCGGCGTCATGGGCTTCCACAGCTTCCTGCAGGCGCTGAACGTGCCCTTCGAGAGCGCGATCGCGAAGGTCTGGAACAAGCGGATGTTCAAGCACATCCGCGAGCAGGCCGATTTCGCCAGCCGCATGCTGGCGGAGGAGCGCGGGCCCTGCCCGGATGCCGCGGAATACGGCTTCATGGAGCGCTTCTCGAACAAGATCGCGATCGCGCCGACGGCGTCGATCTCCATCATCTGCGGCGGTGCCTCGCCGGGGATCGAGCCGATCGCGGCCAATGTTTACAACCACAAGACGCTGTCCGGGTCCTACATCGTCCGCAACCCGCATCTGAAGAAGGTGCTGGCGAAGCACGGGCGGGATGATGAGGAGACCTGGACCAGCATCACCGTCACCAAGGGCAGCGTGCAGCACCTGGATTTCCTGTCGGAGCAGGAGAAGCTGACCTTCCGCACGGCCTTCGAACTCGACCAGCGCTGGGTGGTGGAACATGCGGCCGACCGCACGCCCTTCATCTGCCAGTCGCAGTCGGTGAACCTGTTCCTGCCCGCCAATGTCCACAAGAAGGATCTGCACCAGATCCACATGATGGCGTGGAAGAAGGGCGTGAAGTCGCTCTACTACTGCCGCAGCCTGTCCATCCAGCGCGCGGATACGATCAGCGCCAAGGTCGTGGGCCAGGGCGATGTCATGGCCGCGCACAATGACGGCGTCGCGGCGCCGGCGCTGCTGGTGGCGCGCGGCCTGGATGCCGGGGCGAATGCGACCGCCAACGGCAATGACTATGAGGAATGCTTGGCGTGTCAATGATGATGCCCGTCACCGACCTCGACATCCTGCCGAGCGAACCGGCAGGGCTGCGCGCGCGCAAGCGCGCGCTGGAGCGTGACCTCGACCGCATGCTGGAACTGCGGGGACCTGTGACGGAGGTGCGGCGGCTTGTCGCCGACCTCGACCGCGTCGCGGTGGAACTGGCGCGGAGCATGCGGGACGGTTCTTCACAACGCGCGTCTGACCACCACTTCGCCAACTGACGTTATTGCAGACGAGAGCATCATCATCATGCCCGACGATTCCATCCCGCGCGACGAACTGCCGATCCGCTTCGACCTGCTGACGGCGAACCCGGTCTACAAGCCGTTCCGCTACCCCTGGGCCTATGAGGCATGGCTGCAGCAGCAGCGCATCCATTGGCTGCCGGAGGAAGTGCCGCTGGCCGATGACGTGAAGGATTGGCAGAAGAACCTGACGCCGTCCGAGCGCAACCTGCTGACCCAGATCTTCCGCTTCTTCACCCAGGCGGATGTCGAGGTGAACAACTGCTACATGAAGCAGTACAGCCAGGTCTTCAAACCGACCGAAGTGCTGATGATGATGTCGTCGTTCTCGAACACCGAGACGATCCACATCGCCGCCTACTCCCACCTCCTCGACACCATCGGGATGCCGGAGATCGAGTACACGGCCTTCCTCAAGTACAAGGAGATGAAGGACAAGTACGACTACATGCATTCCTTCTCGGTCGAGAACAAGACCGAGATCGCGAAGACGCTGGCCGCCTTCGGTGCCTTCACGGAGGGGCTGCAGCTCTTCGCCTCTTTCGCCATCCTCATGAACTTCCCCCGGTTCAACAAGATGAAGGGCATGGGGCAGATCGTGTCGTGGAGCGTCCGCGACGAGACGCTGCACTGCCTGTCCGTGATCCGGCTGTTCCGGACGTTCATCCAGGAGAACCCGGAGATCTGGACGGAGGAGCTGAAGCGCGACCTCTACCTCATCTGCTCCACCATCGTGGACCATGAGGACGCCTTCATCGATCTCGCCTTCGAACTCGGCGGCGTGCAGGGCCTCGATGCCGCGGCGACCAAGACCTACATCCGCTTCATCGCGGATCGGCGCCTGCAGCAGCTCGGCCTCAACCCGCTCTACAACGTCGAGAAGAACCCGCTGCCCTGGCTCGATGAGATGCTGAACGCGATCGAGCACACGAACTTCTTCGAGAACCGCGCGACCGAGTATTCGCGCGCCAGCACCGAAGGGTCGTGGGAGGAAGCCTTCGGAGGCTCCACCTTCACCAGCGCGCAGCCGGAAGGCGAGATCGAGCTGACCGGGCGGGCCTGATAACGAAAACGGCGCCCCGCGATGCGGGGCGCCGGTTCCAGTTACCCATCGCCCGCGGCGTCAGCGCCGCGGGCGTTGTCGTCTTCAGTTCTCGGTCGCGTCGGGGTGGCGCAGCAGCCACAGCCGTTCATGCGCCGCGACCAGGCTTTCCATGTTCTTGCGGCGGTTGACGTCCGGCGAGACAGGGCGGCGCGTCAGCATCATCTCCAGGATGCGCAGCAGTTCTTCCGCCACCTCGAAGTCGCCCTGGTCGCAGGCATGATGGAAGGCGATGAGGATCTTGTCGGACAGCCGGCGCGTGTGACGTGGCGGCCCGGAGGGGGAGCCAGAGGGCGCGCGGCCCGCATCGCGGCCGGACGGATCCCGTTCCTCGTCAGACATGCAGCATGCAGCTCCCAGTACGGCACCGGGGTCTCCGGTGCGGCTGCACACAATAGCTTGGGTTGAGGCGCGCCGGAACCCTCCGCTTCAGAAGGGTTCGGTCAGCCCCCGGCGGTGCGCATATGGGCGCGGACGGATTGGGCGATCGCCTCGGGCGCGGTTTCCGGCCGGAACAGCGTGCGGACGCGGCCATCCGGGCCGACCAGGTAGATGAAGGAGGAGTGGTCCATCAGGTACTGGCTCATCTCCGGCCTGTTCACCTTTGCGTAGAATACACGATACGCCCGGGCGGCGGCGGCGACCTGCTCCGCCGTGCCGGTCAGCCCGACCATGCGGGGATGGAAGCGGGAGACGTAGTCGGCCAGCGCCTCGGGCGTGTCGCGCTCCGGGTCGATGGAGATGAGCACGGGCGTCACGCGCCGCTCCTGCTCTCCCAGCAGGTCCATGGCGGTGGCGATGATGCCGAGTTCCGTCGGGCAGACATCGGGGCAATAGGTGAAGCCGAAATAGACCAGCATGAAGCCGCCGGCGAAATCCGCCTGCGTGACCGCGCGGCCTTCGTGGTTCACCAGGCTGAAGGGCCCGCCCAGCGCCAGGCCCTGCGGCAATTGCACGCCCCCCGCGGCCGGCGCCGGCATGTCCTGCCCGAAGATGGAGGCGATGCGGCGGAGGAAGGCATCGGCGACGGTGTCGTCATCCCCCTTGCCGAGCCAGGCCGAGGCCCAAAGCCCCCCCAGCATGAGGAGCAGGATGAGCGCGGCGATTCGGATGGCGGCGAGCATGGCGCTCAGATAGGCGTCCGCCGCCGCCACGTCCACCGGACGGGCCGCGCCGGATCGGCTAGGCTGCCCCGCGGCGGCAGGAGGCGGCAGGCGTGCGGGCAGGGGAACACCAGATCATCGTCATCGGCGCCGGCGGCCATGCGCGGCCCGTGGTGGAGGCGCTGCTCCTGCTGGGCCACCGGATCGCCGGATTGGTGGACAACGACGCCAGCCGCCCGCCCGTGCTGGGCCAGGCCGTGCTTGGCGGGCTGGACCTGCTGCCGTCGCTGCGGGGGCAGGGAATCGGCGGCGCCGTCATCGCCATCGGGGACAACGCTACGCGCCTGCGCCTGGGCGACCTGGCGCGCGGCCTGGGCTTCAGCCTGCCGACGCTTGTGCACCCCGCGGCCCTCGTCTCCCCCCATGCCAGCCTCGGGGAGGGGGCGCAGGTCCTCGCCCGCGCGGTGGTGGGGCCCGAAGCGCGGATCGGGCGGCTCTGCCTCATCAACACTGGTGCCATCGTCGAACACGAATGCACCCTGGACGAAGGCGCCCACATCGCCCCGGGCGCCATCCTGTGCGGCCTGGTGCGCGTCGGCGCGCGCTGCCTGATGGGCGCGGGCAGCACCACCATCGCGGGCCGCCAGATCGGGCCGGACGCTGTGGTGGCGGCCGGGGCGGCGGTGACGACGGATGTGGCGGCGGGGGCGCGCGTGGGGGGGGTGCCGGCGCGGGCGGTGTAGCGCGGGTTGCCCCTGGAGAAGGGCCTCCGGCCCCTCTCCAGACCTCACCCCGCCAGGGGCCAGCGGGCCCCTGGACCCCAGGCTTTGCATCGATGGGTGAGGGGGATCAAAGGGGCCGCTGCCCCTTTGCTTGGTTGGGGTACGGGGAAGGGGCGGAGCCTCTTCCCCGGGCCACCTGCCGCTACATCCCCAGCCCCGCCCCCTCCCTCAGCACCGCCTCCGCCGTCCCGTCCCCGTCATGCAGCGCGATCCCCGGCAGCACGCGGGCCGGGCTGCGGCCGTGGTGGCGGGCGGCGAGGAGGATGCGCTTCGCGGGTTGGCCGGCGCGGGGCCAGAGGGGGAGGAGGGTGTGGCTGCCGCAATGGGCGGTGGTGAGGGCGGCCATGCCGTCGGCCAGGCGGCCGGCGGGCAGGATGAGGGTGAGGCTGCCCAGGCGTGCAAGGCGGTGGGCAAGGAGGGTCGTCCAGGCGGCGAGGGGCGTGGCCTCCGCGTGGGTTGCCTGGGCGCGGATCGATTCGGGGGGCGGGGTGCCGGCGGGCCAGTAGGGGGGGTTGGCGAAGGCGTGGGCCACCGGGGGCAAGGTGGGGCGGAGCGCGGGGTCGGTGATGTCGGCTTCCAGCACCGTCACCTGGTCCGCCCAGCCGTTCAGGGCTGCGTTCTCCCGCGCCAGGGCGGCCAGTGCCGGGTCCCGTTCGATGGCGGTGACGCGCAGGCCCGGGATGCGGGCCATGAGGCAGAGGAAGACGGCCCCGGTGCCGCAGCCCGCTTCCAGCACCGCCTGGCCGGGTTTCGCGGGGATGCTGGCGGCGAGCAGCACGGCGTCATGCCCGGCGCGGAGGCCGCGATCGGGCTGGCGCAGCCGGACGAGGCCGCCGAGGAGCGTGTCCTCCGTCGTCATCGCCAGCCCTCTGTCTCCTGCGCTTCGCGGAGGATGCGGCGGGCCTGGGGTTCCTGGTCCGCCGGCACGGCGAGGCGGCGCGGGAAGGCGCCGATGCCGCCCTCGAGCGCGCCGATATGGCCATCCAGCACCACGGGATCGCAGCCGCCGTCGCGCAGCAGGGCGATGAGGAAGGAGAGGCGGACGGGATCGGTGGTGGCAAGCAGGACACGCATCGAACCGCCCTCCGGGCTGCCTCCTTGCCCGGGTGGGGGGGCGTGGCTAAGTTGCGCGGCACCCCATCGAGGTCAAGATCGCGTGGATTTGTCCGTCGCGCCCAGCAAGAATGCAGCTTCGGACATCGTCCGCGGAGAGGATGCGCTCGCGGCGCTGACTTCGCTGGTGAGTGACGATCTGGAGGCCTGCAACCGGCTGATCGTGGAGCGAATGCAGAGCCCGGTCGCGCTGATCCCGCAACTGGCCGCGCATATCGTGGCCGCCGGCGGCAAGCGGCTGCGGCCCCTGCTGACCTTGGCGGCGGCGAAGCTGGCGGGATACCGGGACGGGCAGCGGCATGTGGCGCTGGCGGCCTGCGTGGAGTTCATCCACACCGCGACGCTGCTGCATGACGATGTGGTGGATGAAAGCGCGCTGCGCCGCGGCCAGGCGAGTGCCAATGCGCTGTTCGGCAACAAGCCCAGCGTGCTGGTCGGCGATTTCCTCTTTGCCCGCGCCTTCCAGGTGATGGTGGAGGATGGGTCGCTGGAGGTGCTGCGCATCCTCTCCGAGGCCTCGGCGACGATCGCGGAGGGTGAGGTGCTGCAGCTCATCACCCAGAACGACACCGCGACGACGGAGGAACAGTACCTCGCGGTGATCGAGGGCAAGACGGCGGCGCTGTTCGCCGCGGCGACGGAGGTGGGGGCGATCGTCGCCGCCTGCACGGCCGCGCAGCAGCAGGGGCTGCGCGCCTATGGGCACAACCTCGGTGTCGCGTTCCAGCTGATCGATGATGCGCTCGACTACAGCGCGAACCAGGCGGCGCTGGGCAAGACGGTCGGCGACGATTTCCGCGAGGGCAAGATCACGCTGCCGGTCCTGCTGGCCTTCCAGCGCGGGAATGAGCAGGAGCGTGCCTTCTGGCGGCGGACGCTGGAGGAGCGCGAGCAGGCGGATGACGATCTGGGCTTCGCCATCATGCTGATGGAGCGCCATGCCGCCTTCGCCGACACGGTGGCGCGGGCGCGGGACTACGGCAATGCGGCGCTGGAAGCGCTGGCGGTGTTCCCGGATGGGGCGGAACGGCGCGCGCTGGCCGGCATCGTCGAGTTCTGCATTTCTCGGGCGCGATAGCGCTCCGCTCGGGCGCGGTCGCGCGCCACTCCCCTATCGGCAGGTGGCGAGGGTCCAGAATCCGGGGCGGAGTGATTCGCGGGATTGGGTCGGCGTGCCGGGGACCTGGCCGTACCAGAGCGCCTGGCCGATGCCGGGCAGAAACAGGTGGCGCGGCGCCGGGGTGCCGCTGCGGGGCGGGGTTTCCTGGATGGACAGGTCCGCCCGCAGGCCGTGGAAGGTCATCAGCGGCAGCGCATCCTCCTCCGTCTCCAGGTCGCGCGTGCCTTCCGGTGTCGGCGTGGCGACGGGCAGGATGTATTGCGTGCCGTAGCCCTGGGACTGGGTGAAGCGGAACCAGTAGTCGTGGGATGAGGCAGCGGAGCGCAGCCGCAGCAGCAGGTCCGATTCGGCGCTGGCGGGTGGGCCTTCCCGGCGCAATTCGGCGGTGAATTCCCCTTCGCCCGTGAAGCGGTAGGTGGCGCGTTCGGCGGGGCAGGTCTCCGCGCGCGGCTGCGAGGCGCGGGCCATCGCATCGAGCGCGATCGCGGCGAGGACGAGGGAGCGCCCCTCGATCCGGAAATCGAGCCGCGCGCCGCCGCCGGTCGGGCAGCAATTGCCGTCCTCCTCTCGCCACAGGCGGGTGCGGGCCGAGAGGGATTCGGCATCGAAATCCACGCCCTGCCAGGCGCCGAGGCCGGCGGGCAGGCGGGCGGGGAGGCTGGTGCGCCAGCTTTCGGCTTCGATTTCGGACCAGCCCTGCGCGGCCTGGCGGTAGAAGAGGTCGGCATTGCCGTTGCCGGAGCCGCCGGTGCGGCCTTCGACATGCAGCAGCAGGCCGGCATCGCTTTCCACCAGGCGGGGGGGCGCGAAGGTCACGCCCTCGAACGACCAGCCGACCAGGCGCCAGCCGCCGCGGACCTCCGCCATCAGCACGATGCCGGCGCGCAGGCCGTCGCTGTCGGTGAAGCCGTGCTGGATCTGCCAGAGGATGCGGGTGTTGCGATCCTCGCTGGCGACGATCCCCGCGGCGCCGACGCGGCAGTTGCGCAGCGCGCTTCCGAGGCAGGTGCGTTCCAGCGCGGCCGGCCGGGCGAAGACGGGGTTGGGCGGGCAGTCCCGACGCCCCTCCGGGCATCGTTGGATCTCCAGGCGGCGAATGGAGCGGTCCTGGCGGACCAGGTCATCGAATTGGGCGATGCGTTCGCGGTATTCGTCCAGCAATTCGTCGCGGGTGAAGGGGCGGGGCGTACTGGCGGTGTCGCCGGCTTCGAGGCGGCGCTGCCAGGCCTCGGCGCGGGTCGCGAAGGTGGCGGGGCGGGCGGTGCTGGCGGCGGCGCTGCGTTCGATGCTGCGAAGGCGCGCATCGGCCGCACGAAGCGCGGCATCGCCGCAGATGGTGGCCTGCAGCGGGCCGGCGGGCGCGGTGCACGTGGCGGCGCGGGGCTGGGCGAGCGCCGGCACGGCGAGCAGGAGCAGGAGCGAGGCGGCGGCGAGGCGGCGCATCGATGGAATGTCCCCGTTGGCTGGGCGCGATTCCGCGCCCGCAGGGGAAAGCTTGCACCGGGTTGGTGCGCCGGCGGAAGGGTGGACATGCCAACGGCGCCACCCCGTCTCGGGGATGGCGCCGTTGGTCGGCAAGCAAGTTCAGACGCCGGCGAGGGCCGTCTGCTGGTCCGTCTGGCCGCGCATGGCCCAGCCCGTGGTGCGGTTCTCGATCGCCACCGCGGCGACATACATCGCCACACCCATGATGGCCGTCACCATCAGGCCGGCGAAGACCAGCGGCACGTCGAAGCGGGAGGAGGCCAGGATCATCAGGTGGCCGATGCCTTTGTTGGCGGCGACGGTTTCCGCGATGATCGAGCCCACGAAGGCCACCGTGATGGCGATCTTCAGGGAGGCGAAGAAGTAGGGCATCGCGCGGGGCAGGCCGACCTTGCGGATGATGTCGGATGGCTTTGCGCCCAGCGCCCGCAGCACGTCCCGCAATTCCGGCTCCACCGTGGCGATGCCGGTCGCGACGTTCACGACGATGGGGAAGAAGCTGATCATGAAGGCGGTGATCACGGCCGGCACGGTGCCAATGCCGAACCAGATCACCAGGATGGGCACCACCGCCACCTTGGGGACTGAGTTGAAGCCGATCAGCAGCGGGTAGAGGCCGTGATAGAGCAGCGACGAACTGCCGATGGCGATGCCGAGCAGCAGGCCGAAGACCACGGCGAGGCCGAAGCCGATCAGCGTCGTCATCAGCGTCTGCCAGGAATTGTCCAGCAGCGGCTTCCACCACTTGATCATGCTGGCGGCGATGTCGGTCGGCGCGGGCAGCACGAATTGCTGCACCTGGAACGCCTTCACGCCGATTTCCCAGATGACGAACATGCCGATGATGACCAGCCAGGGCAGCCAGGCCTGCAGGCGCCGGCGGCGGCGCGCGGCGAGCGTCAGGGCTTCGAGGCGCTTCAGCGCCTCCGGCGACATGGAGCCGTCGGCGATCTTGCTGTTAGTGGCCACTGACGACCTCCTCGCCCTTGCGGGCGGCGCTGATGTGTTCCCGCAGGTCATGCACCAGGGAGACGAATTCCGGCTGGTAGGTGGTCTCGAGGTTGCGCGGGCGGGCCAGGTCCACCTTGCGTTCGGCGATGATGCGGCCGGGGCGGGACGACATGACCAGGACGCGGTCGGCCAGGAAGGCGGCTTCGCGCAGATCGTGCGTCACCAGGATCACGGTCGGGCGGCGGGCCATCCAGACATCCTGGAGGACGGACCACAGATCCTCCCGCGTGAAGATGTCGAGGGCGGCGAAGGGCTCGTCCAGCATCAGAAGCGCGGGTTCGTGGATCAGCGCGCGGCAGAGGCTCGCGCGCTGCTGCATGCCGCCGGAAAGCTGGTGCGGGAACTTCTTGTCGAAGCCGCCGAGGCCGACGAGCTTCAGCAGGTCCTGGGCCTTCGCCTCATACATCGCGCGCTGGCTGCGGAGCAGGCGGCGATGGGGTTCCACCACCTCCAGCGGCAGCATCACGTTGTCGATGATGTTGCGCCAGGGCAGCAGGGTCGGGTTCTGGAAGGCCATGCCGGCGATGCTGAGGGGGCCGTCCACCTCCTGCCCCGCCACGACGACATTGCCGGCGGTGGCGGGCCAGAGGCCGGTGACCAGGCGCATCAGCGTGGACTTGCCGCAGCCCGAGGGGCCGACGACCGCGATGAACTCGCCCTTCGCAACCTCGAGCGTGGCGTTCTGCAACGCCAGCGTCCCCTCCACGCCGCCGTAGCGCATGGCGACGCCACTGATCTCGACGAACGGTCGCTCCATAGAATCCCCCGGCCGGGCGCCCTCTGGATCGGGCGCGTGCTGCGTCGTGTGTGCGACAGGGGGGGTGGCACGCGCAAGCCATCGTGAGCGGGTGATGCCTGCTGCGGCGCAGCGTTACCGCGGCTTAATGCTGCGTTGAGGGCAATCCGCCTATTTAGCGGGCAATCACGGCGCGGTGAGCAGTGGGGCGCAGGCCAGCGGCAGGCGGGGTGGCGGCGCCGGCCGGGCGGGCGGTGCGGGGCGCTGACGGGATTCGGGGGTGAACCACCAGTCGAGCGAAGCATCGCAGCCATCGCCGGGCGGCGGGGGCGCGATGTCCCGGCATTCCGGGCTGTCGGCGGGGCAGCGCAGGCGCAGGTGCATGTGGCTGTCATGCCCCCGCCAGGGGCGCACCCGGCGCAGCCAGGCCTCCCCGCGGTGATCGGCGCAGAGGCGGCGCTTGATGGCGGGATTGACCAGCAGCCGGTCGAGGCCCGGGGCCTCCGCCGCGATGCGGATCAGGGTGGCGTGGCGGGGCGTCCAGCGGGCGGGGTCCACGGCCGATTCGTCGGGCACGACGAGGGAGGGGATCGAAAGCTCCTCCCGCTGCGAAGCCGGCACGCGCGGCTTGGGGCGGAGGTCGAGCCAGATATCGGCGTCGAGCCCGGTCTGGTGGCTGGCATGGCCCCAGGGAAGGGGGCCGCCGCGGGGCTGCGAGAGATCCCCGATCCAGAGATCCGGCAGCCCCGCCTGGCGCGCCTGGCCGGCGACATGGACGACGAGCGCGATGGTGGCGGGATGGCCCCAATGGCGGTTGCGGCTGGTGCGGATGGCCTGCCAGCCCGGGCCCTCCGGCGGCAGGGCCACGGCGCCCGCCATGCAGCCGAGGTTGGTGGTGCCGATGGACCGCGCCGGGCCGGGCGTGGGGCGGGACAGCGCCGCCCATTCGGCGGCGCGGGCAATGGGGCCCTCCGCGGCCTCGGCCCCACCGGCGGCCAGCACCGCCGCCAGGGCCAGGATGCGAAGGGCGGTTCTCAGAATCGCCTCTCGAACACCGTCACCACGTCGCCGGGCTGCAGCAGGGCCTGGCGGCTGGCGCGGAATTCCTGCGCGCGGCCTTCCTCCGTCACCCGGGTGACGGAGACGTAGTCGCGGAGCGCGCGGTAGTTGAAGCCGCCCGCGACGGCGACGGCGGTGAGGGCTGTCATCCCCGGTTGATAGGGAAACTGGCCGCCGCGCTCAACCTGGCCGAGGACGAAGACGGGGCGATAGGTCATCACCTCCACCGCGGCGGAGGGGTCGCGGAACAGGTTCTTCTCCCGCATGGATTGCTCCACCGCGCGCTCCACCTCCGCCGTCGTGCGGCCGGCGGCCTGGATGGAACCGATCAGCGGCAGGGCGATGGTGCCGGCATCGGTGACGCGGAACTCGCCCGTCAGGCGCGGGTCGTTGAACACGGTCACGCGCAGCTGGTCCTCCGGGCCCAGGCGGTAGGAGGAGCGGCTGGCATCCGGCAGCGGCGGCAGGTCCAGCCCCGGATTGGCGCAGGCGGCGAGGCCGAGGGCGGGCAGCAGCGGCAGCATGAGGGTGAGGCGGCGTGACATCATGGCGGGCGGTCCCCTGTGGTTGCAGTCCGGTGTGGTTGCAGTCCGGCGGAGGGACGCGCGGGAAGGCTTCGCGTTTCCTTCCGCAGGCGGGTCATCACGGTCTTGTTTGCGGAAGCGCGGAACCGATGCGGGTCGCACCGGTTGGTGCAGCGCGGCGCGACCTGCGAGTGGCAGGCAACTCGGGCGCCGCCGGGGGAGTTCCACGCCGATGCTCGACAGACCGGTCGCCGACCAACGCATGCCTGCGGATCGCCGCGCCCCGCCGCGCGCCGCACCGCCGGCCGCGCCGATCGAGCCGGAGGGGCTGAACGTCACGGCGCTGCTGGGCGCGCTGCAGCGCCGGCGGCTGGTGCTGCTGGCCTGCATCCTGATCTTCCCGCTGCTGGCACTCGTGGCGGCCAAGAACATCACGCCGCGCTACACCGCCGGCGCGACCGCGATGTTCGAGCCGACGGAATACGCCGCGCGCGAATTGCAGAGCATCCTGCGGGACGAGAGCACCACCGACGCCGTGCTGGCGAGCCAGGTGGAGATCGTGCGGTCGTTGTCCGTCGCGCGGCGGATCGTGGCGCGCTTCAACCTGACGGAGCGGCGCGAATTCGCCTGGTGGCTGCAGGATCGTGAAAGGGCGGGGACGATCCCCTTCCGCGTGCGGACCGCACTCGCGGGCTGGGTGGAGCCGGCGCTGCCGGACCTGGCGGAGGTGATCGCGCCCCGGCCGATCGCGGGCGTGCCGACGGGCGAGATCGCGGAGATCCAGGCGGCTGAATTCGTGCAGGGGCGGCTGGAGGTGCAGGTGGTGCGCAACAGCCGCGTGCTGCAGATCCGCTTCACCTCGGAAGACCCGCAGCTGGCGGCCGCGGCGGCCAATCTGGCGGCGGAGCTGTATATCGCCGACCAGCTGGAAGCGAAGTTCACCGCCGTGCGGCGCGCCAATGACTGGCTGGATGGCCGCATCGCGCAGCTGCGCGCGGAAGTGCAGCGCAACGAAAGCCAGATCGCGGAACTGCGCAGCACATCGGGCCTGACGCGCGGCGTGAATGCGGGGCTCGGCACCGAACAGATCAGCCGCATCACGCAGGATTTGGTGGAGGCGCGCAACCAGCTGGCGACGGCCGAGGCGCGCTTCAACGCGGCGCGGGGCGGCGGCGGTGGCGCGGACATGGCCTCCCTCGGCTCCGCCAACCTCGTCGCGCAGCGCCAGGCGCGGGACGAGGCGCGGCGGGAGCTGGACCGGCTGGCGGCGACGCTGGGCAGCGGGCACCCGGATGTGCGCGCCGCCGCATCCCGCCTGGCCGCCGCGGAACGCGCGGTGGGGGGCGAGACCGGGCGCGTGGTGCAGGCGCTGGATGCGGAGGTGCGCGCCGCGCGCGCCCGCGTCACCAGCCTGGAAGGCAGCCTGGCGCAGCAGGAGGAGCGGATGGCCCGCACCCAGGGCGCCGAGATCCGCCTGAACGCGCTGGAGCGGGAGACGGAAGCGGCGCGGAGCCTGCTGCGCGCCGTGCTGGAACGCAGCCAGTCCACCGTCAGCCAGACGGCGATCGAGAAGCCGGATGCGCGCATCCTGTCCCCGGCCACGGTGCCGGGCATGCCGTCCTTCCCCAAGCCCACGCTGTTCGTGGCGGCGGCGGCGGCGCTGGGTGCGCTGTTCGGGCTGCTGCTGGTGTGGTTCCTGGAGCAGGCGGACAGCACGATCCGCACGGGTGACGATGTGCGGTCGGCGCTCGGCCTGCCCTGCGTGGCGCTGGTGCCGATGCTGCGGCGCGGCATCCTCGGGCGGAACCGGGTCGAGGATTATGTGGCGCGCAAGCCGCTCAGCCCCTTCTCGGAATCCATGCGCAACCTGCGCGCCGCGCTGTGGCTGGGGTCCGACCCGCCCAAGGTGGTCGTGATCACGGCGGCGCGGCCGGGGGAGGGCAAGACCACGACCTCCATCGCCCTGGCGCGGTCGGCGGCGATGAACGGGGAGAAGGTGCTGCTGGTGGATTGCGACATCCGCCAGCCCTCCATCGGCCGCGCCTTCCGGGCGGAGAATGCGGCCGGCGTGACGGAGCTGCTGCTGGGTCAGGCGCGCTACGAGGATATCGTGCGGCGCGATCACCTCACGGGGCTCGACTACATCACCGCGGGTGCGGCGGAGATCCATTCGCTGGGGCTGTTCATGTCGGAGGCGATGGCATCCCTGCTGGAACGGGTGCGGCGGGACTATGACCTGGTGATCCTGGACGCGCCGCCGGCGCTGGCCATGGCGGATGCGCGGGTGGTTGCCCGTCTTGCGGATGCCACATTGCTTTGCGTCAAATGGCGGGACACGCCGCGATCCGTGGTGCGGAACTCGCTTGCTTTGCTGGAAGACGCCAAGGCCCGGATCGTGGGCGCGGCGCTGACGCAGGTGGATGCGAAATCCCATCGCCGGTCCGGCTACGCCGACAGCGAGGTCTATCATCCCCGCTACAGCGGCTACTTCAGGGAGTAGGGTCTTTGGGTCGCTATCTCGTCACCGGCGGGGCCGGGTATGTGGGCAGCCACACGGTGCTGGCCCTGCTGGACCGGGGGGAGGAGGTCGTCGTGCTGGACGATTTCTCCAAGGGGCACCGGGAGGCGGTGCCGACCTCCGCACTGCTGGTCGATGGGCGCTGCGAGGATCCGAAGGCGCTGGCGGAGGCCTTCGGCGGCGGCCGCTTCGACGCGGTGCTGCATTTCGCCGCGCTGTCGCTGGTGGGCGACAGCATGAAGATGCCGCTGCGCTACATGGCGGAAAACCTGTCCGCCCTTGCCGCCGTGGCGGATGCCGCCGTGCGCCATGGCTGCCGGAAGCTGGTCCTGTCCTCCACCGCCGCGCTGTTCGGCTTCCCGGAGCGCATCCCGATCGATGAGGATCAGCGCCTCGGGCCAGTCTCCCCCTATGGGGAGAGCAAGCTGATGTGCGAGCGGGCGCTGGAATGGGCGGAGAAGATCCACGGCCTGCGCTTCGCCTGCCTGCGCTATTTCAACGCGGCGGGGGCGGACCCGGCGGGGCGGGCCGGGGAGGATCACGAGCCGGAAAGCCACCTGATCCCGCTGGCGATCGATGCGGCACTCGGCATGCGGCCGCCACTGATGGTCTTCGGCACCGACTACGACACGCCGGATGGCACGGGGGTGCGTGACTACGTCCATGTCGCGGACCTCGCGGATGCGCATCTGCGGGTGCTGCCGGTGCTGGATGAACGGTCGGTTCGCTACAACCTCGGCAACGGGACCGGCTATTCGGTGAAGCAGGTCATCGAGGCAGTGGAGCGCGTGGGTGGGCGCCCGGTGCCGCACAACCTGGGCCCGCGGCGGGAAGGCGACCCGGCGACGCTGGTGGCCAGTTCCGCCAGGCTGCGGGCGGAGACGGGCTGGAGCCCGCGCTTCCCGGGGCTGGATGAGATCGTGAAGACCGCCTGGGATTGGCGGGTGAAGCACCCCAAGGGATATGCAGGGGCGCAGCGGGCGGCGTGACCATCGCCGCCCGTCGGGCTGTTGGGGCCGGGGGGCGATCCCCCGGCCTTTTTCATGTCAGCTCGTCATCCGGTCCAGCACCGGGATGTGGCGCAGCACCAGGCGCTTGCCGAGGATGGGCAGCAGCACGCCGGCCGCCGTCAGCACGGGGATGTGGATCCAGAAACCCGATGCCGTCCAGCCGATGCCGGCCAGGATCAGCGCGGCCTTGGCGACGCCGATGGCGATGGTGTTGAAGAGGTAGATGACCATGCTGGCCGCCCCCAGCGCGAGCGGCCATTGCCAGCGCGTGATGGGGCCGACGCGCATCGCCCCGTGCAGCGCGGGGATCGAGAGCAGCCCGCAGACCAGCAGCGCCAGATCGCCCTCCAGCGGGCCGAACACCGCCAGCAGCAACGCCGCGACGAAGGCCAGCCACCACAGCGCGAGGTAACGGGTGAAGAGGGGCAGCAGCAGCGCCTCCCGCTCCGCCGCCCAGATTCCGATGGCGAAGAAGACGGCGTGGCGCGCCAGGCGGTCCGCGTAGAGGATGGAGGGCGGATCGAGCGCCAGCAGCAGCAGGCCCATCAGCACCAGGCCCGGCGCGCCGATGCGGCGCCAGATCGGCGGCGCGGCGATGGAACACACGAACAGCACCCAGAGATACCAGACGGAGGTCGCGGGGCTGCGCGCCGTGGTGAACAGAAGGTCCCTGAGGCCGCCCAGCAGGCCGTCCGGCTGGTTGTCCACATGGACGAACTGCTCGGCCGCCAGCTTGCCGAACAGGATCAGCAGGCCGAAGAGGAAGAAGGGCGGCAGCAGCCGCGCGGCGCGCTTGGACGCCAGCGCGGGCATGCCCGGCAGCGGCGTGCGCTGCGTGCCCATCAGGCCGAAGACGGTGCCGGACAGATACAGGAAGAAGGGCATGTGGAAGGCGTAGATCGCTGTCCGCAGCAGGTCCCACCACTCCGCGCCCGGCGGCGGGGCGCCGGCGACGATGTGGCCGAAGACGACGATGAGGATCGCCACGCCCTTCGCGCGATCGAGGTCGAGCCGCCTTTCGCGCGGCGCGCGGGCGGGCGCGGTGGCGACGAAGGCGGGGATCGCCACGGCCGTGCGGCTCATGCCGCGCGCAGGCGGCGGGCGAGGTCTTCCCGCATCAGGCCGGCCGGGATGCTTTCGCGCTGTTCAAGCCTGGCGCGGGCCAGCGCCGCGGCGAACCAGGTGAATTGCGCGACGGCGGTGCTGGCGATCAGCGTGTTGTCGAAGCCGCTATGCAGCAGGGCGCCGACGATGGCGGCGCGCAGCACCAGGCGATCCGCCGGCGCGGCGCGGCGCGTGCCGATCCAGACCCAGGCGACGATGGCGCTGAAGATCAGCGCGCAGCCGATGATGCCGGCATCGACGGACAGGCGCAGGTATTCATTGTGCGCGGCGTTGGACCGGATGAGGCGGATGCGCGGATCCTCGGGATCCACGATCAGCTTCCCGGCGCCGAGCCCGTAGCCGAAGAGCGGGCGCTGGTCGATCGCATCCATGAAGTAGGGCCAGATGACGTCGCGGCCGGAGAGGTTGACGTCATCGTCGCCGAAGAAGCGATCGGCCGCGAAGATGGCGACCGGGCCGAGCAGGATGGCGCCGGGCAGCATGCCGCCCATCACCAGATCCACCTTGCGCTTCAGCGGCAGCACGCGGCGATCTGCCAGCAGGAAGACGATGCCGAGGAAGAGCATCACGGCGATCAGCGGCGCGCGCGCCTGCGTCGCCAGCAGCACTGCCAGCACCGCGCCGGTCAGCAGCAGCCAGCGCGTGCGACCGGTGCGGAGATATTCGAGGGTGGAAGCGAAGACGCCGGTGACCGCGAATCCCGCGAGGAAGGGCGGCGAATGCATGCCCTGGAAGCGCCAATTGGCGTCGAAGGGGGATTGCAGGCCGGTCGGCCAAACCAGGAAGGCGGCCGCGGCGCTCAGCAGCGGGATGAACACGATGCCCTTGCAGAAGCTGGACCATACCCGCCGCGGCGCTGCGGCGAAAGCCAGCACGAAGGGCGCGACGGAGCCGATGAAGCTGCGCACCATCTCCGCATTGGTGGAAACGCGGCCCATCGGCAGCACCACGATGCTGATCATCGCGACGATGGTGAAGGCCAGGAAGGGCCAGTTGATGGCAGACGAGAATCCGTAGCGCATGCAGAGCATCGCCGCGATGGCGAAGGGCACCAGCTTCACCACCGCGCTGCCCAGCGCCGCGGCGCCGCCCGTCGCCACCAGGTCCAGCTGCACATCGACGGCGAGCCCATAGACGACGACGAGGAGGCCGACAGCGAGCAGCGGCGCTTCATAGAACAGCAGCGCCACCATCAGCGCGACCGCCGCCGGCATGACGGCCAGCGCCATCTGCGGTTCGAGGATCGCGAGCGCCAGCAGCGCGGCGGCTGCGAGGAGCGCGAGGAGAAGGGCGAGGAGCGAGGGTGGAACGGTGCGCATGCCGTGGCGTTGTGCACGCGAACGGGGACGTTTCCCAATCAGCTTTCAGTGTAAACCTTCAAGCTGGGATCACGCATGGGAGTGAATGCGAAGGCGGCGGCGCCGCGCCGCCCGGCGCTCACGCGGCTGCGCGTGCTGCTGATCGGCTGGGTGCTGGTCTACCACCTGGAACTGCCGCTGCGCGCGCTGCGCGGGATGGGCTTCCTGGAGAGTGTCGCGCTGAAGGGATATCTCGGCGTCGATGGCTTCTTCCTGCTGTCGGGCTTCGCGCTGGTGCTGGGCTACGCGCATCGGCCGCCCATGGGGTTCGCGGGCTGGGCGGGCTTCATGCGCGGGCGGATCGTGCGCGTCATGCCGCTGCACCTGGCGCTGCTGTTCGCGCTGCTGGCGTTGGTGCTGGCTGCCTCCGCGGCCGGGCTGGCGGTGAATGCGCCGGAGCGATTCGGCACGCGGGAATTCGTGCTGCAGGCCCTGCTGCTGCATGGCTGGGAGACGACGTCCCTGCATGCCTGGAACTACCCGTCCTGGGCGCTGTCCGTGATCCTGGCGGGCTACATCGCCTTCCCGCTGCTGCTGGCGGGCGTCATCGCCGCGCCATCGGGCGTGCTGTGGCTGCTGCTGGCCATCGGGGGCATCGGGCTGCTGGCGCTGGGGGCGATGGACCCGGTGCTGCAGCTGAACCACACGCTGCATCTCGGCCTGCCGCGCTTCTTCCTGGAATTCGTCGCGGGCATGGCGCTGGCGCGGCTGGTGCAGGGCGGCGCCGTGCCGCGATGGGCGGCGACGCTGGGCGTGGCGCTGGTGCCGGCGGGGTTGTGGATCAGCGTCGATGCGGTGGTGGTGGCGGGGCTCGCGAGCCTGGTGGCGCGTGCGGCGCTGCTGGAGGGGCAGGATGAGGGCGGCATCGTCCACAAGCTCGGCGAGGCTTCCTTCGGCGTCTATCTCAGCTGGGTCTTCGTCGAATCCGCGCTCGTGCTCGTGCTGCGGCTGGTGCAGCCCGGCGCAAGCGGGCGGCTGCTGCTGATGGTGGTGGCGCTCGGCGCGACCTTCGTGGCGGGCTGGATCGCCTGGCGGGTGATCGAGGTGCCGGCGGCGCGGTGGCTGGCGCGCCGGACGTCAGCGGCGGGGGCGTAGCGCCTCCGCCAGAAGGGGGCGGGGGCGGGGGGTCTCCCCCTGCTGGATGCGCCAATGGCCGCCATGGGTCACGGCCCAGAGCGTGGCGGGCAGGCCGAGGCGGCGGAGGACCGGCAGCGCCACGGACAGGTCCCGCGCCCAGGCGGCCTCATCCTCCGCATGGGGAAGCGCGCCGCCGAGTTCGGCCACGATGACCGGCACGGCATGGCGATCGCGCCAGGCGGCGACGGCGCCGAAGCGTTCCGCCACCCAGGGCGTGGCGCCGCCTTCGTAGTCATGCACCTCCGCGATGGTCAGCGGGTCCGCGGGCGGGACCTGGCGGAGGAGGGAACGCCAGGAACACCATTCATGCCCGCCCCAGGCCAGCGCATGGCGCGGCGCGGCGGCACGGGCGGTGGCCAGCAGCCGGTCCCGCACCGGGGTCCAGGCACCGGGGTTGTCGAAGGCGGGTTCGTTGAGGGGCGCGAGCGCCACGCGCGCCGGGTCCGTCGCCGTGCCGAATAGTCGCGCGCGGGCCTGCATGACGCGCCAGGCGGCGTCGTCCCAGGGACTCCAGGGCTCATAGAGATCGGCGAGGCCCAGCATGATGGGCAGGCCGGCCGTGGCTGCGTCCTCGATGGCCTGGAGGAACAGGCGCGGCACATCCTCACCCGCGCCGGCGTCGCGCGGGATGAAGAGGCGCGCATGGTCGAAGCCGGCGGCGCGGAGATCCTGCCACCAGCCGGGGCCGAGGCGCCGGGGGCGCTGCGCGGCGGCGACGGGAAACCAGCGTTCCAGATTGGCACCGAGGCGAAGGGTGGGCAGCAGGTCCCGGAACGTCGGTGCCTGCGCAGTCGAGGGGCCGGCGGCCAGGACGGCGCCGGTGGCGAGCAGGGCGCGGCGGGTGGCGGTGGGCGGCGTCATGGCGCCGCCTGGCCGGCCAGGGTGCCGCGGAGGTAGCCGAGGTTGTAGGCCGCGCCGCAACGGGCGCCGACAAGGCCGGCGGAATCGCGCGGCCAGGCCAGCAGCGGCGCCTGGAGCAGCAGCTTCGCCGCCGCGCCGGGCGCGCGGCGGGGCCAGCTGCGGCGGCGGTCCCGCAGCGCATCCGTCACGCCCTGCCAGTGCAGGCGGGACACCAGCCAGGATGGCCGCAGCCGGCCGGCCTGGATGCTGTGCCGGACCGTGACGCCGCCATCGTAGAAGACGCGGCCGCCCCGGGCCTGCAGGCGCGCCAGCGCTTCCTCCTCCTCCCCCGACAGCAGGCGGTCGCCGACGCGGCCCAACTCCTCCGGGAAGCCGCCGACGGCCAGCAGGTCCTGGCGGCGGAAGGCCATGTTGGCGCCATAGATGGCGGCGCCCTGGGGCAGCGTGGCGTTGCCCGTGGCTTCCCCGCTGCCGTCCCATTCTACGATGGTCAGCGCGCCGCGCAGGCCCTGGGGCCACCAGGCGGGCAGGGGGGCTTCCCAGGCCGGCAGGATGCGGCCGCCGATCGCGACGGCCTGGTCCGGCAAGGCGCGGATGGCGGCGATCAGGCGCTGGGCCCAATCGGGCTCCGGCACCGCATCATCGTCGAGCCAGGCGGTCCAGGGCGCCGTCGCGGCCTTCAGGCCGAGGTTGCGGGCCACGGACAGGCCCGGCGTGCCAGTGCGCACCAGCCGCGCCCCGGCACCCGCGGCCAGGCGGGCGATGCCGGATTGCGCGGCGTGGGGGGAGGCACTGTCCACGACGATCAGCTCGATCGCGGGTTCCGCGGGCGGGGCGCTGGGCACGGCGCCGCCCATCAGGATAGGGGCATCACGGAGAAGCCGGACGCCCTGTTGCCGGGCGAGGCCAGCCAGGCAGGCCTCGAGATAGGCCGGCCTGGCATGGGTGCAGATGATGACGCTCAGGGCTGGAGGTTCGAAGCCCGCCATGTATCCGTCAGCCACCCTGGCTCCTTCATCCGTTGAAGCGGAAGGCTCCTGCCACCTGGTCGCCGCCGGCCGGCGTTTCCGCCGGCTTCTGCTGCGCCGCCATGGCTTCCTTCGCGCGGGCCTCGATCTGCTTGGTCACTTCGACCAGGACGCGCGCGAGGTTCGGGAGTTGCAGGACCGGCACGACAAGAAGGGCGGAAGGAACGGGCTTGGCATCGGCGCCGCCGGCGGCGGTGGCGCCGGTCTGCGCGCCGAGGGTGATGCGGGCGACGCCGCTGGCGACGTGGACATCGATCACGCCGTCGCCGAAGACGGTGGGAAGGGCGGTCATGGGACGTTTCCTATGGCTGAGGTTGGTCGCGCGATCACTGTTCGCGGAAGGCGCGGTGGAAGCTGTCGAAGACGGGCTGCAGAAGGTAGCGCGCGAAGGACCTTGTGCCGGTCTGGATCTGCGCTTCCACCATCATGCCGGCGCGGAGCGTGACGCCTTCCAGGCTGGCGAGCTGGGCTTCGTCGAGCTGGACCTGGACGCGATAATAGGCCGTGCCGCGCCGGTCGTCCTGCGTGACGTCGGAGGCGACGAAGGTCACGTGGCCGTGCAGGTAGGGCACCAGGCGTTGCTTGAAGGCGGGCAGGCGGATTTCCGCCTGCAGGCCGGTATGCACCACGTCGATGTCGTTCGGCTGGACGTTCACTTCCGCGATCAGGCGGTCATTCTCCGGCACCAAATCCAGCACCGGATCGCCGGGGCGGATGACGGCGCCGATGGTGAAGACGCGCAGGTTGAGCACCGTGCCGGCATCCGGCGCCGTGATCTCCATGCGGGTGGAGACGTCCTCCGCCGCGCGGAGCCTCTCCTCCGCCTCCGCCAGGCGGACGCGGACGTCGCGCTGCTCGGTGGAGGTTTCCTGCATGCGCTGGTCGATGATGCGCTGCATGTCGCGCTCGGCTTCCGCGATCTGGGCGCGGGACCGGACCATCTGGTTGGTGATGTCGGTGATGTTGCCATCCACCGATGCCACCTGGCGCTGCAGGGCGAGCAGCTGGGGCAGGCGCGCCAGGCCCTGTCGCAGCAGCTGGGCGGTGGCTGTTTCCTCCGCCCGCAGCAGCACGAGCATCCGGCGCTGGGCGTCCATCTGGCCCTCGGCGGAGGCGATGGTGGCGTTGTGCTGGTCGATCCGGGCGCGCAGCACCTGGAGCTGGCTTTCCAGCGACAGGGTGCGGGTCTGGAACAGGGCGCGCTGGCCGGAGATGTATTCCTGCGCCCGCAGGCCGGCGGAGGCGGTGAGCTCCGCCGGGAAGGTCACGTCCGTGGCGCGGGCGAGTTCGGAGGCAAGCCGCGCATCATGCGCCAGCAGCGCCCAGCGCTGGCTGCGCAGCGTTTCCGTCTGCTGCGCGGCCTGGGGCTGGTCCAGGCGCATCAGGACCTGGCCCTGGCGGACCGCATCACCGTCCCGCACCAGGATTTCCCGCACGAGGCCGCCTTCGAAATGCTGCACGGTGCGGCGCGTGCCTTCCACCTTCAGCAGCCCGGGCGCGATCGCGGCTTCCGCCAGGGGCGTGAGCGCGGCCCAGAGGCCGAAGCCGAGCACGAAGACCAGGGTGATGGCGTAGCCGAGCATGACGGGCACGCCGGTGCGCGGGCGCGGCGCATCGATCGGGAGTTCCGCTTCCGGCGGTGACCAGAGGGCGGGTGGCGCATCGGCGCTGCGGCGGAGCAGCGGCAGTTGGGCGCCGCCGGCCTGGCCGAGGGGCAGGGCCTCCGCCGGGGGATTGGCCTGGCTCATCGCGTGCCCTCCGCCCGGCCGGCCGGGGGCTGGGTGATTTCCTGCGGCTTCGCCTGCTGCATCAGGCGCTTCAGCACTTCTGCCCGCGGTCCGAAGGCTTCCGCCGCGCCGTCGCGCAGCAGCAGGACCTTGTCCACGCCCTGCACCAGCGTCGGCCGGTGGGAGACGAGGATGACGGTAGTGTTACGGGCCTTCAGCGCCTCCAGCCCCCGGATCAGGGCCTGTTCGGCGTCGCCGTCCAGGTTGCTGTTGGGCTCGTCCAGCACCACGAAGCGGGGGTTGCCGAACATGGCGCGCGCCAGGCCGATCAGCTGGCGCTGGCCGCCGGACAAATGCTGTCCGCCATCGCCGATCTCGGTGTCATAGCCCTGGGGCAGGCGCAGGATCATCTCATGGCAGCCGGCGAGCTTCGCGGCCTCGAACACCATCTCTGGCTCCGCGTCGCGCATCCGGCCGATGTTCTTCATCACCGTGCCGTCGAAGAGTTCCACATCCTGGGGCAGGTAGCCGACATAGCGGCCGAAATCCTCCCGCTGCCAGGTGAAGACATCGGCGCCATCCAGCCGGACCGTGCCGGCGGAGGGCTGGAGCGTGCCGATCAGCAGGCGGATCAGCGTGGTCTTGCCGGCGGCGGAGGGGCCGATGATGGCCAGGCTCTCCCCGGCCGTGAGGGCGAACGAAATGCCCTTGATGATGGCGACGGGCTGGCCCGGGAAGCCGAAGGTGACGCGTTCCGCCGCCACCTTGCCGGTGGGCTCCGGCAGCGGGATGCCGGGGGGGCGGATGCGGGGCAGGGCGAGGAATCCGAGCAGGCGGCGATAGGATTGCCGGGCCTGCACCAGCTGCTTCCAGCCGCCGATCATCTGTTCCACCGGCGCCAGCGCCCGGCCCATGATGATGGAGGCGGCGATGGAGGCACCGGAGGTCAGCTGCTGTTCCAGCGTCAGCCAGGCGCCGACGCCAAGCACCGCGACCTGGACCGTCAGGCGGAAGAAGCGGGTGATGGACAGCAGCATGGCGGCGCGGTCCGCCGCCTTCTCCTGCGGGGGGACGGAGGCGGAGAGCCCTTCGCGCCAGCGCTGCAGCACGGCGGGCGCCATGCCCATGCTGTCGATCACCTCAGCGTTGCGGACCATGCTTTCGGCCCGGCGCTGGCTGGCCATGCCGGCGGTGCTGGCCTGGCGGAGCAGCGCGCCCGTGGCCCATTCATTCGCCAGCGTCAGCCCGAACAGCAGCACCGCGCCGGCGAGCGCGATCCAGCCCAGCGTCGGGTGCAGCGCGAAGATGACGGCCAGGTAGATCGGCACCCAGGGAACGTCGAAGACGGTGAGGGAGGCGGGGGAGCCCAGCCAGCCGCGGCAGACCGCCAGGTCGCGCAGCGCCTCCATCCGGTAGGGGCGGCCGCGGAGCTGGCTTTCGATGGCGCGGATGAAGGCTTCCGGCGCGGCCTTGCCCTCGATCCAGGTGGCGAGGCGCTGCATGATCTGGCCGCGCAGCCCGTCCAGCACCGCCATGACCAGCAGCGCGAACATGGCGATGGCGGTGAGGTAGTAGAGCGTATCGAGGCTGCGGGTGGACAGGACGCGGTCGAAGACCTGCATCATGTAGAGCGAGACGGTAAGCTGCAGAAGGTTCACCACGCCGCTGAACAGCGCCACCGCAACCAGCTGGGACTTGCCGGCGGCAATGGCGCGGGACAGCACCGTATCCGGCATCCGTTCCGGCTGGCCGGGGATCAGGGGCATGGGCCTCAGCACGGTGTCAGACCCCGATCCAGGCGAGCACCGCCGGGCCGTAGTGGCGCCATGCCAGCAGCGCGCCGCCAGCCAGCAGCGCCAGCGCGACAAGGTTCGCCATGACGAGCGTCACGAAGCCGGGCGGCGAACGCAGGCGGCCGACATGTTCCACCACGGCGGCCATGCGGATCTCCTCCACCCGGTTGTGCAGGCTGCGGAAGGCGTAGCCCTCCAGCGCCGCATCGGCTTCCCGTCGCAGGCCGTCCACGCCGTTCGGCGCCAGCGGCCGTCCGGCCTCCACCGCCATGGCGAAGGCCAGCAGGTCCCGCAGCCGGTGGTCGTCGCCGGGGCTGAGGAAGCTGGCCAGCACTGGCAGGGGTGGGCTCGGCCGGGCATCGCTGTTTGTTTCGGCCATCGCCGGCAAAACCCGTTCAGCCCTGGTATCGTTATCAGCCATGAACAATCCGTGAGAACGATATGTCGTTCCGTTGAAGCGACGCTGGAATTGTGCCGTGGTAGCACGCCCAGGCGGGGGCACAAACCGGAGTCACAGGGTGCATCAGGATCGTTACAGGTTCGTCGCCGGCCTGCTGCTCGCAGGCCTTTCCTCAACCCTCGCGTGCCGGGTCGAGGCGCAAGCCGTGCCGCGCGGCGAGACGCAGCGCGGCGTCACCGTCGCCGACCGGGCAAGGGAGGATTACGACCCGCTGGGCGTGCGGCTGGGCGCGTTCCGGCTGGATGCGGCCGCCGAACTCGGCATGGGGTATGACGACAACCTGTTCGGCACCCGCCGCGGCCGCACCGCGGATGGCTACGCGACCTGGATCGGCGAGACATCGCTGAACAGCGACTGGTCCACCCATGCGGTGGGCGCGACGGCGCGGATCGAGCAGCGGCGCTACATCGAGGAAACCGCCCAGGACTGGACCGACTACGCCGTCGGCCTGTTCGGCCGCTACGACCTGAATGCCGAGACGAATTTCGAAGGGCGCTACAACCGGGTGCAGGAGCATCTGGAGGTCAGCAGCGTCGATGTGCAGCAGGCCGGCCTGTCCCGCCCCATCCCGTACTACTACGACGAGGTGCAGGGCCAGGCGACGACGCGCTTCAACCGCATCGGCGTGACGGCGATCGGCAATTGGCGTGGCTACCGCTTCGACGATGTGGACCTCGGCGGGCCGCAGCAGCAGCCATCGGGGCAACGCCAGGGCGATGTCTCCCGCTTCGACTTCAACTCCACGCTCGGCGCGCTGGGCCTGTCCTACGCGCTGGCACCCGGGCGCTTCATCAACGTCATCGGGCGGGTGCAGGAGATCAAGTACCAGTCCAGCGCGCAATCCGGCCGCGACAGCATGACCTATGAGGGGCTGGCCGGCTTCACCTATGATTTCGATGGCGTCTGGCGCGCCCGCGTCGCGATCGGCTACCGGCAGCGGGACTATGACGGGCCTGGGCTGAAGACGCTGTCCGGCCCGGCCTTCGAGGGCGACGTCACCTGGCAGCCGACGCAATTGACCACCGTGACCTTCCAGGGCCGTCGGACGATCGAGGAATCGATCCGCAACAACGCCACCAGCTTCACCCGCACGCTGGGCCAGGTGCGGGTGGACCATGAATACCTGCGCAACGTGATCCTCGGCGTCGAACTCGGCCTGGATCGCCGCGAATACGACCAGCCGAGCGAGAAGGCGACGGACGGCTTCGCCATCCTGTCCGCCCGCTACCTTTTGAACCGCAACGTGTCCCTGGTGGGCTCCTACCAGCATGCGCGGCGGCTGGATTCATCCTCCGGCGTGCAGGAATTCGACCGCAACCTGATCCAGTTGCGGCTGCGCATCGCCTTGTGATGACGGGGGCTGTAACGGCCGGCGGCGCATCCGCGTTGGGATGAGCGCCGCCGGGTGCTTCCCGGTGGCACTCAGCCGCCGGGAGCCCCGCCTTGAACGTCCAGACAGAAGACCCCGCGCCGATCCGCCTGCTCGGCCTGGATTTCGAGACGCGGGACGCCGAGGCGGCGCTCGCCCTGCTGTCGGCGCGCGATGCGGCCACGCCCTTCGCCTATCTCGTCACCCCCAATGCGGATCACCTGGTCCGGCTGGCACGCGATCCCGGCCGTTACGGGCCGCTGTATCGCGATGCGGCGTGGCGGCTGATGGACAGCCGGGTGGTGGCGCGGGCGGCGCGGGCCATGGGGCTGGCGGCGCCGCCGGTGGTGCCGGGCAGCGACCTGACGGCCAGGCTGCTGGAGGAGGTGGTCCGGCCGGATGATCCCGTGGCCGTGCTGGGCGGCGGGCCGGGGACTGTGCAGGCGGTGGCGCGGCGCTTCGGGCTGCGGCGCGTGATGCACCACGAACCGCCCATGGGCTTCGATGCCGATCCCGCCGCCTTCGCGCGCGCCGTGGATTTCATCGCGGGGTCGGGCGCGCGGTTCAGCTTCCTCTGCGTCGGTTCGCCGCGGCAGGAGATGGTGGCGCGGGCGGTGCTCGCGAAGGGCGGTGCCACGGGCACGGCGCTGTGCGTCGGCGCGAGCCTGCTGTTCCTGTCAGGCGAGGAACGGCGCGCGCCGGCATTGGTGCAGCGCGCGGGGATGGAATGGGCCTGGCGCCTGGCGCGGGACCCGAAGCGGCTGGCGCGCCGCTACCTCATCGATGATCCCGCGATCCTGGCGCTGCTGTGGCGGGAGAGGCGCCGGGCATAGCGCCTTGGAGAGCCGCGCGGGGCGCTACAGCCCCGACAGCACTTCCCGCTTCAGGCGCTGCAGCGGCGTGCCGCGATGCGCGGCATCGGTGCGGGCCAGGTAGGCGCGGCTGGTCTCGGTGTGGCCGTAGAGATGTTCGGTGCCCGGTGCGGGGCGGAAGCGATGCGCCAGCGCCAGCGCGGCCGGGGCGGCGCGCAGCCCTTGCAGCACCACGCCGTTGCGTGCGCCCTTGGCCTGGTAGGCGAGGAAGCGCGGCAGCAGCGCGGCCGGGCTCGCGCCATGCTTCATGGCGATGTAGAGCCGGTTGCGCACGAAGTGGAACCAGCGCGTGCCGGTCCAGGCGACGCGGGCCTCCGCGCTGACTTTGTGGCGCACGGCGATGTCGCCGCGGTAGCGGATGGTGCGGCCCATGTTGATGAGGCGGAGCGCGAGGTCGTATTCCTCCCACGCGAAGAACAGCGCGTCGTCATAGCCGCCGGCGGTTTCGAAATCCGCCCGGCGCAGCGCGTGGCCGGCGCCGACGAAGGTGGCGGCATCGAAGGCCTCCGCCGACCGCGGCAGCAATCCCTTGGGATAGCCCCAGGAGGAGAGGTCGTCCTGCCCCGTCGAATGCACGAGGATGCGGCAGGCGATGGCGCCGAGATGGGGTGCCGCGTCCATCGCCGCGACGGCGCGGGCCAGCGTGTCCGGCGTGGCGAATTCCGCATCATTGTCGAGCGCGAAGACGATCCGCGCGCGGCCGAGGGCGGTGGCGCGGTTGCGGCCGCCGGCGACGCCGTGGTTGCGATCGAGCCGCACCAGCGTGGCATCCGGCGCGCCCTGCACGGCGGCGCGCAGGCGGGCCATGGCGATGTCGCTGCTGCCCTGGTCCACGATCCAGACATGCTTGCTGACACCCTGCTGCGCGCGGGCGGAGGCGATGGCGGCGATGGTTTCCTCCGCCCGTTCCATCGACAGGATGATGACATCGGCATCGACTGGCTGCCGGGGGGCGACGGCACCGGCGATGTGCTGCGGCGGGGGATAGGCCGGGCGGTTCGTCATGGAGGTTTCCGTCATCTCGGGGGGAGCGCGAAATCGGGGGCGGGGATGGCCAGGTAGGCCATGCGCTTCGCCTCCATACGGCCGCGCGTCACGGTATCCAGGATCAGGCCGCAGGCCAGCGACAGGAAGGCGAGCAGCATCAGGCCGGTGGAGAGCACGGCGGTGGGCAGCCGCGGCACCAGGCCGGTGGCGAGGAAGGTCTGGAACACGGGGATGGCGATGCCCAGGGACAGCAGCGCCAGCGCCAGCGCCAACAGCGCGAAGAAGGGCAGCGGGCGTTCGCGGCGCACCAGCAGCGCGATGGTCCGCAGGATCCGGAAGCCGTCCTTCCAGGTGTTCAGCTTGGACATGCTGCCGGGTGGGCGTTCGCGATAGGCGGTCACGACCTCCCCCACCGGCATGCTGAGTTCGAGGGCGTGGACGGTGAATTCCGTCTCCGTCTCGAACCCCGCCGCCAGGGCCGGGAAGGATTTGGCGAAGCGGCGGGAGAAGACGCGGTAGCCCGAGAGCATGTCGGAGATGCGGTTGCCGAAGATCAGGCGCACGACGCCGGTCAGCACCGCATTGCCCAGGCGATGGCCGGGCCGGTAGGCGGCGGCGGCATCGGTGACGCGCGTGCCCGTCACCATGTCCAGCCTTTCGTCCAGCATCAGGCGGATCATGGCCGGCGCGGCGGCGGCATCGTAGGTGTCGTCGCCATCGACCAGGACGTAGACATCGGCCTCGATGTCCGCGAGCATCCGGCGCACGACATGGCCCTTGCCCTGCAGGCGTTCGGTGCGGAGGACGGCGCCGGCGGCCAGCGCCGCTTCCCGCGTGCGGTCGCGGCTGTTGTTGTCATAGACGAAGACGGTGGCTTCCGGCAGCGCGTTGCGGAAGGCGGCCACCACGCGGGGGATGGCCACTTCCTCATTGTAGCAGGGCACCAGGACGGCGATGCGGGGCGCGGGCGGGCGCGCGCCATCCCAGGCGTGGTCGGCCAGCGCATCAAGGCGTTGCATCGTTTCCATCTCCCGCTGGGGCATGCGGGCGCTAGAGCGCGTTCCGCATGCACGCCACCGCGAGCAAGGTGCGCAGGATGATCGTGATATCAAGCCAGGGCGACCAGCGTTCGATGTATTCGAGGTCGCTTTCCACCCGGCGGATGATCTGTTCCTCCGTGATGGTCGGGCCCCGCCAGCCGCGCACCTGGGCCAGGCCGGTCAGGCCGGGCTTCACCTGGTGCCGGGCGGCGTAGTTGGCCACGACCTCATCGAAGCGCCGGCCGGCGGCGCGGGTGCCGGGGGCGTGCGGGCGGGGGCCGACGAAGGACATGTCGCCCTTCAGGATGTTGAAGATCTGCGGCAGTTCGTCCAGCGAGGTCTTGCGCAGGATGGCGCCGACCGGGGTGATCCGCGCATCGCCGGCGCGGACCTGGCGCAGCACCTCATGATCCGTCGCCTCCGCATACATGGTGCGGAACTTCAACACGTCGAAGGGACGGTCGTTGAAGCCGGTGCGGCGCTGGCGGAAGAAGACCGGGCCGGGGCTGTCCAGCTTGATGGCGATGGCGATCAGCAGCATGGGCACGGCGGCGATGGCCAATGCCAGGATCGCCATGGCGTAATCCTCCGCCACCTTCACCGCGGCGCCGAGGCCGGAGATGGGGCGGGCGCGCAGCAGAACCGGGCCGGCGGGGCGGCGGCCGGCAGGCAGGCGATCCGCCAGCAGGTCCGGCGCGAGGCGGATCTCCACCGGAAAGGCGCTGAGCTGTTCCATGACGGCGGCGATCCGCGTCTCGGCCGACCAGGGCAGGGCGAGCACTACTACCTCCACCTGTCCGGCGCGGATCATGGCGCCGAGCTGCGCCATGCCGCCAAGCCGGCGGAGGCCACTCGGCAGCGGTTCGCCATCGGCACGGGGGCTGCGATCATCGACCAGGCCGAGGAGGCGCAGGCCGCTGCCTCCCTCGCGGCGCATCGCCTCCATCAGGCGGCTGGCCTGGGGGCCGGCGCCGAGGATGACGGCACGCTGCGCGCTGCGGCTGCCATCCTGGCGGAGCAGGGCGGCGACGGCGGTGCGCGCGGCGAGGAGGCTGCCGCCGGCCAGAAGTGCCGTAGTGCCGAGCCAGGCCGGATCGATCCGCTGCTGCGCGCCAAGCGCGATGGCGGCCAGGACGAGAACGAGGAGCGCCGCCGCCAGGCCCTGCAGCGCCCGGCTGCGCTGGGGGCCGGCACGGTGCAGCGCGGCATGGTCATAGGCGCCGAGCGCCCCGGCGAAGGCAACGGCGAGGCCTGCGAGAAGGCCGGTCATCGCCGCATGGCGCGCGCCCGCGCTGTTGATGAGGGCATCGGCCAGCAGTCCGGCGCCACCGACCGCCACAAGGTCCAGCAGCACGACGAGGGCGGCCACGACCACCGGTGGTACCGGCGGCGCATAGGCCTGCGCCGCATCGGGCAACGGGTCCGCCCCGATCCCCGCGAGGAACGGCGTGACGGTGCCGCCACGGCCTTCATCCGGCGCGCGGCTGGCCTGGTTTCGCTTCGGCATGGAAGCGGCTCCGCTGGTGGCGTGGACGGGAACAACGGGGCGCATGGTGGGGGCGGCCTGGGGGGTCGAGATGCGCATCCTGCCGTATCTTGTTCAGGGGCTATCGAAGGCTGGCTCCCGGGCCGTCAGGCCCCGTTGCCATCCACGAATACGTAACGTCGCGACAGGAGAAAGTTCCCGACCATGCCGGCCAGGGCACCGGCCGCGACACCGATGACGGGGTGCTCGGCCACGGCCGGAACCCCCGCGACGAGCGCGGCATAGGTGCCGTAGTTGCATGCGAATCCGATCAGGTTCACGACAAGGAACAGCGCCCATTGCCGCGCGACCGGCCCCTGGCCGCGGCCCCTGAAGGTCCAGGCGCGGTTGAGCGCCCAGGTCGTCGTCGCCGCCGCCACATAGGAGACGGCGCGGCCGGAATAGAGGCCGAGCCCGACCGCCAGCCCCGCATAGAGCACGGCCGTATCCACCACGAAGCCGACGGTGCCGACGACGCCGAAGCGGAGGAACTGCATCAGCGTGGCGAAGCGCGCCGGGCCAAGCCGGGCAGCCAGGCGGTGGAGGGGGCCGTTGAGGGTCTGGTCGGACATGCATGCTCCTGCTGCACTGCAGCATGACGAATAGGCAGAGCAGGCACAAACCACGGCATGGTGACGGAAAAGCGGCAGGCCCCCCTGCCTTGCCGGCGCATGGGCGGGCTGCGACCCTCACGGCAGAGTGGCCTGGATGGAAGACTGATGCGGATCGGGATCGTGGGGCTCGGCAATATGGGGCTGGGCATGGCGGGATGGCTGGCCGGGACCGGCGCGGCGGTGACGGGGTTCGACCTGCATGGGCCCTCCGTCGCGGCGGCGCTGGAGAAGGGGGTCACGATCGCGGGGGCGGTCGCGGGCGTTGCGGCGCCGGTGGTGATCCTGTCCCTGCCGCAGGAGCGCGCGGTGGAGGCGGTGCTGGCCGCGCTGCTGCCGGCGCTGGAGAAGGGTGCGGTGGTGGTGGATACCTCCACGCTGGACCCGCTGGCCGCGCGTCGCTTCCACGCGCTGGCCGCGACGATGGGCGTGGGTTACCTGGATGCGCCGGTCTCCGGCGGCCCGGCGGGCGCGGCGGCGGGGACGCTGGCGATGATGCTGGGCGGCGATGCCGCGGCGATCGAGCGCGCGCGGCCGGTGCTGGAACGCATGGCGGCGAAGATCATCCCGGTCGGCGGGCCTGGCGCGGGGCAGGTGGCGAAGCTGGTGAACAACCTGCTGGTGGCGACGCACCTGGCGGTGGCGGCGGAAGCGCTGCGCATGGGGCAGGCCGCGGGGGTCGACATGGCCGCGCTGCTGCCGGTGGTGAATGCGGCGTCCGGCCGTTCCGCGGCGACGGAGGTGAACTTTCCGAAATGGATCGCCAGCGGGGGCTTCGATTCGGGGTTCTCGGCCGGGCTGATGCGGAAGGATGTGCGGTTGGCGCTGGGGCTCGCCCAGGCGGTCGGCGCCAGGCTGGATGCCTGCGGCGCGGCGGCCGCGCTGTGGGAGGAGACGGAGGTCGCGGACAGCGCCGATTTCAACCGGGTGCCGGCGGCAATCCTGGCGGCGCCGGGGGCGGCGGCGTGATGGCGAATGCGGCATTCGCGGCGGCGACCGTCGCGGCGCAGGGGGTGGCGGCGCTGCTGGGTGGCAGGGTCGGCTGCGTGGTGGATGGCCAGGTGGTGGAGGGGCAGGGCGCTGCCCTCACGCTGGATGACCCCGCCACGGGGTTGCCGCTGCTGGGGTATCGGGACGCTGGCGCGGGGGTGGCGCGGGAGGCCGCCGCCGGCGCGGCACGCGCGCAGAAAGTGTGGATCGCGCTGAGCGCGGCGGAGCGCGGGCGCCGGCTCTGGGCGCTGGGCGCCGCGATCCGGGCGGAGGCGGAGGCGCTGGCCCTGCTGGAATGCGCCAATACCGGCAAGCCGCTGCGGGACTGCCGGGGCGAGGTCGCGCGCGTCGCCGAGATGGCGGAATACTGGGCGGGCTGGTGCGACAAGGTGGAGGGGCGGGTCGTGCCCGTCCCCTCCGGCCATTTCGTGACCGTGCGGCGGGAGCCGATGGGGGTGGTGCTGGCCATCACGCCCTGGAACGCGCCGCTGTTCACCGCGGGGTGGAACGTGCTGCCGGCGCTGGCCGCGGGCAATGCCGTGGTGCTGAAGCCCAGCGAATACACGCCGCTGACCTCCGCCGCCTTCGGGCTGCTCGCGGTAAAGGCCGGGCTGCCCGCGGGTTTGGTGCAGGTGGTGGCGGGGGCGGGGGCAACGAGCGGTGAGGCGCTGCTCGGCGCGCCCGAGGTCGCGATGGTGACCTTTGTCGGCGGCGCCGTTAGCGGCGCGCGGATCGCGGGTGCCTGCGCGGCGCGGATGATCCCCTGCGTGATGGAGTTGGGCGGGAAATCCGCCAACATCGTCTTCGCCGATGCGGACCTGCCGGCGGCGGTGCAGGGTGCGCAGCAGGCGATCTTCGCGGGCAGCGGGCAATCCTGCGTCGCGGGGTCGCGGCTGCTGGTGCAGCGATCCGTGCATGACCGCTTCGTGGAGATGCTGGCGGAAGCGTCGTCCCGCATCCGGCTGGGTGATCCGCTGGATGCCGCGACGGAGGCCGGGCCGGTCTGCAACGCAAGGCAGTTCGAGCATGTCCGGGCGCTGGTCTCGGCCGGGGCGGCGGAGGGGGCGGATGTCTTCACCGCGCCGCGCGGCCGCGCGCTGCCCGAGGCGGGATTCTGGGTGCCGCCGACGATCCTGGCCGGTGTGACCAACCAGGCGAGGGTGGCACAGGAGGAAATCTTCGGCCCCGTCGTCGCGGCCATTCCCTTCGAGGATGAGGCGGAGGCGATCGCCATCGCCAATGCCACGCCCTTCGGCCTGGCGGGCGCGGCCTGGACCAGCGATGTGGGCCGCGCGCATCGCGTGGCGGCGGCGGTGCGGGCGGGGACCTTCTGGATCAACGGCTACCGCACCATCCATGTCAGCGTGCCCTTCGGGGGCTTCGGCGCCAGTGGGCATGGACGGTCCTCGGGCCAGGAGGCGCTGATGGCCTATACCCAGGCGAAGGCGGTGTGGGTGGAGACGGCGGCGGTGCCGGCGCTGGGGTTCGGGCATCGCCCGGCGGGCGTGGGGGGATAAGGTCCCGGCGGGCGTGGGGGGATAAGGTCCCGGCGGGCGTGGGGGGATAAGGTCCCGGCGGGCGTGGGGGATAAGGTCCTGGCGGGCGTGGGGGAGGGGGGTTCACCTCTCCCCTTGCATCCCGCCCGGTAACTCTGTTCCTTACGCCGGATTGAAGGGCGCCCGCATCCGCGGGCGGCCAGGCCATGCCGGGGGGCACCGAGAACCATGCAGCGTCGTCAAATCCTGACCGGGGCCGGTGCGGTCCTCGGTGCGTCCGCGATGGGGGTGCCGGCACTCGGCCAGGGCACAAGCGGCGCATCGCGCCTGCTGAAGTTCATCCCGCAGGCGGACCTCGCCGTGCTGGACCCGATCCTGACCACGGCCTACGTCACGCGCCACCACGGCTACATGATCTGGGACACGCTCTACGGCTTCGACCAGGACTACAAGCCGCAGCCGCAGATGGTGCAGGGCCATGTCGTCGAGGATGACGGCAAGCGCGTGACGATGACGCTGCGCGATGGGCTGCGCTGGCATGATGGCGAACCCGTGCGGGCGCGGGATTGCGTGGCCTCCATCCGCCGCTGGGGCGCGCGGGATGCGCTGGGCCAGGTGCTGCTGTCCGTGACGGATGAGCTTTCGGCGCCGGACGACAAGACCATCCTGTTCCGCCTGAGGCGCCCCTTCCCGCTGATGTTCGAGGCGCTGGGCAAGCCCTCCACCCCCGTGGCCTTCATGATGCCGGAACGCCTGGCGAGCCAGGACCCCAACACGCCGCTGCGCGGCGACCTGATCGGCAGCGGCCCGTTCCGCTTCGCCGCCAACGAACGCGTGCCGGGCGCGCGCATCGTCTACACGCGCTTCGATGGCTATGTGCCGCGCAGCGAGGGGACGCCGACCTGGACCGCGGGGCCGAAGCGCACCTTCCTCGACCGCGTCGAATGGCACGTGATGCCGGACCCGGCGACGGCATCGGGCGCGCTGCAGAACGGCGAGATGGATTGGTGGGAACAGCCGACGGGCGACCTTCAGCCGGTGCTGCGGCGCAACCGCAACGTGGTGCTGGAAATCCCGGACCCCACGGGGCTGATGGCGGTGGCGCGGTTCAATCACCTGCATGCGCCGTTCGACAAGCCGGCGGTGCGGCGCGCGCTGCTGGGTGCCATCAACCAGGCGGATTTCATGACCGCCGTGATCGGCACGGATCGCAGCCTGTGGCGGGAGAATATCGGCTTCTTCCCGCCGGGCACGCCGCTTGCCTCCGATGTGGGGCTGGATGCGCTGACCACCCCGCGCGACATGGAGAAGGTGAAGCGCGACCTCGCGGCCGCCGGCTACAACGGCGAACGGGTGACGCTGATCGCGGCTTCCGACTTCCCGTCGCTGAACGCGCTGGCGCAGGTGACGAACGACATGCTGCGGCGCGCGGGCATGAATGTCGATTATGTCGCGACCGACTGGGGCACGGTGGTGCAGCGGCGCGCGAGCCGCGAGGCGCCGGAGCGCGGCGGCTGGAGCATGTTCTGCACCTTCTGGGCCGGCGTCGACATGTTCAACCCGGGCGTGCACCAGAGCCTGCGCGGCCATGGCCAGGCCGCCTGGTTCGGCTGGCCGACCATCCCGCGGATCGAGGAACTGCGCACCGCCTGGTTCGATGCGCCGGACCTGGCGGCGCAGCAGGGCATCGCGCGACAGATCCAGGAAGTGGCCTTCCAGGAAGTGCCCTACCTGCCGCTCGGCCAGTATTTCCAGGCGACGGCATACCGCCGTGGCATCAGCGGCGTGCTCAAGGGGCTGCCGCTGTTCTGGAATGTGCAGAAGGCGTGAGCAGCATGGGCGCGGGGGGCTGATTTCCCCCGCGCCACCCGGCTTGCGGGATCGGCTGTCCCCTGTTCTCATCCCCTGCGACAGGGTGATCGGGAGTACAAGGGAATGCATCGCAGGAACCTGCTGAAGGCAGGCGCCGCCGTGGCCGCGGGATCGTCGCTGAGCCACGCCGCCATCGCGCAGCCCGCGCAGAACCGCGTGCTGAAGATGGTACCACAGGCGAACCTCACGAGCCTGGATCCCATCTGGACCACGGCCAACATCACCCGCAACCACGGCTACATGGTCTACGACACGCTCTACGGCATGGATGCGGATTTCCGCCCCCAGCCGCAGATGGCGGAAGGGGCCGTGACCAGCGATGGTGGCCTGCGCGTCACCATCACCATCCGCGCCGGCATGAAATTCCATGACGGGGAGACGGTGCGCGCGGCGGATTGCGTCGCATCGCTGGCGCGCTGGATGAAGCGGAGCCCGATCGGGCAGAAGCTGGAAACCTTCGTCGATGCGGTGGAGGCGTCCGGCGACCGGCAGATCGTCTTCCGGCTGAAGCGGCCCTTCCCGATGCTGACCTCGGCACTGGCGCAGGTGTCCAACAGCCCGGCCTTCATCATGCCGGAACGCATCGCGCGCACCGATCCCTTCCAGCAGATCCGGGAGACGGTCGGCAGCGGGCCCTTCCGCTTCGTGCCGGCGGAATTCAATTCCGGCAGCCTGGCGGTCTATTCCCGCTTCGCCGACTACAGCCCGACGCCGACGGGCCGGACCAGCCTGACGGCAGGGCCGAAGGTGGCGCATTTCGACCGCGTCGAATGGCACATCATCACCGATGCCTCCACCGCCGCCGCCGCGCTGCAGACCGGCGAGATCGACTGGTACGAGCAGCCGCCGCCCGAGATTCAGATGCTGCTGCGCCGGAACCGGAATGTGGTGGTGGAGGCGGTGGACCCGCTGCCGCTCATCGGCATCATGCGCTTCAACCACCTGCATCCCCCCTTCAACGACAAGAGGATGCGCCAGGCGCTGCTGCCGGCGATCGTGCAGTCGGACTTCATGAGCGCGATCGTGGGCCCTGACCCGTCGCTCTACATGGAAAATGTGGGCGTCTTCACGCCGGGCACGCCGCTGGCGAATGATGCGGGGCTGGAGGGGCTGAAGAGCCCGCGCAGCGTGGAGCGCGCCCGGGCACTGATCCGGGAAGCGGGCTACACCAACCAGCTCACGCGCCTCATCGGGCCCACGGACATCCTGGCGCCATCGGCGATGACGCAGGTGGGCGCCGATCTGCTGCGTCGCCTCGGCATCAATGCCGACAACGCCTTCAGCGACTGGGGCACGACCGTCACGCGGCGGACGTCGCGGGAGCCGGTGGAGCGGGGCGGATGGAGCATGCTGTTCACCAGCTTCTCCTCCTTCGACTTCGTCGATCCCAGCGCGCATTTCCCGCTGCGCGGCAACGGCACGAATGCCTGGCCGGGCTGGCCGAACATGCCGCGGCTGGAGGAACTGCGCGACGATTGGTTCGTGGCGCCGGACCTCGATGCACAGAAGCGGATCGCGCGCGAATTGCAGACGGTGGCGATGGACGAACTGCCCTACATCCCCGTCGGCGCCTACATGTCCATGACCGCGCATCGGCGAAACCTGGCGGATCGGGTGAAGGGCATGGCGCTGTTCTGGGGGCTGCGGCGCGCCTGACGCGATCCGGGCGTGCGTGAACCCGAAGACGGAGGCAGCGATGATCGGCAGGCGTGGACTGATGGCGGCAACGGCCGCCGGGGTGGCGATGCCGAGCGTGGTGGGCGCGCAGGGAGGGGCCGCGCGCACGCTGCGCGTGATCCCGCAGGCGAACCTCACCTCGCTCGATCCCGTATGGACCACCGCGGTGGTCACGCGGAACAACGCCTTCATGATCTACGACCAGATCTGCGCCCAGGATTCCAAGGGCGAGATCAGGCCGCAGATGGCGGAGGGGTGGGAGGTGGCCGATGGCGGCCTCAGCGTCACCTTCACGCTGCGGACCGGGCTGCTGTTCCATGATGGGGAGAGGGTGACGGCGCGCGATTGCGTCGCCTCCATCGATCGCTGGTCGAAGCGTGATCCCTTCATGCAGGTGCTGCAGCCCTCGGTCGCGGAGGTGACGGCGCTGGATGACCGGCGCTTCCGCTTCCGGCTGCACCGGCCCGTGCCGCTGCTGCTGGCCGCACTCGGCCAGACGCAATTCCCCTGCTTCATCATGCCGGAACGCATCGCGCGCACCGATGCCTTCACGCAGGTGCGCGAAGCCATCGGCAGCGGGCCCTTCCGCTTCCTGCCGAATGAATGGAACCCCGGTCAGCGATCGGTCTGGGCGAAGCATGATGGCTATGTGCCGCGGCAGGAGGCGGTGGACGGCCTGGCCGGCGGGCGCGTGCCGCGGATCGACCGCGTGGAATGGACCGTCATCACGGACCCCGCCACCAGCGCCAATGCGATGATGCTGGGGGAACAGGATTACTGGGAATACCCGCTGCACGACCTGCTGGGCCTGATGCGGCGGAACCGCGAACTGGTCGTGGAACAGCGGCTGATGGACGGCACCTACGGCATCGCGCGCTTCAACACGCTGCACCCGCCCTTCAACAATCCCGCCATCCGCCGCGCCGTCGCCATGGCGCTGGACCAGCGGGACTACCTGACCTCCGTCGCCGGCAGCGATCCCGCGGGCTGGGGCGTGTGCGAGGGGGTCTTCACCTGCGACACGCCGATGGCGAATGACGTGGGCAGCGAGATCCTGCGCACGCGCAACATCGACCGCGCCAAGGCCGCGCTCGCGGCCGCTGGCTACAATGGCGAGAAGGTGGTGCTGATCGCGCCCGGCGACTATCCGCAGATCAACACGCTGTCGATGGTGACGGCGGATCTGCTGAAGCGGCTCGGCATGAACCTGGAGCTGGTGGCCGCCGACTGGGGCACGCTGATCCAGCGGCGCACGAGCAAGGAACCGGTGGAGCGCGGCGGCTGGAGCATCATTCACACCACGTCGTCCGGCCAGTCGCTGACGCTGCCGGTGACGCATCTGTTCCTGCGGGCGAATGGCCCGAATGCCTGGTTCGGCTGGCCGGATGATGCGGAGATCGAGCGGCTGCGCGCCGACTGGGTCGCGGCCGCGACGCCGGCGGAGCATCGGCGGATCGCGGAGGCGCTGAACAGGCGCGCGATGGAGACGATGCACTACCTGCCGCTGGGCTATTACTGGCAGCCCAGCGTCTGGCGCCGCAACGTCACCGGCGTGTTCCGCGCGCCGGCGACCGTGTTCTGGAATATGGGGAAGGCGTGATGGCCATGATGCAGGTTTCTCGTCGTTCGGCGCTGCTGCTGGCGGGGGGCGCGCTGGCAGCGCCGCGAATCGCGGATGCGCAGGCCAATGCGCGCACGCTGCGCTTCGTGCCGCAGGCCAACCTCTCCAACATCGATCCTGTCTGGTCCACGGCCGTGGTGGTGCGCAACCACGGGCTGATGATCTACGACACGCTCTACGGGCTTGGCGCCGATTTCCGGCCGCGGCCGCAGATGGCGGCGGGGCATGAAATCACCGAGGAAGGGCGGCGCTGGACCATCACGCTGCGGCCGGGCCTGCGCTTCCATGATGGCGCGCCCGTCACCGCGCGGGATTGCGTCGCTTCCATCCAGCGCTGGGCGAAGCGGGATGTGCTGGGGCAGCGACTCGACGGGCTGATGGACGGGATCGCGGCGCTGGATGATTCGCGCTTCGAGATCCGACTGAAGAAGGCCTGGCCGGGCCTCGCCTTCGCGCTGGGCAAGCCATCCGCCAACATCTGCGCCATCATGCCTGAACGCGTGGCACGGACCGATCCCTTCACGCAGATCACGGACTACACCGGCAGCGGGCCCTTCCGCTTCCGCCAGGACCTGTTCCGCCCCGGCGACCGCATGATCTATGAGCGCTTCGCCGGCTATGCACCGCGGAGCGAGCCCGCGGATTTCCTCGCCGGTGGGAAGCAGGTCCATTTCGACCGGGTCGAGTGGATCGTCATGCCCGATCCCTCCACCGCCAGCGCCGCGTTGCAGAACAACGAGGTGGATTGGTGGGAAACGCCGCTGCCGGACCTGCTGCCGCTGCTGCGGCGGAACCGGGAGATCCAGACTGATCTGGTGAACACCGCCGGCAACCTTGGCGTGCTGCGATTCAACTTCCTGCAGCCGCCCTTCGACAATCCCGCGATCCGCCGCGCCGTGCTGCCGGCCGTGGACCAGCGCGCCTTCATGAACGCGGCGATCGGGACGGACCCCGCGCTATCCACCATCCCTGCCGGCGTCTTCACGCCAGGCACGCCGCTGGCGAATGACGAGGGGCTGTCCGTGCTGTCCGGGCCGCGGGACCTGGAAGCCGCGCGAAGGGCGCTGCGGGAGGCCGGGTATCGTGGGGAGCGCGTCGTGATGCTGTCCGCGACGGACCTGCCGGTGCTGCAGAATCTGGCGGAGGTTGCGGCCGACATGCTGCGGCGGATCGGCTTCAACGTCGACCTCCAGGCAATGGATTGGGGCACGCATATCCAGCGGCGCACCAATCGCGGGCCGGTCGATGCGGGCGGCTGGAGCGCCTTCTGCACGACCTGGGAAGGGCTCGATGTCTCCGTGCCCGGCAGCCACATGCCGATTCGCGGCAACGGCACCAATGCCTGGGCGGGATGGCCGACGCTGCCGAGGCTGGAGGAGCTGCGCGAGGCGTGGTTCGAGGCCACGGACCTCGCGGCGGAACAGGCGATCGCGCGCGAGATCCAGCGCGTGACCTGGCAGGAAGTGCCGTTCATCCCGCTCGGCCAGGTGCTGCCATTGATGGCCTATCGCCGCAGCATCACGGGCGTGGTGAAGGGCGGGCCGGCGCTGTTCTGGGGCGTTCGCCGAGCCTAGGGCGCGGCTGGCACGGGATGTGCTGACAGGCTTGGTCGTAACGCGTCTCCCTGCCGAGTCCCGGGCGGGGGGTGCTGGCGCGCAGCACAGGGATAAGGCAGTCTGCCCACAACAAGGGCGGCGAGCTCATAACAGGGGGTTGCTTCGAATGGATCGCAGGGCGTTCATCAAGACCGGTGTGGCGGCGGGTGCCGTCGCGGCCGGCGGGGGCTTCAGCGCCCCGGCGCTGTCCCAGGGCGCCAATGCGCGCACGCTGCGCTTCGTGCCGCAGGCCAATCTGGCCAATTTCGACCCGATCTGGGGCACGCAGTACGTCGTCCGCAACGCCGCCGTGCTGGTGTGGGACACGCTCTACGGCTTCGACGACAAGCTGGAAGCGCAGCGGCAGATGGTGGAGGGGGAGACGGTCTCCTCCGACGGCCTGGTCTGGACCTTCAAGCTGCGGTCGGGCCTGCGGTTCCACGACAACACGCCGGTGCTGGCGAAGGACGTTGTAGCGTCCATCGTCCGCTGGATGCCGCGCGACCCGATGGGCCAGCTGCTGCGCGCGATCAACCAGGAACTGGTGGCGGTGGATGACACCACCTTCCGCTGGACGCTGCGGCTGCCCTTCCCGAAGATGAAGATGGCGCTGGGCAAGAACGCCACGCCGATGTGCTTCATCATGCCGGAACGCATCGCGACGCGCTTCGACAGCTTCACGCAGATCAACGAGTTCGTCGGCTCCGGCCCGATGCGCATCGTGCTGAATGAATGGGTGCCGGGCGCCAAGGCGGTGTTCCAGCGCTTCGATGGCTACGTGCCGCGCAATGAGCCCGCGAGCTGGCTGGCCGGCGGCAAGCGGATGATGGTCGATCGCGTGGAATGGGTGATCATGCCCGACCCCGCGACGGCATCGGCCGCGCTGCAGAACGGCGAGATCGACTGGTGGGAGAACCCCATCACGGACCTGGTGCCGGTGCTGCGCCGCAACCGCAACATCCGCGTGGATATCGCCGACCCGCTGGGCAATATCGGCGCCTTCCGCATGAACCACCTGCACAAGCCCTTCAACGACGTGCGCATCCGCCGCGCCGTCCTGGCCGCGATGAGCCAGGAGGACTACATGACGGCGCTGGTCGGCAACGACCGGAACCTGTGGTCGCCGCTGCCCGGCTTCTTCACGCCGAACACGCCGCTGTACACGGAGGAGGGTGGCGACATCCTCAAGGGTCCGCGGAACATGGACCTCGCCAAGCGGCTGCTGGCCGAGGCCGGGTACAACAACGAGCCCGTCACCTGCGTGGTCGCGCAGGACCAGCCCATCACCAAGGCGATGGGCGACATCACTGCCGATCTGCTGAAGCGGATGGGCATGAATGTCGATTTCGTCGCGACGGATTGGGGCACGGTCGGCCAGCGCCGCGCGATGAAGAACCCCCCCGGCCAGGGCGGGTGGTCGATGTTCCACACCTGGCATGCGGGTGCGGACGCCATCAACCCCGTCGTCTACAACGCGGTGCGGGCGAATGGCGACGGTGCCTGGTTCGGCTGGCCGAACGTGCCGGCGGTGGAGGCCGAGGTGCCGAACTGGCTGGCGGCGAGCACGCTGGCGGAGGAGCGGACGGTCATCGGCCGTCTCAATCGTGCGGCGATGGACAATGTGGTCTATGCGCCGACCGGCTTCTTCCTGTCCTACCAGGCGTGGCGGAGCAACGTCTCCGGCATCGTGAAGGGCCCGATTCCCTTCCCCTGGGGCGTCAGCAAGACCTGAGAGGTTGTGGATTAATGCCCGAAAGCGCGACCTGGAGGCGAGGGTCAACGACTACCGCGGGCATTAATGCTCAACCTCGACTTTTTCACAGGGCCTGATCTGAAGGAAGCCTGCCCGGATGTTCGCTTACATAGTCCGCCGCGTACTCGCGACGATCCCCGTCATGGCGATCGTGGCGCTGTTCGTCTTCTCCCTACTCTACATCGCCCCGGGCGATCCGGCCGCGGTGATCGCGGGGGATCAGGCGACACCGGCGGATGTGGAGCGCATCCGGGCGAGCCTTGGCCTCGACCGCCCCTATCTGGTGCGGTTCGGGGCCTGGCTCTGGGACATCCTGCGGGGTGATCTCGGGACCTCGATCTTCACCAACCTGCCGGTCGCGACGATGATCCGGCAGCGGATCGAACCCACGCTCTCGCTGATGATCGTGACGCTCATCCTCGCCGTGTCCATCGCCGTGCCGATGGGCGTGGTGGCGGCCTGGCGGCAGGGCACCTGGATCGACCGCGCGGTCATGGGCTTCGCGGTGCTGGGCTTCTCCGTGCCCGTCTTCGTGGTGGGCTATGTGCTGGCCTATATCTTCGCCCTGGAGCTCGATTGGCTGCCGGTGCAGGGCTACACGCCCTTCAGCCGCGGCTTCTTCCCCTGGATGGAGAATTTGATCCTGCCCGCGGTGGCGCTGGGTTCGGTGTACATCGCGCTGATCGCGCGCATCACGCGCGCGACGATGCTGGAAGTGCTCCAGCAGGACTACATCCGCACCGCCAAGGCGAAGGGGGTGGGGCAGCGCTCCATCCTGTTCATGCATGCGCTGAAGAACGCGGCGGTGCCGATCGTCACCGTCATCGGCATCGGCATGGCGCTGCTGATCGGCGGCGCGGTGGTGACGGAAAGCGTCTTCGCCATTCCGGGCCTCGGCCGCCTGACGGTGGATGCCATCCTGCGGCGCGACTACCCGGTCATCCAGGGCGTCGTGCTGCTGTTCTCCTTCATCTACGTGCTGGTCAATCTCGCGATCGACCTGGCCTATACCCTGTTCGACCCGAGGATCCGGTATTGAGCACCGCGACCATGGATGGCGGCCGCCCCGCCACGATTCCGCCCGGCATCAATGTCGCCCCGGAGATGGGCGACATCATGCCGCCGGTGAAGGCCAAGAAGGGCTTCATCGGCTTCCTGCGCCGGAACCCCACCATCGCCATCGGCGGCACGCTGGTGCTGCTGATGGTCTGTGTCGCGGTCTTCGCGCCCTTCCTGGCGCATCGGGACCCGACATCGCTGGCCCCGGCGCTGCGCACGCGCGAACCCTCCGCGCAATTCTGGTTCGGCACGGACATGCTGGGGCGCGATGTCTATTCGCGCGTGCTGCATGGCGCGCGGGTGTCGCTGACCGTGGGTTTCTCGGTCGCCTTCTTCGCCTCCCTCATCGGCCTGACCATCGGGCTGATCTCCGGCTTCATCCGGCTGGCGGACAGCATCATCATGCGGTTCATGGACGGCATGATGTCCATCCCGCCGATCCTGCTGGCGATCGCGCTGATGGCGCTGACGCGCGGCAGCGTGGGCAATGTGGTGCTGGCCATCACCATCGCGGAAATCCCGCGCGTGTCGCGCCTGGTGCGCGGCGTGGTGCTGAGCCTGCGCGAGCAGCCCTATGTGGATGCGGCGGTGGCGTCCGGCACGCGCACGCCGATGATCATCCTGCGCCACATCCTGCCGAACACGCTGGCGCCGCTGACGGTGCAGGCGACCTATATCTGCGCCAGCGCCATGATCACCGAAGCCATCCTGAGCTTCATCGGCGCCGGCACGCCGCCCATCATCCCGTCCTGGGGCAACATCATGGCCGAGGGCCGGGCGCTGTGGCAGGTGAAGCCCTACATCGTCTTCTTCCCGGCGGTGTTCCTCTCCATCACCGTGCTTGCCGTGAACCTGCTGGGTGACGGCCTGCGTGATGCTCTCGACCCCCGTATGGCCAAGAGGCTCTGAACAAGATGGCCCTGCTCGAAGTCGAGAACCTGCAGACGCATTTCCGCACGCCAGACGGCATCAACCGTGCGGTGGATGGCGTGAACTTCCACGTCAATGCGGGGGAGACCGTGGCCATCGTCGGTGAATCCGGCTGCGGCAAGTCGGTCACCGCCATGTCCATCCTGCGGCTGATCCCTGAACCGCCCGGCAAGATCGCCGGTGCCATCCGGTTCAACGGCAAGAACCTGCTGGAAGCCTCCGACAAGGAGATGCGGGCGATCCGCGGCAACGAGATCAGCATGATCTTCCAGGAGCCGATGACCAGCCTGAACCCGGTGCTGACCGTCGGCCGCCAGATCGGGGAGACGCTGCGCCTGCACCAGGGGCTTTCCGCGCAGGAGGCCGAGGACCGGGCGGTGGAGATGCTGAACCTCGTCGGCATTCCCGAAGCCAAGCGGCGCGTGAAGGAATATCCGCACCAGCTCTCCGGCGGCATGCGGCAGCGCGTGATGATCGCCATCGCCCTGGCCTGCAACCCGAAGCTGCTCATCGCCGATGAGCCGACGACGGCGCTGGACGTGACCATCCAGGCGCAGATCCTGGAGCTGATGAAGGACCTCAAGCACCGCGTCGGTGCGGCCATCGTCCTCATCACCCATGACCTCGGCGTGGTGGCGGAAGTCGCGGAGCGCGTCATCGTCATGTATGCCGGCCGGAAGGTGGAGGAGGCTGCCGTCGGGCCGCTGTTCCGCAACCCGCGCCACCCCTACACGCAGGGGCTGCTGGGATCGATGCCGAAGCTGGGCTCGTCCCTGACCGGTGAGGAAACCAGGCTGGCGGAAATTCCGGGCCTGGTGCCGAGCCTGAAGAAGAAGATCCCGGGCTGCGTCTTCGCTTCCCGCTGCCCGAAGGTCACGGACCTCTGCACGCAATACGCGCCGGCGCTGGAGGAGAAGGCGCCAGGCCATGTCGCGGCCTGCCACTACGCGCTGCGTGAGGAGGTCGTCGCGGCATGAGCACCCCGATCCTGCAGGTCAACGACCTGAAGAAGCACTTCCCGATCAAGGCGGGGTTCCTCGGCGGGACCACGGGCTATGTCTATGCCGTGGATGGTGTCTCCTTCGACATCATGAAGGGGGAGACGCTGTCGCTGGTGGGCGAATCCGGCTGCGGCAAGTCCACGGTCGGCAAGGCGTTGTTGCGGCTGTTCCCGCTGACGGGCGGCCAGGTGATCCTGGGCGGCGACCGGATCGACGACATGCCGAACGGCACGCTGCGGCCGCTGCGGCGGAAGATGCAGGTTGTGTTCCAGGACCCCTTCAGCAGCCTGAACCCGCGCATGAAGGTGCGGGACATCCTGGCGGAGCCGATCCGGAATTTCGGGCTGGCGAAGGATTCGGCGGACCTTGAGAAGCGGCTCGAGGGGCTGATGGACAAGGTCCGGCTGCCGCGGGACGCCATCAATCGCTGGCCGCATGAATTCTCGGGCGGCCAGCGCCAGCGCATCGGTATTGCGCGTGCGTTGGCGGGTGAGCCTGATCTCATCATCTGCGATGAGGCCGTCTCGGCGCTCGACGTTTCCGTCAAGGCGCAGATCGTCAACCTGCTGCAGGACCTTCAGACTGAGCTCGGGCTGGCGATGCTGTTCATCAGCCATGACCTGGCGATCGTGGAGCACATGACGCATCGGGTCGCGGTCATGTACCTCGGCAAGATCGTGGAGGTGGCGCCGAAGCGGTCCCTGTTCGGGGCGCCGAAGCACCCCTACACGGAAGCGCTGCTCTCGGCCGTGCCGGTGCCGATGCCGGGGGCGCAGCGGGAGCGGATCATCCTCAAGGGGGATGTGCCGAGCCCGATCAACCCGCCCAAGGGCTGCCGATTCCACACCCGCTGCCCCTATGCCTTCGACCGCTGCCGGACGGAGGAGCCTCAGCTTCGCCCCGTGGCGGATGCGCTGGCGGAAGGGCACATCGCCGCCTGCCACCTGCATGACCGGCCGGCGGCGGAGAACCCGCTGGCGGGGGCCAAGGGTGCGCAGCTTCTGGCGCTCGGGTAGCCCTTCACGCCATTGAGTCACCCTCGCGCCGCTTGACGTTCGGCGGGGCGAGGGCGACTCTCCCCTCCAGGGAGCGGCCCCCATCCGGGGCCGGTCAATCGAATCTGGGGAGAGGCGCGATGCCGCAGGTCAGTCTGACGGTGAACGGCACCAAGCACACGGTCGAGGTCGAGGCCCGGACGCTGCTGGTGGAATTGCTGCGGGAAAAGCTGCGGCTGACCGGCACGCATGTGGGCTGCGATACCAGCCAGTGCGGTGCCTGCGTGGTCCATATGGGCGGTGACAGCATCAAGTCCTGCACCATCCTGGCCGTGCAGTGCGAGGGTGCGGATGTCACGACCATCGAGGGCCTGGCCGCGGCCGATGGCACGCTGCACCCGATGCAGGAAGCCTTCCGCGAGTACCACGCCCTGCAGTGCGGCTTCTGCACGCCGGGCATGGTCATGTCCGCCATCGACCTGGTGAACAAGCACCCCGATGGGATGAGCGAGAAGGAGATCCGTGAGGGCCTGGAGGGCAACCTCTGCCGCTGCACGGGCTACCACAACATCGTCAAGGCGATCGCGGCCGCCAGCGATGTGATGCAGGGCCGCACCGCGGAACTGACGCCGGCCGCGGCTGAGTAGTCTTCGCCGGTTGGGTGCTCCGCCGCGCCAAGGCCCCGGGAGAGGGCCGCGCGGCGGCGGGCCAGCCTGTTGCACGTCAACGGGGAGGATAAGTCCATGAATGCGGTTCAGCCCTTCGAGGGCATCGGCGCCAGCGTGCGCCGCAAGGAAGATTTCCGGTTCCTGCAGGGTCGCGGCAACTACGTGGACGACATCAATCGTCCGGGCCAGACCCACGCCTTCATCCTGCGCAGCCCGCACGCGCATGCCACGATCCAGGGGATCGACACGGCGGCGGCGAAGGCCATGCCGGGGGTGCTCGCGGTCTTCACCAGCGCGGATATGGCCGCCATTGGCGGCATTCCCTGCGGCTGGCAGATCCACAACAAGGACGGCACGCCGATGGCGGAGCCGAAGCACCCGGTGCTGGCGGAGGGCAAGGTCCGCCATGTCGGCGACCCCGTCGCGGTGGTTGTGGCGGAAACGCGCGCCCAGGCGCGGGATGCCGCGGAAGCCATCGTGGTGGATTACGCTCCCTTGCAGGGCGTTTCCTCGACCGAGGCCGCGATCGCGCCGGGGGCACCGGCGGTGCATGACGGGGTGGCGGGGAACCTCTGCTACGACTGGCATATCGGCGACAAGGCGGCGATGGAGGCCGCCTTCGCGAAGGCGGCGAAGGTGGTGAAGTTCGCCACCACCAACAACCGCCTGGTGCCGAATGCGATGGAGCCGCGCGCGGCCATCGGCGAGTTCGACAGCATGAGCGGGGACTACACGCTCTACACCACCAGCCAGAATCCGCATGTGATCCGGCTGCTGATGGGCGCCTTCGTGCTGTCCATCCCGGAGAGCAAGCTGCGCGTGGTGGCGCCCGATGTCGGCGGCGGCTTCGGCAGCAAGATCTACCACTATGCCGAGGAAGCGATCGTCACCTGGGCCTCGGCCAAGGTGAAGCGGCCGATCAAGTGGACGGCCGACCGCACCGAAAGCTTCATGTCGGATGCGCATGGCCGTGACCATGTGAGCACCGCGGAACTGGCGCTGGATACCGACGGAAAAATCCTCGGGCTGAAGGTGCACACGCTGGCGAATATGGGGGCCTACCTCTCCACCTTCGCGCCCTGCGTGCCGACCTACCTGTATGCGACGCTGCTGTCGGGCGTCTACGCGATGCCGGTGATCTATGCGGAGGTGAAGGCGGTCTTCACCAACACCGTGCCGGTCGATGCCTATCGTGGTGCGGGGCGGCCGGAGGCGACCTATCTGCTCGAGCGCCTGATGGACGTGGCGGCGCGCGAGATCGGCATGGACAAGGTGGAGTTCCGCAAGAAGAACTTCATCCCGACCGACGCCTTCCCCTACCAGACTCCGGTCGCGCTTCAATACGACAGCGGCGACTACTTCTCGACCCTCGCCGGCGCGCTGGAGACGGCGGGCTGGGCGACGTTCGAGGAACGGCGCGCGGCGGCGAAGAAGCAGGGCAAGCTGCGCGGCATCGGCATCTCCACCTATGTGGAGGCCTGCGGCATCGCGCCCTCCGCCGTGGTCGGCAGCCTGGGGGCACGGGCGGGGCTGTATGAGGTTGGCACCATCCGCGTGCATCCCACTGGCAGCGTGACGGTGCTGACGGGCACGCATAGCCACGGCCAGGGGCATGAGACGACGCTGGCGCAGCTGGTGGCGGACAAGCTCGGCGTGCCGATCGCCAATGTGGATATCGTGCACGGGGATACCGCCAAGGTGCCCTTCGGCATGGGGACCTATGGCAGCCGGTCGCTGGCCGTCGGTGGCTCCGCCATGGACAAGGCGATGGACAAGATCATCGCCAAGGGCAAGCGGATCGCGGCGCATCTGATGGAAGCCAGCGTTGACGATGTGGAGTTCGAGCGCGGCACCTTCCGGGTGGCGGGCACGGACAAGACCAAGTCCCTGACCGACATCAGCCTGGCCGCCTATGTGCCGCACAACTACCCGATCGATGAGATCGAGCCGGGGCTGGATGAGACGGCCTTCTACGACCCGAAGAACTTCACCTATCCCGGCGGCTGCCACATCTGCGAGGTGGAGATCGACGCGGATACCGGGAAGGTCTCGGTTGTCGGCTTCACGGCGGTGGATGATGTCGGGCGGGTGATCAACCCGATGATCGTGGAGGGCCAGGTGCAGGGCGGCGTCGCCCAGGGCATCGGCCAGGCGCTGCTGGAGGCCGCGATCTATGATGCGGAAGGCCAGCTGATCAGCGGGTCAATGATGGACTATACCATGCCGCGGGCGGATGATCTGGCGCCGGTTTCGGTCGCCACGCACACGACCCTCTGCACCCACAACCCCTTGGGCGTGAAGGGCTGCGGGGAGGTGGGGGCGATCGGATCCCCGCCGGCGGTGATGAATGCGGTGGTTGACGCGCTGCGTGATTTCGGCGTGAACCATGTGGAGATGCCGGCGACGCCGGCGAAGATCTGGAACATCATCAACGGCCACCGCATGGCGGCCGAGTGAGGGACGAGAGCCATGTATGATTTCGAATACCACAAGCCGTCCTCCGTCGCCGATGCGGTCAAGATCCTGGCCGCGGACCCGGATGCGCGCGCGATCTCCGGCGGCATGACGCTGCTGCCGGCGCTGAAGCTGCGGCTGAACAAGCCGACCTCGGTGGTGGATTTGTCCGGCATCGCGGACCTCCACGGCGTGAAGCGGGAAGGCGGCAAGATCGTCATCGGGGCGCTGACGAAGCACTATGAGGTCGCGACCTCGGCCGAGGTGAAGGCCTCGATCCCGGCGCTGGCGGCCATGGCGGCCAGCATCGGGGATACGCAGGTCCGCAACCGCGGCACCATGGGTGGTTCGGTCGCGAACAACGACCCCTCCGCCGACTATCCCGCCGCGCTGCTGGCGATGGGGGCGACCATCCAGACGGACCGCCGGACGATCAGCGCGGATGACTTCTTCCAGGGCATGTTCGCGACGGCGCTGGAGGCCGGGGAGCTGGTGACGGCGATCCACATCCCGGTGCCGGAGAAGGCGGGCTACGCCAAGATGAAGAACCCGGCCAGCCGCTATTCCATGGCGGGCGTCTTCGTCGCCAAGGGCCCGGCTGGTGTGCGCGTGGCCGTGAACGGCGCCGGCAACAACGGCGTGTTCCGCGAAGCGGCGATGGAAAAGGCCCTGGCCGCCAACTGGTCCGCCGATGCGGTGGCGGGCATCAAGGTCGATGCCGGCGGCATGAACGGCGACATCCATGGCAGCGCCGAATACCGCGCCCACCTCGTGACGGTGATGGCCAAGCGCGCGGTCGTCGACGCGGGCTGAGCCTGGGCAGGCTTGCGACCCGGGGGGCGTGCCGAAGGGCGCGCCCCCTTTTTCATGCCTATCGCATGGCGGGCGTCAGTTGCAGGTCCCGCCAGGCCATGCGGGACAGCATCGTCAGCGCCGCCGCGTAGTAGTCGGGCGCCGCTCCGATCCGGGGCATCACGCCGGCATCGCCCCGGGCCAGCACCGCGGCGATGGAGAGCCTGGCCACGGCGACGATCCCGGAATGCGCGGGATAGGGCGCCGGATGGCCGGAACGCAGGTCGGTCCAGGCCGGCATCGCCCGGTGGTCCGGATCGGCCCAGAACCCGATGGCCGCATGGACGCAGGGGTGGTCTGTCTGCCCGGCCCAGACGACATTCAGCGGGATGCGCACGGCGTCGAAGGAGAAGCGGGCCGGCCAGCCCTCCGCCGGCGCGATATCGCCATTCGGGCGCAGTTCGAGCCAATCCGGCGGCAGGCCGTAGCGGCCGAAGCGCGCCTGGGCCAGCAGGGCCAGCCCATCGGCTTCGATCCGTCCCCAGACCGGGTCCCCCACTTCCCGGCCCAGGGCCCGCAGCGCGGGGAAGGCGCAGTAGGACAGGTTGAGCACGGTGCGGGCCCGGCCCTGGAAGCCATAGGCGCCAGGCAGCAGCACCCAGCGCCCCTGGACCTGCACGGCGCAGGACCGCAGCAGGTCCCGCGCGATGGAGATGGCCCGGCGGCGGTAATCGGCGCTGCCCCACCGCGCGCTGGCTTCCAGCAGCGCCCAGGCGATGAAAAGGTCACCATCGCTGGCATTGTTCGGATCGGTGACGTTGGGCTGCTGGTCCGGCTGGTAGCGCCAGGAAAACAGGTTGTCCTCCCGCCGCTTCAAATTCGCCAGCGTCCAGCCGAGCATCCGGCCGAAGCTGCCCTGGTCATCCGCCCTGACGGCGGCGAGCAAGGCGTAGCCCTGGCCCTCGGAATGGGAGACGTTGCGATTGCCGGTATCGACGACGCGCCCCTCGGGCAGCAGGTAGCGCCGGCGGAACTCGGCCCAGTCATCCTGGGGCGTACCGATGCCGGCCGGCTCCGTCGCCGCCTGGGTCCGGGCGGCGGGCGGGCGCTGGGCGCGGCTTCGCGTGGCTGCCAGCGCCAGCGTGCCGGTTGCGGCCACCAGCAGCAGGCCACGCCGCCCTGCCGTCAGGGCAGGCTGGAGCCGATCGCTCCCGATGGGGCACACCGGGGCCGGGGGCGGTTTTTTCCGCATCATCGCGGGGGCACCGTGAGGGATTTCAGCCCCCGGGGAAAGCCGACTTTGTTGCCGATCTCTTGCTGTGTCTCAATTTGTCGCTGGACGATTCCTGAGAAGCTGCGCGAGATGATGGCCAGCATGGAGTAGCCGGATGCCTCGCCTTGCCTGGCTGGTCGCGCTGATGATGCTGGGCGCGCAAGCGCCCGCCGCCCGCGCGCAGGACCGAACGCCCACGCCGCCGGCCGATGCCGCGCCCGTGGATGGCTTCCCCACGCTCCGGGTGCTGTCCGTCGCGCGGCAGGTGGAACTCGACATGTCGGCCGCGGAGGCGATCGAGGTGCTGCTGGAAGGCGGCCTCGTGATCGACCAGCAGCGGGATTTGCCGCCGGATGGGCTCAGCCGGCTGATCCTGGCGGTGCCCGATGACGATGACTGCATGCCGCGGGGGGCGCAGCTGGTCTGCCCCTCGATCCGCGTCTTCCTCATCAACGACCCGCAGCGCGGGCATCGCGTGACCAGGGTGGAAGCCTATCAGCGCGTGGATACGCGGCTGACCGTGACGCAGGTCTTCGAACAGGCGGCGACCGCGATGGGCCCCGCCCTGCAGACGGAGATGTGGCCGGAGCAGGTGCGGGGCGGTTCCGTGGTGGTGTGGCGGCAGCGGTGGCGGGAGGATCTGGCGGATGGCCCCTCCACGGAAGTGATCGCGACGCAGGAGCCGCCTGACCGGCCGGTCTTCGGCATGGCCGATCCCAATGCGCGGGCGACCGGGGTGGGGGTGGTCATCGCCAATATCGATGTAGAGGGGTCCTTCGCGTCAGTCCGGCGGAGGCTGGGCATCCGTCAGCAGCGCTGACACCGGCGCGGGCCGGCTTACCGGAAGACCGGCCCCACATCCGGCGTGCCGCGGAGGTAGCGTTCGTGGATCTCCGCGAGCGAGCCGTCGGCGCCGCGCAGATGGAGGAAGGTGTTCACGAAGCGCAGCAGGTCCGGATCGCCGAGCCGCATGGCGAGCGCGTGGTGCGCGTGCGCCAGCGTGAAGCGCGGTTCGATATCGAGGTCGGGGCGGGACAGCGACAGGTCCCGCAGCAGCCAGCCATAGCTGACCGCGGCATCCACCCGCCCATGGGCGGCCGCGTCGATGCAGGCGACCAGGTCGCGCATCAGCAATTGCGTCGTGTCGGGCGGCAGAAGGGTGCGCGCTTCCTCCGCCGCGAAGGTGTTGTCCGGCAGTGCCACGCGAAGCCCGGCGAGATCGGCCACTGATCGCACGGGGCTGCCCCGGCGGGTGGCGACGGAGACGACGAGATCGCCATGCGGGGAGGCGAAGGCGACATGGCGGCGGGTGGCCGGCACCACCGGAACCAGCGCGGCCAGGATGTCCACGCGGTCCTCCTCCAGCGCCGGGAGTCGGTCGCGCACCCCCAGGCGTTGGAGGCGGAGGCGGACGCCGAGATCGCGGGCCAGCAGCCGGGCCAGCGCGACCTCCGCCCCATCGGGCGTGCCGTTGTGGTCGTAGCTGCCCCAGGGGGGCGCTTCGAGCCAGACGCCGACCCGGACGATGCCGGTTCGCAGGATGCGGCCGAGCGTGCCGGTTGCCTCGCCGGCCGCCTGCGCCATGCGGGGTGCGAGCAGGCCGGGGGCGAGCAGGCCGGCGGCCAGCATCGGCAGCATCCGGCGGGGCAGGGGGTGGGGCATCGGGCGGAGGGGGGCCATCAAAAGAAAGGGGGCCGGGGCAGCGGCCGGTCATAGGCCGCCTGGTGCAGCGCTTGCAGCGTGCCTTCCTGGCGCGCGATGTAGAGCATGGTGTTCACGGCCTGCAGCAGGTCGTGGTCCCCGAAGCGGCAGGCGGGGGCGACCCAGACCGTGCCGAGTGTCAGCTTCACCTCCAGCGCCGGGTGCATCGCCACCATCGCGCTGGCGATCGGGGAGGTGACGATGGCCGCCTCCGACCGCCGGTCCGCCAGCGCGGCCGCCAGGGCTGGCAGGTCCGGCAGGGCGATGACCTCCATCCGGTCCACCGGCACGCGGGACGGCAGCAGGTGCAACGCATGCCCCGCCTGGGCCGCCACGCGGCGGCCGCGGAGCGCGGCAATGGAACGCAGCTGCAGCGGGCGCGGCGCGATCGCGACCAGGTCCAGCGCGGCATAGGGATCGGCGTAGAGCATCTCCCGCGCCGCCTCGATGGTCAGGGGGGGTGCGTTGAGCAGCAGGTCGAAGTGGCCGGCGCACAGATCCGCCACCGCGGTCGTGGCGGTGGTCCGCACCAGGTCGAGCGTCACGCCCAGGCCATCGGCGATGAATTCGCCGACTTCCACCGCCAGGCCGCCGGGCCCGGTGGTGGCGCCGTCATGCGCGGTGGCAGTGCCTTCCAGGTCGATGCCGGCGCGCAGCCTTTCCAGCACCGGGACGCGGATCGGCGCCGGGGATGGCTGTGCCCGCGCCGCGCGGGCCAGGATCGCCGGCGTGGCGGCAAGGGCGGCGAGCAGGGCGCGGCGGCGGGGTTCAGCCATGACTGGCCTTCAGGGTGGCCCAGGCGGCGGCCATGCGGGGCAGCGCATCCTCCGGCGCCGCCTGCCCCGCCAGCATGGCCGCGACATCCGGCACGGTGGCCCTGATCCAGTCGCTCAGCCAGGGGGATAACAGATCCTTGGGGCGGGACAGCATGGCCTGGCGGCGGAGGATGGCGCTGTCGCCGGACCAGCGCGCCTGCTCGGCCTCCACCGCCGGGTCCGCCAGCAGCGGCAGGGCGCAGAAGGGAAGGCCGCCTTCGAGCAGGAGGGTCTTCTGCATGGCGTGGGGCTCCCCCGGGCCTTGGCCGGCCAGGAAAGCCATCACCGCCTCCACGCCCGCGCGGCGGGGGGCGGAGGCCAGGGCGCTGGGCGTGGCGGCGAAGAAGCGGACCCAGCCGCAGCTTTCCTGGGTGCCGCGGGGGCCGCCGCGGGGCATCATCGCCACGCGGATGCTGCCGGCGACGGCGGATTGCGCGGGGTCGTTCAGGCTGCGCAGCCGGTAGCTGGGCGCCAGGCAGAAGGCGGCTTCGCCATCCGCCATGGCGTCGAGGATATCGGGTTCCGAAAGCCGCGGCGTGGTGGGAGGCAGGATGCCGTCCCGGTGGATCGCATCGCGCAGGAAGCGCATGGCACGGACCGCGCCCCTGTCCTCCTCCTGCATAACCGGATCGAGGTCTGCATCCACATGGCTGCCGCCGAAGGCATAGACGAGGGCGGTGAGGATCTCCGTCAGCCAGGGATCGGGGGCGAGGGGCAAAGCGAGGGCGTGGCGCACCAGGCCCCGGCGCTGCAGGAACAGCGACTGGTCCACCACCTCATCCCAGCTTTCCGGCGGGGCGGCGATGCCGGCACGGTCCAGGATGGCGCGGTTGCAGAGGAAGACGATGCTGTCGGTGTAGTAGGGAACGCCGTAGCGGCGGCCGCGCCAGGTCATGCCCTGGTTGCAGGCGGGGCGGGTTTCGGCCGCGATGGCCTCCGCGCCCGGCAGGCCATCCAGCGGCGCCAGCCAGCCGCGATGGGCGAATTCCGGCAGCCACAGGTCCGACATGGCGCAGACATCGATCTCCGCCTCCCCCATGAGGCGGGAGGCGAGGGCTTCCCGGTAGGCCGCCCAGGGGAGGTGCAGCAGGCGGAGGCGCCGCTGGCTGGCCCGTTCGAAGGCGGCGATCTCCGGCCGCAGCAGCGGCTCCACCGCCGACCAGGCGAAGAGGGTGACGGGCCGGCCCGGTGCCGGCTGGGGCTGCGCGCGCGGCGTCGAGGGCGCCAGCAGCGTGGAGAGGGTCAGCGGGGCGAGGAAGCGGCGCGGGAGATGCATGGTCAGAGCGGGGCGAGCGGTGGAAGGACGAGCCCGGTTTCGCGCCGGAACAGCGCGGCCAGCCTGCCGTCATGCAGGGCGTCGGCGAGGCAGGCATTCACCGCGCGCAGCAGGTCATGGTCGCCGAAGCGGACCGCGGCCGCATAGGTGAAGGGGCGAAGCGCGAAGCGGGCGGCAAGGCCGGAGCCCGGGTTGCGCGCCACCAGCGCGCGCGCCTGGGGTGCGGGCAGCAGCGCGGCTTCCACCTGCCGCGCCAGCAGGGCTTCCTCCATCGCCGGCAGGTCGGGCAGCAGGCTGACCAGGGCATGGCCGGGCAGCCCGGCATCCCTGCCGAAGGCATAGGCGTGGCTTTCCAGCAGGCCGACGCGCAGGCCCGCCAGCGCATCGGGGCCGCGCAGCCGCCCGGGCAGGGCGGACAGGATCACCGCATCCAGGATCGCATGCGGGTGGGACAGCATGACACGGCTTGCCGTGCGGCGGGTGAGCAGGGCGGGAAGCGCGATGTCGGCCTGGCCCGACAGCAGGGCGGGCAGCATGCCCGTGCCGGTCAGGGCGATGACCTCGGCAACCATGCCCAGTTCCTCCGCGATCATGGCGGCGGCCGCGGTGTTGAAGGGGTCGTGCAGCCGGTAGCCGGCACCGCGCGGTTCGGCCGGCAGCGCCATGGAGGGGCCGATCGCGACGATCAGGCGGCCGCGAGACCGGGGCCGGGCCAGGGACCCATCGCCATCGGCCTGGGCATGCGCCCGAAAGGGCAGGAGCAGCGCCGGGAGCGCCAGCTGGAAAAGCGCACGCCGCCGCAGGGGGCGGGAGGATGGGCCCGGCATGGAGGTGGGCGAGCGCAAGCGGCGTGTGTCCGGGCGAGATCGGAATGCCGGTCTTGGCCGCTGGGGCCGCCAACCGGTGTCGCCTGGAGTGTAAAGGCGGCACGACACTGCCGCAATTGATGCGTATCAAACCGGCGACGATCCCATGCTTTCTGCGACTGGCCTCCAAGGGCGCGGCAAGCGCGCCCCGGATCGCGGCCGGTGGCGGATCGGGTTTCGGCTTGGCCGTGCCGGATCAGGCCGCGAGTGGCACCTGCAGGCAGAGGCTCTGCGTCGGCAGCACGTCCCGCCAGGACTCGATCAGGCGACGATAGGCCAGGCCCACGCGGCGGGGCTTGCGGTCGAGGTCATAGAGGCCGCGAGGATTCACATCGCCGCGCTGCTCGCGCAGCGCATGCGTCCAGTCGATCTGGTCCGTCAGCGAATACCAGGTGAAGCCGAGCACGGGGATGCCTTCGCGCTTCAGGCGCAGGATGCCGGACCACTGCTTCCACAGCCAATGCTCGGCCTCGTCGCCGCGCGGGCCTTCATCGAGGTTGGTTTCCGTGTGCATGACGGGCAGGCCGTAGCGGGCGTGGTAGTCCCGCGTCACGGTGTCGTAGCCGAAGACCTCCCCGGCCCAGCGGCCATGGCCATCGGCGTTCAGCAGATGCTCGTTGGTCTGGTACCAGTCATTGCCCATGACGCAGTGGCGCTTCAGGGGCGGGGCTTCGCGCTGGAAGAAATGGTACTCCTCCCGCGTCATGCCGCTGTCCATCAGGAATTCGTACATCGTGCTGTCCACCCGGCGGCCGTAGTTGAGGTCGAGCGTCAGGAAGCGCTCCGCATTGCGGAAATCGGCGTGGGGGACGGCGCGGGGGCATTCCGCGTGGAAGGCCTCCGTCGATTCGGACTGGATGAAGATGGCGTCGGGGCGGTGCTTCAGGATCTCCCGCATCGCCAGGACATTGGCGCGGACGATGTTCTTGATGGCGGTGACGTAGCTGCGGTCATCCGTCTTCTGCTCGTTCCACCAACCATAGCGGGCGGAGAAGACGGCGGTGATGAACATCTCATTCACCGGGGTGTAGAGCTGTACCCAGGGGAAGCGGCGCGCGAAGGCGCCGGCGTAATCCGCGAAAAGCCGGGGGAAGTCCGGATTCTGGAAATCGCCGATCCAGTCGGGCACGCCGAAATGGCAGAGATCGACGATCGGGCGGATGCCGAGGCGGCGGAGTTCCGCGAAGCCGGCATCGGCAAAGGCCCAGTCATGCAGGCCGGGGCCGCGCAGCGTGGTGTGGAGTTGCGGGCCGTAGCGGAGCGCGTCGCAGCCCAGCTCCTTCACCAGCGCCAGGTCTTCCTGCCAGCGGTCGTAGTGGCCGCATTCGCGCAGCTGGTCGCGGCGGATGCGCCCGCCATCGATGGTGGGGGCACTATTCTCGATCCCCGTGGCGAAGAGGAAGCCATGATGGGGCGCGAGCTGGGGACGGAGGGGCGCTTCGAGGCTGATCGCGGCGTCGAGCATGGTCCGGGTGTCCGTTGACGGTGGCCGGTGGAAGGGTGGCTGGCGGGCCGTGCCGGGTTCCCTCCGGTCACAGCCTATTGTGTACGATATTTTTCACGATCAAGTGAAGCTGATTCTTTGCCTCTCCAGGCGGTCCCTTTGCATCGGGGCCCCTTGGGGGCAGGCTGGCGTACGGACGATAGGGGAGAGCATGGCGTGCGGATCGACGACCCGGCGGTGATCGCGGAGGCGCGGGCCGTCTTCGACCGCTACGAGGCTGCGCTGATGGCGAACCGGACGGAGGAGCTGGACGCCATCTTCTGGGCCGATCCGCGCACGGTGCGATTCGGGATCACGGAAATCCTCTATGGCCATGACGCCATCCGCGCCTTCCGGGCGGGGGTGAAGGCCTATGCCCGGCGGGTGCAGAAGCGGGTGCAGATGACGGCCTTCGGGCCGGACGTCGTGGCGACGCATCTGGAATACGAACGGGTGGGCACCGGGCTGGTCGGGCGGGAGACGAAGATCATGGCGCGCATCCCCGGCGAGGGCTGGCGCGTGGTGTCCGCCCATGTGTCGCTGCTGGCGGGCGTCGATCCGGGCCGGCAGGAGAAGCCGGCCGGGGGGAAGCCATGAGCGCCGCTGACATGCAGGTGGTGCCGGGCGGCGGGCCGCACCTGGTGGTGATCGGCGCCGGCATCGTAGGCGCGGCGACGGCGCTGGCGGCGCTGCGGGAGGGGTTCCGGGTGACGATCCTGGAACCCGGCGAGCCCGGCGGCGAACAGGCGGCGAGCTATGGGAATGGCTGCTGGCTCAGCCCCATGTCGGTGATCCCGCCCTCATCCCCCGGCCTTTGGAAGAAGGTGCCGAAATTCCTGGCGGACCCGCTGGGGCCGCTGGCCATCCGCTGGTCCTACCTGCCGCGCGTGCTGCCCTGGCTGGCGCGATACCTCTGGGCCGGCTGGACGGAGCAGAAGGTGGAGGCGACGGCCCGTGCCCTGCGTCCGCTGCTGGTGGACGCGCCGGCGCTGCACAAGGAACTGGCGGAGGAGGCCGGCGTCGGCCACCTGATCGAGCGCCGCGGCCTGGCCTACATCTACGAGAACCGCGCGCAGTTCGAGAGCGAGGCCATGGCCTGGCGCATCCGGCGCAAGGTCGGGGTGGAGTGGCTGGAACTCGGTGCCGATGAGATGCGGCAGCGGGAACCCGACCTTGATCGCCGCTACACCTTCGCCGCCCTGGTGGAGGAAGGCGGGCATTGCCGCGACCCCGGCGCCTATGTGGCCGCGCTGGTCGCGCAGGCGCGGGCGGAAGGGGCGGAACTGCGGCGCCAGGCGGCGACGGGCTTCCGGATCCAGGACGGACGCCTGCGCGCGGTGGAGACGGAGGCGGGCGAGGTTGCCTGCGACAAGGCGGTGATCTGCGCCGGCGCCTATTCACGGAAGCTGGCCGCCGCCGCGGGGTCTCGCGTGCCGCTGGAGACGGAGCGTGGCTACCACGCGATGGTGGTGGACCCGCCGGTGGGGCCGCGGACCCCCCTGATGCCCTATGATGGCAAGATGTCCGTGACCTGGACGGACAAGGGCCTGCGCTGTGCCGGGCAGGTCGAGATCGCGGGGCTGGAGGCGGCGCCGAACTGGAAGCGGGCGGAGATCCTGCGCGACCACCTGCTGCGCAGCTTCCCGGGCCTGCCGAGGGATCTGCCGGCCGATCGCGTGAAGGTGTGGATGGGGCACCGGCCTTCCATGCCGGACGGGCTTCCCTGCATCGGGGCTTCCGGCGCGTCGCCCGATGTGTTGCTGGCCTTCGGACACGGGCATGTGGGGCTGGTGGCGGCGCCGCGGACGGCGCGGCTTGTGATGGCGTTGCTGGCGGGGCGGCGACCCGAAGTGGCCGTTGAAGCGTTCCGGCCTGCTCGATTCTCTTGACAAAGAGTTCCCGGCCGCAATTTTGCTGGTTTTCCTTGCGCCGGGATGCCATCTTGCATGGTGGCGGCCCTGCATCGTGTCGGGTCGTGTCCACAAGTACGGATCGCATAACATCGTGTTTCCCGACAACGAACAGGGCGGCGCCGGGTCCGTCGAAGCCGAAGTGAAGTGGTACAATGCCCGCAAGGGCTTCGGCTTCGTCCTCGGTCCCGATGGGCAGGACGTCTTCTTCCACGCCTCGGCGCTGACCGAGGCGGGCATCGAGCCGCCGGATACCGGTGACAAGTTGACGTGCGAGATCGGGACGGACCGTCAGGGCCGGCGCCTGGTCACGCGCATCTACTCCGTCATCAAGGGTGCCGGCGGCGGCGGCGGCGGTGGCGGCGATCGCCCGCCGCGGCCGGGCGGCTTCGGCGACCGTCCCCCGCGCCGTGATTTCGGCGGTGGTGGTGGTGGCTTCGGCGACCGTCCCCCGCGCCGTGATTTCGGCGGCGGTGGCGGCGGCGGTGGCTTCGGCGACCGTCCCCCGCGCCGTGATTTCGGCGGCGGCGGTGGTGGTGGCTTCGGCGACCGTCCCCCGCGCCGTGACTTCGGCGGCGGCGGTGGTGGCTTCGGTGGTGGCGGCGGCTTCGGCGGTGGTGGTGGCGGCTTCGGCGCCCCCCGCGGTGGCTTCGGCGACCGTCCCCCGCCGCGTCGCGATGGCGGCGGTGGCCGTGGCGACGAAGGTGGCCCGACCTATGCCGTGGGTGGCACGGTGAAGTGGTTCGACCAGGTCCGCGGCTTCGGCTTCGTGACCCCGGACGATGGTGGCCAGGACGTGTTCCTGCACTCCTCCGTCCTGCAGCGTGCCGGCAAGGCCGACGTTCAGCAGGGTGAGAAGGTGAACCTGGACGTTCGTGACGGCCAGCGCGGCCGCCAGGCCGTCAACCTGAAGGAATAGGGCGCGAAGGCTCGTCGCGGGAACGTGGGCGAGCCTGAACCGCACGATCCGGCCCTCTCATGAGAGGGCTTGGAGCCCCGGTCGCGCAGGCGGCCGGGGCTTTTTTCTTGCCATGAGCAGGGTGGCGGCGCGGGAGCGCGGTTATTTTTCGATCTGTTAACCACTTTCGCGATTCGTCGGCGTCAGAGGCTGTTTTTCTTTACGAACGGTTTACCACCGCCGCGCAAATCTCAGGTCGGTCCCCGGAACGTTCCGAGGGCCCCGGGGCAGTCCCGGCCCGGGGAAAAACCCGAAGGGAACCCGCGATGAACGTGACGCCATTCCCAGGCTCCCCCGGCAGCGGCATCGGTCCCGCGCTCCGGGCCGCCCGCCGCCAGGACACCTTCGGCGCCCTGCGGTGGCGCGACATGGCAACCCCCGATGGCTGGAACCCGGCCCCTGCCGCGCCAGGCGCGGATACGCCGACGCTGGTCCTGGCCCGCGCCGTGGCCGGCATCGTCGCCATCGCGGCGGAACGGGCGCGGGAGGCAGGGGAACTCCCGGTGCTGCGCGACCAGGTGCTGCGGGTGCTCGACCAGCCCGGGGAGCCATCCAGCCCCGACCCGCGAGAGGCGGAGGGAACAGAGCCGCCCCCCATCACCGACGCCGATCCGCAGACGGAGGTCGAGCGCCTGGCTTCCCTGATGCAGCGTCAGACGGACCGGTAGGTCAGCCGAAGCGGCGTGGCCTCAGCCCGCCGTGGAACCAGTTGATCATCGTGTAGATGTCATAGACCGGCAGGCCGATCTCCGCCTGCAGCGCGGCCGCGTAGGGCGGCATGTTCGTGCATTCCAGCACGATGGCGCCGACCTCCGGATGGCGGGCCACCAGGGCGCGGCCGGCGGCCAGGATGTCCTGCTCCGCCAGATCCACATCCATGTCCACCTTGGCGGATTGGATGAGCACCCGGAAGAACTCCCGCCCCCCCTCCGTGCCTTCCACCGGCGTGTCGAGCGGGACGCCCGCGGCCTCCAGATGCGCCGGCGTCAGCGACGCCTTGTTCACGGTGATGACGCCGACCCGCTTGCCCGCCGGCAGGGTGGCCTGCACCCAGGGCACCTGCATGAGCGATGAGGTCGCGACCGGGACCTGGACGGCGGCGGCGAGTTCGCGCTGGAACAGGGACAGGAAGCCGCAATTCGTGGTGATGGCCTCCGCACCCAGGTCCACCAGGTCCCGCGCCGCGTCGATGAAGGCGGGCAGCAGGCCTGGGGCGCCGTTGAGCACCACGCGTTCGGGGCTGGCGCCGCGGACCACGCGGAACAGCACGGGAAACGGCCAGGTCGTGCCGTTTCCCATGTCGCCGGGAATTCGGGGGAAGCGCGCCTCCAGCATCAGGATGCCGAGTGGTGCGCCATAGATGGATCGGCCACCGCGGGCGATCCGCGGGGCAGGGGAAGGGCTGTTCATGCACGAAGCGTCGCGCGGCGCGTGCCGTCCGGCAAGCAGGCCACCGCGGCGGGCGGACAACGACGAACCGCCATCGCGTGCCGATTGCCGCTTGGCCGCGATGATCGAGGCTCGTCCACGGCGCACACGAGAAGCGGGGTTGCGCCCGGCGCCGGTGTCCGGTTCATCTATCAAATCGACCGCGGTCGCCTGTGGCGGGACACCGATGGAAGCGACAGCGGCCCCTTGGCCGTCGTCATCCCCCGGCGTTCCTGCCCCGACGGCCGCGGAGCTTGAGATCATTGCCTGAGGCGCCTCGGGCCGGGAGTCACCATGAGCATCAGTCGACGCCTGCTTGCCCCCTTCCTCGCGCTGCTGGGCTGCGCCTCGCCGGCGGCCATGGCGCAGGAGGCACCCTGGCCGAACCGGCCGATCGAGTTCCTGGCGGGCTTCCCCAACGGGTCGGGCGTGGACATCTACCAGCGCCGCCTGGCGGGGCCGTTGAGCCGGGCACTCGGCCAGCCCGTCGTGGTGAACAACCGGGTGGGCGCGGGGGGCAATATCGCGTCCGACGTCGTCGCCAAGGCACGGCCGGATGGCTACCTGATCCTGTTCGCCACCGCCGGCACCCACGCCATCAACCAGGCGCTCTACCGGCGGCTGCCCTTCAACGTCATGACGGACTTCACGCCGATCGCGCATCTCGGCGACGTGCCGAACATCATGACGACGAGCATCGAGCGGCGGCCGAATTACCGGACCTGCCAGGACGTGGTCGCGGATGCGAAGGCGCGGCCTGGGGCGCTGAACTATCCGAGCACGGGGAATGGCGCCTCCACCCACCTCGCGGGCGCCTTGTTCGCGGCGCGGGCGGGGCTGGACGTGGTGCATGTGCCCTTCCCGGGGCAGCCGGGGGCGGTGACGTCGCTGCTGGGCGGGCAGACCGACTTCTTCTTCAACCAGGTCGGGCCCGCCATGGGCATGATCCAGCAGGGCGCAGTGCGCGGCCTGGCGGTGACGACGCGGGCGCGCATCGCAGCTCTGCCTGATGTGCCGACGGTGGCGGAGGCCTGTGGCCTGCCGGATTTCGAGAGCACGACCTGGTACGGCGTCTTCGGCCCGCCCGGCCTGCCGGAGGCGATCACGCGCCGGCTGAACGAGGAGATCGTGAAGATCATCGAGGAGCCTGAGTTCCGCCGCTGGCTGATCGACACCCAGGGCATCGACCCGCCGACGGTCCGCACCCCCGCCGAGTTCCGTGCGGTGCAGGAGCGTGACGTGGCGCGCTGGGCGCAGGTGGTGCGGGACGCGCGGGCGACGGTCGATTGATCGGGCCGGGGGGCGGCTGCGTGCCGCCCCCCGCCAAGGCGCCTCAGTTACGCCGGCGGCGCTCCGCGGCTTCTTCCCGGCGCATCTGCAGGAAAAGCTCGTATTCCTCATGCCGCGCGGGCACCCAGCCGATGACGTTGCCGCGTTCCACCGCGCGGTGGATCTCCGGCGCCGCGGCGGGCAGGGCCAGGTGGAAGGCCACCATGTCGTCCTTGAAGGACTGGGGCAGATCCTTGCGGACGACGATCGGGCCGTTCTCGATCGGGCCGCTGCGCCAGATGATGCGGATGTCACGCATGTTGATCATCCCCTTCTCCGCCGTCGCGCGCAGCATGCCGCGGTTGAAGCCATCCTCCGCATTGCCGACGCCGGATGCCCAGGTGACGCCGGCATCGAATTGCCGGCCCATCACGGCGACGATGGCCTGTTCATGCCCGCCGGCGAAGCCGGTGCGGCCGAAGAAGGCTTCCGGGTTCACGCCGGCCTGGCGGAGTGCGGCGCGGGGGATCAGGAAGCCGCTGGCACTGTTCGGGTCCGCCCAGGCCATGGACCGGCCGCGCATCTGTTCCAGGCTGGTGATGCCGCTGTCGGCGCGGGTGTACATCACGGCGATGTAGCTGGTGCTGCCATCGGCCTCCTGCGTCTTCAGGATGGGCTCGACATTGCCGTTGGATTCCATCCAGGAGGCGGCATAGGCGGCGGGCGACATGCTCGCGATCTCGATGTGCCGGCCGGCGAAGGCCTGGACCACGCCGCCATAGTCGCTGGCCTGGAAGAGACGGACGGGGACGCCGAAGGTCTCCTCGATCAGCCGCGCATAGCCGCCATAGCGGCCGATGCGGTCGGCCTCATTCTCTCCGCCCAGGACGCCGATGCGCAGCGTGCTGATCTGCTGCGCCCAGGGGCGGCGGCCCCGCTCCGGCATGGGGAAGCGGGCGGCGGGCGTCTGCGCGCCGGCGGCGATGGGCGCGAGCAGGCTCGCGGCCAGGAGGGAGCGGCGGGGGAAGGGCATGGCGAGCGGCTCCGGCTGGGATGACGGTTCGTTGACCATATTGCGACAGGACCGCCGATCCGCCAGGGCGGAATCGGCGGCTTGCCGCTACCAGGAATACGAATCCGGCCGGAGGATCGCCCTGGTGGAGGCGGCCAGGTTGCGGGGCTCCGGCTTCGGCATCGCGGGCCGTTCCATCCTTCCCCAGCCCGGCGCATCCAGCACCTTGCCGTCCTGCATCACCACGCGGCCGCGGACGATGGTGGCGACGGGGGCGCCGACCGTCTCCATCCCCTCGAAGGGCGTGAAGCGGCTGCGTTCACTGTGGAGGTCTGCGCCGCGGATGGTACCGCGCTTCGCGGGATCGACGATGGCGATGTCGGCATCCGCGCCGGGCTGGATGACGCCCTTGCGGGGATAGAGGCCGAAGGCCTTGGCGGGCCCGCTGCCGGCCATGCGGACATACTGCTCCATCGTCATCCGCCCCTCATGCACGAAGGTCAGCATGAGGGGCATGGAGGTCTCGACGCCCGGGAAGCCGCAGGCATTGTCCCAGAAGGACGGGCGCTGCTTCTCCTCCATCGCATGCGGCGCGTGGTCGGTGCCGAGGATGTCGATCGTGCCGTCCAGCAGCGCCTGCAGGATTGGCTCCCGCTGCCGTCCTTCCCGGATCGGTGGGTTGAGGCGGCCGATGCGGGCGGCGTCGTCGGTCAGATCCTCCGCCGCGATGATCACGTATTGCGGGCAAGTCTCCACCGTGATGGGCACGCCGCGCGCCTTGGCGTCCCGGATGATGGGAATGCTGCGCATGCAGCTTTCATGGACGATGTGGATGCGCGCGCCCGTCCATTCCGACAGGGTGATGGAGCGGTTGAGGCTTTCCAGCGCGGCGACATCCGTGCGGGCGGCCAGATGCGCAAAGGCGTCGTCGCGGCCCGCCGCCTTCATCCGGTTCTCCCGCCAGAACAGGATCGGGGAGTTCTCGGCATGGATGGAGCAGCGGAGACCGAGTTCGGCCAGGATCTCGAACCCCTCCAGCACCGCGCCGTCATTGGGGGCGGGGTTGTTGCCGGTGGTGTTGCCGTAGAAGAGCTTGAAGCCGATCACCCCGGCCTCTGCCAGCGCCGGCAGATGGTCGATCGAGCGTTCGTCGAGAATGCCGTAGAGGCCGTAGTTGACGATGGCCTGGCGTTCGGCGGCCTGGCGCTTGGCGTTGAAGGCCTCCACCGTCGCGATGGCGGGTTCGGTGTTCGGCATGTCGAAGACGGTGGTGACGCCACCGGCGGCGGCGGCGCGGGTGCCGGTGCGCCAATCCTCCTTCTGCTCCATGCCGGGTTCGCGGATATGGGTGTGGACGTCGATGGCGCCGGGGATGACGAATTTTCCGCGCGCATCGATGGTCGTGGCGGCCTTGGGCGCGAAGGCCGGGTGGCCCACGAAGGCGATGAGGCCGTCCTTCACCGCGACATCGGCGGTGAAGCGGCCGGTCTCATTCACCACCGTGCCGCCGGTGATGAGGAGATCTGCGAGGAAGGTAGTGTCGGTCATGGCGTCGTGCGGTTCCTTCCTGGGCGGCCCGCGATGCGGGCCGAGGCCGCGAATGCGGCCCGCGGCAAGTGCCGCGAAGCCAAGCGCGCGGATGCGCGCGCCCGGCGTTTGAGGGCTTGGAAAAGGTTCAGATCACCCAGCCGCCATCGACGGCGAGGTCCTGGCCCGTGGTCTGGCGGGACATGTCGGAGGCCAGGAACAGCACGGCATTCGCGACGTCCATGTCGGTGCTTATCCGCTGAAGCGCGTATTCGGAAGCGTGCTTGCGGCGGGCATCCTCGATGCTGATGCCTTCCTTCCGCGCCATGGTCGCGCGCACCTGTTCGAAGCGCGGGCCTTCCACCATGCCGGGGCAGACGCAGTTCACATTGATGTCGTAGGGCCCGAGTTCGAGCGCCGCTGATTTGGTGATGCCGCGCAGCCCCCATTTGCTGGCGGAATAGGCGCTGCGCCCGGCGCGGCCGCGCAGGCCGAAGGTGCCGCCGACATTGACGATCTTGCCCCGTTTCGCCGCGATCATGCTGGGCGCGAAGGCGCGCATCGTCATGAAGCAGCCGGTGACGTTCAGGCGCAGGATATCGTCGAATTCCTGCGGCGTCGTCTCCCAGAACGTCTTGCCGAGGGGGCCTCGGCCGCCGGCGATGTTGACCAGGACGTCGCAGCGGCCGAAGGCGGAGAGCACCGACGTCGCCATCGTGTCCACGCTGGCGGAATCCATCAGGTCACAAAAGAAAATCTCCGCCCGGCGGCCCAGGGCGCGGCATTCCGCCTGGACTTCCTCGATCGCCTTGGTGTCGCGGCCGACCAGCGCGAGATCTGCGCCATGTTCGGCCAGCAGCTTGGTGCAGGCGGCGCCCATTCCCTTGGCGGGGCCGGTCACGACGGCCACGCGGTCCTTCAGCAGCATCACGGCGATTCCCTTATTCCGCGCGCAACAGGCGCTTCGACTTGGTCCAGCCCTTGGCGAGGGACCGGCAATGGCAGGCGACATGCGGCGCCACCTCGTGGCACCAGGCCTTCACCTCGGCGTTCACGCCGCGCAGCCGCTCCGCGGCCTCGTTCGCCTCCGCCGCCAGCTTCGCCTCATCGAGGCCCAGCACCTTGCGGTCCCGCAGCTTCCATTCGCCGCCGATCATCACATCGACGACGGCGGCGCCATCCTCGGTCCAGACCAGTTGGTTGGCGGCATCGTTGAGCGGCGCCCAGTTGATGTGGTCGAGGTCGAGCAGCACGAGGTCCGCGGCGCGCCCCGCCTCGATCACCCCGCCATCGAGGCCGAGGAGCTTCGTGGAACCGGCGGTCGCGAGGCGCACCGTCTCCGCCGTGCCGAGCCAGTCGTCATCCTCCGAATCCTCCCAGAGGCGGGAAGCGAAGGCGGCCAGGCGCATGGATTCGAACATGTTCTGGTTATCGGAGGAGGAGGATCCATCCGTGCCGATGCCGACCGTCACGCCGGCCCTGATGGCCTTGCGCGCCGGGGCGATGCCGGAGGAGAGGCGCATATTGGCGCCGGGGTTGTGGGAAAGGCCGCCGCCGCGCTTCGCCAGCAGGTCGAGGTCGCTGTCCGTCAGCCAGACGCCATGGGCGACGCTGAACCAATCCCCCACCAGGCCGAGCCGGTCCATGTGTTCCAGCATTGTCGCGCCATCGTAGCGCAACACGCCACCGGCCGCCTGGAATCGGCTTTCGGCGACATGGGTCTGCATCCGCATGCCGTGCTCGGCGGCGAGCGTCCGGCAGCCCTTCATGAAGTCGTCGGTGCAATGCAGGGGGATGGTGGGCGCGCAGCCCAGCACGATGCCCTTCGAGCCATAGGACCAGGACTTCGCCGCGGCGGCGATCGCGTCCAGGATCTGCTGCGGCGCGGGCATGCGCATGGCCTCGGCCCGCGGACGCAGGCTGTCGGGCAGGGATTCGGGCAGGCCGGGCGTCGCCTGGAAGAAGGTGAGGTCGCTGACCATCGGCGCCAGGATCGCGCGCAGGCCGACGGTGGCGTAGGCATCCGCCATGGCGTCCAGCCCCTCCACCGTCGGGCAGGGGAATTCGGCGGGCAGGTCGAAGACGGCGGTGCAGCCCTTCTTCAGATTCTCGACCGCGTTGAGCGCGGTGGACAGCCACTTGTCCCGCAGCACCCGGCCGCCGCTGATCCAGGGCGCGTGCGCCAGCAGCAGGGGCAGGTCCCATTTGTCGCCCGCACCCTTGGCCAGGCCGCCATGGCCATGGGTATGGCCGTTGACCAGGCCCGGGATGATGAGGCGCTTCGCAGCGTCGAAGACCTGCGCGCCTTCCACCGCGGTGCCGGGCGGCAGGACGGCTTCGATGCGGCCATCCCTGACCAGCACATCGGCGAGCGGCGCGGAAAGGGCGTCGGGCGCGAGGACACGCGCGCCGGTGAGCAGCGTGGCGGGGGCGGGCATGCGGGAGGGTCCTCCGGGATGGGAGGGGTGGGCGTTACCCCCACCCCGACCCTCCCCCGCAAGCGCGGGGGAGGGGGATCGCGATCTTACAGGCGGCGTTCGGAGGCCGGCGGCAGGTAGCGGTCGGTGAACATGGTGCTGGCGGCGGGCGGGTTGGCGACGCCCAGCGCTTCCGCGTTCACCGTCACCAGCTGCTGCGCGCGGGCCATGTCCACATGCCCCATGCCGTGCTGGCGGCTGTTGGGGGTGATGATGGAGCGGTCGCGCGTCATCGCGAAGCGGCGGGCTTCCAGCGCTTCGTCGAACAGGGGCTCGCGGCGCTTCAGGCTGGCCATGCCGCCGGGCACGTCGTTCAGCAGCAGCTTGAGGCCATCGATGGAGGCCTTCACGAAGCGGGAAGCCACTTCGCCATTCCGCTCCAGCCAATCCGCGCGGCAGAAGACGCCCGAGCCGTAGAGGTCGAGGCCGTTCTCGGCATAGGGCCAGGAGAGGATGTCATCCTCCGGGATGCCGAGGCCGACCAGGTTGAAGTGCACGGTGAACAGGAAGCCCGTGACGGCATCGACCTGGCGGGTGCGCAGCATGGTGTCACGCAGGTTGGCGGCCATGGAGGTCCAGCGCACGCGGCTGGCATCGATGCCGGCGACGCGGGCGAAGGCTGGGAAGAGCAGGCGCGAACCCTCGCCTTCCGGCGCGCCCAGGTTCTTGCCGACGACGTCCTGCGGCTTCTCGATGCCGCGGCCCTTCATGGTGACGATGGCGGCGGCGGTGCGGTCGAACACCGGATAGAGCATGACCAGGCGGCTGGCCGGGTTTTCCGCGTTGAACTTCACTGCGCCGGAGAAATCCGCGAAGCCGATGTCGTAGGCACCGGAGCCCACCTTCACCAGCGCATCGCCGGAGCCGAAGCCGCGATCCATGCGGACGGCCAGCTGTTCGCGGCGGAAGATGCCGCGATCCTCGGCCAGCGACCACATGCCGTGGTTGCCCTGCAGCGCCCAGTCCAGCGTGAAGCGGACGGCGGATTGCGCGGCGGCGGTGCGGATGGTGGGCAGGGACAGGGCCGCGCCGGCGGCGGTGGCCAGAAGGGTGCGGCGGTTGAGACTGGTCATGGTCCTTGGTCTTTCCTTGGGACTGGCGTCAGTTGATCCGCCGCAGCGCGGCGGCGGGCAGGAAGCGGGTATCGAGGATCTCGGAAGCGGCGGGCACGCGGGGCAGGCTGAAACCCTGGGCGACGATGCCGATGGCGCGGTTCAGGCGTTCGGGCTCCACATGGCCGATGCCGTTGGCCAGCGCTTCCGGCGTGCGGATCTGGTTGTCGATCACCCATTGCAGGCGCTCGGTCTCCAGCGCCGGGTCCAGCAGGGCCTCCCGCCGGGCGATGTGCTGGACGGCGGCGCGGGGGTCGCGAATCGCCTCGATCCAGCCGCGGGTGATGGCGCGCACCAGGCCGGCCACCACCTGGGGGCGGCGCTCGGCCATCTCGGTCGATACCAGGATGGAGTTGGACAGCACATCGACCCCGTGGTCGCCGTAATACATGAAGCGGACATCCTCGCGCCGCACGCCGAGGCCCTTCAGCCCGAACCATACCGTGGAATCGAAACCTGTCACGGCCTCCACATCGCCACGGACCAGCAGCGTCTCCCTCAATTGGGGCGTGACGGATTGGAAGTTGACGCGGGCGGGGTCGATGCCCGCCAGGGTGGCGAAGGCGGGAAACAGGCGAAAGCCCGTGTCGTTCTGCGGCGCGCCGACTCGGCGGCCGGCCAGGTCCTGCGGCCGGGTGATGTTGGCGCGCGCCAGGCTGACCACCGCCATGGGCGGGCGGGTGTAGAGGACCATCGCCGTGACCACCCGGCGTTCCGGCTGGCGGGCGGTGAATTCGATCAGCGTGTTGATGTCGCCGAAGCCGGCATCATAGGTCCCGGCCGCGATGCGGCCGATGGGGGCGGAGGAACCCTCGCCGGGGTCCATGCGCAGCGTGATCCCTTCCTCCCGGAAGAAGCCGCGATCCTCGGCCAGGAAGAAGGGGGCGTTGGGGCCCTCCAGCCGCCAGTTGAGGATCATGCGCACATTTTCCTGCGCGAAGGCCGGTGGGGCGAAGGCGGGGACGGCGGCAAGCAGGCCGGCGGCGACCACCAGGGCGCGGCGTGCCAGGGCTTTGGGCATGGGATGCTCCTTTGGCGTGCAGTGTCCCATCCCTTGGCGCGGTGGTGCGCAGGCGGGACGCCGCGTTGCGCCCCCGGTCGGCAAGCCCCGTGCCAATGGTCAGGTCACGCGCCAGCCGCTGGCAAAATCCTTCATGCGGTACCAACCGGTGACGATCGGCATGAACCACGGCGTCCCCGTGTAGCCGGGCAGGGTGGGCATGGGCATGCGGGAGAAGGCGGAGGCGCGGTTGTCGCCCCCCAGCATCATCCGCGCCGCCACGGTGCCGAGATGCGTCATGGTGACGACGCCGCTGCCATTGCAGCCCAGCGCATGATGCACGCCGTCCTGGACGCCGACATGGGGCAGCATGTCGAAGGCGAAGGCGACATTGCCCTTCCAGCCATGGGTCAGGCGCACGCCTTCCAGCGAGGGCAGCAGATGGACCAGGTGGCGGTGCAGCCAGCGTGCGCCCACGCGCGGGTCGGTGTCCGACAGCGTGGCGCGGCCGCCGAACAGCACGCGCGTGCCGTCGGGAGAGGGGCGGAAGTAGTAGAGGATCTTCTTCGTGTCGCCATAGACGCGGAATTTCGGCAGCACTTCGGCCACGCGATCCCGGCCGAGCACCGCCGTCGCGACCATGTAGGAAGCGACGGGGACGACGCGCCTTCGGTGCCAGGGCAGGGCCTGGCCGGTATAGCCGTTGGTCGCGACCATGACGTGCCGGGCGCGGATCACGCCGGCGGTGGTGGAGACGAGGAACCCCGCCCCTTCGCGCGCGACGCCATCCACGGTGACGCCGCCGGCCAGCCCCGCCCCCGCGCGCCGTGCCGCCCGCGCCAGGCCCTGGGTATAGCGGGCGGGGTGCAGGCTGGCGGCGCGGTGGTTCACCATGCCGCCGTGGTAGCGGGGGGTGCCGAGTTCCTCCGCCAGGCGGTCGCGCGGCAGGATCTCCGCCGTGCCGGGGATGGCGGCGTTCAGCAGGGCGGCGCGTTGCGCGAGCGATTCCATCGCGGCGGCGCTATGGGCGCCGACGAAGCGGCCGCAGCGGACGTAGTCGCATTCGATCGATTCGCGGGCCAGCAGCGCCTCGAAGGCATCGAAGCTGGCCTCGGCCTCATCCACCATCTCGCTCAGCAGCGCGGGGTCGATGCCCTTGGAGACGTCGGACTTCGCCCGCCCCAGGCTGCCCGCGCCGGACAGCGCACCGCCATTGCGGGACGACGCGCCCCAGCCAATCGCCTCCCGGTCCAGCACCAGGGGCGCCATGCCGCCGCGGGCGAGTTCGAGCGCCGTGGACAGCCCCGTGATGCCGCCGCCGATGATGACCGCATCGGCCTGGTCGGGCAGGGCGGTGACGGGGGAGGAAGGCGGGGCGGCAGCCTCCCACCAATAGGGCGTGGTGCGGAAGCCGGGGGCGAAGATGGCTTCGTCATTCATGCCGGCCGTCCCGCGCTGCGCGCCAGGTAGAGCGTGGCTGCCACCATGATGAGGGTCCCCCAGACCAGTTCCCAGCCCGGCCTCTCGGCGAAGGCCAGCATCGCGATCACGGCGGAGGCCGGGATCTGCACATATTCGATGGGCGCCAGCAGCCCGACCGGGGCACGTCGCGCGGCCCAGGAGGCGCAGAAATCGCCAAGGATCGCGAGGATGGACCCGGCCACCAGCATCACCGCGGCAAAGGCGGTGGGCGTCTGCCAGACGAAGGCGGAGACGGGGCCCCAGACGATGACGGAGGCCAGCGCATACCAGGCGACGACGCGCGCCGGCGGCTCCGTCGCCGAGAGCATCTTGACCGCGATCAGCACCAGCGCGCCGGTCAGCCCACCCAGCAGCGCCGCCAGCGTGCCGGCGGAAACCCCATCCTGGAACCCGCCCTGGCCGGTGGCGATGACGAGCACGCCGGTGAAGCCGATGGCGGCCGCGATCGCGCGGTCCCAGCCCACCCTCTCCCCAAGCAGCAGGAAGGCGAGCGGCAGGGCCCAGAGCGGCCGCGCATGCATGATCGCCACCGCATCGGCCAGGGGCAGCCAGAGGATGGCCAGCATATGGACCATGAAGCCGACCAGCCCGGCGCAACAGCGGAACAGATGCGCCCCGGGCCGCCGCGTATGCAGCGCCGCCGGCCCCATCCGCATCAGCCAGGGCAGCATGACCAGCACGGTGAAGGCACCGCGGGCAAAGGGGACCAGGGGGACGGGCAGGCCATCCTGCATGGCCGCGCGGAAACAGGCGCCCATGGCAGCGAAGGACAGGCAGCAGGCCAGCATGAGGCCCATGCCGGCCAGCAGGCGCCGAGCTTCACGTGATTGTTCGCCTTGCGGCGCGGTCCCGGCGTCCATCCGGCGGGAAGGCTAGGCCCTGGCAAGGTCCAGGGAAAGGTGGGGGCGGCCAAACCAACCACCATGGGCCGGCCACCCCTGGGCCGGCCACCCCCGGGCCGGCTAGCGGCGGTCGGCCGCCATCTCCGTCTCCAGCTCCTTGATCCGGGCGATGAGCGTGGCACGGAGCGAGGACGAGGCCGTGGGCTTCATGCCGGCCAGGGTTTCCTTGAGCTCCGCCAGCAGGCGCTTCTTCTCCTGCGGGCTCCGGCGGATGGGGCGGTTGTCGGAGAACTGGCCCTCATGCGATCGCATCGGCGTGTCCTTCCCGGGCTGTTGTTGAGAAGACGGGTTAGGGGGGCGGCGCGGCGGCGTCAACGCGCGGCGGCGCGACGATGCTGCGGTGCCGCATTCCAGGGCAGGCGATGCGTGGCCGCGAGGCAAGGCGCGCTCAGGGGTGGGCGGGACGTTGTCCGGACAGCTTGCCTGAAACGGCGGGGCGGCGCAGATATCACCGCGCGCGGCGCGCCGCGCGACAGGGAAAAGTCCTCCGGGGAACCAAGCAATGCCGAACACGATCCTCCATGGCGTGACACCGTCTCGCCGCGCGTTGATGCTCGGTGCCGCCGGGGCGCTGGCCGCGCCGGGCGTGCTGCGCGCGCAGCCCGCGCCGATCAAGCTCGGCATCCTGCAGCCCGTGACAGGCGCCCTGGCGCAGGACGGCGAATATGGCCGCATCGGCGCCGAACTGGCCATCCAGGAGTTGAACGCGACGGGTGGCATCAAGTCCATCGGCGGCGCACAGATCCAGATGGTGTTCGGCGATGCGCGGTCGAACCCCGAAGGCGGCACGGCGGAAGTGGAGCGGATGCAGGCCGAGGGCGTGGTCGCCATCGTCGGTGGCTTCGCGAGCCCGATCTGCCTGGCGGCCAGCCAGGCGGCTTCCCGCTACGACCTGCCCTACATCGTCGATGTGGGCGTCGCCGACACGATCGTCACGCGTGGCCTGCGCAACACCTTCCGCTTCTCCCCGGGCTTCGGTGCCATCACGGCCGCGGCGCTCGACAACCTCGTCAAGCTGAACGATGGCGCCGGCAAGCCGGCCAGGACCGTCGTGGTTGTCCATGAGGATGGGCTGTTCGGTTCGGGCATGGCCAGGCTGATGGCCAGCGAACTGCCGAAGCGTGGCTTCGAGATCCTGGAGACGATCAGCCACCCGTCCCCGGCGCGGGACATGTCCAACATCGCGCTGCGCATCCGCAGCCTGAACCCGGACCTGATCATCCCGTCCAGCTACTACAGCGAATTCGTCCTGCTGAGCCGCACGCTGCAGCAGCGCCGCATCCGCCCGAAGGGCATCTACGCCATCCTGAATGGCGCGGCGTCCAACTTCCGCTTCGTGCGGGAATTCCCGGATGCGGCGAATCTGGTGATGGACGTCAACCACTGGGCCGATCCGCGCAAGCCGAAGACTGCGGAACTGCGCCGGATGGTGGAGGCGCAGAACCGCTTCTGGCTGTTCAACGTGCCGATGAACTACTCCGCCGTGATGCTGGTGGCCGATGCGCTGGAACGTGCCGGCCGTGCCGACCGCAATGCGGTGATCGAGGCGCTGGCGAAGACCGATGGCAGCTTCACCCGCCACATCATGCCGTATGGCCCGACCAACTTCGTCAACGGCCAGAACCAGGCGGGCCAGGCGGTGAACACGCAGATCCAGAACAACGACGTGAAGGTGATCTTCCCGACGGAGTTCGCCGACGCGCGTCCGATCTTCCCCTGGCCGGCCGGGTGAACGTTGAACTCCCTTCCGCTTGAAATCGTGCTGGAGGCCGTGGCGAACGGCCTCCTCACCGGTGCCGTCTATGGGCTGGTCGCGCTGGGCCTCACGCTGGTCTATGGCGTGCTGCACATCATCAACTTCGCCCATGGCGCGCTGCTGACCATGGCGATGTATGCGGCCTGGGTGTGCTGGGCCGTGTTCGGGCTCGATCCCTATGTCGCCATCCTGCCGCTGGTGCCGATCTTCTTCGCCGTCGGCTACCTGGTGCAGCGTTTCGTCATCATGCCGGCCAGCCAGGGGGATGATAACAACATCCTGCTGGTGACGCTCGGCCTGTCGATCGTGCTGGAGAACGCGATGCTCGCGATCTTCCGGTCCGACACGCTGTCCGTGCAGGTGCCCTATGCGATGGAGGTGATCGAGGCCGGGCCGATGCTGCTGTCCTTCCCGCGCGTCGTGGGTTTCGGAGTGACGCTGGTCGTGGCGCTGGTGCTGTTCCTGGTGCTGACGCGCACGGATACGGGGCGGGCGATGCGGGCCGTGGCGAAGGAACGCACGGGGGCGGCGCTGGTCGGCATCGATGTGAAGCATGTCTATGCCGTGACGTTCGCGATCGGCTGCGCCTGCCTGGCGATTTCCGCCTGCCTGCTGCTGCCGTCCTTCTACGTGAACCCCCGCGTGGGCAACGCCTTCGTGCTGGTGGCCTTCACCATCGTGGTGCTCGGCGGCATGGGCAGCGTGCCGGGCGCGCTGGTGGGCGGATTGTTCATCGGCGTGGTGGAGAGCCTGTCGGGCCTCTATTTCGGCGACAGCCTCGGCCAGTTGGGCATCTTCGTGATCTTCATCCTGGTGCTGCTGTTCCGGCCGACCGGATTGTTCGGGGCGCGCGCGTGAAGGACCGGCAGCTTTCCCTGATCCTGGCCTTCGCGGCCATCGCGGCGCTGGTGCCGCTGTTCGTCACGGCGGGCACCTGGCTGAACTTCGCGGTGTTCACGCTGATCCTGTGCCTGGCGGCGCAGGGCTGGAACATCCTGGGCGGCTATAGCGGGCAATACAGCTTCGGCCACGCCGCCTTCTTCGGCACCACCGCCTACCTGACCGCGGTGTTGCAGACACGCTATGGGATCAGCCCCTACGCCGCCTTCGCGATCGGCATCGCCGCCGCCGCCGCGGTGGGCTGGGTGATCGGCTTCCTGTCCTTCCGATCCGGCCTCAAGGGCAGCTACTTCGCGCTGGTGACGCTGGCCTTCGCCGAGGTCTTCCGAGTGCTGGCCAACGCGTCGGACATCACCGGCGGCGCGGCCGGCACGCTCATCAAGCTCGATGTCCGGCCGGAGAATTTCCAGTTCGCTTCCCGTGGCACCTTCTTCTGGGTGGTGCTTGGAATGGTCGTCCTGGCGATGCTGCTGACGCGCGCGCTGGAACGATCGCGCCTCGGCGCGCAGATGGTGGCGGTGCGGGAGAATGAGGACGCGGCCCGGGCGCTTGGCGTCGATGCCCTTCGCGTGAAGCTGGCGGCCATCGCGCTGTCGGCCGCCATGACGGGGGCGGCGGGTGGACTGTATGCGCAGTACTTCCTCTATCTCGACGCCACCATCGCCTATGGCACCTGGATCAGCGTGGAGGCGCTGCTGGCGCCGATCGTGGGGGGCGCGGGCACGGTGTTCGGGCCGGTGGTCGGTTCCATCGTGCTGCACAGCCTGTCGGAGTTCACCAAGAGCCTGGTGGGCCGCATCCCGGGCATCGACCTGGTGATCTTCGGCATCATGCTGATCCTGGTGGTGCGCTTCCCGCCGCGGAACATACCCGGGCTGATCCGGCGCTGGAGGGGTACGAAGTGATCGAACCCGATCCCGCCTTCCTGGCCGTCCGCAACGTCTCCATGCGCTTCGGCGGCCTGCTCGCCGTGTCCGATGCCTCCTTCTTCGTGAAGGAGGGCAGCATCACGGGGCTGATCGGGCCGAATGGCGCGGGGAAGACGACGCTGTTCGCCATCGCCTCCGGATTCCAGAAGCCGACCAGCGGGCACGTGCTGTGGAAGGGGGAGGAGATCACGGCAAGGCAGCCACATCTCCTCGCCCGCGCCGGCATCGCGCGCACCTTCCAGATCGTACAGCCCTTCGCGGGGCTGAGCGTGCGGGAGAATATCGCGGTGGGCGCCTTCCTGCGGCACAAGCGGCGCGACGACGCGATCGGGCTGGCGGAGAAGGTGGCGGAGCGCGTCGGCCTGGTGGCCGAACTCGACAAGCCCGCGGCGGCACTGACCGTATCAGGGCGGAAGCGCGTGGAGTTGGCGAAGGCGCTGGCGACGGAGCCGAAGCTGCTGCTGCTGGATGAGGTCCTGGCCGGGCTCAACCCCAGCGAAGTCCGCGACATCGTGCCGGTGGTGCGCGCCATCCGTGATTCCGGCGTGACCGTGCTGATGATCGAGCATGTGATGCAGGCCGTGATGAACCTCTGCGAGGCCGTGCATGTGCTGGCGCAAGGCCGCATCATCGCCAGTGGAACGCCGGCGGAGGTGGTGGCGACGCCGGCGGTCATCGAGGCGTATCTCGGCCATGGCGCTGCCACGCGCCTGTCAGGCAAGACCCATGCTTGAGGTCAGGGACCTCGTCGCCGGCTATGGCCTGACGCGCGTGCTGGAAGGCGTGTCGCTGGAGGTGAAGGCGGGCGAGATCGTGGCCGTGCTGGGGTCCAACGGCGCGGGCAAGACCACGCTGAACATGACCATCAGCGGCCTGGTGAAGCCGCGAGGCGGAGAGGTTCTTTTCGACGGGCAGCGGATCACCGGGCTGTCACCGGCGCAGGTGATGGAACGCGGGCTGGTCCAGGTGCCGGAAGGCCGCAAGATCTTCCCGAACCTCAGCGTGCGGGAGAACCTTGAACTCGGCTCCTACCGCCGCGCCAAGCCCAACCGCGCGCGGAACCTGGAGAAGGTCTTCGCCACCTTCCCTCGGCTGCGGGAGCGCGTGGCGCAGGGCGCGGGGACGCTGTCGGGCGGTGAGCAGCAGATGCTGGCGATCGGCCGCGGGATGATGGCGGAGCCGCGGCTGCTGATCCTGGATGAACCGTCGCTCGGCCTTTCGCCGCTGCTGGTGGAGGAGATGTTCACGCTGATCCGCAAGCTGCATGGCGAGGGCCTGGCCATCATGCTGGTGGAGCAGAATGTGGCGCAGTCGCTCGACATCGCGGACCGCGCCTATGTGCTGGAACACGGGGTCTTCGCGCTGTCGGGCCCGGCTGCCACAGTGCGCGACGACCCGGAGCTGAAGCGCGCCTATCTGGGTCTGTAACGGGGAAGGAAACAGAAGCCATGGCCATGCTGACGCCGGGGGTTGCCGCGGCAACCGAACTGCTCGCCACGCCGCCCTCGCCATGGCTCGGCGAATGGTCGCGCTTCGCGTCCAAGGTGCGCTTCACCGACCTGCCGGCCGATGTCGTGGCCCGCACGCGGCTCGCGCTGCTGGACTGCATCGGTGCGATTGCGTCCGGCGCGCAGGAGCCGGAATGCCAGGCGCTGGCGGCACGGATGATCGCGCGGGAAGGCGGCGGCGATTCGCCGGTGATCGGCTTTGCCGGCGGCGCCCGGCCGGGCACCGCGGCCTTCCTGAACGGCACGGCAGGCACGATGCTGGAGCTGGATGAAGGCAACCAGTACGCCCGCGGCCACCCCGCCATCCATGTCGTGCCCGCCCTGCTGGCCGCCCCGCGCGGCGATGGCGCGGCGCTGCTGATGGCGCTGGCGCTGGGGTATGAGATGGGCAGCCGCGTCGGCATCGCCAGCAAGCTCAATGTCGCGATGCACCCGCATGGCACCTGGGGCACGCTGGGCGCCGCGACCGGCATCGCCAAGCTGCATGGCGCGAGTGCGGAGGAATTCCGCGGCGTCATCAACATGGCCTCCACGCTCGGCCTGGCCACTTCGCGCAAGACGATGCTGGAAGGCGGCACGGTACGGAACACCTATGCCGGTGTCGCCAACATGCTCGGCATCACGGTGTGGGATTTGGTGCGGGCGGGGTTCGAGGGGGAGCGCGACGGCGTCGCCACCATCTTCGGTCAGGTGGCCGCCAGCGATTTCCAGCCCGGCGAGATGGTGGCGGAGCTCGGCACCCGCTGGGAAATCGCGCGCAACTACTTCAAGCGCCACGCCGCCTGCCGCTACACCCATGGCGCCCTGGATGCGCTGGCGAACATCGTCGCGCAGCATGGCGCGCTGACGCCGGACCAGGTGAAGTCCGTTCACGTGCACACCTATGTCTGGGCGGCGCAGCTGGACAGCCCGACGGCGCCCAACATGCTGGCGGCCAAGTTCAGCATCCCCTTCGCCATCGCGACCTTCATCCGCCACGGCGCCGCGACCGTGCCGGCCTTCCGTGGACCCGCGCGTGAGGATCCCGTGACGCTGGCCCTCGCGGCGCGCGTCACGGTCGATGAGGATGCGGCGATGACGGCGATGCTGCCGGGGCTGCGGCCCGCGCGCGTGGCCATCACGCTCAACGATGGCCGCGTGTTGACGGCGGAAGTCACGACCAATCGCGGCGATACCGAGGACCCCTTCTCCGAGGCCGAGGTGCGCGAGAAATTCCATGACCTGGCTGACCCGGTCTATGGGCGCGATCGCGCGACGGCGATCGAGGAAGCGGTGCTGGCGATCGGCCCGCATGACGAGGCGACTTCACTGGTGGAATTGTTGGCACGATGAGTCTGGATGCCGTGACGCTGGCCGTCCTCAAGGGACGGCTGGAGCAGATCGCCGACGAGATGGACGCGACGCTGTATCGCAGCGCGTTCAACCCGATCATCGCGGAGGCGCGGGACGCCTGCCACGGCATCTATCATGCGGAAACCGGCGCCACGCTGGTGCAGGGGACGAAGGGGCTGCCGATCTTCGTCGGCGCCATGTCCTTCGCGGTGCAGGCCGTCATCAAGCGGGTGCAGGCGGGCGCGGGGCTCGATCCCGGCGACACCTTCATCTTCAACGATCCGTATGAGGGCGGCACTCACCTGAACGACTTCCGCCTGGTGCGGCCGCTGTTCCGCAACGGGCAATTGTTCTGCTGGCTGGCGAGCGTGGGGCATTGGCTCGACATCGGCGGCAACGTGCCTGGCAACTACAATCCGCGCGCCACGGAAAGCCACCAGGAAGGCGTGCGATTCCCGCCGGTGAAGCTGATCCGCGCCGGCGTGATGCAGCAGGACATCCTGGATATCCTGGCTGCCAACAGCCGCGTGCCGCAGTCCAACTGGGGCGATTTGAACGGGCAGCTGAACGCGCTCGACCTCGGCCAGCGCCGGCTTTCGGCGCTGCTGGATGAGAGCGGGGAGGCGACGGTGGAAGCGGCCTTCGTCGCGCTGGCGGACCGCGCCGCGGCGCTGATGCAGGCGGAGGTCGAGGCGCTGCCGGATGGCGACTATGCCTTCGAGGACTACCTCGACAATGACGGCGTGGTCGATGAGAAGCTGGTCATCGCGCTGGACATGAAGGTACGCGGCGGGTCGATGCTGCTCGACTTCTCCCGCAGCAGCGATGCCTGCCTCGGCCCGATCAACATCAGCCGGGCGACGACGGTGGCGGCCTGCTATGTCGCGCTGAAGCACGCCTTCCCGGATGTTCCGGCGAATGCGGGCGTGCTGCGGCCGATCGAGTTCGTGATCCCTGATTCGTCGCTGCTGGGCGTGGGACCACCGCGGCCGGTGGCAGGGTATACCGAGACGATCCTGCGCCTGATCGGCGTGATCTTCGGTGCGCTGGGCAAGGCGGTGCCGGAACGCGCGACGGCGGCGCCCTTCGGCACCATCAATGCACTGTCGCTGTCCGGCCAGCGCAAGGATGGCACGCGCTGGGTCATGTTCTCCTTCTTCGGCGGCGGCCTCGGCGGCAATCCGGAGAGCGATGGGCTGCACCACGCGAACAACCCGATCTCCACCGCGACGATCCCGCCGGCGGAAATCCTGGAAGCCGCCTATCCCGTGATGTTCACGCAATGGGCGCTGCGGCCGGATAGCGGTGGTGCCGGGCTGCATCGCGGCGGTGTCGGCGCGATCTATGAGATCGAGGCGCTGTCGCCGGGCACCACGGAAGTGGCACTGCTGGGCGAACGCGGGCGCTATGCGCCTTTCGGCGTCAGCGGTGGGCACCCGGCGGCGCTGAACACCTTCGCGTGGCAATCGACGGAAGGCTGGAACACGCCGCCCATGGCCAGCAAGATCGTCGGCGTGAAGATCGAGGCCGGGCAGCGCGTGCGCCTCGAAGCGCCTGGTGGCGGCGGATGGGGCGACCCGATGCAGCGGCCGCGTGAGGCCGTCGCGCGCGACATCAAGCTGGGCTTCGTCAGCGCGGAACGCGCGGCACAGGACTACGGATACCAGGCATGAGCAGCGCACCCATCGTCGGCGTGGACGTCGGCGGCACGTTTACCGACCTGTTCCTCTATGATCCGGGCACGGCATCCTTCCGCACGGCGAAGGTGCCGTCGAACCGCGGTGATGAGGCCGTGGGCTTCATGAACGGGCTACGCGCGCTCGGTGGGCCTGCGGGGTTCGAGGCGATCGTGCATGGCACGACGGTCGGCACCAATGCGCTGCTGGAACGCAAGGGTGCGAAGCTTGGCGTCATCACCACCGCGGGGTTCCGCGATGTGCTGGAGATGCGGCGGCGGGACCGGCGCAACACCTGGGGCCTCTGGGGCGAGTTCCTGCCCATCACGGACCGCGATATGCGCTTCGAGGTGCCGGAACGCACGCTGGCCGATGGCACGGTGCACACGCCTGTCGATATCGCGGCGGTGGAAGCCGCGGCGCGTGAATTGCTGGCGCGCGGCGCCGAAGCCTGCGCGATCGTCTTCATCAATGCCTATGCGAGCGGGGTGAACGAGGCCGCGGCGGCGAAGGCCGTGCGCGCGATCTGGCCGACGCCGCATGTCAGTGTTTCCTCGGAAATCCTGCCGGAGATCCGGGAGTTCGAGCGCGCCTCCACCACCGCGCTCAACGCCTATCTGCAACCCGGCGTGGCGAGCTACCTCGGCAAGCTGGAAGGCGCGCTTGAATACGCGGGCTTCGGCGGGCGCTTCCACATCGTGCAGTCCAATGGCGGCATCATGTCCACCGCGACGGCGCGCAGCGTGCCGGCGCGCACGGCGCTGTCCGGCCCCGCGGCTGGTGTCATCGCCGCGGCGGCCATCGCCAAGGCAGCGGGCTTCGAGAATGCGATCACCTGCGACCTGGGCGGCACGTCCTTCGACGTATCGCTGGTCGCAGGCGGAGAGATGGCGCTGGCGGCGCAGGCGACGATCGATTTCGGCCTGGTGATCCGGAGCCCGATGATCGAGATCACGACCATCGGCGCCGGCGGTGGCTCCATTGCCCACGTCGATCGTGGCGGGTTGTTGCAGGTGGGGCCCGAAAGCGCGGGCAGCCGGCCCGGGCCGGTCTGCTACGGGCAGGGCAATACGCGGCCGACGCTGACCGATGCGAATGTCGTGCTGGGCCGGATCAATGCGGACAAGCCCATCGGCGGCGCGCTGGCGCGGCTGGATGTGGAGGGTGCGAAGGCGGCGCTGCTGCATCATGTGGGCCAACCGCTGGGCCTCGATGCCATGGCGGCGGCGGAGGCCGTGGTGCGCGTGGCCAATGCCAAGATGGCGGGCGCCATCAGGCTCGTGTCGATCGAGCGCGGGCATGATCCGCAGAAATTCGTGGCGCTGCCCTTCGGTGGTGGCGGCGCGCTGCATGTCGGCGCGCTCATCAAGGAAGTCGGCCTGCAAGCGGCGCTGGTGCCACGCTTCCCCGGCGTGACGAGTGCTATCGGCTGCGTCATTGCCGATGTGCGGCATGACCAGGTGCGGACGCTGAACCGCAACCTGGACGGCATCGATGCCGCGGCGCTTGACCAGCGGATGGTGGAGGAAGCCACCGCCGCACGCGCCGTGGTGGAAGCGGCGGGACTGCCGGTGGAGCGGATCGAGATCCGCTTCGAATTGGACATGCACTATGCCGGCCAGACCCACACGGTCGGCGTACCGCTGCCCGTGCATGTGAGGAACGGCACGACGGGCGTGTCGGAGGCCATCATCCGCATGGCCTTCGAGGCTGCCTACCAGACGGCCTTCAGCCGCCTTCTGCCGGGCCTCGGCATCCGCATCGTCTCCCTCCGCACGGCCGCCATCGGCATCCGCCCGGATTTCGACCTGACGGCGCTGGCACCACCCAAGGATGCGACGGTGGAGAATGCGGCGCGGGGCGCGCGGCAGGTGTGGTTCGATGGCGCCTGGCACACCGCCACGGTGTGGTCGCGGCTCGACCTGCCGGAAGGCTCCCGCGTGCACGGCCCGGCGATCCTGGAGCAGGGGGATGCGACGGTCGTCGTCGATCCGGACCTGGTCGCGCGCACGGATCGCTTCGGCAACCTCATCATCGAACGGGAGTGACGGCGATGGCCGAGGCGACGATCCCCCTTTCGCAGACCGCACTGCTGCTCTGCGATCTGCAGAACGACTTCATTCATCCTGAAGGCGCCTATGGCCGCGCGGGCTATTCCGCGCCGGCCATCGCGGCCATTCCCGCGCGCCTCAAGCCGCTGGCGGATGCGATGCGGGCGAAGGGCGGGTGGATCGCCTCCACCCATTTCACGCTGTTCACGGGCAAGGGTGGCGAGCCCTGGATCGACCCGCACCTGAAGGCCATGCGGCCCTTCCTCAAGAAGGGCGATTTCGTCATGGGGGGTTGGGGCCACCAGGTGGTGGAAGAACTCGCGCCCTCCGACCTGCCGGTGGAGAAGGTGGGGTATGACGCCTTCTACCAGACGCGGCTTGAGTGGGTGTTGCGCAAGGCGGGCATCCGCAGGCTGCTGGTCAGTGGCATCGTGACGAATGGCGGCGTCGCTTCCACCGTACGCGGCGCGCATGTGCGGGAGTTCGAGGTGACGGTGCTGGAAGACGCCTGCGCCGCCTTCACCGAGGAACTGCACAAGACGGCGATCGAGGCGCTGCGCCCCGTGGCGAAGATCAGCACCATCGCCGAGGAACTGGCGACGCTGTCATGAGCATCGGCCGCGTCGTCACCGAGGCCAATCCGGCCTTCGAGATCGAGGTCCCGGTCGCCATCATCGGCGCCGGCGCGGCCGGCCTGGTGGCGGCACTCTCCTGCCTGGATGCCGGCGTGGAGCCGCTGCTGCTGGAACGCGATCCGGTGCCGCGGGGCAGCACGTCCCTCAGCGCGGGCCTCATCCCGGCGGCGGGCACGCGCTTCCAGCGCGCGCATGGCATCGAGGATGATGTGGAGACCTTCGCGCGCGACATCCAGAAGAAGGCGCATGGCCAGGCTGAACCCACCACGGTGCAAACCGTCGCACAGAATGCGGGCCAGGCGATCGAATGGCTCGCCGATCGCCACGGGCTCGATTTTTCCGTCGTGCATGACTTCTCCTACCCGGGCCATACGCATCGCCGGATGCATGGGCTGCCGAGCCGGAGCGGCGCGGAACTCGTGGACCGTCTGCGCAGCGCGGCGGAAGCGGCGGGCGTTCCGCTGCTGACGGAAGCGCGCGTCACCACCTTGGTTGCGGACGAACAGGGCCGCCTCCGTGGTCTGGTGGCACAGCGCCCGGATGGCAGCGAGGAACGCATCGGCGCCAAGGCCATCGTGCTCGCCTGCTGCGGCTATGCCGGCAACAAGGAACTCGTGCGGAAATACATCCCCGAACTCGCGGAGGCCGTCTATTTCGGCCATCCCGGGAATGAGGGCGAGGCGCTTTCCTGGGGCGAGCAGATCGGCGCGGAACTGCGCGACATGACCGGCCACCAGGGGCATGGGTCCGTGGCCCATCCGCAGGGCATCCTCGTCTCCTGGGCCGTCATCATGGAAGGCGGCTTCCAGGTGAATGTGGAGGGCCGGCGGTTCTGGAATGAATCCTCCGGCTATTCGGAGGCGGGCGTCGCCGTGATGGGCCAGCCCGGCGCCGTCGCCTGGGATGTCTTCGACAGCCGCATCGCCGGCATCACCGCGCAGTTCGAGGATTTCCGCCAGGCCCAGGCAGCGGGCGCGGTGATCAGCGCGGAGACGCCAGGCGAACTGGCGCGCCTGATGAAGCTGCCGGAGGACGCCTTCCTCTCGACCTTCGATGATGTCGCGCGCCTGAAGCGCGATGGCGCGACGGATGGCTTCGGCCGCAACTGGCAAGGCGTGGCGCCGCTGGCCGCGCCGCTCTGCGCCGTGCGCGTGACCGGCGCGCTGTTCCACAGCCAGGGCGGGCTTGTGGTCGATGAAGGCGCGCGCGTGCGGCTTGCGGGTGGCGGTATCATCCCCAACCTGTTCGCGGCCGGCGGCGCGGCCTGCGGCGTTTCGGGGCCGGAGGCTGGCGGCTACCTCTCCGGCAACGGGTTGCTCAGCGCCGTGACGCTGGGGCGTATCGCGGGGCAAAGCGCGGCCACGGTCGCCGGCCACTACTGAATAAAGAACACAAGGGAAGACGTTCGATGGACCAGATGGTGGGCGACCAGTTCGGCATCGGCCAACCGGTGCGGCGGAAGGAGGATGTGCGCCTCCTCACCGGCCGCGGCACCTACACGGATGACATCAATGTCGAGGGCCAGGCGCATCTCGCGGTGCTGCGCTCCCCCCACGCCCATGCGCGGATACTGTCCGTCAACCTGGATGCCGCGCGCGCCGCGCCCGGCGTGCTGGCGGTGCTGACGGGGCAGGATGCGGAAGCCGACGGCATCGGCCTGTTCCCGGTGATGGTGGAGGTGCCGGCGATGGACGGCACGCAGCCGCTCTATGCGCCGCCGCGCACCATTCTGCAGACGGACCGCGTGCGCTTCGTGGGCGACCTGGTCGTGGCCGTGGTGGCGGAAACCCGGGCCCAGGCACAGGACGCCTGCGAACTGGTCGAGATCGACTACGAGCCGCTGCCCGCCATCACCGACACCGCCCGCGCGCTGGACCCCGGCGCGCCGGTGATCTGGGAGGAGAATGGCAGCAACCTCTGCGTCCACTGGTCGAACGGGCGGGAGGCGGAGGCCGATGCGGCCTTCGCGCAGGCGCACACCGTGGCGCGGGTCGAACTGGTGCAGAACCGCCTGGTCGGCAACCCGATGGAACCGCGCGTCGCCATCGGCCGATGGGATGCGGAGCGGGAGCGCTACGAACTGCACAGCCCGAGCCAGGGCGCGATGAAGGTGCGGGAGTCGCTGGCGAAGTTCGCCTTCAAGGTGCCGCTGGAGAAGGTGCGCGTGATCTCCCGCGATGTCGGTGGCGGCTTCGGGCTGCGCGGGAAGAATTTTCCGGAATCCGCGCTGGTGTTGTGGGCGGCGAAGCGGCTCGGCCGGCCGGTCAAGTGGCGGTCCGATCGCAGCGAGACGATGGTGAGCGACCCGCATGGCCGCGATCACGTGACGACGGCGGAGATGGCCTTCGACGCGAATGGCAAGGCGCTGGGGATGCGCGCCCGTACCATCGCGGCCATGGGCGCCTATCTGTTCGATTTCGGGCCGCGCATCCCGACCGTGGCGGGGGCGCGTATCGCGGGCACGGTCTATGACCTGCAGGCCGTGAATCTCCAGGTGCGGTGCGCCTTCACCAACACCGTGCCGACGGACGCCTATCGCGGCGCGGGCCGGCCGGAGATCGCCTATACGATCGAACGGCTGCTCGATATCGGCGCGGCGCAGTTCGGGATCGGCAAGGATGAGATCCGGCGCCGCAACTTCATCCGCGCGGACCAGATGCCGTACAAGAATTGCGTCGGCAACGTGCTGGACAGCGGCGATTTCAGCGGTACGCAGGCCATGGCGCTCAAGCTCGCGGATTGGGATGGCTATCCCGCGCGCAAGGCGGCGTCGGAGGCTGCGGGGAAGAAGCGCGGCATCGGCATCGGCTATTTCGTGGAGGCGTCGGGCGGCCAGCCGCAGGAATGGGCGCGGGTGGTGATGACGCCGGAAGGCAAGGCGCGGCTGCATGTCGGCACCTTCAGCCACGGGCAGGGGCATGAGACCGCCTTCGCCCAGATCGTCCATGCCCGCCTCGGCATTCCGTTCGAGGATGTGGAACTGATCCAGGGCGATACCGACCAGGTGGAGCAGGGCTTCGGCACGGGTGGCTCACGCTCCTCCCAGATGGGTGGCGTCGCATCGTCGCGGGCCTCCGAAGCCGTGCTGGCCAAGGCGAAGCGGATCGCCGCGCATCTGCTGGAAGCCGGCGTGGCCGATATCGAACTCGTTGCCGGGCAATTCGCGGTCGCGGGCACGGATATGGCCGTGACGTGGAAGCAGGTGGTGGTCGCCGCCCAGGATCCCGCGAAGCTGCCGGCTGGCGAAAAGACCGGCCTCGACGAACAGGTGCTCTACAAGCGCAGCACCGAATGCAACTTCCCCAATGGCTGCCATGTCGCGGAAGTGGAGATCGACCCGGATACGGGGCGCCTCACCGTCGTGCGCTATGCCGCCGTCGATGACGTGGGCGTGGTGATCAACCCGATGCTGGTGCATGGCCAGTCGCATGGCGGCATCGCGCAGGGGCTCGGCCAGGCGGTGCTGGAACACGCGCTGTACGATCCGGAAAGCGGCCAGTTCCTGACCGCGACCTTCCAGGACTACGCCATGCCGCGGGCCGATGACCTGCCGGACATGGCGATCGACTTCAACATCGTGCCGACGCCGATCAACGACCTGGGCGTGAAGGGGGCCGGGGAGGGTGGGGCCTGCGGCGCGCCGCCGGCCATCGTCTCCGCGGCGTGCGAGGCGCTGGGCATCGATCACATCGACATGCCGCTGACGCCGGAGCGCGTCTGGCGCGCGCTGGCGGGGTGATCGATCCGCGACGCCGGGCGCAGCGCTTGCCCACCCCCGGGCAGTGCGCGCCGGTGGCCCGCTTGGTCCGTGGGGTGGGTCGCCCGCCCTCCGGCGTTGCAACGGCATCGGTCTGATGCGCGGGGGGCGCGACAAGCGCCGCGGCCACGGCTAACCTTCCCGCGATCGGCTTCCAGAGAGCACCTCACGTGCCGCAACCGCTTGCCCTGACCATACCGCCCGATACGGAGGAGGTTCCGCGTCTGCTCGACGCGCTGGAGGGATTTGCCGAGGAGGTGGGTCTCTCCCCCAAGGCCGCGCATCGCCTGGCGGTGGTGGTGGAGGAGTTGGCCGCCAATGTCGCCATGCACGGCACGGGCGGGGAGGGCGGCGCCACCTACATCGCCGTCACCGTGCGGACGGAGGCGGATGAAGTGATCGCCACCGTGGAGGATGACGGGCGTGCCTTCGACCCGCTGGCGCGGGCCGCGCCGGACACGGATGCGGCGCTGGAGGACCGGGAGATCGGCGGACTCGGCGTTCATTTCGTGCAGCAGATGACCAAGGCGATGCGCTACAGCCGGGAGGATGGCCTGAACCGGCTGACAGCCGTGCTGGACGCGGTCGGCTGACCGACGGTGCCGGATACCGGGTCGCACGCCCTGGCCGCGCTGCCTTTCGGCGCCGTGATGGCGCGGCTCGAGGCCCTGGCGGGCTTCGCCGCGTCCGAGATCCTGATGAACCGGCTGGTGCGTGCCTCCGCGCTGGTCGCGCGGCTGCCGATGGATCGCCCCGGGATCGACCATCCCGACTGGGCTGCGCTGCTGGATGCGGTGACGGTGCAGGAGACGCGGATGTTCCGCGCCGCCGCGCAACTCGACCAGTTCCGCCAGATCGTGCTGCCAGACCTGGTGGCGGGCGCCACGGGGCGGCCACTGTCCCTGGTCTCCGCTGGCTGCGCGACGGGGGAGGAGGCCTGGACGCTCGCCATCCTCGGCGTGCGGAGCGGGCATCCCTGGCGGGTGCTGGGTGTCGATGTCTCCCGCCCGGCGCTGCAGGCGGCGGAGGCTGCGCGCTACCGCCTCGGCCCGCCCGATGCGCTGCGGGAAGTACGGGCGGAGGACCGGGCGCTACTCGACATCGCCGCTGGGTGGTTCGAACCGGTTGCGGCTTTGCGCCCCGGCGTGCGCTTCCGGCGGGAGAACCTGCTGCATGGCGGCTTGGCCGAGGCGTCAGCCGATGTGATCCTGTGCCGCAACGTGTTGATCTACATGACGCCGGAAGGAAAGCTGACGGTCCTGCGCCATCTGGCCGCGGCGCTGCGGCCGGGCGGCGCCCTGCTGCTGGGCCCCACCGATTCGGCGCCCCCCGGGCTTGGCCTGCGGCTCTGGTCGCGGGACCTGGTGGGCATCTGGCGGCGGGAGGATGCGGGTGGCTGAAGCCCTGATCGCCGGCGGATTGGCCTTCCTGCTGCCACCCGGTGCGCAGCTGGTGGAACCGCAGCGCCTGCGGCCGGCACCGCTCGCCGGGGCCGGGCTGCTGGGCATCGTGGTGATCGGCGGCCAGGCGCTGCCGGTGATGACGCCCCAGCCCGGCCTGCCGGGCGGCGAGGCCTGGGTGATGATCGATGGCCCCGGCGGCCGCCTGGTGATGGCGGGGGAGGCCCTGGTGGAGGAGGCGCCGCCGGGTGCCCTGCCGCTGCTGGCGCCGCGCCTGTCCGCCCGGCCCGTGCCGGCGGCGGAAGCGGCGACCGGCGCCGGATGGGCGGTGCCCGCCCGCGCCGGCCGGGCGCGGCTGGTGGCGATGGCGGCGGAGATCGGCGGGCTGCGGCTGGTGCTGCCCTTCGCCGCGCTGGAACGCGTGGTGCCGATGCCGGCGCTGCGCCCCGCGCCGGGTGCAGGCAGCGCCGCGCTGGGCTATGCCATCGCCGCCGGCGCGCCGGTAATGGTGCTGGACCCCGCCTGGGCGGCCGAGGCGCCGGTTGGCGAAGCCCCGCCGCCCGGGTTGCTGGTGCTGTTCCGCCATGCCGGAAGGCGCCTCGGCCTGCCCTGTCATCGGATCGAGCCCGCGCGGCCCGGGGAGGCGACGCTGGTCGCGCGTCTCGACGCGGCCCTGGCTGAACTCGCCATGGCGCCGCTTGGCCAGGTCATGGCGCCCCCGGTGCCGGAACCGGTCCGCGCCCTGCTGGTCTGCGCCGCCGGTGGCCAGGCCTTCGCCCTGCCGGTGGAGGAGGTTCAGGCGGTGATCCCGCCCATGACGCCGAGCCCCACCCCTGAGGGACGGCTTTCCGCCTTTCGCGGCGTGGCCGCGCATCGGGGGGATGTGCTGCCGGTGCTCGATGCCGGGGAACGCCTCGGCCTCGCCTCCGTGCTGGGGGCGCCGGGGGCGGAGGCGCCGCTGCTGCGCCTGGCGGGGGTACGGCCCGTGGCGCTGGCGGTGTCCGTCGTCACGGGGTTGCGGCGCATTCCGGAAAGGCTGATCGCCGCCGTGGCGGGGGAAGGGCTGGTGTCGGCCATCGCGGAATTCCAGGACGCCCCCCTGCCGATTTGCCGCGCCGCCATCCTGGGTGCCGCATCTTGATCCGCGTCCTCGTCGTGGACGACAGCGGCTTCATGCGCATGGCGCTGCGCCGGATCATCGAGGCTGAGGGCGACCTCAAGGTGGTGGGCGAGGCCGCCGATGGCGAGGCCGGGGTGGAGCAGGCCGCGAAGCTTCGCCCCGACGTCATCGCCATGGATGTGGAGATGCCGAAGCTGGATGGGCTGGAGGCGACGCGGCGCATCATGGCGCTGCCCGATCCGCCGGCGGTGCTGATGGTGAGCCACCACACGCGCGACGGATCGGCCACGGCGCTGGCGGCGCTGGACCGCGGGGCGGTCGACTATGTCTGCAAGGATGGTGACCTCGGCGGCGTGGACCTCGGCATGCTGGACCGTGAATTGCGGCCCAGGCTGCGGCACTGGGCGGGGCAGCGCGCGGCGGTGCGGCCGATGGCGCGGGCGGCGGGGCCGGTCCGGGTGGTCAAGGCCGCGGGCGGCTGCGACGTGGTGGTGGTGGGGGCCTCGACCGGTGGGCCGGATGCGCTGGCGGCCTTCCTGGCCGCGGCGGGGCGCCTGCCGGTGCCCTGCGTGGTGGCCCAGCACATGCCGGCCGACCTGGCGCCGGACCTGGCGCATCACCTGGCCCGGCTGTCGGGCGTGCCGGTCGGCGTCGGCCGCGCGGGGCCGGTGCTGATCCCGGGGGAGATCACGGTGATCCCGGGTGGCACCGATGGCCATCTGGCACGCCGCGCGGCGGGGGGGGAGGGCGGGCTGACGCTTCGACTCGCCTCCGGACCGATGGCGGTGCATCCTTCCGTGGACCTGCTGTTCCAATCCGCCGCGCTGGTGGCGCGCCGCGCGCTGGGCGTGGTGCTGACCGGCATGGGCCGGGATGGGGAGCAGGGCGCCCGCGCCATGACGGAGAGGGGCATGCCCGTGCTGGCCCAGTCACCCGCAAGCTGCGTCGTCGCCGGCATGCCCGGCGCGGTGATCGAGAGTGGGCTGGCGGTGGAGACGGCGGACCCCGCGGGGCTCGGCCGCCGCGTCCAGGCTCTCACCCGGGAACGCGTGGCATGACCCTGGACCGGGAGATGCTCGACGCCTTCGTCCCGGAATTCGAGGCCGAGGCCGTGCGGCTGGCGATGGTGCGGGATGCCGCGCCGGCGCAGCGCGCGCTGGACCAGCTGCGCGCCATGGCGGCGGCACTCGGCGCGCCATCGCTGGCGCGGATGGTGGAGGATGCGGCGCTGGCGCTCGACCCGCTGGACCTGCCCGCCCTGCATCGGGCGGCGGAGGCGCTGGCACGCCAGGCCCGCGCGGTTGGGGAGGCCGGGGCGGATGTCGCCCCCGTGCCGGCAGCCCCGCCCCCCGCTGCCGCGGCGCCGCCACCGCCGGCGCCGAGCCTGGACCGGGAGATCCTGGATGCGCTGGCCCCGGAATTCGACGCGGCCTGCGCGAAGTTGGCGGCGGCGGGCGACGAAGGCGCCGCGGGGCGGGCACTGGACGGGCTGCGGGCCCTGGCCGGCGCGGCGGGGCTTGCCTCGCTCAAGCTGCTGCTTGACCGCGCGCTGCCGCTGCTCGATCCCTTCGATGCGGCCGGGCTTCGTGACCTGGCTGCTGTGCTGGCCAGCCATGCCGCGCTGATCGTGGCGCATGGCGAGGATCGGCCGCCACCGGCCCCGTCGACGCCACCGGTGGCCCCCCTGGCGACCCCAGCCGCGGCGGCGCTGGACCCGGAGATGCTGGCGGCCTTCACGCCCGAATTCCAGGCGGGCTGCCTGAGGCTGGCCGCGGCGACGGATGAGGCGGAGGCCGCCCGAGCCGCCGATTCGCTGCGTGCGATGGCGGAGGCGCTGGGCCTCGATTCGCTGCGCACCCTGCTGGCGGAGCCGCCCTTCGACGCGACCGCGCTGGCCTCCCACGCCGCCGCCATCGCCATTGCCGGCCAGGATCTGCCCTTCGCCCCGGCCCCCACCGCGGCGAAGCGCCGCGTCCTGGTGGTGGATGACAGCGCCATGATGCGCCGCCTGGTGCGGGAGACGCTGGCGACGGACCCGGATTTCGAGGTGGTCGGCGAAGCCGCCGATGGCGTGCGGGCGCTGGCCGCCATGCGCGACTGCCAGCCCGACCTGACCATGCTGGATATCGAGATGCCTGAACTCGACGGCATCGGCGTGATGCGGCGCTGGGCGCTGGAGGGGATCGGCCAGGTCGTCATCGTCTCCTCCGCCGCCCGGCCCGGATCGGCGACGGCGGTGGAGGCCAGGCGGCTCGGCGTTGCCGGCATCGTCGGCAAGCCCTCCGGCGCCCTCAGCCCGGACCTCAAGCAGCGGCAGGGGGAGGCGCTGCTGCGCACCGCCCGGCGTGCGGCCGGGCTGCCGGTGGAGGCAGCGCGGTGAGCCCCCGGCTCGCGGAGCGGCCTATGATCCCCGGCTGGCGGAGCGATCGATGATTGACGACGAGGGCCTCTGGCAGGAATTCGCGGGCGAGTCGGAAGAACACCTCGATGCCATCGAGCGCATCCTGGCGGGCGGCGCGGCCGCGGACCGGCCGGCGGTGGACCGGCTGTTCCGGGCCTTCCACTCCCTGAAGGGCATGTCCGATGCGCTCGGCGCGCCGGGGATGAAGAACGTGGCGCATCGGGCGGAGGACATCCTCGGCCTGGCGCGCAACGGCAGGCTGGTGGTGGAAGGCGCCATCGCCGACGCGCTGCTGGCCGCGGTCGATGTGTTGCGGCGCCAGCGTGCGGTCGTGATCGAGCAGCACAAGGACGTGCCCGCGCCGGCGGAATTGCTGGCCAGGCTCGGCGCGCTGGCCGATGGCAATGTGCCGGCCCCATCCCGCCAGCCCAGCCCCGCGCCCGCCCCGCCAGCCGCGCCTTCGCCCGGCCCGGCGGCGGCGCTGCTGGGCGCGCTCGCTTCCCGGACCGTGGAGGCCGCGCCCCTGCTGGCGGCGCTGGCCGTGGAACGGCGGCCGGAGGCGCTGCGGGAGGCTGCCGATCTCGGCGATGCCTCCCGGATGCTGGGGCTCGGGCGGCTCGGCGCGGGCTTCGACCGGCTGGCGGCGCAGGCCGGCGGCGCCGGGGCGCTGGCGGCGCTGGGCGGGTTGCGGCGGATGCTGGCGCTGCTGGAGGCCGAGGCCGGGGAACCCGCGGGGGCCGATCGCCTGGCGGGTGCGCCAGGCACTGAATCGGCGGCGCTCGGCCCGCGGCTTGCCGCGCTGGCCCTGCAGGCGGAAGCGGTGACGGCGGGCGGCGACGCGGCCGCGGCGATGGCGGCCGCGCAGGAAGCGGCGGAGGTGGCGGCCGCCTTCGGGCTGGAGGGGCTGGAACACCTGCTGCTGTCGCTGGCCGACCTGGCGGATCGTGCCGCCGAGCCCGATGCGGCGGCGACGCTGGCGGCGCAGGGCCCGGTCATCGCCGATCGGCTGCGCAGCGCCGCGGAAGGTGGGCTGGCCGCGCTGCGTCAGGCGCAGGAAGTGGGGCCGGGCCCCGAACAGGCGGATGCGCGCATCCCCGCCGCCTTCGCGCCGCTGCTGGGCGCGGAAGGGCGGCGCCGCGCGCTGGCGGCACTTGAAGGCGGGCGGGTGCTCTACCGCCTGCGGATGGCCACCGGCGTGCCAGCGGAAGCCGAGGCCGCCGTGGCAGCGGCCCTGGCGGCGGAGGCGGAAGTGCTGACCAGCCGCACGGTGCTGGACGCGCAGCCCCCCCATCTCGACATGCTGCTGGCCGGCCCGGCGGAGGCCGATGCGCTGTCCCGCGCCGTGACCGCCGCCGATCCCGCCCGCGCCGTCGTGCTGGAACTCTCGCCCATCACGGAGGGTGCCGGCGTGGCGGAGCAGGCCGCGCCCATGCGCGCCGCGCCGGTGACGCTGCGCGTGCGGCAGGAGACGATCGACCAGATCATCGCCCTGGAAGCGGAAGTCCGCGCGGCCTCCCTCGCCCTGGCGGAAGCCCTGACGGATGGGGGGATGACGGAGGCGCTGGCCAATCTCGGGGCGCTGGAACGCCGCCTGGCCGGCGGTGCGGCGCGGGAGTTGGGCCAGGCCGTCGGCCGGCTGCGCCAGGTGCAGGAAACGCTGGAGCGGGCGGAGAACCGCCTGGCCGTGGGCATGCGGCGGCTGGACGATTCGGTCATGGAGTTGCGCGTCGTGCCGGTGGGCACGCTGTTCGGCCGCCTGCCCCGCGTGGTGCGCGCCGTGGCCCAGGCCTCCGCGAAGGAGGTCGAACTGGTGATGGAGGGCGAGGACGTCACCATCGACCGCAGCCTGGTGGAATTGCTGGCGGACCCGCTGCTGCACCTCACCCGCAATGCGGTGGACCATGGGATCGAGACGCCGGAGGAGCGGGAGGAGGCCGGCAAGCCGCGCCGCGCGACGCTGCGCGTTTCCGCGGCCCGCCGCACCGGCCAGGTCCGGGTTCGCGTCAGCGAGGATGGCCGCGGCATCGATTGCGCCCGGGTGCTGGCCCGCGCCACGGCCCGCGGCTTGGTCAGCGCCGAGCAGGCCGCGCGCATGAGCGACGATGAGGTCCACGCGCTGCTGTTCCGCCCCGGCTTTTCGACCGCCGAGACGATCACGGAGACTTCGGGCCGCGGCGTCGGCCTGGATGTGGTGCAGGACGCCATCCGCCGGGCGGGCGGCACGGTGGAGATCGCCAGCGCGCCGGGGCAGGGCACCAGCTTCACGCTCCGCCTGCCGCTGACGGCCGCGGTGCAGCCCGTGTTGCTGGTGGAGGTGGCGGGCCATCCCTACGCGCTGCCGGCGGCGCGGGTGGAGGCGGTGCTGGACGCTGGCGCGGCGCCGGGCTGCGAGGTGCTGTCCCTGGCCGCCGTGCTGGGGCTGCCGGCGGGGGAGGCGCGCGGCGGCGGCGCGATCGTGATCGTGAAGTCTGGCGGGCGGTCCTTCGGCCTGTCGGTCGGCGCGGTGCAGCGGCGGACGGACCTGTTGCTGCGGCCGCTGCATCCGGCCCTGGCGGCGCTGCCGGGCATCGGTGGCGTCGGCGTGCTGGGCAATGGGGAGCCGGTGGTGGTGCTGGAACCCGACGGCTTCGCGCCGGAGGGGATCGCGGGCTGATCGCGGACCGGTTGCGCACCGGTTGCCTGGCCCTGCTGGACGCTGCGGCGCGGGGCGGGTAGACGCTCCCACCCACTCTCTACCGGCGCCAAGGGCTTTGCGCCGGATTCTGACAGGAAGGATCTGCCCGTGATTTCCCGACGCCACGCGCTCGGCGCCGGCGGCCTGACGCTGCTGCTCGCCGCCTGCCAGACCCCCACCCCGCCCCGGATCGTGCCGGAGGACGGGACGATCGACATCCTGTCCCTGCTGCGCAGCAAGCCGGAGCATACCCGCTTCGTGAACGCGCTGGTGGTCAGCGGCGCGACGTCGCGCCTCGGCCGTCAGAACGGCGCCGTGACCCTCTTCGCGCCGACGAATGATTCGCTGAACGGCCTGCCGGCGGCGACCCTGGCGCTGCTGGACAACCCGCCGGCGCAGCCGACGGAAGCGCAGCGTGCGCAGATGCAGGCGCTGGTCTTCGGCAATGCGGCCTGGGGCCTGCTGCGCTTCCCGGACATCGCGGCGCGCCGCAACACCATCGTCACCTGGGACCGCGCGCGCCTGACCGTGACCGCGACGGGCGAACGCACCGCGCGCCTGGCGCGCGAAGGCGTGACTCTGGCGGCCGGCCGCCCGACGCCGGAAGTGACGCGCGGCAACGTGCTGGCCAGCGACGGCGTCTTCCACGTGACGAACGGCTTCGTCGCGGGCTGAGCGTTTCGGGGCGGGGTGCTTCCCGCCCCGCCCTATCCCGCGTGGCGCTTATCCCGCGTGCCTCAGCGCCAGCGCCGTGATGTCATCCGCCTGCGGTGCGCCATCCGCGAAGGCGCTGACGGCGCGGAGTACCGCTTCGACAACCTGGCGCGGGTCCGTCCCCGCCTCCGCCAGCGCCGCCATCAGCCGCGCCTGGCCGAAGAAGCCGCCCTGGTTGTCCTCGGCCTCCGACACGCCATCGGAATAGCAGAACAGCGATTCGCCCGGCGCCAGCGAGAAGCTGTCGGAGGCGTAGGGAATGCCCTCCATCACGCCGAGCGCGGGCTGGCGGCGCAGCGGGCCGAGCAGGCGGGGCGCGCCGCCCCCCAGCACCACGGGCAGGTCATGCCCCGCGACGGCGACGCGGCCCGTGCCGGTGGTGCCATCGATGACGCCGACCACGACGGTGACGAAGGTCTGGCTTTCATTGTCGGCGGAAAGGTCGTCATTCGTCATCGTCAGGATGTCGCCGGGGTCCGGCGCGCCGACATCGGATGACAGGCGCTTCGCCGCCGCGCGCATCAGGCCGAGGGTGCGCGCCATGGTGAGCCCCGCCGGCGCGCCCTTGCCGGAGACATCGGCCACGGCGAAGAGCATGTGCTTCGCATCCAGCCGCAGGCAGTCATAGAGATCACCGCCGACCTGCCGCGCCGGCACCATGGCCGCATGGACGGAGAGCGCGCCGGTGGCGGCCGCGGTGAAATCCCGTGGCACCAGCGACAATTGCGCGGCACGGGCCGATTCCAGCTCGGCCTCCAGCGCGTGCAGCCGGGCGTCGGCGACCTCGCGCAGCCGCTTCTTCTCCAGCACCGCGCCAAGCCGCGCGCGCAGCAGCGGCGGGTCGAAGCTTTTCGGCAGATAGTCTTCCGCGCCGAGTTCGATGCAGCGGACGATCTTCTCCATCTCCGTCAGGGCGGAGATGACGATGACGGGCGGCGCGGCGCCGCGGGCCGCGTGCAACTGTTCCAGCACGCCGATGCCGTCGAGGTTCGGCATCTCGAGGTCCAGCAGCACCACGTCGAAGCGCTGGCGTTCCAGGGCGGCCAGGCCCTGCACGCCATCCTCCGCCATCGTGACCTTGGTGTAGCCAAGCTCCCCCAGCCGGCGCTTCAGGACCAGCCGGTTGAAGCTGCTGTCATCCACGACGAGGATCTCGACATCCCCGTCCACCGCCTGCTGCCCGCTCATGCCCCGTTCCGATCAGACGCCATCGCCTCGACCACCGCGCGGGTCTCGGAGGCCAGTTTCGAGAGGTCGATCATGGTGACGGTGATTTCCTCCGCCGCCGTCGCATTGGACTGGCCGATGCGCGACAGGGTGCTGACGCGATCGGTGATGGAGGTGACGGTCGCCTGCTGTTCCTCCATCGCCACCGCGATCGCGCCGGCCAGGCGGGCGCTTTCCGTCACGATCGCCTCCAGCTCATCCATCGCCTCCCCCACCGCCGCGGCGGTGCCGCTGCCCTCTCGGGTGCGGCGGCCGGCGACGAGGACGACATCGGCGATCTCCTGCGCCAGCGTCTCGCTGCTCGCGGCCAGCGCGCGGACTTCCTCCGCCACCACCGCGAGGCCGCGGCCGTGTTCACCGGCGCGCGCGGCCTCGATGGCCGCGTTGATGGCCAGGATGTTCGTCTGGGTCGCGATCTTGGCGATGGTGCCGGCGATGCGCGTGACGCGCTCCGTATCCTCCGCCACCGCATCCACCAGCTCGATCAGGCTGCGCAGCTTGACCAGGTTCTCCGCCAGCAGGGCCTTCGATTCATCGGCGCGGTCGCTGCTTTCCTGCGTGGTGCGGCCGACTTCGCGCACGGCGTCCTGCGTCTGGCCCAGCGCTTCCTCGACCTGGCGAAGCTCCGCCAGCTGGGTCATGGCGCCGTCGCTGACCTGGCCGATGGCATCCGATGCCTGGGTGGTGGCGATGGCGGTGCGGCGCGCATTCTCCAGCGCCGTCTCCGTCAGGTTGCGGGCGGCGACGAGGTTGTCCCGGAACACGAGCACGGCGCGCGCCATGTCGCCGACCTGGTCGGTGCGGTCCGTGCCCGGCACGGTCGTCTCCACCGCGCCGCGGGAGAGGCTGACCATGGCGCCGGCCAGCCGGCCGAGCGGGCGCGCCAGGCCCTGCACCAGCACCATCCAGACCAGCGCGCAGCCCACCAGGCCGACGGCGCCGGCGCCCATGACGATGGTGCGCGCCTGGCGTTCCAGCTCATGCGCCGCGGCGAGGGAGGCGTCGGAGCGGCGCTTCACCTCCGCCCGCGCGGCGGTGGCGACGCGGTTGAAGGCGCTGGCGAAATCCAGCCATTCCTCATGCAGCGGCGCGAATTGCGTGCGCTGGCGGGCGGCGAAGGCGGCGCGGACCTGTTCGGTGAATTCGGGCAGGCGGCGGGCCATGTCGCCGCCGCCGCCCATGACGATGGGGTCGATATCGGCCGCCAGCAGGCGGTTCACGGCGTCGAAGGAATTGCCGACGAGTTCGCCGTTGCGGACCATGCGGTTGGCGGTGGGGCCGGGCTGCAACACGCCGGCGATGACGCTGGCGAAGGCGGAGGAGAAATCCGCGACATGCAGCGCCAATTCGTCCACCGATGTGTCCGCTTCCCGGTCCCGCCCGCCGAACTGCTCGATGATCGCGAGCTGGCGGGCGACGACGACGAGGGCGGAGCCGGAGAGCAGGCCGACGACCATCACCATCAGCAGGGTGATGAGGCCCGCGCGCACGCCGATGCGGCCGAGCCAGCCGCGCAGGCCGCCGCTGCCGGGCGGTGCGAGGGCGCCGGCCAGGCCGTCGGACGTCTCCGCGCGGCCGCCGCTGCCGCGCAGCGTGACGTCCGGCTTCGTCATGCCGCCGCTTCCCCCGCGTTCCGGGGCAAGGTGGCGGGGCAGGGGCGCATATGAGCCATGGGACGGTCCGGGCCGGGTTCTATCAACCAAGGGTGAGGCTACAGGCCGCGGGGTCCGGCAACAAGCTTGGCTACCCCTTTGACGGCTGGTCATCCCCGGCCGATCCTGCGCCGGCCCCGATGGGCAGGAGGAAAGGAAACGCCATGGCCGAGCATCCCTTCACGGCGGAAGACCTTGAGGCGCTTCGGCAATGGGATACGCCGACGATCTGCAACGCCCTGGAATTCGTGGCGCCCAGTCGCCGCGGCCATGGCTTCACGGTGCGGCCGATGGTCTGCGCCGATCCGAAGCTGCCACCGATCTGTGGCCTGGCCCGCACCGGCACCATCCGTGCCGCGCAGCCATCGGGCCGCCCGAAGGACCAGGATCGCGCCATCCGCATCGGCTGGTACGAATATGTGGAGCGCGCCAGCCTGCCGACCGTGGTGGTGCTGCAGGATCTGGACGACACGCCCGGCGTCGGCGCCTTCTGGGGCGAAGTCCATACCGCCGTGCACAAGGCGCTGGGCGCGCAGGGCTGCGTGACCAACGGGTCGATCCGCGACCTGGACATGCTGGCGCCCGGCTTCCAGCTGGTGGCCGGCGTGGTCAACCCGTCCCACGCCTATGTCCACATGGTGGCTTGTGGGCAGGAGGTGACGATCCACGGGATGCATGTGGCGCATGAGGACGTGATCCACGCCGATCGCCACGGCGCCGTTGTGATCCCCCATGACGTCGTGCGCCTGATCCCGGCGGCGATCGAGTTGGGCGCGCGGAAGGAGAAGGTGATCCTCGACCTCTGCAAATCGCCCGATTTCAGCGCGGCGAAGCTGGCCGAGGCGATTGCCAGGGCGGACGACATCCATTGAAGTTCCTGGCGGCGGAGCCGCTGTTGTGAAGTTCCTGGCGGCGGAGCCGCTGTTGAAGACGGCTGCAGCGCTGCTGATGGCGCTGCCGGCGACGGCGCAGGCGCCGGGGTGGGAGGCATCGGTGGTGCCCCTCGCCCCCGCGCTGCGTGCCTGTCTGGAAGGCCAGGCGGGGGCGATGGTGGTGGATGCCTGGGCGCTGGACGATGTGCGGGTGACGGCGCGCTTGCTGGTGCCCGGCGGCGCGCGGCAGGACTGTGTGGCGGCGGGCGCGGTCGAGTCCCGCATGCCGGCAAGCGCGGCGCGGGCGGGTGAGGGGCTGCGCGCCTTCATGCTGGAACGGCGCTGCGTGGATGCCTGGCGGGTCACGGACCCGGATGGGCGGGAACTGGGCTGGCTAGCCTATCCGGAGTGCGGATGAGAGAGACGATCTGCGAGGTCCGTCCCGAATGGGTGGACCATTATGGCCACATGAACCTGGCCTACTACCTCGTGGCCTTCGACCTCGCGACCGATGTCGTCTGGCCCGAATGGGGGCTCGGCGCACCGCTGCGGGACGCCGGGTTCGGCACCTTCGCGGTGGAATCCTGGCAGGGCTATCGGCGGGAGGTGACGCTGGCGATGCCGCTGGCGGCGGAAAGCGTGCTGGTGGCCTATGACCATCGCCGGCTGCTGGTGAAGCACCGGCTGTACCACGCGACCGAAGGCTGGCTCTCCGCGGAGAACGAGGTGCTGTTCCTCTGCGTCAACCTTGCCACGCGGCGCGCCGGGACGTGGCCGGAGGCAACGCTGGCGCGCTTCGCGGAGAAGCGGGGGACGGAGGCGCCGGAGCGCCTCCGCCTGCAACGCCTCAATCCAGCCGCAGGTTGAGCGGGCGAATCACGGCGGCCCAGCGTTCGCGGTCCGCGGTGATGAAGGCGCGCGCCTGGTCCGGCGTGCCGGTGACGGGCAGAATGCCCTGGGTGCGGAAGACCTCCTGCGCCGCGGGGTTGCGGAGCGCCTCCGCACTCGCCTCCGCGATGCGGGTGGCGGCGGCGGCCGGCATGCGGGCAGGGCCGACCAGGCCGAACCAGTTCGCGGCATCCAGCGCCATGCCCTGTTCCCGCAGCGTCGGCACCGCCGGCAGCAGCGGCACGCGGGTGGAGGAGCCGATGCCCAGCACCTTCACGCGGCCATCCTTGGACAGCGATTCGGCCGGGCCCGCATTCATGAACATCGCATCGACCTGCGCGGCGACCAGCGCCGTATAGGCCGGCGCCGCGCCGGTATAGGGGACATGCAGCATGTCCAGCCCCGCCGCCTGGATGACACGCGCGGCCGCGAGGTGGGAGGTGGAGCCAATGCCCCAGGACGCGTAGGTGAGCGCGCCCGGCCGGCTGCGCGCCAGCGCCGTGAAGGCCGCCAGCGTATCGGTGCCGAGGCCGGACCGGACGACCAGCGCGAAGGGCCCATCGGCGAAGAGCGTGATGGGCAGGAAATCCGCCATCGGGTCATAGGCCAGGCGCTGATAGACGAGGGGGTTGACCGCGTGCGTCTCCGCACTCGCCACGAACAGCGTGTGGCCGTCAGGGCGCGCCTGCGCGACGAACTGTGCACCCACCGCGCCATTCGCGCCCGGGCGGTTGTCCACCACCACGGGCTGGCCCACGATCGGCGCCATGGCGGTGGCCAGCGCGCGCGTCACCACATCCGTGGCGCCACCGGCATTCCAGGGCACCACGATGCGGATGGGCTGGTCCGGGAAGGCCAGGGCAGGGGTGGCGAGCGGCAGCAGTGCGGCGGCGCCGAGCAGCGCGCGGCGCGAGACCGGGGTCTTCATCGGCGGTAATCCTCCGGAGGCAGGCGCGGCGATGGCCGCGAAGTTGTCCGGACATGTCAACCGACATGCGTGAATGTGTCAAATGATGCGAATTTTGGCATCAGTCCCCGCGATTGATAACCCAGATTCCCACGCCCACCAGCAGCACCGATGCCAGCAGCGCCGGCGTCACGGCCTCCCCCAGCAGCAGCCAGCCGCAGGCGACGCCGAAGGCGGGGGTGAGGAAGAGGAAGGGCGCGAAGGCGGAGGCCGCGTGGCGCTGCACCAGCCAGAACCAGGCGAGGTAGCTGACCACCGCGACGCCCAGCACCTGGAAGGCGAGGGAACCCAGCACGCGCGGCGTCGGGTCGAAGACCCCTTCCTCCCCGATCGCGAAGCCCAGCGGGATCAGCAGGCAGGAGACGGCGAGTTGGTAGAGGAGGGTGCGTTCGGAGGCGATGCGCGTCAGCCCCGTGGCCTTGATGGTGGTGATGGTGCCGCCCCAGAAGATGCCCGAGGCCAGGGCGATGACATCGCCCATCAGCGCCGCATCGGGCGCAGCGCCCAGGCGGTCCGCGAACAGCACGGGGACGGAGGCGAAGGCGATGACGATCCCGGCCAGCTTGCGGCGCGTCAGCCGGTCTCCGCGCACCAGGAAATGCGTGGCGATCACGGCGAAGAAGGGCGCGGTGTAGAGCAGCACCACCACGCGGGCGGCGCTGGTCAGTTCCAGGGCGCGGAAGATCGCCCAGAACTCCGCCGAGAACAGCACGCCCGCGAGCAGCCCCGCCTGCAGTGTGCCGTCGCGCTTGAACACCGTGACGCCGCGCCACCAGCACCAGGCCAGGATGAAGGGGATGGCGAGCAAAGACCGCAGCCCGGCCTGGACGAGGGGCGAGATGCCCTCTCCGCCCCATTTCATCGTGACCTGCGCGAAGCCCCAGGCGGCGCAGAGCGCCACCAGCAGCACCGCATGGCGCGCGGGCATCACGCCTGGTGCCGGATGATCCCGCCCACGATGGTGGCGCGGACCCGTGTATCCGCGATGGCGGCGGGATCACCATCCAGCACGTCCCGATCCAGGACGATGAGGTCGGCGAGCTTGCCCAGTTCAAGCGAGCCCTTCTCGTGCTCCTCCCGCTGCGCCCAGGCGCCGAGCCAGGTGTAGGCGCGCAGGGCCTCTCGCGTCGTGATCGCTTCCCGCGCATCGAGGTCCGTGCCGCCGGTGGTGCGGCGGTTGACCATGGCGGCGATGGCGGTCCAGGGGGAGACGCGGCAGACCGCGAAATCGGAATGGCCGGGGGCGGGCACGCCGGCATCGATCAGGCTGCGATGCGGCCACATCCAGCGCATCGCCTCCTGCCCTCGGTTGGCGGCATAGGCTTCGCCGAGTTCATCCATGAAGCCGGTGGCGGAACTGTCCACGAAGCCGCCGCGCTTGAGGCGGGCCAGGATCGCCGGCGTGACGTAGCAGCAGTGCTCGACCCGCATGCGATGGTCGTCGATGGGGTGCGCGGCCAGGGCTGCCTCCATGACGTCCAGCGCGAAATCGATGCCGCGGTCGCCGACACCTTCGATCATCACTTGCAGGCCCGCCTTGTGCGCGGCGGTGGCGCGGGCGGTCAGGTCATCCTGTTCGTAGAGCAGCATGCCGGTATTGGGCACGGGCTCCCCCGGCACGGGCGTGCCGAGATAGGGGTCCCAATAGGCGGCGGTGCGGCCGGAGGTCGAGCAATCCGGGCACCACTCCACGCCGATGAGTCGCAGCCATTCATCGCCGAAGCCGGACCGGATGCCGGCGCCGATGAGATGCGGGATCAGCGGTTCGTCGCGCCCGCTGGCGATGATGCCCATCCGCATCCGCCAGCGCCCGTCGCGATGCATGCGCTGATAGGCGCTGATGGCCTTGGACGGGCAGAGCGAGTTGGCAACCGAGGTGATGCCCACGGCGAGGCACTGGTCCTGCACCATCTCCATCCCCTCCGCGATGTCGGCCTCGCTGTCCTGGCCATGGACGGCGTTGAGGAAGACATGCGCGGCGGTCTCCCGCACCAGGCCCGTCAGGCGGCCCCCGTGCTTGTCGAAGCGGCCGAAGGCGGGGTCGGGCGTTTCCGCCGTGACGCCGCAGGCCGCGAAGGCGGCGGAGTTGGCGAGGCCGAGATGGCCATCCGTGCGCAGGATGAAGATCGGCCGGCCGAGGCTCGCGGCATCCAGTTCTGCGAGCGTCGGATAACCGCCGCAGGCGCGTTCGTTCAGCCGGTAGAAGGCGGCCCAGCGGCCGGGCGCCACGGCCTCGCAGCGCCGCCGGATGGCCGCCAGCAACTCGTCCCGCGTCCGCACGCGATCCGGGGAGACGAGGGTCCAGGCGCGCAGGCGGATGGCATAGGCATCCGGGTGCGCGTGGCTGTCCACGATGCCGGGCAGCACGCGCTGCCCCTCCGCATCCAGCACCTTGGTGCCGGGGCCGATGAGGTCCCGGATCGCGGCGCTGTCGCCCAGCGCGACGATGCGGCCGTTGAGGGCGGCGAGCGCGCCGCATTCGGTGCCGGCCGCGTCCATCGTCGCGATGCGGGCGTTCAGCAGGACGAAATCGGGATGCATGGTCAGCCCACCAGCCGGTCGATATGGTCCCGCACCTTGTAGTAGTTGCCGACGAAGGGCAGGAACCAGGGCGTGCCGTTGTAGGTCGGCTGGGTCGGAAACGGCAGGCCATCCAGCGCGAAGGGCGCATTCGCCGCGCCCGCCAGCTTCAGCGCGACATTGTGACCGAGCCAGGTTGCCATGGCGACGCCGCTGCCCTGGCAGCCCGCGGCGTAGTGCATCCCGTCCTGCACGCCGATATGCGGCAGCAGGTCGAAGGTGAAGGCGACATAGCCGGTCCAGGCATGGGTGATCTTCACGCCGGCCAGGTCCGGGAAGGTCTGCAGCATCGTGTCATACAGCGCCGGGGCCGCCTGTTCCGCCGTCGCCGCACGGAAACTCGCGCGGCCGCCCCAGAGCACCCGCTTCCCGTCCGGGGATGGCCGGAAGTAGTTCAGCACGCGCTTGCTGTCGCTGATCATGCGGCGGCCGGGGAAGAGGCGGTCCATCGTCTCCGGCGGCAGTTCCTCCGTCGCGATGATGTAGGAATTGAGGGGGATGAGGCGCTTCGCCAGCCAGGGCAGGGCCGTGCCGCGCGGGTCCTTGGTGTAGCCATTGGTCGTGACCAGCACGGCGTCGGCACGCATCTCGCCCTTGTCCGTCGCCACGCGGAAGCCGCTGCCATCCCGCGTCACGCCGGTGACGCGCACGCCGTCCACCAGCCGGGCGCCGGCGCGCTCCGCGGCCTCCGCCAGGCCACGGGCGTATTTGCCGGGATGGAGGCTGCCGGTGGCGGCAGCGGCCATGCCGCCCTCATAGTGATCGCTGCCGACGAACTCCCTCTGCCGGGATTTCGGCACCATCTCCGTCGGCAGGCCCGTCACCTCCGCGATCCAGTCAGCGCGCGCCGCCATGGCGTTGTAGTGGGCGCGGGACCAGGCGCCGGTGTAGCGGCCGCAGCGGATATAGTCGCAGTCGATCCCCTCCCGCGCGATCGTCTCCTCGATGAAGGGGAAGGACGCCGCGGCGGCGCCGGCGATGGCACGGCCCTTTTCCTCCCCATATTTCGCCGCGAGGCCGGTGGAGGCGACCTTGAGGCCGCCCGACACCATGCCGCCATTGCGGGACGACGCACCCCAGCCGATGCGCTCGGCGTCGATCACCGTGACCTCATGCCCAAGCCGGCGGAGCGTCAGCGCGGCCGACAGCCCCGCATAGCCGCCGCCGATGATGGCGACCGGCGTGTGGCCCGGCAGGGTGTTGTCGCGGTCCGGCGGCTCGGCCGCTTCCCACCACCAGGGGCGGGCCTTGAAGCCGGGGGCGGCGATGGATTGAAGATCGGTCATTGCCCGCGCGCGCGTCCCGCTGTTGACTTGCTCGGAGCGAGGTTCCCGCCGGACGCCGTCCGGATCAAGGGGACCCCTGGGGGCTTCTTACCGAAGGGTCGAACCAATGCAGACATTCCAGCAGGATTGCATCGAGCTTGCCTGGCGGAAGTTCAACCGGGGGGAGGTCAGCCGCCGCGCGCTGCTGGCCGGCCTGGCCGCGTTGGGCGCGGCGCCGCTGGCCGGCGGGGACGCTGCCGCCCAGGCCGCGCGGAACCTGGTGATGGTCAACTGGGGCGGCATCGCCAATGACGGCTTCGGGCGCTTCTATGGCGAGCCCTTCGCCGCCGCCAATCCCGGCTGGCGGGTGGTGCAGGACAGCACCGGGCCGTCCGCGGGCCGCATCCGGTCCATGGTGGAAAGCGGGCGCGTCACCTGGGATATCTGCGACAGTTCCGCGACCTCCGCCACGCTGCTCGGCGGGCTGAACCTGCTGAACCGCATCGACTACAACGTGGTGGACCGCAACAACGTCATCGGTCCGACCTTCGCGCTGGACCATGGCGCGGCGCCCTATTCCTTCAGCAATGTCCTTGTCTATGACAGCACCAAATTCCCGAATGGCGGCCCGACGAGCTGGGCGGATTTCTGGGATCTGCGTCGCTTCCCCGGCACCCGCCTGCTGCGCCGCGACGCCGCCGGCGCGCTGGATGCCGCGCAGATGGCGCTGGGGAAGGACCCGCGGAATCTCTATCCCCTCGATATCCGGGCCAGCATCGCCAAGGTGCGGGAAATCCGCCGCAACTGCGTCTTCTGGAACAGCGGTTCCGAATCGGAACAGTTCATCCGGACCGGAGAGGCCGTGATGGGCCAGATCTGGCACACCCGCGCCAAGGTGCTGGAGCAGGAGAGCAACGGCCGCTTCAAGCACATCTGGAACCAGGGCATCCTCCAGCCCGGCATCTTCGTCAGCCCCCGCGGCAACCCGGGGGGTGAGATGGTGCAGCGGCTCCTGGCCTCCATGCTGTCCAATCCGGAACAGCAGGTGGAACTGCTGAAGTTCCTCGGCAACGGCCCGACCAACCCGCGCGCGGCCGCGCTGGTGCCGGAGGAATTCAAGCGCTTCAACCCGACGGACCCCGCCAATGCCGCGGTCCAGGTGGCGCAGAACGGCACCTGGTGGGGCGGCGTCTATGCCCAGGCCAATGCCGACTATATCGACATGGTGACGGGCTGAAGGCACTCTCGCTGCATTGCAGCAGGCGAGGCGCCGCGTGGCGAAACCCATCCTCCTGGTGAAGTCCGGCGGCGGGGCGGCGGTGGCGGAGTGGCAATCCCATTTCGCCGCCTGCGCGCCGCAGGTCGAGGTGCGGTGGTGGGACGACGCCACCGTGGCGCCGGAGGATGTCGCCTATGTGTTGCTGTGGGACCCGGAGCCAGGGCGGATCGCGCGCCTGCCGAACCTCCGCGTGATCTTCGGCGCCGGGGCGGGGGTGGATTTCATCACCCGCGACCCGGATTTGCCGAAGCACATCCCCCTGATGCGGATGGCGACCGAGGGCGCGGCGCAGCGCATGGGGGAGTTCGTCTGCTGGTCCGTGCTGTCCCTGCTGCGCGGTGCGCGGCGGATCGCCCTGCAGCAGGTGGCGAAGGACTTCACCTATTTCGACGGGATGGGCCTGGCGACGGAGACGACCGTCGGCGTCATGGGCCTGGGCCATATGGGCGCGCAGGCCGCGACGATGCTGCGCGGGCTTGGCTTCAAGGTGATCGGCTGGTCGCGCACGCCAAAGGAAATCCCGGGTGTGGAAGGCTTTGTCGGCGCCGAGGCGCGCGATGCCTTCCTGGCGCGCAGCCAGGTCCTGGTCTGCCTGCTGCCCTCGACGCCGGAGACCAACGGCATCCTCGCCGCGCCCCTATTCGCGAAGCTGCCGAAGGGGGCGGGGCTGGTGAATGTCGGCCGCGGCGCGCATCAGAAGATCGATGACGTGTTCGCGGCGCTGGACAGCGGCCAGCTATCCGGCGCGGTGCTCGACGTGTTCGAGACGGAGCCCCTGCCGGCGGACAGCCCGATCTGGACGCACCCCAAGGCGATCGTGACGCCCCACATCGCCAGCCTGCCGACGAGGCGTGAACGCGCGGAACACGTCGCCCGCGCCATCGCGGCGTTCGAGCGCGGCGAGCCGCTCCGCAACCTCTTCGACCACGCGCGCGGCTACTGAGATGCTGCCGCCGCCACCGATCCGCCCCGATCCGACCCATGTGCCGACCGAGCGCGAATTGCGGGAGGATCTGGCCGCCGCCTATCGGCTGGTGGCGCTGTTCGGCATGACCGACCTGGTCTTCACCCATCTCTCCGTCCGCGTGCCGGGGGAGGGGCATCGCTTCCTGGTCAACCCCTACGGCCTGCTGTTCGAGGAAGTGACGGCATCGAGCCTGGTGCTGGTGGATGCGGAGGGCGAGCCGCGGCAGCCGACCTCCTGGCCCGTGAATCCCGCGGGCTTCGTCATCCACTCCGCCGTCCATCTCGGCCGGGCGGACGCGAATTGCGTGATGCACACGCATACGCTCGCCGGCATGGCGGTGGCGGCGCAGCGGGACACGCTGCTGCCGCTGAACCAGATGATGATGGAGTTCATCGGCCGCGTCGCGCTGCATGACTATGAAGGCGTCGCCACGGAGGAAAACCTGTCGGAGCGCGAGCGCCTGGTGCAGGATTTCGGCGACAAGCCTGCCATGATCCTCCGCCACCACGGGCTGCTGACCGTCGGTCGCACGGTCGCGGAGGCCTTCTACTGGATGTACTATCTGGAGCAATCCTGCCGCATCCAGATCGCCGCGCAATCCGCCGGCGCGCCGCTCGCGGTGGCGCCGGCGGAGACGGTGGCGCGCACGCAGCGCCTTTTCGACAGCGGCCCCACCAAGGGCTGGTTGCCCTGGCAGGCATTGCGGCGGAAGCTGGACCGCGAACAGCCGGGCTACAGGGACTGATCGGATGTCGGGAACGGGCCACGCCCTCGCGCTGCGCGGGCTGACGAAACGCTATGGCAGCTTTATCGCCGTCGATTCCGTCTCCCTTAAGGTGGAGCGGGGCGAGTTCCTGACGCTGCTCGGCCCATCGGGCAGCGGCAAGACGACGATCCTGATGTGCATCGCCGGCTTCGTCGCGCCGACGGAGGGCGCGGTGCTGCTGGACAGCACGGATATCACGCCCCTGCCGCCGGAGCGCCGCGACTTTGGCATGGTGTTCCAGGGCTACGCATTGTTCCCGCACATGACGGTGGCGGAGAACGTCGCCTTCCCGCTGCGCGTCCGCAAGCTGGGCGTCGCGGAGCGCGAGGCGAAGGTCCGCGCGGCGCTGGACCTGGTGCAGCTGTCAGGCTTTGCCGAACGCCTGCCGCGCCAGCTCTCCGGCGGCCAGCAGCAGCGCGTCGCCTTGGCGCGCGCCCTGGTCTTCGACCCGGCCCTGCTGCTGCTGGATGAGCCCTTGTCGGCGCTTGACAAGAAGCTGCGCGCTGAGTTGCAGGAGGAGCTGAAGGTCCTCCATCGCCGCGTCGGCCGCACCTTCGTCAATGTGACGCATGACCAGGAGGAGGCGCTGTCCCTGTCGGACCGCGTCGCCATCCTCAACCATGGCAAGCTGGTCCAGGAAGGCGCTCCCGCGCATCTGTATGAGCACCCGCGCACACGCTTCGTCGCGGACTTCCTGGGCAAGTCCAACTTCCTGCACGGCCTGGTGCAGGAAAGCGTGCCCGGGGGCTTCGTCATCGGTGCCGGCGCGACGCGCATCCTCCAGGCCGCGGAGGAGAACCATCGCCCCGCCCATGGCAGCCGCGTGCTGCTTAGCCTGCGGCCTGAGAAGATCGCGCTGCTGAACGATGATGATGAGGCCGACAATGTGGTCATCGGTCGCATCGTCGCCTGGTCCTACCTCGGAGCCGGCTACACGCTGACGGTCGAGACGCCGGATATGGGCCTGCTGCGCGTCGCGCTGCCGACCTGGCAGGCGCCGATCGCGCCAAGCGAAGGGCTGGCCGTGCGCCTCGGCTGGAGTTCGGCAGCGAGCGTCCCCGTGGTCGAGGACGCCCTCTGATGCGCCGGCAGGATGCGGGCTGGTGGCTGCTGATCCTGCCCGCCTTCCTGCTGATGACCGCCTTCTACATCGCCCCCATCGCGCAGGTGCTGGCGATCTCCTTCACCGAGCCCTCGCCCGGCCTCGGCAACTACGAACGGCTTTTCACCAGCGAAAGCGTGCAGCGCGTCATCCTGACGACGCTCCGCATCTGCACCATCACCACGGTCCTGGCGCTGCTGCTGGGCTATGTGCTGGCCTACCGCATCGCGCTGGCCAGTGAATCGGCGCGGCGCTGGTGGATCCTGGCCGTGCTCGTGCCGCTCTGGATCAGCGTGCTGGTGCGCGCCTTCGCCTGGGTCACGCTGCTGCGGCGCCAGGGCCTGGTGAACAATGCGCTGATGGAGACAGGGATCATCACGGAACCCCTGCAACTCGTCTGGAACGAATTCGGCATCATCGTGGGCATGGTCCATTACATGGTGCCCTATGCCGTGCTGCCGCTGCTGGCCTCGATGCGGGAGATCGACCCGCGCCTGCTGGCGGCCGCGCGGGGGCTCGGCGCGCCGCGCTTCACCATCTTCCGCCGCATTTTCCTGCCGCTGTCCCTGCCGGGCCTGATCGCGGCGGGGGTGCTGGTCTTCATCTTCTCGCTCGGCTTCTACATCACGCCGGCGATCCTGGGCGGCGGCAAGACCTTGATGGTGGCGGAGTGGATCGGTCTGCAGATCCTCGACCTCATCCGCTGGGGGCTCGGCACCATGATGGCGACGGTGCTGGTGGTGGCGATCCTGGCGACGCTCGCGGTCTTCTCCCGCCTCGTCGATCTGCGCCGCGTCTTCGGTTCGGGGGCCTGAGGCATGGACCACGCGCATCGCCCGGGACGCTGGACGGTGGCCGCGGCCTGGGTGGTCGCGATCTACCTGGTGCTGCCGATCAGCATCGTCATTCCGGTATCGCTGACCGACCAGCGCTTCCTGTCGCTGCCGCAGGATGGGCTCAGCCTGCGGCACTACGCGACGGTGCTGGGCAGCGCCGCCTGGCTGGGGTCGATCTGGCAATCCTTCCTGATTGCCGTCGCGGCGACGGTGATCGCCGTGGTGGCCGGGACGCTCTGCGCCATCGGCTGCTGGCGGCTGTCGCGGCGGTCCACGGACCTGGTGCGCGCGATGATGCTGCTGCCCATCATCATCCCCTCCATCGTCTATGCCGTGGGGCTTTACCGATACTTCGCGAAGCTGGACCTGCTGGACCGTTTCCTCGGCGTCGCCATCGCGCATGGCGTCACGGGCATCCCCTATGTCGTCATCACCGTCTCCACCGCGCTGGCGGCCTTCGATCCCCGGCTGGAACAGGCGGCGCGGGGGATGGGGGCGTCATTGGGGCAGACGCTGCGCTGGGTGATCCTGCCGCGCATCGCGCCGGGCATCCTCTCCGGCGCCATCTTCGCCTTCATCCACAGCTGGGATGAGCTGGTGATCGTCCTGTTCATCGCATCCCGCGATGTCTTCACGCTGCCGCGCCGGATCTGGGACGGCATCAACGAGAACCTGGACCCCGCCATGGCTGCCGTCGCCGTGCTGCTGGTGGTGTTCACGCTTGGCCTGCTGCTGCTTGACCTGGCGCTGCGGAGGCGCCGCGACGCCTGAGGAAACGACAATGAACAAGACCCCGCCCAGCTTCGCGATGAGCGAGTTCGACCACCGCTACAACATGCTGATCGAACGCTTCGCCAGCGAACCCGATCCCGCCTTCGAAAGCGCGTCGGAGCAATCCTTCGTCTGGGGCCGCGAATGGGGCTGCAATTCCGATATCGGCCGCCTGCGCGTGGTGCTGATGCACCGGCCCGGGGAGGAGATGCGCGTGGTGGACACGCTGCCCCACATCCCCGAACTCAACGCCTTCGGCGATCCCGCCACCGGCGCCTATTGGCGCGGCAACCAGCGCCCGACGCTGGAGGAACAGCAGGCGCAGCACGATGCACTCGCCGCCGCGCTGCGCGATGAGGGGGTGGAGGTCGTCTACCTCAAGCGCGCCGCCGCGGGCCGCCACAAATCCATCTACACGCGGGACAGCTGCATCGGCATCAAGGGCGGCGCCATCGTCACCCGCATGGGTCCGCGCATCCGGCGCGGAGAGGAAGCGCCGGTGACGGAAACCCTCGCGGCCCTCGGCATGCCGATCCTGCGGACCATCCATGGCGCCGGCCTGATGGAAGGCGGCAGCTTCGCCTATATCCGGCCCGATGTCGCCGTCGTCGGCGTTTCCTCCCGCGTCAACGAAGAAGGCGCGCGGCAGCTTGAGGAAGTGCTGGCCGTGCAGGGCACGCGGCTGATCCGCGTGCAGATACCCGGCTACCGCCTGCATATCGATGGTGGCTTCGTGATGATCCACCATGACGTCGCCATCGTTAACCCCTCCATGCTGCCCTTCGTCTTCATGGAGGAGTTGAAGCGCCTCGGCATCCGCATGATCCCGGTCAACCATGAGGATCCATCCTGGACCGTGAACTGCCTGGCCGTCGCGCCCGGCCGCGTCATCATGAGCGACCGCGTCAGCGCGCGCACGCAGGATGCGCTGGACAAGGCCGGGATCAGCATCCGCCTGGTCGATTACGATCGCGTCGGCCTTGGCGGCGGCGGCATCCATTGCTCGACCAGCCCGCTGGTTCGCGATTCCGTCTGAGGCGATTTTCGGTGATGTGCTTTCCATCTTGTTGATTGCGCGCGTTTCGCGCTTGGCGCTCTGTTCCGGAACCGGTGGCGAACCCGGCGTCTTAGCCCTCGACCGCGCCTTCTTCGGCCCGGCGGAGGGCGGCGCCGGGCGCTGACCCGCCCTACCGCTTCGTCACGCCCCAGAAGACCGGGACGGTGGTCGCGCGCAAGCCTTCGATGTCGGTTCGATGGGCGGTCAGTGTCCTGAACTGCGCGGCAATGATGTAGGGCAGCACCTCATAGGCGCGGGCATGGAGGCGATGCAGGATCTCCTGCCGCGCCACCGGGTCGCTTTCCTCCCACCACGCCCGGCGCTGATCCTCCATGGGCTGGTCGCACAGCCTGTCTGGCAAGCGGAACGCGCAGCCGAGGCGAAGATTGTTCAAGGGGCTGTCCTGGTTGATGGACTGCGCCAGCTCGATCGCCAGGCTCCACCCATCCTGGTCGACCGGGCCGCGGCGGCTCCTGTGCTGCATGGCCGTGACCCAGTTGTGGTTGCGCAAATCGACGTTCAGTCCGGCGCGGCGGAAGTTCTCGACCAAGACCTGGGCTGTCGCGTTCACCACCGAGATGTCGGCGGAGTTGATCAGAACCACAGGCTGCCCGCTGTAGCCGGCGGCGCGCAGCAATTCGCGTGCGCGATCGACATTCACGTCGCGAAGACCCTGCGCGCCCCTGCTGCTCTCCCATCTCTTGCCGCAAAAATAGAAGGCTGGGCAGTACGGGATCTGTTCGCTGGTGCGCACGCCGATGGCCCGCCCGACCTCCTGCTGATCGATGATGTGCAGCAGCGCCTGGCGGGCCTCGACGCGATCGAAAGGAGGTTGCGCATGATTGAAGTGGAGCTGGATCATGAAGCCGGCGGGGTTGAGTTCCATCATCCTGATGTGGCGGTCCTGCTCCAGCACGCGCACCTGGTCGAGCGGCACCTGCTCGATGACGTCCACTTCCCCTGCTCGCAAGGCCGCGACGGCATCTGCCGGCACGGCGAAGGCCAGCAATTCGACGCGATCGAGGAGGGCGTGCTTGCCGCCTGCCAGGCCGTCCTGTGCGTCGCTCCGCGGGCGATAGTTCGGGTTGCGAAGGTAGGTCAGACGAGGTTGAGCACTTCGGGAAGCGGCAGGGCTGCGACCGGTCGGCATGTCCGGGGGCGAGACCATGAACGGGCCGCTGCCGATGGTGTCATTCAGCCCCGCGCCCGGCGGCCTTCGCTCCACGCGTTCCGGACGAACGAAGACGGCGCTTGCTGTCCGGTTGGCCAGAAGCTCAGCGACAAGGGCGAAGGGGCGGGACAGGCGGATCGTGAACGTCTGTTCGTCTACGATATCGAGGGCAGCGGTAGCGGAGGCGAGAGGCTGCGCATTCTGGGTGTACCGCATCCACCGATCGATCGAAGCGACCGCATCGGCGGCTCGCACAGCCTGGCCGTCATGGAAGAACAGGCCGTCGCGCAGGGTGATTCGATGCTCCAGGCCATCCGCGCTGGTCTGGTGCGTCTCCACCATCTGCGGCCGCGCATGGCCGGCGCTATCGAGGGCGAACAACTGGTCATGGACAAGGAAGCGATGGAGGTGCGCGGGTTGCGGGGACCCAGCGAGACCAAGGCCGCTTGCGTCCGTGGTCAACGCCATCCGCAGCGTCGATTGCGCCCATGTCGGCCCCGCCAGGACGCTCATTCCAACGGCCACTGTCGCGGCCAGCCATCGCCCGATCATGCGTCATATCCCGGCCCGGATGCCGCAATCCTCATCGCGTGAGGCCGGATACGCAAGCAAGCCGTCGCGGGATCGGGTTGACGCTGCGCGGCGCGCGAATGACAGTCTGGTCATGGTGGCGGTGTGGTAGAGCAGATCCGGATGCAGGATTCGAAAGCGGCATGAGCCGGGATGTCGTGATCGCCGGCGGCCGCGTGTTCCGCGGGCTGGAAACAGGGTTTGCGGAGGCGCTGGCCCTGCGGGGCGACCGCGTCCTGGCGGTTGGCAGCCTGGCCGAGGTGATGGCTGCGGCTGGACCCGATGCGCGGCGGATCGACCTGGCCGGCCGTGTCGCGATTCCCGCCTTCAACGAAGCGCATATGCACCTGCTGCCCTACGGCCTGGCGCTGGCGGGCGTGAACCTGCGCGCGGAGCAGGTCCGCACCCTGGATGAGGCGCTGAAGCGCATCGGCGATGCCGCGAAGGCCGCGCCGAAGGGCGCCTGGGTGCTGGGGCGTGGCTATGACCACGCGGAACTCGACATCGGGCGCCATCCGACGGCGGCGGAACTCGATGCCGTATCACCGGACAATCCCGTTTTCATCGTCCGCACCTGCGGGCATATGGGCGTGGCCAATACCGCCGCGATGCGCGCCGCCGGCGTCGGCCACAACACGCCGGATCCCGAAGGCGGCGTCATCGAACGCAAGCGCGGTGGGCTTACCGGATTGTTCCAGGAGCGCGCGATGCGCCTGGTGCGGGATGTGATCCCGCCGCCCGACGCCGAATCGCTGGTGGCGGCGATCGAGCGCGCGGGCAACCACCTGGCATCCTTCGGCTTCGCCAGCGCCACCGACATGAATGTCGGCATGACGGCCGGCATGGCGGAGGTCGAGGCTTTCCACATCGCCGTCGCGGCCGGGCGTTCGCCGCTGCGGATGTGGAATGTGCTGGCCGGCAACCCCGAGGGAATCGCGGCCGAAGCCTGGCAGGCCGGGCTGCGTCCGAACCAGGGCGACGACATGCTGCGCTGGGGCGCGGTGAAGGTCTTCGCCGATGGCAGCGCCGGGGGGCTCACCGCCGCCTTCTTCGATCCCTACCTGGAAAGCGCCGGCGGCGGCACCGGCGTCTTTACCTTCCCGGACGACAAGATCCATGCGCTGCTCAAGCTGTATCACGAGCAGGGCTGGCAGCTCGACATCCACGCCATCGGCGATGCGGCGATCGAGCAGGTGTTGCAGGGGATGGAGGCGGCCGACAGCGAAGCCCATCCCTTCGCCGGTCGCCGCCACCGCATCGAGCATTGCGGCTTCCTCAACCGCGACCAGATGCGGCGCATGAAGGCGCGCGGCATCCTGCCGGTGCCGCAGCCCGTCTTCATGTACGAATTCGGCGACCTCTACATCCGCAACCTCGGCCTGCCGCGCAGCGAGAACGCCTACCCCATGCGGACCTGGCTGGAGGAAGGGCATCACCCCGCCGCATCCTCCGACTGCCCGGTTTCCACGGTCGATCCCTTCATCAACCTCTTCACCATGATCACGCGCAAGACGAGCCGCGGCACGGTGATGGGTCCGGACCAGGCGCTGACGGTGGAACAGGCGGTGCACTGCCAGACCTGGTGCGGCGCCTATACCCAATTCGCGGAGGATCGCCGCGGCACGCTGGAGCCCGGCATGATGGCGGATGTCGCCGTTCTGTCGCGCGACATTTTCTCCGCCACGCCGGAGGAGATCCTGCACGACACGCGCGCCGACCTGACGCTGCGCGGCGGCACCGTCATCTTCGACCGCCACGGGGAGGCCGCCTGATGCTGCGCCACGCCGCCCAGCGCCTGCTGCTGGCCGTGCCGGTTATGTTCGGCGTGCTGCTCGTCGGTTTCCTGCTGATGCAGGTGGTGCCGACGGACCCCGCGGTGGTGCGCGCTGGCCCCAATGCCAGCGCCGAGATCGTGGAGGCCATCCGCCGCGACCTCGGCCTGGACAAGCCGCTGTGGCTGCAGTTCTTCCTCTATCTCGGTCGCCTGGCGCAGGGCGATCTCGGCGTCTCCATCATCAACAACGTTTCCGTCGCGCAGGAACTGGGCAACACGATCGGCCCGACGCTGGAACTGATGGTGGCGAGCCTGGTGTGGTCGATCCCGCTCGGGCTCTTCCTCGGCACCATCGGCGCCTATTGGCGCGGGTCGCTGATCGACCGTGTGGTGATGGCGATCAGCGTCGCGGGCGTTTCCGTGCCGGTCTTCTTCCTCGGCCTCGTGCTGATCTGGTTCGTCGGGTTCCAATGGCAGTGGCTGCCCTTCACGGGGCGCGAGGGGCCGCTCTGGACCTGGCAGGGCCTGCGGGCGGTGATCCTGCCGGCGGTCACGCTGGGGGGCGTCTTTGTCGGCCCGGTGGCGCGGATGACGCGGACGGCGGTGCTGGATGTGCTGGGCGCGGACCACGTGCGCACGGCACGCGCCAAGGGCCTGCCTGAACGTATCGTCGTGCTGCGCCATGCGCTGCGCAACGCGATGGTGCCGGTGGTGACGCTGATCGGGTTGCAGATCGGCTTCCTGCTCGGCGGTGCCGTGGTCACGGAAACCGTCTTCTCCTGGCCCGGCGTCGGCCGGCTGGCGGTGGGCGCTATCCTGTCGTCGGACTTCCCCATGGCGCAGGGCACCATCATCGTCCTCTCCCTCGGCTTCATCCTGGTGAACCTGACGGTCGATCTGCTCTACGGCGTGCTCGATCCGCGCGTGAGGGCGGCATGAGCGGCGTGCAGCCACCCGCCCGCCCCTCCACCCTGCGCGTGCTGCTGCGCGAACCGGCCGCGGCGGTGGCGGCGGGGCTGGTGGCGCTGGTGATCCTGGCGGCGCTGCTGGCACCGTGGTTGGCGCCCCATGATCCCTATGAGACCGACCTGATGGCGATCATGCAGCCGCCAGGCGGTGACTACCTGCTGGGAACGGACGGGCAGGGCAGGGATATGCTGTCCCGCTTGCTGCATGGGTTGCGCGTCACGCTGATGATGGGCGCGCTCAGCCTCGGCTTCGGCGGCGTGCTTGGCGTCGCGATCGGGTTCTGCGCGGCCTATTACCGGCGCGTGGATGGCCTGCTGATGCGCCTGGCCGACATCATGCTGTCCTTTCCCGCCATCCTCTTCGGGCTCGCCATCGCGGCCATCGCCGGGCCGGGCGTGACGGCGGTGGTCATCGCGCTGTCGGTGGCGACCGTGCCGCTGATGGCGCGCATCGCGCGATCCACCGCGCTGGTGGTGCTGGGGCTCGACTACATCGAGGCCGCCCGCGCCCAGGGCATGGGGGATGCTCGGCTGATCTGGCGGCATCTGATGCCGAACTGCCTCTCCCCCATCCTGGTCTTCGCCACGCTGCGCTTCGGGCAGGTGATACTGCTGGGATCGGCGCTGTCCTTCCTCGGCCTCGGCGCGCAGGCGCCGATCGCGGAACTCGGTGCCATGGCGGCGCAGGGGCGCACCTTCCTGTTCTTCGCACCGCATATCAGCGTGATCCCTTCGGTGGCGATCTTCGTCATCGTCCTCGCCTTCAACGTGCTGGGGGATGCGCTGCGCGATGCGCTCGACCCCAGGCTCCGCGTATGATCCTCCGCATCCAGAACCAAGCAGGGAGAACAAGCATGAGAACCGGACTGCTCCGCCGCGGCATGATCGCCGCCGCCGCATTGGCCGCCACGCTGCCCGCCTTGCCCTCTGCCGCGCAGACGCCGCGCAACACCGCGGTCTTCATGCGGGAGATCGATGCGGATCGCTATGATTTGCACCGCAGCACCGCCCGCGGCGCTGGTGAGATCGTGACCCTGATGACCGACACGCTGGTCAGCATGGATTGGGACCAGCGCACCATCCGCCCGGGCCTGGCGGAAAGCTGGACAGTGTCTCCGGACGGCAAGCTCTATACCTTCCGCCTGCGCCGCGACGTCACCTTCTGCGACGGCAAGCCCATGACGGCGGACGACGTCGTCTATTCCATCAACCGCTGGATCGCCCCCGCCACGCGCAGCCCCGTCGCCTGGCGCGCCGGCCCGGTGAAGGAGATCCGCGCCGTCGATCCCTACACCGTCGAATACGAACTCCACACGCCGTTCAGCGAGCTTCTGTCCCAGCTCACGCTGTTCTTCGCAGGCATCATCGACCGCGCGACGGTGGAACGCCTCGGCGACAATTTCGGCACGCAGGGCTTCAACGGCACCGGGCCCTATTGCTGGGCATCCTGGACGCCGCGCAGCGAATTGGTGCTGACGCGCCATCCGAGCTACCGCTGGGGCCCGCCGATCTTCGAGAATCGGGGCCCCGCGCATGTCGAGCGCATTGTCTGGCGCGTCGTGCCGGAAGCGACGGCGCGCCTCGCGGCCCTGCAGACCGGCCAGGCCGACGTCACGCAGTACATCCCGATGGTGGCGGTGGACAGTGTGCGTCGCGTGCCGAGCGTGACGGTGACGACGCAGCCCAACTACTTCTGGGACTACTACCTCGGCTTCAAGGTGGACAAGCCGGTCGTCAGCGATCGCGCCGTGCGCCGCGCCATCCACCAGGCCGTGGACCGCACCGCCCTGGTCCGCGCCGTGTGGTTCGGTCATGCGCAGCCCGCGCTGAACATCGTGAACCCTAACACGCTGGACTATGACGCGCAGTCCGATGCGATGGTCCCGCGCTTCGATCCCGCCGCCGCCGCCCGTACGCTGGACGAGGCCGGCTGGCGGATGGGCACCGATGGCGTGCGCGTGAAGGACGGGCAGCGTGCCACCTTCCTGACCTACGGCATCAACACGCTGGAGAACCAGCGCCAGGGCGAGATCATCCAGCAGGCGCTGCGCCGCGTCGGCATCGAGATGCGCATCCAGCTCTTCGACGCGACCGTCGCCTGGGGCCGCATGGCGACGCAGGAATTCGATGCCCTTTTCCTGTCCTACCCCTACTTCTCCGCGGGCGATGCGCTGTCGCTCTACTGGCACAGCCGCGCGCGGCCGAGCCCGAACCGGATGAACTGGAACGACCCCGAGACCGATGCCTGGCTGGATGAGGCGCGCAGCGCGACCGACCCCGCCGTGCGCGCCCGTGCCCTCGCCCTGCTCCAGCGCAAGCTGGCGGAGGAAGCGCCCTGGCTGACCACGGCGCGCGAGAACATCTATGTCGGCAACAGCAACCGCGTGACCGGCATCCGCACGCATGGCCTCTACGGCATCGGCGTCTACAAGGCGCTGGACATGCGGATCGTTCGGTAGGGAAGGAGCCACGGGCATGGCCATCACCGTCATCCGCAACGCGGACCTCGTCGTCGCCTGGGATGCTTCGACCAAGTCCCACACCTATCTCTCGGACGCCGATGTGGCGTTCGAGGGTGGGGCCCTCACCTTCGTGGGCCGTGGCTACACCGGCCCGGCGGAGGAGGAGATCAGCGGGCGCGGCCTGATGGTCATGCCCGGCCTGGTCAACATCCACTCGCACCCTTCCAGCGAGCCGATGAACAAGGGGCTGATCGATGAGATCGGCAGCCCCGGCCTCTACAATTCCTCGCTCTATGAATTCATGCCGATCTTCCGCGCGGATTCCGAAGCGGTGCCGAGTTGCGTGCGCGTGGCGCTGTCGGAACTCCTGCTCTCCGGCGTCACGACGGTCGCGGATCTGTCCATGGCCCATCCCGGCTGGATGGATCTGCTGGCGGAATCCGGCATGCGCGTCTGCATCGCGCCCATGTTCAAGTCGGCGAAGTGGTTCACCAAGAACGGCCATGTCGTCGAATACGAATGGGACGAGGCCGCCGGCGAGAAGGCTATGGCGGAAGCGCTGACGCTGATCGAACGTGCGGAGCAGCATGAGAGCGGCCGCCTCTTCGGCATGGTCGTGCCGGCGCAGATCGATACCTGCACGGACACGCTGCTGAAGGAGAGCTTCCAGGAAGCCGGCAAGCGCGGAGTCTCCTGGCAGATCCATGCCGCGCAATCCGTGGTCGAGTTCCACGAGATCACCCGCCGGCACGGCAAGACACCGATCGGCTGGCTCGACAGCATGGGATTGCTGAGCGAGCGGAGCATCATCGGCCATGGCATCTTCCTGGACGACCATCCCTCCACGAAGTGGTGGACGGATACGGACATGAAGCGCCTGGCGGAAACCGGCACGACGGTCGCGCATTGCCCGACCGTCTTCGCGCGCCGCGGCATCACGCTGAAGCATTTCGGCCGGTACAAGCGTGCCGGCGTGAACATGGGCCTCGGCACCGATACCTATCCGCACAACATGCTGGATGAGATGCGGCTGGCCGCCTACCTCGCCCGCACTCAGGCCAATGACCCGCGGAGCATGACGACGACGGAGTTGTTCGACGCCGCGACGGTCGGCGGCGCGCAGGCCCTGGGGCGCGACGATATCGGGCGCCTCGCCGCCGGCGCGCGGGCCGACTTCGTGCTGGTCGATGTCACCCATCCCCGCATGCGCCCCTCCCGCGACCCCGTCCGCAGCCTGGTCTATGCCGCGGGCGACCGCGCGGTGAAGGACGTCTTCGTCGATGGCATCAAGGTCGTTGGCGATGGCGAGGTGCTGACCATGGACTACGCCGCGGCGGCGGAGCATCTGAACGAGGCGCAGAAGCGCATCGTGGAGCGAGCGCCCTCGCAGGATTGGGCACATCGTCCGGTCGAGGTATCGAGCCCGCCGACCTTCCGGTGGTCGTGAGCCCGCTCCTCGAAATCCAGGGGCTGCGGACGGTATTCCGCAGCGCCAATGGCGACATCGCCGCGGTGGATGGCGTGAGCCTGGACGTGCCGCGCGGCCGCACCCTCGGCATCGTGGGGGAGAGCGGCTGCGGCAAGTCCATGCTGTCGCTTTCCATCATGCGCCTGGTGCCGCCGCCGGGGCGTGTCGCCGCCGGGCGCGTGCTGCTGGAAGGGCGTGACCTGCTGACGCTTTCCACCAGCGAGATGCGCGCCGTGCGCGGCGGCCAGGTCGCGATGATCTTCCAGGAACCGATGACGAGCCTGAACCCGGTGCATCCCATTGGGCTCCAGATCACGGAGGCGATGCGCGCCCATGATCCGCGCGCCGGCGCCGCCGAGTTGAAAGAACGCGCCATCGCCGCGCTGGAACGCGTGCGCATCCCGGCACCCGCGCGGCGCTACGACGAATTTCCGCACCAACTCAGTGGTGGCATGCGCCAGCGCGTGATGATTGCGATGGCGCTCGCCTGCAAGCCGAAGCTGCTCATCGCCGATGAACCGACGACGGCGCTGGACGTGACGGTGCAGGCGCAGATCCTGGACCTGCTGCGCGACCTGCAGGCGGAGACGGGGATGTCCATCATCCTCATCACCCATGACCTCGGCGTGGTCGCCGAAATGGCCGATGAGGTCGCCGTGATGTATGCCGGCCGCGTCGCGGAACGCGCCAGCGCGCGCGATCTCTTCGGCAGCCCGCAGCATCCCTACACGCTCGGACTGCTGGGCTCCGTCCCCCGCCTCGATGAGGATCGTGACCGCCTGCTGGCGATCGAGGGCGCGGTGCCGCCGCCCTTCGCGCTGCCGCAGGGCTGCCGCTTCAACCCGCGCTGCCCCTTTGCGATCGAGGCCTGCACCGCCGCCCAGCCGCCGCTGGATGAGATCGAGCCCGGCCACTTCGCCGCCTGCATCCGCGCCCCGGTCGAAAGCGCGGTGGAACTCGCCCGATGAGCCTGCTGGAAGTCACCGACCTTACCAAGCATTATCCCGTCCGCCAGGGCATCGTGGTGGCGCGCCAGGTCGGCACGGTACGGGCCGTTGATGGCGTGTCCTTCCGCATCGAAAGGGGCGAAACGCTCGCCCTCGTCGGCGAATCCGGCTGCGGGAAATCCACCACCGCGCGCCTCGTGCTCCGCCTTATCGAGCCCACCGCCGGGACGGTCCGCTTCGATGGGCAGGAGGTGTCGGGTGCCGCCTTGCGCACGCTGCGGCGCCGCGTGCAGGTCGTGTTCCAGGACCCCTATGCCAGCCTGAACCCGCGGCTCCGCGTCGGCGAGACCATCGCCGAGCCGATGGAGGTGCATGGCATCGGCGATGCGAAGTCGCGGGAGGCCCGGGTGCAGGAATTGCTGCGCCTCGTCGGCCTCGCGCCCTTCCATGCACAGCGCTACCCGCATGAATTCAGCGGCGGCCAGCGCCAGCGCATCGGCATCGCGCGCGCGCTGGCGGTGCAGCCGGACCTCATCGTCTGCGATGAGCCCGTCAGCGCGCTGGATGTCTCGATCCAGGCGCAGGTGGTCAACCTGCTCAAGGATTTGCAACGGCAGTTCGGGCTGTCCTACCTCTTCATCGCGCATGACCTGGCCGTGGTGCGGCACATGGCTGATCGCGTGGCAGTCATGTATCTTGGCCAGATCGTCGAGACGGCGCCGAAGCGCGACCTGTTCGCCATGCCGCGCCATCCCTATACGCGCGCCCTGCTGCGGGCGATCCCGCACCCCGATCCGCGCCGGCGCGGGCAGGTCACGCCACTCGGTGGCGACGTGCCCAGCCCGATGAACCCGCCGAGCGGCTGCCGCTTCCACACGCGCTGCCCCTTCGTGCAGGACATCTGCCGCAAGGAAATGCCGGCGCTGCGCGACATCGCCGCCGGCACGCGCGTCGCCTGCCACCTGGCCGAGACGCTGCCGCCCTTCGAGGCCGAGGCGGGCGAGGGCCTGTCGGAACTCGCGACACGGCGCCTGGCGCTTTATGCCGCGGCGAAGGAACGGCGCGCGTCAGGCATCGGGTAGGGCGTCGCCGCGCAGCGCCTCCCACAGTGCGGCGGTATCGTGGAAGACTTCATAGGCAGCGACGCGGCCTTCGCGCAGGGTGAAGACATTCGCCACCCGCGCGGCGACCTCCCGCCCCGTGGCACGCGCTCGCCAGCGGCCGGACAGCACGACCAGCACGGTGTCGCCCTCCGTCACGCGGCGAAGCGGCGTCACCTCCAGCACCTCCAGGTGCTGTGCCACGGCGGCGAAGAAGCGCATGGCCTCATCCACGCCGTGCCAGTTGCCGCTCCAGGGCAGCAGGCCGGGACGGCCGGAATAGGTGATGGCGAGGTCGGGCGTGGCGACCGCCGCCAGCGCGGCCGAATCACCGGCCCTGATGGCGGCGTACCAGGCCGCCAGCACATCCTGCGTCATCCTGCCGCGCCCTCCCTGGCCGTCCGTCCAGCCTGCCCGTAATCTCCGCCCGTCAAAAGGGAGGGCCGGCCATGGTCATGCAATTGGTGGCGCCGCGGCTGATGCTGATGGGCGGCGGGTCGGTGGCGAAGCTGGCGGAGGTGCTGGCGCAGCTTGGCCTGTCGCGGCCGCTCGTTGTCACGGACCCCTTCATGGTGTCCTCCGGGATGGTGGAACGCGCGCTGGCGCCGTTGCGCGCGGCGGGGCTTTCCTTCGCCGTGTTCAGCGACACGGTGCCGGACCCCACGGATACGGTGATCGAGGCCGGCGTCGCCGTGCTCAAGGCGGGTTCCTATGACTGCCTGGTCGGATTCGGCGGCGGCAGCCCGATGGACACGGCCAAGGCCATGGCGATCCTCGCCGCGGCGCCCGCGGGCACGCATATCCGCGCCTTCAAGGTGCCGGCCGCAGCGAACACCGGCGCCGTGCCCGTGATCTGCGTGCCCACCACGGCCGGCACGGGCAGCGAGGCGACGCGCTTCACCGTCATCACGGATACGGCCAGCGACGAGAAGATGCTGATCGCGGGCCTCGGCGCGCTGCCGCTCGCGGCCGTGGTGGACCATGAGCTGACCTTCACGCTGCCCGCCCGCATCACCGCCGATACCGGGATCGACAGCCTGACCCATGCGCTGGAGGCCTTCGTCAGCAAGCGGGCCAATGCGGTCTCCGACGATTATGCCCGCAGCGCCATGCGCCTGATCGCGCCCAATTTGCGGCGCGTCTGGGCGGATCCGTCCAACGCGGAGGCGCGGGAGGCGATGATGCGGGGCGCGACGCTCGCGGGCCTCGCCTTCAGCAATGCCTCGGTCGCGCTGGTCCATGGCATGTCACGGCCCGTCGGCGCGCATTTCCACGTCCCGCACGGATTGTCGAATGCCATGCTGCTGCCCGCCGTGACGGCCTTCGGCCTCGAAGCCGGGCGTGCCCGCTATGCGGAAGCCGCGCGGGTCATGGGCGTGGCGACGGAGCAGGAGGGCGACCAATCCGCCGCCCAGGCGCTGGTGGAGGAACTGCGCGCCCTGAACCGGGACCTGCAGGTGCCGAGCCCGGCGGGCTGGGGGATCGACGCCGACAAGTGGAACGGGCTGCTGCCGACCATGGCGCAGCAGGCCCTCGCCTCCGGCAGCCCGGGCAACAACCCGCGCGTGCCGGATGCTGACCAGATCGTCGCCCTGTACCGGGAGGCCTACGGCCGGTAGCTCAGCCCAGGCTCGCCCGCCAGGCCGCGCCCCAGGCGGGCAAGGCGGGCGGGGGCAGGGGGCGGCCGACGCCGAAGCCCTGCGCCACGTCGCAACCCGCAGCGGCAGCGGCGCGCCAGGTGAGGCTGTCGGTCACGCCCTCCGCCACCACCACCATGCCGCGGCGCCTGGCCTGCTGGACCAGGCTTTCCACCGTCGCGCGGGCGCGGCGGTTCTGCGGCATGGCCAGCACCAGCTTGCGGTCCAGCTTCACGCCGGCGAAGGGCAGGGACAGCAGGCTGCGCCGCTTGTCGTCCAGGCCGAGGTCGTCCAGCAGCACGCCATAGCCGCGTCGCGCCAGGCGCGTCAGGGCGCGGCGGAGCAGTGCGGTGTCCCGCACCTCCGTGCTCTCCGTCAGTTCCAGCAGCAGCGAATCGGATGATAGGCCGGCGGCCCGGACCTCCGCATCCAGCCAGCAGGCCATGTCGCCCTCAACCAGCACGGCGAGGGGGACGTTGAAGGACATGCGCAGGCGGTACGGCGCACCGAGCGCGGCCAGTTCGCCGAGTGCCCGGCGGGCCACCGCCCGCGTCAGCCGGGCGGCGAGGCCACCGCGTTCTGCCATCGGGATGAAGCGATCCGCGCCGAGCGCCGCGGCGGGGCGTTCCCAGCGCGCCAGCGCCTCAACCAGGACGGGACGGCGGTCTGCCATGCGGACCATGGGCTGGAAGCGGACCGTGATCTCCCCCCGGTCCAGCCCGGCGGCGAGGGCCGCGACGTCGCTGGCCGGCATCTCGCCCGGCGTGCCGCCGGCGATAAGGGCGTCGGCCAGGGCGGCACCTTCGGCATCGACGCTGCGCAGGCCAGGCGTGGCGGGAAGGCCCGGGCGGTGGACGACGACGACGCCAGTGCCGCTGAAGGGGTCGCGCAGGGCGCTCATTAAGGCGGGGCTGTGGCGGTCGCCGCCTTCCAGCACCAGGTGGCGCGGGGCCAGGCCGGGGCCGACGAGGCGGCCGAGGGCCTCGGCACCGGTCGTCACCAGGACAGCGGGCGGTCCTGCCATGCGCTGCGCCGCATCGCGCGTGGCCGCGATCACCAGCGGGTCGCTGGCCACCAGCAGCACCGTACCGGGCTCCGCCATGGCGCGGCGGGAGCGCCTGAGCATCAAGACACCGTCTCCCCGACCGCCGCATCGGCGCGGCCTTCACGACGCGCATCGGCAGGGGCTGACGCGCCTGCTACGTGTAGCAAAGCCGGTTGGTCAATGAAACGGCGTCTCAATTGCCGCGAAAAAAAATCTTTATGGTTGGTTGCCGGTGAAGGTCAGGCGCGGCGGGGTAGCCAGGGCTCCTCCGCCCATAGGCGCCGCAATTCCCCATCCGCCCGGGACAGCACGCGCCCCCAGGCATCCGGGCCCAGGAACCGGGCATTCTGGCCGAGAGTGGCGGCCTGGGTGGCGAAATCCTGGTCCGCGGCCATTGCCTCCAGCCCCGCCAGCAGGCCGGCGCGGAAGACGTCCGGCGCCGCGGGGTTGATCGCGAAGCCGCGCTGCGCCGAGGCGACGAGGTCGAGCCCCTGTTCGCGCAGCGTCGCCACATCCGGCAGCAGCGTGCTGCGCCGGGCCGACGCGATGCCGATTCCAACCAGCTTGCCCTCCCGCAGCGCGGCGATGGCGTCCGGCAGGGCCAGCACGGCGGCCGCGACATGGCCGGAGATGGCGGCCTGTCGGGCGGCGGTGGCGGAGGGGAAGGCGAGCCGCGCCAGGTCGAGCCGCCCTTCCAGCCGAAGCCCGGCGAAATGCGCCGCGCTGCCGGCGGGCGGGGTGCCGAGCGTGCCGCGTTCGCCAAGCGCCCGCAACGCCGCCATGTCGGGCGGGCCGGCGGGGGCGCCGACCAGCACCATGCTTTCCTCGATCACGGAGGCGAGGGGCGCGATACGCTCCGCTGGCGAGGCCTCCCCGGCCTCCACCGCGCGGGCCAGCAGGAGCGGCGTGGTGACGACGCTGACCAGTTTCTGCTCGGGCCGGGCGCTGGCGAGCAGCGCCACGGCCTCCAGCCCCCCGCGACCGGGGTGGTTGCGCACCGTCAGCGCCAGGCGCGGCAGGGTGCGTTCCAGGAAGGGGGCGACGCTGCGCGCCCAGAGATCGGCGGGCGACCCGCCGGGGGCGCCCACCAGCAGTTCCACCGGGTTGCGGCGCGATGCCATCGCCGGGGCGGGCAGCAGCGCGGCCCCGGCCAGCAGCAGCGCCGAACGGCGGCGGAGCAGCGTCACGGCGCGGCGGCCTGCGGCACCGCCGCCGTATCGCGCCGCAGCGACTTCGCGCCGGTGAACAGCACGATCGGGGCTGCGATGAAGACGGAGGAGGAGGCGCTGATGACGATGCCGAACAGCATGGTCCAGGCGAAGCCGCCCAGCGCATCGCCCCCGAACAGCGCCAGCGGCACGGCGGAGAGGAAGAGCGTCATCGAGGTGCCGAGAGACCTGTTCAGCGTCTCGTTGATGCTCAAATCCACCAGTTCACGCAGCGGCATCTGCTTGTACTTGCGCAGATTCTCCCGCATCCGATCGAACACCACGACCTTGTCGTTGGCGCTGAAGCCGATGATGGTCAGGATCGCCGCCACAGTCTGCAGGTTGAACTCGATCTGCGTCAGCGCCAGGAAGCCCACCGTCTTCGTGGCGTCCAGGATCAGCGTGATGATGGCCGCGATGCCGAACTGCCATTCGAAGCGGAACCAGATGTAGAGCAGCATCGCGAGAAGGCTGATGCCGAGCGCGATCATGCCGCCGCGGAACAGCTCCGCCGACACGCGGTTGCCCACGGCTTCCACCCGCAGCACGCGGGTGCCCGGCGTGGTGGCTTCGAGCGATGAGCGGACGGCATTCACCGCGCGCTGCGTGCCGGCCTCATCCGCCTGCACGGGGAGGCGGACCAGCAGCTGGTCCGGGCTGCCGAATTCCTGCACGCCGACATCGCCGAGGTTGAGCGCGGAGACGGCGCCGCGCACCCGCGCCAGGTCCGCCGCCTGGGGGGTGCGGACCTCCATGATGATGCCGCCCTTGAAGTCGATCCCGCGCTCCAGCCCCGGATAGAAGGCCAGGATGATGGAGGCGGTGGACAGGATGCCGGAGACGATGAGGCCCATGATGGCACCGCGCATGAAGGGAATGCGGGTGTTGTCGGGGACCAGGCGGAACAGCGGGCGGGCGAGAAGGCGGAACATGGCGTGTCTGCCCCTTATACCGGCAGCACGGCCGGGCGGCGCCGGCGGTACCAGATGGAGACCAGGAGCCGCACCACCACCGTCGCGGTGTACATCTGCACGATGGTGCCGATGGCGACGGTGACGGCGAAGCCCTTCACGGGGCCGGAGCCGAAGGCATAGAGGCAGGCCATGGCGATCAAATTCGTCAGGTTGCTGTCCAGGATGGTGCCTGACGCCTTGCTGAACCCGGCTTCCAGCGCGCTGAGCGGTGGTCGCCCGAGCTTCGTCTCCTCCCGTATCCGTTCATTGATCAGGACGTTGGCGTCGAGCGCGGTGCCGAGCGTCAGCACGATGCCGGCGATGCCGGGCAAGGTCAGCGTCGCGCCGATCACGCTCAGAATGCCGACCATGATGATGACGTTGGCCACGAGGGCGATGTTGGCGAGCCAGCCGAAGAAGCCGTAGGCGAGGCCCATGTAGAGGAAGACGAAGGCGGTGCCGGCGGCCAGCGACAGCAGGCCCGCGCGGATCGCGTCGGCACCCAGTTCCGGGCCGACGGTCCGCTCCTCGACCACCGTCAGCGGCGCGGGCAGCGCGCCGGCGCGGAGCAGGACGGAGAGGTCGTTGGCGCCGCGGACGTCGAAACTGCCACTGATCTGGCCGCGGCCGCCGGTGATGGGTTCGCGGATCACCGGGGCGGTGATGACCTTGTCATCGAGCACGATGGCGAAGGGGCGGCCGACATTCTGGCGGGTGATCTCCGCGAAGCGGCGGGTGCCGACGCTGTCGAAGGCGAAATTCACCACCCATTCGCCGGTCCGGCCATCCTGGCCCGCGCGGGCATCCGTCAGGTTGGCGCCATCGACTTCCACCCGGCGCCGCACGGCGTAGCGTTCCTGGCCGCGTTCCCCGGGCAGGAACATGGTGCCGGCGGGCGGGGTGGGGGCCTGCAGGTTCGCTGTCTCATCCACCAGGTGGAAGGTCATGCGGGCGGTGCGGCCCAGCAGGTCCTTGATGCGGGCGGGGTCTTCCACGCCCGGCAACTGTACCAGGATGCGGTTCTGGCCCTGGCGGGCGATCAGGGCCTCGGCCACGCCGGTCTCGTCGATGCGGCGGCGGACGATCTCGATCGACTGCTCCACGGCGCCGGCCGATTTCGCGCGCAGCGCCACTTCCGTCAGCGTCGCGGTCACGGTGCCGTCGGGGCTGGTCGTGACCTCGATATCCGGCTGGGTCACGCCGGCGCCGGCGGGCACCGCGATGGCGGCCTCCCGCAGCAGGCGGGCGATGTCCGCGGCGCGGGCGGGGTCGGAGGCGCGGAGCGTGATCCGCCGCTGCTCCTGGTTCGCGTTCAGGCCGGTGTAGAGGATGCGCGGATTGGCGGCGGCGGTGCCGCGGCGGGCGGTATCGACCAGCGCTTCCAGCCGTTCCCGGACCATGGCGGAGGTATCGACCTCCAGCAGCAGGTAGGACCCGCCGCGAAGGTCGAGGCCGAGGCTGATCTGGCGCGCCCAATCGGGCAGAACGCTGCGCGGCAGCAGGTTCGGCACGGAGAGCAGCATGCCGAGGAGGCACACGCCAACCACCGCGAGCGCCTTCCAGCGGGCGAAATACATCATGGGCGCAACGGAATCCTGGCCAAGGTCAAGGAGGCCCCTGCCCCGGGCGGGGCGGTTCCACACGGGCGGAACATGCGCGGGACCCCCCCCTGATGCAAGCCCGCGCGGGAGGGAGTATCCCGTGGAAGGCTTGATGAAGGGTGTTTCGGCATGGCTCTCCGCGTCGCGCTGCTGGGTTGCGGGCATTTCGGGCGCTTCCACGCGCTGAAGGCGGCGAAGGCGCCGCGGGTCGAATTCATCGGCCTGCATGACGCCGACCCGGCCCGCGCCGCCGCCATCGCCGCCGAATGCGGCGTGCCGGCCCTGGCGGCCGAGGAGGCCATCGCCCGCGCCGATGCCGTGATCGTCGCGGCGCCGACGCGCTTCCACGGGTCGCTCGGCCGGCAGGTCCTGGCGGCGGGGCGGCACCTTTTCCTGGAGAAGCCCATCGCGGGGACGCTGGCGGAGGCCGAGCACCTGGCGGCGCTGGCCCTGGCCGCGGGCAAGGTGCTGCAGGTGGGCCATATCGAACGCTTCTCGGCGGCCTTCCGCGCGGTGCGGCAGGCGCCCGCCGGCGGAACAGCGCTGCACTGGGAGGCCGTGCGCGCGGCGCCCTTCCGGCCGCGGTCGCTGGACGTGTCCGTCGTGCTGGACCTGATGATCCATGACATCGACCTGGTCCTGGCCCTGGCCGGGGAGGCGCCGACGACCGTGGAGGCGACGGGCGCGCGGGTGATGTCGGACCACGCCGATTTCGCCGTCGCGCGCCTCGGCTTCAGCGGCGGGCGGTCCGCCACCATCACCGCATCCCGCATCTCCCTCGCCATGGAACGGCGCTTGCGGGTGCTGGGGACGGAGGGCGAGATGAGCGTCGATTTCCTCGGCCGGTCGCTGGCGGTGCTGCGGCGTGGCGGCGCGGAGGCGGTGGCGACCATGCCGGGCTATGGCATCGACCGTGGCGGCTGGACCGACCATGACAGCCTGGAGGCCGAGCAGGCCGGCTTCGTGGCGGCCTGCCTGGATGGCGTGCCGCCGGAAGTGGGGGCGGCGGAGGGGATCGCCGCGCTGAAGGTGGCACTGGCGGTGGAGGCGGCTATCGGGTGAGGCGTCGTTCCGCCTCGGCCCGGGCCTCAATTTTTTAGTCGATTTAGCCTCTTTAGTGGTTTTAGCACCGTTTTCGGGGTGCCCGCGGGGAGGCTCCGGCACGCCCCATGGTGTTTGGAACATAGGCGGAACAGCGGCGCCAGGCCAGCGGAATCAGACGCTGGCCGGCACGGTCACCCCGAAGGCCTCGCGGAAGCCGCGCGCGCCTTCCGGCGTCACCAGCAGCGTGCGCCCGCCTGGCCTCCCGCCGGCTTCCCCATCCCGCCGCCGCCGCACCCAGCCGAGGTCGAGGCAGCGGGTGCAGAGCGCGGCGCCGAGCTGCCCCGCGACATGCGGGCGGCGTTCGGACCAGTCGAGGCAGGGGCGGCAGAAGACCCGGCCGCCGCCGGGCCGTGGCAGGGCGATGCCGAGCGTCTCGAGGAAGCCCAGCCCGGCCGGGGTGACGGCCCCGCCATCGGGGCCGAGCTCCAGGACCCCCCGCGCCACCATGGCATCGGCGAGCGCGACGGCGAGTTGCCCGGCCAGATGGTCGTAGCAGGTGCGGGCGGCGCGCATCGCGGCGTCCCGCGGCCCGGTGGGCAGGCGGTTCGGCCGGGCGATCTCCGCCACCGCCATCAGCCCCTCCAGCATCCGCGCGACGCCCGGGGAGGCCAGGCGGTGGTAGCGGTGTCGGCCCTGGCGTTCCACGGCCAGCAGCCCGGCCGCCGTCAGTTTCGCCAGGTGGCCGCTGGCGGTGGGGGCCGCGATGCCGGCGATGGTGGCGAGTTCGCCCGCGGTCAGGGCGCGTCCATCCATCAGTGCGGCCAGCATGGCGGCGCGGGCAGGGTCGCCGACCAGGCCGGCGGTTTCCGCCAGGGCGTTGATGCTGGGCATGGGCCATCCTCCTCCCGCATGCTGCCTCGCGCCATCCTGGCATGGCAGGGCGCCGCGGGCTTCGGTGGCGGCCAAAGGATCAGCCGGCAGGATCGGGGGAGTGCAAGGGGTCGGCCCAGGTCGCGTCGGGCGCGGCGCGGCGCAGCGGGATTTCCAGATCGCAGACCAGGCCCTCGGCCTCCCACGCCATGGTGACGCGGCCACCGAGCTGGTCCTGCACCGTCCCGTGCAGGACGCGGGATCCGAAGCCCGGTTTGCGGCGGGGGGCGGCGGGCGGGCCGCCGGTTTCCGCCCAGCGCAGCCGCAGCAGGTGGCCCGCCGGGCGATCCACCGTCCAGGTCACGGCCAGCCGGCCGGTGGGGGAGGACAGCGCCCCGTATTTGATGGCGTTGGTGGCGAGTTCGTGGATGGCCATGGAGAAGGGCTGCGCGGCTCCGGCCGGCAGCACGACCCTGTCGCCCGACAGCACCGCGTGCGGCGCCATGCCGGCCGGATCGGTGCCTTCCCCCGGTGCCGCGCCGACCAGGAAGGGGCCGAGTTCGCCCTGGATGAGGTTGCGGAGATCGGCGCCGGACCACCGGTCCGCGGCCAGCAGGGTCTGCGCCCGGGCCAGGGCGGCGATCCGGCCCTCGATCGCCTGGACGAAGCTGTCGATCGTCTCGGCCCGCGTCAGGCGCAGCGCCGCCTGGACCACGGCCAGCATGTTCTTGGCGCGGTGGTCCACTTCGCGCGTCAGCAGCGCCTGGCGTTCATGGGCGCGGTGTTCGTCATCCACGTCGATCATCACGACCAGCGCGCCGATCACCCGCTTGTCCGGGCCATGCACGGGCACGCCGCTGACGCGGCACCAGCGCGCCGGCTGGTCATCGATGGCGTGCAGGAAATCGACGCCCAGCGTCACCTCCCCCCGCAGCGCGCGGGCGCCGGGGAAGTCCCGCGGCTGGATGCGCTGTCCTTCCGCATCGAAGCCGACCCAGGCCGTGTCATGCCCCTTATCGACCGAGGGGATGCGCGGCCGGCCCAGCAGGCGGCGGAATTCGGGGTTGCCGATGATCACCTCCCCGGACGGGGCGATCAGCGCGGCGCCGATCGGCAGGTGTTCCACCACCGTCTGCATCCCCGCGGCTTCGCGCAGCGAGGCCTGGACCTGGTCGCGTTCCCGCGCCGCCTGCTTCAGCCGGTCATTGGCCCGGCGGAGTTCGCTTGTGCGTTCCTCCACCCGCCGTTCCAGTTCCTGGTTGCTGGCACGCAGCGCCGCGATGGCGCGCAGCCTTTCGATCGCGCCGCCGATCAGGTTGGCGTAGCTGCGGAGGAAGGCGACGTCGCTTTCCAGGAATTCGCGCGGGGTGACGCTGTCCACCTCCAGCACCCCGAAGGGTGGGCGGCTGTCGGCGCCGAGGATCAGGACATTGACGAAGGCGCGGACGCCGTGATCGACCAGGAAGCGGGGCAGGCGGAAGCGGTCCTCCCGCGCCGTGTCGGTGGTGATGACGGGCTCTTCGCTCGTGAGGGCCAGGAACTCCGCCGCGTCGTCGCGCAGCCCGACCCGGACCTGGCCCACCACGCCGGGCTTCCAGCCGACGCCGGCGCGCACCAGCATCCGGTCGTGCCCGTGTTCGTGTTCCATGACCTTGGCGAGATCCGTGCCGAGCGCTTCGCCGACGAGGCGGCAGGCCTCCGTCAGGATGGCGTCGATGTCCTCCGCCTTCAGTGCGAATTCGCCGAAGCGGGCGAGCACGGTCTGCTGGCGGAGCAATTCGTCGCGCTCGCTGACGTGCCGGTTACGCAGCGGAAGGTCCCCCGTGGGATGTGCGACCGCTAGAACCTCCGCCACACGCCCGGAGTTGCAGGGGTTGGCGGATTCAGCCGGACAACTTCACCTGCCGGAGCACGGCATCGCCCGCGTGCCTGAGCACGACATCGCCCGCGTGCCTGAGCACGACATCGGCCGCGGCGGCGCTGGGAAGGCTTCCGGTATCGGGGCGGAGCTTCGCCAGCACCTCCGCGAAGCCGGCGCGCTGGGCGGCGGCGCTGGCGCCATCGGCCAGCAGCCCGTGCAGCCCCTCCGCCAGGGCTTCCGGGGTGGCGGCTTCCTGGAGGTATTCGGGCACCACCTGGCGTTCGGCCAGCAGGTTCACCAGGCTGGCGAAGGGCACGCGGACCAGGCGCCGGACGATGGCGGCGGTGATCGGGTTCACGCGATAGGCGACGAGGTGCGGGATTCCCGCCACCGCCATCTCCACGGAGGAAGTGCCGGATTTGATGAGCCCGGCGCCGCCTTCCGCCGCGGCGGCGAAGGCATCGTGCTTCTCCGCGAGGTCGGTGACGAGGATGGGCCGCACCGGCCAGCCCGCCGTGCCCGCGCGCACCGCATCCGCCACCACGGCGGAGACAGGCAGCACCGGGACCATGCCGGGATGGCGGGGGGCGAGCAGGCGCAGCGCGGCGCCGAAGATGGGCAGCAGGCGCTGCACCTCCATGCGGCGGGAGCCGGGCATGACGATCAGCACCGGCGCGCCGGGGGGGATGGCGTGGGCGGTGCGGAAGCGGGCGGCGTCACCGGCATCGACACCGGATTCGAGCACGGGGTGGCCGACGAAATCGGCGGGGATGCCCGCGGCCTCGAAGATCACGGGCTCGAACGGCAGCAGGCAGAGGATGCGGTCGACGCGCGCCTTGATCTTGGCGATGCGGCCGGGGCGCCAGGCCCAGATCTGGGGCGCGACATAGTGGATGATGGGGATGCCGAGCGGCCGGACGCGTTCCGCGAGGCGCAGCGTGAAGCCGGGGCTGTCGATGGTGACGATGGCGGCCGGGCGGCGGGTGGTGATGTCGGCCGTCGTCTCGTTCAGGCGGCGGGCGAGGCGCCGGATATTGGGCAGCACCTCGATCAGCCCCATCAGCGACAATTCGCGCATGGGGAAGAGGGAGGGCATGCCCTGTTCGGCCAGGCGGTCGCCGCCGATGCCGGCCACCTGGATGGCGGGGTCATGGGCGCGGAGTGCCGCGACAAGGCGGGCGCCGAGGACATCGCCGGAGGCCTCCCCTGCGACGATGTAGATGAGGGGTGCGGTCATTCGAAGGACGCGACCTCCGGCCTTGGCATGGGGCCCCGCGGGAAGTCGCGGTGATTGCGCACGGCGCCATGTGCGCGGACATGGTCGATCAGCGCGGGATCGAGCGTCGCGAACATCCACCCGGGTTGGTCGGGCGCGCCGGCGGCGACAACGCCATCGGCCGGGAAGCCGCGGTCGGGCGGGCCGTAGACGGCGCATTGCCCGTGATTCTCATCCAGCGCCGCGGACCAGGGCGCGAGGCCCATGGTGGGGGCGACGGCGACGAAGCACTGGTTTTCCAGCGCGCGGGCCTGGGCGCCGATGCGGATGCGGGCGAAGCCGTGCAGGCTGTCCGTGCAGGAGGGCGCCAGGATCAGCCAGGCGCCCTGTTCGACCTGGGCGCGGACATGCTTCGGGAATTCGACGTCGTAGCAGACGGAGATGCCGATGCGGCCCCAGGGGGTGTCGAAGACCTGCGGCGTGGCGCCCTGGGCGACGCCCCAGCGTTCATCCTCGAACCGCGTCATCATGCGCTTCTGCTGGAAGGCCATGCGGCCATCGGGGGCGATGAGGGGGGCGACGTTCACCACGCGATCGCCCTCCCGCACCGGCAGGGTGCCGGGGGCGAGCCAGAACCCGCTGCGGATGGCGGCCTGGCGCATGGCGGCAAGGATGGCATCGGCATGGGCGACCATGGCGCGGAGTTCGGTCGCCTCGTCGGGCGCCGTATTGCCGGCGAGCCCGGCGCCGAGTTCGACGCAGGCGTATTCGGGCAGCAGGACAAGGTCGGCCTGGCCGCGTGCCTGGTCCAGGCGCGCATCAAGGCGGGCGGCGAAATCGGCGACGGTCGCGGGGTGCCCGACCTCCCACCCCAGCAGGCCGAGGCGGAGGGGGCGGGGCTGCGGGGCCGTCACAGCGCCTTCGCCCAGAAGGACAGGCGGTGGGGGGTTTCGGCCGTGGCGCCGATCTCCTTCCAGGAGAAGGTGACAGCGAGGCCGGGCAGGGGCTGGTAGCCGCGCTTGCGCCAGAAGGCGTCGAGGGGAACGTGGCCGGGCGGGCGGCGCGGGTCATCTGCCGCGCGGTCGACACCGCAGAAGGTGGCGTGGGGCAGGCCGAGGCGGCGGGCTTGGGCCTCGCGATCGGCGAAGAAGCGAACGCCGGCGCCCTTGCCGCGGTATTCGCGCAGCAGCACCGATTCGCCGAAATAGCAGTAGCGGGCGGGGTCGAGGCCGGCCTGTTCGAAGGCCTGGCGGACGGGGGCGTGGCCCTGCGTCATCGGTTCGCAGGTGGCGGCGCCCACCACCCGGTCCCCATCCCGGCAGACCACGACGGCGGCGCCGGGGGCATCGGCATAGGCGCGGAGATAGGTCTGTTCGTAGGCCGCGTCCCCTTCGTAGAGGTAGGGCCATTCCGCGAAGACGGCGATGCGCAGCCCGGCGAGCGCCGGCAGCAACGGGTGCAGCGCGGGGCCGGACAACGTCTCGAAGGTGAGATGGCCGGGGGTCGGATAGACTGGTGCCATGGCGGGATGCATAGGGGGCGGCTGCCGGGCAGGGAAGGGGAATGGCCGCGTGGACTGGATCGAGGCGATCGGGCTGCTGGCGGGGGCGATGACGACCTCCGCCTTCGTGCCGCAGGCCGTGAAGACGTGGCGGACGCGATCGGCGCGGGATTTCAGCCTGGGGCTGCTGGTGCTGCTGGTGGCGGGCAACACGCTGTGGATGGCCTATGGGTTCCTCAAGGGATCCACGGGCCTGGTCGCCGCCAACCTCGTGACCGTGCCGCTGACGATGTATCTGCTGACGGTGAAGCTGCGGCGGGGGTGAGCTATTGCCCGGGTGGTTGCGCCGACCCCCACCCTGACCAGCCCCTGGCGTTGGCGGCAGTGCCGCCAACCCCCCGCAAGCGCGGGGGAGGGAACAGATGGTCAGGCCAGGCCGGCGACGGCGGCGTCGCGGGTCGGGTGGATGCTCAGGATCTTGTCGAAGCCGCTGATCTCCAGGACTTCCCGCACCGGGGCCTGGGGGGAGGCGACGGCGAAGCTGCCGCCACCGGCCTTGGCCTGCTTGGCGGCCTTCAGCAGCACGCGCAGCCCGGCGGAGGAGACGTAGTGGACCTCCGCCAGGTCGGCCACGACCTTGGAGCCGCCTTCGAGCATGCCGAGGATGGCGCCTTCCGCCGCGGGGGCGGTCGCGGTGTCGAGCCGGCCCTTGAGGGCAGCGACCTTCACGCCGGAAACGGAGCTTTCAGTGATGTCCATGGAGCCTGTCCTGTCTTGTCCCGGCTGACTTACACCATCGGCGCGTAGCGCGCGATCTGGGCATAGATTTCCCGGATCGCATCGGCGAGCGACCGGTTCAGCTCCTCAAGGTCCGCCACGGCGTCGATGCGCGGCTGCACGCGATCGAGCTCCGCCGAGGAGAGCAGGAGGGAGAAGAGGCCGCCGGCGCGGCAGAGGCCGATCAGCATCGAGTCGCGAGGATCGGGGATTTCGTCGTTGAACAGCACGCCCATGATGCGCGCCTTCACTTCCCGTTCCTCCTTGTCCGAGATCACGGGGTAGCGGCGTTCCGGGAAGACCCAGAGGAAGCGGCCCTCGACGCGCTTGAGGATGCCCTTGGAGACCAGGCGGGCAAAGAGCGCTTCCCGGTAGTCATCGGCATCGGCGGCCAGCGTCTCGATCCAGTGGCGGCTGTCCTGCGTGTCCGTCGCCGCGGCGATCTGCGCCAACGCGCGGTCCTGCAGCGCATCGCCGGTCGGCGCGGGATTCACGACATAGAGGCGCGTGGGGTCGGTATCGATGCGGCCCGCGAGCGCGAGTTCCGCGAGCACCGCGCCCGCGATGGCGAAATCGCCCGAGGGGGCGGCGCGTTCCTGCAGGCGCCCGGTCTCGTCATCCAGCATCAGGAGGAGGATTTCCTCCGGCATTGTCAGCGGCATGGCGTTTCCGAACTCCCTTGCCTGTCACATTCGGCAGTGGCGGAGCGTCGCGCGTGCCGGTGGGTGAGTCAACGCGGGGGGAAGACTGTCAGGCGGACACGATGGCAGGCGCCTGGCCCGCGGCATCGATGAAGGCGGCAAGGCCATCGCGCACCACCGCGGGGTCGAGGTCGCGCAGGATGAAGACGAGGCGCGACCGCCGGGCCTCCCCTTCCGGCCAGGCGGCCAAGCGCTTCGGCGGGTGGAAGATGTGCTGCACGCCATGCACCGCGACGGGCCGGTCCTCCCCCACCAGATCCAGGATGCCCTTCATGCGCAGCACCGCGGCGCCGCGCGTCATGGCGAGCATCTCCAGGAAGGTGGCGAGGCCGTCCCAGGGGAGGGGAGCGTCGAATTCGAGGCAAAGCGCCTGGATGCGGGCGTCGTGGCGGTTGGGGTCGTGGTGGTGATGATGGTGATGCCCGTCGTGGTGGGGCGCGGCGGCGCCGATCCAGGCGGCGACATCGGGCGCCTTCACCGCGGGGTCATAGGGGCCGGCGGCCAGCAGCAGGGCGGGATCGATCGCGCCATGCGACGCGACCAGGATGGGTGCCACGGGGTTGAGCGCGGCGAGACGATCGCGCAGCGCCGCGGTCGCTTCGGCCGGCGCGATGTCGGTCTTGGTCAGGACGATGCGGTCGGCGACGGCGGCCTGGCGCTGGGCTTCCGGCTGGGTGTCGAGCGTCGCGCCGCCGGTCGCGGCATCGACCAGCGTGACGACTCCATCCAGCACGAAGCGCGCGCCGATGCGCGGGTCCGACATCAGCGTGTGCAGGATGGGGGCGGGATCGGCGAGGCCCGTCGTCTCCACCACCACGCGCTTCACCGCCTGGCCGGCCAGCACGCGGTCCCAGAGGTTCTCCAGCGCCTGGGCCAGGTCGCCGCGAATGGTGCAGCAGAGGCAGCCGGCATTCAGCAGGACCGTGTCGCCATCCAGCCGGTCCACCAGCAGGTGGTCGAGCCCGACCTCCCCGAATTCGTTGATCAGCACGGCGGTGTCCGCCATGGCGGGGTGCTTGAGCAGGGCGTTCAGCAGCGTGGTCTTGCCGGCGCCGAGGAAGCCCGTGAGGACGGTGAGGGGGATCATCGGCCGTAGAGGACTTCCGGATCGACCTCGGGCGCCGCGATGGTGGCGAGTTCGCCGTCGCGCAGCGCGCGGTAGAAGCAGGTGCGGCGGCCAGTGTGGCAGGCGACGCCGGTCTGGTCGACCAGGGCCAGCACCGTGTCGCCATCGCAATCCAGGCGAAGATCGACCAGGCGCTGCACCTGGCCCGATGTCTCACCCTTGCGCCACAGCGCGCTGCGGGAGCGGGACCAGTAGCAGACGGTGCCGGTGGTGAGGGTCTCCGCGACCGCGGCGCGGTTCATCCAGGCGACCATCAGCACCTCGCCCGTATCATGCTGCTGGGCGACGCAGGTGACGAGGCCGTGGCTGTCGAAGCGGATGGCATCGAGCAGCGCGGCGCGGGCGGCGGGGTCCGCGACGGCGTTTCCCGGGGCTGACCCCTGGGGTGAGGATGCATCGGCGGAGGAAGCGGGAGAGGGTGTGCCGGTCATGGTGATACACTATATCACGCCGGCGGCGCCTGACAGCCGGCCGCGATACGGGGAATCGGCATGAGCGAACACGCGCGCCACGCGCATCATGGGGCGCATCACGGGCATCACGGGGCTGGTGATGTCGAGGCGATCCTGGACCGCGCGGCGGCAACCTGCCTGGCGCGGGGGGCACAACTGACAGAATTGCGGCGGCAGGTGCTGCGCCTCGTGCTCGATTCGGTGCAGCCCATCGGCGCCTATGCGCTGCTGGACCGGCTGCGGGGGGAACGACGCGGGGCGGCGCCGCCAACGGTGTATCGTGCGCTCGATTTCCTGATAGAACAGGGGCTTATCCATAAGATCGAGCGGCTGAACGCGTTTGTCGGCTGTGCGGAGGAGCCCGGCCACGGGCACACCCACGCCCATCCGCACCCCCATCAGTTCCTGATCTGCGGCCGCTGCGGCAGCACGGCGGAGGTCTGCGACGAGGCGGTGGCAGGGGCGGTGGCCGCGGCGGCGGGGCGGCTCGGCTTCCAGGTTCATCGAACGACGGTGGAAGTGGAAGGAATTTGCGCGCAATGTCATGACACGGAATCCACTTCCGGTTGATCGACATTTCTGTTTTCTGAGCGAAACCATTGGAAAGTCAGTACATATTCTTTTTTTGCGAACGTTGCAATGCAGTTCTGGTCTGGCAGAACGGTGCGATGAAGAAGAGTGCGGATTGGCTGGCACGGCGCGAGGCAGCGCTGGCGCTTTTGAGGCGGCTGCGTACGATTGATCAGCGAGTGGGCGTGAAGAACAGCCGCATCGCTTTCGACGTCGCATTGCTGTTCTATGAAGGCTCCGCCGCCGCGCCGGCTGCGCTGTCCGTCGATCAGATCGCGGCGCTCACCGGGTATAGCGGCCCGACGGTGAGGCTGGTGCTGAAGCGCCTGATGGAAGGCGAAACGGTCACCACCAGCCGCCGAGTCGGCAAGACCCAGCTGTATGAGATGACGCCGAAGGGCCGCAGCGGCTTCGACGAGTATGTCGCCGCGGTCCTGGAATTCAACGCGGGCTGATTGCCGCCCGGTATTCTGCCGGCGGGTGGCGACGCGGTTTTAAATGCCGGCGGGCGCTGCGCGACCGGCGTCCCGGTATTTTAGGCGCATCGGCGCAGGGGGGGCATTCGCCCCCCCCCATGCTGCTTCAGCCGGGCAGCAACGCCAGGCCCTGTTCCAGGTCGGCGACGATGTCCGCTACATCCTCCAGCCCGATATGCAGGCGAACCGCCTGGCCCGGCAGGGGGGCGGCGATGGAACGGCTGAGGCTGGCATTGGTCGGCAGGGCCAGGCTCTCATAGCCACCCCAGCTCGCGCCGATGCCGAACAGCTTGAGGCCGTCCACGAATCGATAGGCGTCGGCCTCGCTGTAGCGGGGCTGGAGCACGATGCCGAACAGGCTGCAGGCGCCGGTGAAGTCCCGCTTCCACAATTCATGGCCCGGCGCGCCGGGCAGGGCGGGGTGGCGGACTTCCAGCACCTCCGGCCGGCCGGCCAGCCATTCGGCGACGATCAGCGCGCTTTCCTCCTGGTGGGCCAGGCGCACCGGCATGGTCCGCACGCCGCGCAGCGCCAGCCAGCAATCATCGGGGCTGGCATAATGCCCCATGGCGGAGGCGGCGGCGCGGATGATGAGGTGATGGTCCCGGCTGTTCACCGTGACGCTGCCCAGCAGGATGTCGGAATGCCCGCCGACATATTTCGTCAGTGCCTGGATGGAGACGTCGCAGCCATGCACGAAGGGCTGGAAGTGATGGATGCCCCAGGTATTGTCGATCATGCTGACCGCGCCGTGCTTCTTCGCGACCGCCGTCAGCGCGGGGACGTCCTGCACCTCGAAGGTGTGGGAGCCGGGGCTTTCGAGGTAAAGGACCTTCGTGTTCGCGGTCCAGAGCGCCTCCAGCCCCGCGGCATCGATGCAGGGGTCGTAGAAGACCGTCTCGATCCCCCAGCCCTTCATCAGCCCCTCGGCGATGGACCGCGCGGGCCCATAGGCGCTGTCCGGCATCAGGCAGCGGTCGCCGGCCTTCAGGAAGGCCAGCAGCGGCACGGCGACGGCGGCGAGGCCGGTGCCGGTGATGGTGCAATGGGTGCCGCCCTCGATCTCCGCCACCACGTCTTCCAGGGCGTAGTGGGTCGGGCCGCCCTGGGTGCCATAGGTCATCACCCGATCGAAGCGGTGCTTCGCATTGTCCACCCGCGCCTGGCAGGAGGGCGCGGTGACGGTGGATCCGCGATGCACCGGCGGGTTGACGAAGCCGAGCGTGCGGATGCCCGGCCGCGCGATGTGGGACATGCGGGTCGCGAAGGCGTGCGCGCCGTGACCGGTCTTGGGGGCGTGATCGTCGGGCATCAGGATGCGCTCGTCTCTTTCGGGGTTTCGGGACGGCCGGCCCATTCGGTCCAGGAACCGTCATAGACGCTGGGCTCCGGCAGCCCGGCGCGCAGCGCGCCGAGCGTCAGGACGGTGGCGGTGACGCCGGAACCGCAGGAGGTGATGAGGGGGCGTTCGCCATCCGCGCCGCGGGCGGCGAACAGGGCCTTGAGCGTCGCGATGTCCTTCATCGTGCCGTCGGCATTGACCAGATCCGCGGCCGGCAGGCTGGCCGCGCCGGGCATGTGGCCGGATTGCAGGCCGGCGCGGGGCTCCGGCGCCGTGCCGTCGAAGCGCGCCTTGCTGCGGGCATCGAGGATCAGCGCCTCCCCCCCGCCCTGGCGGACGATGCGCTTGATGTCGCCGATGCCGGCCAGGCGCTTCGCGACCATGTCGGGGATGAAGGTCGCGGGCGTGGCATCGGGCGCATCGCCCGTTTCCACCGGGCGGCCTTCCCGCTGCCACTTGGGCAGGCCGCCATCCAGCACGGCGGCGCGCTCATGCCCGAACAGCCGCATCATCCACCATCCCCGTGGCGAGGCGCGGAGCCCGTGCTGGTCGTAGAAGACCACCCGCGTGTCGTTGGAAACGCCGAGCGCGCCGATCAGCTTCGCGAAGTGGGCCGGCGTCGGGACCATGTGCGGGAGGTCCGTGTGCGGGTCCGCGATCTTGTCGATGTTGAACAGCCGGGCACCCGGCAGATGCGCGCTTCGGAAGCCGTCCGGCGCGTTGCCCTTCTCGGTCGGGAGGTAGGTGGTGCAGTCCAGCACCACGAGATCGGGCTTGCCGAGTTCGGCGGCCAGCCATTCCGTCGTGACGAGGTTATCCATCGGCGTCAGTCTCCCAGCACGATGTGGATGCGGCGATTCTGCCGGCCCTTGCTTTCAAGCTTCGTCACCTCGACGCGCCCGATCTCCCCGGTGCTGCGCACATGCGTGCCGCCGCAGGGCTGGAGGTCGATGGGGGCGTCTTCCGTGCCGATGCGCACCAGGCGCACGCGGCCCGCGCCGCGGGGCGGCTGGACGGAGAGGGTGCGGACCAGCGCCGGGTTGGCGTCCAACTCCGCCTCGCTGATCCAGGTCGTGGAGATGGGATGATCGGCGGCCACGAGTTCCGCCAGCTTCTCGGAAAACCATTCCTTGGCGGGGGGCTCCGCGAGATCGACGTCGAGGCGCGACTTCTCCGCGCCGATCTGGTTCCCCGTGGCGTAGATGCCCGGCAGGATGCTGCACAGCAGGTGCAGCGTGGTGTGCATGCGCATGTGGCGGTGGCGGCGCGCCCAATCGAGCGTGAGGGTGACGGTGGCGCCGACCGGCGGCGTGGCGCTGCCCGGCGCCAGCCCGTGCAGGATGGCGCCTGCCTCGCCCTTGATGGCCTCCGCGACCACCGCCTCCCCATCCGCCCAGCGCATGGTGCCACTGTCCCCGGGCTGGCCGCCGCTGCGGGCATAGAGGCAGGTGCGGTCGAGGAGGATCCCCTTTTCCTCCACCGCGACGACGGTCGCGCTGCATTCGCGGAGGTAGGCGTCTTCGGTGAAAAGCTGATCGGTCATGCTGAAGGAATCCATTCGGCGCGCAGCCGCGCGCGGTTCAGTTGCAGCCACATGAGGGAGAGCGCGGCGGGCGCGTTCTCGATCCGGTTCTCCGCCACCAGGCGGAAGGCGTCTTCCGCCGGCAGGGTCAGGACGCGGGTATCCTCGTTCTCCGACACCAGGCCATGGGTGGTGGCATTGTCGGCGGAGAGGTCCACCTGGCCGCAGAAGAAGTGCACGACCTCATCGCAGCCGCCCTGCATCAGCATGAAGCGGCCGATCGGCGCCATGGCGCGGGCGGTGAGGCCGGTTTCCTCCGCCAGTTCGCGACGGGCGGAGGCTTCCGCATCCTCACCGGCTTCCAGCAGGCCGGCGGGGCATTCGGTCATGACGGGCGCCATGCCGGCGGAGAGCGCGGGCAGGCGGAACTGCTCGATCAGCGCGACGCGGTCGGTGGCGGGGTCATAGGGCAGGACCAGCACGCCCTGGCCGCGGCGCCACAATTCCCAGGTCAGGATGCCGGATGGCGCGCCGTCGAATCGCGTGTAGCGGAAGCGGACGCGCTGGAGGGCGAAGCGCTGCGCCCAGACGACCTCATCCTCCAGGATGTCGAGCCCGGGATGGGGCGGGATCGGGGGTGCCTTGGGATGACGCGGCGGTGGGGTGGCGCTCATGCGGCCAGGACCGTAGCTTCGCGAGTCAGGAAGGTCCATGTCCCCAGATCCCGTTGCCCTGCGCGCCGCCCGCACGCGCGCCATCCTCCTCGTCATCGGGGCCTCCGCCACCTTTTGCGTCGCGGCGGCGGGGGTGAAGGCGATCGGGCCCGCGCTGCCGGTCGCGCAGGTGGTGCTGTTCCGCAACCTCTTCGCCCTGCCCCTTCTGTTCATCCTGCTGGCGCGGGCCGGGGGGCTGGAGGCGCTGAGAACCCGCAACCCCGGCCAGCACGCGCAGCGCGCTCTATGGGGCATGTTCGGCATGTTCGGCGCCTTCCACGGCTATGCGAATCTGCCGATCGCGACGGTCACGGCGCTGGGCTTCACCATGCCGCTGTTCCTGACGGCGCTGTCCGTCGTGGTGCTGAAGGAACAGGTGGGGTGGCGGCGCTGGTCCGCGGTGGTGGTGGGCTTCCTCGGCGTGCTGATCATGGTGCGGCCCTTCGGCGGCGGGGATGCCGCGCTGCCGGCGCTGTCCGTCGGCATCGTGCTGCTGGGATCTGTCGGCTGGGCGTTGGCGATGATGACCATCCGGCGCATGGGCGATGCGGGGGAAAGCGGCGTCGCCATCGTCATCTGGTTCGCGCTGATCAGTTCCGCGGCGTCGGCGCTGGCCACCATCCCGGTCTGGGTCACGCCCGATGCCACGCAATGGGCGCTGCTGGTGGGGATTGGCCTGGCATCGGCGCTGGCGCAGTTGCAGATGACGGCGGCCTACCGGCGGGGGGAGACGACGCTGCTCGCGCCCTTCGAGTATTCCGGCATCATCTGGACGATGATGGTGGGCATCGGGATCTGGGCTGAATGGCCGGACGGGTATGACCTGCTCGGCTTCGGCGTGCTGGTGGCGGCGGGCCTCTATATTTGGCGGCGGGAAGTCGTCAGGGGCGCGCGGCGGTAGTCCGGGCCAGCAGCCGACCCAGGCGCTGCGTCTGCGGGTGGTCCGGGTGGCGGCGCAGCAGCACGGCGTGATGCGCCTCCGCCGCCGCGACATCGCCGGCGGCAAGCGCGATATCGGCCAGGCGGGCCTGCGCCACGGGGTGGTCCGGCACGGCGTGGGTGGCGGAACGGTAGGCATGGGCGGCGGCGGCTTCATCGCCGAGGCGGTCCAGCAGGCGGCCCTGTGCAACCAGCAGCTGCGCCTCCCGCTGCGCGGCGGATGTTAGTTCATGCAGCAGCAGCGTGCAGGCGGCGTCGAGCGCGGCATCTGGGTCGATGGCCGCGGATTCGGCCACGGAGGTACCATCGGGAGCGCCCACGGGCATTTCCGCGAACAGGGACGGCCGGCCCGGGAACCAGCGGCGGCGCGTGGCCTCGTTCACCGCGGCATAGCGGGCGAGGAAGGCGGCGGCTTCGGCCGGGGCGGGCTTCCAGCCAGGCCCGGGCATCGCATCCGACACCGCGGCGACGAATCGCCGCCAGAGGGGGGAGGCGGCGGAAAGCCCTTCCGGCGTCCCGCGCATCGCCTCCCCGAACCGGCGCATCAGCTCGATCGCGGCGGGGGTGACGGAGAGGTTACTGTAGCGGTCCTGGTCGTCGGAGGGGACCACCAGGGGGACGCCGGCCAGGGCCAGGAAATCATCCACCGCATCGCCATTGACCATGCTGGCGCGTTCGAAGATCCGGGGCTCGATCGCAGCATCGCCGAAGATGGCGGCCCAGTCGTCCAGCACGGTCGCGTAGTCGTAATGCGGCAGGCGGTCGGGGCCATAGGGCGGCAGGCCGGGCGGGCTGATCTGCGCCACGCGCAGCGCCTGGGTGTAGCCGCTGGCGAAATGCGCGTCCTGGCGGCGGAGATACATCACCACGCGGATGCGGCCGGCATAGGGGGCGACCAGGTCGCGCAGCCGGGCGATGGCGTCCCGCGTGACCAGCAGGCCGGAGCATTGCTCCGCCGAGAGGATGACCAGGCGCGTCTTGTCGGGCAGGGACCCCATCTCGGCGGCGAATTCGCGGCGGAAGCGGGCCAGGCGCGCTTCCGCCCCCATGCCGTCCCAGAGCGCCGGGTTGAAGTGGCCGAGTGCCTCCGGCGCCACGAGGGAGGCCGGGAGCATCCCGTGGTTGGCCCAGCCGGGGGAGGCAGGATAGCAGATGCCGAGCGCCGCCAGATCCGCCCGGCGCGCGCCGAGCACCCGCTGGATGGAGGAGGTGCCGGTCTTGGACTGCCCGATATGCAGGATCAGTTCGGGCCTGTCGGGGCCTGAGGCGGGAGGATCCCAGGATGGGGCCGAGGAGGCGGCATTGAAGGGGCGAAGCGGCGGGAGCATCGCGGTCAGGGGCCGTTCAGGCGTCGGGAATCGACGGGCATGCGGTCACAGCGTCTTGCGGAACCAGATGCGGGAATGGCCCGCGGGCATGCCATCCAGCCGGCCGAATTCCGCGTAGCCGTTCTGCAGCCAGAAATCGGGCGCCTGGAAGCTGAAGGTATCCGTATAGGCATGGGCGCAGCCCCGTTCGCGCGCGATCGCTTCGGCCCGCAGCAGCAATTCGGACCCCACGCCCTTGCCACGCAGGTCGCGCGACAGCCAGAGCCAGTCGATGAACAGCCAGCCCCAGAAGGTCAGGCCGAGCAGGCCGCCCCGGGCCGTGCCGTCCGGGGCGCGGGCCAGCAGCGTCACCGGTTCGCGGTCGTAATTGCCGCCCATCTCCTGGTTGTAGGTGTGCAACCCGCGCTGGATGGCGGCGACGGCATCGAGTTCGGGGAAGGCGTCCTCGCTGATCTCGACGCCGGCGTCGGGCGACAGCCCGCGGGGCAAAGCAGATGACATGCCGCGCGGCAGAGGCGGGGGAGGGGGGGCCTCGATGGCCTCCGCGATGGCGGCCGCCTTGCGGATGGCGGGCTTGGCCGCGGTGATCCTGGATCGGGTGCCCTTGGCGCCCGTCGCCTTTGCCATGTGCTACGCTTCCTGGGCCCAGGCCGTGTGTCGATCAGGCCGAGGGCGGACCGTGGGCGATAGCGCGGGTTGGCGGCCGGCGCAAAGCCGCCGCGCTTCATTCGTTTCGCAGCGCCTTCAGCGCGGCGGCCAGGGCGCGCATCTCCTCCGCCGCCACGGAGCGCGGCGCCGATTCGGTCACGCCGAGGCCGGAGGCGAAGGCCTGGGCGATGCCGGTGCGGTTACCGATGGCGGGCGCCAGCAGGGTCAGGCCGCGGCGGGCGATCTCCGCCTGGATCATGGTCAGCAGCTTGCCGGAGGCCGGGGCGCGGTTCAGCGCGATGGCGGCGGGGCGTTTCTCCGCCTTGGCCAGGTCCAGCGTGGCGTCCATGGCCCAGAGATCGGCCGGCGAGGGCTGGAGGGGGACCAGCACCAGGTCGGCGCCGCGGATGGCGATCTTGGCGTCGGTATCGGCGTGGGGGGGCGTGTCCAGCAGCACGAAGTCGTGGGTGCGGCGGAGCTTGTCGAGCGCCGCGGGCACGCGCCAGCCCGCGGGGGCATCGATGTCGAGGTGGGTTGCGCGGCTGCCGGCCTTGGCGCGTTCCGCCCCCCAGCGGGCGAGGGTCTGCTGCGGGTCCGTGTCCAGCAACGCCACGCGGGCGCCGCTGCCGGCCAGGGCGGCGGCCAGATTGGCGGTGAGGGTGGATTTGCCCGCGCCGCCCTTGCGCTGCGCGACCGCCACGATGAAGGCCATGCCTGCGACTCCACGACCCGGTTTCGCGCCAAGCCTAGCAAATGAGGGCATGGCGGTCGTCAAGACGCCGCTATCGGCGTTGGGGGCCTTCCTGGGCGCGCGTCGTGCTGGCGTCCGGCCGTGCGCCGGGGCGGGGGCCGATGGGGGATTGGCCGGCCTGGCTGGCGCCTTCGCTGCGCTCGGGCTGGCGCTGGTTGGGCACGGAGGGAGCCGGCATCGTGGCATGGCCCGGCGGCGGCGTGGTCCGCGCGGGCTCGTTGCGCGGGGCGCCAGTGCCGATCGGGGGTTGGGCGGGGGGCTGCGTCGGGGCGGTGGGCGGGCCGGCGCGGTCGCCCTCCATCCGGGTGGGTGGTGGGCGGGACCCGGCGGCGGGCTGTTGGTCCAACTGCTGCGCGGCGGCGGGCAGGGCCAGCAGGGCGGCGAGCAGCGTCGGGGGGAGCAGGATTTTCATGAGCGGGAAGCGCGCCAGGGGCGCCCGGGTTCGATAGGCTGCCGCCATGGATGAGCTTCTGACACCCGACGACATGGCCCGCGCCGATGCCGCGGCGATCGCCGGCGGCATCCCGGGCCTTGCGCTGATGGAGGCTGCGGGCCGGGCGGTGGCGCGGGCGGCGATGCGCCGCTTCCGGCCGGTGCGAACCCTGGTGCTGGCGGGGCCCGGCAATAACGGGGGCGATGGCTATGTCATCGCCCGGCTGCTGGACCAGGCGGGCTGGCCGGTGGCGGTGGCGGCGCTGGCGCCACCCCGGCCCGGCAGCGATGCTGCCGCCGTCGCCGCGCGCTGGCGCGGGCCGATGGTGGCGTTCTCGGCCGCGGAGGCGGCGCGGGCGGGGCTGGTGGTGGATGCGGTGTTCGGCGCGGGGCTGTCGAAGCCGGTGGCGGGGCTGGCGGCCGAGGTGCTGCGCGCCGTGGCGGCGCCGGTGGTGGCGGTGGACGTGCCATCCGGCGTCGATGGCGAGACCGGCGCGGTGCGGGGCTTCGCGAAGCCGTCCGCGCTGACCGTCACCTTCTTCCGGCTGAAGCCGGGGCACCTGATGTATCCTGGGCGGGCGCTGTGCGGGGAGGTGGTGCTGGCGGATATCGGGCTGCCGGCCGCCGTGCTGGCGGGGATCGCCCCGCGTGCCTTCCGCAACGGGCCGGGGCTGTGGCGGCTGCCCGTGCCAGGGGCCGATGCCCACAAATACGCGCGCGGCCATGTCGCCGTTGTGGCCGGGGCGGGAATGACGGGCGCGGCCAGGCTGGTGGCGCGGGCCGCGCGCCGTGCGGGCGCCGGGCTGCTGACGATGCTGGCGCCGGATGCCGCCACCGCCGCCGTGCTGCGCGCTGGCGATCCCGGCGTGATGGTGAGCGAGGCGGGTCTCCTCGCGCTGCTTGCCGATGCGCGGATCGGCACCTGGGTGATCGGCCCCGGCTTGCCGCCGGATGGCGCGACGCGCGCCCTGCTGCGCCAGGTGGTGAAGGCCGGGCGGCAGGTGGTGGCGGATGCCGGCGCGTTGCGCGCGGCCGCGGGCGACCCGGCCGTGCTGGCCGGCGCCGCGGTGCTTACGCCCCATGCCGGGGAATTCGCCGCGGTCTTCGGCCCGCCAGGCGATGACCGCCCCGCCGCCGCGCGGGCAGCCGCCGCGGGCACCGGCGCGGTGGTGGTGCTGAAGGGGGCGGACAGCATCATCGCGGCGCCGGACGGACGGATCGCCATCAACGCCAATGCGCCGCCCTGGCTGGCCACCGGCGGCACCGGTGATGTGCTGGCCGGCATCGTGGCGGGGCTGCTCGCCCAGGGAATGCCCCGCTTCGAGGCCGCCTGCGCCGCCTGCTTCCTGCATGGGGAGGCCGCGATGCGCATCGGCCCGGGGCTGGTGGCGGAGGAGATCGCGGACCATCTGCCGGACGGGCTCCGCGCCCATCACGGAGCGCCCCGTTAGCTTCTCCGCAAGCGCCTCTCGGCAAGGTTGCTCGACGCCGCTGGTGCTTCTCGGGCAGAGTGCCTGAAACACGCAGAAAGGATCCGTGATGTCGGACCTTGCCGCCCCCGCCGGGCTTTTCGATCGCGCGCTCCGCCGCGTGACCACGCTGTGGCGGGACATGGCTTCCTCCGTGACGGGCGGGGAGGAGGATGGCTTCGCCGCGCAGATGCGCGCCTGCCTGGAGGCGCGGGGCGGCGAGGTCTCTGCCCGGTCCCGCGCCGCGAAGCTCGCCCAGGCCTATCTGGCGGCGGACCATGCGGGGCGGGGGGAGTTCCTGCGCGCGCTGGCGGGCTTCGATTCGGATGCCGCTGCGGTGACGGCGGCCTGGAACCGGGTGGCGGCGGCGGCTGATGTGGCGGAACGCGCTTCCGCCAAGGCGGCGCTGCGCCGGGTGCTGGAACCGCCGCGCCAGCGCCTGCTGACGCAGTTCACCACCATTCCGGATGGGGTGAAGTTCCTGGTGGACCTCCGCGCCGATCTGATGGCGCGGATGGAGGGCGAGCCCCTGCTGCAGGCGCTGGAGGCCGATTTCCGCACCCTGCTGGCGGGGTGGTTCGACGTGGGTTTCCTCGAACTGCGCCGCATCGACTGGGCATCCCCCGCCATGCTGCTGGAGAAGCTGGTGGGGTATGAGGCGGTGCATCGCATCCGCACCTGGCGGGACCTCAAGAACCGCCTCGACTCCGACCGCCGCTGCTACGCCTTCTTCCACCCCCGAATGCCGGATGAGCCGCTGATCTTCGTCGAGATCGCGCTGGTGCAGGGCATGGCCGCCAGCGTGCAGGGGCTGCTGGATGAGAAGGCGCCTGTGCAGGACCCGAAGACGGCGGATACGGCGGTCTTCTATTCCATCAACAACTGCCAGCGCGGGCTGGATGGCATCTCCTTCGGCAATTTCCTCATCAAGCGGGTGGTGGAGGTGCTGGGCGCGGAGTTCGGCAACCTCGACTGCTTCGCCACCCTCTCTCCCATCCCCGGCTTCCGGCGGTGGATGGAGGGGAAGCTGGATGCCGGCGACGTGGCGCTGGTGACGGAGGAGGAAGCGGTGGCGCTGCGGGCGCTGGTGCCGGCGGATTTGGCGATCGCGGGGCCGGAGGGCGAGGCGGCGAAGCCGGAAACCCCGGCCCAGACCCTGCGGCGCATCCTCGCGAAGCGCGTGCCTGCGCGGGAGGAGCCGCTCGGCAAGGCGCTGGAACCCATCCTGATGCGCGCCTGCGCGCGCTACCTGCTGGCGGAATCCGGCCGCGTTGCGAAGCGGGCGCGCGACCCGGTGGCGCATTTCCATCTGAGCAACGGCGCGCGCGTCGAACGGCTGAACTGGCGCGCCGATACCTCCGAAAAGGGTTTTCGTGAGTCCTTCGGCCTGATGGTCAATTACCGCTACGATCCCGCGAAGATCGAGGATTACCATGAGGAGTATGCGGGTGAGGGGCGCCGCGCGGCGTCCTCCGCCACCCGCAAGCTGGCCAAGGGGTTCGTGTGAGGGTTCTCGTCGGCGCCGCGGTGGCGGTGATGATGGCTGCGGGCGGCGCGGCGGCGCAGGAGGCGGGGCCGGTGCGCGTGGTGGTGGAGCAGCGGGCGGAGGACGGTTCCTTCGCCGAGATCGGCACGCTGCGCTGCCCGCTGCCCGCGCCCTGCCTGGCACCGGCGAGGATGCGGGCCGGCGGCCAGGAATTGGACACGCTTCTGGCGGTGGGGCGGGTATCGGGCGCCCTGCTGGTGCACATCGTGCCGGACCTGCCGGGCCGGGCGGTGCGGACGCTGACAGACCCCCATGAACCCGCGGCGATGCGGGTCATCATCGGGCCCGCCGGGCGAGGGGCGCGGACGGCGACGCTCTACTGGCTGGAACAGCCCGGCGGCGCGCCGGCGCATAACCTTGTCGCCAGGCCGCCGGGCCCGCCGATGGGCGTCTTTCGCGTGACCTCCACCCCGGACTGATTTCGCCCCGGCATCCCCCCGGCTTCAGGACCGCGGCCCCGCCCCTTCGCCAGTCTCTACCCGGCATCGGCGGGGCGGAGGTAGCGGGTGGCGGGGCGGTGGCGGCTGGTGCCAGTACTGGCTGTGATGGCCGCATCCGGCCTCTGCCGGGCGAGCGTGATGGATGGCTTCCCGGTGAAGGAAGCGCTGTGGCCCGCCGCCGCCGATGCTGCGCCGGCCGGCCTGGTGGCCAGGCCGCCGGGTTGGCTGGCCGGCGATGCCACGGTGGTGCTGGCACCCTCGCCCGATTGGCCCCCCGGGTTGCGGGAGAGGCTGGCGACGCTGCTCACCGGGGCGGGCGCCGCGGAGGAGGAGGCCAGCAAGGCATCCGAGTGGACGGAGCCGGTGCTGCCGGGGCTGCGGCGGGATGGCGGCATCCTGGTCGTGATCGGTGCCGGGGAGGCGCTGCCGGCGGTGGCTGGCGTGACCGTTGCGCGCCAGCCGGCTGTGCGCCCTGCTCGCCACCGCGCTACGGGCGAAGGCGCCCGGTCCCTGGGCGGCGCGATGCGCCAGGGGCCTGAGCGCCCCGCGCCCAGCGCGCAGCCCGGTGGATTGAGACTTGCGGAATCCCCTGCGAGGATCGTTCCAACAACGCCGGGTCCGCCTTGTTCCAAGGAGTGACAACGACAGGGGTGCTGGGGGTGCCGGATTTCCGGCGCATCTGGCTTGTCGGCACCTTCATCTCCATCGCGCGGTGGCTGGAGATGCTGGTCATCGCCATCATGGTCTACGACCAGACGCAATCGCCCTTCCTCGTTGCCTCCATGACGCTGGTGCGGCTGCTGCCGATGGGGCTGTTCGGCGCGACGCTGGGCGTGGCGGCGGACCGGGTGCAGCGGCGGCACGCGCTGGTGGCTGTGGTGGGATGCCAGGCGCTGGTGGCGGCGGGGCTGGTGGCGGCATCGCTGATCGGGCAGCCGCCGGTCTGGCTGCTGGGCCTGGCGGCCTTCATCTCCGGTATCGCCTGGGCCAGCGACAATCCGGTGCGGCGGATGATGCTGGGGGAGATCGTCGGCACCACGCGCATGGCATCGGCCATGTCCCTCGATGTCGTGGCGAACAATGCCAGCCGGGTGGCGGGGCCGGCGCTGGGGGGCGCGTTGCTGGCGGCGCAGGGACCGATGGCGGCCTTCCTGCTGTCCCTGGTGCTGTACCTGCTGGCGGGTATCGCGGCGCTGCGCATCCGGCACCGCAGCACGGTCACGCAACGGCCGCTTTCCGTCATTCGCGACACGCGGGAGAGTTTCGCCCTGGTGCTGCGCCAGCCTGGGATGCGGGGCGTGCTGATCGTAACGATCATCTACAACCTGTTCGGCTGGCCAGCGAATTCGATGGTCCCGGTGATTGGCGCGGGGACGCTGGGGCTCGGCCCGGATGGCGTCGGGCTGCTGGCCAGCATGGATGGCGTGGGCGCCTTCATCGCCGCGATGGTGCTGGCCGCGCGGGCGCCGGCGCATTGGTATCGCCCGGTCTATATCGGGGGCTGTGCGCTCTATTGCGGGATGGCGACGGCCTTCGCGCTGGCGCCAGGGGTGGTGCCGGCGGGGCTCGCCTTGGTGGTGATGGGGGCCGGTGGCGCGGGCTTCGCCACCATGCAGGCCACGCTGGTCTATATCGCCATGCCGGCGGAGGAACGCAGCCGGGCGCTCGGCGTGCTGTCGGTCTGCGTCGGGCTCGGGCTGCTGGGTTTTCTCCATCTGGGCCTGATGGCGGACTGGATCGGCGCGCCGGCGGCCACGGCGCTGATGGGGGTGGAGGGTCTGGTGGCCCTGGCGCTCACCTGGCGCTGGTGGCGGGCACCGCGCTGAGGTGCTTCGCTTGATCGCCGTCAGTCCCTATCTTTGCGACAAGACCCAGAGGAGGCGCCGATGACCGCCGAACGCCCGATCCGCCAGGCGACCGAGGATGCGCTCCACCGGGAATCGCACCGGCTGCGCGTGCTGCACCAGCTGGAGCGCAAGCTGCTCTGGCTTTCCGCCTGGATGATCCACAACGCCAACCACATCCGACCGAACCGGGACGGGCTGAAGGTGGGCGGGCACCAGGCCTCCTGCGCTTCCTCCGTCTCCATCCTTGCCGCGCTGTATTTCGAGGTGCTGCGGCCGCAGGATCGCGTCGCGGTGAAGCCCCATGCGGGACCGGTCTTCCACGCCATCAACTATTTGTTCGGGCGCCAGCAGCGGGAGAAGCTGGCGACCTTGCGGGAATTCGGTGGCATCCAGCCCTATCCGTCCCGGGTGAAGGATGGGGCTGAGGTCGATTTCTCCACCGGCTCCGTGGGCCTGGGCGTGGCGCTGACCACCTTCGGGTCGCTGGTGCAGGATTACGTGCGCCTGCATGGGCTCGGCCGGCCGGAGATCGCGCGCGGGCGGCATGTGGCCGTGGTGGGCGATGCGGAGCTGGATGAGGGCAACATCTACGAGGCCCTGCTGGAGGGCTGGAAGCACGATGTCCGCGATGTCTGGTGGGTGGTGGACTACAACCGCCAGAGCCTGGACAGCGTGGTGCCGGACCGACTGTTCGGCCGGATCGAGGGCCTGTTCCGCGACATGGGGTGGAACGTCGTCACCCTGAAATACGGCCGCCGGCTGGAAGCCGCCTTCGCGCGGGAGGATGGCGACCATCTGCGCCGCTGGATCGATGACTGCCCCAACAGCCTCTATGCCGCGCTGACCTTCCAGGGCGGCCCCGCCTGGCGCAACGCGGTGCTGGCGGATCTCGGCCGGGTGCCGGGGGTGCGGGCCATCATCGATCCGCTGAGCGACGATGAGCTGGCCGCGCTGATGACCAATCTCGGCGGCCATGACATCGAGACGCTGACGGAAGCCTTCCGCGCGCAGGACGCGGCGGGCGACCAGCCCACCTGCTTCATCGCCTACACCATCAAGGGCATGGGCCTGCCCTTCGCGGGGCACAAGGACAACCATGCCGGGCTGATGACGAAGGAGCAGATGGCGGCCTTCAAGATCGCCATGGGCATCCGCGACGGCCATGAATGGGACCGGTTCGAGGGGCTGGAGGTCCCGGCGCAGGAGGTCGAGGCCTTCCTGGCCGCGGTCCCCTTCGCGACGCCCATCGCACCGGAAGGCCGTGCCCTGTCCGCGCCGACCGTGCCCGTGCCGGCCGCCCTGCCATCGCCGCGCATCCCGCCGGGCCGGATGATGTCCACCCAGGCCGCCTTCGGGGAGATCCTGGCCGAGATCGGCCGCGGGCACGGGGAGTTCGCGCCGCTGGCGGAGCGGATCGTCACCACCAGCCCGGATGTGACGGTCTCCACCAATCTCGGCCCCTGGGTGAACCGGCGCGGCATCTTCGACCGGCACCTCAAGAACGACGTGTTCCGCGACGCCAAGCTGGCATCCGCGCAGCGCTGGGGCATGGGGCCGGAGGGGCAGCATATCGAGCTCGGCATCGCGGAGCAGAACCTGTTTCTGCTGCTGGGCGCGCTGGGGCTGAGCCATTCGCTGAACGGGGCCAGGCTGCTGCCGATCGGGACGGTGTACGACCCCTTCGTGAACCGCGGCCTCGATGCGCTGATCTATGGCTGCTACCAGGATGCGCGGTTCCTGCTGGTCTCCACGCCATCCGGCCTGACTCTGGCGCCGGAAGGGGGGCAGCACCAATCCATCAACACGCCGCTGATCGGCATGGCGCAGGACCGGCTGGTGGCCTTCGAGCCCGCCTATGCCGATGAGCTTGCTGTGCTGATGCGCTTCGCCTTCGACCACATGCAGAAGCCCGATGGCAGCGCCGTCTGGCTGCGGCTGTCCACGCGCGGGCTGGCTCAGCCGGACCGGAAGCTGGATGCGGAAGGCGCGATCGCGGGCGGCTACTGGGTGGTGCCGCCGGCGCCGGGCGCCGAACTCGCGATCTGCTACCAGGGGCCGGTGGCGCCGGAGGCGCTGGAAGCCTTCGAGGCGGTGCGGGAGGATGTGCCTGGCGCGGGGCTGATGGCCATCACCTCCCCCGACCGGCTGCACCAGGGGTGGCTGGCATCCCGCCGCGGCGGGGGGGAGAGCGCAGTGGAGCGGCTGCTGGCGCCGCTGGCGCGCGATGCGGCGCTGGTCACGATACTGGACGGGCATCCGGCGGCGCATTCCTGGCTGGGCGGGGTGCGGGGGCAGCGCGTGGTGCCGCTCGGCGTCGATCGATTCGGGCAGGCGGGGGATATCCCGGACCTCTACGCGGCCTATGGGCTGGGGTCGGATGCCATCCTGGATGCCTGCGCGGCGGCTCTGCTGGGCCCGGATGCGAAGGGACGAATCGGCCGATGAGCGGGGATGGGACGAAGCCGGCGCGGCCGGCGGTGGTGCGGCCGATCCCGGCGGCGGTCCGGCCGGCGGCGGGTATGGCGCGCGTGGCAGTCGCTCCGGTGCAGCCTTCCGTCGTTGCCGCCGCTGCCCCGCCGGCACCGTCGGTGACGAAGCCTCCCCGGGCGGCGCGGCCCCAGCGGCCGGGCACGGGCGCCATCGCGGCGACGCCCGATGACGTGCGTGCCTGCTACCGCATGTTCCTGGGGCGGGAGCCGGAGAATGACGGCGTCCTCGAACGCCATCTGGCCCAGGCCGGCACCGCTGGCGAATTGGTGACGCGCTTCCTGCATTCGGATGAATACCGGGCGCGGGTCGGCCAGCGGGTGGAACCACGCCTGCCGATCGGCGCGCCGGGCCTCGCGATCGAGACCGCCGCCAGCGCGGCGCAGATGCAGGCGATGCTGGAGCGGACGGGCCGCTACTGGGATGCCGTGGGACGGGAGGCGCCGCACTGGTCGGTGCTGACGCAGGACCGCTTCCGCCCGGACGCCATCGGGCGGAGCATCGACGCCTTCTACGCCACCGGCCTGGACGATTCGCGGATGGTGGAGGCCGTGCTGACACGGCATGGCATCGCGCCCGAAGCGCTGCCGCAGGCCATCGAGTTCGGCTGCGGCGTGGGGCGCGCGACCCTGGCGCTGGCCCGGCTGTTCGACGGGGTGATGGGCTGCGACATCTCCGCCCCCCATCTGGCGTTGGCGGCGGAACAGGCGGCGGCGCGGATCGTGGACAATGTCGCCTGGCATCGCAGCACGCCGGCCGCGCCGATGCCGCCGGGGATGGAATGGGATTTCTGGTTCAGCCGAATGGTGTTGCAGCACAACCCGCCGCCCGTCGCGGCGCGGTTGCTGGCGATCGCCTTCGTCGGGCTGCGGCCGGGCGGGGTGGCGATGTTCCAGATGGCGACCCACAGGGTCGGCTACGCCTTCTCGATCGACGACTACCTGGCCGCCGCGACGGATCCTCCGGGGATGGAGGTCCATATCCTGCCCCAGCCCGCCATCTTCGCCCTGGCGCGGGAGGCCGGGCTGGAGGTGCTGGAGGTACGGGAGGACACGCATGTGGTCGCCGCCGATACGGTCAGCTGGCTGAGCAATCTGTTCGTCTTCCGTCGGCCGGCAAGCTGACCGGGGGAAGCTGATCGGGGGGCTGATCGGGGGGGGTAGCGGGAAGGGGCTGCGGCGCTGTATCCAGCGGCCTGCGCGGGCGTGGTGGAACGGTAGACACGCTGGATTTAGGTTCCAGTGGCGCAAGCCATGGGGGTTCGAGTCCCTCCGCCCGCATGGTCCCCCCATTGCCGCCGCGCCCCCAAGCCGCTAGGGGGGCGGGCTTCCAGCGTGCCGCGCAACCGGGCCACCACTGCCCCGGAGCGCCCTCAGGATAAAGAAGGTCCGAAATGCAGGTCACCGAGCTTCCCGCAGAGGGGCTGAAAAGGGCGTTCCAGGTCGTCGTTCCGGCGGCGAGCCTGGCGGAGCGCCGTGACAAGCGGCTGAAGGAACTGGGCGCCGACCTGCGCCTGCCCGGCTTCCGCCCCGGCAAGGTGCCGGCCGCCGTGGTCAAGCAGCGCTATGGCAGCGCCGTGGCCGGCGAGGTGCTGGAGCAGTCGGTCGACGAATCCATGCGCCTGCTGCTGACGGAGCGCGGCCTGCGCCCGGCGATGCAGCCCAAGGTCGACCTGGTGAACTACAGCGACGGCGCCGACCTGGAATACAAGGTCGAGCTGGAACTGCTGCCCGAGATCCCGATGCCCGATTTCGCCGGCATCGCGCTGGACCGGCAGAAGGCCGTGCCGGGCGACGCGGAAGTGGACGGCTTCCTCGACACGATGCGCTCGCGCCTCGCCACCACCGAGGACGTGGCGGAAGCCCGCCCGGCCGCGAAGGGCGAAGTGCTGGTCTGCGACTTCGAAGGCCGCCTGAAGAACGAGGATGGCAGCCTGGCCGAGCCCTTCCCGGGCGGCACCGCCGCCGACATGCCGATCGAAGTCGCTGGCGATGGCTTCATCCCCGGCTTCACCGAGCAGCTGGAAGGCATGAGCCCCGGCGAGAAGAAGGATATTTCCGTCAGCTTCCCCGCGGAATACGGATCGGCCGAGCTGGCCGGCAAGGACGCGGTCTTCGCCATCACGGCCAAGTCCCTGAAGACCAAGGCGCTGCCCGCGGTGGACGATGAGTTCGCCAAGCGCCTGGGGCTGGAGGACGTGGCCGCCCTGCGCAAGACGGTGACCGAGAACCTGCAGCGCGAATACGATTCGCTGGCGCGGATGAAGGTGAAGCGCCAGCTGCTGGACGCGCTGGCGGAGCGCGCGAGCTTCGAGGTGCCGGCCGGCATGGTCGATGGCGAATTCGCCCAGATCTGGCAGCGCGTCGAGCAGGATTTGAAGGCCGGCAAGCTGGACGCCGACGACCAGGGCAAGGACGAGGACACGCTGAAGGCCGATTACCGCGCCATCGCGGAGCGCCGCATCCGCCTCGGCCTGCTGCTGAGCGAGATCGGCCGGACCAACAGCATCCAGGTGACGAATGAGGAACTGGGCGCCGCGATGCGCCAGGAAGCCTCCCGCTACCCGGGGCAGGAGAAGCAGGTCATCGAGTTCTTCCAGAAGAATCCGCAGGCGGTCGAGAATCTCCGCGCGCCGATCTTCGAGGAGAAGGTGGTCGATTTCGTGCTGGAACTGGCCAAGGTGACGGAGACGACGATCACCCCGGCGGAACTGACCGCGCAGGCGGCGGAGGCGGCCTGACCGGGCCAGCCCCCCGCATCGGCCGCGGGATGCGCCCTTCGGGGCGTATCGCGGGGCCTTGGGCATGAACGGGGTCGGCGCCTTGGCGGGTGCCGACCCCGCTTGCTTTGGGTGCGCTTGCGTCGTGGTGGGGCGCATCCCATCTGCCGCCGCCTGGATGATGCGGGGGATTGGTTGGGGAAATGCAGCAACAGGGGGGCTTTGCGCGTCGCCCTGGTTTCCCCACATTAATATCAATCGTAGAGAATCGCCTTCGAGGACCGGCCGCACCAGGGGTCGTTCCGTTGGCTGCAGCCCCGCCGGCGGCGGGGCATGAAAGGGACCACCATGCGGGACCGCGATCCGGTCGAGATCTACAACAACTCCCTCGTCCCGATGGTCGTCGAGCAGACGGCACGGGGCGAGCGGGCCTATGACATCTATTCGCGCCTGCTGAAGGAGCGGATCATCTTCCTCACCGGGCCGATCTACGACCAGGTGGCGTCGCTGATCTGCGCGCAGCTGCTGTTCCTGGAAAGCGAGAATCCGAACAAGGACATCGCCTTCTACATCAACAGCCCCGGCGGCGTGGTGACGGCCGGTCTCGCGATGTACGACACGATGCAGTACATCCGCAGCCCGGTTTCGACCGTTTGCATCGGCATGGCGGCCTCCGCCGGCAGCCTGCTGCTGACGGCCGGCGCCAAGGGCAAGCGCTACGCCCTGCCGAACAGCCAGGTGATGATCCACCAGCCCTCCGGCGGTGCGCAGGGGCAGGCGACGGACATCGCCATCCAGGCGCGGGAGATTTTGAAGACCCGCGAACGGCTCAACCGGATCTACGTGCATCACACCGGCCAGGCGCTGGATGAGATCGAGCGGAAGATGGAGCGCGACACCTATATGACGGCCGAGGAAGCCCGCGATTTCGGGCTGATCGACCAGGTGGTGGAACAGCGCCCGGCGCCGCCCGTGGAAGCGGCGAAGAGCTGAACGCGCGCCCATCCCCCATCCAAGGGCAGGGCGGGAACGGACCCCTCGGGTTTTGTTCACGTCTTGTTTCTGATCTGTCCTTTGGAACAGGGTTATGCTTTCCCCCGCCGCAAGGCGGGGCTACATTCACCCGTTGCCGCTCCCCAGCCGGGGGGTGGGCGTCCCGCGCCGTCAGCCTTCCAGGCGGCCGGGGCTTGAGGCTTTCGGAGCGCGCATGAGCAAGTCCGGCGACTCGAAGAACACCCTGTACTGCTCGTTCTGCGGCAAGTCGCAGCACGAGGTCCGGAAGCTCATTGCCGGGCCTACCGTGTTCATCTGCGACGAATGCGTCGAGCTTTGCATGGACATCATCCGCGAGGAGCATAAGACGCACCTCGTGAAGTCCCGCGATGGCGTCCCCACGCCGCGCGAGATCTGCAAGGTGCTCGATGACTATGTCATCGGCCAGGACCACGCGAAGAAGGTCCTGAGCGTCGCCGTGCACAACCACTACAAGCGCCTGGCGCATGGTGGAAAGTCCGGCGACATCGAGATCGCGAAGTCCAACATCATGCTGGTCGGGCCGACGGGCTCGGGCAAGACGCTGCTCGCGCAGACGCTGGCCCGCATCCTCGACGTGCCCTTCACCATGGCCGATGCGACGACGCTGACCGAGGCCGGCTATGTCGGCGAGGATGTCGAGAACATCATCCTCAAGCTGCTGCAGTCCGCCGACTACAATGTGGAGCGCGCGCAGCGCGGCATCGTCTACATCGACGAGGTCGACAAGATCAGCCGCAAGTCGGACAACCCCTCCATCACGCGCGACGTGAGCGGCGAGGGTGTCCAGCAGGCGCTGCTGAAGATCATGGAAGGCACCGTCGCCTCCGTCCCCCCGCAGGGCGGGCGGAAGCATCCCCAGCAGGAATTCCTGCAGGTGGACACGACGAACATCCTGTTCATCTGCGGCGGCGCGTTTGCGGGACTCGAGAAGATCATCGCGGCGCGCGGCAAGGGCTCGGGCATCGGCTTCGGGTCCGAGGTGCGGGCGCCGGATGAACGCCGCACGGGCGCGATCCTGCGCGAGGTCGAGCCGGAAGACCTGCTGAAGTTCGGGCTCATCCCCGAATTCATCGGCCGCCTGCCCGTCGTCGCGACGCTCGAGGACCTCGACGAGAAGGCGCTGATCGAGATCCTGACCAAGCCCAAGAACGCGCTGGTCAAGCAGTACCAGCGGCTGTTCGAGATGGAGGGCGCGAAGCTCACCTTCACCGAGGACGCCATGCGGTCCGTCGCGACGCGGGCGATCCAGCGCCGCACCGGCGCCCGCGGCCTGCGTTCGATCATGGAGAGCATCCTGCTCGGCACCATGTTCGACCTGCCGGGGCTGGAGGATGTGGAGGAAGTGGTCGTGAACCGCGAGGTGGCGGAGGGGCGTGCGAGGCCGCTGTTCATCTACGGTGAACGCCCCGTGGAGCAGACTAGCGCCTGACAAGGCGATGGTCGCAGGCCAGCGCCTGGTGAGGCGCGAGGCCTGCGCTGGTGATGCACGGTCCCCGGAAGCCGGCGCCGGCGGTCCACCCAGGAAGGCGCTGCCAGCATGGCAGGCCCGCCTTGTGGCCGCGGGGAAGGGGACCCATCTGGATGACAACCCCGTGGCGCCGGGGCCCGTGCCGATAACCAGGGCCCCCGTGGTGGGATCGTCCTGGGGGCGGACCCCGCGCCGACTGTCCTGAGTGAGGTCCGATATGGCGGCCAATCCCACCCAACCCGCACGCGGCGAACTGCTTCCCGTCCTGCCGCTGCGCGACATCGTCGTCTTCCCCCATATGATCGTGCCGCTCTTCGTCGGGCGCGAGAAATCCGTCCGCGCGCTGGAAGCGGTGATGCGGGACGACAAACAGATTCTCCTCGTCGCGCAGAAGAACGCGGCGCAGGACGACCCGGGCATCGACGACCTGTACCAGGTCGGCACCGTTTCCACGGTGCTGCAACTGCTGAAGCTGCCCGACGGCACCGTGAAGGTGCTGGTCGAAGGCGGGAAGCGCGCGAAGATCGCCGCCTACAAGGGCACCGATCCGTATTTCGAGGCCTTCTCCGAACTGGCCGAGGAACCCGCGACCGAGGCGCGGGAGCTTGAAGCCCTGGCGCGCACCGTGGTCGCGCAGTTCGAGCAGTACATCAAGCTCAACAAGAAGATCGCGCCTGAGGTCCTCGTCTCGATCAACCAGATCGAGGAGCCGGCCAAGCTGGCCGACACGGTGGCGAGCCACCTGAACCTCAAGATCGCCGAGAAGCAGGAACTGCTGGAGATCGTGGGCGTCGGCCCGCGGCTTGAGCGCGTCTTCGCCCATATGGAGTCGGAGATCGGCGTCCTGCAGGTGGAGAAGCGCATCCGCAGCCGCGTGAAGCGGCAGATGGAGAAGACGCAGCGCGAGTACTACCTGAACGAACAGCTCAAGGCGATCCAGAAGGAGCTGGGCGAGGGCGAGGATGGCAAGGACGAGACCGCCGAGCTCGAGAAGAAGATCAAGGAGACCAAGCTCTCCAAGGAAGCGCGCGACAAGGCGATGGCGGAGCTGAAGAAGCTCAAGACCATGTCGCCGATGAGCGCGGAAGCGACCGTGGTCCGCAACTACCTCGACTGGATCCTGTCGATCCCGTGGAAGAAGAAGACCAAGATCCGCAACGACATCGAGGCGGCGGAGAAGGTGCTGGACGCCGACCACTACGGGCTCGAGAAGATCAAGGAACGGATCATCGAGTACCTGGCGGTGCAGTCGCGCAGCCCGAAGATCCGCGGCCCGATCCTGTGCCTGGTCGGCCCGCCTGGCGTGGGCAAGACCTCGCTCGGCAAGTCGATCGCCAAGGCGACGGGGCGGAACTTCGTGCGCATGTCGTTGGGCGGCGTGCGGGACGAGGCGGAGGTGCGTGGCCACCGGCGGACCTATATCGGGTCCATGCCCGGCAAGGTCGTGCAGGGGATGAAGAAGGCCAAGTCCTCCAACCCGCTGTTCCTGCTGGACGAGATCGACAAGCTCGGCGCCGACTGGCGTGGCGATCCCTCCTCCGCCCTGCTGGAGGTGCTGGACCCCGAGCAGAACGCGACCTTCAACGACCACTACCTGGAGGTCGATTACGACCTCTCGGACGTGATGTTCGTGACGACAGCGAACAGCCTGCGCATGCCGCAGCCACTGCTGGACCGCATGGAGATCATCCGCATCCCCGGCTACACCGAGGATGAGAAGGTCGAGATCGCCAAGCGCCATTTGCTGCCGAAGGTGTCGGAAGCCAACGGGCTGAAGGCCGGCGAGTGGTCGATCAGCGAGGACGCGCTGCGCGACATGGTGCGCTACCACACCCGCGAGGCTGGTGTGCGCAACCTGGAGCGCGAGCTGGCCGGCATCGCCCGCAAGGCGGTGAAGGAGATCGTCTCCAAGAAGGCGAAGAAGGTCGCGGTCAACGTCAAGAACCTCGAGAAATTCGCGGGGGTCCGGAAGTTCCGCTACGGCGAGGCGGAGGCCGAGGACATGGTCGGCGTCGTCACCGGCCTGGCCTGGACGGAAGTGGGCGGCGAGATCCTGACGATCGAATCGGTCGTGGTGCCCGGTAAGGGCGCGACCAAGACGACCGGCAAGCTCGGCGACGTGATGCAGGAGAGCGTGAGCGCGGCGATGAGCTATGTGCGCTCCCGCGCCCCCAGCTTCGGCCTGAAGCCCACGTTGTTCGAGAAGCGGGACATCCATGTGCACGTGCCGGAAGGCGCGACGCCGAAGGATGGACCCTCGGCCGGCATCGCGATGGCGACGTCGATCGTCTCCGTCCTGACCGGCATCCCGATCCGCCGGGATGTGGCCATGACGGGCGAGATCACGCTGCGTGGCCGCGTGCTGCCGATCGGGGGCCTGAAGGAGAAGCTGCTGGCGGCGCTGCGGGCTGGCGTCACCACGGTCTTCATCCCCAAGGAGAACGAGAAGGACCTGGCCGAGATTCCGGACAGCGTGAAGAAGGGCCTGACCATCCTGCCGGTGAGCCATGTGGACGAGGTGATCTCCAAGGCGCTGGTGCGGCCGCCGGAGGCGATCACCTGGGAAGAGCCGCCGGAGGCACCGCCCGCGGCGGCATCGGGTGCCGGTGGCGATGGATCGGCCGTCCGGCCGCACTGATCCGGCCGGATCGACGGGGTTGAGGGGGCGCGCATCGGGAACGGTGCGCGCCCTTCGCTTTTTTTGTTGGGCTGTCTGGGATTTGTCTCAGGCAGTTGGGCAGACCGGCGCAATCCGTGGGTTTTGCGCCTCACCACTGCCAGGAATGGCGGATATCCGCCATTAATCGGGCCGCGCAGCGTTGACGCGACGGAAAAGCGCCTCCTAGTGTGCCGCCGGGGCGCCGGCAGAGTCGTGCCGGCTGGCCATCGAATGTCGTCACACAGGAACCTGAAGGGGGGTCCCATATGAATAAGCAGGATCTGGTCGCCGTTGTTGCCGAGGCTGGCGATCTGCCGAAGGCGAAGGCCGGGGATGTGCTGGATGCGGTCTTCGACGCGATCACCAAGGCGCTGAGCAAGAAGGACGGCGAGGTCCGGCTGGTCGGCTTCGGGACCTTCTCGACGTCCAAGCGCAAGGCCGGCAAGGGCCGCAACCCGCGCACGGGCGAGGAGATCAAGATCCCGTCCTCGACCACCGTGCGCTTCAAGGCCGGCAAGGGCCTCAAGGACGCCGTGAACTGAGCTCTCCCGGCAACGGGAAGCGGGAAGGGGGCTGGTCCGCAGGGACCGGCCCCTTTTCGTTTGTGCCGGCCTGGCGTAGGGGAGGGCCGCGGGCGCTTAGCTCAGAGGTAGAGCGGCTGCTTTACACGCAGTTGGTCGGCGGTTCGATCCCGTCAGCGCCCATTCCTCCTCGCCGAAGGCGAGGAGGAATGCGCCGGAGGCGGCAATAAGCGATCTGCGCGGCACCGCCGCGCAGCGTGGCCCGCCGATGGCGATGCCCTGCAGCGGGCGGACGAGGCGGCAAGAAGCGACCTGCGCGGCACCGCCGCGCAGCGTGGCCCGCCGATGGCGATGTCCAGCAGCGGCCGGACGACGCGGCAGGAAGCGACCTGCGCGGCACCGCCGCGCAGCGTGGCCCGCCGATGGCGATGTCCTGCAGCGGCCGGACGAGGCGGCAAGAAGCGACCTGCGCGGCACCGCCGCGCAGCGCGGCTTGTCCTTGGCCGTATCCCCTCGGCGATCATCACGGCGTCGGCTCCGGCAGCCGGAAATTTTCCATTCATCACCGAATCCGCGCGCCATAACGAACGTCGGAAACCGTCCACATCCATCTGCGGCGGCGCTCCATTTCACCGGGGGCTCGCGCTTGACACCCCCCCGCTGCCCCCGTATCTCCCGCCTCACCAGTCGCGTGCGGGTGTAGCTCAGTTGGTTAGAGCGCCGGCCTGTCACGCCGGAGGTCGCGGGTTCGAGCCCCGTCACTCGCGCCACGCGACTGGTTTTCCTCACAACCCGAATGATTTAGCGCTTTGGCTCCCGGATAACCGGTTGGCTGGGGCGCTTGTTCCGCTTTCGGCAATCTCCGCATGTCAACACTGCCATGATGCGCTGCACCCTATGGCGGAGCGCGGCGGGCGGGTCTAATCTCCCCCTGCTGCGGTGCGGCATGGGACGGGGGCCTGCGGGAAAACGCGGGAAGCTCCCCCATATCGCGCATGCGGAAAACCCCGGGGCCTTAATGCCGGGGATTGAGGTAAGGCAAAGGGTGCCGTGGCATGACCCAGCCCATGTTGGCTGAATACTTCCCGATCCTGGTGTTCCTTGGGATCGCGGCCGCCATTGCGTGCGCAATGGTGGGCGGGGCCTTATTGGCCGCGCACCAGAAGCCGGATCCGGAAAAGCTCTCGGCGTATGAGTGCGGATTCGAGCCCTTCGACGACACGCGCCGGCGCTTCGATGTCCGTTTCTACCTGGTCGCGATCCTGTTCATCATCTTCGACCTGGAAGTGGCGTTCCTGTTCCCCTGGGCGGTGACGCTGAACGAGATCGGCTGGTTCGGCTTCATGTCGATGATGGGCTTCCTCGGCGTGCTGACGGTCGGCTTCATTTATGAGTGGCGCAAGGGCGCGCTCGACTGGGAATGAAGGCGCGGCTTCGCACCAATTTCAGGGGGCGCCGGCGGGGCGCCCGGAGATCGGCATGAGCGGTTCGAACACACAGGACATCGCCTGGAACCGGGAGGCCCTGCCCCCCGGTCCGGCGCAGGACGCCGTGGTCAAGGGCATCACGGGTGAGATCGAGGAGAAGGGCTTCGTCATCGCCAACCTCGACAAGGTGGTGAACTGGGCCCGGACCGGCAGCCTCTGGCCGATGACCTTCGGCCTGGCCTGCTGCGCGGTACCGATGATCCACGCCTATATGGCGCGCTACGACCTCGACCGCTTCGGCATCATCCCGCGCGGATCGCCGCGGCAGTCGGATGTGATGATCGTGGCGGGCACGCTGACCAACAAGATGGCGCCCGCTTTGCGCAAGGTCTACGACCAGATGAGCGAGCCGCGCTGGGTGATCAGCATGGGCAGCTGCGCGAATGGTGGCGGCTACTACCATTACAGCTACGCCGTGGTGCGTGGCTGCGACCGCGTGGTGCCGGTGGACGTCTATGTCCCGGGCTGCCCGCCGACGGCGGAGGCGCTGGTCTACGGCATCCTCCAGCTGCAGAAGAAGATCCGCCGGACGGGGACCATCCTCCGTGGCTGAGGCGAGCGCGATGCACGAGCTGGGTGCGACCATCGCGGCGGCGGCCGGCCCCGCGGTGCAGGAAGTGTTCGTGGAGCGCGGGCAGGAACTGGTGCTGCGCGCGACGCGGGAGATGATCGTGCCGCTGATGGCGATGCTGCGCGATGATCCGCGCTTCGCCTTCGAGCAGCTGGTGGACCTCTGCGGCGTGGACTACCCCGAGCGCGCGGAGCGCTTCGAGGTGGTCTACAATTTGCTGAGCCTGGCGCTGAACCAGCGCGTCCGCGTCATCGTCAGCACGGATGAGGCGACGCCGGTGCCGAGCATCGCGAGCGTCTGGGTCGCCGCGACCTGGTACGAGCGCGAATGCTGGGACATGTACGGCGTGGTCTTCGCGGGCCTGACCGATCTGCGCCGCCTGCTGACGGATTACGGCTTCGAGGGCCATCCGCTGCGGAAGGATTTCCCGCTGACCGGCCATGTCGAGGTCCGGTACGACGAGGAGCAGAAGCGGGTGGTGTATGAGCCCGTGGCGCTGACGCAGGATTTCCGCAACTTCGATTTCCTCTCGCCCTGGGAAGGCATGACGACGCTGCCGGGCGACGAGAAGGTGCATCTGGTTCGCGCCGAGCGCGGGCAGATCGAAGGACCAAAAGCATGAGCACGGAGCTTGTGAGCGGTCTGCCGCTGCCGGGTGGCAGCGAGGATTCGGGCCATCATCAGAAGCTGTTCGACGCCGATACGCACACCATCAATTTCGGCCCGCAGCACCCGGCCGCGCATGGCGTGCTGCGCCTCATCCTGGAGATGAAGGGCGAGGTGGTGGAGCGTGCCGATCCGCATATCGGCCTGCTGCATCGCGGCACCGAGAAGCTGATGGAGTACAAGACGTATCTCCAGGCGATGCCCTACATGGATCGGCTGGATTACGTGTCTCCGATGTGCATGGAGCACAGCTTCGTGCTCGCCGTCGAGAAGCTGCTCGGCATCGAGAATGACGTGCCGCTGCGCGCCAAGTGGATCCGCACGATGTTTGCGGAACTCACGCGCATCCTGAACCACCTGCTGAACGTCACGACCTATGCTCTCGACGTCGGCGCCATCACGCCGTCGCTGTGGGGGTTCGAGCAGCGCGAGCATCTGCTCGAGTTCTATGAAGCAACGGGCGGCAGCCACTACCACGTGAACTACTTCCGCGCCGGCGGCGTGGCGAAGGACCTTCCGGCGGGGCTGGAGGATCGGATCGGCAAGTGGTGCGACCAGTTCCCTGCCTTCCTCGACGATCTTGAAGGCCTGCTCACCAACAACCGCATCTTCAAGCAGCGCACCGTCGACATCGGCGTGATGACGGCGGAACAGGCGATGGCCTGGGGCTTCAGCGGGCCCTGCCTACGCGCCTCCGGCTGCGCGTGGGATTTGCGGAAGTCGCAGCCCTACGAGATGTACGAGAAGCTCGATTTCGAGGTTCCCGTGGGCGTGCATGGCGATTGCTACGACCGTTATCTCGTACGGATGCAGGAGATGCGGCAGTCGCTGTCGATGGTGAAGCAGTGCCTGAACCACATCCGGCCGGGCGCGGTGAAGATTGCGGACAACAAGATCACGCCGCCGAGCCGCGGTGCGATGAAGCGGTCGATGGAAAGCCTCATCCACCACTTCAAGCTCTACACGGAGGGCTACCACGTGCCTGCCGGCGCGACCTACACGGTGACGGAAGCGCCGAAGGGCGAGTTCGGCGTGTACATGGTGGCCGACGGCACCAACCGGCCCTATCGCGTGAAGATCCGCGCGCCGGGTTATGCGCATCTCCAGGCCATGGAAGCGCTTTCCAAGGGGCACATGCTGGCCGACGCCGTCGCCATCATCGGCAGCCTCGATATCGTCTTCGGGGAGATCGACCGGTGAGCGTCGAACAGCCCACACACTTCGCTTTCGACGCCGAGAGCGAAGCGCAGATCAGCAAGGTTCTCGCGCGGTATCCGGAGGCGAAGAAGGCTTCCGCCACCATTCCGCTGCTCTACGTGGTGCAGCGGCAGATGGGTCGCACGACGGGCAGCGCCTGGGTGCCGAATGTGGCGATGGATGAGATCGCGAAGCGCCTCGGCGTCGCACCGATCCGTGTGTATGAGGTCGCGACCTTCTACTTCATGTTCAACATGAAGCCGATCGGGAAGCATCACCTTCAGTTGTGCGGCACCACGCCCTGCATGCTGCGCGGCAGCGACGACGTGATGCGCGCCTGCCACGACGCGGCGCATGTGAAGGTCGGCCAGACCAGCAGCGACGGGCTGTTCACGCTGACGGAGGTCGAGTGTCTCGGCGCCTGCGTGAATGCGCCGGTGCTGCAGGTGGATGACGACTACTATGAGGACCTGGACTACGACCGCACCGTCGCGCTGATCGAGGCGCTGAAGCGGGGTGAGCGGCCGAAGCCGGGCAGCACCATCGGTCGGCAGACCAGCGCGCCAGAAGGCGGACCGCTGACCTTGCTGGACGTGGCGGGGGAATAGGGCCATGGCGCTTTCCGACAAGGACCGCATCTTCACCAACCTCTACGGCATGCAGGATTGGCGCCTGGCCGCCGCGCAGCGTCGCGGCAACTGGGACGGCACCAAGGGCATCCTGGAGAAGGGTCGCGACTGGATCATCGAGGAGATGAAGTCGTCCGGCCTCCGTGGCCGCGGCGGCGCGGGCTTCCCGACCGGCATGAAGTGGTCCTTCATGCCGAAGCAGGCGAGCGAGCGGCCGCACTACCTGGTGGTCAATGCCGATGAATCCGAGCCTGGCACCTGCAAGGATCGCGACATCATCCGCCACGATCCGCAGACGCTGATCGAGGGCTGCCTGATCGCGGGTTTCGCGATGGGCGCGCATGCCGGCTACATCTACATCCGCGGCGAGTACTACAACGAAAGCGTGGTGCTCGAGGCCGCGATCCAGGAAGCCTATGACGCTGGGCTGATTGGCAAGAACGCCTGCGGCAGCGGGTGGGATTTCGACCTGTATGTGCACCGTGGCGCCGGCGCCTATATCTGCGGTGAGGAAACCGCGCTGATCGAGAGCCTGGAAGGCAAGAAGGGAATGCCGCGGCTGAAGCCGCCGTTTCCCGCCGCCGTTGGCCTCTACGGCTGCCCGACCACCGTCAACAATGTCGAGACCATCGCCGTTGTCCCGACCATCCTGCGGCGCGGCGCGGCCTGGTTCGCGGGCTTCGGGCGGCCGAAGAACAGCGGCACCAAGGTCTTCTGCATCCAGGGGCATGTGAACAAGCCCTGCAATGTGGAGGAGGAGATGAGCATCCCGATGCGGGAGCTCATCGAGCGACATGCCGGCGGCGTGCGCGGGGGCTGGGACAATCTGCTCTGCGTGATCCCGGGCGGGTCCTCCACGCCGCTGCTGCCGAAGGATGTGTGCGACACGGTGCTGATGGATTTCGATGCGCTGCGCGAGCACAAATCGGGCCTCGGCACCGCGGGTGTCATCGTGATGGACAAGTCCACGGACATCGTTCGCGCGATCGCGCGGCTGTCGCGCTTCTACAAGCATGAGAGCTGCGGCCAGTGCACGCCGTGCCGCGAAGGCATGGGCTGGGTCAGCCGCATGATGGACCGCATGGTCGAAGGCCGCGCGGATGTCGAGGAGATCGACGTGCTGGAGGAAGTGACCCGGCGCATCGAGGGGCACACCATCTGCGCATTGGCCGATGGCGGCGTGTGGCCGGTGCAGGGGCTGATCCGGCATTTCCGGCCGGTGATGGAAGCGCGCATCGCCGACTACAAGGCGAAGCACGCGCGGCCGTCCATGCCGCTGGCGGCGGAGTAAGGGCGATGGCGAAGGTCACGGTCGACGGGATCGAGGTCGAGGTTCCGAACGGCGCCACGGTGCTTCAGGCGTGTGAGGCCGCAGGCAAGGAAATCCCGCGCTTCTGCTACCACGAACGCCTGAGCGTCGCGGGCAATTGCCGCATGTGCCTGGTGGAGGTCGAGAAGGCGCCGAAGCCGGTTGCCTCCTGCGCCTATCCGGTCGCGGACGGGATGGTGGTGAAGACTGACAGTCCGGTGGTGCGCAACGCGCGCCGCGGCGTCATGGAATTCCTGCTGATCAACCACCCGCTGGACTGCCCGATCTGCGACCAGGGCGGCGAGTGCGACCTGCAGGACCAGTCCGTGTCCTACGGCATGGACAAGTCCCGGTACCGCGAGGCCAAGCGGTCAGTGAAGGACAAGAATATCGGGCCGCTGATCAAGACGATCATGACGCGCTGCATCCAGTGCACGCGCTGCGTTCGCTTCTCGGCCGAGGTCGCCGGCACCGCCGAACTCGGCGGGACCAATCGCGGCGAGAACATGGAAATCGGCACCTATGTCGAGAAGGCGCTGACCAGCGAGCTTTCCGGCAACCTTATCGACATCTGCCCCGTCGGCGCGCTGACCAGCCGGCCCTACGCCTTCGTGTCTCGGCCGTGGGAATTGCGGAAGACCGATGGCATCGATGTGCAGGATGCGACGGGCACCAACATCCGCATCGACACGCGCGGCCCCGAAGTGCTGCGCATCCTGCCGCGCATCAATGAGGATGTGAACGAGGAGTGGATGGCCGATCGCGGCCGCTTCTCCTTCGACGGTCTCAAGCGGAAGCGGCTGGACCGGCCCTGGCTGCGGGTTGATGGCAAGCTGAAGCCGGTGGGCTGGGCGGAAGCCTTCACGGCGATTGCCGCGCGCATCAAGGCGACGGCGCCCGACCGGATCGGCGCGGTGGCCGGTGACCTGGTGGATGCCGAAAGCGCCTTCGCGCTAAAGGCGCTGATGGCGGGGCTGGGCTCGGCCAATCTGGATTGCCGGCAGGATGGCGCGGCGATCGATGCGTCGCGGCCCGATTTCTACCGCTTCAACACGACGATCGCAGGGATCGAGGAAGCGGATGCGCTGCTGGTCATCGGCGCCAATCCGCGGACCGAGGCGCCCGTCATCAACGCGCGTATCCGCAAGCGCTGGTCGGCGGGTCGCTTCCCCATTGGCGTCGTCGGGCCGGCGGGTGTCGATCTCACCTACAGCTACGATCACGTGGGGGAAGGGCCGGCGACGCTCCGCTCCATGCTGGCCGGCACGCATCGCTTCATGACGGTGCTGCGGGAAGCGAAGAAGCCGATGATCCTGCTGGGGCGCGGTGCGCTGGCGCGGCCGGATGGCGCGGCGGTGCTGGCGGCGGCCTGGGCCATCGCGCGGGATTGCAACGCGCTGCGCGACGATTGGCACGGCTTCAACCTGCTGCATCTTTTCGGTGGCCAGGTTGCACCGCTGGCGATGGGCTTCCTGCCCGGCCAGGGCGGCAAGGACCTCGGTGCCATGCTGAGTGGCGGCGTCGATGTGCTGTGGCTGTTGGGCGCGGATGGGATCGACCCTGCCGCGATCGCGCCGGAGAGCTTCGTCATCTACCAGGGGCACCATGGGGATCGCGCGGCCTCGCGCGCCGACGTGATCCTGCCCGGTGCCGCCTATACCGAGAAGGACGGCACCTATCTCAACACGGAGGGGCGCGCGCAAATCAGCCGCACGGCGCTGCATGCACCCGGTGAGGCGCGGGAGGATTGGCGGATCATCCGCGCCGCTGCCCAGGGCCTCGGCGTGACGGTCGGCTTCGATGATCTGGCGCAGCTGCGCACGGCGATGATCGCGGCGGCGCCGGGGCTGGCGGAGGGCTTCACGCGGTCCTTCTGCACGGATACGTCTGGCCCGGCCGGCGATGCGAATGCGCTGGGCGATGCGCCCTTCGCCTCCGCCATCACGCAGTACCACCTGGCTGATGCCATCGCCCGCGCGTCGGATGTGATGGCCGAATGCGCGCGCACCTACGGCCCCGCGCCGGCGCTTGCGGCGGAGTAAGGGACGATGGAAGCCTTTCTCGCTACCCCTGTCGGCATCCTCGCGCTGACCGTCGCGAAGGCGATGGCGCTGCTGGTGCCGCTGCTGATCGGCGTCGCCTACCTGACCTGGGCGGAGCGCAAGATCCTGGGCGCCATGCAGATGCGGCGCGGGCCGAATGTGGTCGGCCCCTTCGGCCTGCTGCAGCCCTTCGCCGATGCGCTGAAGATGCTGATGAAGGAGACCATCATTCCTTCCGGCGCGTCGCGCGCGCTGTTCCTGATGGCGCCGATGATCACCTTCATGCTGGCGATGCTGGCCTGGGCGGTGATCCCGGTGAATGACGGCTGGGCGATCGCCGACATCAATGTCGGCATCCTCTACCTCTTCGCCATCTCCTCGCTCGGCGTTTACGGCATCATCATCGCGGGCTGGGCGTCCAATTCGAAATACGCCTTCCTCGGCGCGCTGCGGTCGGCCGCGCAGATGGTGTCCTACGAAGTCTCCATGGGCTTCGTGATCGTGACGGTGCTGCTCTGCGTGGGGTCGTTGAACCTGACGGAGATCGTGCGGGCGCAGTCCACGATGTGGTTCATCATCCCGCTCTTCCCGATGTTCGTGATCATGTTCATCTCCGCCCTGGCGGAGACGAACCGCGCGCCCTTCGACCTGCCGGAGGGTGAGTCGGAACTGGTGGCGGGCTTCTTCGTCGAATACAGCTCAATGAGCTTTGCGCTGTTCTTCCTTGGCGAATACGCGAACATGATCCTGATGAGCGCGCTCATCACCATCCTGTTCCTGGGTGGCTGGCTGCCGCCGATGGCGATCGAGCCCTTCACCTGGATCCCGGGTCCGGTGTGGTTCATCCTGAAGATCTGCTTCTGCCTCTTCGTCTTCGTCTGGGTGCGCGCCACCTTCCCGCGCTACCGCTACGACCAGCTCATGCGTCTCGGCTGGAAGGTGTTCCTGCCGTTCAGCCTGGTGTGGCTCGTGCTCACCGCCGCGGCGCTGAAGCTGTTCGGCTGGCTGCCGGCTGTCGGGTGAGGAGATAGACCATGCCCATGCTCGACCGTGTTGCCCGAAGCCTGCTGCTGACCGAGATCGTCTCCGGCATGGCGCTGACGCTGGGGCAGTTCTTCAAGCCGAAGGCGACGTTGAACTACCCCCATGAACGTGCGCCGCTCAGCGCTCGCTTCAAGGGGGAGCACGCGCTGCGCCGCTACCCCAATGGCGAGGAACGCTGCATCGCCTGCAAGCTGTGCGAGGCGATCTGCCCCGCCCAGGCGATCACGATCGAGGCCGAGCCGCGTGACGACGGCAGCCGCCGCACCACGCGCTACGACATCGACATGACCAAGTGCATCTATTGCGGCATGTGCGAGGAAGCCTGCCCGGTCGATGCGATCGTGGAGGGGCCCAACCTCGAATTCGCGACGGAGACGCGCGAGGAGCTGCTCTACGACAAGGCCAAGCTGCTCGCCAACGGCGATCGCTGGGAAGCGATGCTGGCGACGCGGCTTGAACTTGACGCGCCGTATCGCTGAGACGACCCCCCCGAATTTCGGGGACGATGGGGACCAGATGATGAATGCTACCGATCCCGGAGGGGCGCGATGATCGCCGCAGCCGCCTTCTACCTCTTCGCGGCCGTGCTGATCGCCAGCGCGGTCATGGTCGTGACCAGCCGCAACCCCGTGCACAGCGTGCTGTTCCTGATCCTGGCGTTCTTCAACGCGGCGGCGCTGTTCCTGCTGGCCGGGGCCGAGTTCCTGGCGATGATCCTGGTCATCGTCTATGTCGGCGCGGTCGCGGTGCTGTTCCTCTTCGTCGTGATGATGCTGGATGTCGACTTCTCCGCCCTGCGGGAAGGCTTCCAGCGATACGCACCGGTCGGTGGCGCGGTGGGTTTGGTGCTCTTCGCGGAACTGGTCTTCGTCTTCGCGACCTGGCGCTTCGCCGATGATGTCGGCGGTCTGCGGCTGAACCCGACGCCGGAGGGCGTGGACAACACGCGCGCCATCGGCCGCATCCTCTACACGGACCATGTGTGGCTGTTCCAGCTTTCGGGGCTGATCCTGCTGGTGGCCATGATCGGTGCCATCGTGCTGACGCTGCGCGGGCGGCCGAATTCGAAGCGCCAGGATATCGCGGCCCAGGTCGCGCGGACGGGCAGCGTCAATCTGCGCCAGGTGCGCAGCGGTGCGGGGCTTGGCGAGATCGGGATCGAGCGGCCGCCGGTTGCGGCGCCGGAGGCTCCGAAGCAGGTCGATCACCATGGGCATGGTGGGGGGCACCACTGATGATGGCCGTCGGCCTTGCGCACTACCTGACGGTGGGCGCGATCCTGTTTGTGCTGGGCATCCTCGGCATCTTCCTGAACCGCAAGAACATCATCGTCATCCTGATGTCGGTGGAATTGATCCTGCTGTCGGTGAACCTCAACCTGGTCGCCTTCTCGGCGCAGTTGAATGACCTGACCGGGCAGATCTTCGCCATGCTGATCCTGACCGTGGCGGCGGCCGAGGCCGCGATCGGCCTGGCGATCCTGGTCATCTACTTCCGCAACCGCGGTACGATCGAGGTGGAAGACGTTTCCACCCTGAAGGGCTGAGCCGATGTATGTCGGTGCGATCTTCTTCCCGCTGCTCGGCGCGACCATCGCCGGGTTCCTCGGCCGCTGGATCGGCGACCGCGCGGCGCAATGGGCGACGGTGGTCTGCATGGCCATCGCCGCGGCCTGCGGCAGCGCGGCCTTCATCCAGGTGGCGCTGGGCCATGCGCCCGGCGTGGCGCCGCTGTTCACCTTCATCGATGTCGGCGGCTTCGAGGTCTCCTGGGCTCTGCGCTACGACACATTGAGCGTGGTGATGGTGGCGATGGTCACCTTCATCTCGACGCTCATCCACCTGTACTCCGTGGGCTACATGTCCCACGACCCAACGACGCCGCGCTTCTTCGCCTACCTGTCCCTCTTCACCTTCATGATGCTGATGCTGGTGACGGCGGATAACCTGGTCCAGCTGTTCTTCGGCTGGGAAGGCGTCGGCCTCGCGAGCTATCTCCTCATCGGCTACTGGTACGAGAAGGAGAGTGCGAACCGCGCGGCGATGAAGGCCTTCATCGTCAATCGCGTGGGCGACGTGTTCTTCATGCTCGGCCTGGCGCTGACCTTCTGGACCTTCCAGTCCGTCGAATTCGACACGATCTTCGCGAGCGTGGAACAGGCTCAGTCGCAGCGTTTCCTGGGCATGCCGGCGCTGGAAGTCATCGGCGTGCTGCTGTTCCTCGGCGCCTGCGGGAAATCCGCGCAGCTCGGCCTGCACACCTGGCTGCCGGATGCGATGGAGGGGCCGACGCCCGTCTCCGCGCTGATCCATGCCGCGACGATGGTGACGGCGGGCGTATTCCTGATGGCGCGCATGTCGCCGGTGATGGAATACGCGCCGACGGCGCTGGCCATCGTGACGATTGTCGGTGCCTCCACCGCGATCTTCGCGGCGACGATCGGTTGCGTGCAGAACGACATCAAGCGGATCATCGCGTATTCGACCTGCTCGCAGCTCGGCTATATGTTCTTCGCGGTCGGGGTGGGCGTGTACCAGGCGGCCGTCTTCCACCTGTTCACGCATGCCTTCTTCAAGGCACTGCTGTTCCTCGGCGCGGGTTCCGTCATCCACGCGATGTCGGACGAACAGGACATCCGGAAGATGGGCGGGATCTGGAAGAAGATCCCGGTCACCTACACCGTGATGTGGATCGGCAGCCTGGCTCTGGCGGGCGTTCCGTACTTCGCCGGCTACTACTCCAAGGACATGGTGCTGGAGGTTGCCTACGCCGCGCATAGTGGCCCGGGCATGTATGCCTTCGTGCTCGGCCTGCTGGCCGCCTTCCTGACGGCCTTCTATTCCTGGCGCCTGCTCATCCTGACCTTCCACGGCGCGCCTCGGGCGGACCACCACACGATGGAGCATGTGCATGAAAGCCCGCTGGTGATGCTGGTGCCGCTGCTGGTGCTGAGCGTCGGCGCGGTCTTCACGGGCTACGTGTTCTACGACTACTTCGTGGGCGACCTGCAGGAAGCCTTCTGGAACGGCGCCATCTTCACCGGCCCGGACAACCACGTGCTGCACCACGCGCATGAGGTACCGGCCTGGGTGCCGCTGGCTCCGACGGTCGCCGGCGTGGCGGGCATCGCGCTGGCCTATGTGCTGTACATGTTCGCACCGGGGATCCCCGGGAAGTTGGCGGCGAGCTTCGGCGGGCTGTACCGCTTCCTGCTCAACAAGTGGTATTTCGACGAGCTGTATGACGCGATCTTCGTGAAGCCGACCCGGGCGCTGGCGCAGGCTTTCTGGAAGACGGGTGACGTCAAGCTTATCGACGGCATGCCGAACGGCGCCGCGGCGCTGGCGGTGGATGCGGCGCGGGGTGCGGTGAAGCTGCAGACCGGGCGCGTGGCCAACTACGCCTTCACGATGATCATCGGCCTCGTGGCCTTCATATCCCTTCTCCTGCTCGGGATGCCCCGATGAACGCCGCCGGCTTTCCCATCCTCAGCCTGGTCACCTTCCTGCCGTTGGCGGGGGCGCTCATCATCCTCACCATCCGTGGTGAGGAAGAGGTCGTGGCGCGCAACGCCCGCTGGACGGCGCTCTGGACCAGCCTGATCACATTCGCGCTCTCGCTCGTGCTCTGGGCGCGGTTCGACAGCGCCTCGGCCGATTTCCAGTTCGTGGAGCAGGCAAGCTGGCTGCCGGAATTCGGCGTCGGCTACCACATGGGCGTGGACGGCATCTCCGTCCTGTTCGTGCTGCTCTCCACCCTGCTGACGCCGCTTTGCATCCTGGCGTCGTGGGAAAGCGTGCAGTCCCGCGTGCGGGAATACATGGTCGCCTTCCTCGTGCTGGAAAGCATGATGATCGGCATGTTCTGCGCGCTGGACTTCGTGCTGTTCTACATCTTCTTCGAAGCCGTGCTGATCCCGATGTTCCTCATCATCGGCGTGTGGGGCGGCGCCCGGCGGGTCTATGCCGCCTTCAAGTTCTTCCTCTACACGCTGGCCGGCTCCGTGCTGATGCTGCTGGCGATCCTGGCAGTCTGGTACCACGCAGGCACCACGGACATCCCGACGCTGATGGAGACGGTCTTCTCCCCGCGCATGCAGTTCTGGCTGTTCCTGGCCTTCTTCGCCTCCTTCGCCGTGAAGGTGCCGATGTGGCCGGTGCATACCTGGCTGCCGGACGCGCATGTGGAGGCACCGACGGCGGGCTCGGTCATCCTGGCGGGCGTGCTGCTGAAGATGGGGGCCTATGGCTTCCTGCGCTTCAGCCTGCCGCTGCTGCCGCAAGCGAGCGCGGACTTCGCGCCCTTCATCTTCGCGCTGTCCGTCATCGCGGTGATCTACACATCGCTGGTGGCGCTGGCGCAGGAGGACATGAAGAAGCTGATCGCCTACTCCTCCGTCGCGCATATGGGCATCGTGACGCTCGGCATCTTCACCTTCACGGTGCAGGGGCTGTCGGGTGCGTTGTTCACCATGCTGAGCCATGGCGTCGTCTCCGGCGCGCTCTTCCTCTGCGTCGGCGTGCTGTATGACCGCGTCCATTCGCGGGAGATCGCGCGCTATGGCGGGGTCGCGAAGATCATGCCGGCCTATGCGCTGGTGTTCATGCTCTTCACCATGGCCTCCGTCGCCCTGCCGGGGCTGGCGGGTTTCCCGGGCGAACTGCTGGTGATCGTCGGCGCCTTCAAGGTCAGCCCCTGGGTCGCGCTCGGCGCCTGCATGGGCATGATCCTCGGCGCGGCCTATGCGCTGTACCTCTATCGCCGCGTCGCCTTCGGCAAGATCACGCGTGACGATCTTCGCGCGCTGCTCGACCTCAGCCCGCGGGAATACGCGGTCTTCGCGCCGCTGATCCTGCTGACCATCTGGATGGGGGTCTATCCCTCCTCCTTCCTCAATTTCTTCGAGGCAAGCGTGACGGCCCTGGTGACGCGGCATGAAGCCGCGCTCGGTGTCGCCCGCCTGGCCGGGATGTGAGCCCGATGAACTGGACCCTCGCGCTGCCGGAGATCGTCCTCGGCGTCTCCGGCCTGCTCATCCTGGCGGGTGGCGTGATCCCGAAGAAGGACACCTTCTTCCCCGTTTCCATGGCCGTGATCGGCGCCCTCGTCCTCACCGCCGCGCTGGTGCTGGGGCAGGGGGAGGGGACGGCCTTCATGGGCCAGTATGTCTCCGACGGCTTCTCCCGCTTCGCCAAGGTGCTGATCCTGCTGGGTGCCGCGCTGGCGCTGGTGCTGGCGTTGGACTTCAACACCAAGGCCGGGCTGGACCGCTTCGAATACGCGGTGCTGATGCTCTTCGCCGCGCAGGGCATGCTGGTCATGGTCTCGGCCAATGACCTGATGAGCCTCTATATCGGGCTCGAACTGCTGTCGCTGTCGCTCTACGTCATCGCGGCCTTCGATCGCGACAATCCGCGCAGTGCCGAAGCGGGGCTGAAGTACTTCGTGCTCGGCGCGCTGGCTTCAGGTCTGCTGCTGTACGGGTCGTCGCTGGTCTACGGCTTCGCGGGCACCACCAATTTCGACCGTCTGGCGGATGCGCTGTCCTCCGGCCAGGTGGGCATGGGCCTGGTCATCGGGCTGGTCTTCGTGTTGGCGGGGCTCTGCTTCAAGATCAGCGCCGTGCCGTTCCACATGTGGACGCCGGACGTGTACGAGGGCGCACCCACGCCGGTGACGGCCTTCTTCGCCACCGCGCCCAAGATCGCCGCCATCGCGCTGCTGATGCGGGTGCTGGCGGGGCCCTTCGGCGATTTGTCGGCCCAGTGGCAGCAGGTGATCTGGTTCGCCGCGGCGGGGTCCATGATCCTCGGCGCCTTCGCGGCGCTGACGCAGAAGAACATCAAGCGGCTGATGGCCTATTCCTCCATCGGCCATGTCGGCTACGCGCTGATGGGCCTGGCGGTCGCGACCGATGGCGGGTTCCGCGGCGTGCTCGTCTACATGGCGATCTACCTGGTGATGAACCTCGGCACCTTCGCGGTGCTGGTGGCGATGCGCCGCAACGGCAAGCCGCTGGAACAGGTGGATGACCTGGCGGGGCTGGGCCGCACCGATCCGCAGATGGCGCTGTGGATGGCGATCTTCATGTTCTCGATGGCCGGCATCCCGCCGATGGCGGGCTTTTTCGGCAAGCTCTACGTCTTTCTCGCGGCGGTGCAGGAAGGCTTCTGGGTGCTCGCGCTGATCGGCGTCTTCACCAGCGTCGTGGGTTCCTACTACTACCTGCGCATCATCAAGGTGATGTACTTCGACGCCGCGGCGGAACCGCTGGATCCGCGCACGGCGGGTGTGACGGTGGTGATGGCGGGCACGGGGCTGTTGACCCTGCTGTTCTTCCTGTTCCCCGCGCCGATCATCGCCGCGGCGCAGGCGGCCATCGCCTCCCTCGCGGGCTGACCGGGGCGGGATGCGCGCGGCATGACCCCGCCCCCGGCCGGCTGGCGGCTGCGGGTGCATGAAAGCCTTGGCTCGACCACCGATCCCCTGCTGCGCCTGGCCGCGGCCGGGGAGCCGGAGGGGATGGCGGTCCTTGCCCTGCGGCAGACGGCAGGACGCGGGCGGGATGGGCGGGTCTGGGACAGCCCGGCGGGCAACCTCTATCTGTCCGCCCTGCTGCGGCCCGGCGGGCCGGCCCGTGACATCGGGCAATGGGCGCTGCTGTCAGCCGTCGCGCTGCATGATGCGCTGACGCCGTTCCTGCCCCCGGGGGCACGGCTGACGGCGAAATGGCCGAACGACCTGCTGCTGGATGGCGCCAAGGTCGCCGGCATCCTAACGGACAGTGCCGCCGATCCGACCGGTCAGGTGGAGTGGATCATCTTCGGCATGGGCGCGAACCTGGCCACCGCGCCATCGGTGCCGGGGCGGGAGACTGCCTGCCTGGCGCGGGATGGCCATGCGGCCCCGGCGCCGCAGGCGGTCGCGGCCGCGCTTCTGCGCGCCATCGACCACTGGCGCGGTGTCCTGGCAGCCCAGGGTTTCGGCGCGATCCGCCAGGCCTGGATGGCGCGCGGGCCGTCGATGGGGCAGCCACTGGCGATGCGGGATGGGCGGGCCGGCACCTATGCCGGGCTGGCGGATGACGGCAGCCTGCTGCTGGCCGGGGAGGGGCGCATCGTCGCCCTGTCCAGTGGCGAGATCGGCGGGGAGGCGAGGTAGGGACCGATGCTGCTGGCTGTTGATGCGGGCAATACCAATGTCGTCTTCGCGGTGCATGACGGCACGGAATGGCGCGGGCGCTGGCGCATCCGCACGGATGCCGAACGCACCTCCGACGAATACGCGGTGTGGCTGCTGACGCTGTTGCAGCATGCCGGCCTGAAGCCGCATGACATCGAGCGCTGCGTGATCGGCACCGTCGTGCCGGCCGCGCTGTACAATCTGCGCCGCCTGTCGCGCGAATGGTTCGACTGCGAGCCGCTGATCGCGCGCGCCAACCTCGACTGGGGCTTCGATATCCGCGTCGATGCGCCGCACGAGGTCGGCGCGGACCGGCTGCTGAACGCGCTCGCGGCGCATGAACGCTACAAGGGCCCCCTGATCGTCATCGATTTCGGGACGGCCACGACCTTTGACGTGGTGGCGAAGGACGGTGCCTATCTCGGCGGCGTGATCGCACCCGGCATCAACCTGTCGATCGAGGCGCTGCACCGGGCCGCGGCGCGTCTGCCGCGCATCGGCATCGGCAGGCCGCAGGCGGTGGTCGGACGGAATACGGTGGCGGCGATGCAGTCCGGCATCTATTGGGGGTATGTCGGGTTGATCGAGGGGATCGTCGCGCGAATCAGGGCGGAGCAGGAGGAAGCGGTGGATGATCGCCTGAAGGTGATCGCGACCGGCGGCCTCGCTCCGCTTTTCGCCGAAGGCACCACGGTGATCGAGACGACGGACCAGGACACGACGCTGGATGGCCTTCGCCTGTTGGCGCTGCGCAATCCCGCACCCATCTTCACGCGGACCGCGCGACGCGACGACCCCTGAGGCGACGGCTGCCCCTTCCGCAAGGCGGGCAGTCCCCTCGGCCCGGTCGGCGTCGCGCCCCGAGACTACCAGGAAGTGCCATCCGGCCCCGACCGAGGGGTCCGGGCGGGTGCGTGCTTCCGACGATGACGACGACTGAACAGACTGAGAACTGGAAGAACAACATGACTGGAGACCTGGCCTTCATCCCGCTCGGCGGGACGGGGGAGATCGGACTCAACTTCAACGTCTACCGCTGTGACGGGGCGCTGCTGGCGGTGGATTGCGGCCTGGGCTTCGGGGGGCCTGAGCATCCCGAGGTGGAGGTGATGGTGCCGGACCCCGCCTGGCTGGCGGAACGGCGCGACCGGCTGCAGGGCCTGGTGATCACCCATGCCCATGAAGACCATGTGGGCGCGGTGGCGCATCTATGGCGGCAGCTGCGCTGCCCCATCTGGTGCACGCCCTTCGTGGCCGCGGTGCTGCGACGGAAGCTGGGTGAGGCCGGGCTCGGCCAGCAGGTACAGGTGAATGTGGTGCCGCCCGGCGGGCGGTTCGAGGTTGGCAGCTTCGACCTGGAATTCCTCCGCGTGTCGCATTCGGTGCCGGAAGCCCAGGCGCTGGCGATCCGGACGAAGTTCGGCAACATCATGCACACCGGCGACTGGAAGCTGGACCCCAACCCGCTGATCGGCCCGCCGACGGATGAAGCCGCCTTCGCGCGCTTCGGGGCGGAGGGCGTGCTGGCCATGGTCTGCGACAGCACCAATGCGCTGGTCGAGGGCCATTCGGGCAGCGAGGCCGAGGTGCGGCGCAACATGACCGCCCTCATCAAGGGCATCAAGCGCGGCCGCATCGCTGTGACCTGCTTCGCCACCAACCTGGCGCGCGTCGAATCCGTGGCCGTCGCCGCCCGCGCCGCCGGGCGGGAAGTGGCGCTGTTCGGCCGCAGCCTGCGCAACGCGGAAGCCGCCGCGCGGGAATGCGGCTACCTCAAGGACACGCCGCCCTTCCTGTCGGAGGAGGATGCGGAGGACATGCCCGACGACAAGCTGGTGGTGATCTGCACCGGCAGCCAGGGCGAACCCCGCAGCGCCATGTCCAAGATCGCGGCCGACACGCATCCCCACATCTCGCTGGGGGAGGGCGATACGGCCATCTTCTCCTCCCGCATGATCCCGGGGAATGAACGGGCGATCCTGCGGGTGCAGGATGAACTCAGCCGCGCTGGCGTCGATGTGATGACGGCGGATGACCACATGGTCCATGTCTCCGGCCACCCGGCGCGGGATGAGCTGAAGCGGCTGTACCAGCTGGTGAAGCCGAAATACTGCGTGCCGGTGCATGGCGAATGGCGCCACATGAACGAGCACGCGAACCTGGCCGAGAGCCTGGGCGCCATCGCCCATGTGATCGAGGATGGCGACGTGCTGCGCCTGGCCCCCGGGCCGGTCGAGACGATCGAGAGCGTGCCCGTCGGGCGGCTCGCCATCGATGGGGACCGCCTGCTGCCGCTGGATGGCGATGTGCTGGCGGCGCGCAAGAAGATGCTGATGAACGGCGTGGTGGTGGCGAGCTTCGCGGTGGATGGCGCCGGGCGTGTGCTCGGCCAGCCGCAGATCTCGGCGCCGGGCCTCTTCGACGGATTCGGGGAGGAGCCGGCGCAGATCGCGGCGGATCTGGCGCGGGCGGTCGGCGAGATGCCGAACGCCACGAGGCGCGAGGACGGGCTGCTGCGGGAGGCCGCGCGCAGCGCGGTCCGCAAGGCGGTCGGCCGCCGGCTGCGCAAGCGGCCTTCGGTCGAGGTGCATCTGCTGCGGGTCTGACGTGCGATCGCCTGAAGGCGCTGATCGCACGACGAAGCAATAGGTCGGATTCCGTCGGGCGCTTCTGCGCCCGACGGAATCCGGCATGGCGATTCCAGGCATGGCCCCGGGGCGCTCCCCCGGGGTGGGGATGACGGACGATGGACTGGTTCACAGGGATCGTGACCTACCTGCTTCTGTGGTGGGTCGCTTTGTTCTGCGTGCTGCCGATCGGCGCGCGGCCTCGGGACACGGAGGTGGAGGAGGGCGGCTGGCGCGGTGCGCCGTCGAATCCGCGCCTCGGCCTGAAGGTGGCGGGCACCACGGTGCTTGCGGGGGTGTTCTGGCTTGGCGCCTGGGCGCTGATGTCCACGGAGGTGATCAGCTTCCGTGATGGCTGGTGGGCCTATGGCGGGCCGGAGCAATCGAGCCCGATTCCGGGTGTGGCGCCGAGCCGTGCACAAAATTAAGGCGGCCAACCCGCCTCCCCGCGGGTGCCGCCTGTAAAACGCGCAGTTTACATATGGAAGCCTGTTTTTTGGCTTCCGATGGCGGCGTTTTCTATTGTGCCACCTTGGTAAGCAGGGCCACATTCGGTTTCAGAGAGAGGTTGATCCTTTCTCTGCCGTGTGACTGGCGTTTCCTCCCTAAACTCGGGCGGCACCCCATGGGTGCTGCCCGTTTTTTTTGTATCCCCGCTCACGGGGGCTTGGGAAGGGGTTTCTTAAGCGCCGGGACGTTTTTTCGCTCTTTCCTTGCGGAAAACCGGGGGGAACGCGAACATTTGTTGCTGCGGTGCAGCAAGAAGGGCCTCCGGAGGCACCCCGCAACCCGCCGGTGTTCCCCCGGGGCGCAGGGCGGGCTAGGTAGATGCCCCTGACCTCCGCTGAGGATCCGCCCCTTGCGCCTCTCCCGTGCCTTCCTCCCCACCCTGAAGGAAACCCCGGCGGAGGCGACGATCGCGTCCCACCGGCTCATGCTGCGCGCGGGGCTCGTGCGGCAGACCTCCGCCGGCATCTATGCCTGGCTGCCGCTGGGCTGGCGGGTGCTGCAGAAGATCGAGCAGATCGTGCGGGAGGAGCAGGACCGTGCCGGCGCGCAGGAAATCCTGATGCCGACCATCCAGTCGGCCGACCTCTGGCGCCAGTCCGGGCGGTATGACGCCTATGGGCCGGAGATGCTGCGCCTGAAGGACCGGCACGACCGCGAATGCCTGTATGGCCCCACCAACGAGGAGATGGTGACCGACATCTTCCGGGGCTATGCGAAGAGCTATCGCGACCTGCCGCGCAATCTCTATCACATCCAGTGGAAGTTCCGGGACGAGGTGCGCCCCCGCTTCGGCGTCATGCGCGGCCGCGAATTCCTGATGAAGGACGCCTATTCCTTCGACGTCACGAAGGAAGGCGCGCAGCACAGCTACCGCCAGATGTTCCTGGCCTACCTGCGCACCTTCGCCCGCATGGGGCTGAAGGCGGTGCCGATGCGCGCCGATACGGGGCCGATCGGCGGCAACCTTTCCCACGAATTCATCGTCCTGGCCGAGACGGGCGAAAGCCAGGTCTTCGTCAGCCAGGATTTGCTGGACCTGGATGCGCTGGCCACCGCGCCAGACTACAGCGCTGACCTGGCGCCCGCGGTCGATGCCTGGACCAGCCACTACGCCGCGACCGAGGAGATGCACGACCCCGCCGCCTGGGAACAGGTGCCGGAAGGCAAGCGGGTCTCCGCCCGTGGCATCGAGGTCGGTCACATCTTCTATTTCGGCACCAAATACTCCGCGACCATGGGGCTTTCCGTCCAGGGGCCGGATGGCAAGACCGTGGTGCCGGAGATGGGCAGCTACGGCATCGGCGTCTCCCGCCTCGTCGGCGCTACCATCGAGGCCAACCACGACGAGCAGGGCATCAAGTGGCCCGACGCCATCGCGCCCTTCAAGGCCGTCGTGATCAACCTGAAGCAGGGCGACGCCGCCTGCGATGCGCTGAGCGAGCGGATGTACGCCGCGATTCCCGACAGCCTCTATGACGATCGCAGCGAGCGCGCCGGCCCGAAATTTGCCGACGCCGATTTGATGGGCCATCCCTGGCAGGTGGTCATCGGCCCCCGCGGCGCCGCCGCCGGCGTGGTGGAACTGAAGCGCCGCGCGACGGGTGAGAAGCAGGAAGTCTCGCCCGAGGACGCGCTGACGAAGATTCTCGGCTGAGGATGTTCGGGGCGTTCGAACGCGCGGTCGCGCTTCGCTACCTGCGCGCCCGCAAGGGCGAACGCTTCGTCTCCATCATCGCCATCTTCTCCCTGGTGGGCATCGCGCTGGGGGTGGCGACGCTCATCATCGTCATGGCGGTGATGAACGGCTTCCGGCAGGACCTCATCGGCCGGATCATCGGGCTGAACGGGCACCTCATCGTCCAGCCCGCCAGCGGCAACCGTCTGCCGGACCATGCGGGCCTGGTGGCGCGACTGCGGGCGCTGCCAAGCCTCACGCAGGTGGCGCCGATCGTCGAGGGGCAGTTGCTGGTGACCAGCGAGGCCGGGGGCGCCGCCGGCGCGCTGGTGCGCGGCATCGCGCCCGCCGATCTGCGTGCGCGTACCACCATTGCCTTTTCGCTGCGCCGCGGCACGCTGGACGACTTCAAGGACCAGGACGCGCTGGTGATGGGCCAGCGGCTTGCGATCCGGATGGGGGTGCGCGTCGGCGACCGCGTCAGCCTGGTGCTGCCGCAGGCGAGGGGGTCCGACTTCACCGCGGCGCCGAAGCTCCGCAGCTTCCAGGTGGTGGCGCTGTTCGATGTCGGCATGCCGGAATACGACAACCGGCACCTGTTCATCCCGCTGGCCGCGGCGCAGGAATTCTTCGGCCTCGGCGATGCCGTCAGCCAGGTGGAAATCCTGGTGGCGGACCCGACCCAGGTCCGCGGCGTGACGGAGGCCGTGCGCGCGGCGATCGGCGCGCAGCCGCTGCGCATCGCGGACTGGCAGGACACCAACAGCACCATGTATGCGGCTGTCGTGGTGGAGCGGAACGTGATGTTCCTGATCCTGACGATGATCATCCTCGTCGCCGCGTTCAACATCATCTCCTCCCTCACCATGCTGGTGAAGGACAAGGGGCGGGACATTGCCATCCTCCGCACGATGGGCGCCACGCGCGGCGCGGTGCTGCGCATCTTTCTGCTGTGCGGCGGGTCCGTCGGCTGTGGCGGTACGTTGATCGGCTTCGCGCTGGGCCTTTCGGTCTGCCTGAACTTCGAGAATCTGCGCGCTGCCATCCTGGCGCTGCGCGGAACGCCCTTCTTCAGCCAGGAACTGCTGTTCATCGTCCAACTCCCCGCCGTGGTGGACCCGCGGGAGGTGGTGCAGGTGCTGGTGATGGGCCTGGCCTTGTCGCTGCTGGCGACCATCTACCCGTCCTGGCGCGCCGCGCGGATCGACCCGGCCCAGGCGCTGCGCCATGGCTGAGGCGCGCATCTTCGGCGCCTTCGAACGCGCGGTGGCGATCCGCTACCTCTGGGCGCGAAAGGGGGAACGCTTCGTCTCCGTCATCGCCGGCTTCTCCGTGATCGGCATCGCACTCGGCATCGCGACGCTGATCGTGGTGCTGAGCGTGATGGGCGGGTTCCGGCAGGAATTGCTGGGGCGAATCCTCGGGCTCAACGGGCATATCGGCGTCACGGGCGATCGCGGCACGGTCGAGAATTTTGCCGATGTCGTCGCGCGTATCCGCGCCCTGCCGATGGTGGCGCAGGCGACACCGGTGGTGGAGGGGCAGGTGCTGCTGACCAGCGATGGCGGCAGCGCGGCGGGCGGGCTGATGCGCGGCATCGCACCCGATGATCTTCGCGCGCGCCGCATCGTGGCGGAGAACATCCGCGCCGGCAGCCTGGCGGATTTCCAGGGCGACGACGCCATCATCATCGGGGTCGGCCTGGCGCGCCGCCTGTCGGTGGGCATCGGGGACCGCGTGACGGTCGTCTCCCCCATCGGCCGCGTCACCGTCTTCGGCACGGTGCCGCGGCTGCGGGCCTATCGCGTCGCCGCGATCTTCGAGGTCGGCATGCAGGATTACGACGCCGGCTTCACCTTCGTGCCTCTGCCCGCCGCGCAGGTCTTCTTCCAGACACCCCGCAGCGCCACGCTGATCGAGGTCCACCTCCGCGATCCCGACCGCGTGGCGGAAGCGGCGCAGGCCATCCAGGCGGCGATCCCCACGCCGCTCCGCATCACGGATTGGCAGGACGCCAATAGCGGCTTCTTCCAGATCGTGCAGGTGCAGCGGAACGTGATGTTCCTGATCCTGACGCTCATCATCCTCGTCGCCGCCTTCAACATCGTCTCCTCCCTGACCATGCTGGTGAAGGACAAGGGGCGGGACATCGCCATCCTCCGCACCATGGGGGCGGGGCGCTTCGCGGTGCTGCGCATCTTCCTGCTGTGCGGCGCGGCCATCGGTGGGCTCGGCACTATCCTGGGCTTCGGGCTGGGGCTGGTGTTCTGCGCGAATATCGAGACCATCCGCCAGGCGCTGATGGCCGCTACCGGCACGACCGTCTTCGACCCCAATGTCTACCTGCTGACGCAGATCCCGGCCGTGGTGGACCCGCATGAAGTGGCGCAGGTCCTGGCGCTCGGCTTCGGCCTCTCCCTGCTGGCGACGATCATCCCGAGCTGGCGCGCCGCGCGGCTCGACCCCGTGGAGGCGCTTCGGAATGAGTGAGCCCGCACTGCGCCTGGCCGGCGTGGCCCGCCGCTTCCGCACCGAGGCCGGCGAGCTTTCCGTGCTGAACGGCGCCGATCTGGCGCTGGTGCCGGGGGAGATCGTGGCCCTCGTCGCGCCGTCCGGCACCGGCAAATCCACCCTGCTTCATCTGGCGGGCCTGCTGGAAAAGCCCGATGCGGGAGAGGTCTTCTTCAACGGCCAGGCCGCCGGCACGCTCTCCGACGATGCGCGCACGGCCATCCGCCGCCAGGGCATCGGCTTCGTCTACCAGTTCCACCACCTGCTGCCGGAATTCACGGCCGCCGAGAACATCATCCTGCCGCAACTCGCCGCCGGCGTGCCCCGCCGCGCCGCCACCGAACGGGCCCACGCGCTGCTGGCCCGCTTCGGCCTGGCGGGGCGCGAACAGCACCGGCCCGGCAAGCTCTCCGGCGGCGAACAGCAGCGCGTCGCCATCGCGCGCGCCCTCGCCAACCACCCGCGCGTGTTGCTGGCGGATGAGCCCACGGGCAACCTCGATGTCGAAACCGCGGGCCGGGTCTTCCACGAATTGCTGGACGCCGTACGCGGCGAGGGCATGGCCGCCCTGATCGCCACCCACAACCCCGACCTCGCCGCGCGCATGGACCGCGTGGTGACGCTGCGGGGGGGGAAGATCGAGCAGGCGTAAGCCCGCGCCAACACCCCCGCGCAGGTTCACCGCCTACGCGAACACTCTCTCATGCGGCCCCGCCTCGAAGGCCAGGGCGCGGATCAGGTGGAGCAGATAGGGCGCGGAGGAGATGGTGCGCAGGCGCCGCATTCGCAGCCGGGCTTCGCGCCAGGCGCTGTTGCCGAAGCTGTCACGCATGGCGCGGAGGTGGCCGATGACGGCGTCTGCGGTAGCGGCCGCTGGGATACGGAAGGGGTAGTCGGCCCCCAGCAACTCGGTCGCTTCCTCGTCATCATCGGCGACGACGACGATGGCGCCGGCATGGGCGGCGGTGAAGCCCTTGGTGAAGGGCTTGAAGCCGGCGCCCCAATGGGCTCGGGGGCGGAAGGCGTAGTGCAGGTTGTAGCCGGGCAGTACCTCGAACCAATGGTTCTTGTTGCCCGTCAGCGTCTCCACCGTCGTGACCAGCCCCGCCTCGCGCACCGCGTCCAGGTGAAGCGCGTTGTCGAAATTGCCGAAATAGGCGCAGGCGAAGCGGTCCCACTGGCAGGCGATGGGCGGGATATCCAGGTCCACATGGTGCGGCAGGTGGATCACCGCCTTGTCCGGCCAGGTGGCGCGGAGGTGCCTGTACTGCGCTGCGGAGACGGCGATGAACCCATCCGCCGCGTCGCCATCGGCCGCGGTCACGCGCCGGTCCACGAAATCGACCAGAACGGTACAGCCGGCTTGCTTCAGCCGCGCCACCACGGATTGCGGCTTCGGCATCAGCGCGGATTTGTTGACGATGGCGACGGCGTCGGCGATGGCTTCGTCGCTGAACGCAACGCGCACCCCGCGCCCATAATCCGCGGCCACCTGCGCGAAGAGGGATGCAAGCTGCCTGCCGCGGAGATGGGCGGACCCCGCCCTTTGCTGCGCGCGTTCGATGACGAAGACGATATCGCGCGGTCCGGTTGCCTCAGGCAGGGTCGCCTCAGGCATTCCGCCTCCAGGCTTCCCGGTAGGGCGTCTTCTCGACGACGATCATGCTGTCATGGAAATGCAGGCCGCCGATCGCGGTGCCGATGGGATTGCGGCGGTCCAGCCGGCCTTCGCGCGCGTCCGGGTGTTCGCGGAAGCGGGCGCGGTGGCGGTTCTGGTGCATGAAGTCCGCCATCATCTTGTCCGTCAGGCCCTTGAAGTAGTCGTAGACATTGATGCCGAGCGTAGTGTCCTGGTGCGACGGGTAGTGGACGGTGTGCGTGTCCTCCACGATGTAGAGCCCGTTATCAGCCAGCACCGGAAACAGGCCGAGGAAGGTCGTCACCATGTCGCCCTGCTGGTGCGATCCATCGTCGATGATGATGTCGGGCGTGCCGATTTCCGCGATCACCTCGTTCAGGAAGTCGAAATCGCCCTGGGTGCCGGTGAAGACGCGGTTGGCAATGCCGGCTTCCTCCACGGCCCGGCTGCCGGGGTCCGTGTCGATGCCGAAGATGCCGGCCTCCGGCCCGAAATACTCCCGCGCGGCGCAGAGCGACCCGCCCCCCTGCACGCCGATCTCCAGGTAGGTGATCGGCCGCCCGTCTCGGTAGGGCGCCAGGTAGCGGTCATAGAGGTCGAGGTAGTGGTCCCATTTGTCGGACCGGAAGGGCTTGGGCGCTTCCCAGATCTGGCGATAGGTTTTCATGGGACGTGATCCTACCAGAAGCCGCGATGCGGCGCCTCCGCCTCATCCTCCAGGGCCGGACCCTTGACGGCGATGGGGCGTTGGCCCACGGCGAAGACTTGGCGGCAGGGCAGGTCCATGGTCAGGTTCTCCGGATGCGGGCCGATCAGCGCCTTGAGGCGGGCTTCGGACAGGCCATAGACCAGCCGCCCGATGCCGGACCAGTAGAGCGCGCCGGCGCACATGGCGCAGGGCTCCGCGCTGCTCACCATGGTGGCGGTGGCGCGGACCTCCGGGCTCAATTCGATGCAGGCGCGGGTCGCGAGCAGCCTTTCGGCATGGGCGGTGCCGTCGCCATGGGGATGGAAGCCGTTCTTCGCCTCCATCAGCACCGTCCCGTCGGGGGCGGTGAGGAGGGCGGCGAAGGGGTGGTTGCCCTCTGCGCGGCTTTCCTCGGAGAGGGCGATGGCCCGGCGGAGCAGCTTCAGGTCGGTCGATTCGCGCATCATCCACAGCCTGGAATGGCGGGGGCGCAGGGGGCAAGGCGAAGTCGTGGATTTGAAGCGCGCGAGCCCCTAGCTTGGGGAGCATGAGCAGCTTCATCCACCTCCACGCCCACTCCGCCTATTCGCTGTCGGAGGGCGCCATCAAGGCGGACAAGCTGCCGGCGCTCGCGCGCGGGTATGGCATGCCCGCGGTGGCGCTGACGGACAGTGCCAATCTGTTCGGCGCGCTGGAATTCAGCCAGGGCTGCACCGCCAAGGGCATCCAGCCCATCATGGGCTGCCAGCTCAACCTGGCCCGGGGCGAGACGGATGAAGGCGGCGGCCGCGCCAGCGACCCCCACCGCAACCGCCCGGACCCCATCGTCGCGCTGGCGATGAACGCAGCGGGGCTGGAGAACCTCCAGCGCCTGTCCTCCTTCGGCTATCTAGCGACCGATCCTTCCGGCGAGCCCTGCGTGACGCTGGCGGCACTCGGCACCCATGCCGAGGGTATCTTCCTGCTGACCGGCGGCACCACGGGCCCGCTCGGCCGCCTGCTGGCGGAAGGCCGGAAGGAATCGGCGGAGAAGCTGCTGGCGAAACTGGCAGAGATGTTCGGGGACCGGCTGGCGGTGGAATTGCAGCGCCACGGATTGCCGATCGAGAAGGTGATCGAGCCCGGGCTGCTGGCGCTCGCGGATGCCGCCCGCCTGCCGATCGTCGCCACCAACGACGTCTATTTCGCCAAGCCGGAGATGCATGCCGCGCATGATGCGCTCCTCTGCATCGCGCAGGGCCGCGTGATCGCGGAGACCGACCGCCGCCACGTGACGCCGGAGCACTACTTCAAGTCGCCCGAGGCGATGCGCGAATTGTTCGCGGATCTGCCCGACGCCTGCGACAACACGCTGGCCATCGCGCGGCGCTGCGCCATCATGGCGGAATCGAAGAAGCCCGAACTGCCGGTCTGCCCCAAGGTGAAACCCGGCATGACGGAGGCCGAGACGGTCGCCGACATGGCGACCAGCGGCCTCGAGAAGCGGCTGGAAGACCAGGGCACGCCGGAGGCTGAGCGGCCCAAGTACCGCGAGCGCCTGGCCTATGAGCTGAACGTCATCGAGAAGATGGGCTTCTCCGGCTACTTCCTGATCGTGGCCGACTTCATCCAATGGGCGAAGGCGCAGGACATCCCGGTGGGGCCGGGGCGTGGTTCGGGCGCGGGGTCCGTGGCCGCTTGGGCGCTGCTGATCACCGACCTCGACCCCATGCGCTTCGGCCTTCTGTTCGAACGCTTCCTGAATCCCGAACGCGTGTCCATGCCGGACTTCGACATCGACTTCTGCCAGGACCGGCGGGACGAGGTGATCCAGTATGTCGTGCGCGAATACGGCGCGGATCGCGTCGCGCAGATCATCACCTTCGGCAAGTTGCAGGCGAAGGCCGCGGTGCGCGACGTCGGCCGAGTCATGGGCCTGCCCTATGGCCAGGTGGACCGCATCGCCAGCCTCATCCCCTTCAACCCTGCCAAGCCCGTGACGCTGTCGCAGGCGATCGAGGGCGAGCCCAAGCTGCAGGAGATGCGCGACAATGACGAGCAGGTGAGCCGCCTGCTGGAAGTGGCGCAGGAGCTGGAGGGGCTGTACCGCAACGCCTCCACCCACGCCGCCGGCGTCGTCATCGGACGGAAGGTGCTGAACGAGATCGTGCCGCTGTATCGCGACCCGCGCAGCCCGATGCTCATCACCCAGTACTCGATGAAATATGTCGAGCAGGCGAGCCTGGTGAAGTTCGACTTCCTGGGCCTCAAGACGCTGACCGTTCTGCAGCGCGCGGTGCAGATGCTGGCGAAGCAGGGGGTGGAGATCGCCCTCGAACGCATTCCGCTGGATGACGCCAAGACCTACGCCATGCTCGCCAAGGGCGATGCGGCCGGGGTGTTCCAGTTCGAAGGCCAGGGCATGCGGGAATGCCTCCGCATGATGCGCCCCGACCGGTTCGAGGACCTGATCGCGGCGGTGTCGCTGTACCGCCCGGGCCCGATGGCGAACATCCCCGCCTATTGCCAGCGCAAGCATGGCGAGAAATGGGAGCCGCCGCATCCCGCCATCATGAACATCGTCGGCGAGACCTACGGAATCCTGGTGTACCAGGAGCAGGTCATGCAGATCAGCCAGGAGCTGGCGGGCTACAGCCTGGGCGGCGCCGACCTTCTGCGCCGCGCCATGGGCAAGAAGATCCGCAGCGAGATGGAGGCGCAGCGCAAGATCTTCGTCGAAGGCGCCGTGAAGAACGGCGTGCCGGAGGCCAAGGCCGGCGAGATCTTCGACCTCATGGAGAAGTTCGCCGAATACGGCTTCAACAAGTCCCACGCCGCCGCCTATGCGCTGGTCAGCTATCACACGGCCTGGCTGAAGGCGAACCATCCCGTCGCGTTCCTGGCGGCGTCCATGTCGCTCGACCTCGGCAATACCGACAAGCTCGCGGGCCACATGCAGGAAGCCGCGCGGCTCGGCATCGCGGTGCTGCCGCCGGATGTGAACAAGTCTGGCGCGGAATTCGTGCTGGAGACGCGCGACGATGGCAGCATCGCGATCCGCTTCGCGATGGCCGCCGTGAAGCGCGTGGGCCTGGGCGCGATGAAGGATCTGGTGGCGGCGCGGGATGCGTCGGGGCCCTTCGCCTCGCTGTCCGACTTCGCGGGGCGCGTCGATCCGAAGCTGCTGAACAAGATGCAGCTGGAGAACCTGGCCCGCGCCGGGGCCTTCGACAACCTGGAGCCCAACCGCGCGCGCATGGTGCAGGGCGTCGAATCGGTGCTGCGCGCCGCGCAGGAAGCCGCCGAGCGCCGGGCGAACCCGACACGCGACATGTTCGGCGCGGAGAGTGCGCCGCCGCCGCTGCGCCTGCCGGAAGCGCAGGATTGGCCGACGCTGGAACGCCTGACCTATGAGGCGGAGGCGGTCGGCTTCCACCTCTCCGCCCATCCCCTCGATGCCTACAAGAAGGTGCTGACCAAGCTCGGCGCCGTCTCCTCCGTCCGGATCGCTGAGCGTGCGCGGGGCGGGTCCGCGCGGCTGAAGCTGGCGGGCACGGTGGTGGCGGTGAAGACCGGGCGCACCAAGACCGGCAACAAGATGGCTTGGGTGAAGTTCAGCGACGCGGAAGGCAGCTACGAAGTCACCTTCTTCAGCGAAACCCTGGCGCGGGCGGATGGCATGCTGTCCGAAGGCCAGGCGCTGGTGGTGACGACGGAAGCGCGGCTGGATGGCGACACGGTGCGGCTGACGGCGCTGGAACTGGAACCGCTGGAGAAGGTGGCGCAGGGGATGGCCAGCGGCATCCGCCTGTGGCTGGACCAGACCGCGGCGGTGGACCACATCCGCACCCTGCTGGGCCGCGAAGGCAAGGGCCGAGGCCGCGTGCTGCTGGTGCCCGTGACGGGGCCGGGGCAGGAGGTCGAGATCGCGCTGCCTGGCGGCTTCAACGTCTCCCCGCGCCTCATGCAGGCGATGAAGGTGGTGCCGGGCGTGGCGGAGGTGGAGGAGATCTGACGTCCCGCTACGCTGCCGGGAAGATGCGCGGGATGCTGCCCAGCATGATGGACAGCTCCGCCAGATTGTAGGCGATGCCCGCCAGTTGCAGGCGCCGCAGCGTGGCGGCGGTGCCATCCCCCGGGGCGCGCAGCACCGCGTCGATGCGCGGCACGGCCCAGCCCCGCGCCGCCAGCGCGAAGGCCGCCAGCAGCGAAAGGCCCGCCGCCACGCGGGGCTGGCCGGCGGCCATGAAGGCGATGACGGCCAGCGCGCCAAGCCCGGTCACCGCCAGCAGCCAGGTGTTGACCAGGCCCCGCAGCATCCGCCCGACGATGGGATCGGCCAGCGGCCGCAGGAAGAATGTCAGCGAGGCGAAGGCGAAGTAGAGCATCGGGACCATCAGGACGATGATCGCCATCAGCGACAGGCCCGGCGCCTCGAAGACCTGCGTGTTCATGGCCGTGATCCCGCTGCCTGCCCCGCCCCGTATCATGCCGGGCCGCTGCGGCGCCGTGCAGGGGGCGCGTCGCGTCACGGGGATGATTCCAGCGCGCGCCGGGATGGTCTAGGAAGGAGGCCCGCCCGAGGAGGAGCCCGCCCTGTCATCCCCCCTGCTCGACCTCTCGCCCGATCGGCAAGCCGCGGCGCTGCTGGATGCCGGGCTGCTGGCCTCCCATGCCGTGCGGCTGCGCGAAGCCGCGGGGCCGCTGCTGGAACGGCTGGGGCCGGATGCGCGGATCATGAGCGAGTTCCTGATCGAGGAACTGGCCCGGCTGGCCGCGCAGGTGGAAGCCGTGGCGCAGGCCCAGCGGGAAGCCGCGCTGACCCGGCAGGAAAGGCTGCGCATCGACCCGCTGTCCTACATCCCCTCCGCCCGCCGCATCGCCGCCCGCAGCCCCGAAGCGGCGGCGGAGGAAGGGCCCGTCTTCGTGGAGGCCGGAACGCCCGACTTCATCGGCTTCGGCTGGTATGGAATCGAGCCGACGGAAGGCGGCGTGCTGCGCTGGTCCGGCCAGGCGCCCTGGGCTTCCCTGCTGCTGCCGGCGCTTGGCGGCGGCGACCTGGTGCTGACCGTCGCGGTGCGCGCCCCCTATGGCAGCGGGCTCGACATGGCGGCGGAGGAATGGGTGCTGGATGGCATGCCGCTGGTGTTCGAGACGCTGTCGAATGACGGAGTCTCCGGCCTGTTCTCCGCCCGCGTGACGCTGCTGGAACGCCCGGCGGGGTCCCGCGCCACGCTGCTGATCCGCCCGACGCCGCGCACCGACCCCGCCAGCGGGCCGCGGCGCGACCCGAGGGCGCTGGGCCTCGGCCTGTCCTGGGCACGCGTCGAGCGCGCGGAGTGACGCGCAGGATCCTCATCACCGGCGACCTGCTGCGGCCGCAGGACGAAGCCTTCCGGCCGGCGCAGCGGGACAACATCCGCTGGTTCCACCGCCTGGTCCGCCGCCCGCTGGCCGCCGCCACGGGGCTGCCGGTGGAGACGGTGCTGTGGGACCATCTTGGCCCCGGCTTCGATACCCCCGGCTTCTACGCCGCCGCCGGCGCCACGCCGGATGTGGAGGGGTGGGTTTCGCTGTTCGACGCGCCTGACCTGCCGGCGGAGGCCGCCGCGATGATGGCGGCGGCCTATGCCGATGCCGCCGTGGTGGTGGGGTTCGAACTGGCGGAAATCCAGAAGCGGCTGCTGACCCAGGCGCGCATCCCCTGGATCGACGTGAACATCCACCCCTACCGCTTCGGCCCCGATCTCCTCTTCGCCATCGCGACCGGGGAGCCGGAGGTGATGGCGGGGCTGCGCCGCCACCACGCCGATGACCTGGTCTTCGAGCCCTGGGCCGACCTGATGGCGGCCACCGTCAGCCGCATTCCCCCGCACCGGCCGATCCTGGAACCCTGCCTGGTGGTGGGGCAGACGCGGGTGGACCGGGCGCTGATCCGCGACGGAAGGCTGCTGGACCTTGCCCATTTCGGCCCGGCGTTGCGCCAGGCGGTGGGGGAGGAGGGGCGCGTGCTGTTCAAGCCGCATCCCTACAACCCCGATGGCTTTGGCATCCACCATGTGGGCCTGCCGCTCTCCCGCATCCGGGAGGTGCCGGACAACAGCTATGTCCTGCTCGGCCACGATGCGGTGAAGCGCGTGATCGGCGTCTCCTCCTCCCTGGTGGCGGAGGCGCGGTTCTTCGGGAAGGAGGGCCTGTTCCTCGGCACGCCGCCCTTCCACATCGCGTCGAGCCGCCAGGCGCTGCGCATGGGGCTTCATGCCAGCGTGGTGGATGCCTGGGCGGCGGCGGATTTCTGGCGGGACCTGCTGGCGCCGCTGGTGGCGGTGACGGCGCATGACGGTCACCGGCCGGTGCTGCCGCCCAACGCGCTGCGTGCCTCGCTCCGCCAGTTCTGGGGGTGGGACGAGATCTTTATGCAGTTGCCGTGGGACATCGCGGCGGCCCGCGCGGCCGCGCGGTAGGGATCACGCGCGGCCGCGCGCTGAGGATCACGCGCTGCCGCGCGCTGAGGATCACGCGCTGCCGCGCGGTGGCGTCAGCCCAGCAGCTTCAGCACCTCGACCGCCGCGGTCTCGATCGCCGGCACGCCGTGGTGCTTCTCGACATGGCGGCGGGCATTCATGCCCATGCGGCAGCGCAACTCATCATCCGCCAGCACCATCTCCACCGCGTGGGGCAGGGCGGCCTCCGCCACCAGCAGCCCGGCTCCGCCATGCGGGATGCCGCCCTGAATGGTGCTGCGATAGGCGATGACGGGCACGCCGCAGGCCATCGCCTCCACCGTCGCGCGCGGCAGGCCGTCCATGGTGGAGGTATGGACCATCAGCCGGGCGCCGCGGAGTGCCGCAAAGACGCCGGCATGGGGCAGGCGGCCCGCGAAGGTGATCTTCGCGCGCAGGCGCCCGGGCACCGAACGGCGGAACTCGCCCAGCTTCGTGCCGCCGCCCACGAGCGTCATGCGGTGCCGCGCGGCCAGCGGCAGCAGCGCCGCCTGGTTCTTCCGGTCATCGCCGAAATTGCCGACATTGATGATGTCGCAGGTGGCCTCCGCCAGCGGCACCGGCCGGCCGGCGCCGGCTTCGGCCAGGTCCACGTATTTCGGCAGCACCAGCGCCTGGCCGGCCCGCCAGAGCGGCATGAAGTGCTGGCGCAGCTGTTCCCGGTATTCGCCGAGTACGAGGGTCGCCTGGCCCAGAAGCGGATCGGTCACGCCGCCGCCCACGATGAAGCCGCAGCGCGTGCCGGGTTCCAGGGCCGCCTGGGTGTCCGCGTTCACGCGGTAACCCAGCCCCTTGTAGAGCACCATGCCGGGCGCGAAGGCGCGCAGTTCCGCCTTCAGCGATGCCGAGACCTGGCGGTGCGGGATGGCTTCCGGGTTGTCGGCCGGGCAGAAGCTGGCGCGCACGGCGCCGTCCAGCACCGGCTCTTCCTCCAGCGCCGTCCCGCCATGCAGGCGGAAGATGCGGACATCGAGCCCCTGGGCGACGAGCGCGCGCGCCAGCACGGCCTCCCGCATCGCGCCGCCCATGCTGCGCTGGGCGTGGGACATGACGATGGCGAGGCGCGAGGCGGAGCCGCTCAAGCCGCGCCATCCCGCGCATAGGCGTCGTCCAGCGCTACCAGGAATTCGTCCCGCGTCATCACGTCCCTGACGCTTTCGGCGTAGCGCGCGCGGGTGCCGGGGGTGGCGGCCTCCGCCATCGCGCGGGCCAAATCCACCGGGGAGGCGCGCTTGAAGTGCATACCGTCGATGCCGTTCGCCACCTTCTCCGCCATGCCGCCGATGTCGGCGACGATCAGCGGCGTGCCGGCGCGTCGCGCTTCCTGGATCACCACCGGTGAATTCTCCCACCAGATGGATGGCATGATCGCCCAGCCGACAGAGCCCATCAGCGCCACCGCGTCGGCGGGGTCGTAGCGCCCGGCGAAGGCCAGCGCCTGCCCGGCATCGGTGATGACGGGGTCGAGGCTCGGGAACAGCTTCACCACCTCCTCCCGCTCCGTCCCGAAGACGGTCAGCGTGATGGCGGGGTTGGCGCGCAGCGCCAGCGGCAGGGCGCGCAGCAGCACGTCCAGCCCCTTGAACAGCGTCGGCGATCCGAAGAAGCCGAAGCTGGTGCCGGCCGCGGGGGCGGGGGCGATGGGGCGGGGCAGGGCCAGGGCCTCGTCGCCCAGGTAGTTCTCGATCACCGCGGCATGCGGCCGCGTCAGCCCCCAGGCGAGGTAGCGGTCGCGGATGAAGGCGCTGGGGTGGATCACGGCGTGGAAGCGGCTGAGCGTGGACAACAGCGTCGCCTTGCGGATGGCGAAGCGTTCCAGGGTCTGGTCGGGGAAGCAGGTCAGGCAGCGCATCGGGCTTTCCGCCCGGCAGAGTTCCCGCGACTGGGTGCGCACCATCTGGCCGTAGTGGAGGCAGATCGCCAGCATCTCATGCATCGTGATGGCGAAGCGCGCATCGGGGCGCGCGGCCATCAGATCCACGATCAGGTCGGTGCCGACGCGCCAGTAGTGGTGCAGGTGGAAGACATCGACCGGCAGGCTCGCCAGGAACTGCACCAGCACGCGGCGCTGGTGCGGGTCCTCCCACGCCAGGCGGTCATCGGCCATGCCGGCGAAGGTGTAGATGTACTCATCCTCCGCCTGGCGCATCAACGGCTCGATCGGCCGCAGCGCGGCGTAGCGGGTGCCGACATCGCTGGCGGAAACGAGGATCGGCCGGCGCCCGGCGCTGCGCAGCGCGGTGAACTGGCGATGGGCCGCCATCTCCCCGCCCCCCTTGGAGAAATCGGGGTGGGAATGGCTGAGGATGCAGATGCGCGGCGCGTCAGCCATGGGGCGGGGCCTCCATCCGGGCGCGGGCGGCGGGATCGCCGGCGGTCCAGAGCCGGGCGAGGTGGTCGTTCACCAGGTCCGCCACCTCGGGGGTCGCCATGGCGTAGGGCGCGGGCGGGAAGGGCAGTTCCCCCGGCGTGGCGCGGACCAGGCGCAGCAGCCGGGCCAGGCTGTCCGGCAGCCCCGCGCCGCAGCCCGCCGCGGCGTGCAGCGCCAGCAGCCGCGTCAGGTCCGCCCGGCGCAGCGGCTGGCCGAGCGCGTCGTCCTGCCCCGCGCCGGCGGCCAGGGCGGCGGCATAGCGCGCGACATCGACGACGAGGATCCCATCCTCCCCCGCCGCATCCCGCAGCGCCTGCACCGCCGCGGGTCCCGTCACCGCGGGGACGCGGCCGCGGCGGGCGAAGACCTGCGCCACCGCCTCCGCCGCATCGCCCATCAGCAGCAGGCGGTCGCAACGGCGCTCGATCTCCGGCGCCACCACATGGAACAGCCGCGCGGCGGAGGGATCGTCGGTGCCGAGCAGCAGGATGGTGCGCGGGCTGGCGGGCGTGTTGGCAGGTGATGTGGCTGCCTGGGCGGCCAGTGCCTCCAGCCCCGGCGCGAAGGCGGCTTCCCGCCTTGCGATCACGGCCCGCAGCAGCGCGATCGCGGGGCCGCTGCCCGCATCCATCGGCATCGCGGCCAGGCGGTTGCCGCGGCACAGCGCATCCAGCAGCGGCGGCACCGCGCCGCCGCGGGGCTGGATTCGCAGGCAGAAGGCTTCCTCCCCCCGGAGTCTCGCCTGCAGCACCACCTCCATCCCCTGCAGGCCATCCAGCCAGGCGGCGTCGATGCGCCCATAGCCGGCCATCATCGTCGGCAGGGGGGCGGCGTGCCATTCGGCCAGCGGTACCGGCACCAGCGCGGGCAGCCCACCATCGGGGGAGGCGTAGTAGCCGATCAGCGCGGCTTCCAGCGTCGCGTCGGGCGGCACGGGGTGGGTGGCGCGCAGCACCACCACCACCTCCCCGGACGGGGCGGACAGGGCCTCGGCCTCGGCCAGCGGGGCCACCTTCTCCTGCCGCCCGCGCAGCAGGGGCAGGCGGGCGAGCCAATCGCCGAAGACGCCATAGGCGCGGTCCGCCTGCGCGGCCAGCGGCGCCAGCAGGGGGCTGGCGGCGGCGTCCTTCAGCAGGCCGAAGGCGGCCTGCCAATCCGTCTGCACCAGCACCCGGGCCGGGTCGCGCGGAATGCGGGGGTCGCGCAGATCGGCCCGCACCACGCGGTCCCCGGCCTGCAGCGTGAAGACCAGTTCCGCGGCATCCTCGGGCATGGCGTTCGCCGGATCCTCCGGCATGCCGAAGACCAGGATGAAGCCGTTGACGACGGCATGGCGCGGATCGGCAGGCTGGATTGCGGGGCGGGCGTGGAAGCTCGAATGCTCGATCGGGCAGTCGCCGGCGCGCCCGGCCGCAATGGAGAGTTCCGTGCCCTCGCCACGCGGCGTCATCGCCCAGCCGATCGCCACGGCATGGCGCGGCGACAGCGGGACCACGGCATCGATGCCGACCTGCAGGCTTTCATCCGCGGCGATGATCATCGTGCTGCCTCCCACCGCGCCTCATGCACCCCAGGCGATGAAGGCGCCATTGAGGAAGCCCTGTTCGGTCTTGCCGTAGCGGAAGGGCGCGCCGGCCGGTGTTTCCACCCGTCCGCCGGCGGCTTCCAGCACCGCCTGGCCGGCCGCCGTGTCCCATTCCATGGTGGGGCCGAAGCGCGGATAGACATCGGCCTCCCCCTGCGCCAGCAGGCAGAACTTGATGGAGGACCCGATCGAGCGATGCTCCCCGATCGGCAGCCCGGCCAGGAAGGCGGTGGTTTCCGCATCCATGTGGGACCGGCTGGCCACCGCGGTCCAATCCGCCGCGGGGCGGGGCCGCGCCCGGATGGGCCGCCATTCCGCGCGTGACGGATCATCCCCCACCGCCAGCCGCGCGGCCTGCGCGCCCTGGCCACGGATGCCGCGCCAGGCCATGCCGAGGGCGGGCGCATAGACCACGCCGCAGGCCGGAACCCCATCCTCGATCAGGGCGATGTTCACGGTGAATTCGCCGGAGGGGCCCAGGAATTCGCGCGTGCCGTCCAGCGGATCGACCAGGATGAAGGGCGCGCCGGCGCGCAGCGCCACATGCAGCGCATCCTCCTCCGACACCACGGGGATGCCAGGGGCGGCGCGGGGCAGGCCGGCGGCGATCACGGCATCGGCGGCCAGGTCCGCCTCCGTCAGCGGCGATCCGTCGGATTTGGAGGCGACGCCGTAGCTGCGCGAACGCACCTCCACCACCCGCTCTCCCGCTTCGGCGGAGAGGGCGGTGAAGCGGGCGAGCAGCGCGTGCAATTCATTCATCGGCGCGTGGTATCCTCGCGGGTATCCTTGGGGGCATCCTGGGGACCGGGGCGCATCTTGCCGGTCGCGGTCCGGTCGTGTGATAGCAAGTTTGTAGCCGGCCCGCGGCCCCTGGGGAAACCCGGGCCTGCGCAGAAGGGCATGGCCTGGCGCGGAAAGGGAAGCACGGCCGCGATGGATGCCCGACTGACCGCTGACCCGTCCCTGGCCGGTGGGCCGCATGCGAGGGCGACGCGCGGCCTGCTGCGGTTCCTGACCTGCGGTTCCGTCGATGACGGCAAGTCCACCCTGATCGGCCGGCTGCTCTATGACAGCCGCCTCATCATGGACGACACGCTGGCCACCATCGCGAAGGACAGCCGCAAGCACGGCACGGTGGGGGAGGAGATCGACCTCGCGCTTCTGGTGGACGGGCTGGAGGCGGAGCGCCAGCAGGGCATCACCATCGATGTCGCCTACCGCTTCTTCGCCACCCCCGCCCGCAGCTTCATCGTCGCCGACACGCCGGGGCATGAACAATACACGCGCAACATGGCGACGGGCGCGTCCAACTCCGACCTCGCCATCATTCTCTGCGATGCGCGGAAGGGCGTGCTGACGCAGACGAGGCGCCATTCCACCATCGTCTCCCTGCTCGGCATCCGCCACGTCGTGCTGGCGGTGAACAAGATCGACCTGGTGGAGTTCGACCAGGCGGTCTTCGACCGGATCGTGGCGGAATACACCGCCTTCGCCGCCGGCATGGGCTTCCGCACGCTGGTCGCCATCCCGCTTTCCGCCCGGTTCGGGGACAACGTCACCGTCCGGTCCCCGCGCATGCCCTGGTATGAAGGCCCGACGCTGGTCGAGCATCTGGAGGCGGTGGACGCGGATACCGACGCCGCCAGCCGGCCCTTCCGCTTCCCCGTGCAATGGGTGAACCGGCCCAACCAGGATTTCCGCGGCTTCGCCGGCACCATCGCCTCCGGCCGCGTGGCGGTGGGGGATGCGGTGGTGGTCGCGGCATCCGGCCGGGCCAGCAAGGTCGCGCGCATCCTCGGCCCCGATGCGGACCAGGCGGTGGCGGAGGCCGGGGAGGCAGTGACGATCTGCCTGGTGGATGAGGTGGATGTCGCCCGCGGCGACGTGCTCGCGGGCCCGCAGGACCGCCCCGCCATCACCGACCAGTTCGCCGCCCACCTGCTATGGATGGATGAGGATGCGATGCTGCCGGGCCGGCAGTACCTGATGCGCATCGGCAACCTCTGGACGCCGGTTTCCGTCACCAGCATCCGCCACCGCGTCGATGTGAACACGCAGAAGCAGCTGCCCGCGCGGCGGCTCGACCTGAACGAGATCGGCTTCTGCAATCTCTCCGCCGCGCAACGCGTGCCGATGGACCCCTATGCGGAGAACCGGCAGACCGGCGCCTTCGTGCTGGTGGACCGCTTCACCAACCGCACGGCCGGCGCGGGGATGGTGGCCTTCAGCCTGCGCCGCGCCACCAACATCCACCAGGAGGAATTCCTGGTGGACAAGGCCGCCCGCGCGGCGCTGGACCGGCAGACCCCCCTGGTGCTGTGGTTCACCGGCCTGTCGGGTTCCGGCAAATCCACCATCGCCAAGCTGGTGGAACAGGCGCTGCACCGTGAAGGCCGGCACACCTACACGCTGGATGGCGACAACCTCCGCCACGGCCTGAACCGGGATCTCGGCTTCACCGATGCCGACCGGGTGGAGAACATCCGCCGGGTGGGAGAGGTCGCGAAGCTCTTCGTCGATGCGGGGCTGGTCGTGCTCTGCTCCTTCATCTCTCCCTTCCGGGCCGAACGGCGGATGGTGCGGGAATTGATGGGGCCGGGCGAGTTCATCGAGGTCTTCGTCGACACCCCGATCGAGGAATGTGTCCGCCGCGACCCCAAGGGCCTCTATGCCAAGGCGATGGCCGGCACGATCAAGAACTTCACCGGCGTCAGCAGCCCCTATGAGCCGCCGGAGACGCCGGAGTTGCGGCTGCCGACCGTCGGGCTGACGCCGGAACAGGCGGCCGAGGCGGTGCTGGCGCATCTCCGCCGGATACTCCCACGTTGACCCGGCGGTGGCCGAAGCGGTAGGGGGCATGGAAATGGCGACGAGTGGCTTGAATTGAGACTGCACGACCCCTCGGCGTCGCACCCTTCCGGAAGCGTCCGGCCATGCTGATGCAGGCCCTGTTTGACGGAAGGATCGACGACTACCTGCGGGATGCGGCCGTCGGCGTTGACCCCTGCATCCTGGTGCACATCCCGAAGACGGCGGGCACGTCGCTGCGTGCGGAACTGGCGGCGCTGCTGCCGCCCGACGTGAACATCGTGGTGGACTACACCGACACCAGCCGCAGCTTCCACGCCAGGATGGACGACGCGGTGGACCGATTCATGGCGGAGGCCGGGCCAGCCGGCATCCGCTTCGCATCCGGCCACATCCTGGCCCGCCATGTCGCGCGGCTGCAGGCCTGCTTCGCCGATGCCCGCTTCGTGACCATGCTGCGCAACCCCGTGGACCGCGTGGTGTCGGACTACCGCCACCAGCGATCCAGGCGCCACCCGGTCCACGAGGCCTTCATCGCCCGCTTCCCGACGCTGGAGGATTACGTCGACTTCGCGCCGGAGCAGAACAAGATGGCCCAGCATCTGGTGCCGGAGCCCATCCTGGGCGGGGGGCGCGCCCCCGCCTGCATCGCCCATGTCATGCGCGCCTACGCCTTCGTCGGTATCCAGGAGATGTACGAAATCTCCTTCCGTACCCTGACCGCACTTGCCGGGCGGCAGGGCGGCCCCAGGATCCGCGCCAACGTCAATGACGATGACGAGGATGAGCGCCGCGTCACCACCGCCATGGCGCAGCGGATCCGAGAGGCGAACCGCCTCGACCTCGCGCTCTATGATCATTTCCACGGGCGCCTCGCCGGTGTCGCGCCGCGCCTGGCGGAAGCGCTGGCGGATCGATGACGGCGCTGCCCCTTCTGCTGGCGGGCCGGTTCGACGAATGGCTGGCGGCCGCCGCGCTGCCGCCACCGCCGCTCTGGCTGTTCGTGCATGTGCCGAAGACGGCCGGCAGCAGCCTGGCGGCGGAGGTCGCGATCTCCCTCAACCCCTTCCGCAGCCTGCACATCGATCACCTCGACCGGGCCAAGCCGGCGCTGGAACGCTATGATGCGGCGGTGGAACAGGCGCTGGCGGCCCATGCCGAAACGCCCTTCCGCTTCGCCTCCGGCCATGTGCAGCAGCGCCATGTCGCGCGGCTGGTGGCGGGGATCCCCGGGACCAGGCTGTTCAGCATGCTGCGCGAACCCGCCGCGCGGCTGGTCAGCGACTACCTCTACCAGCGATCACCCATGCATCCGCTGGCGGAGGAGGTGCGCCGCCGCATCCCCGATTTCGAGGCCTTCCTGGACCTGGCCGGCCCGCGCAACCGCGCTGCGCGCCACCTGGTGCCGGCGGAAATCGTCGAGGCCGGCGACATCGCGGCGGCGATCGCCCATGTCGATGCCAGCTACGCCTTCATCGGCGTGCAGGAACGCTATGCCCTTTCCTTCCGCGCGCTCTGCGCCCTGCTGGGTGTGCCGCATCGTGCGCCGACCGCGCGTATGCGGGTGAACAGCGCCGCGGCGGCGGAGCGGGCGGAAATCGCGGCGCGCCTGTCGGACCCCGCGCTGGCGGCGCGGATCGCGGCCGCCAATGCGATGGACATCGCGCTCTACCGGCATGTCGCGGGGCGCTGGGATGCCATCGCCGGGCCGCTGGAGGCCTGGCTGGACCAACGCTGAGGGGGCGGGCCGCCCGCCCCCGTCAGCCTCGCCCTCGCCCTGCTTCAGCCTCGCAAGGCCTCCGCCACCGCGGCCGCCAGGCGCTGCGCGCGCTCCGTCCAGGCATCCTGGTCCTCCGTCGGCAGGCTGGCCGTGGCGGCGGCGCGGGCGGCGAGGGCTGGCAGCACCTCCAGCACCGCCGCGACCAGGGCGCGGTCATGCGGGGTGGCGAGTTGCGACAGCGCCTCGGCCGGCGCCGCATGTTCCAGGCGCCAGAGCGGGCCGAAATTGTCCACCTGCGCGCCCGGCCAGCGGTCAAACATCTGCGGCCAGCCCTTCATGGACCGGAATTCAAGGCCGACGGTCCCGCGCCGGTCGAACAGCTTCGTCCGCACCTGCCGCCAGAGACCCGCCGGCGCCACCAGGCCGGTAATCGCCAGGTCCAGGTGGCGGTAGGTGCCTTCCTTGTTGATGAGGTGCTGGTTCAGCTTGAGGTCCCGCCACGCCGTCGAGGTCGGCGCATCCTGCGCGTAGGCGATGGGCGCGGTGGGTGGCGCGGCCGTTGCCGGCAGGGGCGGTGACGCGGTCACCGGGATGGCGGTGACGGCTGGTTCCTCTGCCACGGCGGCGGGAAGCGGCGGCTGCGGCGCTGTCACCCGGAAGGCGCTGCCCCGCGACGGCACCAGGCCACCGAAGGGCGCCGGCGCGTCCGGGCCGGGACGAGCGGGGGCGCCCCCCGGAAGCATGACGCGCGATGGCGCCGGGCCGCTCGGCGCCGGCGGCGCGGTTCCCGCGAGGAGCTGTGCCGGCGGGGGCGCGACCGGGGACGCGACCGGGGGGGCGCCCAGGGATGAGCCCACGGGCGCGGCGGTCTTGACAGGCAAGGGCGGGATCGCGGCGATCCGGATCGCCGCCGCAGCCGGCTGCGGCGGCGGCGCGGCCGGGTCTATCCGCGGCGCAGGCGGGGGGGTCACGCGCGGCACAACGATCGGCGCCGCGGGGGGGGGCGCGGCGGGGGGAGGCGCCACGGGCACCGGTCGCGGGGCTGCGACTGGCAGGGGCGGCGGCGCCACCGGTTCGGCGATCGGTTCGGCCACTGGGGTAGGCCGGGGCTGGGGCGGCTCGGCCACCGGCATTGCGGGCGACGCCAAGGGAAGCGGCGCCTCGGGTTCACGCCGCGGCACGCCGGCGGCACCCGTCGCCAGGGCCAGCCGCGCGACCTCGATGCTCGCTGCTGGGCCGGCATTGCGGATCACCAGGCGCAGCGCGATGGCGCCGGAGGGTGTGGCGGGGAGCGGCAGCGCCACTCGCAGCCGGCCCTCCGCATCCGCTCGGCGCCAGCCGCTGTGGCGCGGATTGTCGGTGGCTTCCGCGGGGGCGGCCAGCAGGGCGACCTCGACCTGCGCCGCATCGCCCAGGCGCAGCGACGCTTCCAGCATGGCCAGGTCGGCCGGCCCGGCCGGCAGCGGTGGCAGGGACAGGCGCGCTTCGGCGCCCGGGGCGATTGCCAGCAGCAGGCGCGGCGACTCCGGCCCCAGCGCGATGCGGTCCGCCGTCGCGCCCTGCAGCGTCGCGGCGGCCCAGGCGCCTTCGGGCAGTGCCAGCATCACGCCGGGGGCGGGGGCGGGCAGGTCCCGCATCGCCCAGTCGAAGTGGCGCGGCGCGCGCAGATGGCCGGGTTCCGCCGTTTCCACCCGCAGCGCCAGCGGCGCGCCGGCATCGGGCCCGCCGGAGGCAATCCGCACCCGGTCACCCGCGGCGGCATCCAGCGCGATCTCCAGATGCGCCTCCCCGCCACCGGCGGGGGCGGGTTCCGGCAGTTCCAGGGCCAGCCATCCCGGCACCAGATCACGCCCGGGCACGGTCCAGGCGCCGATGATCCGGCCTCCGGCCACCAGGCGGATTCGGAGCAGGGATGCGGCCTCGCTCGCCGGCACGGCCAGGTACAGCGCCACGCAGCAAAGGCTCTCAGCCCCGCGGCCCAGCGGCTGCATGGCGCGCGGCGGCGGCGCAGGACCGGTGGGGACGGGGGCGAGGTCGATCACACGGCGCGGCGCCGCCACGGGCTGGGCGGCCAGGCGGCGTTGCAGCGCGCCACGCAGGGCCTCGGCCTCCGTCAGTGCCGCCACCAGCCTTGCGATCAGCGCGGGCAGCAGGCCGGTGGCGGGCAGGGCCGGGATGCCCGGCGGCAGGCCGGCGGCAAGGGCCACGGCGCTCGCCGCATCGCCTGCCACGCTGGCCAGCGGGCGAAGGCCCGGCGGCAGGGGCAGGGCCGGCCCGGGCGGACCATCGGCCTGGCGCAGCACCCCATCCACGGGCCGGAGCACGGTGATGGGAAGGCTGCCGGCGCCCTCCAGCCCGAGCCTCTCCACATTGGGCGCGGCGACGATCATCGGCGTGCCGGCGGCCAGCGCGGCCAGTTCCGCGGCGCCGATCAGGAAGGCGGTCATGCGGCATTCTCCGGGTAGGGGAGGGGTTCGGCCCAGGGCCGGTCGGTCTGTGACGGGGGCGCCAGGGCGGCGGCCAGGCGCAGCTGCCCCATCCAGGCCGGGACGGCGCGTGGCCAGCTTCGTCGCCCGGCTTCGGCGGCCGCGCGGGCGGCCATGGCGGCGGCGCCGGCGGGATCGGCGAGCAGCGCTTGCACGGCCTCCGCCAGCCCGGCCGCATCGGCACTGGCGGCGATGCGGGCCAGGCGGGGGGCGTCCGGGCCCAGCCCCTCCACCGCCGCTGCCGAGGCCACGACCGGGCAGAAGCGCGCGGCGGCTTCCAGGAAGACCAGCGGCGCGCCTTCCAGGCGGGATGGCAGCACCAGCGCATCAGCGGCGAGGTACCAGTCGGCGGGGTCGGGGACCTGGCCGATCAGCCGCAGCAGCCCGCGCGGATCGGCCCGCGCTTCCGCCTCCAGGTGCCCGCGCAGCAACCCGTCACCCAGCACCGCCAAAGGCAGGTTCAGCCGGTCCGTCAGCGCCGGCAGCAGGTCGGCACCTTTCGCTTCCTCCAGCCGTCCGACGAAGAGGATCAGCGGCTGGCCGTCACCCAGCCCCAGCAGGGCGCGCAGCGTGGCGCGCGCGGCGCCCCGCCCCGCGCGGCTCACGGCCGGGGCGGGGTTGTCGATCAGCGCGATGCGCCCCGGGGGCAGGCCGAAGCAGGCGGCACCGCGCCGGGCGACCGGGGCGGAGACGGCGGCCCAGGCGGCGCCGGCGGCATCCAGCGCCGGCAAGGCCGCCGCGATGGCGGGCGGGGGCGGACCCTCCGCCGCCAGGTGCAGGGCCACCAGCCGCGGCACGCCGCGCGCCGCCACGGCCCGCATGAGGCCAAGCCCCGCATCCGGCCAGGGCAGGGGCAGCAGAACGATGTCGGGCGTCTCCGTCGCCAGCAGCGCTTCCGCGGCCGCGCGCTGGCGCTCCGTCGCGGTGCTGGGAGATTCGTCTTCATCCCAGCCAAGGTTTGCCGCCATGATTCGCGGCGTGGGCAGACCGGGCGGGAGCGCGGCGATGAGTGGCGCCAGCAGTGCGGGTTCCGCCGCCAGCGTCACCTCCAGCCCCTCCGCGCTAAGCCGCGCGGCCAGCTCCGCCGCATGGCGTTCGGTGCCACCGAAGCGGAGGGAGGGCAGCGCCAGCAACAGCCGCGTGAGGTGACGGGACGGGTTCAGCGGCATGACGCCGCGCGCACGATGCAGGGGGGTATCGGTCCGCCGGGCGCCATGCCGCGTAGGTAGCGCAAGCCGGCGCCGGATGCCACGCGATATGCGCCGGTCACGCGGGGATGGAGGCCGGCGCCAGTCGCGGCACGCCCCGCGCCAGCGCCGCCAGCGTGCCGATCGCCGGCGCCAGCGCCTGCGGGCCGAAATGCCGGCGTCCGAAGGTGAAGGCGGCTTCCGCCATCCGTGCCCGCGCCGCGCGATCCTGCACCAGCAGAGCCAGCGCGGCCACGAACTGCGCGCGATTCTCCGCCAGGGCATAGGCGGTGCCGGCGCCGCCCTGGATGCCGAACAGCGCTTCCGCCGTCAGCACGCTGGGCAGCCCGCGGGCCAGGTACTCAACTGTCTTGATCTTCAGGCCACCGCCGTAGAAGACCGGGTTCACGGCGATATCCAGCCCGTCGAGGAAGGCCTGCTGGTCCGCGACCTCCCCCAGCAGGACCACGCCGGGGCGGCCCTTCGGCATCTCCGCGCAGACGCCACCGGCCACATGCAATTCGGCGCCGAGCGGCTGGATCGCCGGCCAAACCTGGTCCAGCAGCCAGCGCAGCCCGTCGCGGTTCATCGGGCTGTCGCCGCCGATGAAGCCGATGCGGGGCTGCGCGCCGGGTGGCGATCCGCGCGCCGGCAGCAGCGCCGGCAGGGCATGGGGGGCCAGGATGACGCGGCCGGGCAGCAGCGCCTCCAGCCACCGCGCTTCCTCCGCCTGGATCGCCATCACCTGGGCGAAGCCGTCCAGGATCTTCAACTCCTCCGCCACCGGGATCTGGATGAAGTGCTCCTGTCCGAACAGGCGGAAATTCTGGGCGCGCAGCGACATGACGTCATGCGTGTCCAGCACCGTCAGCTTCGGCATCCCGCGCGCCAGGCGCATCCATGACAGGCGGAGATACTGCACCATCACGGCCTGGGGCGGGTTGCGCGCCAGATGCGCCTCCAGCGATGCCATCACCGCGCCGTCGAAGCGCGGCTTCTCGAAGGGCGTGAGCCCCCATGGCATCGCCGCCTCTCCCGCCGGGCGGGGCGTGAACAGGCGCCCGCGGCGGCCGAGCGCGCGGCGCGCTGCCTCCCGCTCCGCCCCCGGCAGGTCGCCGGTGAAGAACAGGTCGAGGTCGAATTCCTCCCGCGTCGCCTCCACCACTGCGCCGATCCGCGCCTGGTTGCCGAGGCTGCCGCGCCACCACGGCACATCCGTCAGCATCAGCAGGCGCGGCCGATCGAGGATCGAGGCCAGGCCAGCCGGGGAGGCGAGGCGCGCGCGGGCGGCCCCCACCCCCAGCGCGTAGCGGTGGAACAGGCGGGCGGAGGCCTCCGCCACCTCATCCCGGAAGGCGGCGGAGGCGAGCCAGCGGCGGGCCAGGCGCGCCACCGCGGCGGCATCGGGCGCGGCGTGGAAGACGTGCTCGGCGGGCAGGCCGGCGAAGGCGGCGGCGGTGCCGATCACGGGCCGGCCCCGGGCCAGCGCCTCCACCGTCTTGATCTTGAGGCCCGTCCCGCCCTCATGCGGGTTCACCACCAGGCCGGCCTCGGCGTAGAGCATGTCGGGGTCCGCCACGGGGCCGAGCAGTTGCAGCCCGGGCGCGGGGGCCAGGCCCTGGCAGGCGCCGCCGGCCACCACCACGCGCCCCCCGGCTGCCGCGACCTCCCCCGGTGGCAGCGCGGCCAGGAAGCGGCCGAGCGCGCGGGTGTTCAGCGGGTTGCCGCTGCCGATATAGCCGATGGAAAGCGCCTCCGCGGGCGGCGGCGGCGGCTGGTTCGACACCGGCAGGTGGCCGAGCGTCGCTGTCGCGGCGCGGGTCACGAGGGTGAAGTGGCGCCGCTCCTCCTCCTGGATCGCCAGCACCAGGTCGGCGCGGTCCAGGCCCGCGGCCTCCTCCTCCGCCGTCGTGGCAAAGAAGCGGTTCTCCAGGCCGATCGCGGCCAGCGCCTGCGCGCGGCCGGCGAAGATGTCATGGGCGTCGATCACCTTGATGGTGCGGTGGTCGAAGAAGGTCAGGGCGCGGGAGAGGAAGACGTAGTTCACCAGCACCAGGTCGAATCGCGGCTGGCGGGCGGCCAGCGCGGCGAAGGCGGCCTTCGCCTCCGGCAGGATCCAGTCGTCGATGGCCTGGAGGGGGCCGAGGCTCCGCGCCTCCCGCCCCCGGTCATGCGGCACCTCGACGAGCTCGTCCCAGGCATCCCGCATGGCGGCGAGGGCGGGGGGCGGGGGGTTTTCCCGCATCAGCAGACACAGGTGGACGGCGTGGCCGGCCGCCTTCAGGGCGGACAGCACCGCATGGATGCGGGCGCGGTTGCCGGCATCCTGCGGGTGGCTGGGGGTGGGCGAGATGGCCAGGATGCGCATGCAAGGGGGAGTCTGGGGTCCTCCGCCCTGCTTTGCCAAGGGGTTCGCGCCGGAGTTGCGTCAGGCGGGAGGGGCGCCGTGCTTGCGCGGGCGGCCGGGCTGGGGCATACCGCGCCCGCCGGTCCGGGGCTCAACCCCCGGGGCGGCAAATTCGCACGCGGTGCACCCTTCCGGCACGCCACCCTGAACAGGTGGCCTGGCGAGGGTCCGGTCCCCACCCCCTCGGTTCACGGGGCGGGGGCGGCAGCGCGGAGGCAAACCGGACCACTGGAAGCTAGAAAGGATTTCGCCGATGGCGATGCCCGACGTCACCCTGCGCGGCCTGCTCGAGGCCGGCGTCCACTTCGGACACCACACGCGCCGCTGGAACCCCAAGATGGCGCCGTACATCTTCGGCGTCCGCAACCAGGTCCACATCCTGGACCTGCAGCAGACCGTGCCGATGATGGACCGCGCGCTGCGCGCGATCCGTGATGTGGTCGCCGGCGGCGGCCGCGTGCTGCTGGTCGGCACCAAGAAGGCGGCGGCGGACTACGTGGCCGAAAGCGCCGCGCGTTGCGGCCAGTACTACGTGAACCATCGCTGGCTCGGCGGCATGCTGACCAACTGGAAGACCATCCAGGGCAGCATCAAGCGCCTGAAGCAGATGGAAGAGCAGCTCGGCGGCAACATCCAGGGCCTCACCAAGAAGGAAGTCCTGATGCTGACGCGGGACAAGGAGAAGCTGGACCGCGCGCTCGGCGGCATCAAGGACATGGGCGGCCTGCCCGACATCATCTTCGTCATCGACACGGTGAAGGAGAAGCTGGCGATCGAGGAGGCCAACAAGCTCGGCATCCCCGTCGTGGCCGTGGTCGACAGCAATGCCGATCCCTCGGGCATCGCCTTCCCGATCCCCGGCAATGACGACGCGATCCGCGCCATCCACCTGTACTGCGACAGCGTCGCCGGCGCGGTGCTGGACGGCATCTCGGCCGAGCTCGGCTCCTCCGGCGCCGACCTCGGCGCGCAGGCGGACCTGCCGATCGAGGCGCTGCCCGACGTCGCCGCCGAAGTGCTGGAGGAGGCCCCTGTGGCCGCCGCCGAGGCTGCGCCGGAACGGCCCGCAGCCTAATAAGTGCAAGGCGCCCCGGGCCGCAGGCCTGGGGCGTTTCCTGACATGCCGGGCGAACCACGCCCGGCACCCTGATGTACCCAGGCCGCCGGGCACTGACCCGATGCGGCCGTGATTCGATGAATCGGGAGCGATCGATATGGCCGAGATCACCGCGGCACTGGTGCGCGACCTGCGCGAGAAGACCGGCGCCGGCATGATGGACTGCAAGAAGGCGCTGGTCGAATCCGACGGCGACATGGAAGGCGCGATCGACTGGCTGCGGAAGAAGGGCCTGTCGGCTGCCGCGAAGAAGTCCGGCCGCGTGGCGTCCGAGGGCCTGGTGGGCGTCGCCTCCGGCCCGAACATCGCCGCGATGGTCGAGGTGAATGCCGAGACCGACTTCCTGGCGCGCAACGAGACCTTCCAGAACTTCGTCGCCGAAGTCGCGAGCCTGGCGCTGTCCGTCGGCGATGACGTGGAAGCGCTGAAGGCCGCGACCTTCCCCGGCACCTCGCACTCCACGCAGGACGAGCTGGTCAAGCTGATCGCCACGATCGGCGAGAACATGTCGATCCGCCGCGCCAAGGTGCTGCGCGTGCCGTCCGGCACCGTCGCCACCTACATCCACAACGCGGTGAAGCCGGGCCTCGGCAAGATCGGCGTGCTGGTGGCGCTGGAAGCCGCGAGCGAGATCGAGGCGCTTGAGGTGCTGGGCCGGCAGATCGGCATGCATGTCGCCGCCGCCCGTCCGGAAGCGCTCGACATCTCCAACGTCGAGGGCTCGGCCCTGGAGCGCGAGAAGGCGGTTCTGCGCGAACAGGCCTCCGGTTCCGGCAAGCCGGCCGCGATCATCGAGAAGATGATCGAGGGCCGCATCCGCAAGTACTACGAGGAAGTGGTGCTGCTGGAGCAGGTCTGGGTGCATGACGGCGAGAGCCGCGTGAAGCAGGTGGTGCAGAAGGCCGGCGGCACGCTGACGGGCTTCGCCCGCTTCCAGCTGGGCGAAGGCATCGAGAAGGCGGCGACCGACTTCGCCGCCGAAGTCGCGGCCGCCGCCAAGGGCTGACGCCCGACCCGGCGCCCCATCCCGCGACGGTTCGGGGCGCCGGAACCAGCATGCCGTGGAGCAGCATCGTATACGGTGCCTGCTCTCGGCATGGTGTGACAGGGCGGGCCAGGGGCTCGCCTTGCCGCCGCCATGATGCGCCGCCTATGGTGCGCAACCCCTCAGACGCCTGGATATTTCGCCACCCATGAGCAGACCCCCCATCTACAAGCGCGTCCTGCTCAAGGTGTCCGGCGAGGCGCTGATGGGTGAGCGCGACTACGGCCTGGACATCGGCGTGCTGCGTCGCATCGCCGAAGACGTGCGCGATGTCGTGAACCTGGGCGTGCAGGTCTGCATGGTGATCGGCGGCGGCAACATCTTCCGTGGCGTCGCCGGCGCCTCCGCCGGCATGGACCGTGCCCAGGCCGATGGCATGGGCATGCTGGCCACCGTGATGAACGCGCTGGCCATGCAGAACTGGCTGGAGAAGATGGGTGTGCCGACGCGGGTGCAATCCGCGATCTCCATGGCGAGCCTGGCGGAGCCCTTCATCCGCCGCCGCGCCATCCGGCACATGGAAAAGGGCCGGGTGGTGATCTTCGCCGCCGGCACGGGCAACCCCTTCTTCACGACCGACACCGCGGCCGCTCTCCGCGCTGCCGAGATGGGCTGCGACGCGCTGCTGAAGGGCACGCAGGTCGATGGCATCTACACCGCCGATCCGCGCAAGAACCCCAAGGCGGAACGCTACGAGCAGCTGACCTACCTTGAGGTCCTGGCGCGGGACCTGCAGGTGATGGACGCTGCCGCCATCAGCCTGGCGCGCGAGAACAAGCTGCCGATCGTCGTCTTCAACATCCACGAACCCGGTGCCTTCACCGCCGTGATGCTGGGCGACGGCAAGTTCACCACCGTGATCGATCCGTAGGGAGAAGGGCAGGCATGGCCGCCGATTTCGCCGCGTACAAGCGCGACCTGCAGCGCCGCATGGACGGTGCGCTGGAGACCCTGAAGAAGGAATTCGCCGGGCTGCGCACCGGCCGCGCGAGCCCCGCGCTGCTGGAGCCGATCCGCGTCGAGGCCTATGGCACCAACCAGCCGCTGACCCAGCTGGCCAATATCGGCGTCGCGGGCCCGGGGCTGCTCTCCGTCCAGGTCTGGGACAAGTCCGTGGTGAAGAACGTGGAGGTCGCGATCCGCGACTCCGGCCTTGGCCTGAACCCGATGGCGGAAGGCCAGGTGATCCGCGTGCCGCTGCCGCCGCTGACGCAGGAACGCCGCAACGACCTGGTGAAGACCGCCGGCAAGTATGCCGAGGCCGCCAAGGTCGCCATGCGCAGCGTCCGTCGCGACGGGATGGAGACGGTGAAGGGCTGGGAGAAGGACAAGAAGTCCGAGGCCAGCCAGGACGACGTGAAGCGCTGGTCAGACGAGATCCAGAAGATGACCGACGCCCAGATCAAGACCGTCGATACGACGCTGGCGGAGAAGGAAAAGGACATCCGCACGAGCTGACGGCATTCCGGTGGGAAGGCGCAGCGCCATGCCAGCCAGCCACGGGCCGACCGTGACCGGGACGGCGCGCCGATGAGCGCGGCCGCCAAGCCTGCCGCCGCGGCCAGCCAGGCCTCCGGGTCCGGCGATGCGGTGCCGGTCCATGTCGGCATCATCATGGATGGCAATGGCCGCTGGGCGGCCGCCCGCGGCCTGCCCCGCGCACTCGGCCACAAGGCCGGCGCGGAAGCCGCGCGGCGGGCGATCGAGGCCGCTGCGGAAGCCGGCATCGGCTGGCTCACCCTCTTCGCCTTCTCCTCCGAGAACTGGCGCCGCCCGGCGGATGAGGTGCGGGACCTCACGGGCCTGATGCGCCTCTATCTGCGCTCGGAAGTGAAGACCCTGGTGAAGGAGGGCATCCGCCTCCGCATCATCGGGGAGAGGGAGCGCTTCGGCCCCGACCTGGTGCGCGCCATCGATGCGGCGGAAGCCATGACGGCGGAGGGAAGGCGGCTCAACCTGAACGTCGCGCTGTCCTATGGCGGGCGGGCGGAAATCGTCGCCGCCGCGCGGGCCGCCATGCAGCGGGCGCTGGAAGGTGGGCTGGACCCGGCGGCGCTGGACGAGGCCGCCTTCGGGCGGATGCTCTCTACCCAGGGGATGCCCGACCCCGACCTCATCATCCGCACGTCGGGCGAACAGCGGCTGTCCAATTTCCTGCTGTGGCAATCCGCCTATTCGGAGTTCGTCTTCCAGGACGTGCTCTGGCCGGATTACGAGGCACGGCATCTGGCCGAGGCAATCGGCGAATTCGCGCGGCGGGAGCGGCGCTACGGCGTTCGCGTCGCGTAGCAGTACAGGGTGGTCCGGGGGGAATGACAACAGTGGCGGCGGCGGCCGATGACGCCAAGCGGTGGCGGGACCTGCGCAAGCGCGCGCTGTCCGCCGCCGTGCTGGGCCCGGCGGCGGTGGCCTGCATCTGGTTCGGCGCGGAAGCCTTCACGGCGCTGATGGCCATCGCCGTCGCGGTGCTGGCCTGGGAATGGGTGCATCTCTGCGGCCGCCGGACCCGGGTCTTCCCGGGGCTCGCCGTGCCGCTCGTGGTGCTGGTCGCCGGTGCCTTCGCGGTGGAGGATCATCCCCGCACCGCGCTCGCCGTGCTGGTCGCGGGCTGGATCGCCACCTGGGTGGGCGCGCAGCGGATGGGCGGCAGCCTGACCCAGCCTGCCGGGCGGCTCGCGGCGGGCGTGCTCTATATCGGCCTGGCCGGCATCGCGCTGATCGAGTTGCGCCACGATACGGAAGCCGGGCGGGCCAATGTCCTGTTCCTGTTCCTGGTCGTCTGGGCGTCTGACATCGGAGCCTACATGGCGGGCCGGGCCTTTGGCGGGCCGAAGCTCGCGCCCTCCATCTCCCCCAACAAGACCTGGTCCGGGGCGGCGGGGGGGCTGGTTTCCGCGATGATCGCGGGCGGCGCCTGCGCGCTGGCCTTCACGCCGGGCGCGTCGCTGCTGTCGATCGCGGTGGTCGTGGCCATCGTCTCCGTCGCCTCCATGGCCGGGGACCTGCTGGAATCCGCCATCAAGCGGCACTTCAAGGTGAAGGACACCTCGTCCCTCATCCCCGGCCATGGCGGGTTGCTGGACCGGCTGGATGGCGTGCTGGCGGCGGCGCCGGTGGCATCCGTCATCTCCTTCATGCTCGGCCTCGGCCGGCCGCTCTGGGGCTGGGGCTGATGCCGCGCTCGATCACCATCCTCGGCTCCACCGGCTCCATCGGCCGGTCCACCATCGCGCTGCTGGAAGCGGCGGAACCCGGGCGCTTCACGGTGGAGGCGCTGGTCGCCAACCGGGACGTGCCGGTGCTGGCCGACCAGGCCCGGCGCCTCGGCGCCCGCATGGCGGTGGTGGCGGATGAAGCGGCCTGGCCGGCGCTGAAGGCGGCGCTGGGCGGCACGGGAATCGAAATCGCGGCCGGTGCGGCGGCGGTGGAACAGGCAGCCGCGCGGCCGGCGGACTGGACCATGGCGGCGATCGTCGGCGCGGCGGGGCTGCGCTCCACCCTCGCGGCGCTGGCGCGCGGCGGCACGCTGGCGCTGGCCAATAAGGAAAGCCTGGTCTGCGCGGCGGAGCTGGTGCTGCGCACGGCGGCCGAAAGCGGCGCGCTGCTGCTGCCCGTGGACAGCGAGCACAACGCCATCTTCCAGGCCCTGGCGGGGCAGGACCCGAAGGGCGTGGAGAAGATCATCCTGACGGCGTCCGGCGGTCCCTTCCGCCACTGGGACCTGGCGCGGATGGCGACGGCCACGCCGGAACAGGCGGTGGCCCATCCCGTCTGGTCCATGGGCGCCAAGATCAGCGTCGACAGCGCCACGATGATGAACAAGGGGCTGGAGGTAATCGAGGCCGCGCGCCTCTTCCCCGTCCACGAATCGCGGATCGAGGTGCTGATCCACCCGCAATCCGCGGTGCATGGCCTGGTGCAGTACAGCGACGGTTCCATCCTGGCGCAGTTGGGATCGCCCGACATGCGCACCCCCATCGCCCATGCCCTGGCCTGGCCGGAACGCATGGCGGTCGGCGCGCCGCGGCTCGACCTTGCCATGCTGGGCAAGCTCGAATTCTCCGCCCCCGACCCCGTCCGCTTCCCCGCGCTCCGCCTGGCGAGGGAGGCCTTGCAGGCAGGCGGCGGCGCTCCGACTATATTGAACGCTGCGAATGAGGTGGCGGTGGGGCTGTTCCTGGAACGGCGCCTCGGCTTCCTCGACATCGCGGCGGTGGTCGAGGAGACGCTCGGCGCCCTGGTCGCGGAAGCCGGCACGCCGCTGGCGCTGGGGGTGGATGGCATCCTCGCGCTCGATGCCCTGTCGCGGCGGGAAGCCGCGCGGCGGGCCGGGATGCGCGCCAAGGTCGCCTGAGGGCGCGGGCTGCCACCTCCTTTGCCGACCCGGCGCGGGGCCACGCGCCAGAATACCGGCGCAGTGCCGCGCCCCTGGAGAGCACCTTGGATTTCCTGCCAGAACCCATCCGCACCATCGTCGCCTTCGTGGTCGTGCTCGGCGTGCTCGTCTTCTTCCACGAACTCGGCCACTATCTGGCGGCGCGCTGGCGGGGCATCCATGTGGAGCGTTTCTCCGTCGGCTTCGGCCGCGCCATCGCCAACTGGACCGACAAGCGCGGCACGGAATGGCGGGTCGGCTGGCTGCCGCTCGGTGGCTATGTGAAGCTGCACGGGCAGGAGACGCCGGAGGATGCGAGCCCGGAGGTCCGTGCCTCCTGGCGCCCGGGTGAGACGTTCCACGAAAAGCCGGTGCGCGACCGTGCCATCGTCGTGGCGGCCGGGCCCTTCGCGAATTTCCTGCTGGCCGTCCTGATGTTCGGCGGCCTCTACATGACCGTGGGCAAGCCCTCCGCCACCACCACCGTCTCAACCGTGCAGGAAGGCTCCGCCGCCGCGCGGGCCGGGCTGGTGCCCGGCGACCGGATCCTGGCGCTGGATGGCCAGGCCGTGACGCGGTTCGAGGAGGTGCAGCGCCACATCCAGCCCCGCGCCGGCCAGACCGTCACGATGACGATCGACCGTGAGGGCCGGCAGCGCCAGGTGGAAGCCGTGCCCGAGCCGCGCCAGAACGGGGAGCGCACGGTGGGTGTGCTCGGCGTCGGCGCCGGCGCGGCGGAGTTCAAGCGGCTCGACCCCTTCAGCGCCATGTGGGGCGGCGTGACGCAGACCGCCGACATCACGGTCCAGACCCTTGCCGCCGTCTGGCAGATGATCGCCGGCGGCCGCGGGGCGGAGGATCTGGGCGGGCCGCTGCGCATCGCGCAGATGTCAGGCCAGGTGGCGGAGATGGGGATCACGGCCCTCGTCTCCTTCATGGCTGTGCTGTCGGTGAACCTGGCGCTGATCAACCTGTTCCCGATTCCCGTGCTGGATGGCGGGCACCTGATGTTCTACGCGGCGGAAGCGATTCGCGGCCGGCCGCTGCCGCCGCGGGCGCAGGAGATGGGGTATCGCGCCGGATTCGCGCTCCTCATCACCCTCTTCGTCTTCGCCACCTGGAACGACCTGTCCCAGTTCGGCCTGTTCACCTGGGTCGCCGGCCTGTTCAGCTGAACGGGCGGCGCCGGGCGGAAATGGCGGCTGGCCGCGGGTTTCAAGCCTGCGGCCCCCGCCCATCCGCCGGGGCCGCGACGGGGCAGGGGGCGCCAGGTGAGGCCGCCCCGGTGCAGGGGTGGCGGCGCCGGGTGCGCTCGGCTAGTGTCCGGACCGCCCCCACCCCCCCAGGGAATTGCGTCTTGGTCGCCAACCGGCTCCTTTTGCTCGCCGCCACCTGCCTTGTCCCGGTCGCGCTCGCGCTGCCGGTGGAAGCGCAGACCCGTCAGCCGCGCCAGCCCGCGCCCGCGGCGGCGCCCGCCCAGGGCACCGTCCGCGGCATCGACGTGGTCGGCAACCAGCGCATCGAGCAGGACACGATCCGCTCCTACATGCTGCTGCAGCCCGGCGACGCCTTCAATGCGGATCGCCTCGACCGCAGCCTGCGCACCCTGTTCGCGACAGGCCTGTTCCGCGACGTGACGGTGACGCGCGTCGGCGACCGCATCCGCGTGCAGGTCGAGGAGAACCCGATCGTCAACCGCGTGGCCTTCGAGGGCAACAGCAAGGTCGGCGACGACGTGCTGCGCCCGGAGGTGCAGATGCGGCCGCGCGCGGTCTTCACGCCGCAGCAGGCGCAGGCGGACCGGCAGCGCATCCTCGACATCTATGCCCGCCGCGGCCGTTTCGCGGCGCGGGTCGAACCCAAGCTCATCCAGCTCGACCAGAATCGCGTCGATGTGGTGTTCGAGATCACGGAAGGCGATGCCGCGCTGGTCAGCCGCATCAACTTCGTGGGCAACAACGCCTTCTCCGACACGCGGCTGCGGGACGTGGTGGCGACGCGGGAACAGGCCTGGTACCGCATCCTCTCCACCTCCGACATCTATGACCCGGAGCGGCTGAACTTCGACCGCGAATTGCTGCGCCGCTACTACCTCCGCAGCGGCTACGCCGATGTGCAGGTGGCGTCCGCCACGGCGGAACTGGCGCCGGACCGCAGCGGCTTCTTCGTGACCTACACGCTGGACGAAGGCGTGCGCTACCGCGTCGGCCAGGTGCAGATCACCAGCACGCTGCGCGGCGTGGAGCCCGAGGCGCTGATGCGCGAACTCGCGGTCGAGCAGGGCGCTTGGTACGACGGCGATGCGGTGGAACGGTCGGTCGAGGCGCTGTCCGATGCCGTCGGCCTGCGCGGGATTCCCTTCGTGGAGGTCCGCCCCCGCGTGGTGCGGGACCGCGAGGGGCGTCGCGTCGACATCACCTTCGAGATCGCCGAAGGCACGCGCGCCTATGTCGAGCGCATCGACATCCAGGGCAACGCCCGCACGCAGGACCGCGTCATCCGCCGCGAATTCCGCATCGCGGAGGGCGATGCCTTCAACGCCGCGCAGGTGCGCCGTTCGCGCCAGCGCATCCGCGACCTCGGCTATTTCGGCCAGGCGGAGATCACGGCGCAGCCGGGCTCGGCGCCCGACCGCACCGTGCTGCAGACCACCATCACGGAACGCGCGACGGGCGAGATCTCGCTGGGTGGTGGCTTCTCCACCGATGCGGGCTTCCTGACCGATTTCGGCGTGCGGGAACGCAACTTCCTCGGCACCGGCGTCGATGCGCGGCTGCAGACCATGCTGGCGCAGCGGCGTACCCAGGTGGACTTCTCCGTCACGGACCCGTCCTTCCTGGACCGGAATCTGGCCGCGGGCATCGACCTCTTCTACATCACGCGCAACCTGACGGAGACGTCGGGCTACCGCGAGAAGCGCGTCGGCATGGCGTTGCGCGCGGGCTATGAGTTCAACGAGCGGGTTCGCCAGAGCTGGGCCTACAGCCTGGTGCAGCGCGACATCTTCGACATCACGAGCGACGCGAGCCGCTTCATCCGCGAACAGTCCGGCCAGACCTTGCTGTCGCAGATCGGCACGACGCTGTCCTATGACGTGCGTGACAGCCGGATCGAGCCGAAAAGCGGCTACATCGTCCGCGTGGGCACGGATGTCGCGGGCCTCGGTGGCGATGTCGCCTATGTGCGTCTGCGCGGCGACGTCGCCGGCTACATCCCGCTGGAACGCTTCTTCGGCGACAGCGACTACGTGCTGGCCCTGCAGGCCGGCGTCGGCCAGCTGACGCCCTGGGGCGGCCGGCCGGAACGGATCATCGACCGCTTCTTCCTCGGCGGCGACAATCTGCGCGGCTTCTCCCTGGCCGGTGCCGGTCCGCGTGACGTGCCCTCGGGCGACCCGCTCGGTGGCCGCCTGATCTGGACGCAGACGACGGAGCTGCGCTTCCCGCTGCCGCTGCCGTCCGAACTCGGTCTGCTGGGCCGCGCCTTCGTGGATGTCGGCTCCCTCTCCAACACCCCTGTCACCGGCACGGGCGTGGCCGATGACAGCAGCCCCCGCGTGGGTGCCGGCGTCGGCCTGTCCTGGCGTACGCCGGTAGGCCTGATCAACATCGACATCGCCCAGGCGCTGGTGAAGAAGTCGTATGACGAGACGCAGCTTGTGCGCTTCGGCTTCGGCACGCGCTTCTGAGCAGTTTCCAGGATCATCGACCGATGCGTCTGCGTCTTCTCCTGACCGCTTCCCTGATCGCCCTGGCCACGGCGCCGGCGCTGCCACCGGCGGCGTTGGCCCAGGCCCAGCAGGGGCAGGAATGGTTCGTGCCCGGCCAGGGCCAGCAGCGCCCCCAGGGGCAGCCGGCACAGGGCCAGCCGGCCCAGCAGCAGCGCCCGCCGCAGGGCCAGCAGGCCCAGCGCCCGCCGGCGCCCGCCGCCGGCCAGCGCACCCCCGCGCCGGTCATCGCCATCGTCGACATCCCGGAGGTCCAGCGCCTCTCCGCCGCGTTCAACCAGGTGCGGGAGGAGATCGAGCGTCGCCGCGCCCGGCTGAACGAGGATCTGCAGCGCGAACAGGCGCGGTGGCGTGAGGAGCAGCAGGCGCTGGCCGCCGCCCGCGCCACGCTGCCGGCCGAACAGCTGCGCAACCGGGAACGGGAATTGCAGGACCGCATCACCGATGCGCAGCGCATCTTCCGCGACCGGTCGCGCGCCATCGACCAGGCGGCGCAGATGGCGCTGCAGCAGATCGAGCAGGCGCTGGGCGCCGTGATCCGCCAGGTCGCGGCATCGCGCGGCGTGAACATCGTGCTGCCGCGGCCGCTCGTGATCTTCAACGAATCGGGCTTCGACCTTACGGATGAGATCAGCGCCCAGATGAACCGCGTGCTGCGCAGCGTGACGATGCTGCCGGAGGGTGCGGCCCCGGTCGAACCGCCGCCGCCCGCTGCGACGCCCGCGGCACCTGCCGCGCCGGCGACCCCGCCGGCCGCCGCCCCGCCCGCCCGGCGGAACTGATCCCATGGCAGCCGATCCCCGCTTCCATCGGGCGGGGGGCGCGCTGACCCTCGCCGAGGCCGCCGCCGCGGCGGGTGGCGAACTCGTCGGCGGCGACCCGGCGCGCCTCGTCTCCGGCGTCGGGCCGCTGGATGGCGCGGGGCCGGACCATGTCAGCTTCCTCGACAACCGACGCTATCTGCCGAAGCTGGCGGAGACGCGCGCCGCGGCCGTCGTACTGGCCCGGGATTTCGCCGGCCGCGTGCCGGATGGCGTCGCGGCCATCGTCGCCGCCAACCCCTATCTCGGCTTTGGCCGCGTGGCGCGCCGCCTGTTTCCGCAGCCCCCCGCGCGGCCGGGCATCCACCCGACGGCGGTCGTCGATCCCGCCGCCACCATCGGTGATGGCGTGCAGGTCGGGCCCTATGCGGTGATCGAAGCGGGCGCCGAGATCGGCGCGGGCTGCGTGATCGGGCCCCATGCGGTGGTGGGCGAAGGCGTGGTGCTGGGTGAGGGCTGCCGCATCGGCGCCCATGCCAGCCTGAGCCACTGCGTCGCCGGCCGCTTCGTGGTGCTGCACCCCGGCGCCCGCATCGGGCAGGAGGGTTTCGGCTTCGCCGTTTCACCGGAGGGGCGGTTCGAGACGATGCCCCAGCTCGGCCGCGTGATGCTGGGCGATGCGGTGGAGGTTGGCGCCAATGCCTGCGTGGACCGCGGCAGCCAGGGGGACACCGTGCTGGGCGCGGGCACGCGCCTCGACAATCTGGTGCAGATCGGCCACAACGTGAAGACCGGTCGCGCTTGCGTGCTGGTGTCGCAGGTCGGCATCGCCGGCTCCACGGTGCTCGGCGACGGCGTGCAGATGGGTGGACAATCCGGCACTTCCGGCCACCTGAGCATCGGTGATCGCGCGCAGGTCGCGGCGCAATCCGGCGTGATGTCCGATGTCGGGGCTGGTGAGGTCGTCGGCGGTTCGCCGGCCTGGCCGTTGCGGGAAACACTGCGCGCCTTCGCCACGCTGCGGCGCCTCGCGGGGAAGCCCGCGGCGAAGGCCTGACCAACACTGCCTGGCCGGGACTGTCTGGCCGGTCAGGGCCTGGTCGGCCGGCGGAAGCCCCGGTCGTGCGCGGCACGGGGCGATGGGACGGGACGGAAGAGACGACGATGGACCAGAACGCAGACCCGAACGCAGCAGTGCCCGCCCCCGAGGGGACCGTGGCAGCCTATGACATTGCCCGCATCATGCAGGCGATCCCGCACCGCTTCCCCTTCCTGCTGGTGGACCGGGTGGTGGAGATCGTTCCCAACGTCTCCGCCGTCGGCATCAAGAACGTCTCGATCAACGAGAACTTCTTCCAGGGCCATTTCCCGCAGCACCCGGTCTTCCCGGGCGTGCTGATCATCGAGAGCATGGCCCAGACCGCGGCGGTGCTGGTGGTGGAAACGCTCGGCCCCTCCGCCCAGGGCAAGCTGGTCTATTTCATGACCGTGGACAGCGCCAAGTTCCGCAAGCCGGTGGTGCCGGGGGACCAGATGCGCGTGCATGTCGTGAAGGAAAAGCAGCGCGGCAACATCTGGCGCTTCAGCGCCGAGGCCAAGGTGGACGGCAAGGTCGTGGCCGAAGCCACCTACGCCGCCATGATCCTCGATAAGTGAACGGACAAGCCACCGTGGACGCCGTGCCAGCGCCTGCCGGCGTCCATCCGGACGCCCCTGCTCACCCGGGCGTCCATCCGGACGCCTTCATCCACCCCGCCGCCTATGTGGCGCCCGGCGCCAGCATCGGCCAGGGCTGCCGCATCGGGCCCGGCTGCGTCGTCTCCGCCGATGCGGTGCTGGAGGCGGGGGTCGAGCTGACGGCCCATGTCGTCGTCGACGGCCGCGCCTTCATCGGCGCGGGGGCGAAGATCTACCCCTTCGCGACCATCGGCCTGCCGCCCCAGGACCTGAAGTACAAGGGCGAGCCGACGGGCGTTTCCATCGGCGCCCGCACGCAGATCCGCGAACACGCCACCATCCACCGCGGCAGCACGGGCGGCGAGGGCATGACGCGCATCGGCGCCGATTGCCTGGTGATGTGCGTGGCGCATGTCGGGCATGACTGCCGGATCGGCGACGGCGTGATCCTGGTGAACAACGTGATGCTGGCCGGCCATGCGGAGATCGGCGACTTCGCCATCATCCAGGGTGGCGCGGCGGTGCAGCAATTCGTCCGCATCGGGCGGATGGCGATGGTCGCCGGCATGTCCGGGGTGGAACGCAACGTGCTGCCCTATGGCCGGGCCAAGGGCTATCGCGCGAAGCTGCATGGCCTGAACACCATCGCCATGCGGCGCCGGCTGGGGCTGTCCAAGGACCAGGTGATGGTTGTGGCGCGCGCGGTGCACGACCTCTATCGCGGCGGACGGCCGGAGGACCATGTGGAGGCGATCGCCGCCGCCCATCCCGGCAATGCGCTGGTGGCGGAGATCCTGTCCTTCGCCGCGAATCGCGGACGCCACGGGCTGTGCCCCTTCGGCCGGGCCGCGGAGGAGGATGAGGGCGGAGAGGCCGCGTGAGCCTGCCGCCCTCCCTGCGACCCCCGGCGCCTGCTGCCAATTCGACCCTGGGTATTGTCGCCGGCGGCGGTGTGATGCCGCTGCGCGTCGCGGATGCGGCCCGGCGCGCGGGTCGGCCGGTCTTCGCCGCGCTGATCGATGGTTTCGCGGAGCCGCGGGACTGGGCGGCTTTCCCCCATGCCGTGGTCCGGCTGGGGGCGGTCGGCCACCTCTTTACCGTGCTGCGCCACGCCGGTGTGCGTGAATTGGTGATGGCGGGGCGGGTGAAGCGGCCTTCCATCCTGTCGCTCCGGCTGGATGCGGAAGGCGCGCGGCTGGTCGCGCGGGTGGGGCGCAAGGCGCTGTTCGGCGGCGATGACGCGCTGCTGACCGCTGTGGTCACGGTGCTGCGCGAACAGGGCTTCACGCCGATCGGCGCGCAGCACGTCTTCGAACAGCTCCTCATGGAGGAAGGCGTCCCGACGCGCGCCCGGCCGGATGACGCAGCGATGGCCGACATCCGCCGCGGGATCGCGGTGTGCCGGCAACTCGGCATCGCCGATACCGGGCAGGGCTGCGTCGTGCAGCAGGGCCTGGTGCTGGCGGTGGAGGCCATCGAGGGAACGGATGCGATGGTCGCGCGCTCCGGCAGCCAGAGTCGGGAGGGTCCCGGCGGCGTGCTGGTGAAGCTCGTGAAGCCGACCCAGAGCGCGCTCGCGGATCTGCCGGTGATCGGGCCGGATACGATCCGCGCGGTGGCGGAGGCCGGGCTGCGCGGGATCGCGGTGGAAGCGCGGCGGGATGGCCATTACGGCACCATCGTGATCGACCGGGAAGCCACCATTGCCGCCGCCGATGCCGCCGGGCTGTTCCTGGCGGCGCTCAATGCCGACAAGGCCCTGAACGAGGAAGGATACCTGCCATGAGCAGCCTGCTGCACACGATGATCCGCGTCGGCAACCTGGAGCGGAGCGTCGATTTCTACACGAAGCTGCTCGGCATGAAGGAACTGCGCCGCCGCGACGTGCCGGAAGGCAAGTACACGCTGGTCTTCGTCGGCTACGCCGAGGAAGCCACCGGCGCCGCGGTGGTGGAGCTGACCTACAACTACGGCACGGAGAAGTATGACCTCGGCACCGGCTTCGGCCACCTCGCGGTCGGCGTGCCGGATGTCTATGGGATGTGCGAGGCGCTGCGCGCGGCGGGTGCCAAGATCACGCGGGAGCCGGGGCCGGTGAAGTTCGGCACCACCGTCATCGCCTTCGTGGAAGACCCCGACGGCTACAAGATCGAGCTGATCGAGCGGAAGTAACCCGGCCACGCCATGCCGATCCTGACCCCGCTGGAGGATGCGCTGGCCGGCATGTCCGACCTGGCGCGGGCCATGGCGGGGCGGGAGAGGGTGCGGCTGGCCGTCACCGGCCTGTCCCGCGCCGGCAAGACGGTGTTCCTGACCTCGCTGGTTGCGAACCTGCTGGCGGCGGGGCAGGGGGCACGGACGCTGCCGGCGCTGGAGTCCGCGGCCGGCGGCAGGCTGCGTGGCGTGCGGCTGGTGCCCGCAGGCGTCGAGGCGACGCCCCGCTTCGACGCGGCCGGCCACCTGGCGGCGCTTGCCGCCGATCCGCCGCGCTGGCCGGGGCGGACGGAGGACCTTTCCACCCTTGAGCTGGAACTCACCATCTCCCCGGCCTCCTGGCTCGGCCAGGCGCGGGGGATGGTGATGGGGGACCGGCGGATCACGCTGGAACTGCTGGACTATCCCGGGGAATGGCTGCTCGACCTTCCGATGTTGGACCAAGGCTTCGCCGAGTGGTCGCGGGAGACGCTGGCACGGCTGCGCGTCGGGCGGAGGGCGGAGGCGGCGGCGGAATTCCTGGCCTTCGTCGATGCGCTGCCGCCGCGCGCCACGGCGGAGGAGGCGCTGGCGCGGGAGGGCTTTCGTCTGTATCGCGCGGCGCTTTTGCGCCTTCGGGACCGTATGGGGTTCCGCTTCCTCCAGCCCGGGCGGGCGCTGAACCCCGGGCCGCGGGGGGAGGCGCCGCTGCTGTGGTTCTTCCCGCTGCCGGAGGGGCATGAGGGCGGCCTTTCCGAGCTGCTGCGGCGGCGGCATGCCGCCTACCTCGACGACCAGCGCGCCGCCTTCTTCGACCCCTTCTTCCGCCGCTTCCATCGCCAGGTGGTGCTGGTGGATGCGCTCGGCGCGCTTCATGCCGGCGAACAGGCCTTCGACGACACGGCGGAAGCGCTTTCCGCCATTGCGCGCGCGCTGCGCCAGGGGGGCGGGTGGCTCGACCTGCTGACGGGGCAGGGCGTGCGGCGCGTGGGCTTCGCGGCGACCAAGGCGGATCACGTTCCCGCGCGGGCGCGGGATGCGCTGGCCTCCCTGATGGCGGACCTTGTCGGCCGTCAGGCGCCGGGGCCGGCGGGGGCGGAGACGCCGGTGCGGGCGATCGCCGCCATCCGCTGCACGGAGGATACCTCCGCGCTGCTGGATGGCAGGCCGGTCGCGGCGGTGCGCGGCGTGCTGATGAAGGATGGGCGCCTGACGCCCGTCTATCCCGGGGAGGTGCCGATGCGCCGGCCCGAGCCGGATTTCTGGGACGCCCCCTATTTCGAGATGCCGGCGTTCCAGCCGCCCCGCCTTGTGGGTGCCCCTCTTGTGGGTGCCCCCTTTGTGGGTGAATGGGGCGCCGGCATTCCCCATCTGGGTCTCGACGCGCTGCTGGCGGCGCTGATCGGAGACCTGTTGTGAGCGAGAAGACGGTATCGCGTGGCCCGCGGGTGCTGACGGAGGAGGCAGCGCCCATGGCGCCGCGGCTCGACCTCGGCTGGGACCAGGCGGTGGTGCCCGTCGCGCCGCCGCCGATCGCGCGGCGCTGGTCGGCGCCGGCGCTCGCCGCCACCGGCGTACTGGTGCTGCTGCTCGGCCTGTCCGCCATCGATGTCGCGGGCTTTGTCGCGGACCAGTTCGCCCGCGGCGCGCCGCTGGGCTGGCTGACGCTCGGCGTGGCCGCGCTGGGCTACGGGCTGATCGGCTGGGCCGGATTCCGCGAACTCCGCGGCCTCGCCGCGCTGGAGAGCGTGGAACGTGGGCGGGAGGCTGTGGCGAGGGGCGACCACGCCGCGGCGCGGCGCGCGGTGCTGGACTGGGCGGCGCGGGTGCCAGCGGCGGTGCCGACGCTGCCGGCCCTGAAACAGGCCCCTGATCTGCCGACCCTGCTGGCGCTGCTGGAGGCCGGGCCGCTGGCGGCGCTGGACCGCCAGGCGGTGGCGGCGGGGCGGGCGGCGGCCTTGCAATCCCTTGCCGCCACGGCGGTCGTGCCATCGCCCGCGCTGGACGGGGTCTTCATCGCCTGGCGCGGCGTGCGCCTGGTGCGGGAAGTGGCGGCGATCCATGGGCTGCGGCCCGGCTTCGCGGGCACACTGAAACTGCTGCGGCGGACGCTGTTCGAGGCCGGAGCCGTGGCCGCAGCCGATATCGCCATCAACGCTGCGGTGACAGCGGTGACGACCAACCCCCTGGTGGCGAGCGTGGTGGGCGATGCCGCGACCGGCGCCGTGGCGGCGCGGCGGATGCTGCTGCTGGCGCGGGCGGCGTCCCGGGCCTGCCGGATCGTGACGCCGCGATAGGCGGCGCCTCGGTCCTCAATCCTTAGGCCGGTTTAGCTCTTTTAGCACTTTTAGCACCGTTTTCGCGGGGGTCGGGCCGGCCCCGATTTCCAGATGAACGGTGCTTCGCGGGCGCAGATCGCCCGGCGATGGCGAAACATACCAGGAACACCACGCCGGGCGCCAGCGGATTTCGCGGCGCTACCGAACCTCGATATTGCCCTCATCCAGAAGGTCCAGCGTCACGCCGCGCAGGATGAGGGTATCGGTGCCGAGCGTCAGCACGACATCCCCGCCCGACTGCACCATCGCCGCCTTCACCGCCGCGGCATCCGTGAAGCCGTGCCCGGCGATGACGAGCCGATCCTCCGCCGCTTCGAAATCGGTGATGAGGTCGAGGTCGGAATCGTCGTACCAGGTGGGTCGCCCGGCGCTGTCCCGGTCCAGCAGGAAGTCGTCGGCGCCGTCGCCGCCGGTCATCGTATCCCCGCCCAGGCCGCCATCCAGCGTATCGGCGCCCGCATCGCCAAGCAGGCTGTCGGCCCCGGATTGGCCGCGCAGCAGGTCTTGCCCCGTGCCACCCAGCAGCGTGTCGTCCCCCTTGCCGCCACGCAGCTCGTCATCGCCCGCCTGGCCGTCCAGGATATTGGCCTCGCTGTTGCCCAGGATGATGTTGCCCGCGGCATTGCCGGTGCCGGCGTGGCCGGCCAGCAGGTTCAAATTCTCCAGCCCATCGCCCAGGGTGTAGTCGAACCGGGTGGCGACCCAGTCGGCGCTGCCGCCGCCGGGTTGCTCGATGATGACGGTGGCGGCGTCGGTCAGGTGGTAGCTGTCATTGCCGCCGCCCCCCATCAGCGTATCGCCGCCCACCAGCGCGGACGGGGCGGAGGCGGCGCCGGGGCTGTTGTCCCAGAGGTCATCATCGCCGGCGCCGCCCCTCAGCAGGTCGTTGCCGAGCCCGCCGATGAGCCGCGTGCCGTCGTCTCCACCATCGATCGTGTCATCGCCGAAGCCCCCATCGACCGCGTCGGTGGTGCCGGTGATGGTGATGCGGTCATCGCCCGCGGCGCCGCGCACCAGCCGGGCGCTGCCGGTCAGGTGGATGATGTCGTCGCCCTGCCCGCCATCGACGAAGGCCAGGGTTCCGCCGGCGGCGATGCTGTCATTGCCTTCCCGCCCATCCAGCATGGCGGCGCCGATGGCGGTGGCCAGGGTGTCGTTGCCCGTGCTGCCGAAGATCTGGTCATCGACATGGCCGCCCACCAGGCTGTCATCGCCGCCGCCGCCGAACAGCGTGGCGCCGCTGTCGCCGAGGTTGCGCAGCAGGTCGAAGCCGCCATTGCCGACGAGGTACTGCGCGCCATAGGCCGTCAGCGTGTCGTCCCCGGCCGCGCCAAACAGGGTATCGGCCCCGATGCCGCCATTGATGACGTCGTTCGAGCCCTCCCCCAGCAGCAGGGAATTGCCGGTGCCGCCGGTGATGGTATCCGCGCCGAGGCCGCCGGCCAGGGTGGCGCCGCCGGCGCCGAGGTCCAGCAGCACATCCCGGTCCGCGCCGCCCAGCAGCAGATTGGCGCCCCCGGCTTCCAGCCTGTCCTGCCCCGCATCGCCGGACAGGGTGCTGGCGCCGGTGCCGCCCACCAGGCGGTCATCCCCGCCATCGCCGGACAGGCGGGATGCGCCGGTGCCGCCGAACAGCGTATCGGCGCCCTCGCCGCCGGAGAGGCTGGCGCCCCCGGTGCCGAGGTCCCGCAGCAGGTCGCGCCCGGCATCGCCCAGGGCCAGGTTGCCGCCGAAGGCGGCGATGGTGTCGTCATCCGTGCCGCCCGCCAGGGTGGTGGCGCCGGCACTGCCCGTCAGACTGTCATTCCCCGCGCCGCCATCCAGGCTGGCCGCGCCCGCGATGCTGGTGGAGAGGCGGTCATCGCCATCGCCGCCCGACAGCGTCGCGCCGCCCGTCAGGATGTCATGCCCGCCGCCGCCGGACAGCCGGGAGCCGTCGAGCCCCACCAGCGTGTCCTCGCCATCCCCGCCATCGAGGACCAGGCCACCCGAGAGATAGTCATTGCCCGCGCCGCCATCGAGCGTGGAGGAGGCGCTGCCCAGCAGCGTGTCGTCATCCTCGCCGCCGGAGAGGCTGACGGCGCCGGGCAGCGTGGCGCCGAGGATGTCGTTCCCCGCACCGCCATCCAGCACATCGCCCGCCATGCCGAGCAGCGTGTCGTTCCCGCCCTCACCGAGGAGGGTATCGGCGTCCGCGCCCCCCTCCAGCAGGTCATGGCCGGCGCCGCCGCCGATGCTGTCCGCGCCATCGCCGCCGAAGACGCTGTCCGCGCCATCGCCGGCCGCGATCCGGTCCGCGCCGCCGAAGCCCCAGATGGAATCGCCGGCATCGCTGCCGGTGATGGTGTCCGCGGCATCGCCGCCATAGACACCTTCGAACCCGCCAGCCATGCCGCCAGCCAGGCTGTCCGTGCCTCCCAGGCCATCGGTGGCGATGCCGTTGGCCATGTTGATCGCGGTGCTGGTCGCGGCATCGCGGTAGGACAGGATATCGGCGCTGCCATCCCCGCCCGCCAGCGTATCGTCGCCCGCGCCGCCCGCGACGGTGTCGTTCCCCGCGCCGCCATCCAGCAGGTCATGGCCCGTGCCGCCCTGCAGCACATCCTGCCCGCCATCGCCGCGGAGCGTGGAGGCACCGGTGCCTCCATCAAGGTAGTCCTGCCCCTCGCCGCCGGAGAGGGAGGCGCCGTCGGCGCCGGCGAAGAGGCTGTCATTGCCCCCCATGCCCGACAGCGTGTCGATGCCCGCGCCGCCCTGGAACTGGTTGGCGGCCTCCGTGCCGATGATGCGGTCGGCATAGGCGGAGCCGGTGACGTTCTCGAAATTCGCGAGGCCGCCGGTGGCGAAGGCGCCTTCCCCGAAGGTGAAGCCGGGCAGGTTGACGGTGAAGACGCTGCCCGGCGCGGCACCCGTGACGCCGGAGAAATCGATGCGGTCGATGCCGTCCCCGCCATCGACCTGATCCTCGCCGGCACCATTGGCGATGTAGTCGTCGCCGGCGCCGCCATCGATCAGCTCATACCCCGCGCCGCCGATCAGGGTGTCGTTGCCCTCCGCGCCGCGCAGCGTATCGGCATCGACGCCGCCCAGCAGCACGTCGTCGCCTTCGCCGCCCCAGAGGCTGTCGGCGCTTTCGCCGCCATCGAGGTTGTCGTTGCCCGTGCCGCCATCGAGCGTATCGACATCGAGCCCGCCGCGCAGCGTGTCCTGCCCCGCGCCGCCATCCAGGCTGTCGGCGCTGGCATCGCCGGACAGGATGTCGTTGCCGTCGCCGCCAAGCAGCGTATCCGGGGCATCGCCGCCGGACAGGGTGTCATCCCCGGCATTGCCCGCCAGGATGTCCTGGCTGGCCCCGCCATCGAGGAGGTCATTGTCCGATCCGCCCGACAGGGTATCGGCGTCGAGACCGCCCGACAGCGTATCCGCGCCGCTGCCGCCGGCGAGGAGATCGGTTCCCTGTTCGCCGTTGATCTGGTCGGCGCCATCGCCGCCATCCAGGGAATCGGCATCGTCGCCGCCATTCAGCGTGTCGTCGCCGGCGCCGCCCACCAGGCTGTCCGTGCCGGCTTCGGCATTCAGCAGGTCGCTGTCCGCCTGGCCTTCCAGCGTATCGTCATCTGACCCGCCATTCACCGTGTCGCTGCCCGCGCCGCCGGCCAGCCAATCCGTGCCGTCATCGCCATTGACCTGGTCGTCGCCGGCGCCGCCATCGAGGCTGTCGGCGGCGATGCCGCCCGAAAGCGTGTCCCGGCCATCGGCGCCGTTCAGGCTGTCCGCGCCCGCTTCGCCGAACAGGCGATCATCGCCGATGCCGCCATCCAGCGTATCGGCGGCTTCCCCGCCGAAGAGCGTGTCCCCATCGGCGTCGCCGATGATCGAATCGGCGCCGTCGCCGCCGAACAGGCTGTCCGCCCCCGGGCCGCCATAGAGGGCGTCATTATCCTCGAGCCCGAAGATGGTGTCGGCGCCGTTACCCCCGACCAGGACGTCATTGCCCTCATCGCCATGCAGGCGATCGTCGCCGGCGTCGCCATCCAGCGTGTCATGCCCGCGCAGGCCGAAGAGGGTATCGGCGCCCGGGCCGGGCGCGCCGCCGGTGACGTCGATGGACTGGAAGCTGGGGGTGGCGACGTCGTCGCCGTCACCGCCGACGATCACGGGCATGAAGGGGTCCTGGCAGCGGGGCGTCGGGAAGGGACGTCATTATCGGCTGGATCAGCCCGGCGGTGCAACGGCGGTTAATATTTTGGACAGCGATCCGTCCATGCGCCGCGGTTGGCTTTCGCTCAAGCGCCGCGGGGCTGGGCCCCATGGGGCGAGGACCAGGCCGGTGCGGGCAGCGCGGGCGGGGCCGGCGCCGGGATGATGGCGGCGGAAGCGGCATCCATGGACGCGGCCAGGATATGGGCATCGAGCGCGGCGTGCAGATCCTCGCCGGGCCAGTTGCCGGCGCCGGCCAGGCCCTCCCGGCGCTGCCCACCCGGGGCCAGGCCATCGGACTGGGTGGCGAGGGTGGCGAAGCGCAGCAGGGTATTGGCGGGAACCCGCACGCCCTTTTCCGCCTGGACGGGGGCGACGATGGCGCTGCCATCCGCCTCCAGCGTGACGGTGACGGGGCCGAAGATGCCGGTGGCCGTGACGGTTTCCGCCAGGCGGCGGGCTTCCATGCGGGCCGCTTCCTCGAAGGGGGAGCGCAGCAGGGGCGGCAGGTCCCCGGCGGGGACGTCCTGGCCAAGCCGGGCATGGGACGCCAGGGGCAGGCCCGGGCCGGCGTCCCGCGGGCGGCGCGTGACCGGGGCGCGGGCGTTGCCGACCGGCAACGGATGGCTGGCCACGGATTGGAGCATGTCCTCACGCCCCATGCGGCCGGGGGCGGCGGCGGCGAGGGTCACGCGTTCGGTGGGGTAGAGGACCGCGTGGCCCCAGAAGCAGGTGACCAGGCCCATGCCGCCGAGCGCGAGCTCAACGGGCAAAGGGAGGTGGGCGAGGGTCATGATGAGCCCCGTCCAGAGGGCGACACCGGTGAGGCCGAGGATCCAGAAAGCCAGCTTGGGCAAACCACGCATGACATCCTCCTGAGGGAGGCGAACCAAATCACGCCTCTTAAGTTATTTTTTAGATATCGTCGGGAGGCGAGGTCAAGCGCAATCGACCGATTATGCCTAATCGGTTGCGCATTCTTATTATTTGTACAAAATTATCGCGCGAGACAGGAGAAGCGGCCCAGGCCCAGCGGCGCGCATCGGCCCTTCCGCCGCCCCCGAGGCGGGGGCGGCGGGGGGGGGCGGTCAGCGGTTGGCGGCGGCCGCGATGCGGGTGAGGGATTCGGTGCGGCCGAGCGCGACCAGCACCGCGTCGATCGGTGGCGACTGGGTGCTGCCGGTCAGCGCCACGCGGAGCGGCTGGGCGACCTGGCCGAGCTTCACGCCCTTCACCTCCGCATAGTCGCGCAGCCACTTCTCCAGATCCTGCTTCTCCCACGGCGCGTCGGCGAGGAACTGGGCCAGGTCGGCCAGGCGGGCCTGGGCTTCGGGGGTGAGGAGCGCGGCGGCCTTGGCATCGGGTTCCGGCGCGCCGTCGCCGACCGCGAAGATCGTGGCGGTGGCCAGGTCGTCGATGGTGCGGGCGCGTTCCTTCAGATCCGGCATCAGGGCGCGGATGCGGGCGGCGGCGGTGGTGCCGAAATCGATGCCGCGCTTCGTCAGCCGGGCGGTGACCTCATGCAGCAGCCGGTCGTCATCGGCGGCGCGGAGATAGACGGCATTCACATGGGACAGCTTGGCATAGTCCATGCGGGACGCCGCGCGGCCGACATCCTTGAGGTCGAAGAGCTGGATGGCGCGATCCCGCGGCACGATCTCCTCATCCCCATGGCCCCAGCCGAGGCGCAGCAGGTAGTTGCAGACGGCTTCCGGCAGCAGCCCCTGGTCGCGGAATTCCAGCGCCCCCACCGCCCCGTGGCGCTTCGACAGCTTCGCGCCGTCGGCCCCGTGGATGAGGGGTATGTGCGCGAAGGCCGGCCGGTGCCAGCCCATCGCGTCATAGACCATGCACTGGCGAAACGTGTTGGTCAGGTGGTCGTCGCCGCGGATGACATGGGTGATGCCCATGTCGTGGTCGTCCACCACCACGGCGTGCAGGTAGGTGGGCGTGCCGTCGGAGCGCAGGATGATCATGTCATCCAACTCCGCATGGTTCACGCGGACATCGCCCTGCACCAGGTCGGGCACCAGGGTCTCCCCACCCTTGGGGGCCTTGATGCGGATGGCCGGCGCGATGGAGGGGGCCTGGGACGGGTCGATCCCGATCCAGCGGCTGCCATCATATTTGAAGGGGCGCTTCTGGGCCTCGGCCTCCGCGCGGGCGGCGGCGAGTTCCTCCGGGGTGTCATAGGCCAGGTAGGCAGCGCCCTTGGCGAGGAGATCGCGCGCGACCTCGGCATGGCGGGCTTCGCGCGCGGACTGCATCACCGGGGGCTCGTCGGGGGACAGGCCGAGCCAGGCCAGGCTTTCCAGGATCTGGTCCACCGCCTGCTGGGTGCTGCGGCTTTTGTCCGTATCCTCGATGCGCAGCAGGTACTGCCCGCCATGGCGCCGGGCGAAAAGGTAGTTGAACAGCGCCGTGCGGGCACCGCCGATATGGAGGTAGCCGGTGGGGGAGGGGGCGAAGCGGGTGCGGACCGACATGGCTTCCAGTTCCGGAAACGGCGAGGCAGGGCCGCCCGGGTAGCGCAGATCGGCGCCCGCCGGAACTGCCGGCGGGCGCCGATCGGCCCTCTACATGGACCGGGGGCCGAAATCCCAGGGCGCGCGGTTGGCTTCCTGCGCCGCATCCATCCGCGTCAGGCCGATATCCTTCAGCATGTGGTCATCCATCTCCGCGAGGTAGCGGCGCGTGGTGACGGCGCGGAATGCCTGGCCGAGCCAGCCCAGCCAGGTGTTGCCCCCGGCTGCCTTGCGGCGGGCGGCGCGGGCGCCGTGCCGGAGGGAGCCTGGAGTGATCACGAAGCCGGACATGGTGGGCGATCCTTACGGTGTGTGGTGGCACCGGAAGGATCGGATAGCGAGAGGGATCAGTAAAACGAGTTCTGTTGACGTAGCGCATCAGAGTTGTTGATGATGGCGCCCATGGCAGCCCCACCCCCCGGCCTCGACCCCGATCTGCTGCGGAGCTTCGTGCTGATCGCGGAGGGCGGGTCCTTCACCCGCGCCGCCGAACGCGTGGGGCGGACACAGAGCGCGATCTCCATGCAGATCAGGCGGCTGGAGGAGACGCTGGGCCATCCCCTGCTGATGCGCACGCCGAAGGGCGTGCAGCCGACGCCGCAGGGCGCCTGGCTGCTGGACCGGGCGCGGGAGATGCTGGCCCTGAACGACGAGATCATCGGCAATTTCCGCGCGCCGCCGATGGTGGGCACGGTGCGGCTGGGCACGCCGGACGACTACGCGCTGAACTGGCTGCCGCAGATCCTGGCCCGCTTCGCGGAGACGCATCCGGCGGTGGAACTGGACGTGACCTGCCTGAACTCCGACGTGCTGGCGGAGCGGTTCCGGGAAGGGCGGCTCGACATGACCCTGCTGACGGAGGGGCATGAGGCGCCGGGAAGCGCCGCGCAGCGCATCTGGCGCGGGCCGCTGCGCTGGGTCGGCAGCCCCCGGCACGCGCTGCAGCGGCGGGACCCGCTGCCGCTGGCCATGGCGCTGCCGGCCTCGGGCTGCCCCTGGCGTAACGCGGCGCTGGGGGCGCTGCGGCAGCAGGGCAGGGCGGCGCGCGTCACCTATAACTCCGCCACGCAGACGGGGTGCTTCACCGTGGCGCTGGCGGGGCTGGCGCTGACGGTCAGCACGCCGACGACGCTGCCGGAGGGGCTGTCCTGGATGGGGGAGGCGGAGGGGCTGCCGCCCCTGCCGGAGATGGGCATCCTGCTGCTGCGTCACGAAGCCGCGATGGGCGTGCCGGCCGCGGATGCCCTGGCGCGCCACATCGCGGAGGGCTTCGGCCGGGCGGGCGGGACGGGCGTGCCGATCGCGGCGTGACGAATCAGTTCGGACCTTGATCGACCGGCCCCGCTATGCGGCAATGCGGGGCAAGGGATCAGGGAGAGCCAAGATGATGAACCGCCGCCACTTGCTGGCCGCCACCGCTGCCGGTGCCGGGCTGGCCATGCCGACCATCGCCGGGGCGCAGGGCGCCTGGCCGGACCGCCCCATCCGCATCATCATCCCCTTCCCGCCGGGCGGGTCGAATGACACGGTGGCCCGCATCCTTCAGCCCAAGATGCAGGAGATCCTGGGGCGGCCGATCGTGGTGGAGAACCGGGCCGGGGCCTCGGGGTCCGTCGGCAATGGGGAGGCCGCCCGGGCGGCGCCGGATGGCTATACCTGGTGCCTGGCGAACGACACGCTGGCCACCAACGACACGCTGATGCAGCTGCCCTACCGCGCGGGGGAAAGCTTCACCTACTGCACGGTCGTCGGCACCTGCCCCTATGCGCTGGTGACCCACCCGCAGCAGCCCTTCCAGAATTTCGGCCAGCTGACCGCCGCGGCGAAGCGGGCGCCGAAGACGCTGAACTACGCGACCACCGGCGTGGGCAGCGGGGCGCATATCGCCACCGTGCTGCTGCAGCAGCGCGGCGGGTTCGAACTGGAGCACGTGCCCTATCGCGGCGGCGGGCCGGCCCTGCAGGACAGTCTGGCGGGCCATGTGCCGCTGTTCATGTCCAATATCGTGATCATCCTGCCGCATATCCGGCAGGGCTCGCTGCGGCCACTCGGCATCACCCAGAAGACGCGCAGCCGCTTCCTGCCGGATGTCGTGCCCTTCGCCGACCAGGGCTTCGCGGATTTCGAGGCCCTGACCTACTGGGTTCTGATCGGTCCGGCGCGGATTCCGGCGCCGATCACGGCGCGGATGCAGCAGGCGGTCGCGCAGGCCTTGCAGGACGCCAATGTCCAGGCCCGCATGGCCGACCAGGGCGCCGAGATCGTCGCCAGCACGCCCCAGCAGACCGAGGCCTTCGTCCGGGCCGAGATCGAGAAATGGGGCGCCGTCATCCGCGACAACAACATCCGCGCGGATAGCTGACGGGTCCGTGGCCGGCGTTTCGCTTGTGCGCGGCGCCGGAGGATGGCATGGGACGAAAAAGGGCACTTGCCCGCCAATTTCGGGAGGAATCGAGCGCATGTTCCAGCGCCGCAGTCTGATCGCCTTGTCCGCCATGGGGTCCGCCGCGGCCATCGCCGCACCCTCCGTTTCACGCGCGCAGGGAAGCTGGCCCGACCGACCCATCCGCCTGATCGTCCCTTGGGCGCCGGGCGGCTCCACCGACACGATCGCCCGCCTGTTCCAGGCCCGGCTCGGCGCCGTGCTCGGCCAGCCCGTGGTGATCGAGAACCGGGGAGGGGCCTCCGGCGCCATCGGGGCCGCGGAAGCGGCGCGGGCGCCGGCGGATGGCTCCACCTGGATGTTCCAGTACGACAATGAGGGGCCGAACCAGACCCTCATGCGCCTGACCTACCGGACGCTGGAGGCCTTCGCGCCGGTCAGCCTGGTGGCGACGGGGCCGCTGGCGATGGTCTGCCATGCCTCCACCCCCTTCCGGACCTTCCGGGACGTGGTCGATGCGGCGAAGCGGGAGCCGGACCGCTACAATTACGCGACCTCCGGCGCCGGGGGGCTGGCGCATATCGCGACCACGCTGCTGCAGCAGCAGAACGGCTTCAAGCTGACCCATGTGCCCTATCGCGGCGGCGGGCCGGCCGTGACGGCGGCGGTGGCGAATGAGGTCCCGCTGTTCATGACCAATGTGGTCATCGTGTCCCAGCACATCCGGGCCGGGACGCTGCGGGCGCTGGGCGTCACCACGCGGACGGAAAGCCGGCATGTGCCGGGCGCGCCGAGCTTCGCGCAGCAGGGCTTCGGCGATTTCGAGGCGCCGACCTGGTGGGCCATGTTCGGCCGCGCCGGCACGCCGCAGCCGATCCTGGACCGGATGCACGCCGCCCTGACCCAGGTGCTGCGGGAGCCGGAGGTGAAGGCGCGGATCGAGGAGCAGGGCTGCGACATCCAGGCCAGCGACCCGGAGACCTGCCGGCGCTTCGTGGCCAATGAGATCGAGCGCTGGGGCCAGGTGATCCGCGACAACAACATCCGCGCGGATAGCTGAGCGGCCCGCCGGGCAAGGCGCCCGGGTCCAATTTTCGGGCCGGGGCGCTTTTTCTGGGGATATTTCGGGACTGAGCGAGGAGGGGCGGCCCGGTGGGGCCGCCCTTCTGCATCCCGGGCCCAGGAGTTCCCTCGGTTTCCCGGGCTGGTGGGGTGTTGATGGGCCGCGTTTGACAGTTCTGGGTCTGGCGGATAGAAACCGCTCACCGACGACGAGGTGGT
>NZ_JBHYGL010000038.1:140246-282677 GCF_051859025.1 Falsiroseomonas sp. | reverse complement strand
CTGGGGTCCAGGGGCCCGCTGGCCCCTGGCGGGGTGAGGTCTGGAGAGGGGCCGGCGGCCCCTCTCCAGGAGCCATCAGCGCAGGCCCGGGACCGCCCTCACCCCGCCCCGCACAGCCGCGCCACGGCTTCGATCATGGCGGTCGGGTTCGCCTGGCCGCGGCCGGCGATGTCGTGGCCGGAGCCGTGGGCGACGGAGGAGAACAGGACGGGGGCGCCGATGGTGAGGCCGGCGGTGCGGTGGGGAGCGACCATTTTCGCGGCGATGTGCCCTTGGTCGTGCAGCATGACGGTGAAGGCGTCGTAGCCCGATTTGTGGAACATCGTGTCGGCGCCGAAGGGGCCGTCCACGGTGGCGCCGGCCGCGCGGGCGGCGGCGATGGCGGGGGTGGTGATCGTGTCGTCTTCGCTGCCGAACAACCCGCCTTCGCCGGCATGGGGGTTGAGGCCGCCGACGGCGATGCGGGGCCTGGCGATGCCGAGGCGCTTGAGGGCGCTGTCGGCGGCGAGGATGGCGGCGGTGATGCGATCCTGCGTCAGCAGTTGCAGCGCGCGGGCGACGGGGACGTGCAGCGTGATGTGGACGATGCGCGTGGTGTCGAAGCAGAGCATGAGGAAGACGTCTTCCTCCGCCATGCCGCATTGGCGGGCGACGAAGGTGGGGTAGCCGTCGAAGGCGATGCCTGCGGCGGCGATGGCGGTCTGGTTCATGGGTGCCGCGAGCACGGCATGGACCTGGCCGGCGCGGGCGGCGGCGATGGCGGATGCGGCGCTGTCGAGGGAGGCGCGGCCGTTCTGCGCGGTGACGCTGCCGAGGGTGAATTCACCGGGCGCGAAGTGCTGGCGGGGCAGGATATCGACCGTGTCGGGCACGGCTTCCGCGTGGTCCGCGCTGGCGTGTTCGACCAGGCGGGCGGTGATGCCGGCGGTGGCGGCGTGATGCGCGATGACGCCGGGATCACCGACCAGGATGGGGCGGCACAATTCGCGCGTGCGCGGGTGCAGCGCGGTCTTGAGGGCAAGTTCGGGGCCGATGCCGGCGGGGTCGCCGAGCGCAATCGCGAGAACTGGAAGCTGTCCTCCCGGCCGATTCAGACCTCCGGGCCCTTCGGCCCTCCGTTCATCGGACGGGTTCATACCGCGTAATGCCCCGCCTTGGGGTCGATGCAGATCTGCCCATCCTGGATCACCACGTCCCAGACGCGCACGGGATCGATGCAGGGGGCGGCGGTGGCGGCGCCGGTGCGGATGGCGAAGCGGCCCTGGTGGAAGTCGCATTCGACTTCCTCATTCTCGATGAAGCCATCGCCGAGGTTGCCCGGCCCGTGGGTGCAGGTGTTGTCGAGCACGAAGAACTCGCCGCCCAGGTTGAAGACGGCGAAGGCGCCTTCGGGCGTGTCCACGCGCTGGCCCTCTCCGTCGGCGATGGCGGTGGTGGCGATGAGGGGCAGGAGCGGCATGGGCAGGGCTTTCCTAGTCGGCGCGGACGCCGGCGGCGCGGGCGATGGGGGCCCAGCGCGCCGTCTCGGTTTCGATGAAGCGGGTGTATTCGGCGGCGGTCATGGATACAGCCTCCGTCGCATCGGCTTCCAGCCTGTCGCGGATGCGGGGCAGCGCCATGGCGCGCACGACTTCCCGGTTCAGGCGTTCGGTGATGGGCGCGGGCAGGCCGGCGGGGCCGGAAAGGCCGAACCAGGTCATGGCGGAGAGTTCGGGAAAACCCTGTTCGCTGAAGGTGGCGATGTCCGGGAAGCTGCGGGCGCGCGTCGGTGTGGTCAGCGCGAGGGCGCGCACCGTGCCGCCGCGGATGGCGCCGGCGGCGGAGGAGAGGGTGATGGACCCCGCCGGCACGCTGCCGCCGATGATGTCGCCCATGGCCGCGCCGGCGCCGCGATAGGGGATGTGGTCCATCTCGAACCGTCCGGCATTCATGAAGGCGATGCCGAAGAGGTGGCCATGGGTGCCCGCACCTGGCGACCCGAAGGCGAAGCGCTGGCCGCCGCGGGCCAGCGCCACGAATTCCGCCAGGTTCCGCGCCGGGACATTGTTGTTGACGATGAAGACCGTGGGCGGGCCGCCGAGGAACGCGATGTGGGTGAAGTCGCGCACCGGATCGAAGCCGGCCGCGCTGTTGATGGCGGGCGCCACGACATGGCTCGCGATGCCGGAGATGACGAAGCTGTAGCCATCCGGCGCGGCGCGGGCGACGGCCAGGGAGCCGAGGACACCGCCGGCGCCGGGGCGGTTCTCCACCACCACGGACTGGCCGAGCGCGGTCTGGAGTTCCTGCGCCACCAGGCGGCCGAGCGTGTCCGCGCTGCCGCCCGGCGCGAAGGGGGCGGTGATGCGGATGGGACGGTTGGGCCAGCCATCCTGCGCGCGGGCGGGGATGGCGGCGGTGGCGAGCGCGGTTGAAAGCAGCGCGCGGCGGCTGGGCATGGAACGTTTCTCCTCGGTGCCGCCACGCCCTCCATGGGGCGCGGTCTGGCCGTGTTCAGCGTAGCAGGGTGCGAAGATCGGTGGCGGGGTCCGCCAGGCGGGCGGGGTCCGGGCGGGCGCCGGCGGCGATCAGGCGGCGGGCGACGGCCATGGCCTTGTTGTCGCCGAGCGTCGCGGCGCCGACCAGGCGGCCATCGGGGGCGATGTGCCAGGTGGATTCGGTCGGGCTGGCGCGCAGGATTTCCTGGCCCTCCTGCGGCAGGCCCTCCACCAGCAGGCGCGTGCCGTGCTGGTCGGACCAGAAGCCGGGGACATCGTCATAATCGGCGAGCGTCGGATCGAGCAGCGCGGCGGCGGCGTGGCGGGCATGGGCTTCCGCATGGCGCCAGCTTTCCTGGCGGAGCGTGAGGCCGAAGCGCGGCAGGGGATGGCGGGCGACGTCGCCGATGGCGAGCACGTCCGGATCATCCAGGCTGCGGGCATGGCCATCGACCAGGATGCCGTCCTGGGTGCGGAGACCCGCGGCGGCGGCCAGGCCATCATCAGGGGCGGCGCCGATGCCCAGCACGATCCCATCGGCCTCGATCCGTTCGCCATTGCCCAGCGTCGCGATGATGCCGGCGCCGGCCCAATCCACGGCGATGACGCCGGTGCCGAGATGGATTTCCACGCCGCGGGCGCGATGCAGGGCCAGCAGGCGGTCCGCGATCAGAGGCGGGCAGCCGCGGGGCATCAGGCGGGGCGCCATCTCCACCACGATGGGATGGGCGCCGAGGCCGGCGGCGGTGGCCGCGACCTCCAGCCCGATGACGCCGCCGCCGATCAGCAGGATGCGGCGGCCGGGGGTGAGGATGGCGCGAAGGGCCGCGGCGTCTTCCAGGTTGCGCAGCGCGAAGACGGGCAGATCCGGGTCCGTCAGCGCGGCCAGGCGGCGCGGGCGGGCGCCGGTGGCGATGACCAGCGTGTCATAGGGGATGGGTGCGGCGCCGCCGGCGGGCTGGACGCGCTTCGCGGCGCGGTCGATGGCTTCGGCGCGGACGCCTTCAAGGATGTCGATGCCGAGGCCCGCCCAGTCGAGCGGGATGCGCGTGCTGTCGGGCGCGGCCTTGCCGGCCAGCACATCCTTCGACAGCGGCGGGCGTTCGTAGGGGGCATGGGGTTCCTCGGCCAGCATGGTGATGCGGGCGTCGCTGCCGCCCTTGCGCAGGGCTTCGGCGCAGCGGCCGCCGGCCTGGCCGCCGCCGATGATCACCACATGCCGGTTCACGCGCGCAGGGCTTCCAGCATGGCGGCGATGTAGTCCGTGCCATCGGCCAGGACGAGCATGGTGGCGTGCGGGCGCAGCACGGCCAGGCTGCGTTCCAGCGCGGCGGGATCGGCATCCCCGCTGTCCAGCACCACGGCGGCGATCATGCGGCCCCTTGCCTGCGCGGCTTCCGCGACGATGGCGGCGGCGCGGGCATCGGCGCCGGCGGTGGCGACCAGCAGGACCAGGCTTGCCTCAGTCACCGCCCGTACCAGGGCCCGCGTGCGGTCGGGGAGTTCGGCGAGCCAGTCGCCGCCCTCATCCAGGTCAACGAAGATCGCGCGTTGCCAGCCGGCATCGCGCAGTTCGGCCAGCGTGGCGGCGGCGGCGGGGTCGAGCGGGATGATCGCTGTCGTGCGCGGCAGCGAATTGGGCTTGGCGACGCGGAAGCGGGATTCCGCCGCCGTCGTCGCGCGGGCCGATTGGGATTCCATCAGACGGAGGATTGCTTCACGCCCTCGCGGACCTTCAGGTCCTCGGCGGCGGCGTCCTTGAAGGCCTGGTCCGGCGGCAGGATGACGGCGGCCGAGCGCACGCGCTGGTGCGCCGCATCGCGGCCCGGCGGCAGCACGCCCTTTTCCGCCAGCGCCTTCGCCGCGCGCACCAGGCGGTGGCGGGCCATGATGATGCCGTTGTCGGTGGAGACCAGGTTCTCCTTCGTGCGGTCGACGATGGGGCCCATGCTTTCCTGGAGCGAGGCATCCTGCATGGCGATGCCGGCCACACCCGAATAGGTATCGCCCCGCTTCTGCGCGGCGCGGTCCATCAGGTAGTCGTTGTCCTTGTTGGCCGCCGGGCGGTAGGTGCCGGGGACGTAGGTGACGTGGATGCCGTGGCCATCCAGCATCGCCTGGCGTTCATGGTCCGTCAGCGCACGGGTCGGGTGGTAGTCGAAGGACCAGGCCCAGCAATTCTCGTCGTCGATGGGAATCCAGAAATGGCCATGGACGGGGTGGTCGCCGCGGGGCGGCACCATGGTGAAGCTCGGCATCACCCAGGGCGTGATGCGCCAGTAGTACTTTCCATCCTCGGCATTGCGGCGGGCGCCGATATAGAGGCCTCCCGGTGCTTCCACGACCTCGAAGACCGGCTTCGCGTCCTTCAGATTGTACTGGTTGCCCTTGGCGCCCTTGAAGAGCGGGTCCGTGTTCAGCGCGCCGCGATGCAGCCAGGAGACGTGGGAGCTGTCGATGCCGCCTTCCATCGCCTGCAGCCAGTTGCATTCCTGCAGTCGCTTGCTGGTGAAGGTCTGGGCGGGGGCGACCTTGGCGAATTCCCATTCCGGCAGCGGCGGCTCGCTCTCCTCTGGGCCCATATAGGCCCAGAGGATGTCGCCGATTTTCACCAGCTTGTAGCCGGTCAGCTTGATCTTCTGGCAGAAGCCGTTCTCGGCGGGCTCGGACGGGACCTCCACGCATTGCCCGGTCACGTCGTATTTCCAGCCGTGATAGGGGCAGCGGATGCCGCCATCCTCGTTCCGGCCGAACCAGAGCGAGACGCCGCGATGGGCGCAGAATTCGTCGATCAGACCGTAGCGGCCCTCACTGTCCCGCACCGCCAGCAGGCGTTCGGAGAGCAGCTTGATGCGGACAGGCGGGCAGCCGTCTTCCGGCAGTTCCTCGGCCAGCAGCGCGGGAATCCAGTAGGAGCGGAAGAGCTGGCCCATGGGCGTGCCGGGGCCGGTGCGGGTGACGAGCTCGTTCTGCTCCTGGCGCAGCATGGGCGTTATTCCTTCGAGGACTAAGCACTATCAGGGGCAGCGGGCGGGCGGTGTCAAGACAGCGCCTATTCGGCGGCGATGCGCCCCTGCCCGGGCAGCGCCAGGCCCGTGAGGTCCGCGCTGCGGGTGAAACCGCGGCGCGTGCAGAAATCCCGCAGCCCGTCGATCACCTGCGTCATGGCCGTCGGGCTGATGAAGCTGGCGGTGCCCACCTGCACGGCGGTGGCGCCGGCCATCATGAACTCCACCGCATCCTCGGCATTGGCAATGCCGCCGACGCCGATCACGGGGATGCGCAGGGCCTGGGCGCATTGCCACACCAGGCGCAGCGCGATGGGCTTGAAGGCGGGGCCGGAGAAGCCGCCCATCCCGGCGCCGAGCTTCGGCGTGGCCTTATCGATATCGATGGCGAGGCCGAGGATGGTGTTGGCGACCACCACGGCATCCGCGCCCGCCGCCTCCACCGCCCGCGCCACCGCCGCGATGTCGCCGGTATTGGGCGACAGCTTGGCCCAGATCGGCAATGCGCAGCGCGCCCGCATGGCGGCGATGGCGGCGGCGGCGCTGTCCGGGAACATGGCGAAGGCGCGGCCATCTTCCTCAAGGTTGGGGCAGGAGATGTTGGCCTCGATGGCCGTGATGCCGGGGGTCTCGGCCAGGCGCGCGGCGGCATCGGCGAAGGCGGCGTTGGTGCCGGCGGAGAGGGAGACGATGAGCGGCGCGCGGAAGCGGCGCCATTCCGGGATGGTGTGCGCGATGAAGTAGTCGAGGCCCTTGCCGGGGATGCCGATGGAATTGAGGATTCCCGCCTCCGTCTCGCACAGCCTGGGTAGGGCGTTGCCGGCGCGGGGTTCCGGCGTGACGGATTTCGTCACCAGCGCGCCCAGCACATCAAGGTCGAAGACCTGCGCGAGTTCGGGGCCGAAGGTGCCCGACGCCGGCATGACCGGGTTCGCCAGCGTGACGGCGCCGATGCGGGTCGTGAGGTCTACCATGCCAGCGCGGCCTGGAGGTCGAAGACCGGGCCCTCGGCGCAGACGCGGAGGTTCACGGTTTCCCCATCCGGCGCGCGGATCGGCCGGACGCAGCAGAAGCACATGCCAAGCCCGCAGCCCATCTGCTGTTCCAGCGCGATCTGGCCGGGGATGGCGTATTCGGCGGAAAGCCGTTGCAGCAGCAGGAACAATCGGTTCGATCCGCAAGTGAAGACGGCATCGGGGCGAGACGTGTCGAAGCGGGCGCGCAGCAGCTTTTCGACCGGGGCGATGTCGCTGCTGCCGTCACTGTCGAAGACCGCCGTGACCGCGGCGCCCGATTGGCCGGCGAATTCCCCGGCCATCAGATCAGCGGGATCGCGGGCGGAGAGCACGCAATCCACCGCGATGCCGAGCCGCGCCGCCGCATCCGTCAGCGGCGCCAGCGTGGCGAGGCCGACCCCGCGCGCGAGGATCAGGATGCGGCGCCAGTCGGGGTGCAGGGCAAAACCCTGGCCAAGCGGGCCGACCACCGAAAGCCGGTCGCCCGCACGCAGCGCCGCCAGCGCCGCGGTGCCCCTGCCCTTCACATGAAACAGGAAGCCGAGCGCCTCATCCGGCCCGCAGCGCCAGATGCTCATCGGGCGTCGCAGATAGGGACCATTGCCGCCGCCATCGCGGCAGAGCAGGTGGAAGAACTGGCCGGGGCGGCTGGCCGCCGACAGATCCGGCGCATCCAGGCGCAGGCGATGGTAGCGGCGCCCGACGGCGGCGCTTTCGATCACCAACGCTGCGCGTTCGGCCACCGGGAAGGGCGCCAGGTCCATGCTCGGCCCTGCTGGTTCAAGGCCTGGATGTTCTAGCGCGGGGTGGCGAAGTCAAGCCTCAGCGCAGGATGGCGCGATTCCGGCGGGGTGTCGGGCCGCGGAGCTGGGGGTTCGCGGGCTCGCCGAGGTTGACCCGGATGCCGAGGCGACGGAGGCGCGCCTTGCGCCAGGCCAGCGCCGCCAGCGCCAGGTCGCCGATCGCCATGCCCTGGATGATGGCGACGATGTTCTCCGAATCGCCGGTGCGGCCGGGCTTCGCGCCGCCGACGATCTGCCCCACATCGGCGTCGAGCCGCGCGGTGACCGCCTCCGCCGTATGGGCACCACTCGCGATCCAGGCGCCGACATTGCCGATGGTCAGGGCGAAGACGAGGTCGTCCACCACGAAGCGGTTCGCCCAGCCCAGCAGGTCCGCGTGCAGTTCGATGTCGCCGAGGCCGATGACGGTCGCGCCGGGCTTGACCATGGAGGCGTCGAGGAAGGTCTCGGTCGCGGCGGTGATGGTGATGACGATGTCGGCATCGCGCACGGCATCGGCGACGGAGGGCGCGGCGTGGAGCTTGAGCGTCAGGTCCGTGGGCGCCTTGGCGACGAATTCCTCCACCGCCTCCGTCCGTCGGGCCGCGACATGGAGGTCCGTGATCCCGGGCAGCGCGGCGGCGAGGCAGGCGGGGAGATGGGCGGCGATGCGCCCGGCGCCGATCAGCGCGGCGGTTGTCGCGCCCGGGCGGGCCAGCAGCTTCGCGGCCAGCGCGCCGGTGGCGGCCGTGCGCAGGCAATGCAGCCAGTATTCATCCATCATCGCCAGCGGCCTGCCCGTGGCGCTGTCCGCCAGCCAGAACCAGTCCCGCGCCGCTTCCGGCGCATCCGCGATCATCCGGAAGCCCGCGAGGCTGGCGCCCGGCAGCACGGCGCCCTTCACCTTGAACGTCGCGCCTTGGCCCTTGAGACCCAGGGCGGGGGGCGTGGAGAGCACCTGGCGATGGGTGGCGTAGTCCCGCCAGGCATCCTCGATGGCATCCAGGGCCTCCTGCGGCGTGACGAGGCCATTGGCTTCGCCGCTGCGGAGGATGAGGAACTCGTCGTTGTCCATGGAGCGCCCGGTCCGGTGTGGCTGTGATGGTGGGTCGCCAGGGAGGCGGCGCCAAGGGGCGCCCCCTGTTCTTGCCCAGATCGGCGCGGCGCGCCAGCATCCCCCGATGGACACGCCCCTTCCCGCCATCGCGCCCGACCTCGCCACCATGGCGCGCGGGCTGTTCGATGCGCTGCGGGCGGCGCATTTCGACGGCACCGGCATCACGCGGGAGACCTATGGCGGGGGCGAGACCGCGGCGATGCGGCGGGTGGAGGCGATCGCGCGCGCGGCCGGGCTGGATTGCGCCTGGGATGCGGCGGCGAACCTTCGCATCACGCTGGCGGGGACCGATCCCTCCCTGCCCGCTTCGGCCTGTGGATCGCACCTCGACAGCGTGCCGCAGGGGGGCAATTTCGACGGCGCGGCGGGGGTGATCGCGGGGCTGCTGGCGCTGCTGGGCGCGCAACGCCTGGGGCCCCGGGCGCGCAGCCTGGTGCTGTTCGTGATGCGGGGGGAGGAAAGCGCCTGGTATGGCCGGCCCTATCTCGGCTCCTCCGCCCTGTTCGGGCTGTTCGACCCCGCCTGGATGGACCTGCCCTGCCTGCAGGACCCCGCGCTGACCCTGCGCGCGGCCATGGCGCGGGAGGGGGCGGATGTGGACGCCGTCGCGGCCGGCACCAGGCTGGTCGACCCCGCCGGCCTGTCCCACTTCGTGGAACTGCATATCGAACAGGGGCCGGTGATGGTGGCGCGCGGCGTGCCCGTCGGCCTCGTCTCCGGCATCCGCGGCAACCACCGGCATCCCCATGCGAAGGCGGTGGGGGAGGCCGCGCATTCCGGCGCGGTGCCGCGCTGGCTGCGGCGGGATGCGGTGCTGGCGACGGCGGATTTCGCCATGCGGCTCGACGCCACCTGGCGCAACGCGCTGGAACGTGGCGAGGATCTGGTGATGACCTTCGGCATCCTGGCCACGGACCCATCGGTGCATGCGATGACGCGCGTGCCGGGGGAGGCGCGCTTCACGCTGGAATACCGGTCCGAGAGCGAGCGCACGCTCAAGGATTTCCAGGCGCTGGCGGAGGCCGAGGTACTGGAGATCGCGCGGGAGCGGCGGGTGCGGATCGACCTCGGCCTGCCGGTGCGGACACCGCCCGCGGTGATGGACGGGCGGCTGCTGGCGCTGGCCAGGCAGCTATGCGGGGCGGGCGGAATGCCGCATGAGGTGCTGGCGAGCGGCGCGGGGCATGATGCCGCGATCTTCGCCAATGCGGGCGTGCCTTCCGCCATGGTCTTCGTGCGCAACGAGCATGGCAGCCACAACCCGCGGGAAGCGATGGAGTTCAACGATTTCCTCAAGGGGGCCGCTGTCTTGCAGGCGATCCTCCTGGCGGGCGCGGAAGCGGTGGGACGGTAACATGGACCAGGACGCAATCGCGCGGCGCACGGCGCAGGCGCTGCTGGATACGCGGGCGATCCTGCTGCGGCCGGACCGGCCCTTCATGCTGTCCTCCGGCTGGGCGGCGCCGGTCTACCTCGACATCCCGCGCGCGCTGTCCTTCCCGCTGGCGCGGCGCGCGCTGCTGGAAGGGGCGGAGGCGCGCATCCTGGCCGAGGTCGGCCATGCCGGCTTCGATGCGGTGGCGGCGACGGAACAGGGCGGCATCGCCCTCGGCGCCATGCTGGCCGAACGCTTTCACCTGCCCTTCGTCGTGGTGCGGCGACGGGCGCAGGGCTTCGGCGCGGATGCGCATATCGAGGGCGCGCTGCGGCCGGGGTCTCGCGTGCTGCTGGTCAGTGACGTGACCACGGATGGCCGCAGCAAGGGGGCCTATTGCCGCGCGCTGGAACGCGCGGGGATGGAAGTCGCGCGCATCTTCGTGCTGTTCAAATGGGGCATCTTCGATCGCGTGGTGACGGATGCCGGCGCCGGGCTTTTCGCGCTGGCGGATTGGAACGATGTGGTGCAGGCGGCGGAAGCGCGGGGCGCGATGCCGGCGGGGGATCTGGCGGAGCTGCGCCGCTACCTCGCCGATCCCGTCGCCTGGTCCTCGGCGCATGGCGGGATCGCCGCGCCAGACTGGAAGGAATGACATGACCGTCCTGCTGCGGACCTATGACATGGAGGGCCCCGGCGATGCGCGGGGCCTGGCGAAGGCGCTGGCCGAATTGCCGCCGGGGCGCATCCGGCGGATCGCCGTGCTGGGCAAGACGGAGGGGACGGCGACGCTGAACGACTTCTCCCGCGACCTCGCCTTGGCCGCGACGCAGGCGGTGCTGGGCGACCGCGCGGCGACGCTGATTTTCTCCACGGGGTGCGAGGGCGTGATCACGCCGCATGGCACCTTGATGGTGGAGATGGAGACGCCGCGCGATCCCGCCGGGCCGGCGCGGCTGGCGCTGGGCGTGGCGGCGACGGCGCCGATCCCGGTGGAGGATTATGGCGGGCGCGGGCACGCCCTGGCGGTGGCGGCAGCCGTCACGCGCGCCATGGAGGATGCGGGGGCCACTCCCGACCAGGTGGCGCTGGTGCTGGTGAAGAGCCCGGTGCTGCCGCGGCGATATCTGGCGACGCTGCCGCCGGAACGCGCGGCTCGGGCGGGGTCCACGCCGACCTCGCGCGCGGTGGCGGCACTCGGCGCCGGGATCGCGCTGGGGGAGGTTGCCGAGGACCGCGTGACGGATGCGACGATCCTGCGCGATGGGTCGCTGCACAGCCGGCGCGTGATGGCCTTCTCCGGCACCGAGCTTTCGCATTGCGAGGTGATCCTGCTGGCGAATGTGCCGGGCGCGGGCGGCGACCTGGTGATGGCGACGGAACCGCTTTCCGACATCATCGACGCGCCGGCGCTGATGCGCCTGGCGCGGCGGGTGGGCCTGGCGCGGGATGCCGATGGGCTGTTCACGACGAGCGCGCCGGAAGCGCTGCTGCTGAAGGTGGGCGTCCGGCCCGGCGGCGCGCTGCGCGGGCGAAGGACAACGGTCTTCGAGAGCGAACTGGACCCGGACAAGCACATGCGGCCGGTCGCCTCCGGCATGGTCGGCGCCATCTTCGGGACGACGCGGGTGTTCATCAGCGGCGGGTCCGAACAGCAGGCGCCGGTGGGGGGCGGGCTTGCCGCGATGGTGGTCAGGGCAGGCTAGGCGCCGGCGGCAGCGCGGCCTCCACCCGCGCGGCCAGGGCCAGCAACGCGGCATCATCGCCGGGCGCGGCCAGCAGATGCAGGCCGAAGGGGACACGCTCCCTCGGGTAGAGCCCGGCGGGGAGCGTGATGGCCGGGGCGCCGGCGGCATTCGCGGTGCGGACGAAGAGGGAGCGCGCGGGGTCGAGCGGGATGGGCGTGCCGTCCATGTCCACCGTCTCGGCCTCGATCGGCGGCGCGGCGAAGGGCCAGGTGGGGGTGGCGATGGCGCCGCCTTCCTTCAGCGCGTCGCGCAGCGCCCCCCGCAGCGCCTGGGTGAAGGCAGCGCAGGTGGCGCGGGCCTGGTCGACCGCGGCGGGGTCGAGGGCGCGATACGCCGCGCGGCGCGCGACCAGGCGGGGGCCGATGGGGGCGTCCTCCGGCAGCGTCGTCAGGAAGGCGCCGCCCTCGGCGAGGGAGATCAGGCCGCAGGCGGCGTCGGCTTCGCGCCAGAGGGGGATCTCGGCCTCGATGATGTCGATGCCGGCCTCGCGGCACTGCGCCAACGCGGCGGCGAACAGGGTGCGGGTGGCGGCATCGGCGCCGGTCGCGACCAGTTGCGCGGGGACCAGCAGGCGCGGCGTGGCGTGGCCCCCGGGTGTAGGCGCGGGCGTGCCCAGCACGGCGGCGGCGCGGGCCAGGGTGGCGACATCGCGGGCGATGAGGCCGAGCGTGTCGAGGCTCGGCGCGGCTTGCGTGACGCCGGCGTAGTCCCAGGCATGCAGGCTCGGCTTGAAGCCGACCACGCCGCCATGCAGCGCGGGGTTGCGCACCGATCCGCCGCTATCGGTGCCGAGGCCGAGCACGGCCTGGCCGAGTGCCACCGCGACTCCGCTGCCGGTGGAGGACCCACCAGCGGTGCGGGCGATGTCCCAGGGGTTGAGGCCCATCGGTTCCGCCGGGTTGTCGGGGGCGTACATCGCCATCTCCGACAGCGTGGTCATCCCCACCACCACGGCGCCGGCGGCCTTGAGGCGCGCGACGCATGCGGCATCTTCGGTGGCGATTCGGCGGGCGAAGACGGCGCTGCCCTCCGTCCAGGGCAGGCCGGCGACCGGGATGTTGCCCTTTACCGCGAGCGTCACGCCGTGGAGCGGGCCAGGCGCGGGCGCGGCGGGACGATCGACGATGTGGGAGAAGGCGCGGAAGCGGGAGAGGTGCATCGGCGCAGCATGGGGGTGATGCCGGAGATGGGGAAGATGGACGTGGGCGCGGGGAGCGCTAGCCTGGGGACGAGGACCAGAGGGACAGGGACGATGATTCGACGCAGGACGATGCTGGGGGCGGCGCTGGCGCTGCCGGCGATGGGGGCGCGGGCGCAGGGGGCCTGGCCGCAGCGGGCGATCCGGCTGGTCGTGCCCTTCGGCGTCGGCGGCACGGCCGACATCTTCACCAGGCTGGTGGGGCAGCGGCTGCAGGAGAATCTGGGCCAGGCGGTGGTGATCGAGAACCGCACCGGCGCGGCGGGCACCATCGGCACGGACAACGTCGCGAAATCCCCGCCCGATGGCTACAGCTGGATCGTCTGCACCAACACGCAGACGGCGAACGAGACGCTGATGCCCGGCCGGCCCTACGACCTGCTGCGCGATTTCGCGCCGGCGGCGTCGCTGAACATCATGCACCACGCGGTGGTGGTGCATCCCTCGCTGGCCGTGAACTCGATCGCCGAGCTGATCGCCTACGCCCGCGCCAATCCCGGGCGGCTCGATTTCGGGTCGCCCGGCATCGGGTCCGGCCACCATCTGGCGGCGGAGGTCTTCAAATCCCAGGCCGGGATCGAGATGCAGCACGTGCCCTTCCGCAGCAGCGACCAGGTGCGGACGGCCGTCGTGGCGGGGCAGGTGCCGCTGTGCTTCGACCCGATCCCATCCATGCTGGAGACGATCCGCACGGGCCGCGTGCGCTGCATCGGCACCACGGGGCCCCGGCCGAATGCGGTGCTGCCGGGGGTGGGCACGGTGGCGGAGGTGCTGCCGGGCTATGAGCAATCCGTCTGGGTCGGGCTGCTGGCCCCCGCCCGCACGCCGGCGCCGATCCTGGAGCGGATGCAGGTGGAGGTAGGCAGGATCCTTGCGGAGCCGGCCATCCAGGACCAGCAGGCGCGGACGGGCGCGCAGGTGATGCCGATGCCGGTGGCGGAATTCGCGGCCTTCGTGCGGCGGGACGTGGAGCAGCACCGGGAATGGATCCGGGCGGCGCGCATCCAGCCGATCTGAGAGGCTTGCCCCTGGGGCCTGCTGCCGCGACACTCCCCGCCAATCAAGGACGGGTGGGGAAACGGGATGGAGCTGGGCCTCAGGGGGCGCCGTGCCCTGGTGACGGGGGCAAGCCAGGGCATCGGGCGCGCGGTGGCGCGGGCCCTGGCGCTGGAAGGCGTCACGGTGGCCGCCGCGGCCCGGCGCAGCGCCCTGGTTCAGGAAATGGCCGATGCGGTGCGGGCGGAAGGCGGCGCGCCGATCATCCCCATCGCCATCGACCTGACGGAGAAGGACGCCGCCGCCAGGCTGGCGGAAGCCGCGATGCAGGCGCTGGGCGGCATCGACATCCTGATGAATGCCGCCGGCGGCAGCCGCCCTTTGCCCTTCGATGCATCGCGCGCCGATTGGGATGAGGGGATGGAGATCAATTTCCATCGGCTGCGCGAACTCACCCATGCGGTGATGCCGGGGATGCGCGCGGAGCGCTGGGGGCGCGTGGTGAACTTCACGGGCACGTCCGAGCCGAAGCTGATCAACGCCGCCTTCGCCGCCAAGGCCGCGGTGCATGTCTGGGCGAAGGGGCTGTCGCGCGACATCGCGGCGGATGGCGTCACCATCAACTGCCTCCAGCCCGGGCGCATCCGTAGCGAGCAGATGGCCAAGCGCTACCCGACGCCGGAGAGCGAGCGCGAATTCGCGGAGGCAGAAATCCCCATGAAGCGCTTCGGGGAAGCGGCGGAGATGGCGGATGTCGCGCTGTTCCTCGCCTCCGACCGCGCCGCCTATGTCACCGGCACCGTCATCCCCGTGGATGGCGGCATGTCCCGCTTCGCGTTCTGAGGGAGGCACCGATGATCCAGACCACACGGCGTGCGTTGCTGGCGGCTGGTGGCGCGATGCTGGCGGCGCCGGCGCTGGCGCAGGCGAACTGGCCGGACAAGCCGATCCGCTTCATCGTGCCCTTCGCGCCGGGGGGCACGACCGACATCCTCGGCCGGGTGCTGGCACCGCGGCTGACGCAGGGGCTTGGCGTGTCCGTCGTGGTGGAGAATCGCGGCGGCGCGGGCGGGACCGTGGGGCATGAGGTCGTGGTGCGGTCGCCCCCCGATGGCAACACCATCATGCTCGGCCATATCGGCACGCTGGGGGTGAACCCGAGCCTCTATCCGCGCCTCAGCTTCGATCCCATCGGGGGTGTCGCGCCCGTTTCCATGGTGGCGCTGGTGCCGAACATCCTGGTGGTGCATCCGAGTGTGCCCGCGCGGAATCTGCAGGAGTTGATCGCACTCGCCCGGGCCAAGCCGGGGGAGCTGACCTATGGCAGCGCGGGCAATGGCAGTGCGGCGCATATCGCGGCGGCGGCACTCGGCCACGCGGCGGGGGTGGAGTTCACCCATGTGCCCTATCGCGGCAGCGGGCCGATGGCGAATGACCTGATCGCGGGGCAGATCAACTTCACCATGACGGGCGGCACGGTCGTGATGCCGCTGGTGCGCGATGGCAGGCTGCGGGCGCTGGGCGTTTCGTCGCGGGCAAGGATGCAGGCCGATCCGTCGATCCCCACCATCGCGGAACAGGGGCTGCCAGGCTTCGAGACGACGCAATGGTATTGCGTCGTCACCACCGCCGGCGTGCCCGCGCCCATCATCGCGCGGCTGAACGCCGAAGTGCACAAGGCGATGAACGATCCCGAAGTGCGGCAGCGCCTGGCGGCGGAGGGCGCGGAAAGCGCACCGGGCACGCCGGAGGAACTCGGCCGCTTCATGCGGGCGGAAGTGGCACGCTGGGCGGAAGTGATCCGCCTCACTGGCATGAGGGCGGATTGACGGACCATGGATGAGATCGAGAAGCCGGTTGCCTCGCCCCCCGGCAGCGCCTGGGGCAGTGACGTGGTGGCGAGCCTGGTGCAGGCGATGGGCTACCGCCACATCACGCTGAACCCCGGCGCGAGCTTTCGCGGCCTGCATGACAGCCTGGTGAACCACACCGGCAACCGCGACCCGCAGATGATCCTGTGCCTGCATGAGGGCAATGCGGTGGCCATCGCGCATGGCTGGGCGAAGATCACGGGGGAACCGATGGCCGTGGTGCTGCACAGCAATGTCGGGCTGATGCATGGCACGATGGGGCTGTTCAACGCCTGGTGCGACCGCGTGCCGATGCTGGTGCTGGGCGCGACCGGGCCGGTGGATGCGGCGGCGCGGCGGCCCTGGATCGACTGGCTGCACACGATGAGTGACCAGGCGGCCTTGGTGCGGCCTTTTCTCAAATGGGACAACCAGCCGGCCAGCGTGCCGGCGGCGGTGGAGGCGCTGCTGCGCGCCAACCTCATCACGCGCAGCGCGCCCTGCGGGCCGGTCTATGTGAACCTGGATGCCGCGTTGCAGGAGATGCGGCTGGAGGCACTGCCGGCGCTGCCCGATGTAGCGCGGTATGCGCCGCCGGCGGCTTCCGTGCCATCCGGGGCGACGATCGACGCCGCGGTGGCGATGCTGCGCGCGGCGAAGCGGCCGATGATCCTGGCAGGACGGGGCGCGCGCAGCACCGCCGACTGGGCCCGCCGCGTCGCGCTGGCGGAGGCGCTGGACGCCGTGGTGCTGACCGACTTCAAGGTGGGCGCCGCCTTCCCGACCGACCATCCGCTGCACGCCGCGGCGCCGACCACTTTCCTGACGGAGAAGGCGCAGGCCGCGCTGCGCGGCGCTGACCTGGTGCTGGCCTTCGACTGGGTGGATCTGGCCGGCACGCTGAAGCAGGCCGGCGGCTTCGCGGGGCGGGTGATCCACGCGACGCTCGACCAGCAGCTGCACAATGGCTTCGGGATGGAGCATTTCGGCCTGCCGCCGGTGGACCTTCACATGGCCTGCGAGCCCGCCATCGCGCTGCATGCCATCGCGGATGCGCTGGGCGTGGGCGCGGGGATTCCGCCGGGCGACCTGCCCGCCTGCCCTGCCCTGCCGCCGGCTCCGGCGGATGCGATGCTGGATGTGGGGACGCTGTCGGCGGCGCTGGGCGAAGGGCTGCACGGCGTGCCGACCTGCCTCGTGCGCCTGCCGCTGGGGTGGCGGGGGGAGACCTGGCATTTCCGGCATCCGCTGGACTACCTCGGCGGCGATGGCGGCGCGGGGATCGGCGCGGGGCCCGGGATGCTGACAGGCGCGGCGATGGCGCTGGACGGCAGCGGGCGGCTGCCGGTCGCGGTGCTGGGCGATGGCGACACGCTGATGAGTGCGACGGCCTTCTGGACCGCCGCGCATTACCGCGTGCCGATGCTGGCAGTGATCTGCAACAACCGCAGCTTCTACAATGACGAGGTCCACCAGGAACGCGTCGCCAAGCAGCGCAACCGGCCGGTCGAGAACAAGTGGATCGGCCAGCGCATCGCCGACCCGGATATCGACATCGCCGCGCTGGCGCGGGCACAGGGCGCGACGGGGATCGGGCCGGTGCACACCGCGGGCGAACTCGCCGCCGCCGTCAGGGATGCGGTGGCACGGGTCAGGGCGGGGGAGACGGTGGTGATCGATGCGCGCGTCGCGCCGGGCTATTCGGCGGCGATGACGGCGGGGCTGACCAGGCACAGCTGACGGCCGGAAAGGCCGCGGCATCGGGGAGGAAGAAACAATGCAGCGACGTTCGCTTCTGGGCGCGGCCATGGCGTTGGCGGCCGCGCCGGCATGGGCGCAGGATTTTCCGGCGGCCACCTTGCGCATGGTCGTGCCCTTCACGCCCGGCGGCAGCAACGACCTGATGGCGCGGCTGATCGCGGAAAGACTCGGCGCGCGCTGGGGCAAGCCCTTTGTGGTGGAGAACCGGCCCGGCGCCGCCGGCAATATCGGGACGGAGGCGGTGGCCCGCAGCGCGCCGGATGGCGCCACCTGGCTGTTCGCGCCGAACCAGGTACTGACGACGAACCCGCTGACGATGCGCACCAGCTTCGACCCGCTACGCGACCTCGCCTTGGCGGCGCGCGTCGCGCGGGTGCAGACGCTGCTGGTGGTGAACCCCGCGACCAACATCCGCGACGTGCGCGGCCTGGTGGCGGCGGCGAAGGAGAGGCCGGGGCAGCTTTCCTATCCCTCCTCCGGCGTCGGCAGCTTCCAGCATTTCGGCGTGGCGCGGCTGGTGGGGGAGGACATGGTCCATGTCCCCTATGGCGGCGCGGCGGCGCTGATGCCGGATTTGCTGGCTGGGCGGACGCATGCCTTCTGCGGCGCGCTGAACAGCCTGCTGCCCCATGTCCGCGCCGGCACGCTGCGGCCGCTGGCGGCGATGACGCCCGCGCGTGCCTCGCTGCTGCCGGAGGTCCCGACCATCGCGGAGGCGGGCTTCCCGGGCGAGGAGACGGAGATCTGGGCCGGAATCGTGCTGCCCGGCGGCACGCCGCGCGGCATCGTCAACCAGGTGCATGCCGTGCTCGCCTCGCTCTTCGCGGAGCCGGAGGTGGTGGCGCGGCTGGCGGAACAGGGGATCGAGCCCGCGGTGCAGGGCCCTGAGGAATTTGCGGGCACGGTGCGCGCGGAACTCGCCGCGAATGGCGCGCTGGTGCGGCGGCTTGGATTGAGACAGGGACAGTAGAATGTCGAACACGCTGCCGGTTGCGCGGCTTTCCTATTTCTCCCACTGGATGGACCCTGTGGCGCTGCGGGTGCTGGGGGCGGAGCCGAATATCGCGCTCGACCATCTGCAATTCGACATGGACCGCGCGACGCTGGACGAGGCCTTCGCGCAGGCCCATGGCTACCACGCATTGCCGCGTGTGGAGATCAAGGAACCCTGGTTCTGCGATGCCGCGCTGCTGGCGCGGGCGCCGAACCTGCTGGCGGCATGTTCGTCCGGCGCAGGCTTCGACGTGATCGATGTGGAGGCCTGCACCAAAGCGGGCGTGATCGTCTGCCATCAATCCGGCACCAACAAGGAAGCGGTGGCGGAGCATGTGCTGGGCCTGATGCTGGCGCTGTCGAAGAAGATGGGCGTCGCGGACCGGATGCTGCGCCGCCAGGCGGGGTTGGATCGCTTCGCCGTCACGGGGCGCGACATCCGCGGCAAGACGCTCGGGCTGGTCGGCATCGGGCAGATCGGCACGCGCGTGGCGGAGCTGTGCCGCGGGCTGTTCGGCATGACGGTGCTGGCCTGCGATCCCTATCTCAGCGCGGCGGAGATCGCGGCGCGCGGTGGCGTGAAGGCCTCGATGGAGGAGGTTTTCGCGCGGGCCGATTTCGTCTCCGTCCATGTGCCCCGCAACAAGGAAACCCTCGGCATGATCGGCGCGGCGCAATACGCCGCCATGAAGCCGACGGCCTATTTCATCCAGACCTCGCGCGGCGGCATTCATGACGAGGGCGCGCTGGCAGAGGCGCTGGCGGCGGGGCAGCTGGCGGGGGCGGGGCTGGATGTGTTCCTGAAGGAACCGCCGCCGCCCGATCATCCGCTGCTGGCCTTCGACAACGTGATCGTCACGCCGCACAATGCGGGGATCACGGAGGAAGCGCTGCACGACATGGCGGAAGGTGCGGCGCTGCAATGGGCGCAGATCTTCCGGGGCGAGGTGCCGCCGCGGCTGGAGAATCCGGAAGCGTGGCCGCTGTATTCGAAGCGCTTCGAGGCCGCCTTCGGCTTCGCACCGAAGGCGCTGGCATAACGACGACGGTCCAGGGCCGTCACGGCCCTGGCGGATGGGGCATGGGGAAGGCAGCGCCTTCCCCATACAACCCGTGATCCGGGCCGGATTACCACCCGATTGCCATGGCTTCCCGAAGGACAGGCCATGGCGGCATTCCCCGGTTTGCGCCCCGCGCCGCGCAGGGGTAACGCTGGCGGCCTGATCGGGGCCAGGAGCGGTTGATGGCGGCGAAGCGCATCATTCTCATCACCGGCGCGGGGTCCGGCATCGGCGCGGGATGCGTGCGGCGGCTGGCGGCGCCCGGCGTCGGGATGCTGTTGCACACGCGCAGGAACGCGGAGGGGCTGGAGCGGGTGGCGGAGGCCGCCCGCGCGGCGGGGGCGGAAGCCGTCACGATGCTGGGCGATATCGGCGATGCGGCGCTGCCCGCTGCGCTGGTGGCACGTGCCGTCGAAACCTTCGGTGGGCTCGACGTGGTGGTGACGGCGGCGGGCTTCGCGGACAGGACGCCGTTTGCGCAGGCCGATGACGCCATCTTCCAGAAATCGATCGATGGCGTGCTGTGGGGGTTCCTGCGGACGGCGCGCGCCGCGCTGCCGCATCTGGCGGGGCGCGATGCGCCGAGGATCGTCGCCATCTCCTCCTTCGTCGCCCATGTCTTCCGCACGGATGTCAGCACCTTCCCCGCCAGTGCCGCGGCCAAGGGCGCGGTGGAGGCGCTGGTGCGAGCGCTGGCGGTGGAGGCCGCGAAGGGCGGCGTCACCGTGAACGCCGTGGCGCCTGGCTATACGCGGAAGGACCCGGGCGCGCATGCCGCGCTGACGCAGGCGCAGTGGGATGCGGTGGCGGCGAAGATCCCGATGGGACGGCTCGGCACGCCGGATGACGTGGCGGATGCGGTGGCCTGGCTTGCCTCCCCTGGCGCGGGCTACGTGACCGGCCAGGTGGTGCATGTGAATGGCGGGCTGATCTGAGGATCGCTTGATCCTTCGTCACGGATGACATGAAAAAGGCCCGGCGCCTTGCGGCACCGGGCCCCCTTCCCCGCGGATCGTGACCGATCAGCGGCGCATGCGGACGTGGCGGAGTTCGAGGTCTTCCTGCACGCGCAGCGGCAGTTCGGCCACCGTCTCCCGCACGCCGAAGATCTGCGGCTCCTGGTGCAGCGGGATCATCGGCAGCAATTCGCGGAAGCGCGCCCAGTACTGGCCCGCCAGCTGCTGGCGCTTCGGCTGGTCCGTCTCCACCGCGATCTGGCGGAGCAGTTCCGCCATCTGGTCGTCCTGGAAGCGGCCCCAGTTGAAGCTGCCCTCGCCCAGCAGTTCACGACCGGGATTGGTCATGTCGAAATTGCCCGGCGTCCAGCCCAGCAGATAAAACTGGTATTCGCCATTGGCGCCGCCCTGCAGGAAGCGGCCGAAGGGCACGGCATTGAGCCGCGCCTGGATGCCGACGCGCTGCAGCATGCTGACGGCGGCCTGGCAGATGGCCTCGTCATTCACGTAGCGGTTGTTGGGGCAGTTCAGCGTGGTGCGGAAGCCCTGGGGGAAGCCGGCTTCCGTCAGCAGGCGGCGGGACGCATCCGGGTCGAAGGGCAGGCGTTCATTCGCCGCGGCGTCGAAGCCGCCGATCGCCTGGGCGATGGGGATGCCGGCGGCGACGGTGGAGTTGCGCAGGATCACGCGGGTGATCGTGTTCATGTCGATCGCCTGGTACATGGCCCGGCGCACGCGCGGATCACGCATCGGGTTCGGCGTGCCGGGCGCGTCCAGGTTCTCCGGCCGGGCCGTGTCCATGGCGAAGTAGATGCTGCGCGCGGTCGGGCCCTGGATCAGGCGGATGCCCTGCGCCTGGGACACGCGCTGCACGTCCTGCAGCGGCACGTGGTACATCACGTCCAGTTCGCGGGAGAGCAGGGCGGCCACGCGCGTCGGCGCGCTGGAAACGGGGCGGAAGACGGCGCGGGTGATGCCGTGCTGCATCGCGGCCGCATCCCAGTATTCCGCGTTCGGCACCAGCACGGTGCGTTCATCGGCCAGGCGCTCGACAATCCGGAAGGGGCCGGTGCCGTTGGTGTTCAGCTGGACGAAGGTGTTGGTGGCGCCCGGCTGGCCGGCGCGCGCCACGGCCATGGCGTTGTTGGTGCGGACCCAGTTCGCGTTCATGATGAAGAACAGCGTCAGGTCCTGCAGCAGGATCGGGTTCGGGCCGCGGGTCTCCATCTCCACCGTGAAATCATCGACGGCGCGGACGGCGGTCACGCTCTGCAGCGTGTAGGCCATGTCGTTCTGGCGCACGCGCTCGGCGGACATCACCACATCGGCGGCGGTGAAGGGCTCGCCGCCGTGGAAGCGGACGTTGCGGCGCAGGTGGAAGCGCCAGGTGGTGGCGTTCACCTGCTCCCAACGCTCCGCCAGCGCCGGGCGGACGCTGCCATCGGGCTGCCGCTTCACCAGCGGCTCATAGACATTCTCCTTCATCGTGTTCGTCACGCCGTGGTTGTTGGCGTGCGGATCGAGGCCGAGGATGTCGTTCGCCGTGGCCCAGGTGAAGGTGCTGGCGGCGGCCGGCGCGGCGGGGGCGGTGGCCGCGAAGACGGCGCCCAGCGCCAGCGCGGAAACGGCGCCGCGCAGAAGGGTGCGAAGGGGTGAAGCCTGCATGTTCTTATGTCTCTTCCCGGTTCGGAGGGGGCGGAAGATGCTTGAGGCCCCATCCCCTGTCCAGCGGAGAAAACCGTGCTAGCGCCTGGGATGCAGGTGGTGCGCCAGGGTGCTTTCCTCGACCATCGCGGCATAGGTCAGGGTGGCCCGGTGCGCCCAGATGTTGTCGGGCACATGCAGCGGCAGCACCGCCATGTCCTGCCCCATCGCAACCCGCTGCGCCTGGCGGATCAGCCCGTCCCGCGCCGCCGGATCAGCCGCGCCGCGGGCCTGTTCCATCAACCCGTCGAAGGCCGGGCTGGCATAGCGGCCCCGGTTCAGCCCGCCGAGCCCCCGCGCCGCATCGAAGCTGTGCAGCACCTGCGCCATGCCGAGCCAGGCGTCCCCGGTGGAATGGCCGAAGCCGATCAGGAAGGTGCTGAATTCCCGCCGCCCCGCCCGGGTGAAGAAGACATTGGAGGGCATGACCTCCACCCGCGCATCCAGCCCGATCCGCGCCCAGAACTGCGCGACGGCCTGGGCGGTCTTGTCATCCTCCACATAGCGGTTGTTGGGGGAATGCAGCGTGATGCGGAAGCCCTCCGCGTGTCCTGCCGCGGCCAGCAGGCGGCGGGCCTCCGCGGGGTCATGGGCCGGGGTCGCGAGGTCCGGGTCGAAGCCCAGCTGCCCCTCGATGGCCAATTGGCCGGAGGCGCGGGCGGCGCCTGACATCACCCGATCCACGATCGCGGCGCGATTGATGGCCAGCGAGAGGGCGTGGCGCACCCGCGGGTCCTTCAGCGGATTGGCGGCCAGCGGCCTGCCATCCCGCGCGGTCACGAAGGGCGAGGGATCATTCGCCTGGTCGAGGCCGATATAGATCATGCGGTTGGAGGAAGCGGCGGAGACCGTGACCTCCGGCCGCGCGCGCAGCCGCGCGACCTCCCCGGGCGGGACGGCATCGACCAGGTCGGCATCGCCGGCCAGCAGCGCGGCCAGGCGGGCGGCGTCATTCGCCACGGGGCGGAGGGTGGCGCGGGCGAAGGACGGCACCCCTCCCCAATAGGCATCGTTGCGCGCCAGGCGCAGCGCGGAGCCGGGCTGCCATTCGACGAAGCGCCAGGGGCCGGAACCGATCGTCACGCGGCCCGCATTGAAATCCGCCGTAGTCGCGGTGGCCGCGATGCGGGCCGGGATGATCCAGGCCGTCATCGCATTCAAGGGCACGGAGGGATCGACGCCCCGCGACCGGATGCGGATGGTGCGGCTGTCCACCACCTCCAGCGCCGCGATGCTGCCGGCCAGGCGGATATAGGGGGCGGGGCTGTTCGGCACCCGCGGCATGCGCTCGATCGAGGCGCGCACATCCTCCGCCGTCACCGGCGTGCCATCATGGAAGCGCGCATCGGGGCGGATGCGGAACTCCCAGAGGTCGGGCTCGGGATTGGAGAAGCTGGCAAGGCCCGGCACCGGGCGCAGGTTGCGATCGGAGGCGACCAGCGGATCGAAGATGTGGCGCATCACCGCCTGGTTGGCACCGACCAGGGCGAAATGCGGGTCGAGCGACGACGTCTCCGTCTGCACCGCCACCCGCGCCTCCTGCGCCAAGGCGAGGCCGGGCCAGAGGAGGATGGCGGCGAGCAGCAGGGACGGTCGACGCATCGGTTGTGGCCTTGGCGGTGGCGAGGAAGCAGCCTAGCCAGTGCAGTGATGCGGCGCGAGCGCGCCGTTGACTGTCGAGGAGCTGCCGCATGACACAAGCCGATCTGGTCCGCGCCACGATCGCCGGGGAGGCGACCCCGCGGCCCGCCTATGCCTTCTGGACCCATTTCCCGGGCATCGACCTGGACCCCGACGCCATCGCGCGGGAGACGGTGGCCTTCACGCGCGCCACCGGCGCGGATTTCGTGAAATCCATGCCGAACGGGCTGTATGTGGTGGAGGATTGGGGCGTCCGCGCCGATTATTCCGAGATCGCCTCGGGCGGCGTGGCCAAGGTGACGACGAGCCCGATCGAGCAGCCCGCGGATTGGACGCGGGTGAAGCGCCTGGACCCGACCGCCGGCGTGCTGGGCCGCGAATTGCGGCACCTCGGCCTGCTGGTGGAGGCGCTGGGGCCGGATGTGCCGGTGCTGGCCACCATCTTCTCCCCTGTCACCATCGCCAAGAAACTGATCGGCGGCAGCGGCTTCGCGACCCATCTGCGGGACCACCCCGCCCTGGTGCAGGCCGCGATGGCGGAGATGGCGGAAACCACCGCCGCCTTCGCCCGCGCCGCCATCGCGCTGGGCTGCGCGGGCGTGTTCTTCGCGGCGCAGGACGCGACTTCAGCCGTGGGGGAAGCGGCCTATCGCGGGGACTTCCTGGCGCATGACCTGGCCGCGCTGGAAGGGGCCCGGGGCGGCTGGTTCAACGCCGTGCACATGCATGGCGACGACATCCTGTTCGACCTGCTGGCCGACCTGCCCGTGCCGGTGCTGAACTGGCATATCGGGGAGACGGCGCCCTCCATCGCGCAATATCGTGCCGCGGGGGGAAGGAAGCCGATCCTGGGCGGGCTGCGCCGCACGCCGATCACGCAGGGGGACATGGCGGCGGTGGATGAGGACCTGGCCGCGATCCGGGCCAGCGGCAAGGGCGTGCTGATCGCGCCGGGCTGCGTCATCCGCCACCCCGTCGATACCGCGCTGCTGGCCCGGATCGGCGCGCGCATCCGGGGCGAGGATTGAGGCAGGCCATGGCCCCCGCACCGGGCGGGGACCATGGCGGCGGGCGGCGTTACTCCGGCTGGTAGTTCACGCTGCGCAGCAGCTCCGTCGCGCGGCTGATCTCGTTGCGGATGAAGGCCTTGGTCTGGTCGATGCTTTCCGTCACCGGCTCCAGCACCTGGCTGGTGAGGCGGGAGACGATGGCGGGGTCGCGCATCGTCTCCTGCATCAGCGCGTTCACCCGGCCGCAGATCTCCTGCGACGTGCCCTTGGGCGCCCAGGATGCGTACCAGGACTGGAATTCGTAGCCGGGCAGCCCGGCCTCCGCCATCGTCGGCACGGTGGGGGCCAGGGGCGAGCGTTCGGCGGTGGCGATGCCGAGCGCGCGGACACGCCCATCGCCCGTCGCGGGCAGCAGCGCGAAGGAAGGATCGATGAGGAGCTGCGTGTTGCCGCCCATCAGATCCGTCAGCGCGGGCTGCGTGCCGCGATAGGCCACCATGTCGAGATTGGCGCCGGTGCGGCGGTTGAATTCGATGGTGGCCAGGTGCCCGGCGGAGCCGAGCGAGGAGATGGCGATGTTCCAGTCCCGCGGATTGGCCTTGGCCGCGGCCACGACCTCCGCCACCGTGCGCTGCGGGCGGGCGCCGCTCATCACCATCACCAGCGGCGCGCGGGCGACGCGGGACATGACTTCCAGGTCGCGCTCCGGGTCGAAATTCGCACCACGCAGCACCAGCGGCATGACCGCGGTGTTGAAGGCGGAGGCGAGCAGCGTGTAGCCATCCGGCGCCGCGCTCAGCACTTCGCGCGTGCCGACCAGGCCGGCGCCGCCGGTGCGGTTTTCCGCGATGGCCGTCGCGCCCAGCTTCTCCTGCAGCTTCTGCGCCAGCAGGCGGGCCAGCGCGTCATTCGCGGCGCCGGGCGGCCAGGGGCACACCACGCGGATGGTGCGGCCATGCGGCCAGGCGGCCTGGGCATGGACAACAGGGGCGGCCAGCAGGCCGAGGCCGCCGGCAGCGGTCTGGATCAGGGTACGGCGAAGCATTTTCTTGTTCCTCCTTGTCGGGTTTCGTTCAGCCACGCACCCAGTCGAGGGGCACATGGACGTATTTGATGGCCTGGCGCCAATAAGTGTAGGCGATGTGCAGCGACCCGTCGGCGGCCTGGCGCAACGAGGGATAGCTGAATTCGCGGTTCAGCCTCTCCTTCGAATTGTTGGTCATGCAGAAGCCATCGCCGGTTTCGAGGTTGCGGCGATGCGGCCAGGTGATCCCGCCATCATGGGAAACCGCGAGCGTCATCGGCGCGCGCGGCGCGCCCCAGAAGGCGCTTCTTCCCTCGGCCGGCGGCGCCACGGGTTCCTCCGTGCCGCCGATATCGTCGTAGAGCGACAGGCGGCGGCCGGTGGCGTCCTTCGCGCTGCTCTCGTTGAACAGGATCGCGATGCTGCCATCGGCCAGGCGGATGGCCTGGATGGAGGAGTTGTTGTTGGGAAGGCTCGTCGGCAGCGGCGCAGTCCATGTACGGCCGCCATCGGATGACGTGCTGCGATGGATCCAGTCGGCCCAGCGGCTGCGGTAGAAGGCGACCAGCGTGCCGTCCTGCATGTCCAGGATGCACATGTGGCACGTGCCGGTGCTGTGGGGCACGGCGTGCTCCGTCCAGGTCTTTCCCTGGTCAGCGGAGAGCATGACGGAGGAGGTGTCGAGGTCGCCCGTCCAGGCGCCGACCGGCGGCTTGGTGCAGCGCCAGATCGGCAGCAGCCAGTTGCCTTCCGCGGTCACGATGATGGGCTGGCGGATGAAGGTGCCGAAGCCCGGCTGTTCGCCGATCATCGTCTCGATCGGGCCCCAGTTGGCGCCGCCATCATGGCTGATGCGGCGACGGATCAGCGCGGTGTCCTGGTTACCGCTGATCTGCGCGGTCCAGAGCAGCCAGAGCGACCCGTCCGGCGCGGGAAACAGCAGCGGGTTCTGTTCCGACCGCGTGGGATCATCCGACAGCGTCTGCGCCGGCGACCAGCGCGTGGCGCCGGGCGCGAGGCGGGAGAATCGGACAGCAATGTCGGGCACGCCTTCCTGCGTGCCGCCGAACCAGACGCAGCCGAGACCGCCGCCCGGCAGTTCCATCAGGAAGGCAGCGTGGTTCTGCACGCAGGGGGTTGGGATGAAGGCTTCGATGCGCGCGGGATCGCCGGGCGCGGGGGCCAGCGTCTCGGGCTTGTCGATGAGGCCGGTGTCCATCGCGATTGTCCTCAGAAGGCGCGGCGGTAGATCGCGAGGATCTCCGCCGCGCTGATGTCGCGGGGGTTGTTGTCCAGCAGGCGGCGGATGGCGTGGGCCTCCGTCGCCATGGATTCCAGCGCGGATTCGGGCACGCCCAGTGCCGACAGGCGCATCTCGATGCCGAGCTTCGCGCAGAAGGCGTGGGTGGCGTCGCGCACCACCGCTTCCTCGCTGCTCGCGGGCAGGCCGAGGGCGGCGAGCACCAGCGCCGTCTTTTCCGCCATGACAGGCGCGTTGAAGGCCAGCGTATGCGGAAAGACCAGCGCGCAGGCGTGCCCATGGGCGATGTGCTGGCGCGTCCCCAGCGGATAGGCGACGGCATGGCCCGCGGTGGTGTTCACCGGGCCGAGGCAGTAGCCGCCATAAAGGGACGCCAGCATGAGGCCGGCGCGTGCTTCCCTGTCGCTGCCATCGGCAACCGCACGGGCGAGGAAGCGGCCGACGAGACGAATACCCTCCAGCGCATAGAGGTCGATCAGCGGATGGGCGCGCTTGCTGGTGAAGGCTTCGACGCAATGCGCCATGGCATCCACGCCGGTCGCCGCGGTGACGGCGGCGGGCACGCTCATGGTCAGTTCGGGATCGACGACGGCGAGGTCGGCCAGCATGTGGCGGCTCTGCACCGCCAGCTTCTGTTCCGTCGCGGGATCGGTGACGAGGGAGCGCGTGCCGGCCTCGCTGCCCGTGCCCGCCGTGGTGGGCACCTGCGCGAGTTTCACGGCGCGGCCGCGCACCTTCTCCGGGCCGACGACGTCGTGCAGCGTCTGTCCGCTGCCGGGCAGCACGGCGACGAGCTTCGCCAGGTCGAGCGCGCTGCCGCCGCCGAAGCCGACGACGAGTTGCGGCTTCACCTGTTCGGCCAGGGCCAAGGCGGCTTCGAGGTTGGGGAGATCGGGTTCCGGCTTCACCGTGCCGAAGACCGCCACCTCACCGGGCAGGCCCAGCACATCGACGCGCCTGGCGTTGAAGCCGCCACTGATGACGAGGGTGCGGGTGATGCCATGTTCGCGCGCCCACTGCCCGACGACGGAAACGGTGCCGGCGCCGAATTCCAGGCGCGTGGGACGAAGGATCTCGATGGGGCGGAGAAGATCGGTCATTGGGGTGCTCCGGCCGCGAGTTGCTCGGCGTATTCGATGGCCTCGATCAGGCTGGTCTCGCTGGCGATGCCCTTGCCCGCGATGTCGAAGGCGGTGCCGTGATCGACAGAGGTGCGGATCACCGGCAGGCCAAGAGTGACGTTAACGCCGGACAGCGCCTCCCACTTCCCTGTGGCGGGATCGACGTTGAAGCCGAGCAGCTTGACCGGGATGTGGCCCTGGTCGTGATACATCGCGACCACGGCGTCATACTGCCCGGCGCGCAGCTTCACGAAGACCGTGTCGCCTGGGACGGGGCCGAGCACGTTCATGCCATCCGCGACGGCCTTTGCGATGGTGGGCTCAGTCACGTCGATGTCCTGGCGGCCGAACAACCCGCCCTCCCCCGCATGGGGGTTCAGCGCGGCGACGGCGATGCGCGGGTTCTGGATGCCGAGGCGCTTGAGGGCGCCATGGGTCAGGTCCAGCACGCGGCGGATGCGGTCTGGTGTCGCGCGCTTCGGCACCTCCTCCAGCGCGCAATGCGTCGTCACATGGCTGACGCGCATGTTGCCGTGCGCCAGCAGCATCACGCTGCCCTTCACGCCGGTGAGTTCCGCCAGCATCTCCGTATGGCCGGCATAGTGGTAGCCGGCGTTGTTCAGCGCTTCCTTGTTGAGCGGCGCGGTGACGATGGCGCCGACGCGGCCTGCCATCGCCAGCTTCACGCCCTGCTCGATGGCGAGATAGGCGAAGCGCCCGGCCTCCGCCGCCACCTGGCCCTGGATGATCGGCGCCTTCTCCTCGCCCGCCTGCAGGAAGGCGAGTGCGGGCCATGCGTCATCGACCGGCACGCGCGGGATCGGCGGCGCGCCCGCGGCTTCGCGGGCCTGTTCCAGCGCCGTGCCATGGCCGATGACGAGCAGCTTGAGGTCGCCGGCGGCGATGCGCGGGGCCAGCGCCGTGCAGGCCTTGACGATGATCTCCGGCCCGATGCCGGCGGGATCGCCCATGGTGATGGCGAGGTGGCGGCTCATGCGGCTTCTGTTCCCGTCAGGATGCCGTTCGCCGCCAGCAGGTCGCGCCACAGCGCATCCCCGCCGAAGGCGCCGGATTTGGAGATGACATCGACGCCGTCCCAGCGCCCGCCCAGCAGGCGCGATCGCGGGATGCCGGGGGCGACCAGGCCCGTCGCTTCCAGGCCCGTGGCGCCGAGTGCCTGACACAGCGCGCGCAGCGTCTCGCCCCCCGCCACCACCAGCGTGCCGGGGCGCGGCAGCATCGCGACCAGGTCGCGCAGCGCCTGGGCGATGTGGCGTGAGGCCAGGTTGCGCGGCGTACCCTCGGGCAATGCGAAGCCCGCCATGGCGGCGCCCCGTGCCTGCATCAGGGCGGTGACGCGCGCGGCTTCGGCGGCGCTGCCATCGGGCAGGCGAAGCGCGAGGGCACCGCAGGCATCCAGCTGGCGGGCAGCGACGCCCTGGTCCGACCCGAACAGGCCGAGCACGGGGCCGCGCAGCGTCGCGTCGCGCGTCGCGGGGTGGCTGATCGCCAGCGCGCCAGCCAAGCCGCCGCTGCCGCACCACAGCACCGGCCCTTCCATGGCCAGGCCGCGGGAGACGATGCGCGCGAGGTCGCTGTCACGCTCCGCGTCGCAGATCACGATGCCATCGGGCAGTGCGCCGCTGCCGGGCATCGGCCGCGGCTGCAGCCCTTCCTGCGCCAGCAGCGCGGGCAGCGCGGCGCGCGGCGTCCAGGCCGCGCCGTCGCGCGCGTATTGCGTGCCGCCCCGCGTGACGCGGCCCATGGCGGGGAAGGCAGGCGCCAACACGATAGTGCGAAAACCGTCGCGGCAGGCCGCGAGTTCGGCGACGGGATGGCCGCGCAGCAGGCTGTCCAGCTTCTTGAAGGCGATGGTCGCGCCGGCCAGCAGCGGCGCCACCGCGCGCGTGGCGACCAGCGCGGCATCGCGCGTCGCTTCCCGCGTGCCGGTATCGATGGCCAGGCTACCGGCGCCGGTGCCGCCCCAGGCCACGCGCACGGGGCCGAAGAGACCGGTGAACTCGGCCGCGCTGTCCAGCGCGCCGGTCAGGTCATCGGCCAGCAGGCGCAGCATCAGCGCCCGCCCCGCGCGACGCCGATGGCGCCGAGCGACAGGCGCACACCCTCGCCCAGTTCCTGCGCGATGCGCAGTGCCTGCGGCGCGGCATCGGCGACGAAATCCCCGATGCTAATGCGGCCGGCGGCGATGGTCATGCTGATGCCCGCGATGGGCCGGCCACCCGCATCCAGCACCGGCGCGGCGACGGTGCGAAGGCCATAGGCGTTCTCGCCATCGGAGACCGCGTAGCCCTGCGCCCGCACCTGCGCGAGACGTGAGAGCAAGCCATCCAGATCCGTCACCGTGCGTTCGGAGAGCATGAGGCGCGGCACGGCGGCCAGGTGTTCATGCTGCTCCGCCACCGGCAGCCAGGCCAGCATCGCCTGGCCGAGCGCGGTGGCATAGGCGCCGATGCGGGTGCCGGCGCGGCGCACCAGGCCGTGGCGCTCGAGCCCGGCCTCCACGCGGGCGAGGTAGACGACCTCCCCCTTCTCCAGCACGCCGAGCGAGGCCGCATCGGCATGGGCGGGCACCACATCCCGAAGCAGTGGCGTCGCATGGCCGGGAAGGTCGTCGGCGGAAAGCGCGGCGAAGCCGAGTTCGAGACATTTCAGCGTCAGCCTGAAACGTCGCGTCTCCGGCACCGCGCGCAGATGGCCGAGATCGGCCAGCGTATGCACGAGACGATAGGCGGTGCCGCGATCCAGCCCGCTGCGGGAAGCGACCTCCGCCAATGTCTGCTCCGGATGGTCCGCGGTGAAGCTGCGCAGGACGGCGAAGACCTTGGCGACGGACTGGACCTGGTTCTTCGGGTTGTCCATGGCGCGCGCAGAGGCGCTGCGCGGCCCATCACCCCTGCTGTCCTGCGCGAGGCTCATCGGCCGCTTCGTTCCTTCCCCGTGGTAGCTTCAAGTATTTATCGGAGTCCGAACTTTTGTTCGGAACTGATGCCTAGCGTTACTCCCGGCAGGTTTCGCCCGTCAAGCGGAAGACGGTTACAGCGAGGCGCCGCCGCAGATCATGATCTGCTGCCCGGTGATGGCCGCGGCATCGGGGCCGAGCAGGAAGGCGGCGAGCGCCGCCACTTCCTCCGGCCGGATGAAGCGGCCGATGGGGGGTGCCTTGGGCTGCATGGAGGCGCGGGCGGGGTCGCGCAGCATGGGCGTATCCGTGACGCCAGGCGCCACGACATTCACCGTGATGCCGCGCGGTGCGAGTTCGGCCGCGAAGGATCGTGCCAGGCCGACCAGCGCGGCCTTGGTGGCGGCGTAGTAGGCGCGGCCGGGCGCACCGCCGCTGGTGCGGCTGCCGATGAAGATCACGCGGCCACCCGCTTCCATGCGCGGGATCAGCGCATCGGCGATGCGCGCGGCGACATCGACATGCAGGCGCCAGAGCGTGTCGCCGGTTTCGGGCTGCATCGCGCCCAGCGCCTCCGCCCGCATCAGCCCGGCGGCATGGACCAGCGCCTGGGGGGCCAAGCCATCCAGCGCGGGCAGGAGCGCCGCGGGATCGAGCAGATCGACCGCGCGATGGGTGTAGCCCGCCCCCGCCCAATCCGGCGCGCGGCGGCTGAGGCCGGTGACGTGCCAGCCATCCGCGATCAGGCGCTGCGCGATGGCGGCGCCGATGCCGGAGGATGCGCCGGTGACGACGGCGTGGCGTGGTGTCTCGAACATGCCGGCGATTCCTTCAGCGCGACTTGTTGAGGAATTCGCCCATCACGCGCTGGGGCTCCCCGGCATCGAAGGCCTGGCGATGGAGCAGCCGCGCGGCTTCCATCGTCTCGTCGAAGCTGGCCTGGGTGGCGGCGCAGAAACGCTGCTTGTTGAGCTTGAAGGCGAGCGGCGGCTTGGCCGCGAGTTCCGCCGCGATGGCCATCGCCTTGGGCAGCACCTCCTCCGGCTCCACCAGATGGTGAAGCAGGCCGAGGCGGTGGCATTCCTCCGCGGAGGCAAGGCGGCCGGTCAGCACCATCTCGATCGCGCGGGACAGGCCCAGCATCTCCCGCATGATCCAGAAGCCGGTGGCGCTGACCATGCCGGAATTGATCTCAGGCTGGCCCATGCGCGAACCGGCATGGCCCACGCGGACGTCACCCAGCAGCGCGGTCTGGAAGGCGGAACCGGCGGCCAGGCCGTTGAGGGCCATGATCATCGGCTTCTCGAACCGCCGCAGCGCGCCGTAGAGGCGGCGCCATTCCTCGATCCATTCCTCCGCGCGGGCGCCGTCGAAGGTCCTGCCTTCGTTCAGGTCCTGGCCCGCGCAGAAGGCGCGCGTGCCGGCGCCGGTGAGCACCACGGCGCGGATGGCGGCATCGCTGTTGGCGCCGTTGATGAGGGCGACGAGGCGCGCGCGCATCGGCGCGTTCCAGGCGTTCAGGCGATCCGGCCGGTTGAGGGTGATCAGGAGGATGCCGTCGCGATTCTCCGCGAGGACTTGGCCCTCGGCCTCGGCGTCGATGGTCATGCTGCGTCTCCCCGCGTCGCGGCGGATGCTTCCACCGGCGCGCCGGCAGCGTCAAGCGCGGGGGGTGTCGATTGACGCGGCGATGGGCGCGCGGGAGCATCGGGGTGGGAGGGCGTGGAATGCAGCAAGGCGTGCCGCCGGCGGGTGGGTTTCTGGAGTTGTTCCGCACCATCGCGACGGCGGAACCGCGGCGCGTCTTCGCGATCGTCGATGGCGCGACGCTCGATTTCGGCACGCTGGATGCGCGGAGCGACGCGATGGCCTGGGCGTTGCGCGACCTCGGCGCGCGGCGTGGCGACCGGGTGGCGGTGATGCTGCCGAATGGCGCGGGGGCGCTGGCGCTGGTCTTCGCGCTGGCCAAGGCGGGGCTGGTGTGGGTTCCGCTCAACACGGCGCTGGTCGGCGACGCGCTGCGCTACATCCTCGACCATGCGAAGCCGCGCATCCTGGTGGCGGATGAGACGCTGCCAGGCGCGGTGACGCTGGCGGCGCTGGAGGGTGCGGCGCGGGGCCGGTTCGACGAAGGCCTGCCCGACCCCGGCGACGATTTCGCCATCGGCTACACCAGCGGCACCACCGGCCCGCCCAAGGGCGTGCGCGTGTCCCACCGCATGCTGCGTCTGGCGGGCGAGGGCGTGCTGCTGGTGGCGGAGGCGCGGGATGGCGATGTGATGTTCATGTGGGAGCCGCTGTATCATATCGGCGGCGCGCAGATGGTGGTGGTGCCGCTGCTGCGTCGCACCGTGCTGCACCTGGTGCCTCGCTTCTCCGCCAGCCGCTTCTGGGAGGAGGTGATCAATGCGGGGGCCACGCATATCCACTACCTCGGCGGGATATTGCAGATCCTGCTGAAGCAGGAGCCGAGTGCAAAGGAGCGCGCGCATGGCGTGCGCGTGGCCTGGGGCGGCGGCGCGCCGGTAGAGATCTGGGCTGAGGTGCGCGAACGCTTCGGCGTGGAGTTGCGCGAATGCTACGGGATGACGGAGGCGAGCAGCTTCAGCACCGCCAACCGGAACGGCACGCAGGGCGCGGTCGGTACCGCGATGCCGTGGTTCGAGGTGACGCTGCTCGGCCCGGGTGGCGCAGCGGTGCCGCAGGGCGAGCGGGGCGAGATCATCGTCCGCGCGCGCGACCCGCTGGCCCTGACGCGGGGCTACCTCGACAACCCCGAGGCCACCGCGAAGGCGCTGCGCGACGGCGCGCTGCATACGGGCGACCACGGGTCCTTCGATACAGAAGAAAATCTGTTCTTCCATGGCCGGATGTCGGACAGCGCGCGGGTGCGGGGCGAGAATGTCGGGGCGTGGGAGGTCGAGAGCGTCGCCGCGCAGCATCCTGATGTCTCGGATTGCGCGATGATCGGCGTCGCGGCGGATATCGGGGAGCAGGAGATCAAGCTCTTCGTGCAGCCGAAGCCTGGTGTGGCGCTGGATGCGGCCGCCTTCTCAGCCTGGCTGGAGGCGAGGCTGGGCCGCCACCAGCGGCCGCGCTACATCGCGGTTGTGGAGGGTTTCGAGCGCACACCGAGCCAGCGCATCATGAAGCACCGGCTGTCACGCGCCACGGATGATGCGTGGGACCGGATGGGCTAGCCGCCCCAGACGCGTTCGAGCAACCGCAGCCAATTGCTGCCGAGCAGTTTCACAATCAGGTCGTCGGACCATCCACGACGCACCATCGCCGCGGTGATGTGCGGCATCTCATGGATGCGCTGGATGCCGTGGGGCTTGTTGATCTTGGCGGTGGCGAATTCCGTCAGGTTGCGGGCATTCCCTTTGTCCCGGCTGGCATAGTTCTGGTACGGGCCGGGGCGGGGATGATCCAGGCTGAAATCCGCGCCGAGGCCCACATGATCCTCACCGACCAGCGCGATCACGTGTTCCATCGCGTCGATGTAGTCCTCAACCGTCGCGTCATTGCCGGCGCGCAGCCCGGGCGCGAAGAGGCTGATGCCGATGATGCCGCCGGCCTCCGCGCAGGCTTTCAGCAACGCGTCGGTCTTGTTGCGCGGCACGTCATGCAGCGCGCGGGGCAGGACATGGCTGATGGCGCAGGGCTGCCTCGACCAGGCGATCGTGTCGAAGCTCGTCTTCTCTCCGACATGGGAGAGGTCGCAGAGCACGCCGGCGCGGTTCATCTCGTGCACCACCTCACGCCCGAAGCCGGTGAGGCCGGAATCCGTCAGTTCGAGGTAGCCGGCGCCGGAGTAGTTCTGGGTGTTGTAGGTCAGCTGCATGATGCCGATTCCGAGATCCTTGAAGATCCCGATATCCTGCAGCCGGTCCTCGATGGGGGAGGTGTTCTGCCAGCCGATGCTGATGCCGGTTCGGCCTTCGCGCTTGGCGGCATGGATGTCGGCGACCGTCCTGATGGGACGCAGAAGGTCGGCATTCTCCGCCAGCATGCGGCGCCAGTCGCTGATGTTGTCGAGGCCACCGCGCAGATCCTCCCACAACACGGAGGCCGCGTTCACGCAGGTCACGCCGCCGGCCTTCATCTCCTCGAAGATCGTGCGGGACCAGTTGCAGGTGGACAGGCCATCGAAGACGACCGCGCGCGCATGCAGCGCTGTGGCGCGCGCCATGATGGCGGGGTCCTCATGCGCCAGCATCACGCGGACCTCGCCAAAGCGCGGTCCACGAAATCGAGGCGATCCTGGCCCCAGAAATTCTCGTCCTTCACGACATAGGTGGGGGTGCCGAAGATGCCGCGGCGCTCGGCCTCCGCCAGATTGCCGTGCCAGGTCTCGACATGGCGGGGCAACGCGGGGTCGCGGACCAGGGCGGCGCCTTGCTCGCCCACCGTGGCGCGGGCGAGGTCACGCAGCGTGTCCGGATCGGCGATGTCGCGATCCTCGGCCCACAAGGCGCGCTGCACGGCGAAGCTGAAGGCGGGTGCATCCAACCCCGCTTCCTGCACGGCGATCACGGCCTGGGCCGCCGTCTCGATGGTCCTGCAGGGGTAGAAGCGCGGCGTCAGGTTCAGCGGCATGCCGAGATGCCCGCGCCAGCGCGCCAGTTCCAGCGCGTGGTAGTCCTGCCGCGGCTGCGCGCGGGTGCGCAGCGGGATGCCGCCATTGGCCTCGATCACGCGGATGGGGCGCAGGACGATCCGCGCGCCATGCTTGCGCGCAATGGACCAGAGAAGCGGCGTGCCGAGATAGGCCCAGGGGGAGGATATGCCGTAGAAGACCAGGATCTCAGGCTGCGGCGTCATTGTCGCTCTCCAGGGCTCCGGTCCAGGGCGACCATTCGTCGCCCTGCAACTCGGCGGTGTCGTAGCGGTCGAAGAGGTCGCGGATGCGCGCGCGATCCTCGACGAAGAGGCTGCGGGCCATCGCCTCCGCCAGGCGGCGCGCGCCTTCGCTGACCGAGGGGATGCCGCTGGTCAGCTTGCCGTGGGACAGCACCGCGGGGAAGGTGAAGCAGGCGATGCGCGATATCCCGGGACAGGCGCCGGGCACGCGTTCCTGGAACTCGAATCCCGGGCCGAGGTCGGGGTGCTGCGCCAGCGCGTCGTCGCGCTCCTCCGGCGGCGGCGTGTAGCTGTCCGACCATCGGCGGATATGGGGCGCGATGGCGTGCAGTTCGGGCCGCGTCTCCGGCGCGATGGCGAAACCGGTGGCGAGGATCAGGAAATCGAGCCGCAGCGCGCCGCGCGGGGTCTTCACCAGCAGCGCGCCGCGATCCTCCCGCGCCGAGAGGATAGGGCAGCCGAAGAGGAAGCGCGCATTGGGGAAGGCGGAGACGCGCAGCACGGATTGCCGCGGCGCGGGCAGCTGCGCGTCATTGGCCAGGCGGAAGAAGCGCCACTTGTCCTCCATCGGCAGGCCCATGAAGCCATGCGCCATGCCCTTGCTGCCGATGCCGGTGAATTTGTCGATGCGGGGCATCTCCGCCCGGCGGATCAGCATGTCCACGGAAGCGGCGCCGGCTTCCAGCGCGACGGCGGCATTGTCCATGGCAGAGGCGCCGGCGCCGACCACGCCGACGCGCTTGCCGGCCAGCGACGCGATGTCGATCGCCTCCGCCGAATGGGCCCAGTAGCGGCGCGGCAGGTCGCGCAGCACGGCGGGCACAGCGGGGCCGCCCAGGCCATCGATGCCCGTGGCCAGCACCAGGCGGCGGGCATGCAGCACGCCGCTGTTCGTCGCGATACGGATGGGGCCGTCGGGCTGCGGCTCCATGGAAAAAACCTCGACGCCGTTGCGGACGGGCAGCGCCAAGACGCGGCGGTACCAGACCATGTAGTCCATCCACATGGGGCGCGGGATGCGGAACATCGCGGCCCAGGCTTCCTCGCCCCACTGCGCCTCGAACCAGGCGCGGAAGGTGAGCGAGGGGATGCCGAGCGCCGGGCCCGCGACCTCCTTCGCCGTGCGCAGCGTGCGCATGCGCGCCGTCGTCACCCAGGGGCCTTCCGTGCCTTCCGCCGCGCGGTCCAGCACCGCGAGGCGTGTGATGCCGAGGAAACGGAGCGCCGCCGCGGCGCAGAGGCCCGACAGGCCGCCGCCGATGACGGCGACATCCAGCAATTCGCCGCGCTCGAAGGGCGTTTCCGGCACCCAGGCCCTGGGCGGCAGGTTGAGCAGCGCCAATTCGCGCCGGAGCCGTGCCTCCAGCGCGGGCAGGCCTTCGGGTGTCGGGGCGGCTTGCTGCATCGCGGCGAAGCCTAGGACCGCGAGGCGCGGGGCCACAACCCTGTGGCGGCGGGGCGCGGGATGTCGGATGCTTCATCTTCGGGATTGCGCCATCGCCGGAAGCCCCGCAGATTGTCCGTCTGGCGCATTGATGTTCGCGATGCGAACACGCGGGAAGCCGCGATGCGAACGGGCGGGGGACTTGGTGCGGCGGCTGGGAGTCATCGTGAACCCCATCGCGGGCATGGGCGGCAGGGTCGGGCTGAAGGGCACCGATGGGCCGGATGTGCTGGCGCGCGCGCGGGCGCTGGGGGCGGAGCCTGTCTCCGGCCTCCGCGCGGTGCGGGCGCTGGCGGAACTGCGCGGCGTAGCGGTGCTGGCGGCGCCGGGCGCGATGGGCGCTGATGCCTGCGCGGCGGCGGGCATCCCTTGCGAGACGCTGGCCGGCGTAAGCGCGGATGCGCAGGGCACGCGTGACGCGGCGCGGGCCATGGCGGAAGCGGGGGTGGCGCTGATCCTCTTCGCGGGCGGTGACGGCACGGCGCGGGACGTGGCAGGCACGGTCGGCACTGAAGTGCCGCTGCTGGGCATCCCGACGGGCGTGAAGATGCAGTCCGCGGTCTTCGCCACCAGCCCCGCCGCGGCCGGCCGCCTGGCTGCGCGCGTCATGGCGGGCGAGGCCCGGTTCCGGGAAGCGGAAATCATGGATCTGGACGAGGAGGCGCTGCGCGCCGGCCGCGTCAGCCCCCGCCTGCATGGCGTGGCGCTGGTGCCGGAAGAACGCGCGCTGATGCAGGCCGGCAAGGCCGGCGCGGTGGTGACGGATGAGGCCGCGCTGGATGCACTGGCGCGTCGCATCGCGGGCGAGATGGAACGCGGGCGGCTCCATGTGCTGGGCTGCGGCACCACCATGCGCCGGGTGAAGCGCGCCATCGGATTCGAGGGCACGCTGATGGGCGTGGATGTCGCGCTCGATGGCCGCCTGCTGGCGGCCGATGTGAGCGAGGCACAGCTGCTGCGGCTGACGGAGACTGCGCCGGCGACCCTGGTACTGGGCGTGACGGGCGGCCAGGGCTTCCTGCTCGGCCGGGGCAACCAGCAGATCAGTGCTGCGGTGCTGAGGCGAATCGGGCGGCAGAACCTGGTCGTGGTGGCGGGGGCGATGAAGCTTGCGGCGCTCGATCCCGCCTGCCTGCATGTGGATACCGGCGATGCGGCGATGGATGCGGAACTCGCGGGCTACATCGCCGTGCGCACCGCGCCCGATCGCAGCGCCATGATCAAGATCGCCGCCTGAGGGAGACGAAGACGTGACAGGAGAGAGCATGACGGCGCATCCCTGGATGGCCAATTCCGTGCCCGCGATCAAGGAGGCGATGCTGCGGGAAACCGGCGCCCCTTCGATCGAGGCGCTGTTCGAACAGATCCCCGAGGCGCATCGCACGAAGCATGAATTCGCGCTGCCGCCCGCGCTGCGGTCGGAGGTGGAGCTGCGGCGCCACATGCTGCAGTTGCTGGCGAAGAACCGATCGTGTGAGGAGAACCTGTCCTTCCTCGGCGCCGGCATCTGGCAGCACCATGTGCCGGCCATCGTGGATGAGGTGGCGGGGCGGAGCGAGTTCCTGACCTCGGTCTGGGGCACGGCGATGTCCGACCATGGGCGCAACCAGGCCTGGTTCGAATTCTGCTCCCAGCTCGGCGAATTGGTGGCCTGCGACTTCGTCGGCCTGCCCGTCTATTCCTGGGGCTGCGCCGCGGGCAATGCGATCCGCCTGGCGTCGCGGCTGAACGGGCGGCGGCGCGTGCTGGTGCCGGCATGGATGGACCCGGAGAGGCTGGCGGTGATCCGGCAATATTGCGAGCCGGAGGGGATGGCGTCCCACATCGCGGTGGTGACGGTGGCACAGGATGCGGCGACAGGGCTGCTGGACCTGGCCGATCTGCGCGCGAAGATGAGCGACGGCGTCACGGCGGTTTATTTTGAGAACCCGTCCTTCCTCGGCCTGATCGAGACGCAGGGCGAGGCCATCGCGCATCTCGCGCATCAGGCGGGGGCGCAGGTGATCGTGGGCGTCGATCCCATCAGCCTCGGCGTGCTGGCGCCGCCGCCCGACTACGGGGCGGATATCGTCGTCGGCACGACGCAGACACTCGGCGCGCATATGAGCGCGGGCGGCGGCGCGGGCGGCTTCATCGCGTCGCGAGACGAGGAGCGGTATGCGCGGGAGTATCCGACGCTCAACATCTCCATCACAACCACGCAGAACCCGGGTGAGCACGGCTTCGCGCTGAGCCTGTCGCATCAATCGAGCTACGGGATGCGGGAGCAGGGGAAGGACTGGACGGGTAATTCCGTCTACCTCACCGCCATCGCCAATGCCGTCTACATGTCGCTGATGGGGCCCGAGGGTTTTCGGGAGTTGGGAGAGCTGGTGCTGGCGCGGTCGCATGCGGCGGCCAGGCGCATCGCGTCGGTGCCGGGCGTTTCGGTGCGCTGGACGGGCGGGTTCTTCCGGGAGTTCGTCGTGGATTTCTCGGGCACCGGCCAGACGGTCGCGGCGGTGAACAAGGCGCTGCTGGCGCGCGGCATCTTCGGCGGCAAGGACCTCTCCGCCGACATCCCGGCGCTGGGGCAGAGCGCGCTCTATGCCGTGACGGAAATCCACTCCTCCGAGGACATCGAAAGACTCGCGGCAGCGCTGGAGGACATCGTGCGATGAGCGGGACGCCGAAGCTGATCCACCAGGCCCGGTGGAACGAGCCCGTCGTGATGGAGATGGGCGTGAAGGGGCGGCGTGGCCTCGTTTTCCCGCGGCCAGAGACCGATGCAGCAGCGCTGGTGCCCGCGGGCATGCGCCGGCGCAGCGCCCCTGCCCTGCCGGAGATGACGGAGCACGACGTGCTGCGCCACTACCTGCACCTCTCGCAGCAGGTGCTCGGCATGATGGGCGTCAGCCTCTTCGGCACCTGCACGATGAAGTACAATCCGCGGGTCAGCGAAGCGCTCGGCCTGCGGCCGCAGATGGCGGAGATCCATCCGCTGCAGGATGACAGCACCATCCAGGGCCTGCTGGAGATCGTGCACCGCTTCGACCTGATCCTGCGGGAGCTTTCCGGCATGGACCAGTTCGTCTTCCAGGCCGCCGGCGGGGCGGACGCTGCCTACACCCATACCTGCGTCACGCGCGGCTATTTCGCGGCGAAGGGGGAGCTGGAGCAGCGGAACGAGATCATCACCTCCATCCAGGCGCATCCCTGCAACCCCGCCACCGCCGCGACCGCGGGGTTCAAGGTGGTGACGCTGATGCTGGAGGAGAATGGCTATCCGAGCATCGAGGCGCTGAAGGCCGCGCTGTCCAGCCGCACCGCGGCGCTGATGATCAACAACCCCGACGATATGGGCGTCTACAACCCGCAGATCGTCGAATGGACGAAGCTCGTGAAGCAGGCCGGTGGCCTGGCCTTCTATGACCACGCCAACTTCAACGGCGTGATGGGCCGCATCCGCGCACGCGAACTCGGCTTCGACGCCTGCATGTTCATGCTGCACAAGACCTTCGGCGGCCCCAAGGGCGGCGGCGGGCCGGCGGTGGGTGCCTATGGCTGCTCCGCCGAACTCGCACCCTTCCTGCCGAAGCCGATCGTGGTGAAGGATGAGGCGACGGGCCTGTACCGCATGGATCATGACCGGCCGGATTCCGTCGGCAAGGTGCGGGAGTTCCTGGGCAATCTCCACATCGTCATGCGCGCCTATGTCTGGGCGCGGGCGATGGGCGGGGACGGCATCAAGGAGGCCGCCGATCTTGCCGTGCTGGCCAACAACTACATGGAGAAGAAGCTCCTCGCCATCCCTGGCGTCGCGCGGTCCAATCCGGAAGCGAAGACCTGGCGCATGGAGATGACGCGCTATGGGCTCGGGCCGCTGAAGGAGGAAACCGGGCTCGGCGTCGTCGAAGTCGGCAACCGCATGACCGACTACGGGATCGACGCGCCCTGGCTGTCGCATGAGCCCTGGGTTGTGCCGGAACCCTTCACGCCGGAAGCGGGCGAGCTGTGGTCGAAGGAGGATATCGACCTCTGGTGCGACGTGCTGGCCAAGGTGTGCGACGAAGCACGCAGCGATCCGGAGATGGTGCGCACCGCGCCCCACAACGCGCCGATCGGCCGCGTGGATGGCGAGGCGCCGGAAGACCCCGCGCGCTGGGCCACCACCTGGCGCGCCTGGCAGCGCAAGCGGGCGGCCCTGGCCCAGCAGGCGGCGGAGTGATCCAGCAGGCCGATGTCGCCATCATCGGTGGCGGCATCGTCGGCCTCTGCCTGGCCCGCAACCTCGCCATCGCGGGGCGCGACGTGCTGCTGCTGGATGACGGCCGGCATGGCGGCACCAACGCCAATGCCGGCAGCCTGCATGTGCAGATGCAGAGCCGCTTCCTGCGGATGTATCCGGAGCTGGTGCCGAACCTGGAGGCGTCGCTGCCGCTGTATCCGGCGGCGGCGCGGCGCTGGTCCTCGCTGGCCGAGGAACTCGGCGCGGATGTGGAGTTGCGGCAATCCGGCGGGCTGATGGTCTGCGAGGATTCCACCAGCTACGAATTCCTCGCGCGGAAATGCGCGCGGGAGGAGGAACTGGGCCTGCGGGTGGAGATGCTGGATCGCGCGGCGGTCCGTCGCATCGCGCCCTATCTCGGCGAAGCGGTGGTGGGGGCGGAGCTCTGCCATGACGAGGGCAAGCTGAACCCGCTGCTGGCCAATCGGGCGCTGTGGGATGACCTCCGTCAGCGTGGTGTCCCGCATCGGCTGAAGGTCTGGGTGGAACGGATCGAACGCGACGGCGCCGGCATGGCGCTGACGCTGTCGGATGGCAGCGCCCTGCGCGCCGGGACGGTGGTGCTGGCCGCCGGCGCGGGCACGGGCAGGCTGGCGGCACAGCTTGGCGCGCATGTCCCGACCGTCGCCGAGCCGCTGCACATGAACATCACCGAAGCCGCCGCGCCACTGGTCAAGCACCTGGTGCAGCACGCCGAGCGCATGATCACGCTGAAGCAGTTGGCGAGCGGCCAGGTCGTGATCGGCGGCGGCTGGCCCGCGCGCTTCGCGGGGCCGGACCAGGCGCCGACGGTCGCGATGGAATCGCTCGTCGGCAACCTCACCCTCGCGCAGCACATCGTCCCCAGCGTGCGCGACCTGCGTCTGCTGCGCACATGGGCCGGGGTGAACACGACGACGGATGGGCAATGCGTGCTGGGGCCACTCGGCGCCGAACCGCGCGTGCATGTCGCGGTGCCGGGCGATGCGGGCTACACGCTCGGCCCGCTGGTGGCCGACATGGCGGCGGCGATCCTGCTGGGGCGCGAAGCGGGCTTCCCGGTGGCACGCTTCACGCCGGATCGTTTCAATCGCGAAGCGACCGGTTGATGCGGTCCGCGGCCTCCAGCAATTCCGGCAGGAAGCGCCTGTGCAGCACGTCAGCCGTGACGCGCGAGGAGGGGCCGCAGACATTCAGTGCCGCGAGCACCGCGCCGCCCGGTGCGCGCAAGGGCACGGAGACGGAGCGGAGGCCGATTTCCAGTTCCTCATCCACGATCGAGAAACCGTTGCGGCGCGCATCCTCGATGATCGCGCGCAGCTTCGGCTTGGACGTCACGGTATTCGGCGTATGCGCCACGGGCTTCATCGCCGACAGGGCCTGGCCAAGCGCCTGGTCACTGAGCCCCGCGAGCAGCACGCGGCCGACCGAGGTCGCATATGCCGGCAGGCGCCGGCCCACCGCGATGCCGACGGCGACGACACGACCAGGCGAGGGCGCATGCGCGACATAGAGCGCATCCTCCCCATCCAGCACCGCGGCGAAGGCGGCCTCGCCCAGCCGCATGGACAGATCCGCCATGATGGGCCGCGCGATGTCCCAGAGGCCGAGCGACGCCACGGCGGAATGGCCAAGTTCGAGCAGCTTGGCCGTGGGACGGAATCGCCCGCCCTCCTGCTCCATATAGCCGGCATGGGTGAAGGTCAGCAGGAAGCGGCGCGCGGTGGCGCGGCTGAGGCCCGTGCGCTCCGCCACCTGGGACAGCGTCTGCCGCGGGGTCTGCCGGTCAAAGCTGCGCAGCACATCGAGCGCGCGCAGCACGGATTGCACGATCTCCCGATCCTCCCGCGGGGGCGCTTCGGGCGCGTGCAGGTCGCGCGGGATCGCATCATCCATCGTGGTCTTGCCCATCGGGTCAGGCTGTTCGCAGGGCGAACTTAGGTCGCGTGAATCCGTGTGGTCAACGCTTGAAATCCTGGGAAAGGCCCTTGCGGTTTCGTCATGTGGTGTTTCACACTGCGGTCAAGCGTTCGCTGTGCGGTTGCCGCCAGTGGGTGACGGAAGCAGGGAAGGAAGGGAAGAGACATGACCGAGACCACCCGCAGCGGCCTCTCTCGCCGCAGCCTGGGCACCGCGCTGGGCGCGGGCGCCGTGGCACTGGCAGCACCTGGCGGCGCGAGGGCGCAGACGCCGACGACGCTTCGCTGGTGGTCGCCGCAGACGGCGCCGGCGCAGCGCGAGGCCTACAATTTCCAGATCCGCACCTTCGAGGAAGCGAATCCGGGCGTGCGCGTGGTGTTCGAGGCCACGTCCGACGAAGGCTACCCCGCGCAGATGGCGGCCGCCTTCGCCTCCGGCCAGGTGCCGTCCGTGGTGACGCATCTGCCGCATTTCGCGGTCGCGACCTACTGGCAGAACGGCCTGCTGGAGCCCTTCAACGACGTGATCAACATGATCGGCACGTCGAATTTCTATGATGGTGCGAACCGCATCTATGAAATCACGCCCGGCCAGTTCGCCGGCACCGGCATCGGCAATTCCGCCGCCAACATGATGTGGCTGCGCCGCGACCTGATGCAGCGCGCCAACATCGCGGAAGCGCCCCGCACCTGGGACCAGCTGCGCGATGCCTGCCGCCGCATGCAGGGTGGCGGCGTGTTCGGCGCGCCGCTTCCCTACGCCCGCAATTCGATGACGAGCCTGATCTTCATCTGCTTCGTCCATGGTGCTGGCGGCAACATCTTCTCCCCCGACCTGCAGGTGACGGTGGACAGCGACGCCTTCCGCAACGCGCTCGAATTCTACAAGTCGATGCGGGAGCTCTGCCCGCCGGGTGCGACCAACTATTCCTGGGGCGAAAGCCTGACCGCCTTCGTGGCGGGCGCGACCGCGACCGGCATCTACACCGGCCGCGTGCTGGCGAATGTCGCGGCGCAGAACCCGCGGATCGCGGACAGCGTGACCTGCGCGCGCTACCCGACGATCTCGACCAATGTCGCGCCCTGGACCTTCAATGACTTCCCCAGCGTGATGATCCCGAAGGTGGCGCCGAACATGGCGCTGGCGAAGCGCTTCGCGGCGCATCTGTTCCGCGCCGATGGCTACATCCGCCAGTTGCATGCGGCGCCGGGCCATGTGCTGCCGGTGCTGAAGACCATCAGCGCCATGCCGCAATACCAGGAGAATGCGCTGATCCAGAAGTACCGCGCCGAAGTCGACCTGATGAGCGAGAGCGCGGCGGCGGGCCACAACCTCGGCTGGGAATCGACGCGGCACCGGCCGAACACTGCGGCGGGGCGCATCATCGCGAGCCACGTGCTGGCCGAGGCCGTGCAGCGCTACGTCATCAACAACGAACCGATGGCGGCGGTCGTCTCCACCACGGCGCAGCGCCTTGAAGCGCTGATGCGCGGCTGACGCATCGGCATGGGGTCCGGGGCTGGCGGGCCGGCGAGGGGCAATCCCCTCGACCGGCGGGACGCGATGCTGGGGGTGATGCTGATCGCCCCCTGCGTGCTGATCTTCTGCGCCGTCATCGTCTATCCGCTGGTCTCGGCCATCTATCTGAGCCTGTTCAACATCTTCACGCCGACGCTCAAGGGCAATTTCGTCGGCTTCCAGAACTACGCCGACCTCTTCGCCGGCGAGGAATTCTGGCGGTCGCTGTTCAACACGCTGGTCTGGACCGTGTGCACGCTGTTCCTGCAGGTGGTGCTGGGCGTGGCGGCGGCGTTGATGCTGCACCAGGCGATCGTCTTCCGCGCGCTGGCGCGCAGCCTGATCCTGTTTCCCTATTTCGTCTCGACCGTCGTGGCCGTGCTGGTGTGGCGCTGGCTGTTCAATGACCTCTACGGCATCCTGAACCACCTGATGATGTGGTCGGGCCTGTTGCAGATGCCGCTGGATTGGCTGGGATCGATGCCCAACGCCATGATCAGCATCGTGCTGGTCGGCGCGTGGAAGTACTTCCCCTTCGTCGTCATCGCGATCCTGGCGCGGCTCCAGACCATTCCCGACCAACTTTACGAGGCCGCGACCATCGATGGCGCCGGCGCCTGGGCGCGCTTCACGGATGTGACACTGCCGCAGTTGAAGGACGTGCTGATGGTGGTGGTGCTGCTGCGCGCCATCTGGGACTTCAAGGAATTCGACCTGATCTACCTGATGACGGGCGGCGGGCCGTTGATCTCCACCCAGACGCTGCCGCTGATGGTCTACAAGGAAGCCTTCGGGCTGGATGCGATGGGCCGCGCCACGGCGGTTGCCGTCGCGATGATGGCGGTGATGCTGGTCTTCATGGTGCTGTACCTCCGCCGCATGGGGAAGGAGGAAGCGCGATGAAGCGTATCGCCTTCAACCTGATGGCCTGGACCATCGTGCTGGTCACGGCCTTCCCGCTCATCTGGATGGTCATCACCTCGGTCAAGCCGCAATTCGAGCTGTTCCGCATTCCACCGACCTTCTGGCCGGAGGAAATCACCTTCGAACACTATCGCCGCCTGTTGTGGGAGACGCCGTTCCTGCTGTTCATGCGGAACTCGCTGATCCTGTCCTTCTCCACCACGGTGCTGGTGGTGGGCGTCGCGACGCTGGGGGCGCACAGCCTGGTGCGGTTCCGCTATCCGGGGCGGGAGAGGCTGGCGCAGCTGGTGCTCTTCACCTACCTGCTGCCCTCCGTCGTGCTGATCCTGCCGCTGTACCTGATGATGGTGTGGCTCGGCGTGGCGAATTCGCTGCTGAGCCTGGTGATCGCCTATACCAGCTTCGCCCTGCCCTATGCGCTGTGGCTGCTGCGCAGCTTCATGCAGGGGATTCCGGATGATCTCGAATCCGCCGCGCTGGTCGATGGCGCGACGCGGATGGAGGCCTTCTTCGACGTGATCCTGCCGCAGGCGCTGCCGGGCATCATCTCGACCTCGCTGTTCACCTTCATCCTGTCCTGGAACGAATATCTCTACGCGCTGGTGCTTGTGAACACGGACAGTGCGCGGCCGCTGACGACGGGCGTGATGAGCATGCTCGTATCCTCCTTCAACATCGAATGGTCGCTGCTGATGGCGGCCTCCGTCATGATGAGTGTCCCCTTGATCATCATCTTCGCCGTCCTGCAGAAATACCTGACCCGCGGCTTCGGTGCCGGTGGGGTGAAGGGATGAGCGCGGCGGAGGTCACCTTCACCCGCGTCCGCAAGGCCTTCGGCGATGCCGTGGCGGTGAAGGGGCTGGACCTGTCGATCAGGCCGGGCGAGTTCGTCTCGTTGCTCGGGCCCTCGGGTTGCGGCAAGACGACGACACTGCGGATGCTGGCGGGACTGGAATTTCCCACGAGCGGCGAGATCTCCATCGGCGGGCGCGTGGTCAACGATGTCGCGCCGGGCAAGCGGGACATCGCCATGGTGTTCCAGTCCTACGCGCTGTATCCGCACATGACGGTGGGCGAGAACATTGCCTATCCCCTGAAGAAGCAGGGCATGGCGAAGGCGGAACGTGCCGCGCAGGTCGCGCGAATCGCCGCCATGCTGAAGCTTGAGGCGCTGCTGGACCGCAAGCCGCGCCAGCTTTCGGGCGGCCAGCAGCAGCGGGTGGCGCTGGGGCGCGCGCTGGTGCGCAGCCCCAAGGTCTTCCTGCTGGATGAACCGCTGTCGAACCTCGACGCCAAGCTGCGCGCGCATATGCGGGCGGAACTGATCGAGCTGCATCGCACGCTGGGCCGAACCTTCGTCTACGTCACGCATGACCAGCTGGAAGCGATGACGATGTCGGATCGCATCGCGGTGATGGAGGGTGGCGAGCTGCGGCAATTCGCGCCGCCGCGGGAGGTCTATGACCGGCCGGCGAACCTGTTCGTCGCGGGCTTCATCGGCACCCCGCCGATGAACACGCTGCCCGGCACCTTCGCTGACGGCATCTTCAGCCATCCCGCCATCACCGCGCGCTTCGCCGTCACGGGCGCGCCGGCGAAGGTGGTGCTGGGCGTGAGGCCGGAGGATGTGGTGATCGGCCCGGGCCCCTATCGCGCAACGGTGCGGGTGGTGGAGCCGACGGGGCATGAGACCATCGTCATGCTGGATGCCGGCGGCTCGCCACTGACCGCGCGGGCACCGGCGGAGGCCACCCTGAACCCTGGCGAAAGCGTGTCCTTCGCGCTACGCGCCGAACGCGTGCATCTGTTCGATGCCACAAGCGAGGCGCGCCTGGATGCGCGCGCCATGTCCGTTGAGGAGAGTGTCTGATGAACCGCGATGACGTCGCCTGGTCGGGCCCCATGCCGGCGCTGACGACGCCCTTCGATGCGGCGGGGCGCGTGGACAATGCGGGCTTCCGCGCCAATGTCACGCGCATGCTGGATGCCGGCGCCACCGGCATCGTCGCCTGCGGCTGCACCGGCGAATTCTGGGCGCTGGCGATGGAGGAACGGAAGGCGCTGTATGCCGAGGCCGTGGCCGCCACGGCGGGCCGCGGGACCGTCATCGTCGGCACGGGCTGCGTGGGCGAAGCCGATACCATCGCGCTCGCGAAGCATGCGAAGCAGGTCGGCGCCGATGCGGTGCTGGTGCTGCCGCCCTATTTCGTGAAGCTGACGGATGACGAGATCTTCGCCCATTACAAGGCGGTCTCTGACGCGATCGACCTGCCGATGGTGGTCTACAACATCCCCGGCAATGCGGTGAACGCGATCTCCCCGGCGCTGGCGGATCGCCTGGCCGATCTGGAGAAGGTCGTCGCCATCAAGGAATCCTCCGGCGACTGGAACAACTTCTACAGCACCATGCTGGCGGTGAAGGACCGGCTTCGGGTGTTCTGCGGCCCCTCCTCCGTCTTCGGCGTGCCGGCCGTGGCGCTGGGTGCCGATGGCACGGTCGATTGCTTCCCGAATGTCTGGACCGGCTGCCTCGACCTCTACTACGCCGCGCGCGACGGGCGCAGCGATGCCGCTGAGTTGCAGGAAACGGGGCGCAAGCTCACGGACCTCTTCACCAGCGGTGGCCGCACCCTCTACCCCGCCACCAAGGCGGCGATGGACATGATGGGCTTCGCCGGGGGCGGCACGCCGCGGCCGCCGCTGCGCGCGCTGGCTGGCGCACCGCTCGAAGGCCTGCGCACAGGTCTCAAGGATATGGGGCTGCTCTGACATGGATCTCGGCATCAGGGGGCGGCACGCGATCGTCTGCGGTGGCAGCAGGGGATTGGGCGAGGCCTGCGCGCGGTCATTGGCGCAGGAGGGTGCGAACGTCACCATCGTCGCGCGGGGCCAGGAAGCGCTGGATGAGGCAGCGGAAGCGCTGCGACGCGATACGGGCGTCACCGTGCAGACGGTGGCGGTGGATGTGAACACGCCGGAAGGTCGGGACGCGATCCTGGCCGCCTGCCCGGCGCCGGATATCCTGGTCTGCAATCCCGGCGTCCGCCAGGTGCCCGGCGATTTCCGGGCCTGGGAGCGCGACGAATGGTTGCGCTGGTGGGACGTGCATTTCTACTCCTCGATGGAGTTGATCCGCCGCGTCACGCCCGGCATGTGCGATCGCAAGTTCGGCCGCGTGGTCAGCATCTCCGTCAGCTTCATCAAGTTCCCCCAGGTGGGCTTCGCGCATTCGCATGCCGCGCGCGTCGCGCTGTCCGGCGCCATCGGCTCGATCGCGCGGGAATTGCTGCCGCACAACGTCACCGTGAACACGGTGTGCCCGGGGCTGTTCGACACGGATGCGCTGCGCACCAACCTGCACGGCCATGCCGCGCGGCGCGGGACGACCTATGAAGCCATGGTCGAGGACCGCATCAATGGCTGCCCAGCGGGCCGCTTCGCGCATCCCTCGGAATGCGGCGACCTGGTCGCCTATCTCTGCAGCGCACAGGCGGGGTTCATGTCAGCGCAGAACATCGTCAATGATGGCGGCGTCTATCAGGGCCTGTTCTGACCATGCGTGACGCGGAACTGATCCCCGCCACGGGCCGCGTCATCGCCATCTCCGGGGCCTCGCGCGGCCTCGGCGCCGCCATCGCGCACAAGCTGCATGGGGAGGGCTATACGCTGGCCCTCGGCGTGCGCGATCCCGCTGCGGCGCGTGCGCGGCTCGGCTTCACGGAACGCGCAAGTTTTCACGCCTATGACGCGATGAAGCCCGCGACGGCGGAGGCGTGGATCGAGGCCGCGGCCGCGACGCATGGGCGCCTCGATGGCCTCATCAACAATGCCGGTATCCTGCGCCGCGTGACCTGGGACGAGGGCGGCGAGGAAGAGCTCGACGAGCTCTGGACCGTCAATGTCAAGTCGCCCTTCCGTGCGACGAAGCGCGCGCTGCCGCATCTGCGCGCGGCGGGGCATGGGCGGGTGGTGAACATCGCCTCCACCGATGGCAAGCGCATCCGCGATGCCTCAGTCTCCATCGGCTATGCCATGAGCAAGCACGCGCTGGTGGCGCTCAGCCAGGCGACGAAGCTGGCGGGGTGGGAGGAAGGCGTGCGCGTCACGGCGCTGTGTCCCGGCGCCATCGATACGGAATTGCTGGCCGGCCTGCCTGGGATTTCCGCGAATCGCCTGTCACCGGCCACGATCGCGGAGATCGTCTCGCTGCTGCTGCGGCTGCCGGATACCGCGACCATCGCCGAACTCATCGTCAACACCCGATCCGAACACAGCCTCTAGAGGAGCCCAGCATGGCCGATCTTCGCGTTGCCACCTCGACCTTCCCGTTCCTCTATTCGCATGATGGCCTCGGCGCACTGAAGCACCTGCACGCGCAGGGCTATCGCGCCTTCGAGATGATGATCTTCCCGCCGCATTGCTGGCCCTCCGAACTCACGCCCGCGAAGCGGCGCGAATACAAGTCCTGGCTCGACGACAGCGGTTCCGCCATCACGTCCTTCTGCTATCCGCTGCTCGACAATAACCCGAACAGCGTCTGCGCGAAGATGCGGCGCTACACGCTGGACCGGTACCGGGAAGCCATCGACCTCGCGGCCGATTGGGGCTGCCCCTATGTCTGCGCGATCCCCGGTCCCGTGAACTCCCTGATCGATCCGCCCGTGCCCTGGATGCGGGCCTGGTTCATCGAGGGCATGCGCGAACTCGTGGATTTCGCGAAGGGTTCCGGCGTCGAGATCATCCTGGAGAATGTCCCCTTCACCTTCCTGCCCAAGGCCGCCGACATGCTGGCGGTGGCGGAGGAGATCGGGCCGGAAGTCGGGATCAACTTCGACGTCTGCAACAGCGCCTACATCAAGGAAGACGTCCCCGCCGCGATCCGGCTGCTCGGCAAGCGGATCAAGAACGTCCACATCTCCGACAGCGGCTATGCCGTGTTCAAGCATGAACGGCTCGGCACCGGGATCGTGGAACCGGCTGCGGCAGCGGCGGCGCTGAAGGAGATCGGCTACCAGGGGCTGACGGTGCTGGAGATCATCACCGATGCGTTGACACCAGGCGCCGATCCGGATGGCGATATCCGCGTGAGCCACGACATCCTGGCGAAATCGGGCTGGGCGGCGCGCTGAGACGGGGCGGCGCTTCGGCGCCCCCCTACCCCCGGGACTTGGATACATCTTGTGTGTCTGCAACCGATGATCTAGCGTTCGTGGCGAGGAACAACCGGACTGAGTCGCATGAAGCCCTGGGATGGAATCATCTCCGAGGAAGAACAACGTGCCTATGGCGCCGCCGGATTCGGGCGGCGCTCGGGCCTCGGGCGGCGGCCCGCGCTGCTGATCATCGATGTGCAGTATCGCACCGTCGGCACGAAGCCCATGCCGTTCTGGGACGCGATCAAGGAATACCCCACGAGTTGCGGCGAGGTCGGCTGGGCCGCCGTCGCGCGCATCCAGGCACTGCTGGCGCTGTTCCGGGAGAAGGGGTGGCCCGTCCTCTACCCCCATGTCTCGCCCAAGGAGAGCTTCGACACGGGGCGCCTGGCGGCCAAGGTGCCGGCGCTGATGACGGTGCCGCGGGACAGCTACGACTTCGTCGCGGAAGTCGCGCCGCGTGACGGCGACATCCTGCTGCCGAAGAAGCATCCCAGCGCCTTCTTCGGCACCCCGCTGGCCAGCTACCTGGTCGACCTCGGCGTCGATACGCTGGTGGTGACGGGCTGCACGACGAGCGGCTGCGTGCGCGGCTCCGTCGTCGACGCCTTCGCCTATAACTGGCGCGTCGTCGTCCCGCAGGACGCGGTCTATGACCGCAGCGCGACATCCCACGCGGTCAACCTGTTCGACATGGCCGCGAAATATGCGGATGTGATGACGACGGAGGAAGCGGTCGCCGCACTCGGCCAGCTGGCGCCGCGGGACGAAGCATGATGCGCTACGATCTGCTTCTGCGCGGCGGCAGCGCCGTGCTGCCGGGCCTTGGCCCCACCACCTGCGAGATCGCGGTCAAGGATGGGCGCATCGCCGCCATCCTCGCGCGTGGCGCTGCGGCGGAAGCGGCGGAGGAGTGGAACGTCTCCGGTCTCGTCGTGATGCCGGGCGCCATCGACGTGCATCTGCATCTCGGCCATGGCAAGGACATCAGCCGCCCGCGCGTGCCGGGCGATGCGGCGCAGGAAAGCGCGGCGGCGGCCGCCGGCGGCATCACCTGCTTCATCCCCTACCTCATGGCCACCGATCCCTTCGAGGATTTCTGGGACGAGGTGATTGCGGTGACGGAGGCCGGATCGCGCATCGATTTCGGCTACCACCCCATCATCTCGACCGAGGCGCAGCTCGCGGGCATCAAGCGCTATGTCGAGGAGTTCGGCGCGCCCAGCTTCAAGATCTTCATGAACAACCGCGGCGGTGAGGGCAAGCGCCTCGGCCTGCCGGATATCGATGACGGCTTCCTGCTGCGGCTGTGCGAGACCGTGGCCGCGCATGGCGGCATGGTCTGCCCGCATCCCGAGACGATCGAGCTCGCCTGGGTGCGCCGCAAGCAGATCATGGCGCAGGACCCCGAGGGCCAGGGTGGGCTCGCGAGTTGGAACGCATCCCGCCCCCCCTTCGTGGAGGCCGATGCCGTGCAGCGCGCGGCGCTGGTGGCGCAGGAGGCGGGCGCGCCGCTCTATATCGTGCACACCTCCTCCGCCGAGGCGCTGGAGGCGGCGAAGCGCGGGCGGGCGATGGGCGGCAAGGTCTGGGTGGAAACCTGCCCGCACTACCTCACGCATGACGTGACGTGGGAGGGCGGCGTGATCGGCAAGATCAACCCGCCGCTGCGCGAGGAAGCGGACCGGGAGGCGCTGTGGCACGGGCTGTTCGATGGCAGCATCGACACCGTGGCCACCGACCATGTGCATCGCGACCTCTCGGGCAAGGAGGGCGGCATCTGGGCTGCCTCGCCAGGCTGCCCGGGGATGGAGACGATGCTGCCCGTGCTGCTGAGCGAGGGGCACATGAAGCGTGGGCTGAGCCTGGCGCGGATCGTCGAACTCGTCGCCACCAATCCGGCGAAGGCGATGGGCCTGCATCGCAAGGGTGCGATCGCGCCCGGCATGGACGCGGATTTCGCGATCGTCGATCCCGGCCGGCGCTGGACCGTGACGCGGGAGGGCGTGCTCTCCTCCGCCGGCTATTCGATCTATGAGGGCCAGGTGCTGACCGGCAAGGTGGTGCACACGGTCGTGCGCGGCCGTGCCGTCATGCGCGATGGCGCGCTGGACGACACGGCCGTGGGCAGCGGGCGCTACGTGCCGCGCTCGCTACTCTGAGAGGGGCAGCTTCAGCCCGTAGAGCCTGATCGCGTTGTCGCGGAGCACCTTGCGCTTCGCGACCTCGCGCAGGCCCAGCGCCTCGAACTCCACGCGCGCGCGCTCCAGATCGATCACCGGATAGTCGGTGCCGAAGATCACCTTGTCCTGGCCGAAGCTGTTCATGTAGCGCACGAACTTCTCGTCCCAGTGCTTCGGCGCATAGGCATCCGTGCCGATATAGACATTGGGATGCTTGTAGGCGACGGCGATCATCTCCTCCGTCCACGGCCAGCCGATATGGATGCCGACGAGCTTCAGCTCGGGGAAATCGCACGCGATGGTGTCGAGCGTGATGGGGCGGCCGACGCTCTTCAGCGGGCGCTCCTCCGAGTAGCGGAGGCAATGGCCGATCTGCATCTGGATCGGGATGTCGAGCTCGCAGCATTTCGCATAGATCGGGTAGTAGCGCGCATGGTCGGGCGCCATCTCGAACCAATGGGGATAGAGATGCGCCCCGATGAAGCCGAGTTCCTTCACCGCGTATTCGAGTTCCCTGAGGCCCCGCATGCCTTCCGTGGGATCGACGCCGGCCAGCGCGCTGAAGCGCGTGGGGTAGCGGCGCACCATCTCCGCCACCTTCTCATACGGCACGCGGCGATTGATGGTGTTGAGCGCGCTGCCGGCCTTGATGGCGAGGAGGAAGCAATGCTCCACGCCGGCGCGGTCCATCTTCTCGATGAAGGCTTCCGGCGTCAGGCCCTTGATGCGGGATTCCTCGGCACCGATCTTGCCGCGGATGAAGCTCTCCTGCCATCCCTTCCGCTCCAGCTCCGGATCGGCGAATTCGTAGTTGGTGACGGCATCGATGGCGGCGATGGAATAGGCCATGAGGGGTCCCTTCGTGGCGTGGGTTCTGGGATGGTATTGGGATACAAGCGCGCCGAACAAGGGCGCGGCGGCACCCCTTCGGCGATTTGCAGGCGATCATTATCTGGCATACATGTTGGCCTGCTATCTCGGGCAAGGCAGACGGATTCAGCATGACACGGGGCAAGGGCGCTGGCGGAGAGGCTCCGCGCAGCCTTCGCGAACAGGCCTATGACGCCATCAAGCAGGGCATCCTGGACAGCCGCTACGCCCCCGGCGCGCTGCTGAGCGAGAACCAGCTTGCCGATGAACTCGCCATCAGCCGCACCCCGATCCGGGAGGCGCTGCGGGAGCTGGCCGGCGGCGGCCTGGTACGCATCCTGCCCCAGCGTGGCATCATAGTCTCCGAACTCTCCGTGCAGGACATCGTGGAGGTCTATCAGCTGCGGGAGCAGCTGGAGGGCTTCGCCGTGCGCGTGGCGGCGGAACGCATGGGCCCCGCGGATGCGGACGCACTGCGGGCGGATCACCGGGAAGCGGTGTCCCACATGCAGGCGGGGCGGCTGCGCGCGGCCTATGATTTCTCCGTCCTCATGCACAGCCGGATCATCGGCCTGGCCGGCAATTCGCGCCTGTCGCAATTCATGGGCCAGCTCGGCGACCAGGTGCACCGCTTCGGCCTGCTGACCCTGCGGCATGGGCGCGTGGAGCGTGCGCTGCTGGAACACGGGCACATCATCGATGCGCTGGTCTCCGGCAGGGCGGAGGAGGCGGAGCAATTGATGCGCCTGCACCTTCGCGCGGATCGCGACGTGGCGCTGCGCGTCGTGCTGCCCGCCGGCGTGATGCAGCCCGAAGCGGCGACCTGATCAGGCGCGGTCGTAGAAAGCCTGGAAGGCGGCGACCGTTTCCGCGAAGGCAGCCGGCTTGCCGATACCGTTGGTGACCAGCGGCTCCGCCTGCGGCATCAGCGCGCGCACGCGGTCGAAATACTCGAACAGCATGTCGCTGCGCGCGCAGGCCAGCAGCGTCGGCACCCCCATCAGCCTGAGGCGCGGTTCCTTGTCGTAGCCGATCGCGGCGTTGTAGCTGAGGTGATAGGTACGGGCGGATTTCAGCACCTCCACCACCTTGTCGTGCAACTCCTCTGCCGATGGCAGGCCGAGCGGCCGGCGATGCGCGGCATCGCGCCGGTACCAGGGCCAGAACAGGTAGGCGTCGCGCACGAAGTTCCAGATCCAGGACAGCTGCGATCCGTTCTGGTCCAGCGTCACGCCAGGCGCGTAATGCACCAGCATGTCCGCACGTTCCTCCGGCGCGTAGAGCGAGACGCCGTCCAGCACCAGGCGCCGCACGCGATGCGGCGCGGCGATCGCGATCTCGCAGGCGATGTTGGCGCCGGTATGGCTGCCATAGAGGTCGAAGCGGTCCAGCCCCAGCGCATCCAGCGCGCGCAGATGCGCATCGGCGAAATAGGCGATGGTGGTGTCCTTCGTGCCGGGCACGCAGGAATCGCCATTGCCAAGCGTGTCACAGGCGATCACGCGGCGGTGCTGGCCGAAGGCGCCGATCAGCGGTTCCAGCAGCTTCGCCGATCCCGGCGAGGCATGCATCATCACCAGCGGAACGCCACCCGTTCCCGCGGTGCGGAAATGCACCTGGCCCTCGGCGATCTCGGTGAAGCCGCGGCGGATCATTCGGCGCGCAGCCCCGTGGCGCGCTGCAGTTCCTGCATGCGCTGGAGGTCGGCCGCGATCTTCTGGGCGAATTGCGCGGGGCTCGTGCCCTCGATCTCCAGCCCTGCCTCGATGAGGCGCGCGCTGACATCGGGGGCGCGGACAGCGGCCACGAATTCCGTGTGCAGGCGGTCGATGATGGGCTGAGGCGTGCCGGCCGGCATGTGGACGCCGTACCAGGAATTCATCTCCAGGCCCGGATAGGTTTCCGCCAGGGCCGGCACGTTGGGCAGGCGGCTGCTGCGGCCGAGCGTGGTGACGGCCAGCGGGCGCAGCATGCCCGACTGGATATGGCCCATCACCGCGCCGATGTTCCAGAAGCCCATGTCGATGCGGCCGGCGAGCATGTCCGTGATGGGCTGCGTGGAACCCGTGTAGGGCACGTGCAGAAGGTTGATGCCGGCGGCGCGCATGAACATCTCGCCCGCGAGATGCGTGGTGCTGGCGGGGCCGATGGAGCCGAAGTTCAGGCCGGGATTGGACGCCCGCGCGACATTCACGAGTTCGGCGACCGTGTTCGCCGCGATGCCGGGCCGCACGACGAAGACGAGGCCGGAGGAGACGAGTTGCGTGACCGGGATGAAGTCCCGGATGGGGTCATAGGGCACGCTGCGGAAGGCCGGCGTGATGGCGTTGGGACCGGCCTGGGAGAAGAGCACGGTGTAGCCATCCGGCGCCGCGCGCGCGACGGAGGCGACGGCCAGCGTGCCGCCCGCGCCCGGGCGCGTTTCCAGCACCACGGGCTGGCCGAGGGCCGCGGCCACCTTCTCGATGATCGGGCGTCCGATCAGGTCCGCGGGACCGCCGGGCGGCCAGGGGCTGATGAAGCGGATGGGGCGGTTCGGCCAGGCGCCCTGCGCCAAAGCGGGGGCGGCCAGGCCGGCGATGCCGGCACCCAGCAGCAGGCGACGCGGGATGCGTGGGGTCATGATCGGGCTCCGGGGTTCAGCAGCTTCAGCAATTCGGCCTTCACCACCTTGCCGCCGGCGTTGCGCGGCAATTCGGCCAGGCGATGGATGATCGTCGGCATCTTGTAGGGCGCAAGGTTCGCGCGGCAGTGGGCGCGCAGCGCGTCATCGGTCACGCCCGCATCGGCGACGATGAAGGCGGCGACTTCCTCCCCCATCTCACGCGATGGCGCGCCGGTGACGGCGGCGTCGCCGATGCCGGGGATCTCACGCAGCACACGCTCGATGTCCTGCGGGTAGATGTTCACGCCGCCACGGATGATCATGTCCTTCGCGCGGCCGTGCAGATAGAGAAACCCCTCGGCATCGAGGCGCGCCAGGTCGCCGGGATAGAACCAGCCATCGCGGAAGGCGTCGCCATCCTCCGCGCGCCAGTAGCCGCGGGCGGAGGCGGGGCTGCGGTAGCGCAGGCGGCCGATCGTGCCGGGGGGTTGCGGCGCGTGGTGTTCGTCCACGATCTCGACCTCCACCCGGAAGCCGGGGCGGCCGACGCTGTCGGGGTGCCGCTCGCAATCCGTGGGCGTCAGGATGGAAACGCCACCGCCCTCGGTCGAGGAATAGAATTCGAAGAGGTTGGGCGTGAGTTGCGTGCGGATGGCGATGCGTTCGTCCGGATGCAGGGCGGAGCCGGAGGAGATGAGGACGCGCAGGCCGGGGAAGGCCAGCGGCGCCGGCTTCTCCTCCAGCAGGCGGCGGATCATGGTCGGCACGAGGAACAGCACCGTGCCGCCGATCTCCGCCAGATGCGCCGACAGCGCGCCCACCTTCGTGCGCGGCGAGAGGACGGAGATGGTGGCGCCGGCGAAGAGCATCGCCAGGTTGAAGGCGCGGCCACCGCCGAAATAGAGCGGCGTGACGGAGACATAAACGTCCTGCGCGTTCAGCCCCATGTTCAGCCAATAGACCATGAAGCGCGCCTCGAACTGGCGATGCGTCGCGCGCGGGCCCTTGGGCAGGCCGGTGGTGCCGGAGGACAGCGACAGCACCAATGGGCTGTCATCGCTGATGGCGGCGTCGTGCCAGGGCGTGTCGGAGGGCGTGATCCAGCCGGGCGTCACACCATGCCACTTCGCCACGGGCAGCGCGGCGTCATCGTCTTCCAGCAGCACGATCTCCGGCTGGAAGGCGGTGGCGAAGCGGCGCTTCTCCTCCGTCTGCCAGCGGCAATCCATAGGCAGGATCACGGCGCCGATTCGCGCCAGCGCGATCATCGCGATGACGTGCTCCGCATGGTCGGCCAGGCCGAGGCCCACCAGCATCTCCCGCCGTACGCCCATCGCGTGCAGCGCGTGGCAGGCCCCATCGATCAGCCGGTCGAGCGTCGCGTAGTCGATGCGGCGGTCGCCATCGATGATGGCGGTCTTGTCCGGCCGCGTGCGCCGATGCAGGCGGAAGACGGCGTCGAAGGGCATCAGTCGCGCATTGCCGCGCGGATGGCGGCGACGCGGTCGGCCAGCGTATCGCCATGCCGGTGGATGGCGGCATCGGGGCGCATCGCGGCGGCGGCCGGCAGGCATTGCGCGAAGAGGTCGGATTCAGCCGAGAGCAGCGCGACGCGATGTGGCAGCGCGGCCAGGCGTTCCAGCAGCGGCCAGGCGATGGCGGCGCGCCAGGCGGGGGCGAAGCTGCGCGGGTTCTTGGCCTGCTCGCGGATCTCCACCTGCAGCCGCTCCGGCTCCAGCCGCGGTTCCGCCTTCCGCGCATTCACCAGGCGCCGGTCCCACCACGGGAACCACAGCCCCATGTCGCGGCGCATGTGCCACATCTTCAGCAGATGCGATCCATCCCAGCTTGGCGTCACATCCGGCGCCCAGCGATCCGCCCATTCCGCGCGCAGCCGCGCGGGCAGCGCGATGGGCGCGTCGAGCAGCACGGACAGCGCACGATCGGGCCGCGCGGCCGCGGCGGCGACAACGGTGGCGGCGCCGCTGTTGTGGCCCAGCAGATGCGCCTGCGTGACGCCCAGCGCATCGCAGACCTGCCAGAGCGTCGTCGCCCAGGCTTCCGGCGATTGCGCCGTGCCGGCATCGCTTTCGCCATGGCCCAGCGGATCGAAGCTGATCGCGGGGATGTCGAGGGCGCGGAGCAAATCCTCATACAGCGCCGAGGATCCCGGCACATGCGGCGCGATCACCAGCGGGGGCGCGGCGTGGATGTCGCCCATCACGCGCACCAGCACCTGGTCGTCGCCGATGGTCAGGTAGTTCGTCGTGCTGCGGCCCGCGATCGGCGTCGCCATCGGGGGCGCGGGTGGTTCGCCGCGGGAGGGGTGGCGCAGCAGGATCTGGCGTTCCACCGCAGCGGCGGCGAGGGGATCGCGCGGCATCTCCTCCTGCCACGCCTCGGCGGGATATTGCGCCATGGTGCGGTGCTGGCTGTCGCCAGGGCGGTTGCCGAAGCAGACGGGCACGCGGAGTTCGGGCAGGATTTCCAGCCCCCGATGCCGGAAGGCGGCGCTGTAGCCGATGCGGTAGCCATCCCCGGCTTCCAGCAGTTCCAGCACGCCGCGATGGTTGAATTCCGTGTCGGGCGCGTCGGTATCGGCGCGGAAGGCCAGCGTCTGGTTGTGCCAGGGCCAGAACACATGCTGGTCGCGGTAGCGGTACCAGAGCCAGACCAGGTGGCTGCCGTCCCAGGACGGCACGATGGGCAGCAGGTATTTCGTCAGCCTCTCCTGCGCCGCCTTCACGGAGAAGACGGGAAAGCCATCGGTCAGCGCCATGGAACAGCGATCGGGATGGCGCCGCGCGTATTCCACGGCGATGGAGGCGCCGGTGTGGCGGCCATAGGTGGCGGCCTGCTCCACGCCCATCACGCTCAAGGCCTCGGCGAGGCCATCGGCGAAATCCTCGATCTCCGGCTGGTCGAGCGGCAGCAGGTCGGAAAGGCCGAAGCCGGGCGTGTCGAAGGCGAAGGCGGTGAACGATCCCGCGAAGACCTCCTGCGGTTCGCGCAGCACCTTGGCGGAACAGGGAGAGGCGTGCAGCAGGCACACCGCGGGGCCGCGGCCCGCACGCGTGTAGTGGACACGCCGGTTGCCGACGCTGACGAAATGCTTCGTGACCTTCATGGCCTGTCGCCCCCCTGCAGCGCACCCGGATTCATGCGGCCCTCCGGATCGAGCATCGCCTTCACCTGGCGCAGCAGTGCCGCGCCGTCCGGCAGCATCCGGTCCGCCAGCGCGTAGTAGCGGCCGATCTGCGCATGCACCGCGCCATGCGCATCCATCACGGCGCCCAGCGCCTTGCGCGCATCGCGGATCACGTCGCGCGCGGCTGTATTGGCCGGGAAGGCGCCGAAGCGGGCGCGGTTCTTCTCCGTCAGGTGCTTCATGTGCAGCGGGTCCAGCGCATCGCGCCAGTAGAACATCGGCTCGATCGTCACATAGGCGCCGAGCGAGGAGATGATGTGGCTGACGCTGATGCCGTGTTCGGCCAGCGGCAGCGTCGCCAGGCGGGTTTCCAGGGCGTGCAGGCAGGCCCGGGCGGTGCCGAGGGGCAGCATGCCGTGCACGGGCACCCAGCGCTCTCCCTCCGGCCCCACGAAGCCGCGGATGGAATAGGGGCGGGCGCGCAGCGCGCGGGGGATGGCGGCCTCCGTCTCCCGCCCGCCGGCGGCCTGGGCGATGGCGCGCGCGGCGGCGATGCCGGCCTCGGCGGCGGGGGAAGACACGCCCTCGGCGGTCAGGTGCAGGGTCCAGGCGGGGTCGGCAAGCTTCGCGCGCGCCAGGCCCGCGACATCGCGCATGGCCTGCATGACGGAACCCGCCCGGGCGGCGACGGCGGCGGCGGTTCGCAGCGCCTCCCCGGCCTCCACCTTCGTGGCCGATTTGCCGCGCACGGGGTCCATGGCCAGCGCGCGCGCGACGAGGCCCTTCTGCGCGATCGCGACCAGCGCGCCCATCATCGCGCCGCCATCCTCGAAGGCGAAGGAGGCGAAGGCGGCCTCGCGTTCCGGCGCCAGGCGCAGCGCGACTTCCGTCTTCACGCCGAAGGCACCGCAATCGCCCAGGAACAGGCCCGTAAGGTCCGGCCCCATATTCCGCCAGAAACGCGGCTCGTCACGCATCGCCAGCGCGCCGGTGCGCGCCACGCTGCCATCGGCCAGCACGACGGACAGGCCGATGATGCCGTCCATGCTGCCCGGCAAATTCTGCGCGGCGACGCCGCCGACCGTGCTGGCCGCACCGGAGATGGGCGAGGCCTGGGCGGAGCGCAGGCCGTGCGGCGCCAGTGCCTCCGCCAAGGCCTGCCAGGTGGTGCCTGCGCCGACGATGGCGGTGAGGTTGGCGGCATCGATGCTGATGGCATCGAGGCGCGTTGTATCCACCACCACGGCGGGCACTGTCGGAACGACGCCGGCGGTGTAGGAAAGCCCAGCGCCGCGCGGCACCACCGGCGCGCCATGCTGCGCGACGAGGCGCAGCGCGGCGGCACATTCCGCCGTGCTGCCCGGCCGGATCACCAGCAGCGCGGGCGCGGCGCCGGGCCATTCGAACAGGTCGGCCGCGGCCAGCGCGCGGGCGGCCTCGTCGGTCGCGACATGCGCCTCGCCCAGCAGGCCGCGCAGCGCTGTCGCGAGGTCGCTCATGCCGGCTTGTCGGTCAGCTTGAAGATGTTGATCGCGTTGTTGCGCAGGATCTTCTTCAGCGGGTCGGGACGGAAGTTGAGGTCGTGCATCTCGTTCATCGCACGCTCCGGGTCGATCACCGCCCAATCCGTGCCGAACAGGAATTTGTCCTGGCCATAGGTGTTGGCGTAGTGCACGGCCTGCTGCGGCCAGTGCTTCGGCGCATAGGCATCGCCGGCCATGTAGACATTCGGATGCTTGGTGCAGCAGGAGATCATCTCATCCGTCCAGGGATAGCCCAGATGGATGCCGATGATCGTCAATTCGGGGAAATGGATCGCGACCTTGTCGAGCGTCATCGGCCGGCCGACGGTCGGCAGGCGGCGGTCCTGTTGGTAGACCAGGCAATGGCCGACCTGCATCATGATCGGCACTTCGAGTTCCGCACAGCGGGCGTAGTAGGGGTAGTAGATCGCGCTGTCCGGCGCCTCCCCGAACCAATGCGGATAAAGGTGCCCGCCGACGAAGCCGTATTCCTTGATGGCGACGTCGAGTTCCTTGAGGCCCTTGATGCCGCGCGTGGGATCGATGCCGGCCAGGCCGCTGAAGCGGTCCGGATACTTCGCGCAGATGTCGCGCACCCATTCATAGGGGATCTCGATGGAGCCCTTCACGCGCAGGTCGCCGCAGCGCACCGCGATCAGGAAGGAACGCTCGATCCCCGCGGCATCCATCTTGCGGAGATAGTCCTCGATGGACACGCCGCGGCGATCCTCCGCCTTGGTGCGGACCTGTTCGCGGAAGCGGCCATCGGTGGGGATGCGGCCTTCGGCGAAGGCTTCGGGGGTGAAGACATTCACCACGATGTCGATGGCGCCATAGCCCGTGCGGGTGGCGGCGGGGTTGAAGACGGTCATGCGCGTTCCTCGACAGGATCAAGAATATTGGTGCCATCGGCGATGCGGAGGCAGGAAGCCGAATGCCCCCCATCCAGGATCACCGGGGATGGCGGGGCGCTCGTGCAGGCGGGCAGCACCAGCGGGCAGCGGCCGGCGAAGAAGCAGCCGGGTGGCAGGTTGATGGGCGAGGGTATCTCCCCCACCACCTCATGCCGCCGCAGTTTCACGGCGGGGTCGGGCGGCAGATGCGCGGAGAGCAGCGTCTGCGTGTAGGGATGCGCGGGCGTGTCGAACAACCGCCCCGCCGGCCCCTGTTCCGCGATGCGGCCGAGATAGAGCACGATGACGCGGTGGGAGACGAGGCGCACGGTTTCCAGATCGTGGCTGATGAACAGCATCGCGATCCCCGTCTCCCGCTGCAACTCATCCAGCAATTGAAGGATGCCGGCGCGGACGGAGAGGTCGAGCGAGGAGGTCGGTTCATCCAGCACCACCAGCTTCGGGCGGTTGGCGATGGCGCGGGCGATGGAGACGCGCTGCAGCTGCCCGCCCGACAATTCATGCGGGTAGCGCTGCAGGGACGCCACGGGCAGGCGCACGCGGTCCGCCAGGCGGCGTGCCTCCGCGATGCGCGCGGCGCCATCCAGCGTGGTGTGCAGCGCCAGCGGTTCCTCGAGCAGGCGGCCGATGGTCATGCGGGGGTTCAGCGATCCCCAGGGGTCCTGGAAGACGATCTGCAACCGCGCCCGCAGCGGCCGCAGCGCGGTGGGCGACAGGCGGGTGATGTCCTCGCCCTCGAACATGATCGTGCCGCCGGTGGGCGCGAGCAGCCGCGTCACCAGCAATCCGATGGTCGATTTGCCGGAGCCGGATTCACCGACCAGGCCCAGCGTCTCCCCCGCCGCGATGGAGAAGGAGACGCCATTGACCGCATTCACCCCCCCGGGGAAGCGGTGCACGAGGTTCTGTACATCGAGGATCATGCGGCCCGCTCCGCGTAGTGGCAGGCGGCGCCGTGCGAATCATCCAGCGCCACGCGCGGCGGGGGCGCCAGGCAGGCGGTGGTCGCGCGCGGGCAGCGGTCCCGATAGAGGCAGCCGGCTGGGAGGTCATACAGGTCGGGCGGCGTGCCGCCGGTGACAGTGTAGCCGATCTGCGCGATGCGGCCCGGCGTGCTGGCAATCAGCGCCTGGGTGTAGGGATGGGCAGGGCGCGCGAAGACCTCCGCGACGGGTCCATCCTCCACGATGCGGCCGGCGAACATCACCGCCACGCGCTGGCAGTAATGCGCCACCACGCCAAGGTCATGCGTGATGACGAGGGCGCCGAGGTTCCGCGCCAGCACCAGGTCCCGCAGCGTGTCCAGCACCTGCGCCTGCACCGTGACGTCGAGGCCCGTGGTGGGTTCATCCGCGATCACCAGCGCGGGTTCGTTCACCAGCGCCATCGCGATCAGCACGCGCTGCGCCATGCCGCCGGAGAGTTCATGCGGCCATGCCTGCATCCGGCGCTTGGGATCGGGGATGCGCACGGCGGCGAGCATCGCCTCCGCCCTCTCCCGCGCCGCCGCACCGCTCGCGGTGCCGTGCACCCGTTGCATCCGTACCAGCTGGTCGCCGACACGCTTCAGGGGATCGAGCGAGGTCAGCGGCGACTGCACCACCATCGCCATCCGCCTCCCCCGGATTTTCTCCAATTGGCGGTCGGACATGGCGAGGATATCGCCGCCTTCGAAGCGGATGCCGCCCTGCGGGATGCGGGCGGGCGGGCGCAGCAGGCCCATGGCGGCGAGCGCTGTGAGCGACTTGCCGGCACCGGTTTCCCCGACCAGGCCCACGATCTCACCCGCATCGACGGTGAAGGACACGCCGTTGAGCGCGCGCGCGACACGCACGCGGTTGTCGAGACCGCGCGCGGCGAACTCCACATGCAGATCCTGGACGTCGAGCAGCCTCATTTGCCCGTGGCCCGGCGCTTGGGGTCGAGAAGGTCGGACAGGCCATCGCCCGCCAGGTTCAGGCCGAGCACCATCGCGATCAGCGCGAGGCCCGGGAACAGCGCGACCCACCATTCGCCGGAGATCACGTATTCCGCGCCCTGGCGGATCATCGCGCCCCATTCCGGCGCGGGCGCCTGGACGCCGATGCCGATGAAGGCGAGCGTCGCCGAAATCCGCACCGCCCAGGCCATGCGCAGCGGCAGCTGCGCGGTGGCGCCGAGGATGGCGTTGGGTAGGATATGCACCAGCAGCACGCGCCATTCCGGATTGCCCGCGGCGACGGCGGCGCGGACGAAGGTGGCGTTGCGCAGCGCCAGCACCTCCGCCCGCACGATGCGGGCGAAGATCGGGCTGTCGAGGAAGCCCACCACCAGGATCACGTTGAGGAACCCCTGGCCCGTGGCGGCGACGATGGCGAGTGCGAGGATGATGGTGGGGAAGGCGCGCAGCACGTCCAGCACGCGCAGCAGCACCTCATCTACCCATCCCCCGCGCCAGCCCGCGATGAGGCCGAGCGGGATGCCGACCACCGCCATGATGGCGCCGGCGGGCAGCGCGATGCCGAAGGCGTAGCGCGCGCCATGGATGACGCGGGACAGCACATCCATCCCGTTGCCATCGGTTCCCAACAGGAAGGCGCCGGTGCCGGGCGGCTTCAGCGTATCATAGGGGTGCGACAGGGTCGGCGGCAGGGGCGCGAGGATGTCGGCGAAGGCGGCGAGGAAGGCGAAGACCAGGATGATGCCGAAGCCCACCGCGAAGGTCGGGCTGCGGCGCGCGGTGCCGATGACGCGGTCGAGCGTGGTGGTGCTCATGCCCGCGCCCGCGGCTCCAGCAGCATCACCGTCAAATCCACCAGGGCGAAGATGATGACGGAGGCGATGGCGAGGGTGAGCACATAGCCCTGCACCGCCGCGAAATCGCCGAGCAGGATGGCGTTCAGCCCCCAATGGCCGAGCCCGCCCCAGGAGAAGACGAATTCGATCAGGCTGGCCGCGGCCAGCAGCGAGGTGAATTCGGAACCGACGAAGGTGATGACGGGCACCAGCGCGGCGCGCAGCGCGATGCGGCGGATGACGCGGCGAGGGAAGCCGCAGGCGCGGGCGTAGCGGATATAGTCGCTGCCCATCACCTCGATCGCGATGGCGCGGGTGTGCTTGACGATCGGCGCGGTGGCGACGATGGCGAAGCAGCCCACGGGCAGCACGAGTTGCGAGGCGGCGGACCAGGCGGCCTCTCCATTCCCGGCCAGGATGCTGTCGATCAGCACCGATCCCGTCACCACGGGCGGCGGCGTCACCATCATGGAGACGCGGCCCATCGGCGCCGGCGCCCAGCCCAGCAGGTAGAAGAAGATGAAGATTGCCATCAGGCCGAGCCAATAGGTCGGCAGCGAGAAGCCGAACAGCGATCCGAAGCGCGACGCCTGGTCGAACCACCCGTTCGGGCGTTCGGCGGCATGCAGGCCGAGCGGCACGCCGACCAGCGCACCGATGCCGACGGCCAGCGTCACCAGTTCCAGCGTGGCGGGCAGCAGGGTCGCAATCTCATGCGTCACCTTCGCATTGCCCTGCCAGGACATGCCCAGATCGCCCTGCACCAGGCGGCCGAGATAGGCCCAGAACTGCGTCAGCAGCGGCTGGTCCAGCATGAGTTCGGCGCGGATGCGCGCCAGCATCGGCGCATCCGCCATCGGCCCCGCCAGCATCGCCACCGGATCCTGGTCTCCGATGCGGACCAGCATGAAGGTGAGGAACAGGATGCCGAGCAGGACCGGCACCGCGACCAGCAGGCGCCGCAGCAGGAAGCGCCCGATGGTCGGCAAAGCCAGGCTCACCGGCGGCAGGCCAGGTCCTTCCAGACCAGGCGATTATGCGGACGCCACATGAAGCCTTCCATGCAGGTGGCGAAGACCTCATGCGTGCCGGGGAGGAAGGTCTCGACGAAGGTGGCGCTTTCAGCCTGGCTGCGCTGCGCGCGCGCGACGATGTCGAGCCACTTCGCGTCATCACGCTCGCTGACCGAGGCATCGATCAGCCCGTCCAGCTCCGCATTGTTGTTGCCGTTCACGTTGGAGCCGCCGCGGGAATGGGCGGTGAGGAACATGTTGTAGGAGGGATCGGGCACGAAGGATGACGTCAGGTGCGTCATGAAGGGCAGCGTCCAGACATTGACGGCGCGGCGCGCGGTGATTTCCGTCGCCGGGATGCGGCGCGGCGTCACGCGGATGCCGGCGCGGGCCAGGCTGGCCTGCATCTGCAAGGCGAGAGGCTCCTCCCACCACCAGTTGGTGCTGTATTCCAGCGTGATGTCGAGGCCGTTGGGATGCCCCGCTTCCGCCAGCAGGGCGCGGGCGCGGTCGTAATCGGTCTCATAAGTATAGGCATCGATGGCGCCGGGGATGGGCGGGTTCAGCATGGAACGGCTGCGGGTGCCGAGGCCGAGGAACACCGCCTCCCCGATCGCGCGGTAGTCGGTGGCGTAGGCCACGGCCTGGCGGACGCGCACATCGGTGAAGGGCGCGATGCGCGGGTTCATGCGGACGGTGGCGCTGCCCGGCGCGGCCACGCTTTCGACGCGCACGTTGCGATCGCGGCGGAGATCCGCGATCTGCTGCAGGGGAAGCTGTTCGGCGTATTGCACCTGGCCGGTGCGGACCAGCGCCACGCGCGTCGCCGGCGACGGCACTTCCCGCCACACGATGCGGCTGTAGAAGGGGCGTTCGAACTGGTAGCCGCGGTTCAGGACGAAGACCGCCTGCTGGCCGGCCGTCACGCTTTCCACGTGATAGGGGCCGAAGCCCGCGGTGTTGGAACCGAGCCAGCGCGCGGCGAAGGGGTCTTCCGGCGTCGCATGGCGCTTCGCCTCCGTGCTGTCGAACAGCGCCGGGATGTGCAGCGTCAGCACGCTGAGGAAGATGCGGTTCGCTTCCTTCAGGCGGAAGCGGACCTCGAAGCGGGAGATCTCCTCCACACTCTCGATCAGCGCGACGTTGCGGATGAAGAGGCCCGTGCGGCGCTGGGCGTTCGACTTCTCGAAGGTCCAGACCACGTCGGCGGCGGTGAGTTCATTGCCGAAGGGGCTGCGCATGCCGGGGCGGATGCGGAAGACGTATTCCTTGCCGTCCTCCGACACCGTCCAGGATTCCGCGAGATGCGGCTCCACCCGGCCGGGATCGACCTCCGTCCGGCCATTCGCGCCGGGGCGCGTGGCGAAGCGGGTCAGGCCTTCATAGACATTGACCGAGGCCTCGATCTGGCCGGGCACCCAGATATCCGGGTCGAAGCCGCGGGGGGTGGAGACCATCGCCATGACCATGGTGCGGTCCTGCGCCGCCACGGGCGGCGCGATGCCGATCAGCGCAGCGAGCGCGGCGGTGGCGACCAGCAGGCGGCGGGGACTTGGCATGGGTGTTCTCGCCCGTCTCGGTTGTTCGGACAACGCTAACGTCCAGCTTGCATCCCAGTCAACGGCTGAAAGCCGCGTCGCGTCAGTAGCGCTCCGGCCGCGGCCAGGGCTTGGCCATCAGCGGCGCGAGTTCGGGCGGCAGCACGGGCTTGTGGTCCGGCTTCCAGGTGAAGGGCTGGTCCGGGTCCTCCCAATCCGTGGTCTGCGGGCCGCCGACGCTGCGGAACAGCAGCAGCGTGCCGGTGGGGGACCCGTAGGGCGCGTGCTTGAAGAAGGGCGGCCGCCAGCAATAGGCGCCGGATTGCATGGTGCCGAGGTCCCCGGCCAATTCGCCGGAGATCAGGAAGAACTCCTGCACCACGGGGTGGCGTTCGCTGCGCTCCCCCTGGCGGAAGGCGATGGTCGCCGTCAGGTAGGTGATCTCCCCCGTATCGGGGTCCGTGCGCAGGCGGCGCATGCGGGCGGTGCTGGCCATGGATTGCAGGCCCATGGCCGCGAAGTCGCCATCCCAGATGTTGTCCGCGGCGGCCAGGCGGCGCACCAGGCGGCGTTCGTCGAAGGCACGGCCTTGCCCGCCCTGGGTCGCAACAGGCGTGGCAGAGAAGAAGGTGAGAACCGCGGCACCCTTGGCCGAGGAGAAGCCGCTGCGCGGCATGTCCTTCGGCAGATGCGCATAGGTGTGTTCGCCATATTCGACGCCATCGATGGCGATGCCGCCATCCAGCACCCAGAATTCCTCATCCGCCGCCAGCCATTCGGGGCCACGGCTGTAGCCCGCGGGGTAGCGGATGATGCAGGAGACGGCGCCGGTGGCGTCATCGCGTGAGAGAATCTTCGCATCCGCGCCATCGCGCGCCGCGATCGCATCGCGCTGCCACGGCAGTGCCTGCGCCTGGATCCATTCGATGTGGGGACGTGTCATGCCGCGCATCGCGCACCCGCGCGTCATCGCTGTCAAGGCGGGCTGCCAAGGCGGATGGATTGACACCGGTCGCCGGCGGCCACGATCCTGCGCGCCATGCCCGATTTCATCCGACGCGGCGCCGCGCGCCACATGCTCATCTCCGACGGCATCCGTGCCTCCGCGGGACGGACCCCCGACCGGATGGCGCTGCGGGAGAGCGGGCGCGCGCTGAGCTATGCGCGGCTGGTGGATCGCATCAGCCGCGTGGCGAATCTCGTGCATGCGGGGCTCGGCCTTCGGCATGGCGAGCGCGCGGCGGTGTTTTCCGCGAACTGCCTCGAATACATGGAGATCGTCTGCGGCATGGCGGAAGCGGGCGTCGCCGCCGCCACCATCGGCCCGGCCGCGGCGCCGCCCGAGATCCGCTTCATCTGCGAGGATAGCGGCGCGCGGGTGATGTTCGTGAGTGCGGCGCTGGAGGAGGTGGCGCGCGCCTCCGCCCCGCCCACGGTGGAGCGCTTCATCGTCATCGGCCCGGCCTATGAGGCGCTGCTGGCCGAGGCGTCGAGCGCCCCCTGCCCGGTCGAGGTGACGGAGCACGACATCTTCTCCGTCCCCTACACATCGGGCGCAACGGGGCGGCCGAAGGGCGTGCAGTTGTCGCATCGCGGGCGCGTGCTGTCGGGCTATGCGATGGCGGGCGAGCATCGCTGCTACACGCCGGAGGATCGCGCCGTCGCCACCACGCCTATGTTCCATGGCGCGGGGTTCCTGATGGCGCTGACGCCGATCTGGTTCGGCGGCCAGGTGGAGATCCTGCCGCGCTTCGACATCGAAAGCCTGATGGGCACGATCACGAGCTTCCAGGCCACCAGCGCCTATATCGTGCCGGCGCATTTCGCCGCGTTGTTCGCGCTGCCGGAAGCGAAGCGGGCGCAATGGGACATGCGGTCGATGAAGGCCGCCATCAGCGGCACGGCGCCGCTGCCGCAGGCCACCAAGGAACGCATCGTCGCCTATTTCGGCGAGGGCAAGCTGTTCGAGCGCTACGGCACCACGGAAACCTCCATCGCCACCTCGCTCGGCCCGAAGGACCAGCTGCGCAAGCAGGCCTGCGTCGGCCTGCCCTACCCCGCGACCCAGGTGAAAATCTGTGACGGGGACGGCAACGCGGTGGCGCAGGGCGAGGTGGGGGAGCTCTGGGTCTCCTCCCCCTACATGTTCTCCGGCTACCTCAACCTGCCGGAAGCGACGGCGGCCGGCACGCGCGGCGACTGGTTCGTCACCGGCGACCTGGCGCGGCAGGATGACGAAGGCTTCGTCTACCTGGTCGACCGCAAGAACGACATGGTCATCAGCGGCGGCGAGAACATCTATCCGCGGGAGGTGGAGGAGGTGATCCTGGCCCATCCCGCGGCGGCCGAATGCGGCGTGACCGGCGCGCCGCACCCGTATTTCGGGGAAGCCGTGACGGCCTTCGTCGTGCTGCGCCCCGGCATGAATGTCGATGCCGCCACGCTGACCGCGCTGTGCCGGGAAAAGCTGTCCCGCTACAAGGTGCCGAAGGAGATCCGCTTCGTGGAAACCCTGCCGCGCAACAGCATGGGCAAGGTGCTGCGCCGCGAATTGCGGGCGCGGCTGATCGCCGAGTCTAAGGCCTGACCGCGGGCGTCTCGATCGCCATCCCCGCCGCGCGGTCATTGAGGAAGAGTTCCAGCGCGACGTATTCCGCCGCGCCATAGGCGAAGGGCTCCGACCGCACGCCGGTCATGCAGCCGCGCAGCCGCCGTTGCAGGGAGCCCAGCCCCTGCCATTCCAGGCGGTAGAGCGGATAGCCCGTGGGATGCGCCTGCGGGATCGTGCTGCCCGCCAGGCGCCTTCCCGCATTGTCGTCATGGCATTGGACGCAGGAGAGGTCGAGCTGGCCGCGGCGTTCGCCATACAGGGCGCGGCCCTGTTCCAGCGCCGGCGCCAGGCGGGGATCGGTCGGGCGGCTGATCGGCAGGCCGCGGGACTGGTGCGCGACATAGGCCGCCAGCGCCAACAGCGGCTGGCTCTCCCGCGCCGGGGGCGTAGCGTGCTGGCGCGTCTCCACGCATTGGGCAATGCGGCCGGCGAGGTCGATGGGTGCGCCCGTCGCCTGGTCCCAGGCGGGGTAGCGGGTGGCGACGCCGCGCATAGAGGACTCGCTGTGGCAGGCGGTGCAATCGCGGTTGAAGCGCTCCTCGCCCTCCGCCACCCACAACATGCCGGGGTTCTGCATGTCGTCGCGCTGCATGGCCTGGGTTTCGCGCGCCATGTCCTCGAAGCCCGAACGGCGGTCCTGCGCGGAAGCGGGCAACGCCAGCAGCAGCAGGGCCAGCAGGCGCTTCATGTCACCTCGATCGGGCGTGTCTCCGTCTGCGCGAAGCCGTTGTCGCCTTCCCAGGTCATGGTGACGGTGCCCGACTGCGTCGCGACGGTCGTGAAGGAAAGAAACGGGTTCGCGGCGATGGCGGGCGACAGCTCCGCGCTGAAGACGACGGCGCCGTCATAGGTGCAGGTGAAGCGGCGGATGATGTCGCGGGGCACCACCTCTCCCTGCGCATCCGGGCGGTAGCCGGTTTCCATCGTGTGCTGGATCAGCGTGCGGATGGTGATGACATCGCCGCGCCTGGCGCTGCGGGGAACGTTGATGAGGACGCGGGCCATTCGATCAACCCTCGATGCAGGCGGCGAGGGTCACGACGACCTGCGCGCTGTCCGACCAGAAGCTGCCATCGGACAGCGCGGCCACGGCCAGCAGGGTCTGCGACGTCGCGAGCCTTATATGCGTGGACAGGATCGCGCGGCCGGCACGGGGCCCGAGCTGCGCGGTGATGACATGCGGCTGCGGGTTGCGTTCGTTGAAGATGGCGATGGCGCGGACGTGGTCGGCCTGCGTCATCGGGCTGTCCACGATGACGGAGAGCGGCACGGTGTTGCCGTTCTCCACCAGGGGCGAGATGTCGAGCGCAACGCGGCCGCGCGTGATGGCGGCGCCACCCGTGAAGCCGCGCACGGCCTCCTCCATCGCGGCCTGGGTGGCCCCGGCCTGGCGGGGCATCAGCAGCAGCGCGGGCGCGGCCAGCAGCAGGCGGCGGGTCGGTACGATCATCGCGGGGGGTCCTCGCGCAGGGTCAGCAGATAGGCGACCACGTCCTCGATCTCCTGCGCCGCCAGGATGGTGCGGCCGCGCTGGGCGGGGGAGACGCGGTGCAGGCCCTCCACCCGGTAGTAGGAGGGCATGATGCTGTCGGGGTTCAAGCGCTTGCCATCCACCAGGCGCAGGCGAAGTTCGGCGGCGCTCCAGCGGGAACCCGCGCCATCCAGCGGCGGCGCGAGGTTGCCCTGGAAGCGTTCCTCCGGGATCGGGCCGGTGTGGCACAGCAGGCAGAGCCCGCGGGTCCGGTCGGCGACGATGGCGCGGCCGTTCTGGGGGTTGCCGGGCGTGGTGGTGAGGGGGGTTTCGTCCGCGCGCGCGGGGGCGGCGAGGAGGAGCACCGCGAGGGCGACCTGCCATGTCGCTTCACGCGCGATACCCCCCACCCCGCCAACCCTAGCCGAAGGCATCGGTGGTGATGGTGGCGAACCAGTCCTCGGCGTAGGTCGCCTCCGCCTCCCGCACGCTGGCGGGCGCGCCGGGGCGGCTGGTGCCGCCGGCGCCCGGGATGTCCGTCAGCAGGCCGTTGGCGGGCTGGTAGACGCCAGCGACGGAGATGCCGTAGCCAGGCGCGACCAGGCTGTAGCAGGTGTTCAGCAGCCTCGCGGTCTGCACCGGCGCCCCGCGCAGCATCGCCACCACGGCGGCGGCGGCGATTCGGGCCTGGGCATTGGCGGCGAAGGCGGATTTGGGCATGGCGCCGGCGATGATGGCGTCCCCGATCACATGCACGCCCGGCACGAGGCGCGATTCGAAGCTGGACGGGTCCACCGGGCACCAGCCCGACCGATCCGCCAGCCCGCTGGCCTGGGCGATGGCGCCGGCGCGCTGGGGCGGGATGACGTTGACCACCGCGCCCTCATGGCTGCCGAAATCGGTGGTGACGCGGCGGGCCTGCGCATCCACCTCCGTCACCCGCCCGCCCATGGCGAGGGGGACGTATTCCAGGATGCCCGGATAGAGCGCGGCCCAGGCGGCCTCGAAGAGCCGCTGCTTGCTGAAGACGTCCTTGGCATCGAGGACCAGCAGCTTCGACCTCGGTTTTCTCGATTTCAGGAAATGTGCGATCAGCGAAGCGCGTTCATAGGGGCCGGGCGGGCAGCGATAGGGGTTGGGCGGCACGGCCATGATGACGGTGCCACCATCCGGCATGGCGTGCAGTTGCGCCGCCAGCAATTCCGTCTGCGCGCCGGCCTGCCAGGCATGGGGCATGGCCTGCGAAGCGGCCTCGTCATAGCCGGGCAGCGCGTCGAAGCGCAGTTCGATGCCGGGAGAGACGAGCAGGCGGTCGAAGGGCAGCACCGTGCCATCGGCCAGCGTCACGCGCTTCGCCGTGGCGTCCACGGCAACCGCGCGCTGGTGAATGACGGAAATGCCCTCGGCGCGCAGCGCATCGTAGCCGAAGCGCTGCGTCGCCATCGGGCGAAGGCCGGCGATGACGGCGTTGCTGAAGGGGCAGGCGGTGTAGGTGGGGTTGGCTTCCACCAGCGTCGTCGCGATGCCGGCGCGGTGAAGCGAGCGCGCCGCGGTAGCGCCGCCGAAGCCGCCGCCGATCACCACGACGCGCGGCGATGCCTGCGCGAAGGCGGGCGCGGGCAGCAGCAGCGCGGCAAGGGCGCGGCGCGCGATCTTCATCGGGTGATCCAGGCGGCGATGGCCTGGGTCTCGGCTTCCGAGAAACCTTTCGCCAGGCGGTCCATCAGCGTCGCGGGGCGCGTGCCCTCGCGGAATTCGCGCATGGCCGTGGCGACCTCCGCCGCATCCCGCCCGCGGAGCGAGGGGATGGCGGCGTCGGCCCGCACCGGCGAATGGCAGCCGAGGCAGGTGGAGGCGCCCAAAGGCGCCTCCTGCGAAAAGGCTGGCGCCGCCATCAGCAGCAGCGCCAGCGCGATGCCCCTCACGTCCGGCGCAGATCCGCCTGCTGCAGCGGAAGCTGGCGCACCCGCTTGCCGGTGGCGGCGAAGATCGCGTTCAGCACGGCCGGTGCCGCGACGGCGATGGTGGGTTCGCCGACGCCGCCCCAGAAGCCGCCGGTGGGGGCGACGATCGTCTCCACCTTCGGCATGTCGATCATGCGCATCACGGGGTAGGTATCGAAATTCGTCTGCTCGATCCGCCCGTCCTTCACCGTGCATTCGCCATAGAGCGCGGCGGACAGGCCATAGACGAAGCTGCCTTCCACCTGGGCCGCGATCTGCTGCGGGTTGACGGCATGGCCCGGGTCCGTCGCGGCGACGATGCGATGCACCTTCACCTCACCGGCGTCGGTCACGGAGACCTCCGCGCAGGCCGCGACATAGGCGCCGAAGCCATGCGTGACGCAGAGGCCGCGATGCACCGCGAGGCCATTCACGGCGGCGGCCGGCGTGCCCCAGCCCGCCCGCGCCGCGGCCGCGTTCAGCACGGCCAGGTGCTTCGGGTGGTTCGCCATCAGGGACCGGCGGAATTCCAGCGGGTCCTTGCCCGCGGCATGCGCGATCTCATCGATGAAGCATTCGAGGTAGACGGCGTTCTGGTTCAAATTCACGCCGCGCCAGAAGCCCGGCGGCACATGCGGGTTGCGCATGGCATGGTCGATCAGCAGGTTCGGGAAGGTGTAGCCGATATCAGCCTCTCCCCCGCTGGCGTTCAGCCCCTGGAAGACCACGGGGTCGCGGCCGTCGCGGATATTCTGCGGGAAGATGCCGGCGACGATGGACTGGCCGCTGATGCGCATGGTCAGGCCGGTCAGGTTCCCCTGCGCGTCCAGCCCCGCCGTCAGCTTGCACATGGTCACGGGGTGGAAGCGGCCCTGGAGCATGTCCTCCTCCCGCGTCCAGACCAGCTTGATGGGCGTGCCGGGCATCTGCTTCGCGATGTCCACGACCTGGCGGACCCAGTCATGCACCGCGCCGCGCCGGCCGAAGCCGCCGCCGAGGTGGATCTTGTGGACCTCGCAGCGCGCGGGCGGCAGGCCCGCGGCTTCCGCCGTGGCGGCGTGGGCGGCTTCCCCGTTCTGGGTGGGGGTCCAGACCTCGCAGCGCTCCGGCGTCCAGACGGCGGTGGCGTTCATCACCTCCATGCAGGCGTGGTTCTGGTGGGGGTAGCCATAGACGGCCTCCACCTTGCGCGCCGCGCCCGCGATGGCGGCGGCTGCATCGCCGTTGCGGTTGCCGACCGCGGCCTGGGGGGCATCCAGGCCCTGCACCATCACTTCCCGGAAGGAGGCGGAGGAAGCATTGGCATGCTGGCCGTAGTTCCAGGTGATCTTGAGGGCGTCGAGGCCCTTCTTCGCGCGCCACCAGGTATCCGCCACCACGGCGACGGCGTAGTCGCCCACGCGCACCACGCGCTTCACGCCGGGCATGCGCTCGGTCTCCGCGCTGTCCACCGCGGCGACAGTGCCGCCGAAGACCGGGCAGGCATGGATCGCGGCGTTCAGCATCCCCGGCAGCTTGAGGTCCATGCCGTAGATCTGGCTGCCATTCAGCTTGGCGCGGGTGTCGAGCCGCGCGACGGGCTGGCCGATCAGCTTCCAGTCCTTCGGGTCCTTCAGCGGCACATCGGCGGCGGCCGGCGCCGTCAGGCGCATGGCGGCGGCGGCCTGGGCGCCATAGGTCGTGGTGCGGCCGGTCGGCGTGTGGGTGATGATGCTGTTGGCGGCGCGGCATTCGCCGGGGGCCACGCCCCAGGCATTGGCCGCGGCCTGGATGAGCATCATGCGCGCCGCGGCGCCGCCCTTGCGGACGTATTCGTGGCTGTCACGGATACCGCGGCTGCCGCCCGTGGACATGTTCCCCCAGATGCGGCCGCGCGCCAGGTTCTGGCCCGGCGTCGGGTATTCCGTCGTGACCTTGGACCAGTCGCATTCCAGCTCCTCGGCCACCATCTGGGCGAGGCCCGTCAGCGTGCCTTGCCCCATCTCCGACCGCGCGATGCGGATGATGACGGTCTCGTCGGACTTCACGACGACCCAGGCATTGATCTCCGGCGTGGCCGGCGCGGCGGCGCCTTGGGCGCCCCCTTGTGCAAGCGCCTTGGAGGGCGCGGGGAAGCGGAAGCCGAAGGTGAAGGCGCCGGCGGCGGCAACGGCCGTGCCCAGGACGCCGCGACGTGAAGGCTTGGTGATGGCGTTCATGATGCGTGCTCCTCAGCCGGCCGCGCCGGCGGTGCCGGCGGCGCGCTGGATGCCGGCCAGCACGCGGTTGTAGGTGCCGCAGCGGCAGATGTTGGTCACTTCGTCGCGGATCTGCTGTTCCGTCGGGCGCGGCGTCGCGGCCAGCAGCGCGGCGGCGGCCATGATCATGCCGGACTGGCAGAAGCCGCATTGCGGCACGTCGAGTGCCAGCCAGGCCTGCTGGATCGGGTGGCTGCTGTCGGGCGACAGGCCCTCGATCGTCACGATCTTCTGGTTCTCGTCGAAGGCGGAAACGGGCATGGCGCAGGCGCGCGTGGCGACGCCATCCACATGCACGGTGCAGGCGCCGCATTGCGCGATGCCGCAGCCATATTTGGTGCCGGTGAGGTCGAGCTGTTCGCGCAGCACCCAGAGCAGGGGGGTGTCATCCTCCACCTGCACGTCGATCACGCGCCCGTTCACGTTGAGCTTGGCCATCCCGTCTTCTCCCGTTCCGCCGCCGGAAACTTGTCCCGGACTGTTGGAAGAATCCGTATCAGCGTGGGGCGCGCGGGACAACAACTTCCGGCTGCGGGAAGGCCGGATGGAGGGATTGTTTCGCGGCGCTCACCAGGCCACGGCCAGCGCGGCCTCCGCATAGCCGATGCGCCGCGCGGGGGAGAGGCTGTAGCGCCCGGCGGCGCGTTCCAACGCAAGGCGCGTATCCTCCGCGCTGCCCGCCTTCATCGCACTGTCCAGGAATAGCTGCTCCAACACGTCCTGCTGCGCGTGGCTGCCGCCGAGGCGATGCAGCGATCCCAGCGCCGGGCGCAGCGCTGCCACGGCCTCCACGAAGCGGCCCCTGGCGTGGTGCAGCACGGCCTGGCAGGCGGGCAGCGCGGCGTCGCGCAGGATGGCGGCGTGGTGGCTGGTGCCGCGGCCGGCTTCGGCCAGCGCATCCAGCAGGCGGCCGGCGGCGGCGTCGCGGCCGGTGGCGACCAGCGCCATCATCCAATGCGGCTGGGTGAAGGCGGACAGCGTGTCGCCGGTCCGCGCCTCCGCCTTCTCCGCCAGTTCCGTCCATCGATCGCCGGGATCGAGGCCGCGCAGCCCCAGCCGGAACAGGATGGAGGCCGCGTTCTGCATGTCGATATAGAGGTCGGGCTGGGCCTGCGTGACCTTGCTGCCGAGGTCGCGGAAGCGCGTGTCGTAGAGGTCCAGCACCGCGCCGAATTCGCGGCGTTCCATGTGGAACATCGCCTGGTGCCACCAGAGATGGTGCATCAGATTGTTGCCGCCATCCCAATGCGGTTCCAGCGTGCGGATCCAGTCCAGGCCCTCCGTCCTGCGGCCCTGCATCTCGAGGACGTGGGCCACGCCATGCGCGGCCCAGAGATCGGCCTGGTCCAGCGCCACGGCCTGGCGGCCGGCCTGTTCGGCGATGAGGTAGTCGCCGGTTTCCTCATGCGCGAAGCAGCGGCAGGCCAGCACGCTGCCGAAATTGGGGATGGCGGAGGACCAGCGCGGCAGGATGCGCTCCACCGCCGCCAGCATCCGCCCGGGCTCACCCATCCAGAAGGCGGAGAAATGATGCAGGCGGAAGGCGAGCAGGTCATGCGGATGCTCCGCGATGATCTGCTCCCAGACGGAAAGCGCGCCATCGGGCCGGCCCTCCGCCCATTCGCGCAGCGCCGCCATATGGGCGCGTTCGCGGGGGTTGGCGGGCAGGGCCTCGGCGGTGGCGACGGAGGCCAGCGCGCGCGGGACGGTGCCGCGGTCATAGGCCATCATGGCGAAATAGCCCGCCATCACCTGGCCGAGCGGCGCGGTGGGGTCGGCGGTCCGGAACGCCTTCAGCCGCAGGCCCGCGTCGAAGCGGTATTTCAGGAATCCGTCGATTACGTGGTCGAAGGCGCGCGCGGCTTCGTCAGAGGCGACGGTGATCGCCTGGCCCTGGGCGTCCTGCATGATGGTGTCCCCCTCTTCGTTGGGGTGAGCGTAGCGTGGGTGTCAGAAGGTCTCCACCCAGGGGCGAAGCTCGATCTCGGCCGCCCAGGCACTGCGGTGCTGGCGGATGGCGGCGAAGGCGGCTTCCGCGATGGCGTCGGGGTCGATCAGCGTATTGTCACCCGGGTCGTGCCGGCGTTCGCTGCGGATGCCGCCATCGACGACGATGTGCACGACATGCACGCCCTGCGGGTGCAACTCCCGCGCCAGCGCCTGCCCCAGCCCGCGCAGCGCGAATTTGCCCATGGCGAAGGGGGCGGATTGACGAAAACCCTTCACGCCGGCGGAGGCGCCGGTGAGGAGGATGGTGCCCTGGCCGCGCTTCAGCATGTGGCGCGCCGCCTGCTGCGCGACGAGGAAGGCGCCGAAGGCGCAGACCTCGATCGTGCGGCGGACATCCTCCGGGTCGAGGTCGATGGTCGGGCCGCGGACGCGGAAGCTGGCGTTGTAGAGGACGACCTCCGCCTCGGTGGCCTCCGGCTGCTGGAACAGGGCGGCGACCTGCGCGGGGTCGCTGGCGTCGCAGGGGTGGAGGCTGGCGCCGGTCTCGGCGGCGAGCGGCCCGAGCTTGGCCGTGTCGCGGGCCGCCAACGCCACGCGGTAGCCCTCCCGCGCCAATCGGCGGGCGAGGCTGGCGGAGAAGCCGGGGCCGGTGCCGACGATCAGGGCCCGAGGGGGCAAGGCGCTGGGGGGCATGGGCGTGGTCCTCAGCCGGTGGGGCGCGGCGCCAGCAGGATGAGCGCCGCGCCGGCGAGGCACAAGGCGAGGCCCATCAGGTCCCAGCGATCCGGCCTGGCACCCTCCACCGCCCACATCCAGCCGAGCGACGCCGCGATGTAGATGCCGCCATAGGCGGCGAAGGCGCGGCCGGCGAAGGCCGCGTCGATGCGCGTCAGCAGGAAGGCGAACAACGCGAGGCACAGCAGCCCCGGCACCAGCCACCAGGCGCTGCGTCCCTCCCGCAGCACCGCCCAGGCGGCGAAGCAGCCGGCGATTTCCGCCAGCGCCGCCAGGGCGTAGAGCGCGATCGCGCTCAGTCGATGGTCTCCATGAGACCGCACAACGTGGAACACCGGGCGGCCAGATCGCGCCAGATGATGTGCTCATGCGGCGCGTGCGCCCCGGCGCCGGTGCAGCCCAGCCCGTCCAGCGTCGGGATGCCGAGTGCGGCGGTGAAGTTGCCGTCCGATCCGCCGCCGCGATGCTGCGTCGGCAGCGCGTAGCCGTGCTGCTGCGCGAAGGCGGCGGCGCGGTTGTAGAGCTCGACGATGGACGGCGTCTCCGCGAAGGGCGGGCGGTTCATGCCGCCGGTGACGGTGACGGTGATGCCGTCATGCTCCCCGGCCAGGGCCAGGATCATCGCCTCCATCCGCTCGCCCTCCGCGATGGTGGGGACGCGGAGATCGACCTCGCAGCCGGCCTCGGGCGGGATGACGTTGGGGCGGGTGCCGCCGAAGATGGGCGCGACATTGGTGGTGATCCCGGCGTCGAGGTCCGTCATGCCGTGGATCTTCAGGATCAGCCGCGCCAGCGCCACCACGGCGCTGCGCCCATCGGCCCAGTTGCCGCCGGCATGGGCGGAGACGCCGCGCACATCGATGACGAAGCGGCCCACGCCCTTGCGCGCCGTCACGCAGGCGCCACCGGCACCGGCGGGTTCGGGGATCAGCACGGCGCGGGCGCCGCGGGCGGCCTGCTCGATCGGCGCCCGGCTGGTCGGGCTGCCGACTTCCTCATCGGGCGTCAGCAGCAGCGTGATGGGGCGCTTCGTCGCGACCTTCTGGCGCAGGATCTCCCGCACGGAATGGAAGGCCATGAAGGACCCCGCCTTCATGTCGTAGATGCCGGGGCCATAGGCGCGGTCGCCATCGACCCGGAAGGGCATGGGCCCCGCCAGCGTGCCGTGGTCCCAGACGGTGTCGAGGTGCCCGGCCACGACGATCGGCGCGCCGGTGCCGGGGGTGTGGCAGATCAGCGTGTCGCCATAGCCGTCCCGGCCCGGAATGCGGGTGATGCAGCCGCCCACGGCGCGCAGGTCGGCCTCGCAGCGATCCATCAGCCCGTTCACGGCGACGGCGTCGGTGGTCGGCGTCTCATGCTCCACCCAGCCGCGCAGTTCCTCGAGCAATTGTTCCGCGGTGCCAAGCTGGGTCTGGGGCATGGGTGAGTGTCCTTTCCTCGGGCGGGGTTTCTCGCAAGCAGGCGGGGGGTTGTCCATGCTTGCCGCCCCCCGATCCCAGGGGTAACGGGAGTGCGGTGCAGCAGGGGACCGCGCGGATGGAGGCAGGCTGCTTCTTCGAGGATCTGGCCATCGGCCAGAAGGCCAGCTTCGGCAAGACGATCACGGAAGCCGACATCGTCCTGTTCGCGGCGGTGACGGGGGATACCAACCCCATGCACCTCGATGCCGAATACGCGAAGACCACCGTGTTCGGCGAACGCATCGCGCATGGGATGCTGGCGGCGGGGCTCATCACCAAGGTGATGGGGACGCAATTGCCGGGACCGGGCACCATCTACATGTCACAATCATTGCGCTTCCGCGCCCCCGTGCGGATCGGCGACACCGTCACCGCCATCGTGGAGATCACCGCCCTGAACGCCGAGAAGCATCGCGCGACGCTGCGCACCGTCTGCCTGGTGAAGGGCGCCCCGGTCCTGGAGGGGGAGGCGATCGTCCTCGTGCCGACCCGGCAGGGAGCCTCCGCATGAGCGGGTCCTTCAAGCGCGTCTGCGTCTTCTGCGGCTCCATGCCCGGGGCGCGGCCTTCCTACGCGGAATCGGCGCGGGAATTGGGGCGGGTGGTCGCGCAGCGCGGGCTCGGCCTGGTCTATGGCGGTGGCGCGGTGGGCCTCATGGGCATCGCCGCCGATGCCGCCCTGCAGGCGGGGGCGGAGGTGATCGGCGTGATCCCGCACGGCCTGCTCAAGCGCGAGGTCGGACATGGCGGCGGCGTCGCGATGCATGTCGTCGACACCATGCATGAACGCAAGGCGATGATGGCGGAGTTGTCGGACGGCTTCATCGTGCTGCCCGGCGGCTTCGGCACGCTGGAGGAGGCGGTGGAGGCGCTGACCTGGGCGCAGCTCGGCATCCAGGCCAAGGGCGTCGTCTTCCTCGATATCGACGGCTTCTGGCAGCCCTTCCTCAGGACGCTCGACTTCATGCAGGAGGAAGGCTTCGTCCGCCCCGGGCAGCGACCCCTGGCGATGCAGGCGACAACGGTGGAGGAGGCGCTGGACAAGCTCGCCGGCTTCCGCCCGCCGGCGGAGGTGCAGCCCTGGCTGCGCCCAGACCAGGCATGACCATCATCGCGGATTGGCACGGCGTGCCGCAGGCGGCGCGCGGCGCCACCGTGGCACTCGGCAATTTCGATGGCGTGCATCTAGGCCATGCCGCCGTGCTGCGCGCCGCCCATGGGGCACGACCGGAACTGCCGCTGGCGGCGCTGAGCTTCGAGCCGCATCCGCGGGAGCATTTCCGCCCCGACGACCCGCCCTTCCGCCTGACCGTGCTGGCCGCGAAGGCGGAGGCGCTGGCCGCGCTGGGGGTGCGGACCGTCTTCGCCATCCCCTTCGGCGACAGGCTCGCCGCCATGTCGGCGGAGGCTTTCGTGGAGGAGGTGCTGCACCGGGGCATCGGCGCCCGGCACCTGGCCTGCGGCGCCGATTTCGCCTTCGGCCACCGCCGCGGCGGCGATGTCGCCTTCCTGGCGCGGGAGGCGGAGAAGCGCGGCATCGGGCTGACCGTGGTGCCGGCCGTCGCCGATGCCGCCGGCCCCATCTCCTCCACCCGTATCCGCCGCGTGCTGCAGGATGGCTACCCCGACCTGGCCGCCGCCATGCTGGGGCGGGACTGGGAATTGCGGGGGGAGGTCTTCCACGGCGACAAGCTCGGCCGCGAACTCGGCTGGCCCACGGCCAACATCCTGCTCGGCCGGCAGCTGGAACCGGCGCGGGGCGTCTATGCCGTGACGGTGCGGCTGGCCGATGGCAGGCTGGTGCCGGGCGTCGCCAATGTGGGCCGCCGGCCGACCTTGGGCGGCGATCCGGTGACGCGGCTGGAGGTGCATCTGTTCGACTTCGCCGGCGACCTCTACGGGCAGGAGATCGGCGTGCGCATCCGCGCCTTCCTGCGGGCCGATGCGAAATTCGATGGGTTGCAGGCGCTGAAGGACGCGATCGCGGCGGATGCGCTGAACGCCCGCCGCATCCTCGGCGTCAACTGAGGCCCAACGCCTGGTACAGCCGGGCGGAGGCTGGCCAGGCCTCCATGATGTCGCCCCGGAAGGCGAAGCCGGCATAGATTCCGACCGCCAGCACCGCGACCGTCACCAGCCAGCCCGCCAGCACCATACGGTCCGGCGGGCTGGCCGGGGCGTCGCTGAGGCGCTGCAAGGGCGGGTCGATGGGGTTGGGTTGCCGCGGGCCGCGGGACGGCGGCGGGCGGTCGGCCGGGATGCCGGCGGCCGTGCCCTCGGCGGCGGGCTCCGCCGCCGGCGGGGGTTCGGGCGCCGGCGGGGGCGCGACCTCGGCGGCGGGCGGCGCTTCGGGCAGCGCGGCCTGGAACTGATGGGCGCAGCGGGCGCAGCGCAGCATCCGGGGCCCGGCGGCCAGGGCGGCGTCGGGCACCTCATATTCGGCGGCGCAGGCGGGACAGGCGATTCTCATTGGTGCGACAGAGTGAGGGCGGATCGCCCCCCGCGTCCAGCGGGCGCGGCGCGGCGCGCGCTACATCCCGACGTGATGCGCCAGCGGATCATCATTTGGCGTAGCCGCCCGCGCGTGGCAGACATCCCCCATGGTTCGCTTCGAGGCCGTGGGCCTTCGCTATCCCGGCGGCGGCCCGCACACCGGATCCTGGGGACCGGAGGCGCTGGTCGACGTCACCTTCGCCCTGCCCCCGGGGTCCTTCACCTGGCTGCTCGGCCCCTCCGGGGCGGGCAAATCCTCCGTGCTGCGCCTGATGCACCTGGCGCTGCGGCCCACGAGGGGGGAGGTGGAGGTGCTGGGCCTGCGATCCTCCCGCGCGCCGCGCGCGGCGCTGGCCCCCGTGCGGCGGCGGATCGGCGTGGTATTCCAGGATTTCCGGCTGCTGCCCTACCTCTCCGCCTTCGACAATGTGGCCCTGCCGCTGCGCCTCGCGGGCCGGCCGGAAGCGGCGCTGCGCGCGGATGTGAACGAGATCCTGAAATGGGTCGGCCTGGACGGAAAGGCGGCGAGCCTGCCGCCGGAACTCTCGGGCGGGGAACAGCAGCGCGTCGCCATCGCCCGCGCCGTGGTGCACCGCCCTGCCCTGCTGGTGGCGGATGAGCCGACCGGCAACCTCGACAACCGCCAGGCGCGGCGCCTGCTGGCCCTGCTGCGGGAGATGAACCGCATGGGCGCCACGGTGGTGGTGGCCACGCATGACGAGGACCTGGTCGCGCGCTTCCCCGCGCCCGCTTTGGTCCTGCGCGACGGGCGGCTGCACGACCCCGATGGCGCGCGCGGCATCGGCGCGGATCTGACGGTGGACCGATTCGCCCCGCCCCCCGACGCGGCGGAGGCGGACGACCTGGCCCCGGAACCCCAGGCCCCCACGGCACCACCCCGGCGGGACCCCGACCTTGGCTAGGCGGCGCCATTCGCGGGATCCGCTCGGCCTGCGCCGGGCGCTGTCCGGGCTGCTGCTGCCGGGCCTGGTCGCGGCCATGGCACTGCTGGCGGCCCTGGCGTTGGCCGGCGCGCAGGGGGCGGCGGCGCTGGCGGAACGCTGGCAGCGCGGTGCGGCGGCGGCGGTGACGGTGCAGATTCCCGATGCCGATGCGGCACGCGTGCAGCGCGCGCTCACCGTGCTGCGCGCCATGCCGGAAGTGGCCGATGCCCAGGCGATGGATCCTGAAAGGCTGGCCGCGCTGCTGCGGCCCTGGCTCGGCGCCGCGCCCTCCATCCCCGTGCCGGGGGTGCTGGAATTGCGGCTGCGGGATTCCCGGGTTGACCCGGTGCTGATCGGCGACCGGCTGGCGGAGGCCGTGCCGGGCGCGCTGGTGGAGGCGCATGGCCTCTGGGTGCAGCGGCTGGCGGCGCTGGCGCGCAGCCTGCAGGCGCTGGCGCTGGTGGTGCTGGTGCTGGTCGGGCTGGTGGCGGCCGCGGTGGTGGCCGTCGCGACCCGCGCCGGGCTGGCGGCGCGGCGCGATGCGATCGAGGTGCTGCACGGGCTGGGCGCCCGGGATGGCGACATCGCCGGGCGCTTCGCCCGGCGACTCGGCCTGCTGGCGGCGGGCGGCGCGCTGGTCGGCACGGCGGCGGCGGTGCCGGCGCTGGCGCTGCTGATCGACCTGGCGGGCCCCTGGCTGGGCAGCGCCGGCGCCATGGACAGCCTGGCGGGGCTGCCCTGGCCCTGGCTGGTGGCGCTGCCGCCGGTGGCCTTCCTGGTGGGCTGGGCGACGGCGCAGGCCACGGTGCGCCGCTGGCTGCACAGGCTGCCCTGACCGGCCATGCGACGGCTTCTGATCGCACTCGGCATCGCGGGGCTGCTGGGCCTGGCGGTGGCAGCGGGCTTCGCGGCCTTCCTGGCCGCCGCGCGCGGGGGCCCAGCCCCGGATGCCCCCCCGGCGGAGGCCATCATCGTGCTGACCGGCGGTGCCGAACGGGTGGAGACCGCGTTGCGGCTGTTGGATGCCGGGGCGGCGCCGATCCTGCTGGTGTCCGGCGCCCATCCCGCGCTGACGGTACCCGAACTGGCGCGCGTGCATGGCCGCGCTCCCGGCAGCCTGGCCGGGCGGGTGGTGCTGGGCCATGCGGCGGCGACCACGATCGGCAATGCGGCGGAAGCGGCCGCCTTCGCTCAGGCGCGGGGCATCCGGTCCGTGCGGCTGGTGACGGCGGCCTACCACATGCCGCGCGCGATGCTGGAATTCCGCCGCGCCTTGCCCGGCGTGGCGCTGCATCCGCACCCCGTCCGGCCGGCTTCCTTCGCCCACCTGCCCCGCGCGCGCCGATGGGCCCTGCTGTTCGGCGAGTTTGTGAAGTATGGGACGGCGGCCGCCGGCCTTACCCGCTACCTGCCGGCCAGGGAGTCCGCCAGACGATGAGATCCTTCCCCGTGCTGTGGCTGCGGTCGCTGCTGTTCAACATCCTGTTCTTCGGCATCACCATCGTCATGGTGCTGGTGGCGATCCCGACGCTGTTCATGTCGCGCGAAGCCGCCATGCGCACCGCCAATACCTGGGCCTGGCTGATCATCCAGGCGCTGCGCTTCGTGGTGGGGGTGAAGATCGACATCCGCGGCTGGGACCGCATCCCGCCCGGCGGCGTGGTGATCGCGGCCAAGCACCAATCGGCCTTCGACACCATCGTCTGGCTCGGCCTGCTCAAGCAGCCCGCCTATGTGATGAAGAAGGAACTGCTCAGCATCCCCCTCTATGGCCATTACGCGCGCCGGGCGGGGATGATCCCGGTGGACCGCGAGGGCGGCGGGCCGGCGCTGCGCGCCATGCTGCGCGCCGCCACCCAGTCGGTGGAGGAAGGCCGCCAGGTCGTGATCTTCCCCGAGGGGACGAGGACCGCGGTGGGGGATCGTGTGCCCTACCAGCCCGGCGTCGTCGCCATCGCCGCCGCCACGGGCGTGGGCGTGGTGCCGGTGGCCACCGATAGCGGCCGCGTCTGGGGCCGCCGCGCCTTCATGAAGTATCCCGGCACCATCCGCATCTCCGTTCTGCCGCCCCTGCCGCCCGGTCTGAACCGCGCGAAACTGCTGACGGCACTGGAGGAGCAAATCGAGACGGAGACGGATCGATTGATGGCGGAACCGCAGGGATAAGCCTGTGGATAAGTCTGTGGGTTTTCCACTCGTGCCCAGCCGCAGCCTCGGGGCCCAAGTGCCTGTCTCGGGCCGGTATTTTGCACCGCATCATTGCCGTGCGCTTCAGAAGCTTGCGCCGGCACCGAATCAAGTCATTGATTTGCAAATAGAATTTTCGCGCAACGACATGCGTGATCACGGCATGAATTCACAGGTCGTCCACCAACCCAAGGTTGAATCGGCTACACGTGCGCGCGGTGGATGAAAGCAGCCCGCTCAGGGCTCGGGCAGCAGCGCCGCAATCCGCGCCAGGCCGGCATCGCGCACGCCCATCGCCTCCAGATGGTTCAATGTGTTGAGCAGATAGTCCCGGTTGGAGCCCATCCGCCCGACGCTGCGCGCGATGGTCGCCGCCGCCTGTTCCGGCGCCAGGCTGGGCACATAGAGGCGGCAGGCCCGGTTCGCGACATAGGTCACGGCGGGCACCGTCGTCCCCATCGGGAGCCCCTCCGGAACCCCCTGCCCCTCCCCTGCCAGCCGCACCGGCAGGACGCGGCGGTGATAGACCACCTCCGCCCCATCCGGCAGTTCCCGGTCATCGAGGTAGCGCAGCACCGCCGCCGCGTTGGCGCCCGGCACCCGAAAGGCCACGCCGCGGCAGGCGCCGCCGCGATCGAGCCCCAGCACCAGGCCCGGAGCCTCCGGCGTGCCGCGATAATGATGGGACCAGAGGCAGAAGCGCCGGTGGAACCCCTGCAGCAGCGCGGGCTGGCTGCCGGCATGGTCGAAACCCGGCCGCCAGATCAGCGATCCATAGGCGAAGACCCACATATGTCCGCATGCCGCCAGCGGCGGCACCAATTGCGGATCGGCGGGGGGGAGGGCGGATGAGGTCTGCACGGGGGGCCGGGGGCGGGCTATACCCCTCCGCGTGATGGAAATGAAGACGCCCGGCCGCCGAAGGCCCCTCGCGCCCCGTATCGCCCTGGGCGTGCTGGTGGCGGTGGTGGCGCTGGGGGCGGGCCATGCCCTGCTGTGGCGCGCCATGGCGACGGAGATCGAGCAGGGCTTCGCCACCTGGGTCCAGGTCCGCCGCGCCCAGGGTTGGCGCGTGGACCATGCGCCGCCGGTGCGGGCGGGCTACCCGCTCTCCGCCGCGCTGATCCTGCCGAACCTGCGGATCGAGGGCGGCGACGCCACCCTGCCCGGCGGCTTCATGTTGCAGGCCGAACGGGCGGAGCTGCGCGTCACCCTGCCGCGGCTGGACCGGCTGCGGGTGGAGATGCCGGGCGCACAGCGGCTGCGGATCGGCGATGACGAATACCGCTTCGCCGCGGATACGCTGGTGGCGCTGATGCCGCTGGAAGCCGGCACGCCACCGCGCGGTGGTGACGTGCTGGCGGAACGGCTGCGCCTGTCCACGCCCGCCGGCCCGATGGCGGTGGGCAGCGCGCGCATCACGCTCGACACCTCCTCCACCGCGACGGAGGGCGAGGCGGCGCTGGACGTGACCGTGGCGGCGGAAGATATCGACCTGCCGGCCGCGCCGGGCGGCCGCGCCGCCGCCTTCGGCCGCCGCATCGCGGCGCTGGGCGCGGAAATGGCGCTGAGCGGCCCCGTCCCCCCCGGCCGCTTCCCCGTGGTGCGGGCGGAACGCTGGCGGGATGCGGGCGGCACGCTGGAGGTGAAGAGCCTGTCGCTGCGCTGGGGGCCCGTCGGCGCCACCGCCGCCGCGACCATCGCGCTGGATGAGGGGCTGCAGCCCATGGGGGCAGGGTCGCTCCGCCTGACCGGCGCGGCCGATGCGCTGGATGCGCTGGCGGAAGCGGGGCTCGTCGGCCGCCGCGCCGCCGCGACCGCCCGCGCGATCCTGCCGCTGATGAGCCGCCCCAACGCCGCCGGCCAGCCGGAGGTGGAGGTGCCGCTGACGATCGAGGACCGGACGCTGGCCCTGGCGCGCATCCCGGTTCTGCGCTTCGACGCCCTGGCCTGGCCGGCGGCCGACCGGGAACGCTGAACCTCAAGCCAGGTAGCGGGCCGTCAGATGGGCGGTGAAGTCGGCGGGATCGAGCGGCTTGCCCGTGGCGTGGCGCAGCAGGTCCTGGAAGCCAAGCCTGGCGCCTTGCGCATGCACCGCCTGGCCCAGCCAGCGCATCATCGGGCCCATGTCGCCCTGGGCCAGTTGCGCATCAAGCTCCGGCTCCGCCCGCCGCAGCGCCGCCATCAGCTGCGCGGCCGCCATGGCGCCCAGCGTGTAGCTGGGGAAGTAGCCGAAGGCGCCGTCATGCCAGTGGATGTCCTGCAGGCAGCCCCGGGCATCATCCGGGGGCGTGATGCCAAGCAGCCGGTGCAGCCCCTCATTCCAGGCCGTCGGCAAATCCGCGACCTCCAGCCCGCCCTCGATCATCGCGCGTTCCAGCCGGAAGCGGAGGATGACATGCGCGGGGTAGGTCATCTCATCCGCGTCCACCCGGATGAAGCCGCGTTCCACCCGGCGCCAGAGTTTTCCGAGGTTCGCGGCGGCATAGGGGGCGGGGTCGCCGCCGAAGGTCTCGTGCAGGCGGCCGCCCAGGAACCGGAGGAAGGCGTCGGAACGGCTGGCCTGCATCTCCACGATCAGGGATTGCGATTCATGCGCGGCCATCCCCGCGGCCTCCCCCACCGGTTGGCGGGCATGGGCAGCGGGCAGGCCACGTTCGTACATCGCGTGGCCGGTCTCATGCAGCACGCCGAGCAGCGCCTTGGCGACGTTGTCCTCGTCGTAGAAGGTCGTGATGCGGATATCGGCGGGGTTGCCGCCGCAGAAGGGGTGGAGGCTTTCGTCCAGCCGGGCATGGGCGAAATCCAGCCCGACCGTGGCCGCCATCGCCGCGCACAGCTCCCGCTGCTTCGCCACCGGGAAGGGGCCGGCCAGCGGCATGGCTGGGCCGCGCGCGGCCTGGATGGCCTCCGCGCGGGGCAGCGCCTCGGCCAGCCAGGCCTCATAGGCCGCGAAGACGGGGGCGACATCGGCCGCCGTGACGCCGGGCTGGTAGCCATCCATCAGCGCGTCATAGGGCGAAAGGCCCAGCGCGCCGCCATAGGCCTGCGCTTCCTCCCGCGCCAGGCGCACGACCTCCTCCAGCAGCGGCAGGACCTTGGCAAAATCGGCGTCCCGCTTCGCGACCCGCCAGACCTTCTCGCAGTTCGAATTGGCCCGCGCGATCGCCTCCACCAGGCTGGTCGGCAGGGCGGTGGCGCGGCGATGGGCGTGGCGCATCAGGCGGAGGTTGGCGCCCTCCCACTCCCCTTCCGCCGTCGCGGCGGCCAGGTCTTCCGCGACCTCCGGCGCCACCAGCAAATCGTGCCGGATGCCGGCGAGCGCCGCGAGTTGTTCGCCCCGCGCCGCTCCGCCCCCCGGCGGCATCATGGCGGAGGCGTCCCAGGACAGGATCCCCGCGGCTTCCCCGATGGCGCCGATGCGGCCGAAGCGGGCGGTCAGGCGGGCATAGGCGTCGTTCATGCTCAGGCGGGCTCCTTCAGCCGGCGGCGCAGCCAGACGGCGAAGACGCCGAGCAGCGACAACGCCAGGCCGTACCAGGTGACGGCATAGCCGAGATGGCTGTTGGTGGGGCGCGGCAGGGTGCGCGCGGGGTCCGGCAGCGCGCCGCCCGGGCCACCGAGTGCCACCAGCCCGAAGGGCTCCGGCGCCGGCAGGCCGAGGCTGCGGGCGATCAGGGGCGGGTCGAAGGTGTAGAAGCGGCGGCCGGCCGGGTCATCGGTGGCGGAGAGCATGCCCGCCGTCTCCCCGGGCCGGGCATAGGCCTCGATCGTCACGGGGCCGGCCGGGCGGGCGATGGTGCCGGATTTGTCCATCGGCACCCAGCCGCGATCCACCAGCACCGGCGGCGCGCCATCCCGCAGCAGGGGCGTGACCAGGCGCGCGCCAAGGATGGGGCCGCGGACCTCGAGGCCCAGCAGCACCTCCCGTTCATGATCGAATCGGCCTGTGGCGGCGACCTTGGTCCAGGAAGGTGGCGCGGCGGCGCCGAGGGGACGGGCGGGTGCGGCCTCCCCGGCCGCGATCTCCGCCAGCAGGGCGTTCTTGGCGCCGAGGCGCTGGACCTGCCAGGTGCCGAGTCCGAGGAGGACGGCCAGCACGGGCAGCATGACGAGGAGGGGGAGGAGAATCCGGCGCGCTTGCATGCGCGGTGTTCTACACGCCCTCGCCCCGCCTGTGGCGCCATTGCAGCCAGATCAGCGCCGCCTTGGCGCTGCGCATCATCACAACGGCGGCGGGGATCAGCAGCGCGGGCCAGAGCACGGCATGGACCCAGAGCGGGGGGGAGAGGCGGAATTCCACCAGGAAGGCGCCGATCATGGCCAGCGCGCCCAGCACGAAGATGCCGAGCACCGCCGGCCCATCGCCCGAATCCTGGCCGGAGAGGTCGAGCCCGCAGGCGGTGCAGGTGGGGGCCACGTCCAGCAGGCCCTTGAACAGCCGCCCCTCCCCGCATCGCGGGCAGCGGCAGGCCAATGCGGCCTTCCAGAACGGAGCGACCCCGCCCGTGGGAACGGGCGGGGTCGTTTGTTGGGTCATCGTGACCGGCTCAGTGGTGGGCGATTTCGCCCGCGCCCCACCAGTAGATCACGACGAAGAGGAACAGCCACACCACGTCCACGAAGTGCCAATACCAGGCCGCGGCCTCGAAGCCGAAATGCTTCTCCGGCGTGAAGTGGCCCTTGATGGCGCGCACCAGGCAGACCGCCAGGAAGATGGTGCCGACCAGCACGTGGAAGCCGTGGAAGCCGGTGGCGAGGAAGAAGGTGGAGGGATAGACGCCGCCCGTGAAGGCGAAGGGGGCGATGGCGTATTCCCACACCTGGAAGAAGGTGAAGAACGCGCCCAGGAAGACCGTCAGCGACAGGCCGGTGATCAGGCCCTTGCGGTCCCCGCTCAGCAGCGAATGGTGTGCCCAGGTGACCGTGCAGCCGGACAGCAGCAGGATCATCGTGTTGAGCAGCGGCAGGTGGAAGGGGTCGAAGGTCAGGGTGCCCTGGGGCGGCCAGATGGCCTTCGCGGCGCCGGAGACGTGTTCCGGGTAGATCGCGAAGTGGAAGAAGGCCCAGAAGAAGGCCACGAAGAACATCACTTCCGACGCGATGAACAGCACCATGCCGTAGCGCAGGCCAAGGCGCACGACCGGGGAATGGATGCCCGGCGTCCGGCTTTCCTTCAGCACGTCGCGCCACCAGAAGAACATGGTGGCCAGCACGCCCAGCAGGCCGAGCGTGGCCAGCCAGTAGCTGCCGTAATGGCCGATGAAGACGATGCCGGTCACCAGCACGCCGGCGGCCAGGGCGCCGACCAGGGGCCAGGGCGACGGATCGACCAGGTGGTAGGGGTGCTTGTAGGGGCTGTGGCCCGTCTCGCTGGTGCTTGCCATCGCTCGTCCTGGTGGTCATTGGGGCGCCGGGGCGCCCGATCAAGTCTTCCGGGGCGCCCGCGCACCCCGGATATCGCGCTGCATCAATCCCCAAAAGCCCCGCCGGATCAAGGGTGGCGGCGGGTTTTCGGGTCCTGGGTGGGCGTCAATTCATGCGGCTGTTCAGGGTGTCCCCGTTCAGGGTGTGGCCGTCGGCGGTGCCGCCGGCGCCAGCCCGTCCCGCCGCCCGACATGCGGGCCGGCATTGGCCAACGCGCCGGACCGCTCCGCATCCGCCATGGTACGGAAAAAGGTATAACTGACCGTGATGGTGCGGATGTTCCGGGTGTTCGGGTCATCCGCGATCCGCGGGTCGATCCAGAAGGCCAGCGGCATGTCCACTTCCTGCCCGGGGGTCAGGGTCTGCTCCTCGAAGCAGAAGCAGGCGGTCTTGTGGAAGTAGCGGCCCACCGTCTCCGGCGTCACGTTGTAGGTGGAAACGCCTGTGGCAGGGCCCGTCCCGGTGTTGCGCGCGCGGTAGAAGGCGACGCCTTCCTCCCCCACATGCAGGGTCTGGCTGGCCTGCACCGCCTCGAACCGCCAGGGCAGGTTGGGCTGGGTGTTGGCGTTGAAGCGGATGGTGATGGTCTGCTGCCCGGCGCCAGGCGCCGGGCCGCCGCCGATCATCGGCGTGCCGCCGAAGCCGGTGACGCGGCAGAACAGTTCATAGAGCGGCACGGCCGCGAAGCTGACGCCCACCATGGTACCGACCATCGTGAAGGCGGCGATGGCCGTTCGGCGGTTGCGGCGGGCGAGGGTCTGTTGCCGGTCTGGTTCCATGCGCATCACCTGGGCTTGCCGCTGCTGCGTCTCAACCCTGCAGCAGGCGTGCGGTCGAGATGAAGTAGAACAGGATCACGAGGCCGACGAGCACGCCGAGGATCGCCCAGTTGCGGCCACGGCGCCGGCGCTCGAACTCCGCCTTTTCCTCAGGGGTCATCAGCCGAACACCAGCTTGTCCACGGCAAGCGCGCCGAGGAGGAGGAAGAGATACAGCAGGGAGAAGCTGAAGGTGCGGCGCGCGGCGGCGTCGTTCACCAGGCTGCGCCCCGTCTCATCCTGCTTCTCCCGCAGCGTGCGCACGGCATGCATCAGGAACATGCCGCCGAGCACGGCGGCGACCAGCGCGTAAGCCGGGCTGGAGAAGCCGACGAACCAGGGGGACATGCCGAGGGGTGCGAGGATGATGGTGTAGTAGAGGATCTGCCGGCGCGTTTCCTTCGCCCCCGACACCACCGGCAGCATGGGCACGCCCGCGCGGGCGTAGTCGCCATGGGCCCAGAGGCTGAGCGCCCAGAAATGCGGCGGCGTCCAGGCGAAGATGATGGCGAACAGCAGCCAGGGCACCAGCGTGACGTCGCCCGTGGCCGCGGCCCAGCCGATGATCGGCGGGAAGGCGCCGGCGGCGCCGCCGATGACGATGTTCTGGCTGGTCCGGCGCTTCAGCCACATGGTGTAGATGAAGACGTAGAACAGGATCGACACCGCCAGCCAGCCGGCCGCCACCAGGTTGGTGGCGAGCCCCATCAGGATGACGGAGGCGACGCCGAGGGTGATCCCGAAGCCGAGCGCGGCCTTGGGCTCGATCCGCCCGGCCGGGATGGGCCGGCGCGCCGTGCGGCGCATCAGCGCATCGATGTCGCGGTCGTACCACATGTTGATGGCGCCCGCGGCGCCCGCGGCGATCGCGATGCAGAGGATGGCCGTGAAGGCCAGCGCCGGCGGGATGGAGACCGGCGCCACCAGCAGGCCGACCAGGCCGCTGAAGACGACGAGGGACATGACGCGCGGCTTGAGCAGCGCGATCCAGTCCCGGACCTCGGAGATGTCGGCTCCGGATGTGGTGAAGGGGGCTTGCGCCCCCTTCGGCTCGATCGTTGCTCCGCTCATCACCGTTACCGGATGCGCGGGAGTTCGTCGAAGGTGTGGAACGGCGGCGGGGAGGAGACCTGCCACTCCAGCGTCGTCGCACCCTCGCCCCAGGGATTCGCGGCGGCCTTCGCGCCCTTCGTCAGCGTGTGCCAGAGCACGTAGAAGAAGAAGAGGAAGGCGGCGACGGAGATGTAGGACCCGATGGAGGCCACCAGGTTCCAGCCCCAGAAGGCGTCAGGATAGTCCGGGTAGCGGCGCGGCATGCCCTGGTTGCCCAGGAAGTGCATCGGGAAGAAGGTCAGGTTCACGCCGATGAACGTCAGCCAGAAGTGGATCTTGCCCAGCTTCTCGTCGTACTGGCGGCCCGACATCTTCCCCATCCAGTAGTAGATGCCGCAGTAGATGCCGTACACGGCGCCCAGCGACAGCACGTAGTGGAAGTGGCCGACCACGTAGTAGGTGTTGTGCAGGATCTGCGTGATGCCCGCATTGGCCAGCACCACGCCCGTCACGCCACCGACCGTGAAGAGGAAGATGAAGCCGATGGCGAAGAGCATCGGCGTGTTGAGCGTGAGGCTGCCGCCCCACATCGTCGCGATCCAGGAGAAGATCTTGATGCCGGTCGGCACGGCGATGACCATCGTCGCGGCCATGAAGTAGGCGCGCGTGTCGACGTCCATGCCCGAGGTGTACATGTGGTGCGCCCACACGATGAAGCCGACGACGCCGATCGCGACCATGGCGTAGGCCATGCCGAGGTAGCCGAAGATCGGCTTGCGGCTGAAGGTCGAGATCACGTGGCTGACGATGCCGAAGGCCGGCAGGATCATGATGTAGACTTCGGGGTGGCCGAAGAACCAGAAGAGGTGCTGGAACAGCACGGGGTCGCCGCCGCCGGCCGGGTCGAAGAAGGCCGTGCCGAAGTTGCGGTCCGTGATCAGCATGGTGATGGCGCCGGCCAGCACGGGCACGGCCAGCAGCAGCAGGAAGGCGGTGACCAGCATCGACCACACGAACAGCGGCATCTTGTGCAGGGTCATGCCCGGCGCGCGCATGTTGAAGATGGTGGTGATGAAGTTCGCCGCGCCGAGGATGGAGCTGGCGCCCGCCAGGTGCAGGCCGAACAGCGCCATGTCCATGGCCGGGCCGGACTGGTAGGTGTCATCCGACAGCGGCGGGTAGATGGTCCAGCCCGCGCCGGCGCCGCCGCCGATGAACAGGCTGCTGCCCAGCATCAGGAAGGCCGGCACCAGCAGCCAGAAGCTGATGTTGTTCATGCGCGGGAAGGCCATGTCCGGCGCGCCGATCATGATCGGCACGAACCAGTTGCCGAAGCCGCCGATCAGCGCGGGCATGATCACGAAGAACACCATGATCAGGCCGTGGGCGGAGACGTAGGCGTTCCACATCTGGCCATCGGCGAAGATCTGCATGCCGGGCTGCTGCAGTTCCATGCGCATCAGCAGCGACAGGCCGATGCCGACGATCGCGGCGATCAGCGAGAAGCCGATGTAGAGCGTGCCGATATCCTTGTGGTTGGTGGAGAACAGCCACCGGTTCACGAAGGAGGGCGTGTGGTCGTGGTTGTCGTGTGAACCGTGGGGGGCGTCGTGTGCCGCGGTCGCCATCTGGGGGTGTGTCCGCTTCTCGTGTTGGCTCTGGAGCCCCGCCTTACCGGCGGGCCTCCGCGACATTCAGGGAGGCCGGGGCCCCGGCGTTCAGGGTGGGGGCCACAGGGGCCCCGGCAAGGGCCGGCACCGGGCCGGGCGGCAGGCCTTCGGCGAAGCGGGTCTTCGCCTGCTCGGCCCAGGCGGTGAACTCGGCGGCCGGCACGGCGCGGACCACGATCGGCATGAACCAGTGGTTCACGCCGCAGATCTGGTTGCACTGGCCGTAGAAGGTGCCGGGGCGGTCGGCGCGCATCCAGGTCTCCATCGTCCGGCCCGGGATCGTGTACTTCTGCACGCCGAGGGAGGGGACGAAGAAGCTGTGGATGACGTCCTGGCCGGTCGTCAGGATGCGGACCGTGGCGCCGACCGGAATGACCAGCGGGTTGTCCACATCGAGGTTGCGGATCTGGCCGGGCTGCAGGTCGGCGGTCTGGACCGGGTAGCTGTCGAAGGTGAAGTTGCCGTTGTCGGGGTAGCCGTAGTGCCAATACCACTGGCGGCCCTGCACGTTGATCGTCAGGTCGGCGTCGATCGCGCGGTCCTGGTAGTAGATCAGGCGGAAGGACGGGATGGCGATCACCACCAGGATCAGCACCGGGATCACCGTCCAGGCCACTTCCAGCAGCGTGTTGTGGCTGGTGCGGGACGGGTTCGGGTTCACATCGGCCCGGAACTTCACCACCACATAGACCAGCAGCAGGAAGACGAAGATCGTGATCGCCACGATGATCCAGAAGACCAGCGTGTTGAAGGACGAGATCGCGTCCTTGATCGGCCCGCCGGAAGGCTGGAGGCCCATGCCCCAGGGCTGCGGCGCGCCGACCATGCCGCCACCGGCGGCCTGGGCCAGCGCATCGCCGCCAGCGATCATCATCGCCAGCAACGCCCATGCGAGGGTGGCCAGACGGCCCCCTGCGAACCCTCGAAACGCACTGATCACGTGCCGCATCCTGTCGTCCCGTAGGCGCGCGGGGCGCGCCCGAATTCCGCTCCCCAACCACCGGGCGACCCGCCCGCCGGTGGCCGTGCTGAAGACCCGTCCTCCCCATGAGGGGGGAGGGTCGCCGCGGCGCGACCATAGTTGTCGCTGCCGCACCGCACAAGTGAGCCCTCTGGTCGTCATCGCAAGATGACGGCACCGACTGTCATGCTGGAAAGGTTAAGGAATTGGCCACATCGCGGCTGGCGGCCACCCTCCGGGGGGCTGCCGCCACCGCCCCTGGCCGGTCAGGCGCCGGGGGCCTGCTCGGCCTCCGCCTCCCCTTCCGCCACATGGTCCAGCATGTCCGTCAGCATGGACCGGATGTGGCTGTCCCCCACCACATAGAAGACCTGCCGGCCCCGCCGTTCCGCCTGCAGCAGCCTGGCCGCGCGCAGCAGGCGCAGGTGGTGGGAGACGAGGGAGGCCGAGATGCCGAGCCCATCCGCCATGTCGCCGACGGAGACCGGCGCATCGAGGCAGGCCAGGATGATCCGCAGCCGGGTCGGGTCGCTCATCATCTGGAACATCTCGGCCAGTTCGACGACCTGGTCTTCGGGAATGCGCGCGCCGCGAACCGCCATGCCTGTTCTGGACCCCCGTGACGCGGTTGCCCCGCGTGTTCCAACCGTCGCGCCGACCCGCCCATGCCCCGGAGGGCCGAAACGTAAACCCACGCTTGACGGCAGCGTGCCGTCATTCCATGTGGATGACAACGCCAAGTTATTGAAAAAACTTGGATATGTGAAGAACTGAACAGCCCAAGACATCAACAGGAGTACACGTGAACACACGTTCATACGTGGCCGCAAGCCGCCGCACCCTGTTGGCCGCCGCGATCGGCGCCGCCACGCCCCTCCCCGCCCTGGCACAGGCCGCGCCCCGCGCGCCGCGCAACGTGCTCGCCACCGTCGCCATGGTGGGCGATGTGGTGCGGGAGATCTCGGGCGGCCGCATCCGGGCGGAGACGCTGATCGGCGAAGGCGTCGACCCCCACCTGTTCCGCCCGACGCGCGCCGACATTGCCCGCCTGCTTTCCGCCGATGTCGTCTTCGCCAGCGGCCACCGCCTGGAAGGGCGCATGGGCGATGTGCTCGACCGCGTGCGCGCGGCGGGCAAGCCCGTGATCATGATCGCGGAAAGCATCCCGCGGGACCGGCTGCGGGCCAATCCGGACTACCCCGATTCCGCCGACCCGCATGTCTGGATGGATCCGTCCCTGTGGTCGGAGGCCTCGGTCGCGGCGGCCGAGGCGCTGGGCCGCCTGGCGCCCGACCTGCGGGAGACCTTCGCGGATAATCTGGCAAAGTTCCGGGAGAGGCTGGCGCGGCTCGACGCCTATGCCCGCGACTCGATGGCGACCGTGCCCGCCAATGCCCGCCTCCTCGTCACCGCGCATGACGCCTTCGCCTATTTCGGCGCCCGCTACGGGCTGGAGGTCGAGAGCATCCAGGGCCTGTCCACGGAAGCCGAGGCGAACCTCGCCGCGATCGAGGCGCTGGTCCGCAAGCTGGTGGATCGCCGCGTCCCCGCCGTCTTCGCCGAAACCTCCGTGCCCGATCGCGCCGTCCGCGCGTTGATCGAGGGCGCGGGCGCGCGCGGGCAGCGGGTGGCGCTGGGCGGCAACCTCTTCTCCGACGCCATGGGCAAGGCCGGCACCTATGAGGGGACCTATGAGGGCATGATCGACCACAATGTCACGATCATCGCGCGCGCGCTGGGCGGCCAGGCGCCGGCGCGCGGGCTGAACGGGCGGTTGGCGGCATGAGCATCGCGCCGCCGCTATCGGTCAGCCACCTGACCGTCGCCTATGGCGAAAGGCCGGCGGTCTGGGACGTGACCTGGAACGCGCCCACGGGGCTGACCGCCATCGTCGGGCCGAATGGCGCGGGGAAATCGACCCTCCTCAAGGCGACGCTCGGCCTGGTGCCGGCCCTGTCGGGAGAGGTCCGCTTCTTCGGCCGGCCGCTGGAGGAGGTGCGCGACCGGATCGGCTACCTGCCGCAGCGCGCCAGCGTGGACTGGGACTTCCCGGCCACCGCGCTCGATGTCGTGTGCATGGCGCGCTACCCGCGGATGCGCTGGTGGGGCCCGGTGCCGCGCAAGCACCGGGAGGCCGCGCGCGCGGCCCTCGCCCAGGTGGGGATGGAAGGCTTCGCGGAACGGCAGATCGGCAAGCTCTCCGGCGGGCAGCAGCAGCGCGTCTTCCTGGCCCGCGCCCTCGCCCAGGATGCCGACCTCGTGCTGATGGACGAGCCTTTCGCCGCGGTGGATGCGGCGACGGAACAGGCCATCGTCACCGTGCTGCGGGATCTGGTGGCGAAGGGCCGCCACGTGGTGGCGGTGCACCACGACCTCGGCACCGTGCCCGACTATTTCTCGAATGTCCTGCTCATCAACGCGCGGGTCTTCGCGGCCGGGCCGGTGGGGGAGGCCTTCACCAACGCCAATATCGGCGCGACCTATGGCGCGCGCCTGGCGCTGCTGGACCAGGCGAGCGTCCGGGCGGCGGAGGCAAAAGCCCTGTGAGGCACACGGGATGATTGCCTACAACACCGCCGTCGTCCTGCTGGGCTGCGCGCTGCTGGGGCTCGCGGCCGGGACCGTCGGCACCTTCTCCCTGCTGCGGGGCCGGGCGCTGGTGGCCGATGCGGTGGGGCATGCGGCGCTGCCCGGCGTCGCCATCGCGGCGCTGATCGTGGCCACGCTGGGCGGCGATCCGCGCTCCCTCCCCCCGCTGCTGGCGGGTGCCGCAACGGCGGGCGTGCTCGGCGTGCTGGCCGTGCAGGCGCTGGCGCGCACGGGCCGGATCCGGGAGGACGCGGCCATCGCCATCGTCCTCTCCTCCTTCTACGCGCTCGGCGTCGCGATCCTGTCCTGGCTGCAGACCCAGCCCGGGGCGGCGCAGGCGGGGCTGTCGAAATTCATCCTGGGCCAGGCGGCGGCGATGCGGGCGGAGGATGCCTGGGTCGCGGCCTCCGTCGCGGGCTTCTGCCTTCTGGTCTGCCTGGTGATGTTCCAGCGGCTGCGGGCCGTGTGCTTCGACCCGGATTTCTGCCGGATGCAGGGGCTGGGCGTGCAGAAGGTGGATCTGCTGCTGCTGGGGCTGCTGGTGCTGGTCTGCGTGGCCGGCTTGCAGGCGGTGGGGCTGATCCTGGTGGTGGCGCTGCTGGTGCTGCCGGCGGCGACCGCGCGGCTGCTCACCTTCCGCCTGCCGCGGATGCTGGCGATCTCCGCCGCGATCGGCGCGATCTGCGGGGCGGCGGGGGCCTGGGTCTCCGCGCTGCGGCCGGAAGTGCCGACAGGTGCCGCCGTGGTGCTGGCGCTGGCCGCGGTCTTCACCGTGGCGCTGCTGCTGGCGCCGGAACGGGGCCTGCTCGCGCAGGTCTACAGCCATCTCCGCCGGCGCCTGGCCGCCGATACCGAGCATTTCCTCCGCGCGGCGTGGGAAGCGCAGGAGATCGCGGGCGCCAGCCCCGGCACGGCGGGCGACCGCTGGGCGCCGATCGGCGCGGTGGCCGCGGCGCGGGGCTGGCGGATCGGGCGGGCGCGGCGGCTGGCCTTCTGGCTGGCGCAGCGCGGCCTGGTCGCCCGCGCCGATGGCCATGTGCACCTGACGCCCCGCGGCGCCGCCGCCGCCCGCCGGGCCGTGCGCGCCCATCGCGCGGTGGAGCATCACCTGCTAGCGGCGGGCGCGACCGACATCGCCTCCGCCGACCGCCTGGCGGATCTGGTGGAGCACGGCCTGCCGCCGGAGATGGCGGCCAGGCTGCTGCCGGAGCCCTCCGCCCTGCCGGCCAGCCCGCATCAATTGGGGGAGAGGCGCCGGCCATGACGATCCGGGATTTCCTCATGCTGGACCTGCCGCCCTTGCTGGCGGCGCTGATGGCGGGGGCGACGTGCGGGCTGCTTGGCAGTTTCCTCGTGCTGCGGCGGGAATCGCTGGTGGGGGATGCGCTGTCCCATGCCGTGCTGCCGGGCATCGTGCTGGGCTTCGCCATCACCGGCGCGCGCAGCGGCTTGCCGATGCTGATCGGCGCCATGGCGGCGGGGCTGCTGGCGGTGGTGCTGATTTCCGTGGTGCAGCGGGCGGCGCGACTCGATCCCGGGGCCGCCATCGGGGCGATCTTCACCACCTTCTTCGCCATCGGCCTGGTGCTGATGGAGACGACGGGCGCGCGGAGCGTCGATCTCGACCTGGATTGCGTGCTGTTCGGCCAGCTGGAGACGCTGGTCTGGGCGCAGGCGGAGGGCCTGCATTCCCTGGTCGATCCGGTGGCGCTGGAGGGTCTGCCCCGGCAGCTCGGCCTGCTGGCCGGCGTGGGGCTGGTCGTGGCGGTGGTGGTGGCGGCGCTGTGGCGGCCGCTGAAGCTGATCTGCTTCGACCCCGGCTATGCCGCGGCGATCGGCATGCCGTCGCGCGTGCTGGAATTCGGCTTGGCGCTGCTGGTGGCGGCGGCGGCGGTGGCGGCCTTCGAGTCGGTCGGCTCCATCCTGGTGGTGGCGATGCTGGTCTGCCCGGCGGCGGCGCTGCGGCTGATGACGGACCGCTATGGCGCGCAGGTGCTGGGCGGGGCGGCGCTGGGGGCGGCGCTGGGGGGTGTCGGCTATGCGCTGGCCGGGCCGGTGCCGGCGGCGCTCGGCCTCGACATTTCCCTCAATGCCGCGGGCGTCATCGGCACGCTGGGCGGCGTGATGGTGGCCGTCGCGGCGCTGGTGCGGGCGGGAGTCCGGCGCGCGCGCGTGGTCACGGCTTAAGGCGGGGGAACGCTGTTCCCCCGCACCCCCATGCCAAGGGCCCCCTCCTTGAAGATTTGGGGGCCCTTGGAACCCAGGCCATTGAAGACGGTCCAGGGCCGGTTCGGCCCTGGCGGATGGGGTATGGGGAAGGCAGCGCCTTCCCCATCAACTATGCCGCCGCAGCGAGTGCGCCCATCGGCTGGTTCCGCACGCTCACCAGCGTGAACAGCCCCGCCGGCTGGCAGGGCTCCATCATGTCCACCTGCACCATCGCCGGGTCCAGCAGGTCCCGCAGCGCGAAGTCAGGGTGCCAGCCCAGCAGGCGGGACAGCGGCGCCATGGCGCGTTCCACCCACCAGCGGGGCCCGTTCTCCGCCGCGAAATGGTTCACGAACAGCAGGTGCCCGCCCGGGCGGACCACGCGCGACATCTCCGCGAACAGATCCTTGGCGTTCGGCACGACGCTGGCCGTGAACATGGCCACTGCGATGTCGAAGGAGCCATCGGCGAAGGCCATGTGCTCCGCGTCCATCTCCGCCAGGCCGACGACATGGCCGAGCTTTTCCTCGCGGACCCGCTCGGCGGCCTTCTCCAGCATCTCCCGCGACAGGTCGACGCCGACCACGCGCTTGTCGCCGCGGTAGCGCGGCAGGGCGAGGCCTGTGCCGACGCCCACTTCGAGGACACGGGTGCCGGGCAGGCGGTTGACCTCGGCCACCGCGCGGCGGCGGCCATAGGCGGAGACCCCGCCGAAGACCGCGTCATAGACGCCCGCCCAGCGCCGATAGGCGTCCCGGACGCCGGCTGCGTCCAGCGCGGCGCGGGGATGGTCTCGGTCGGGAGCGTCGGTGCGGATGGTCATGCCTGGCCAGTCTGCGAATTGCACCCCGGGCTAGTCCCAACGGACCGTGTCGCGCAAGCCCGAAGATGCCGTGAAGGAGGTAAGCGAGCGTTCAAGACGATGAGCGCGGCTGTTTTGTGGCAGGTCCAGCGGCCCGGGACGGCATCGCGACCAGGATTCCCCCCGCCGCGATGATCCCCGCCCCCAGCAGGGTCCAGCCATCCGGCCAGTCCCCGAAGACCAGCACGCCGGCCAGCCCGGCCCAGACCAGCTGGGTGTAGGACATCGGCGCCAGCACGCTGGCCGGCGCGCGGGCGAAGGCCAGCACCAGCAGGCAATGCCCGATTCCCCCCAGCAGGCCGAGGGCGGCGAATAGCGGCCAGTCCCAGGCCTCGGGCTCCACCCAGACGAAGGGTTGCGCGAGTGCGGAGATGAAGGCCGCGGCGATGCCGGTGTGCAGGAAGGTGGTGTGCGGGTCGTCCAGCCCCGCCAGCTTGCGCGTCAGCAGCTGGTAGGCGGTATTGGCCGCCGCCGTCACCAGGGGCAGCAGCATGGCCCAGTGCAGGGGCTCCCCGGTCAGGAAGGGCGGGCGCAGCGCCACCAGCACGCCGGCCATGCCGAGTGCCACGCCCAGCCACTTCACCCGCCCGACCTGTTCCCCCAGCAGCAGGGCGGCCAGCGCCACGGTGAAGACCGGCGCCGCGAAGGACACCGCCGTGGCATCGGCGAGCGAGATGTGGATGAGCGACATCGAGAAGAAGAAATTCGCCACCGCCAGCGTGATGCTGCGCGCCACCTGCAGCCAGGGCGCCCGGCTGCGGAAGGGCAGCCGCCCCGTCATCAGCCGCACCGCGGCGAAGACCAGGATGGTGTGGAAGACGAAGCGCACGAACATCAGCTGCGGCACGGCATAGCGCGCCACCAGCAGCTTCAGCAGCGCATCCATGGCGACGAACAGGAAGAGTGCCGCGATCTGGATCAGCACGCCTTGCAGGGGGCGGGACATGCGGCCTCGGTCTGTCTGCGCCCATAGTGGCAGGCAGGCCCGCGCCGACCAACCGGGATGGTTGCGGGGCGGCCATGCGCCGCCCCCCTACCCCGCCTCAGGCTGCCTTCAGATGCTCCAGCAGCCGGGGCATCAGCTCCACCAGGTTGCAGGGGCGGTGGCGGCTGTCGAGCTGCCAGACCAGGATGTCGTCCCAGGCATCCTTGCAGGCCCCCGTGCTGCCCGGCAGCGCGAACAGGTAGGTGCCGCCCGCCACGCCGCCGATGGCGCGGGACTGGATCGTCGAGGTGCCGATCTTCTGGTAGCTGAGCATGCGGAACAGCTCCCCGAAGCCGGTGATCTCCTTCTCCAGCACCCGGGCGAAGGCTTCCGGCGTCACGTCCCGCCCGGTGATGCCGGTGCCGCCGGTCGTGATCACGCAATCCACCGCGGGGTCGGCGATCCAGCGGCGCAGCACCGACTCGATCAGCCCGGCATCGTCCTTCACGATCTCCCGCGCCGCCAGGACATGGCCCGCGGCGGCGATGCGCCCGGCCAGCGTCTCCCCGCTCCGGTCGCTCGCCAGGTCGCGCGTGTCCGACACGGTCAGCACCGCGATGTTCACCGGCAGGAATTTTTTCGAAGAATCGATCGGCATGGCACCACCCGTCGCTGATAGCCCCCCGCCGGAGCGGGGGGCGTCGTTCAGCGCGGTGTTAGCATGGCGGCGACCGCCTGGGTGTCCTGGAACTGGGGGAACCGCCCCGTGGCCAGCGCATCGAGGCTGGGTGAAGGCAGCCCGAGCCGTGCCGCATAGATCCAGGAATAGGCGAGCACGCGCTGCACGAATTGCCGCGTCTCCCCCACCGGGATGCTCTCGATGAACAGGAAGGGGTCGTCCCGGTGGCGGATGGCCGGCAGCCAGCGGCCGAGATTGCCCGGACCCGCATTGTAGGAGGCCAGCAGCCGGATCAGGTCGCCGTTCACATTCTCGCTGCGGGCCAGGTAGTGGACATAGCGCTGCCCCACTTCCAGCGAGAAGCCAGGATCATGCAGGCGGGCGATATTGGCCCCCCGCAGGCTGCTGTCCCCGGTCACGTAGCTGGCCGTGGCCGGCATGATCTGCAGCAGCCCCCGGGCCCCGGCCGGCGATACCGCGCGCGGGTCGAAATTCGATTCCTGGCGGGCCAGCGCATAGAGCAGCGCCGGGTCCACGCGGAAGCCGAGCATCGGCTCCAGCCGCGGCAGGGGGAAGCGCGCGAAGTCGCGCGGCCTGCCATCCGCGGTCTGGGACAGCGCGGCCAGCTGAGCCGCCAGATCCGTCATGCCCGCCTGCGACGCCAGCAGCAGCATGGCCCGCAGCACGCCCGCATTGCCCTGCACCCGGGGCCAGAGGGCGCGCATCTCCGCCTCCGCCCTGTCCTGCTGCCCGATCTGCAGCAGGGCGAGGGCGCGCCAGCCGGCGGCGCTTTCGGCCACCGCGGCGCCCTCGCCTTCCCCGGCCACTTCGCGTTCCCAGGCGAAGCCCATGGGCAGGCCGAGCGCGCGTCGCGCGACCATGCCGTAGAAGGTCCGCGGTTCCTGCGCGGCCTGCATCATCCAGGGCACATAGGCCTGCGGCCGCCGTGCCCTGACCGCCGCCCGCGCCGTCCAGAAGGCGGCGGCGGACCTGATGGCGGGGGATGCGATGTCCGACCGCGCCGCATGTTCCAGATAGGCCAGCGCCACATCCGGCCGGTCCAGCGCCCAGGCCGCGAGGCCCGCGATGTAGCCCGGGAAGGCCGTGCCGGCGGAATTGCGCGCGGCTTCGGAGGCGATGCGGAAGGCGTCCTGGTCCCGCCCGGCCTGGAGCATCGCCTGCGCGACCTCCGCCCGCAGGATGGCGGCGTAGGGGGCGCTGGGCCGGGCGCGGGCGATCGCGGCCAGCGCGCCCGTGTCGTCGCCATTGCCGGCGCGGTCGCGCACGGTGCGGTCCAGGCTGGCGTTGCGGGTGATGGTGCGGGATGGCGGCTCCCGCTCCTCCGGCACCACTTCCGCGCCATCGGCCAGGACTTCCTGGGCCGGGGCGGGCGGCAGGGCCATGCCGCGCGGGGCACGCCGCACCAGCATCGCATGCACGCGGGGCGCATCCGGGTGGTCGGCGTAATCCGTCAGCCAGGCCAGGAGGTCCGGCAAGGGCGGTTCATGGCCGCGCAGCCACCGGTCGGCCAGCACATGGCCGACCAGGCGACGGTCATCCAGCCGCTCCATCTCGCGCGTCGCCAGCGCGATCTCGCCCCGGGACTGGAGCTCGAAAACACGTCGGAGGCGCGTCGCATCGGACGGCGCTAGGGGTTGCGGGAACCCGGCGACCCCGCCCTGCAAAGCAGGACGCGGGACGCTCATGGCGGTCTGGTCGGCCCGTTGCCCGAAAGCGGGGACCTGAGCCCCCGCAATCATCGTCGCCCCGACCAGGGCCGCCATCACGAAGCATCGTGACGCGGAAGCTGGGCGGTTTCGCCGGGCCATGGGGCAGATCGCTTGCATGGCCCGGAACCCCTAGCGGCGGGTTAAAGCCACTGGCAACCCCCGAATCAGGAACGAATCTCGGAATTTTGGACGGCTCGTTATGGAATCAGCGGCTTGCCGGACTTTCTTGCCGCGTTTTTTCTGCCGTTTTTCGTCACTGCGGCGCGGCATCACCATTAAGTGTCCGCCGCAGCAGCAGCAGGTCGGACCAGGCTTCCCGCTTGGCGGAGGGGGTGCGCAGCAGATAGGCGGGGTGCAGAGTGGCTAGCCCCGGCAGCGTGCCGGCGGGGGTTTCGACCTGGTGCCAGCGCCCGCGCAGCCGGGTGATGCCGTCCTTGGCCCGCAGCAGCGCCTTGGCCGATACGCCGCCCAGCAGCACCAGGTGGCGCGGCCGGACCATTTCGATGTGGCGCATCAGGAAGGGCAGGAACAGCGTGATCTCCCCATCCGTCGGCGTCCGGTTGCCCGGCGGCCGCCAGGGCAGGATGTTGGTCAGGTAGAAATTCTCGGCCCGGTTCAGCCCGATGCTGGCCAGCATCCGGTCCAGCAACTGGCCGGAGACGCCGACGAAGGGTTTCCCCAGCCGGTCCTCATCCGCGCCAGGCGCCTCCCCCACCATCATCAGGCCGGATTCCGCCACGCCGTCGCTGAAGACCAGGTTGGTCGCGGTGTCACGCAGCGGGCTGTCGACTTCCGCGATGGCGGCCTTCAGCCCGGCCAGATCCTGCGCGGCGGCGGCCAGGGCGGCAGCGGCGGCGGCCGGCGGGGGCACCATCGGCAGTAGCGACCTGGCGGCCGCCTTCACGGCGGGGGTGGCCAGCACCGGGGGCGCGTCCGGCTGGGGCATGGCCAGGGGCTGGGGGGCGCGCACGGCGAAGCGGTCGATCGGCGCTTCCTCCAGCGCCTCGTCCACCCCCCATTCCAGCTGCAGCCGCAGCGCGGCCAGCAGCTCCTCGCGATATCCTGCCTCCATGGGGGTCATATCGGCGCGGGGCGGGGTTCCGCGCAATGGCCTGCGACGCTATCTGCCAGGACAGCGCGCTTGCCCGGGCAAAGTCAGGCTCCCGGCAGGCATCGAGATGCCGGAAGGAACAGCGGAATGAGCGGGGATACCGAGCAGCGCGAGTCGATGGAGTTCGATGTGCTGGTGGTGGGCGGCGGCCCCGCCGGCCTCGCCGCCGCCATCCGCCTGAAGCAGCTGAGCCCCGATGCCACGGTCTGCGTGGTGGAGAAGGGCGGCGAGATCGGCGCCCATATCCTGTCGGGCGCCGTGCTGGAACCGCGGGCGCTGGACGAACTCATCCCGGATTGGCGCGACGACCCGCCGGCGATGGCCACCCCCGTCACCGATGACCGCTTCATGCTGCTGACGGAGACGAAGGGCTTCAAGCTGCCCACGCCGCCGCAGATGCACAACGAAGGCAACTACGTCGTCAGCCTCGGCAATGTCTGCCGCTGGCTGGGCGCGAAGGCGGAAGCGCTGGGCGTCGAGATCTATCCCGGTTTCGCGGCCTCCGACTCGATCATCGAGGATGGCCAGGTGCGCGGCGTCGTCGCCGGAATCATGGGCATCCAGCGCGACGGCACCAAGGGCCCCAGCTACCAGCCCGGCATGGAGCTCCGCGCCACCTACACGGTCTTCGCGGAGGGCTGCCGCGGGAGCCTCACGAAGCGCCTGTTCGAGACCTTCAACCTCCGCGCCGGCGTCGCGCCGCAGACCTTCGCGCTGGGGATGAAGGAGCTGTGGGAGATCCCGAAGGAGAAGCACACGCCGGGCCTGGTGTGGCATTCCACGGGCTGGCCGCTGCCATCGGACACCTATGGCGGCTCCTGGCTCTACATGCTGGGCGACAATCTGGTCAGCGTGGGCTTCGTGGTGGGGCTGGACTACCCGAACCCCTGGCTCTCGCCCTTCGATGAATTCCAGCGCTTCAAGACCCACCCCGCGGTGCGGGGGTTCCTGGAGGGCGGCAAGCGCATCAGCTACGGCGCCCGCGCCCTGAACGAGGGCGGCATCCAGGCCATCCCCAAGCTGGTCTTCCCCGGCGGCATGCTGGCGGGCGACACGGCCGGCTTCCTCAACGTGCCCAAGATCAAGGGCACGCACACCTCCATGAAGTCCGGCATGGTGGCGGCGGAGGCGATCGCCGCCGCGCTGGCAGGCGACCGCCCGGCGGTGCTCGACAGCTACGAAGCCGGCATCAAGGCGTCCTGGGTGTGGGAGGAGTTGCAGGGCGTCCGCAACATCCGCCCCGGCTTCGCGAAATACGGCTTCTGGGGCGGCATGGCGGCCGCGGCGCTGGATACCTACGTCTTCCGCGGCAAGGCGCCCTGGACCTGGGGCCACCATGCGGACCACGAGACGCTGAAGCCCGCCGCCGAGTCGCCGAAGATCGCCTACCCCAAGCCCGACGGCGTGCTGAGCTTCGACCGCCTCTCCTCCGTCTTCCTGTCCAACACCAACCATGAGGAAGACCAGCCCGCCCACCTGGTGCTGCGCGATCCCGCGCGCTGGAAGGGGACGAACTGGGACAAGTTCCGCAGCCCCGAAAGCCGCTACTGCCCCGCCGCGGTGTATGAGGCCGTGGGCAGCGAGGCCGGCAATGCCGAGGGCGAGATGCACCTGGTGATCAACGCCCAGAACTGCGTCCACTGCAAAACCTGCGACATCAAGGACCCGACTCAGAACATCGACTGGAAGACACCCGAAGGGGGCGGCGGGCCGAACTACATCGGCGGCATGTGAGGGTGATTCCAGGGAGGGCGCTGCCCTCCCTGACCCTCCCGCCAGGGGGGAGACCACCCTGGACCATCATCAATAAGCTCCCGGTCCAGGGTCCGGGGGGGAACAGCGCTCCCCCCCCCCCGCGCCAACCGCTTCGCCACCTAAACCTCGCGCACTGGTTGCCCACGAACCCGTGAGCCCATATCACGCCGCCATGCGTGGCCTGATCAGACCCTTCCTGGACCGACCGGCCCTCACCGGCATCGCCCTCGGCGTGCTGGTCGTGCTCGGCCTGGTGGGGGATGTGCTCCAGCCCGCCTTCCCCGCCGTGCCGATCCTCGCCTTGCTGGCCGCCATCGGCCTCGGCGCCGGCCTCGCCTTGGCGCGGGCGCAGCGGGAAGCCTCCTGGCCCCACGGCGTCATGACCACCGCGGCCCTGCTGCTGGCGGGGTTCGGGCTGATCGCCGGCCTGCAATACATCACGGGCATCCAGCGCGGCGTGCTCGGCAGCCTCTCCTCCTCCATCGCCGCCCGGCAGGATGGCTGGTTCGGGGAACCGCGCCACGACGTCGCGGCGATGGAACAGCTGCGCGGCGCGCTGGACCAGGCGGAGCCGCCACTCCGCCCCCGCCCGGCCTCGGCCGATGAATTCCTCTACAACGCCATCCTGCTTCGCCACCGCGACGAACCCGTGCAAAGCGCGCGCGCCCTGGCGGAGGCGATCCGCCGCGCCGCCGACCCGCGCCCGGACGCCCTGCTGCTGCATGACGGGCTGATGGCGACCGCGCTGCCCGGCGTTCGCGACGCGCTCTCCACCCTGCCCGCCACCCTGCCCGCGGCCTTCCGGGAGCATGTGGAGGCCATGGCCGCGCCGGAGGGGCCCGAACGCATCGCCGCCCTGACCCGAATCGTGGAACAGGACCCGGAGGCGCTGCTGGCCGCGGCCGCGCTCGCCCGATCCCTGATCGTCGCCGCCGGCCCGCAGGGGCCGACCGTCGCCATGGCCGGGCGCATCGCCGCCCTGATCGGCGCCTTCGAGGATGAGGACAGGCTGCCCGCCTTCGCCGCCCGCTTCCTCCACCAGGCCTCAGTCGCGCAGCTGCAGCAGGAGATGCTGGCCCTGGCCTGGACGCGCGAAGTGGCCCAGCGCCGCCTGGCCATCAGCGCGGTCGCGCCACCCCCCGGCCAGCCCAACCAGCCCATCCTGCTGCGCGTCATGGCGCCCGAACCCGCGACCTCCGTCCAGTTCGTGCGCGGCACGGATGCGGAAGGCGCGGTCTGGGCGGAGGTCGCGCAGCGCGCCGGCGAACCCGCGCCGACACTGCGCATGAACCGCCCCTGGCGCCTGCAGACCCTTCGCTTCCGCTATGTGGACCGGGATGGCGTGATGGCGCCGGAAGTGGCCGCCACCTTCGACCCCGCCCAGGCGATCCGGGACCAGGCGCAACGCACCCTCCAGCGGCAGGGCACCTTCGCCAGCTTCGCGCCGGGGCGGCTGGCCGGCGGGCGGCTGAACAACTTCGCCGTGGCGGGGCACCTCCGCGCCGGGCTGATCGCGGTGGAATGGGCGACCGACGCCGAACGCCGCCCACGCGTGGTGCCCGTCGGCGTGCCAGATGAGGTGATCCTGGCCGGCGACCCGCCCCGCGCGGTGGTGGAGATGCAGGCCCCCGCCAATGCCCGCACGCTGATCCTGGTGGCCGTCTTCGCCGATGGCAGCCGGTCCAACCCGCTCGAGCTGCCGATCCGCTGAGGCCCCCTTCACAACGGCCCACTCAGCCCGCAGACAGCGCCATCAACGGAGAGAACACGCCATGAGCAACGCCGCCCCCGCCGGATTCCAGCACGGCATCACCGCCGCCGCCGCCCGCACCATCGTCGATGCGACGCTCGCCAAGGGCCGCGAACTCGGCCTGGCGCCGCTGACCGTCGTGGTGCTGGACGCCGGCGGCCACCTGAAGGCCGTGATGCGGGAGGATGGGTGCAGCCTGCTCCGCCCCGATATCGCCTGGGGCAAGGCCTTCGGCGCCATGGCGCTTGGCTTCGGGTCCCGCGAACTGGCCCGCCGCTCCACCGCCATGCCGGGCTTCATGAACGCGCTGTCGGACCTCGCGGGCGGCCGCGCCGTGCCGGTGCCGGGCGGCGTGCTGGTGCGGGCCGCCGATGGCGCGGTGCTGGGCGCCGTCGGCGTTTCTGGCGATGCGTCCGACAAGGACGAGGTCTGCGCCGTGGCCGGCATCACCGCCGCGGGCCTGGCCGCGGATACGGGCGACGCTGCCTGAGGTTAAGGAGCCCGGCGGTCAGCCGGGCTCCACCGCGCCGCCTGCCTCCACCCAGTCCCGGAACCCGCCGAGGTTCCGGACATCGCCATAGCCCATGTCCTTCAGCGTCTTGCCCACCAGCGCGGATCGCCCGCCGGAGGCGCAATAGACCAGGATCGTGGCGGCCTGCTTCATCGCGGGGTCATGCGACGGGCTTTCGGGATCGGCCCGGAACTCCACCAGGCCGCGGCTGACGGCCATGGCGCCGGCCGCTTTCCCGCTCGCCTTCACTTCGGCGGCATCCCGCACATCCAGCACCAGCACGCCAGGCTTCGCGGCCAGGGCCACGGCCTCCGCCGGCGCGATGCGCGGCACGGCGGCATTCGCGGCGTCCAGCATGTCTTTCACGGTCAACGGCATGGCGCTCTCTCCCGGTTGTTGGGGCCAGCCTGCCCCGTCCCGGCCACCATCGGCAACCCGCCCGCGGTGGAGCGCGCGGCGGTTCCGGTGTAGGCGGGCGCGTGCCCCTTCTCGCCCTCGCCTTCCTCGCCTTCATCGGCCTCGGCCTGCCGGACCCGATGCCGGGCAGCCTCTGGCCCTCGCTCCGCCCGCATTACGATGTGCCGAACGCGGCGCTCGGCCTGGTGCTGGCGGCGGTCGCCACGGGCTATGTGGCGGCGGGGGTGCTGACGGGGCGGATGATCGCGCGCGCGGGCATCGGCGGCGTGCTGGTGGGCAGCCTGGCGGCCACCACCCTGGCGGCAGCCGGCCAGGCCTTCGCGCCGCCCTGGGCGGGCTTCGTCGCGCTGGCCGTGCTGGCGGGCTTCGGCGGCGGGGCGGTCGATTCGGCCATGAACCTCTTCGCCGCATCCCGCTTCAAGCCGGGCCACATGAACTGGCTGCACGGCTTCTGGGGCGTCGGTGCCACGCTCGGCCCCGCCACCGCCGCCGCGCTGCTGGCGGCGGGCTTCGGCTGGCAGGCCGGCTATGCTGCCGTGGCGCTGGCACTCGGCGCGCTGACCGTTTGCTTCCTGGTCACGCGCGGGCGGTGGGAGGACGGCACCCCCCGCCCCCCGGCAGACCGCACCAACCCGCTTGCCGTGCTGCGGCACCCCGTGGCGCGCCTGCAGGCCGCGGTCTTCTTCCTCTATACGGGGCTGGAGGCCGGGGCCGGCCAATGGGTCGCCACCATCATGACCGGCGCGCGCGGCGCCACGCCGGCGGAGGGCGCGGTCGCCGCCACGCTGTTCTTCGCGGCGCTGACGGGCGGCCGCCTGGCGCTGGGCTTCGTGCTGGACCGGATCGGCGCCGACCGCGTGCTGCGCCTGCTGACACCCGTCGCCCTGCTGGCCATGCTGGCCTTCGCGCTGGGCATCGCGGATCTGGTGGCGCTGGCCATCTGCGCCCTGGCGCTGGCGCCGATCTTCCCGACCGTCATGGCCCGCACCCCCGCCCGCGTCGGCCCGGCCCTGGCCGCGCAGGCCGTGGGGGTGCAGGTGGCCGCGGCCACCATCGGCGTCGCCGTCATCCCCGCCGGCCTCGGCCTGGGCGCGGACCTCGCGGGCGGGCCCTGGGTGGTGCCGTGGCTGCTGGTGGGGCTGGGCGTGGTGCTGACGGCGATGATCTGGCGGCTGCCGGTGCGGCGGTAGCTACACCCCCCGCCGCGGCGGTAGCGCCCCATTGCTGCGTGCCAGGTCGCGCATCGCCTCATCCCACCCCGCCACCCGTTCCGGCCCCGCCGGGTGGCTGTCGAGGATCCCCGTCTCCATCCGCCCCGACAGCCGCGCCATGGTCACCAGGAAGCCCCGCGCCTTCCCCAGATCCACCCCCGCCCGGTACAGGATCGCCGCCGCCAGGTAGTCGGCCTCCCGCTCCTGCTCCTTGGAAAAGGCCAGCCGCCCGACGGCCCCGCCGAGGTTGGCGCCGCTTTCGACGCTGCGCCACGCCGCGCGGGCGCTGACGGGGCCGGACGCCGCCGCCGCCACCGTCGCCGCCGCCATCACCGCCGCGCCGATCACGCTGCCGATCGCCCGCGCATCCCCGCTATTGGCGACATGGTTGGCGGCGTGGTGGCCGATCTCATGCCCGATGACGAGGGCGACCTCCTCCTCATTCGCCGCGTATTCCATGATGCCCTGGTTGATGACGATGCGGCCATCGCCCCCCGCCCCGGCATTCAGCGTGCGGTCGCGGCTGGTCCGCACCTCCCACCGGCAGACGCCCACCGCCATTTCCTGGCACAGCCGCGTGGCACTGGGCCGGATGCGTGCCAGGGCGGATCGCATCATCGCCTGCGCATCGCGTTCCGACAGCGGCCGCCGGGGCGGCGCGTCCCCGGCCTCCGCCACCTCCGCCTGCGCCAGCGCCACCTGGGCGCCGCCCACCGCCGGCACCTGGTGCACCGCGCCGGCACAGCCGCAGAGCATCCCGCCGCTGGCCAGGAAAAGACGCCGTCCCATCATGGGGCGGACCTCCGCAAACCCGTTCTGTTCGGCGAACAATGGCGCGGGGCGGCGCCGGCGGGGAAGCGGATTCGGCGCGACGCCCGGCCGCGCCGCGCTAGGATGGGGCCATGCGCTCGAAAAACATCGTCATCCTCACCGGCGCCGGCATCTCCGCCGAATCGGGCCTCGCCACCTTCCGCGACAGGGACGGCCTCTGGTCGAAAGTCCGGATCGAGGATGTGGCGACGCCCGAGGCCTTCGCGCGGGACCCCGCCCGCGTCCACGCCTTCTACAATGCCCGCCGCGCCCAGCTGCGCGATCCCGCCATCACCCCCAACGCCGCCCATTTGGCGCTGGCGGAGCTGGATGCGCGCTGGCCGGGCGAATTGCTGCTGGTGACGCAGAATGTGGATGACCTCCACGCGCGCGCGGGATCGCGCCGCATGGTCGCGATGCATGGCGAACTCGCGAAAGCCCGCTGCCTGGAATGCGAGGCCGTGCACCGCTGGGCGGAGGACCTGTCCACCACCACCCCCTGCCCCGCCTGCGGCAAGACCGGCGGCATGCGGCCGCACATCGTCTGGTTCGGTGAGATGCCGATGCAGATGGAGCGGATCGGCGCGGCACTCGATGCCTGCGACCTCTTCGTCTCCATCGGGACGTCGGGGAATGTCTACCCGGCGGCGGGCTTCGTGGCGGAGGTCGCGGGCCGGGCGCGGACGCTGGAGCTCAATCTCGAACCCAGCGCCGGCAGAAGCCGCTTCGATGAGGCGCGGCACGGGAAGGCGACCAGCCTCGTGCCAGAATTCGTGGCAGAACTGCTGGCATGACCGCGCTGCGCTTAGTCACGGCCGTGTTGCTCCTCTCGGCCATCACGGCGCAGGCCCAGCCCGCCGCCCCGCCCAGCATCCTCGCCTGCGACCGTGCCGCCGCCGCGCCGCATGACCCGACCCGGCCCGAAGGCGTGCCCGGCGTGCTGTTCGACCGGCTGGACCCCGCCGATGCGCTGTCTTGCGACCAGGCAAGGCGCGACGCGCCCGGCCTGCCGCGCCTGCCCTTCCAGTTCGCCCGGCTGCGGGAACGTGCGGGGCAGGAGGCCGAGGCGGTGGCGCTGTACCGGGAGGCCGCGCGGGCCGGCCATGTCGCCGCCACCGTGCGGCTGGCGCGGATCGTCCCGCCCGGCTCGCCCGATGGGGCCGAGGCCATCGGGCTGCTGCGGCAGGCCGCGGAGGGGGGGAGCGACCTCGCCTTGATCGGCCTCGCGGAGTTGCTGGCCCATGGCGCGCCCGGCCTGCCGCAAGATGAGGCGGAGGCGCTGCGGCTGCTGCGCCGCGCCGCGCAGGGCGGCACGCCGGAAGCGATCTTCGCCCTCGCCCTGCTGCGCATGGGCGACCATCGGGGCCCCTTCGGCCGGCACGATTCCGTCGTGATGGACCAGATCGAGGGCGCGCGCCTGATCCGCCTCGCGGCGGAGCGTGGCCATGCGCCTGCCCAGGCGCACCTCGCCCTGCTGCATCAGCACGGCCTCGCCGTGAATGGTCAGCTGATCGTCACGGAGGATGAGGCGGAGGCGCTCCGCCTCTATCGCCTGGCGGCGGAGGGGGGCGATCTCTTTGCCCTCAACAGCATCGGCGTCTTCCATGAGGAAGGGCGCGGCGGCCTGGCGCGCGACGATGCGGAGGCGCTGCGGTATTACCGCCTGGGCGCGGCGCGCGGCTTCGACGTGGCGCTGTTCAACATGGGCCGATTCGCCCTGGAGGGCCGCGGCGGCCTGGCCCGGGACCGGGACGCCGGGATCGCCTGGCACCGGCAGGCCGCGCGCGCCGGCAATCTCGGGTCGCAACTGGCGCTGCAGGCGCTCGGCCTGGACTGGTAGGGAGGCCGGGGCGCAGGCTGGCCCATGCGCCATGCCCTGTTCCTCGCTTTGCTGGTCCCGGCCATGGCCACCGCCCAGCCCCTGCCGCGCCCGGGCCTCGATCCCGCGGCGGAGGAAGCGCGCCACGCCGTCGATATCCGTCAGCCCCCCTGGTCCAGCCTGGTGCGCGTCCAGACGGAGGCCGGCACGCGCTGCACCGGCGTGCTCATCGCCCCGGATCGCGTGCTGACCGCCGCGCATTGCCTGGTGGCGCCGCAGACCGGCAACCCCGTCCTCGCCAGCCGCACCCATGTGCTGGCGGGCTATGACCGCGGCGATTTCCAGGCCCATGCGCGGGTGCGGGCGATCCGCCTCGGCCCGGGCTTCGACCCCGCTGCGCGCGGCCCGATCGGGGCGGATTGGGCGCTGCTGCGCCTGGCTGCCCCCCTGCCCGGCCCGGTGCTGCCGCGCGCCGCGCTGCCGATGGCGGCGACGCCGGCCATGCTGGCGGGATGGCAGCAGGATCGCGCCCATGCGCTGCTGGCCGATACCGCCTGCCAGGTGGAAGGCCGCTTCCGCGACCCCGGGCTGCGCTGGCTGATCCGGCACAATTGCGCCGCCACGCGCGGTTCCTCCGGCGGGCCGCTGTTGGTCAGGCAGGGGGATGGCTGGGCCATCGCCGGCATCGCCGCCGGCGCGCAGCGCCAGGCCCGCGGCGGCCTGGCCGTGGCGCTGGAAGGGCTGGATCTCGATTGACGGCGGGCATCGAACAGGACAATATGCCTACGCCAACGCCCCATCTGCGCCCCGTCCCCCCCCCGAAAACGGTGCTAAAGGTGCTAAAAGGGCTAAAGGCATAGTATTTTTTAGGGACTGCCCTCAGGCCGCCTGGGACCCCGCCGCCTTCGGCGCCAGGCCCAGCTTGCGCAGCAGCAGGTCCCGCTGCACCGGCTTGCCCACGTAATCATCCATCCCCGCCTCCCGGCATTGCCGTTCGAATTCGGGGCCGACGGCAGCGGTCAGGCCGATGATATGGGTGCGGCGGTTGGGGCCGGGGTGGCCGCGGATGCCGCGCGTCGCTTCCAGCCCGTCCATCACGGGCATCTGCAGGTCCATCAGGATCACGTCGTACTGGGCGGCGCGGGCGGCCTGCACGGCCTGCTGGCCATCACCCGCCACCACCACGGACGCGCCGGCACGGCTCAGGATGGTCTTCATCACCAGCTGGTTGGTCGGGTTGTCCTCCACCAGCAGCACCCGCACCTGCGGGCCTGGCGCGGCATCGACGGCGACCGGCGCCTCCACGCGCGGCGCGGGCGCGGCCGCGGGCCGGGGCGGCGCCAGCGCCACCAGCAGCGCGTCCCGCAGCCGCGTCGGCAGGGCCGGCTTCAGCAGCAGCCCGTCCAGCACGCCCTGGCCGTTGGCTTCCCGCGAATCGGTGGAGCCGGAGGCGCAGAGCAGCAGGCGCGGCCGGCCGAAGGCGTCCCATTCCTGCCGGATGCGCCGCGCGAGGGCGAGCCCGTCGCCATCCGGCAACTGCCCGTCCAGCACCGCGGCCTCGAAGGGCCGGCCCTGGGACGCCGCCTGGCGCAGCGCCGCCAGCGCGGTGCCGCCATCGGCCACGGCGATCGCCTCCGCCCCCATGCCGGCCAGCTGCCGGACCATGATCTCCCGGTTCAGGGGCAAATCGTCCACCACCAGGATGCGGCGGCCGGTCAGGCCCGTCAGCGGCAGCTGGTCGCCCTCGACCCGCCCGATCTTGACGGTGAAGCGGAAGATGCTGCCGCCGCCATTCCGCACGCCGGCCAGGCGCGGCACCGCCTCGATGCCCCCGCCCATTTCCTCGGCGAGTTTCTTGCAGATCGCGAGGCCGAGGCCCGTGCCGCCATATTTCCGGCGGATGGAGGCATCGGCCTGGGTGAAGCGTTCGAAGAGCATGCCGATCTTGTCGCGCTCGATCCCGATCCCGGTGTCGGAGACGGAGACGCGCAGCCGCCAGTAATCCAGCTCCGCCTCGATGGAGATCGCGACCTGGATCCAGCCGGTCTCCGTGAACTTGATGGCGTTGCCCACCAGGTTGAACAGCATCTGCCGGATGCGCCCGGGGTCGCCCACCACCTTGTGCGGCAGGTCGGGGGCGAGCGCGCAGACCAGCTCCACCCCCTTCGCGGCCGCGCGGGGGGCAAACAGCTCCACGATCGTCGCGATCTCCTGCTCCACGTTGAAGGGCACGCTTTCCAGCTGCAGCGCGCCGGCTTCGAGCTTGGAGAAATCGAGGATGTCGTTCAGCACCATCATGAGGTGCTCGGCGCTGCCCTGGATCGTCTCCGCATAGCGGCGCTGCACGGGGTCGAGGCCCGTGTCCAGCAGCAGGCCGGTCATGCCGATCACGCCGTTCATCGGCGTGCGGATCTCATGGCTCATGGAGGCGAGGAATTCCTCCTTCGCCCGGCTGGCGGCGACGGCGGCGCGTTCGCTTTCCGTCAGGCGCTGGCCCTGCATCTTCAGCGCCTGGGCCTGGCGCACCAGCAGCCACAGCGCCACCAGCGTGACCACCGCGGCGGCGGCGACGCCCGCGGCCAGCAGGGCGCCGAGGCGGTTGGCGGTATCCAGCGCATCGACGCGGCTGCGCGCCGTCTCCACCACGAAGGTGCCCTGGCGGGTGACGGCGAAGGAGGCGACGACCTCCGACGCATCCTGGTCCACGCCGGCCCAGGTCCCGGTCTCCCGCCGCGGCAGGAAGTCCCGGAAGATCCAGGAGGATGAATTGAGCTCCCCCACCCCCTGGGTCGCGCCGTCGGACCGCGCCAGCAGCAGGCCCTGGAAGGAATGGACGCGGACGATGGCGCCGAAGGCATCGGCATGGCGCCGCGCCACGCCCACCAGGTAGTCCGGGTTCAGCACCGCGACGATGGCGCCCTGGAACTCGCCCCGCGCGCCGCGCATCGCCCTGGCATAGGGGATGGAATAGAGCCCGCCAGCCTGGGCGATGGTCCGCCCCTGCGGCCCGATGAAGCGCCCCGGTTCCGGCGCGCCGAGGCGCAGCGCCTGGTTGCCGAAGCGCAGCAGGCGGAACCATTCGCGGTCCGCGACCGATGCCTCCCGCAGCCCCTCCACGGAACTCGCGATGATGAAGCCCTGCGCGTCGGTGATCAGCAGGGCGCGCATCTGCGGCACATCCCGGATCCGGCCGGTGATCTGGCGGGTGACGATGGCGGGGTCGGTCTCCACCAGCCGCTCCGCCACGTCCATCACGACCAGGTCCACGGTCTGCATCGCGCGGGTCAGCTGGTCCGCCAGCCCGGCGGCCACGCCCTGGGTCAACCGTTCCGCTTCCGCGATGGCATCCTGTTGGCCGCGGTGCATTAAGATGCTGTAGATGCCCAGCAGGCATAGGGCGACGAGGCCGACCGCCGCCGAGAAGAGCAGCCACGGGCGCGGCTCGCTTGGCTTCGGTGCACCGAGGCCAAGCGAACGCCTGAAGGCGGCACGGAGTAGGGCGATGCGTGGGACCATCTTTGCGACGGCCATTATCGGCCTGTTCGTCTTAATTTGCGAGCGCGGTGAAGGCGTTCTGGCGCAAACATCGACAGCGCAACAGTCCGGCTCCGCTACGCCGTTGATTTCGGCCCCAGTTTCGCCCGCCGCTCCGCCGGCCGCAGCGGCCACGCCCCCCGCCGCCACCGCGGCACGGGCCGAGCGCCTGCCCGTTATTCGCGCCAGAGGCGAAGTCCGGGTCTGCATGTGGCCCGAGTATTTCGCCATCTCCTACCGGAATCCCCGGAACGGGGAGCTGGAGGGGATCGACATCGACATGGCGCGCGCGCTGGCCGCCCGGCTCAATGTCCGCCTGACCTTCGTCGAGACCAATTTCGGCGAGTTCATGGACCGGGTGGATGATGGCAGCTGCGACATCGCCATGATGGCGGTGGGCATCACGCCGCCCCGGGCGCAGCGGATCGCCTTTTCCAAGCCCTATCTGGCCAGCCCCGTCTATGCGGTGACGACGCGCACCAACACCCGCATCCAGGCCTGGCGGGACATCGACAGCCCCGGCACCGTGGTCGCGGTAGCCGCCGGCACCATCATGGAACCGCTGATGCGCGAGTCGCTGCGCAACGCGGAGATGATGGTGGTCCGCATGCCGAGGACGCGGGAGGGGGAGATCCTGTCCGGCCGCGCCGATGTCTTCATGTCGGACTACCCCTACACCCGCCGCATGGTGCTGATGCATGACTGGGCCCGCGTGATCGATCCGCCGGGCCGGTTCGGGGAGACGCTCTACGCCTATGCCGTGCAGCGCAACGACGCGGCCTGGCTGAACGAGGTGAACGCCTTCCTGGAACGCGCGCGGCTCGACGGCACCATCACCCGGTCCGCCACCCGCCATGGCCTGGCGCCCATCCTGCTGCCCTGAGGCGCCGACCCTGCTTGCCCGGCGCGGTCGGCGCTGTCACATGACGGAGGCCAAACGACCAAATCGGGAGAAGACGTCATGCTCACCCGCCGCGCCGCGCTTGCGGCCACGCTGGCCACGCCCGCCCTGCTGCCCCGTGGTGCTTCGGCCCAGGGTGCATGGAACCCGGAACGGGGCCTGACCATGGTGGTGGCATTCGCCGCCGGCGGGGGCACCGACCTCGCCGCCCGCACCATCGCCCGCTTCATGGAACGCGACCTCGGCCAGCCCGTGGTGGTGCTGAACCGCCCGGGCGCGGGGGGCGAGATCGGCTTCACGGAACTGGCGCGCGCGCGGCCGGATGGCCTGACCATCGGCTTCATCAACACGCCCCATATCGTGACGCTGCCGATCGAGCGGCGGACGCGCTTCCAGCTCTCCGACTTCACGCTGATCGGCAACATCGTGGACGATCCGGGCGGGCTCTGGGTGATGGCCGACAGCCCCTACCGGACGCTGGAGGAATTGCTGGCCGCGGCCCGCGCGCGGCCGGAGACGATCGGCTACGGCACCACCGGCATCGGGTCCGACGACCATCTGGCGATGCTGGCGCTGGAACGCACGAGCGGCGCGAAATTCCTGCACGTGCCGTTCGGCGGCAGCGCCCAGGTCAAGCAGAACCTCCTCTCCCGCGCCATTCCGGTCGGCGTCATGAACGTGGCGGAGGGGGTGATCGAGATGAACCAGGGCGTGCTGCGGCCCCTGGCGCAGATGGGGGAGACGCGGTGGCAGCCCCTGGCCCAGGTGCCGACGCTGCGCGAGAAGGGCTTCGACGTGGTCGAGGGTTCGATGCGCGGCATGGCGGCCCCCGCCGGCCTGCCCGCCCCGGTGCTGGAACGCCTGGCGCTGTCCGTCCGCCGCACGGTGGAGAACCCGGAGTTCCAGGCCTCCGCCGTGCAGCAGAACCTGCCGCTGCGCTTCCTGGCGCCCGATGCCTATGCGGCGGAGCTGCGGGCGCTGCAGGTGCGGTACCAGACCCTCTGGAACGCCCATCCCTGGCGGGAGGGCTGATCGCTTCCCGCTATCCCTCCGGCGGTCGACGGGCTTAAATGCCCGCAAGACCGCTGGAGGAAACAATGATCATCACCCGTCGCGGCTTCGCCGCGCTGGCGCCCGCGGGCCTTGCCGCCGCCACGCTGCCGCTGCCGGCCCTCGCCCAGACGGGCGGGGATTATCCGAACCGCCCCATCCGCATGATCGTGGGCTTCGCCGCCGGCGGTGGCACGGACCTCACGGCCCGCACCATGCAGCCCAAGCTGCAGCAGGCGCTCGGCGGCACCATCCTGATCGACAACCGCCCCGGCGCCGGCGGCAATTTGGCGACCGAGATGACCGTGCGCGCGGCGCCCGATGGCTACACGCTGCTGATGGGCACCATCGCGGCGCTGGCCATCAACCCGACCATCTACCGCAACCTGCCCTTCGACCCGGCGGCAGATCTGACGCCGATCAGCCAGTCCGGCTCCATCCTGAACGTGCTGGTGGTGCCGGCGGACCGGCCCTGGCGGACAGTGGCCGACTTGGTGGCGGCGGCGAAGGCGCGGCCTGACACCCTGACCTACGGCTCCTCCGGCGTCGGGGGCGCGGGGCACCTGGCGGGGGCGCTGCTGGACCAGATGGCGGGCATCACGACCGTGCACGTGCCCTATCGCGGCGGCGGCCCGCTGATGACGGACATGGTCGGCGGCAAGATCGACTTCTCCTTCTCCACCGCGCCCACCGCCATCCCGCAGATCGAGGCCGGCAAGCTCCGCGCGCTCGCGGTCCCGACCCTCCAGCGTTCCTTCCTCATGCCCCAGGTGCCGACGGTGGCGGAGACGCTGCCGGGCTACGAGGTCGGCAACTGGTACGCGCTGGTCGGGCCGAAGGGCCTGCCCCAGCCGATCGTGGACAAGCTGAACGCCGCCATGCGGGCCACTTTGGCCGACAGCGATGTCCGCGCCCACCTGGCCCGCCACGGGGTGGAGCCCACCCCCTCCTCCCCCGACGAACTCGCCCGCTTCATCCGGGACGAGACGGCGAAATGGGCGCCCATCGTCCGGGCCAGCGGGGCGAACGCGGATTGAAGCCGGCTGCCTGAGCATGGAGCGGGAGCGCTTCCGCCCGGCACCGTTCCGGGCTAAGCCTCCCGCCCCATGCGCCACTTCCTGGAATTCGAAAAGCCCATCGCCGAGCTCGAAGGCAAGATCGAGGAGCTGCGCCGGGCAACCGACGCCGGCGGCATCGATGTTGCCGAGGAAGTCGGCAAGCTGCGGGACAAGGCGGAAGCCCTGCTCCGCCAGACCTACGCCAAGCTCACGCCCTGGCAGAAGGCCCTCGTCGCCCGCCACCCGGAACGCCCGAAAGCGGCCGACTACATCCGCGGCCTGATCGAGGAATGGACGCCGCTCGCCGGCGACCGCGCCTTCGCCGACGATGCCGCGGTGCTGGCGGGACTCGGCCGCTTCCGGGGCCGCGCCGTCGCCGTGCTGGGCACGGAGAAGGGGCGCGACACGGAAAGCCGGGTGAAGCATAATTTCGGCATGGCGCGGCCGGAGGGCTACCGGAAGGCCAAGCGGATCATGGAACTCGCCGGCCGCTTCGGCCTGCCGATCCTGAGCTTCGTCGATACCGCCGGCGCCTTCCCGGGGATCGAGGCCGAGGCGCGCGGCCAGGCGGAAGCCATCGCGCGGTCGATCGAGGCCGGGCTCGATGCCCCCGTCCCCTTCGTCGCCACCATCATCGGCGAAGGCGGGTCGGGCGGTGCCATCGCGCTGGCCGCGGCCGACCGCGTGCTGATGCTGGAACACGCCATCTATTCCGTCATCTCGCCGGAGGGGTGCGCGAGCATCCTGTGGCGCGACGCCGCCAATGCACCCCAGGCCGCGGAAGCGCTGCGCCTGACGGCGGAGGACCTCCGCAAGCTCGCCCTGATCGACGCCATCATCCCGGAACCGCTGGGCGGCGCGCATCGCGACCACGGCATGATGCTGGCCGCCGTGTCCCGCCAGGTATGGGATTGCCTGGAGCCGCTGATGGCGCTGGATGGCGCCACGCTGCGCGCCCGGCGTCGCGAGAAGTTTCTCGAAATGGGCCGCACGGGCGTCGTCTGACGCCCGGCGGCATGGGATGATCGGCGCCGCATGGCTCCTCCCGATGCGCCGATCCCGCCTGCCGAGCTGAAACGGCTTTTCTTCCGCATCTTCCCCGCCGTCGCGCTCGCGATGTTCGGCGCCGCGCTGGACCAGACGCTGGTCGCGGCCGCGCTGCCGGCCATCGCCCGCAGCCTGGGCGATGTGGAGCGGGTTTCCTGGATCGTCGTCCTCTACCTCGTCGCCAATACGGTGGCGGCGCCGGTCTATGGACGGCTGGGCGATGCCTTCGGGCGCCGGCGGATGCTGCTGGTGGCGCTGGGCTTCTATGCCGCCGGGGCCTGCGCCTGCGCCGTCGCGCCATCGCTGTCCTGGCTGGCGGCGGCCCGCATCGTGCAGGGCTTCGGGGGCGGGGGCCTCATCAGCCTGTCCGTTGCCCTGATCGCGGAGGTGGTGCCGCCGCGGGAACGCGGGCGCTTCCAGGCCTGGATCGCGGCGGTGTTCACGGGGGCCAGCGCGCTCGGCCCCGTGCTGGGCGGGTTCCTGACGGGGGAATTCGGCTGGCGCAGCGTCTTCATGCTGCAATTGCCGCTGGCCATGGTCGCGGCCTGGCTGGCGGTGACGCGGTTGCAGGCGACCGCGAAGGGATCCTCCCGCGGCTTTGCCTTCGACTGGTGGGGCCTGGTGCTGTTCAGCCTGTTCGTGGCGCCCGCCCTTCTGGCGCTGGACCAGGCTCGCAAGCTGGCCACGCTGCCGCTGCTGGTGGCGGGCGGCCTCGCCCTGGTGGCGGGCCTCGCGCTGTGGCTGCTGCTGCGGCAGGAAAGGCGGGCGCCCGATCCGCTGCTGCCGCTGAACCTGCTGGGTGACGCCACGATCTGGCGCACCAACCTGATGACGGGCCTGGTGAACGGCGCCTTCGTCGGCTCCATCGCCTTCCTGCCGATCTACCTGACCACGGTGCGGGGCCTGAGCCCTTCCGAGGTCGGCTTCGCGCTGCTGCCGCTCTCCGCCTGTTCGGGCTTCGGCGCGCTGATGGCGGGGGCGGGGCTGGCGCGGACGGGGCGGACGATGCTGTGGCCCGCCATCGGGCTGACCCTGGCGACCATCGCCCTGGCGGTGATCGCGATCGGCGCGGGGGCGATACCGATGACCCTGCTGGCGGTGCTGCTGGCGGTGGCGTCGCTCGGCTTCGGGTCCTCCTTCCCCATGGTGCAGGTGACGGTGCAGGTGGCGGCGGGGCGGGAGAGGCTGGGCAGCGCCACCGCCTCCGTCCAGTTCAGCCGGTCGCTGGGCGCCGCCACGGGCACGGCGCTGCTGGGCGCGGTGCTGTTCGGCGCGCTGGTGGTGGCGCCGGGCGATGCGGCCGGGCTGTTCGTGGCGCTGGTCAACCAGGGAAGCGGGGCGCTGGCGGGGCTGGCGCCGGCGCCGAGGGCGCTGTTCCAGGCGGAATTGCTGGACGCCTTCCGCGCCCTGTTCGGCGCCGCGGCGCTGCTGACGGGGGTGGCGGCCTGGCTGTGTACGCGGGTGCCGCTGCAACGGGTCTGATCGGCACGTTGCTTTTTTAATCAGGTTGCCGAGATTTCATTCAACCCTGGATCACATAATCTTGCCCAGGCTGGGGCCTGCCCGCAGGGTGGCGCGGGGGAGGAACCACATCGCATGACAGAGAATTCGCCGAAGGGCCTCGGGCGCCGCCTGCTGGTCATCCGCCTGGGCGCGGCGGCGCCGGGCCTGGCGCTGGCCGGTGCCGCGGCCGCCGCCCCGGCGCGGCAGGCGGCGCCGGAGACGGGCGCGACCCAGATCCAGCGCGGCTATACCGGCCTGAATGACAGCGACCCCAGCGATGGGGCCGGCTATGGCCGCGGCCAGCGTCGCGGCACGGGCATCACGGACAGCGACCCGAGCGACGGCCCGGGCAATGGCCGCGGGCAGCGCCGCGGCACCGGCATCACCGACAGCGACCCGAGCGACGGCCCGGGCAATGGCCGCGGGCAGCGCCGCGGCACCGGCATCACGGACAGCGACCCCAGCGACGGCCCCGGCAATGGGCGCGGGCGGCGGACGGGGCTTACGGACAGCGACCCGAGCGACGGGCCCGGCCAGGGCCGCCGGGGGCGCTGAGCGCGCATCTCGGAAACGCGAAAGGCCCGGCGCCATCGGCACCGGGCCTTTTTCATGGGGTGGCGGCCTGGTTCAGGCCTTGCCGTGGCAGTGCTTGTATTTGTTCGCATGGCACTTACTGCGTTGTTTTCGTTGAGAGAATTATGCCCTGATCGCTTAAGCCTAACATCTGCCTGACTTGATACGGTGATGCATCTGGTGGCGCCACCCAATGATCTGGGCGCTTGTGCATTTATTCATATGCACATGATCGCGCCAGATCAGCCCATGAGTTCCACAGCAGCACGCTTCTGGTCATCGTTCACGTCGATGTAGCGCTGGGTGGTGCTGATGCTGCGATGCCCAGCCAGGCTTGCCAACACCCTCACGCCTACCCCCTTGTGCGCCAGCGTGGTGATGAAGCTTCTGCGTCCGCTGTGGCTGCTGGCACCATCCAGACCTGCTGCACAGTAAATGTGGTTGATGGTCTGGGCGAGGGTGTTGGCTGAGAACCCATCCCGCTTCTGGGTGCGCAGCAGCGGTCTGTCCGGGACGATGATGCCCTGGCTGCGGGTGTAGGCAGCAAGTTCCTTCCTGAGCCTGTCGCTTACGAACACGGTGCGTGGCTGATGCCCCTTGGTCTGCGCAGCTGACAGCCGGATCTCGGGCTTCACACTTCCGTCCTGCGCGATCACGTCCGACCAGCGCAGCGCAGCCACTTCCCCCACCCGCATGCCAGCCCAGTGCGTGAGCAGGAGAGAGATGCGGTTGCGTGTGGCATGGGCTCGCGTGGCAACATGGTCCAGTGCCTTGCGCAGCTCTCGGGGGCTCAGGGTGCGGGCTTGGCTCATCGCGCAAAACCTAATGATTTCGTTCTGTTCGTATAAACTAATAGGTTGTGGGCGCGCGACCAGAACCAGAACGCGCATAAATCCAACGACATCAATGGCTTCGGGCAAAACCTAATAGTTTCAGTATTTCATGTGGTCTTTGTCACGCGATCAAGACCATAGGGTGTAGCACATAGGGTATGCCCTTGGAGTGATTTCAGGCAGAACTCTCCATATACAAAGTTTGTATATGCACAGATCAGCTGGTTTGGCGCTGTGTGCGTGCGAGCACCACCATGATGGCTGCGCAAATGGCGTGGATGGCTGCGTCGCGCTCTGGGGTGCTGATATGGTGGGGAATATAATAAGTTCTCATATCGCTATTTATGCCACCCATGAGAACCATGGCAGCGCACCCACCTTCCCAGATGGTAGCCACACAGGGAATTGCTGAGTGGTAGATCTAGACCCGATCTTGTTGCGATATCCGCCGCTGCATCGAGCAGAGACAGAAAAGGCGCCGTGCGATTGCTCACACAGCGCCTGGAACGGATTTGAATTGGCGAGGAGTATTATCCCTTGCCTGACTTGCGCTTGGTCTCCGTGATGGCTGCATCCATGGCTGCATCCAGTTCACCTGCCCGCACAGCTGCGATCAGCGTGTGGATGGCACCAGGCAGCATGGCGGGGGTCTGGATGCTGATTGCCCGCTTGCCCTTGCTCAGCTCCAGCGATCGAGCCCCATACCTGACCAGCATGGCAACTCCCTCCCCTTCCTGCCACCACCAGGGTCGCACTTGGCGCTCCCGCTGCACACGCACCCGATTGCCGTCTGCATCGCGGCTCCAGCTGGGCTTGATGACCAGATAGCGCTCGCCCTTGGCTTGTGCCTCAGCCAGCTTGAGCTGCTCCTCCAGCTTGGTGATCAGCTTGGTGCGTCGTGCCTCCTGCGGGCTGAGTGCACTCTGGCGCTTGACCTGCGTGATGGTGAGTTTGGCGAGATGGCTCATCATGTGTGCTCCTTGTTGGTGTGCCTGATCTGCTGGCTTCACCAAAAAGGGTCGAGTGGGGAAAGGCATGATGGGTTCTGATTATGTGTGCAGATAGAACCTCATATGGATTACCTAATTTCCTTGCGTGATCTTGCCTTCAAAAGCGGGAAGGTTGCTGCGTGCGCGAGAACGCCCTGAGAGAGCGCGACAGGGTGCCCACAGCAGCTGCGCTACCTGACTACCAAATTCATGGCGCAGCGCCCTGTCTCGCTCTCGTCTTGGGCTGCGTGGTTGCGCTCAGCTGCGGCACTAAATAGCGAATGCCATCAATCACCGATCAAACTATCTACCACTGGCTGCGTGAGCTACAGATTGTGCGCAGCCAATATCATGTGAGCGAACTATGTGGTCGTTCTGCCGGCTGGTTCAGCAGCACGCGATGCCAGGGACGCGATATGCCTGTGAGTGCTGTTCTCGCACTGGTGTGGCACATGGAGAAAAAGGCTGAACAGGAGACAGATAAGCTGGCGCAGGAACGACTGAGGGTGATGATTGCTCGCATGCGTGAGGAATGCACACATCGTGCTGTGCGCAAATTTGGCAACAAGAAATCTCACTGATCAATCTGAATTGCACCCGGCAAGCGTGAAAGCGGTGAGGTGTGGTGTTTGTTCGATCTGCATGCATCCGCATGACTGGATGCCTGATCAATTGATTATCATTCGCCAAGCCATGTCTGGCAGCCACCCCATATCTGAATGCAATCAATATCTATTCGGCGTGCCGTGTGTGGAATTCACCTTATATCTGACAGTCATCTTATACCCGTTCACCGCGGTATATCTGCCAGCAATCTAATATTCATTCACCGCATTATATCTGACAGTCATCTTATATCTATTCACCACGGTGTATCCGTCAGTCATCTTGTGTCTAATCATCGCGTTGTATCTGACAGTCATCTTGCATCTGACTGCATCTATTATCTCTTCATCGCATTATGATAAGCAGTCATTTGACAATAGAATACAATTAACTGACCACCCACATTTGCGAGTGCGTCCATGGTGATATATATGCAATTGTGTATCAGCGTCCCATCGGGTCGCTGCTGTCACTCTGGCTGAGGTATATGCGAAGTCGCCAAGCACAGCGCTTCGCCCTTGCGCCTCACATCCTTGCAAATGTAGTTGAGCCATCCCATGCGATCATGAATGGCTGTGCACATGCTGTATTTACCTGCCTCACGCATGTCGCCCCAGGTGTTCATGAGCAGATCGTGGAATTTGTTTGTTTGCCAATGCTCAGGCAGCTGCACAGCCGCATGATAGTGCCAATTGCGCACCTGCGCTTCGCCTTCCAGCGCACACACTCTGATCAGCTGTGCGTTGTGCCGCTTAACCGCATTGGCACCCCAAACCTGCGTGTCCACCAAGCGCCAGAAGTGCCTTGCAGCGCTCCTGGCTTGTGTCTCATGAATATCAGCCCTGAAATTGAGTGTGAGAGCCACACTCAAAGGCAGATTGCACAGCCATGCCACATAAGCCTGCTGGGCTTGATGTGCCTTGAAATTAATAACCATGCGCTATTTATATATAATGAATTGCGCCAAATCAAATATATGGCTGTCATGCATTAATATTTGCGCATCAGAATGTGTGATCAGCGGCGCTGTAGTGCTGCCAGCCGTCGTTGTGCTCTGGCAGGATCAGCCAACACCTTGGGCTTGATGGGAGCTATTGCTGCAACTCTGCGCTTGCGGCGCCTGGGCTGAATGACTTTGGGCTTGCGGGGCTTGGGAGGCTTTTGCCACTTCCACTTGATGGGTTTGGGCTTGGCACGTGCTGGCACCGCTGCCTTGCGTGCCAACCGAATGAGGTTCTGCAGTTCTGCCCACAGCCATGCACGCTGCCGTGCGCGCGCCTGGTCAGGTGAGAGCTGTGCTTCCAGCAGCTGGTCGTGGGGGATGAATTCGTGCGCTCTCATGGCACCGCTATTTAGCGGTGGCACCCTGGAGCAAGCGCCAAACTATTGTTCCTGGCGCGCCACTTTGCCACCGACACAGTTTGTGGCGCGCAGAGAATTCTGCCCTGATCTGGTTGCCAACGTTTGTTGGCAACCAACCAAGGCTAGGTCAGACCTGATAGAGGCTGGAGATCAGACCCTTTCTGAGCGCCACAATCGCTTCCGTGCCATCCATGATGCGCCGCGCATCAATCTCAGGCGTGTGCTGCATCATCCACACCAGCCCTGCCTGAACCTGCTCAGCGCTGGGCAGCTGCTGCGCGGTCAGTTCCTGCTGGCACACAGCCAGCACACGCGGAACAAACAGCGCCACATTCTGGTCGAAGGTGCTCAGGCGATAGTCCCACAGAATAGGTCGCAGGCGGCTCTTGAGTGCAGAATTCACGTTGTGCACATCGTTGGTGGTCGCCACCCAAACACAGTTAATCCTGCGGCTCAACAGCCAATCATACAGTTCGGTGATCAGCTTGGGCTTGTCATACAATTCGATCTCATTCAGCAGCACCACAGGACGCGACACACCGCTGATCGTGAGCTGAAGATTGATATCGTTCTTGATCTGCCCACACAGACCGCTCCTCAGCGCCTGATACTCGGTGGGACCGTACTCGGGCAGATTACTCGCTGTCTGGTTGCCCCAAATGGTGCGAGCAATCAGCTTCGCCAGACAGGTCTTGCCAGTGCCGCTGGGACCATGCAGAAGAATGCTAACAGTGAGCAGTTTGTTTGAGCACATGCCCTTGATCTGCGTTTCCAGCTGTATATCGGGCCAAACCAAATCATGGATGGTCTTGGGCTCGTAGATAATTCGATAACTCATTTTATTTCCTTTGATGATAGAATAAATTATGTTCTAGATTTGAATGTGAGAGGCGGAATAAGCTTCCGCCCCACTCTCATGCTTCGCGCTTATGCAGCCATCATGCTGTTCACCTCCTTGAGCCGCCGATCGTCCTCGTTGGCAGCGGCAGCCATCTCCGCAGCGCTGAGTTCGGGCATCGCCCGACCCATGCGCTCCAGGTATTCATTCACCAGACCCGTCGCTTCGGTGTAATGAATGATCTTCAGTTGACCGTTGACCTTGATAGCCAGCGCCACGCTGAAGGTGCCGTGGCTGTCCACAGCAAAGTCCTTGATGCTCTGCACAGCAGTCACATTCACAACCGCCTGCACAGGCAGCGTCTTGCAGCCACGCTCCGCCTTGATGATCAGATCGCCGCGACTGATCCGCTGCTTCTCGCTGCCGGTGAGCGGCTTGTTGCGACGGATCTGCCAGATGCCACCGTTCTGTTCGATCCACGCAGCCAGATTGTCTTCGGTTACCTTGCTCTTGTTGGCGATGTTCAGCACGCCAATCAGCGGTGTCACGTCCTGCTTGTGCTCATCGAACACGGCACGAACAATCTTGCCCATGAGCGACATCTTGGGCGAGAACACACGACCCTGCTGCACCAGGTAGGCGCTCAGCACCTTGCCCCAGGCAGCAGCATCAGTGTCATACAGCTTGAATACGCCGTAGGTATCCTGCAGCAGCTGATACAGGCGAGTTTCGCTCGCCTTGTACTCATTTTCCTGCCAATCATTCACAGCAGCAGCCAGCGCACCCACGCTGCGTTCCACCGCTGCCACGCTGGCAGAACTGTTGTGCTTCTTGCCGGTCTTGAGCTTGAACTTACGAACCATAATTAACATCCTTCTCTATTAAGTCGGCAGAATTGCCGACCGCTTGATGAATGGTCTTGCGACCCTTGCAGCGCCCCTCAACATCCAATCCGCCACCGCGCACGAATAACTTGCGCGCACCAGCGCTTGCCGATTTGATTATCAAAGAGCGCATCGAACAGTGTCTCTGCTCGATGGGGTCATTATAGCGTTAAAGCCGTTTTTCCCGCTCTACTAGTTGAGTTGAACATGAACCGGGGAGAGCCACTTTGGCACCTGCGCAGGGGTGTGCTGTAATCGCGCCATGATGGAGCACAGCAGCCTGAAACAGGCGCTCAAGGGCTACTTGTTCCGAGGTGGCAAGCCGCCCCTGTCACCCTCACTGGGTGAAGCGCCCTGCGTGGATCGTGTGCCCTTCAAGGGTGCCACGCAGTATCAAGCCAACCTGTATTGGTGGTGGTGGCACTGCCTGCGGCAGGTGGATGGCTACCTGGACACCTGCGCCCAACAGGGACAGGGAGAGTACAGCTTGCTGTACGCGCACATGGGCGACGTGCGTGGCACCAGCTTCCATGACTGGTTCCTGCAGCGAGGCACCCAATTGTTCGCTGAACCACGAGAGCGCCGAGTGAGGCGCCTGCACGCAGGTGAGGAGGCGCCACCTGAGCAGGAGGCGCTGTGTGTGGTGCTGCCGCTCACGTCCAACCTCACCAGCGCCTTGCAGCAGGTGCGTCGATTGCTGGAGCCGCGGCTCAAGGACGCCAGGACGCGCGAGTTCTGGGAGAGGTCGCACACCCAGTTCCCACTTGCCTCCAAGACTGCCATCCACACCATTCGCCTGGCGCTGATGGCGCGACAGCTGCGGCAGCGCGATCCCAAGGTCACCCTGTTGGAGATGGCTGAGAAGCTGGGCATCAAGGTGGGAGCCACGTTTGTGGACCCCAAGAACAAGCTCACCAGCGAGGCAGCCGACTATCTGCGAATGGGCAACACGCTGGTGAAGTGGGTGGCTTGTTCCGACCAAGAGCATCACGCCACAGGCAGAGTTCTCAGCGCATTTCCCGTAGTAAATGAGCCTGCGTGAGGCTTGTCGAATTGCGCCGGGCTCTGCTGTAGTGGAGAGACATAAATCATCGCATGGTCGCCGAATGACGGGGTAGATCTTGCTGTCAGACTTTGTTGCCACACTTTGTCGGCAGCAAAGTGCAGCAGTCAGATGGCGCGCAGCTTGCGTACAAGTGTTTGTTACCCAACCGCTGGCGTGCGGATCAATACTCGCTGGGCAGCATGAGCACGACATGCTCACCCTGAGCGATCAGCCACAGCGTGATCTCTGCCAGCGGGAAATCGGTGTAGTCGATCTGTTGCTGCACGATGGGTTTGTGTGAGTTGCCGTCCATCATCATGATCACCGCGGCACGTGTGGTCAGATCCACGCTGAGACGCCATGCCTGGAAGTGTTCAAGACTGACGTGCGCCTCGTGCTGATAGCTGGCGATGATGTCTGTGAGCCAATGCGCCTGCGCTTGCTCCACCAGCCATATCACGCCTTCGGTCATGACCATTCGTCGTAGCAGGGCATGACGCGTGAACGTCTCGCTGCCGGTGAATTGCGTGAGCTGCGCTCGCAGTGTGTGAGCATCCATGTGAGCCGCCTCCTTTCAGCGGCTCACTTCGATCAAGCACGGCTTTTCCATGAAGTCGGCTGATTTCTGGGCTCATGCCAAAGGATGATCCAGTTGGCATAGTCCACCGCGCAGCCGCCATATTTCCGGCAGGCACCAGCTGTGCTCAGCGCTGTCAAATGAGCACCCAGCGCTCCCGGATACCTGACATAGAGCGCTGCAAGTTCTCTTTGAACACCAAGTTGGCTGGTGTTGAACCAACCAACTGGAATGAGCCGACGGATCACCGGCGCAGCACACCAACCCTGCGGCTGGTGTGCCACGCTTATTCCCACTCAGAGCACGAAGTCAGAAGCCTGCAGCGCAACTCTGCCTGACAGATAGATGGTCATATCGGCAACGCTGCGGGCGTCTGTGCTGTCGATCTCCACGGTCGTTCTGTCGCTGTAGAGGTTGTAGGAATAACTCACAGTCGCCCTTGTGGCTAGAAATCCCCCGAAAATTCCGACGCCAGGCGGAATGAAATAGAGCCCGTCACCCGCACCCTGAAACTCGAAAGCCTGATCGCCCTGCAGGGTGGCGTTCGCATCTATGGCTGACAGATCGATGCGGTCCTGACCTCGAACGAAGTCGCGGATGATGTCGCCGCTGTCCGAGTAGCTGCTGAAGCGCAAAACGTCATTGCCGCCGCTCAGCACCGAACCAAACAGGAGCGTGAATCCAGGGCATACGATTCAGTATTGTGGTTAGCGCCGCTGCTCAGGAGTAGAACTAGCGCCGCTCGCTCTACCTGTTTGGGTCACTACCCAACTCGGAGCGGATGAGGGTATACCTCGATCAACCCGACGCTCTAGCTTGATTGGTAGCATAGTCTCGCTGTCAATCCAGTATATCTCATGTCCTCGAAAAACATTATTGAACATACCTTCCTCTGTTCTACTAACAACAAAAGCGTCATACGATCTATTGCTTACCGTAACACGCTCGCGACGCAAAACATTAAACGTAAAACGATATTGAAAGGTATCAATATCTCTGAAACTGCGATCAATTGCAGTGAAGCTTGCGGTATTTCCGACCGCCAGAGGGAAAATCTGCGCCGAAACTCCTGATGCGAGCTCTAGATCCCTAGGCACAATAGGTATCGGACCAAAACTCAGATACCTATTTTCACTATCGACTCCGACTATGTACTGGCAAATACCCGGATAAGCGGAATGCTCTCCAACATAGGTCACTCGTACAAGCGCGACACCATTATCGCTTCGGGTCCGATTTATCCAACTACCAGCAGCAGGGCAGTACGGTCGGATCGATTCGCGCGAAACATTGACAGCGGCAGGAGAGGCATTCCCAGGAATGGATCCCTGCCTTAATGAAGCCGCAGGATCGTTGGCGCATGCTGCTGTCAGCGCGACAGCCGTGACGATCAGTAGCTTTAATGACATTGATATCAACGCACTAAACTCCCGTCATTAACTGTACTATACCGCGATCGGGACCGAACCTTGCCCGTCAAAGGGTTCGTGACGACGGCGGGAACAGGCACACTGCCCGCTGCGCGACCTCAAAATGAACGCACCGTCATGAACAAGCGATCTGAGTTGCGTGGAGTCTTGTAACTGAACTGGTTACGACGACGGGGCTGGGCTGCCCCACCGTGAGCCGCTGCAAGGCAGCCCGCTCACACCACAGCCATCCAGCCAGCACACATGAGGCGATCTGCGCATGACCACCCAGACCAGCCCAGGAATGTGAGGACAGCCCAGCAGCTGTGGGTGATCAGGGTAGCCCCCATGAACGAGTTGCGTGGTGCAACACCACCCAACTGGTCAGCCGTAGGTGTGACCACCCAGCTGCGCTGCCCGTGCTGCGGGTGTGGCTGACTTGCCGTAGTAGGCTTCAATCATAGCCACGCTGGTGCCCATGTTGCGGGCGATCATGTAGATGTCGATGCCTGCACGTATGCTCATGACCGCATAGAAGTGCCGCAAGCTGTAGAGTGTGAACTTGTCACCCGAACTGTTGTGTGTGATCTGAGCTCGATCCAGCACCTGATTGAACTGATCAATCAGGGTGATAATTGCACCACCATCCTGCATGACGAACACTGGATCATGCGCAGAGTGGTTATCGCGCAGCGCAAGCACCCGAGACACATACTTCGCCACTGCCACTCGCGGGATCACTACACGAGAACCCGTCTTGCCACGCACATGCAGTTCCACGTTCTGCCTGCCCAGCGCATCCACGAATGGCACCACATCACTCACACGCAGATTGTTGGCTTCTCCCACCCGCATGCCTGAGTTTGCCAGCACCAGCACATAGTCACGCAGCAGCTGCCTCATGTAGCGCGACCGCTCATTATCAGCCTCAGCAATCCATGCACGCATGGCGCGATAGAGTGCGCGATATTCGGGGATAGTGAACGCAGGTCGCACACGTTTCACCTTGGGCACAAAGGTGAATGTGGGCAGCGGCTTGTTGCCGCGATAGCCTGCATCATGGGCAAACTTGATGATTGCCTTGCCCAGCATGATCTCCCACTGCAAAGTCTTGTCAGCAGGATGCAGCTGAGCATTCCGGGGCAGCTCCACCATGTTCTCATAGTAGGCTTTGCGCCAGTTCACATACCCAGCCAACATGTTGTCGTCCACGACTTCAATGGCGCGGTTGCCTGCATATGCACGCCAGAATTTCACCACCCGTTTGACCTGCCTGAGCATGTGGTCACTGGTGAACTTGCTGGTGCTGTTGTGTGCAGCCTTGCCCTGTGCGTTGTCCCGCTCGCGCCAGCTCACGTATTCTGAGATCACGCTATCCAGGCTGCGCTGGTGCGTGGGCAAGCCCGCTTTGAGCTTGAACTGGGTCTCGTAGAACAGCTGCGTGCCCAGCTGCTTTGCTCGCTCAAGATCCACAGTCTTGAGGCTGCGCCACAGATAGCGACCATGACCCAGATACACCCGTGCCTGCCACAGCCCGTTGCGCAGGAACAGCTGTAGCAGACCATCATGCAGTGCATGGGTGGGATTCGTGGGCATATAATCCTGCCGCTCGTTATGCCTAAATTCTGCATAACGACCTGCAGGATTTTCATGTGCCCAACAAGTGCCTAACAGCCAAAACCCTTGGGCTTGGCTGCTAGCGCGTTGATTTCATTGAACGCTATGCGCGCCCGTGGCAGTGCTTGTACTTCTTGCCCGACCCGCAGGGGCAGGGTGCGTTGCGCGGCGTGGCGGCCCAGGTGGCGGGGTCGTTCGGGTCCACGCTGGCCGCCACCATCGGCTGCCGGGCGGCCTGGCTGGCGGTGCCGTATTCCATCGCCGGGCCGCCATCCGCAAAGGCCAACTCGTTCGGCGGCGCGTCGTGGCGCAGATCCATCACCTGCACCGGCTCCGGCATGGGCGGCGGCGCATCCGGGCGGATGTCGATGCGCATCAGCACGCTGGTGGTGCGTTCCCGCAGATCCTCCAGCATGCTGTTGAACAGGTTGAAGGCTTCCGACTTGTATTCGTTCAGCGGGTCCCGCTGGCCATAGGCGCGCAGCCCGATGCCCTGGCGCAGATGGTCCAGCGACAGCAGGTGTTCCTTCCACACCGCGTCGAAGATCTGCAGCAGCAGGCTCTTCTCCACCATGCGCATCAGGTCGGTGCCGATATTCGCCACGCGGGCGGCATAGGCCTCGTCCGCAGCCTTCTCCAGCCGCTCCCGCACCTGCGTCTCGTCGATCCCTTCCTCCCGCGCCCAATCGGCGACGGGCAGGTCGAGGCCGAGGATCGCCAGCACCTTGTCCTGCAGCCCGGTCAGGTCCCACTGCTCGGGATAGGCGTTTTCCGGGATGGCGGCGTCGACCAGCTTGGCGATGGTCTCCCGCCGCATCTCGGCGACCGTCTCGGCGACGTCGGGCGCGGTCATGAAGGTGCGGCGCTGGGCGTAGACCTCCTTCCGCTGGTTGTTCATGACGTCGTCGTATTTCAGCAGGTTTTTCCGAGTGTCGAAGTTCCTGGCTTCGACCTTCTTCTGCGCCTTCTCCAGGGCCTTGTTGATCCAGGGGTGGACGATCGCCTCCCCCTCCTTCAGGCCGAGCTTCTGCAGCATGCCCCCCATGCGGTCGCTGCCGAAGATGCGCATCAGATCGTCTTCGAGCGACAGGAAGAAGCGGCTCGCCCCCGGGTCGCCCTGGCGGCCGGACCGGCCGCGCAGCTGGTTGTCGATGCGGCGGCTTTCATGCCGTTCCGTGCCGATGACGAGCAGCCCGCCCGCGGCCTTCACGGCGGGGCGGATCGCCTCCACCTCCGCCTTGTGGCGGGCCAGCGCCTCCTCATATTCCGGGCTGTCACTGTTGCCGATCTCGGCGCGCGCCAGCATGTCGGCATTGCCGCCGAGCTGGATGTCCGTGCCGCGGCCGGCCATGTTGGTGGCGATGGTGACGGAGCCGGGGCGCCCGGCCTGCGCCACGATGCCGGCTTCCTGTTCGTGGAAGCGGGCGTTCAGCACCTGGTGCGGCACGCCCTTCTTCTTCAGCAGTTCGGAGATCAGCTCCGACTTCTCGATGCTGGTGGTGCCGACCAGCGTGGGCTGGCCGCGTTCCCGCGCCTCCGCGATCAGCACGGCCACGGCCTCGTACTTCTCGCGCGCGGATTTGTAGACCTCGTCATCGGAATCGATGCGGGCCACCGGCACGTTGGTCGGGATCTCGACCACTTCGAGCTTGTAGATCTCGGCGAACTCGTCGGCCTCGGTCGAAGCCGTGCCGGTCATGCCCGACAGCTTGGGATACAGACGGAAGTAGTTCTGGAAGGTGATGGAGGCCAGCGTCTGGTTCTCGGGCTGGACCGTCACATGCTCCTTCGCCTCCAGCGCCTGGTGCAGGCCGTCGGAGTAGCGGCGGCCTTCCATCATGCGGCCGGTGAATTCGTCGATGATGACGACCTTGTCCTGCCGGACGATGTAGTCGACGTCCTTCGTGAACAGGACCTGCGCGCGCAGCGACTGGTTGGCGTGGTGCACCAGCGTGACGTTGGAACTGTCGTAGAGGTTGCCCTCCGTCAGCAGCCCGGCATCGCGCAGCGCGTTCTCCAGCGCCTCCGTCCCGGCCTCCAGCAGGTGGACGGTCTTGAGCTTCTCATCCTTCTCGAACAGCGACGTGTCCTTGATGAGTTCCTTCATCACCAGGTCGACGCGGCTGTAGAGCTCCGAGGTGTCGTCGGTGGGGCCGGAGATGATGAGGGGCGTGCGCGCCTCATCCACCAGGATGCTGTCGACCTCGTCCACGATGGCGTAGGCGAAGTCCCGCTGGACCATCTCCTCCAGCCGGTACTTCATGTTGTCGCGGAGGTAGTCGAAGCCGAATTCGTTGTTGGTGCCGTAGGTGACGTCGCAGGCATAGGCGTCGCGCCGTTCGTCATCCGTCATGCCATGGACGATGACGCCGACGGAAAGGCCGAGGAAGCGGTAGAGCCGCCCCATCCATTCGCTGTCGCGCTTCGCCAGGTAGTCGTTCACGGTGACGACATGCACGCCCTTGGCGGGCAGCGCGTTGAGATAGACGGGCAGCGTCGCGACCAGGGTCTTGCCCTCGCCGGTCTTCATCTCCGCGATGCGGCCATCATGCAGCACCATGCCGCCGATCATCTGCACGTCGAAATGCCGCAGGCCGAGCACACGCTTGGCGGCTTCGCGCACGGTGGCGAAGGCTTCGGCCTGGATGTCGTCCAGCGTCTTGCCGGCGGCCAGCGCCGCGCGGAATTCGGCGGTCCTGGCCCTGAGCGCGTCATCCGACAGCGCGGCGAGGCCGGGTTCCAGCGCGTTGATCGCCGGGACCCGCCCCTGGTAGCGCTTGACCTGACGGTCGTTCGATGTGCCGAAGAAGGCGCGGACGATACGTTGGAACATGGGATCCTGGGGTCTCCGGCCGGCGCGGCGCCGGCCCCGGGTCCCCCCGCCGGGCGGGGCGCCCGCGCCGAGGTGAATCGGGGGGCGCGGCCGGCCAGGCAAGGGCCCAATGCCGGCGGCGGCGCGGCACCGGGAGAGATAGGCGGGCGACCCCGCCGCGTCAACGCGAGGGCGCCGATCCGCCCCCCTCCTGCCCCGTTCTTGTGGCTCGGACCGTCATCGGCCATGTTCCGGCACCTGACGGAGAATCCCCCGAATGCGCCGCACGGCCCTGCTGTTCGCCGCCCTGATGATGCCGGCCGGCATGGCCCTGGCCCAGGGTGCGCCCCCCTCACCTGCCGCCACGCCGGCGCCCGCCAACCCAGTGGTTGCCCGCGTGGATGGCCTGGAAATCCGCATGGACGACGTGCAGGACGAGGCCCGCCGCCTGCCGGAGGAGCTGCGGAACATGCCGCCGCAGATGCTCTTCCCCCTGCTGCTGGACCAGATGATCACCCAGAAGGCGATCACCCAGGCCGCCCGCGCCGCCAACCTGCCACAGGACCCGGAAGTCGCCGCCAGGCTCCGCCGGGTGGAGGAGGAGACGCTGCAGCAGGCCCTCATCACCCGCGCCGTGGCCCCCCTGCTGACGGAGGAGGCGCTGCGCGCCCGCTACCAGCGTGACATCGCCGCCCGCCCCTCGGAGGAGGAGGTGCGCGCCCGCCACATCCTGACGCCGACGGAAGCCGAGGCGCGCACCGCCATGGCGGAAGCCCGCCGCGCCGGCGCTGATTTCGCCGAGGTCGCCCGCCGCCGTTCCACCGGCCCCGGTTCCCGCGAAGGCGGCGACCTGGGCTTCTTCAAGCGCGGCGACATGATCCCGGAATTCGCCGAGGCCGCCTTCGCGATGCAGCCCGGCCAGATCAGCACGGCGCCGGTCCGCACCCAGTTCGGCTGGCATGTCATCAAGGTGGAGGAACGCCGCGCCGTGCCGCCGCCGCCCTTCGAGGAAGCGCGCGAGGGCCTGCGCCAGACCGCCTTCGAGGAAGGCGTGAACGCGGAGGTGGAGCGAATCCGCGCCGCCGCCCGGATCGAGCGCTTCGGCATGGATGGCAGCCCGGCGCCCGCGCCTTCGCTGCTGGACCGCGCCGCGCCCCCCGCCGCCCCCCAACCCCGCCGCTGAACGAGACCACGACCATGGCCGGCAAGGACCTTCCCGTCTCTCCCCTCGCCCTTCCCTTGCCGGCACTGCCGCCGGTGCCGGGGGTCAGCCTCGGCTCCGGCCGCGCCGCCATCCGCTACACGACGCGGGAGGACGTCACGATGATGGTCTTCCCGCAGGGGACGACCGTCGCGGGCGTCTTCACCAAGAACAAGTGCCCGGGCGCGCCGGTGGATTGGTGCCGTGCCGCGCTGGCGGGCGGCAAGGCCCGCGCGCTGGTCGTCACCGCCGGCAATTCCAACGTCTTCACCGGCAAGGCCGGGCGCCAGACCTGTGCCGATACCGCGGCCGCCATGGCGGGCCTGGCGGGCTGCAAGCCGAAGGAAGTGTTCCTGGCCTCCACCGGCGTGATCGGGGAGAAGCTGCCGACCGAGAAGTTGGTCGCCGCCCTCCCCGGCCTGTTCGGCGCGCTGGGCGATGATGGCTGGCAGGGCGCCGCCCGCGCCATCATGACCACCGACACCTTCCCCAAGGGCGCGACCCGGACGGCGAAGATCGGCGACGCGACCGTGACGGTCAGCGGCATCGCCAAGGGCAGCGGCATGATCGCGCCCGACATGGCGACGATGCTGTGCTTCCTGGCCACCGATGCGAAGATCCCCGCCCCGGTGCTGCAGAAGATCCTGGCCAAGGGCAGCGACCGGTCCTTCAACTGCGTCACGGTGGATAGCGACACTTCCACCAGCGACACGGTGCTGATGTTCGCCACCGGCGCCACCAGGCACCCCCGCGTGCCCGCCGAGGGCGGCGCCATGCTGAAGGATTTCACCCGCGCGGTGCATGAGGTCCTCATGGACCTGGCGCTGATGGTCGCCCGGGACGGGGAGGGCGCGCAGAAGCTCATCCAGATCGACGTCACCGGTGCCGTCAGCGCGAAGTCGGCCCACCGGATCGCCATGTCCATCGCCAATTCGCCACTCGTGAAAACGGCGATCGCGGGCGAGGACGCGAATTGGGGCCGCATCGTCATGGCCGTCGGCAAGGCGGGCGAACCCGCGGACCGGGACAAGCTGAGCGTCGCCGTCGGCGGCACCTGGATGGCCCGTGAAGGCGGCGTGGTCGCCGGCTATGACGAGACGCCCGTGGTCGCCCATATGAAGGGCCGGGAAGTGATGATCGAGGTCGATATCGGCCTCGGCCGCGGCAAGGCGACCGTGTGGACCTGCGACCTGACGCATGGCTACATCGACATCAACGGGTCCTACCGGAGCTGAGTGGCTTCTCCTCCCGGGAATAGAGCGTCCCGCGCCAGTCGCCGAGGCGGATCACCGCCATCGGCCGGCCGCCGTTGTTGCAGGCCGGCCCCAGCGTGCCATCCGTGGGCGCGGCGAAGATGAGGTTGCGCGCCGCTGGCGTGCCGCGTCCCACCGTCATCCATCCTGTCGCCGCCCTGCATGATCGGCGAGCCCATGGTGCGCCACGGCCACGGTCGGCCGGTCGCGAGCGAAACTATCCAGGCCTTCACGCCGCGCGACCTTACCGCCCCCCACGCCCCGCGTTATGAGCGGCGCAGCATTTCCCCCCTTCCACGACTCCGGCAGGACCGTTCCCACCAACCCATGGCGACCTTGCCCCCCCTCCTGCCCTCCGCATCGGAGGAAGCCGATCCCCTCGCCCCCCCGCCCTTCGCGCCGCTGCGGACGGAGCGACTGACCATCCGTCCCCTCCGGCCGGAGGATGCAGCCGACCTGCACCGCCTGGTGAATGACTGGGAGGTGGCGAAGACCCTGGCGCGCGTACCCTTCCCCTATCCCCGCGACCTGGCGGATGAATGGATCGCCTCCACCCGCGCGCAGATGGCCGATGGCCATGCCTGGCACCTCGCCATCACCGGCCTCGAACAGGCGGGCACGGCGGAGGAGCGGGAGGTGCTGGTCGGCTGCATCGGCCTCAGCCGGGATGCGGCGAAGCGGGAGGCGGAGCTGGGCTATTGGGTTGGCCGCCGCTTCTGGGGCCATGGCGTGGGGCCGGAAGCGGCGGCGCGGGTCGTGAGCTGGGCCTTCGCCAATATCGATGTGGACCGGCTTGTCGCCTCCGCTTTGGTGGAGAACGACCGCAGCCAGAAGCTGCTGGGCCGCATCGGCTTCCGCGAGACGGGAGAGGGCGTGCGGGATTTCGTTGCACGCGGCGGCCCGATGCCCGTCAAGCTGTTCGCGATGACCCGCGCCGACCTGCCCGCCCCCGCCCCTTCCGCCACGCCCGCGGCCGCGCCTGCCCTGGCGGATGGCCCGGCCGATGCACCGGGGAAGAAGATCCTCCTCGTCGCCGCCTGCGCGCTGATCGATGGCGATGGCCGCGTGCTGCTGGCCAGGCGGCCGGAGGGCAAGCCGCTGGCGGGCCTCTGGGAATTCCCGGGCGGCAAGGTCCATGCGGGGGAGACGCCCGAAGCCGCCTTGATCCGGGAGTTGAAGGAGGAGCTGGCGATCGATGTGGCGGAAAGCTGCCTCGCCCCCTTCGCCTTCGCCAGCCATGGCTATGAGAAGTTTCATCTGTTGATGCCGCTTTATCTCTGCCGGCGCTGGAACGGCGCGGTAACGCCGGTGGAGGGCCAGGCGCTGGCCTGGGTCAGGCCGCAGAAGCTGGCGGATTACGCGATGCCGCCGGCGGACAAGCCGCTGGTCGCGCTGCTCCGGGATTTCCTGTAGCGGCACGCCGGGCCCCTCGCCATCATCGTGACCAGCCCGCCAGGACCCCGCCGCATGACCGAATCGAATCCCATCGCCTGCCTCCTCGTCATCGGCAATGAGGTGCTGTCCGGCCGCACGCAGGACGCCAACATCAAGTTCCTGGCGACGCGCCTGGGGGAGATCGGCATCCCGCTGCGGGAGGTGCGCGTGATCCCCGACGTGAAGGACACCATCGTCGCGACGGTGAATGAGATGCGGCGGAAATTCGACCACGTCTTCACGACCGGCGGCATCGGCCCGACGCATGACGACATCACCAGCGAATGCATCGCCGCCGCCTTCGGCGTGCCGTGGGAACCGCATCCCGAGGCCTGGGGCCGCCTGGAGCGCCACTACAAGCCCGGGGAGTTCAACGCCGCGCGCCAGCGCATGGGCACCATGCCGCGCGGCGCCACGCTGATCGACAACGCCATCTCCATCGCGCCGGGCTTCACCATGGAGAACGTGCATGTGATGGCCGGCGTACCGCGCATCATGCAGGCGATGTTCGAGGCGCTGGCGCCCACGCTCCAGGGCGGGCCGCCCATCGCGTCCCGCACCGTGCACGCCAATGGCGTGATGGAGGGGCGGATCGCGGAAGGGCTGGCGGATATCCAGAAGCGGTGGCCGGACCTCGATATCGGCAGCTACCCCTATTACCGCATGGGCGGCGGCGGCGTGGCGCTGGTGGCCAAGGGGAACGATACCGAGGCGGTGGACGCGGCCTCCGCCGCCATCACCATGCTGCTGCGCGCCATCGGCAGCCAGCCGGTGCAGGGGGAGCCGCCGGTCTGAAGCTCGGGCCTGAGTGAGCATTCGAGGACGCCGGCGGGTCGGTTTCGCTGGGCTTTTCGGCCACTGGCCTCGTGCCAAAGGCACGCCTGCGGCCTCGTGCCGAAGGCACGCCTGCGGCCTCGTGCCAAAGGCACGCCTGCGGCATGCCCCCGGGCTTGCCGACGCAACCAGCATCGGCGGCGCCGCCGCGGCCCTGCCGGGGGCGAAAAATCCCTCGCGAACCCTCGGCCGCCGGCATTCCCAATCCATCACTGAGGCAGGCTTCCATGCCGCCAGCGCGGGGGCGCCATGCGGCCTTACCCCCACTATTGCGCGATGCGGGCGCACCCCCATCTGGCCTGGAGAGGAAGGCGCCGTAGACGCGGCGGCGCGACAAGACAATCGCCGCATCCAGACGCCATCAGGAACCAAGACCGTGAACATCCAGACCCCCGCCAGCATCGCCGACCCCCAGGCCTCCTCCATCCAGCGCCCGTCGCGGGCCGAGGCGGAAGCCGCCGTCCGGACCCTGCTGCTCTGGGCCGGTGACGACCCGAACCGCGAAGGCCTGGTCGACACCCCCGCCCGTGTCGCCCGCGCCTATGAGGAATTCTTCGGCGGCTACGAGATCGACCCCGTCGAACTCCTCGCCCGGTCCTTCGAGGAGACGGACGGCTATGACGAGATGGTCGTGCTGCGCGACATCCGCCTGGAATCGCATTGCGAGCACCACCTGGTCCCGATCATCGGCCGGGCGCACATCGCCTATATCCCCGATGGCCGCGTCGTCGGCATCTCCAAGCTCGCCCGCGTGCTGGAAGCCTATGCCAAGCGCCTGCAGATCCAGGAGAAGCTGACGGCGCAGGTCGCGAACACGATCGAGACGGTGCTGAAGCCCAAGGGCGTGGCCGTGGTGATCGAGGCACAGCACCAGTGCATGACCACCCGCGGCATCCACAAGCCCGGCGTCAGCATGGTGACGTCCCGCATGCTCGGCGCCTTCCGCGACGATCCTTCCACCCGCCGCGAATTCCTGGCGATGATCGGCTCCCCGCGCCTTGGCGCGGAAGGCTGAAAGCCAGCCTTGGCGCGGAAGGCTGAAAGCCAGCCTTGGCGCGGAAGGCTGAAAGCCAGCC
>NZ_JBHYGL010000038.1:0-140146 GCF_051859025.1 Falsiroseomonas sp. | reverse complement strand
TTGGCGCGGAGGGCTGAAAGCCAGCCTTGGCGCAGAGGGCTGAAAGCCAGCCTTGGCGCAGAGGGGTAGCCCCCGACCGACCTGCGGCCGTCCATGGCCGCAGGTCATCACGCGCCGCCGCTGATGGCGTAGCCACCCGGCGGGGCCAGCCGGCCATCCACCCAATCTTCACCATTGCCACGGCAGAATGACCCTGCCGCCCTGGCCTCCACCCTGCCATGCGGCCGCTTCGCTGGACGACGCCGGGCGCCGGGCCTTCCCGGCCCCGCGTGGGACGAGGGCAGAGGGCGATGCAGGTCACATCGGTCACGCTGCGGGCCGCGGGGCAGACCCTCACGGTCAACACCCTGACACCCACGCAGATCGGCAACCTCAGTGATGCCTTCCTGGCGCGGATCACGCCCCAGGCGATCGCCGTGCTCAGCCGGGACCAGCTGGCGGCCTTCACGCCGGAGGCGATCGGCAAGATCCAGCCCCGCGCCTGGAGCGGCCTTTCCTCCACCCAGGCGACGGCGCTGGGCACCGGCCAACTCACGGCCCTCGGCACAGGGGCCATCGCCGCGCTGCAGGCGCGGACGGTCGGCGCGCTGGATTCCGCCCAGGTCGCTTCCCTCGGCACGGCGCAGATCGGCGCCATCCCGGCCACCGGCATCGCCGCCCTCTCCCCGCCCCAGATCGCCAGCCTCTCCGCCAGCCAGGCGGGCGCGCTCGGCGCGCGCCAGGTCGCGGCACTGCGGCCCCTCGCGGCCGCCTCGCTCAGCGCGGAGGCCCTGGGCGCGATCGGCACCGCGGCGCTCGCGGCCATGCAGACGGCCAGCCTCGCCGCCCTCGGCACGGACCGGATCGCGGCGCTGTCCACGGCGCAGCTGGGCAGCCTGACGCGCCTGCAGGCCGGCGCGCTCAAGCCCGCACAGCTGGCCGCCCTGGGCACGGCGCAGATCGCTTCCCTGTCCCCCGCCGCCGCCGGCGGCCTGCGGTCCATCGCCGTCGCCAGGCTCTCCGCCGAGGCGCTGGGCGCGCTCTCCCCCGCCCAGCTGGCGGCGATGGAGGGGCGGCAGCTGGCGGCGATCGCCGCCGATGACCTGGCGGATTTCTCGGGCGCGCAGCTTGCGGCGATCAGCGCCTCCGCCATGGCGCTGCTGACGGTGGGCCAGGTGGCGGCGCTGGGCACGGAGGATCTGGACGCGCTGACCACCGGGCAGATCAGGGCCCTCGGCCGCGCGCAGATCGAGGCCTTCTCGGCGGCGGAGGTCGCCTCCCTGGAAACCGCGCAGCTCGCCGCCATCTCCGCCGCGGGCGTGGCGGGGCTGGCGGCGGAGGATTTCGCCGCCCTGTCCGGCGACCAGCTCCGCGCCCTCACCAGCACGCAGATGGCGTCGCTCCGCGCCGCGCAGGTCGGCGCCCTGTCATCGACGATCATCGCCGCGCTGCGGCCGGACCAGCTGGCGGCGCTGCCGCCGACCGCGCTGGCCGCCCTCTCCTCCGACGCCTTCGCCGCGCTGGGGACGGAAACGCTGGCGGCACTCCGCCTGCCGCAGATCCGCGCGCTGGGCTCGACGCAGATGGCCGCCCTCGGCTCCGCCAGCCTGGCGGCGCTGAGCGCCAGCCAGGTGGCGATGCTGGGTTCGGCCGCACTGGCGGGGCTGTCGACCGCGGCGGTCCAGGGCCTCAGCGTCGATGCTCTGGATGGGCTTTCCGCCGGCGCGCTCGGCGGCCTGCCACCCGCGACGCTGGCGGCGCTGTCCACGACGCAGGTGGCGGGGCTGTTGTCGCGGCAGGTGGCGGGGCTCGGCTCCGCCCAGCTGGCGGTGCTGGCCAGCACCGCCATCGCGGCGCTGACCACGGCCCAGGTCGCGGCCATCTCCTCCACGGCCATCGCGGGCCTGTCGACCGAAGGCGTCGCGGCGCTGTCCAGCACGGCCCTGGCGGCGCTGGGGCGGCCGCAGGTCGCCGCCCTATCCAGCACCGCCTTCGCCGCGCTGACCACGACGCAGGTCGCCACGCTGACGACGACGCAGATCGGCGCCCTGACCGCCACCCAGGGCGCGGCGCTGACGACGGAAGGCCTGGCCGCGCTCGGCACCGCGGGCCTGGCCGCCCTGTCGCCCGCCGCGCTGGGCGGGCTGCTGCCGACCAGGCTGGCGAGCCTGTCCACCGAACGCCTGGCATCGCTCTCCACCGCGCAGATCGCCGGCCTGACCGCTTCCCAGGTCGAGGCGCTGGACGCAGACCGGATCGGGGCGCTGACGACGACGCAGCTCGGCGCCCTCACCCGCGTTCAGGCCACGGGGCTGACCTCCACGGTGCTGGCGGGCTTCTCAACCGGGCAATGGGCGGCGCTTTCCACCAGGGCGATCGCCGGCCTTTCGTCGGGGGCGATGGCCGCGCTGGACCCGGGGGAGATCGCCACCTTCTCCTCCGCCGCCATCGGCGCGCTGCGCCCGGCCGCGCTGGCCGCGCTGGGGACGGCACATCTGGCGGCGCTCGGCACCACGCAGATCGGCGCCCTCGATGCCGGCCAGGCCGGGGCGCTGGAGGCGGAGGACATGGCCGCCATCGGCACCACCGGGCTTATCGCGCTGTCGAGCGGCGCCATCCGCGGCCTGTCCACGGCGGCGATCGGGGCGCTGGATGCCGGCTTCCTCTCCGCCCTGTCGACGGCCGGCCTGGCGGCGCTGACCTCCACCCAGGGTGCCGCGCTGCAGGCCGGCGCGGTGGCGGCGCAGGGCACGGCGCGGCTGGCGGTGCTGGCGCCCGCCGTGGTCGGGGGGCTGCAGCCCGGCGTGCTGGCGGCGCTTGGCAGCACGCAGTTGCAGGCGCTGGGCACGGGCCAGGTGGCGGCGCTGGGCTCCGCGGCGCTGGCGGCGCTGTCTTCCGATTCCGTCGCGGCGCTGTCCTCGACGCAATTCGGGGCGCTGTCGTCGGCGGCCATCGGCGGGCTCGATCCTGCCAGCGTCGCGGCGCGGCTGGGCGCGATGAGCACCACGCAGGTCGCGGGGCTGGTTTCCACGCAGACGGAGGCGCTGGGCAGCGCGGCCGTCGCGGGCCTGTCCTCCACTGCCATCGCCGCGCTGGGGTCCAGCGCGATCGCGGGGCTGACCACCGATTCGCTGATGGCGCTCGGCACCGGGATCACGGGGCTGACGAGTGCGCAGATGCGCGGCCTCGGCTCCGCCCAGATCGGCGCCCTGACGACGGCGATGCTGGGCGCGCTATCCGCCGCGCAGATCGGCGCCCTGGGCTATTCGGCGACCCGGGCGCTGACGACGGAGCAGATTGGCGTGCTTGATACCGCGCAGATCGCCGGGCTCAGCACGGTGCAGATGCTGGCGCTGACCACGGAGCAGCTGGGCGCCTTCACCTCCACCCAGCTCCGCGCCCTGACCACGACGCAGATCGCCGCCCTGACCACGGCGCAGGTCGCGTCCCTGACCACGGAGGCGCTGGCGGCGCTGGGGCCGGAGGATACGCCGGGGCTGACCACGCTGCAGCTCCAGGCGCTGGAGCCCACGGATATCGGCGTGCTGGGCGCGGATGGCTTCGCGGCGATGCTGCCGGGGACGCTGGCAGGGTTGGACAATGGCCAACTGGCAGCGGTGACGACGGCGCAGCTGGCCGCGATCCGCGCCCGCCAGGTCGCCGCCTTCACCCAGGCGCAGCTGCAGCAATTCACGTCGCCGCAGCTGGCGGCGCTGTTTGGTTAGGCGCCCGCTTGCAGGCGCCCTCCGTTCAGGCGACGGCCTCGGCCTCCACCTCGAACACGAAGCGGGGGTCCGCCAGGCCGGCCACGATCAGCAGGGTGCTGGTGGGGGCGAGGGTGCCGAGGAACTTCTCCCGCTCCGCCCGCCAGGGGCCGATCAGGGCGCGGTCGGTCAGGAAGACGCCCATCTTCACGATATTGGCGGGCCCCATCCCATGGGCGGCCAGGATGGCGCCGAGATTGGCCAGCGCCTGGGCGATCTGCGCCTCCCCGCCCGGGGCGACGCTGCCATCGGGCCGCACGCCGATCTGGCCGGACATGACGAGGCGCCGGTGCGGCCCCTCCACCAGCGCGGCGTGGGAATAGCGCGAACCGGGGGCGTGGACGCCATCGGGGTTGGCGAAGGTGACGGGCATGCGGTGATCCCTCAGCGTGGCCGGGTGGCGGAGAGGTCCTCGCGCTCCACCGATTCCGGCGGGGGCGCGGCGGGGGTGGTCACGGCGTCCTGCATCCAGGCGCGCAGCGTGCGGCGGAGCTGGAACTCGAACTCGACATTGAGCTGGTCCATCGCCTCCCTCACCACATCCTCCGCCGCGCGGGCGCGGGCGCCGGGGCTGGCGCCATCGGGCAGCGTGCGGCCGCGGCGGGCCTCGGCCTCCACGAAGGCCACGCGGCGGCCTTCGGGGGAGAGGATTTCCAGCCGGCAGACCAGTTGGCAGGTCAGGCGTTCGCCCGGCTCCCCGGCGAAGAGGCTGGTCAGGCCGCCGCCGCCCGACAGGCGTTCGCGGGTGAAGCGCGCCTGGCTGATGATGAAGCGGCCCTGGCCTTCGGTACCGACGGGCACAAGGCGTTCATTCGCCATGCGCCGCATTTCCACATCCGGCCGCAGCGCGGGCGCGGGGGCGGAGATCTGGACGGCTCCAGGCGCGGGGTCCGCGACCTCGATATCCTGCACGTTGAGGCGCAGCGGCGTGAGGTGCCGGTAGCCCGAGACGAGGGGCGACAGGGAGACGGGTTCGGGATCCCCGCCACAGGCGGCGAGGCCGATGGGCAGCAGCAGGGGGGCCTTCAGCAGCGACCGCCGCATGACAGTCATATTCGGGGGCATGGGATCGGGGGGCCTCCGGCAGGAATGGGCGAGACTAGAGCAATATGCGTTCAGATGGAATCATCTGAACGCATTTCTTGCTCTAGATTCAATAACTTCTAGAGCACGAGCTGCGTTCAAGCGAACGCAGCGTGCTCTAGACACGGGGCGCGCCCGATGGGCAACGGGCGAGGTTAAGCCCGCCCGGCCTGGCCGCGCACTTCCGCGCGGTCGAAGCGGAAATCCACTGCGCAGAACTCGCAGGTCATGGTGATGGCACCGGCCTCCGCCATGTGGTCCAGATCGTCCTGCCCGAAGCTTTCCAGCACGGAGGCCAGGCGCGCGCGGGAACAGCGGCAGCCGTAGGAGAGTGCGCGGGCAAGGTCAGGCGCCAGGCCTTCCGCGTGGAACAGCCGGTGCAGCAGCTGGTCGGGCGTCAGCGCATCATCCAGCAGTTCCGCGGATGTGATGGTGCCGGCCAGGGCCTGGGCGGTGCGCCAGGCATCGTCATGGGCTTCCGAATCCAGGGCGGCGCCGATGCCGCCATCGGCGGCGACGCGTTCGATCACCAGCGCGCTGGCGCGCCAACCGCCCAGGCTGCGGCCGCAGGCGAGCCAGACCTGGCTCTTCAGCTGCTCCGAATTCGCGAAATAGGCGCCGGTCATCTCGGCCAGGCTGTCGCCCTCGATCGCGACGATGCCCTGGTAGCGGTCCATGTCCGGGCCCTGGTCGCAGGTGAAGGCCAGGTAGCCCTTGCCCAGCAGCTGCTTCGGGCTGGGCTGGGGGTGTTCGGCCAGAAGGGCATCGAGCTTTTCCGCATCAACCTTGGCGGTGCCACGCAGCTCGCCGGCATCCGTGCAATCGGCCAGCAGCATGGTGACGGGGCCGTCGCCCTTGGCCTGGAGGCTGAAGGAGCCCTTGTATTTCAGCGCGGTGGCGAGCGCGGCCGTCAGGGCCAGCGCCTCCCCCATCAGCTTGAGGATTGCGGGGTGCTGGCTGTGGCGGCCGAGCAGCGCATCGGCCAGCGCGCCCAGCCGCACCAGGCGGCCGCGGACGGGCTGTTCCTCCAGGTGGAAGGGCAGCACGCCGCGCGGCACGACGATATCGGGCACCGGCGGGCGGTCATGGTTCAGGAAGGCGGGAGTCGAATTCGGGTCGTTCACGGGGCGGCTACCAGTCGGGGAGGTGGGGTGACCGCTTGCGAATGGCGGCGGGTCAGCTTTGCGGCGCTGTCCCGCCCTGGCGATGCCAGGACGAAAAGCCCCCGCACATCATCAGCCGCCGCCATGCACAAGCGGTCACGAAGCCGTCTAGATAGGGGCCCGCGCGGCGAAGGCCCAGGGGGAGGCCCAGGGGAAGGCCCATAGGGAGGGACCCCCGGGCCTCGCCCTTGGCGTCAGAACAGCCGGTTCAGGATGCCGGTGCGGCTGTTGGTAGTGGCGGGCTGCTGGATGGGCGTGGTGCCCTCCGTCGTCTCACGGCCGAGCGCCGCATTCTCCCGCAGGCGCTGGGCCTCGCGCGTCGAATCGACGGCGGTGCCGGGCGGCGGTGCTTCGCGCCAGAACATCAGGCGGTCCACGACGCTGCGCTCAGGCCGGTCCAGCCGCAGGCTTTCGGCATCGACCGCGCGGCGGACATCGCCGGTAACGGGGCCGCCGGCCTGGGCCAGCAGCGCGCGTTCGGCGCCCGACGGCGCGGCGGCGGTGGTGCCGGACGCGCCTCCGCCGAGGATCGCGGCCGGCGCGCGGGCCTGGTCCTGCGGCCGGGGGGCGCCCGGCGTGGGGGGTGGCAGGTCCGACATGCGCGGCGGCACGGAGAGCGGCGCGCGGGTCGTGACCTGGAATTCGTCCGGCGGGTCCCGCGTGAAGCCGAGGGATCGGGCGGTGTCGCCGCCGCAGCCCGCGAGCGTCGCGACCAGCGGCAAGCCGAGCAGGAGGGTGCGGATACGGTTCATGGCGTCTGATCCTTACCGCCGCCTGAGGGCCGGAACAAGGCATCCGCGAGCAGGCAGCAGACGCCGATCACGATGGCGGCATCCGCCACGTTGAACACATACCAATGCCAGCCCCAGGCATGGGCGTCGGCGAAATCCGCCACGGCGCCGAAGCGGGCACGGTCGATCACGTTGCCCACCGCGCCGCCGACCACCGCGCCGAGCGCCAGGGCCGTGAGGCGGTTTTCCGCCCGCGCCATCCAGCGCAGCAGGAAGGCCGCGATGGCCAGGGCCATGACGCCGAGGGCGACCTGGGTCCAGAGGCCGTCGCCCGCGAACATCCCGAAGGTGACGCCGCGGTTCCAGACCATCGTCAGGTCGAAGCCGAAGGGTCCCCAGGCAAAAAGCGGGATGTGCCCGACCTGCGGCAGCCCGACCTCATAGAGAATGTACCATTTGGAGACCTGGTCGGCGACCAGGACCAGGATGGCGAGGATCAGGCCGATTCGCAGCATCAGGCGGCGCCGACCACCGCATCGCAGCGGCGGCAGAGTTTCCCGGCATGGCCCGCGACCTCGGGCAGCACGCGCCAGCAGCGCTCACACTTCTCGCCGGGGGCCTTGCCGGCTTCGTGCGGCGGGTCGCCGGCGGCGATGGTGACGTCGGAGACGATCAGCACTTCCTCCCACCGCGCGGCATCCAGCAGCGTGGCGCCTTCCGGCAGCCGCAGCGTGACCGCGGCCTGGAGGGAGGAGCCGATCTCCTTCGCGTTGCGCAGCGCTTCCAGCTGGGTGGTGACGGTGCCGCGCGTCTCCCGAATTGCCTTCCACTTGTCGGCCAGCGCATCGTCGCGCCAGGCGGCCGGGATGGCGGGCCAATCCTCGAGGTGGATGGACCCATCGTCCGACGGGAAGCGCGCCAGCCAGGCTTCCTCCGCGGTGAAGGACAGCACCGGGGCGAGCCAGGCGCAGAGGCAGCGATGCAGCACATCCAGCACCGTCCGCGCGGCGCGGCGGCGCAGGCTGTCCGGCGCATCGCAGTAGAGCGCGTCCTTGCGGATGTCGAAGTAGAAGGCGCTGAGATCCGTCGAGCAGAAATTGTGGATCTCGGGATAGACGCCGGTCCAGTCGAAGCGCGTCGGGCTGGCGGGATCGGCCGCGGCGCGGAGCTTCGTATCAAGCTCCGTCAGGCGGTGCAGCACCCAGCGCTCCAGCTCCGGCAGTTCGGCGTGGGGCAGTTTCTCCGCGTCCGAAAAGCCATCCAGGCTGCCAAGCAGCCAGCGCAGCGTGTTGCGGATGCGGCGATACAGTTCCGCCTGCTGCTTCAGGATTTCCGGCCCGATGCGGAGGTCGAGCGAGGTGTCGGCGTTCATCACCCAGAGGCGCAGGATATCCGCGCCGTACTGCTTCATCACGTCCTGGGGCGCGGTGACGTTGCCGAGTGACTTCGACATCTTCCGGCCCTGCTCATCGAGCACGAAGCCATGCGTCAGGATCGCCTTGAAGGGCGCGACGCCGTTGGTGCCGACGGACTCCAGCAGCGAGGAATGGAACCAGCCGCGATGCTGGTCCGAGCCTTCGAGGTAGAGGTCCGCCGGGAAGGGCAGGCCGCGCGGCGGCAGGACGAAGGCGTGGGTGCTGCCGGATTCGAACCAGACATCGACGATGTCCATCACCTGCTCGTAGTCGTCCGGATTCCGCTCATTGCCCAGGAAGCGCTGCGCGGCGCCGGGCTGGTACCAGGCATCCGCGCCCTCCACCCGGAAGGCTTCCAGGATGCGGGCCATGACGGTCGGGTCGCGCAGCGGCTCGCCCGTGCGCTTCTCCACGAAGACGGCGATGGGCACGCCCCAGGCGCGCTGGCGGCTGATGCACCAGTCCGGCCGGGCCGCGACCATGCTGCCGATGCGGTTGCGGCCGATATCGGGGACGAAGTGAGTCTTCGCGATGGCGTCGAGGGATTTGGCGCGGATCTGGCGCTCATCATCCATGGCGATGAACCATTGCGGCGTGGCGCGGTAGATCACGGGCTTCTTGGAGCGCCAGCTATGGGGGTAGCTGTGCTGCAGCTTGCCCGTCGCCGCCAGGGTGCCAAGCGCGGTCAGCGCGGCATAGACCGAGCTATGCGCCTTGAAGACGTGCTGGCCCTCGAAGCCCGGGGCCTGGACGGTGTAGGTGCCGTCATCGCCGACGCATTCGGGGATCTCGATCCGGCTGTCGGGGTTCGCGCGGTTGTAGGCGACGACGAGGGCGAAGTCCTCCTCGCCATGGCTCGGCGCGATGTGGACGATGCCGGTGCCGGCGTCATCGGTGACGTAGTCGCCGGCCAGCATGACGGCATCATGGTTGTAGGCGCCGGCATGGCCACGCAGCGGCGCGCTGCACGCCGCGCCCTCGAACTCCGTGCCCGGGAAGGTGCGGACCAGGGTGTGGGTGGCGATCTTCGCGTCGGTGCAGAATTGCGGCAGCAGCGCCAGCGCCACCAGCATCCGCGCGCCAGGCTTCACCAGCGCGCCATCGCTCACCGTGTCCACATGGATCTCGGCGTAGGTGATCTCCGGCCCATAGGCCAGCGCCCGGTTGCCCGGGATGGTCCAGGGCGTCGTCGTCCAGATCACCACATCGGCGCCGACCAGATGGCGGGAGGCCGGGGCGCGCAGCACGCGGAACAGCGCGTGCAGCGTGGGCGAGACATGGTCGTGGTATTCGATCTCGGCCTCGGCAAGCGCGGTCTTCTCGACCGGGCTCCACATCACGGGGCGCAGGCCGCGATAGAGCGCGCCGTTCATCAGGAACTTGCCGATCTCGCCGGCGATCACCGACTCGGACGGGAAGTCCATCGTGGCGTAGCGGCCCTGCCAGTCGCCGAAGACGCCGAGGCGCTTGAATTCCTCTCGCTGCACGCCGAGCCAGTGCTGGGCATAGGCCCGGCATTCCGCGCGGAAATCGAGGGTGGGGACGCTGTCCTTGTCCTTGCCCTTGGACCGGTACTCCTCCTCGATCTTCCATTCGATCGGCAGGCCGTGGCAGTCCCAGCCCGGCACGTAGTTGGCATCATGCCCGGCCATCTGGGCGGCGCGGTTGATGACGTCCTTCAGGATCTTGTTGAGGGCGTGGCCGATATGCAGCGGGCCGTTTGCATAGGGAGGGCCGTCATGCAGGACGAAGGTCGGGCGGTCCTTCGACTTCTCCCGGATGCGGTTCCAGAGGTCGAGGCGCTGCCAGCGCTCCAGCCATTGCGGCTCCCGCTTCGGCAGGTCGCCGCGCATGGGGAACTCGGTCTTCGGCAGAAAGACGGTGGCGCGGTAGTCGCGTGCCGTCGTGTCGGGGGTCGCGGCGTCGGTCATCGGTGCGGTCTCGGGCGGCCCGGCGGGCGGGCGCGAAAGGGGGTGTTCGGCGCGCGGCGTGTCCCGACCCTCAGAGGAGGGCCGGGCCGCTAATTCGAAGGGCGGGCTGCCGGAACATGACGTGCATATGCGGAGGCGAGGGCGCCGGGGTCAAGCAGGGGCGCGGCGGGGTGTGGTTTTGAGGGCGCTAAACCCGTTGAGAGGGTTGAGGCGACTTTAGAATTAGAAGGCGTCGGCGGGTTTGGCGCCTTTTCAACGGGATATGGCGAAATCTAAAGGGCTTTTAGGGGTTTTAGCACCTTTAGGCGGGTTCCCTGGGAAGGCGCTGCCTTCCCCGGACCCCATCCGCCCCCTTTGGAACATTGGGGGGAGACCCCCCTGGACCATCGTCAATGAAGCCCGGTCCAGGATCCGGCTGGACCCTGGCCGGGGGTGCAGGGCGTCGGCGCCCCCCTGCGTCGAGGCACGGGGGGCGGGGGGAACAGGGTTCCCCCGCATGATCGCTGAAACATACCAGGAACATTGTCCCTGGTGCCAGCGAAATCAGACGCCCTCCGGCCGCCCCGCGATCGCCACCGACAGCGCCTCGGGCTTCAGCAGCCGCCCCGCCACCCCCCGCAGCCCCGCCACGGTCAGCGCCCGCAGCCGCTCACTGCGGGAATCCAGCCAGTCGATCGGCCGGCTGTTCCGCCGCAGTGCCAGCAGCGTGCCGGCGATGCGGCGGCTATCCGTGAATTGCAGGGGCAGGTTGCCGGTCAGGAAGGCCACGGCATCGTCCAGTTCCTCGGCCGTCGGGCCTTCCGCCGCCATGCGGGCCCATTCGGCGCGGGTGACGGCCATCGCCTCACCCACCTTCGCGTTGTCGGTGGCCGATGACCCCACCACGAAGCCCTGGCCGAACAGCGTGTCGAGCCCGGCGCCGATGCCATAGGTCAGGCCGCGCTGGACGCGCACGGCTTCCATGAGGCGCGACGAGAAGCCGCCACCCGCGAGGATGCGCAGCACGACCTGGAAGGCTTCCCAATCCGGGTCGGACACCGCCAGGCCAGGCTGGCCGAACTGGATGGCGGATTGCGGCGCGGGCACATCGATGATCCGGGGCGCGAAGGGGACGAAGGCCGGCAGGGGCGGCGGCGTGGCGGGGGCGCCTTCCGGCAGGCCGGCGAAAAGCCGCGGCAGCAGCGCGGCCAGGTCGGCGGCGGTGATGGCGCCGGAGGCCGCCACCAGCACGCCGCCGGCGCGCAGCTGGCGGGCCAGCGCATCCCGGATCGCCTGGTCCGGCAGGTTCGACAGGGTTTCCACCGTGCCGCCGGTGGGGCGGCCGGCGGGGTGGTTGGGGTAGGCCGCGGCCCAGAAGGCGCGGCCGACCTGGCCGCGCGGCGTCTCAAGCTGGGACCGCGCGCCGGCCACCGCCCGGGCGCGCATCCGCGCCACGCTATCGGGCGCCAGGCGGGGCGCCGTCATCGCCAGATTCGCCAGGCGCACGGCTTCCGGCAGGGCGGGCAGCAGGGCACGGAGCGAACCCTCGAACCCATCCCGCTGCGCATCGAAGCCGAGGCCGATGGCATTGTCCCGCAGCGCATCGGCGAAGCCGACATTGTCGAGGTCCCCTGCCCCATCCGTCAGCAGCGCGGCGCCGAGTGCCAGCGCGCCGGCATGGTCCGGCGCATCCAGCGCGGCACCGCCACCCCAGCCCCAGGCGAGGGAGACGACGGGGACGGAATGGTCCTCGATCAGCCAGGCGGTGTAAGGGCCGGCGGTGACGCTCTGGATGTCGAGCCTGAAAGGAGTGCTCACAGCCGCACCTCCGCCGGCGCCGCGACGCCTTCGGGCAGAAGCCACCCGCTGCCGGAGGGGGCGCGGCCCAGCACGGTCTCCGCGGCGCGCTGAACCTGGTCGCGCGTCACGGCCCGCATCCGGCGGGGCCAGTATTCGACCGTGTCCATGGACAGGCCGATGGCAAGTGCGTTGCCGATCATGCGCGGCGCGGCGCCCAACCCATCCAGCGCCAGCAGGGAACCGGCGGACATCTGGCGGATGCTGCGGGCGACCTCGGCTTCCGTGGGGCCGCCTTCGTCCAGCAGGCGCTTCACCTCCGCCGCGATGGCCTGCTCCACGCGCTCGGGCGCAACATCGCGGCGGGGCGTGGCGGCGATGTCGAAATCGGTCCAGCCGGCGACGTCGCCGTCATAGGAAGCGGAGGCCGCGAGCGCGATGCCGCCCTCCACCAGGGCGCGATGCAGGCGGGAGCCCTGCCCGCCACCGAGCAGGTGGCGCAGCACCTCCAGCGGATCGGCCAGCGAGGAATCGCCTGCGGTCATGGAGGGCGCCTGCCAGGAGCGGACGAAATTCGCCTCCCCCCTCAAACGCGGGTCGTTGCGGACGAAGCGGGGCTCCGGCGGGCTGGCCGGCGGCGGCGCGCGGTCCCGCGGCACGGCGGGGCCGGCGGGCAGCGCGCCCCATTCGGCTTCAGCGACCTTCCAGAAATCCTCGGCCGAGACGGCGCCGGCTACGACCAGCACGGCATTGCCAGGGGCGTAGCGGGCGCGGAAGAAGGCGAGGAGGTCAGCGTGGGAGATCGCGCGGATCTCCTCCTCCCACCCGATGATCGGGCGGCCGCGCCAGTGCTGGCGGCCCCACATGGCGGCGTCGAAGCCCTCGTAGAACAGCGCGCGGGGGGAGGAGCCGGTGCGCTGGGCGCGTTCCTCCAGGATCACGCGGCGTTCGCTTTCCATCTCGGCGGCCGGGATCAGGGCGCCGGCGAAGCGGTCGGCCTCCATCATCGTCACCAGCGGCAGGCGGCTGGCCTCGACATGCTGGAAGTAGCCGGTGACGTCGCGGGAGGTGAAGGCGTTGTCGTTGCCGCCTTCCCGCGCCACGCGGCGGGAGAATTCGCCGGAGGCCACGCGCGGGCTGCCCTTGAACAGCATGTGCTCGAGGTAGTGGGCGATGCCGGACAGGCCCGGCGGATCCTCGCCCCCGCCAGCCGAGACATAGGCGTAGTTGGCGATCACCGGGGCACGGCGCTGTTCCACATGCGCGACGCGCAGCCCGTTCGGCAGGGTGCGGAGCGTGGCGCCGAAGAGGGGTCGATCCTCCAGCGACGCGGCCTGGCCAGCCCCTTGGGCCAGGGCGGCCGGCGCGGTGAGCGGCGTGGCGAGGAGGGTGGTGGCGGCCGCGGCCTGCAGGCAGGTGCGGCGGGTTATCGGGGTCATGCCCCCAAGATGGGCCCGGATCGGCGCCGCGCAAAGACAGGATGGTTTCGGTGTGTATCGGCGGCCTCGCCCCCGGCCCCGGGGGCGTGGTAGGCGGGCGGCTCACAGCCCCGTGACGGCACGCCATGCATGTCCAGCCCGCGATGGCGGCCCCCCCTGCCCTGTTCCGCGCGCCGCCCCGGGGCACCGGCTGGCGCGCGACGGGGCTGGTGGTGCTGGCCTCCCTGGTCGCGCCGCTGCTGGCGCTGCTGGCCTTCGGCCCGATGATGACGCCGGACAGCCCGACCTACCTGGCCTATGCGGAGGCCCTGCGCGCCGGCCCGCTGCCGGAGGGAGAGGCGCTGCTGCGCCAGGGATCGGCGCCAGCCACGCTGTTCCGGACGCCGGGCTACCCGGCGGTGATCGCGATGCTCCAGACGGTCTCGCCCTCGGGCTGGGTGGGGCTGCTGGTGACGTTGCAGATGGCGGCGCAGGCGGCGCTGGCGGGGCTGGCGCATCGCGTGGCCCTCGCCTTGGGGCTGCGGCCCTGGATGGCCGCGGCGGCGGCGTTGATGCCGGCGCTGGGCGTCACCATCGCCATGCAGGTCGCGGTGATGACGGATGCCTTCTACGGCGCGCTGGCCGGGGCCGCGGCGCTGCTGCTGCTGCGGGCGGGCCTCGGGAAAGGCAGCCTGCGCGCCGTGGCGCTGGCCGGGCTGATGCTGGGGATCGGCCTGCTGGTGCGGGAGGCGACGGCCTATCTGGTGCTGGCCTTCCTGCCGGCGGCCGCCATCGCGGCGGGGCGGGGCCCCGGGGAGAAGGTGCTGGGCCGGCGCATCATCGGCGTGGGCCTGCTACTGGCGCCGGTGCTGCTGGCGGCGGGCTGGCTGATGACGGAAAACCACCGCCGCAGCGGCCATGCGGTGCTGTCCACCACGAAGCAGATCGTCATGGTGCAGGCAGTGCTGCCGCTGCTGGCGCGCGGCGTGCCGGTCTTCGATGGTGATGACCTGTTCGACCGGACCGTGCGCGAACATGTCCTGCCGCGTGGCTACCAGGGGCTGGATGCGATGAATGCCGCGCTGTTCGCCGCGGGGATGACGGCGCCGGAGATCGCGGCGGTGGCCGGCGACCGCTACTGGCGCGCCTGGCAGCGCCACCCGCTTGAGATGCTGCGCGCGATGATGGTGCGCGCGCCGGTGAAGATGTTCCAGATCGGCTTCATGCCGGTGGATGCGGTGGCGGAGTTGCATCTGCGCTTCGACCGCCCGCGCCCCTGGTTCGGCCGGATCGACGCCATCATGGACCGGCTGAAGGGCGGTTCGGCGGCGGCGCTGGCGGCGCTGCTGGCGCTGTCGGGCAGCCGGGCCATCGCGCTGGCGCTGGCGGGGGCGGCCATGCTGGCGCCGCTGCTGCTGCGGCGCGATCCGCGCTTCCCGGCGCTGCTCGGCGCCTGGCTGGTCTGCGGTGGGTTCCTCGGCGTCTACCTGCCGGTGCATGTGGAGCAGCGCTACCTGATGCCGGTGGCGCCGCTCCTCGTGCTGGTGGGGATGGTGGTGCTGGATGCCGGCTGGCGCGCCCTACGCGGCGCGCAGGCGGTTGGCGAAGCTCGCCACCTCCGTCCGTAGCGCGCTGCCCTGGCGGCCGACGGCGGCGCCGGCTTCGCGCAGCGTCGTGATCCCCGCGGCGCCGGCGGCGACTTCCTCCGTCAGGCTGTTGATGTCGGCGGCGGCGTCCTGCGTGCCGGCGGCGGCCTCCGCCGCGTTGCGGGCGATCTCCCGCGTTGCGGCTCCCTGCTCTTCGACCGCCGCGGCGATGCTGCTGGTCACTTCCTCCATCCGGCTGACGGCGTCCGCGATGCCGCGCACCGCGCCCACGGCCTGATCGGTGGCGCCGCGCATGGCGCCGATCTGGCTGGCGATCTCCTCCGTCGCGCGGCCGGTCTGGGCGGCCAGCGCCTTCACTTCCTGCGCCACCACGGCGAAGCCCTTGCCGGCTTCGCCGGCGCGCGCGGCCTCGATCGTCGCATTCAGCGCCAGCAGGTTGGTCTGGCCGGCGATGTCGCTGATCAGCCTCACCACATCCCCGATGCGGGTCGCGGCCTCGGCCAGGCTGGCGACGGTGGTGTCCGACGCCCGTGCGGCCGATGCCGCTTCCTGCGCCGTGCGGGCGCTTTCGGCGACCTGGCGCGTGATTTCCGCCACCGAGACGGCGAGTTCCTCCGCCGCCGCGGCCACGGCGTTGACGTTGCCGGTGGCCTGGCTGATGCGGGCCGCACTCTGCCCCGCCCGGCTGGCGGTGCGGGTCCCGGCCTCCCCCACCGTTTCCGCCGCATTCAGCAGCGCGGTGGCGGAGGTGCCGAGTTCGGCGGCGATGGCGCCGACCGCTTCCTCCAGCTGCCCGGCCGTCGCGGCGCGGGCGGCGATGCGGCCGGCCTGGGCTTCCTGGCGATCGGCTTCCGCCGCGCGGGCCTGGGCCTGGGCGACGGCGGTGGCATCGCGCAGCGCGGCGACGGCGCGGCCGATATCGCCGAGTTCGTCATGCCGGTCGGTGCAGGGCACATCGGCATCGAGCTTGCCGGCGGTGATGGCGCGGAGCGCGGCCGACAGGCCCTGCAGCGGTCGCAGCGACCGGCGCAGCAGCCACCACAACAGCGCCCCCGCCAATACCACGGTCAGCACCGTGGCGAACACGGCGCGCTCGATCAACGCATTGGCGCGGGCATCGGCTTCGGCCAGCGGCACCGCGACGCCGATCATGCCGATGACGCGGCCATTGGCATCCTTCACCGGTTCATAGGCGCCGAGATGCGGCAGGCCGAGCACCATGACCCGCCCCTCGTAGCGCACGCCCTGGCCATAGACCGCATCGCGCACGGGCCCCGGGCCGATGGGCGCGCCGACGGCGCGGCTGCCATCGGGGCGCATGACGTTGGTCGCCACGCGAACCTCACCCGCGAAGATGGTCGCGACGCCGCCGGACACGCGCTTGACGGTATCGACCACCTCATGGCGGCCATTCATCGTGGTGTCGCCGAGCTTCAGCGTCTCGCCTTCCAGGCGCCACTGCGTGCCGAAGGGCTTCAGCGCCTCCGTCAGCACGGCGAGGTTGGTGCGCATCGAATCCTGTTCCTGCGCGCGCACCTGCTCCCGGTTGTCGGACAGCACGATGGCGATGGGGACGATCGCGCTGATGGTCAGCATCGCCAGCGCCGCGGCCAGGAGGCCGGCGCGGAGCGAGGGATGGAGAAGGCGCGCAAGCGCGGGGCGGATGGTGGCGAGCAAGGGAGCCTCCGGCGGATCAGCGGAGGCTCCCGTCTACGTTGCGCCGATGAAATATGCGTGAAGACCGATCAACCCGCCCGCATGCGCCGGGCGAAGGCCGCGACCTCCGTCCGCAGCGTGCCGCCCTGGGTGCCGACGGCGGCGCCGGATGCGCGCAGCGTCTCGATGCTCGCTGCGCCGGCGGCGACTTCCTGGCTCAGCCCATCGATATCCGCGGCGGCGGCCTGGGTGCCCTGGGCGGCTTCCGCGGCGTTGCGGGCGATCTCCCGCGTCGCGCTGCCCTGCTGTTCGACGGCCGCGGCGATGCTGCCGGTGACTTCCTCCATCCGGCCGACCGCATCGGCGATGGCCCGGACGGCGCCGACGGCATCGCTGGTCGCGCCGCGCATGGCGCCGATCTGGCTGCCGATCTCCTCCGTCGCGCGGGCGGTCTGGGCCGCCAGGGCCTTCACTTCCTGCGCCACCACGGCGAAGCCCTTGCCGGCTTCCCCGGCGCGCGCTGCCTCGATCGTGGCATTCAGCGCCAGCAGGTTGGTCTGGCCGGCGATGTCGCTGATCAGCCTGACCACGTCGCCGATGCGCGCGGCGGCTTCGGCCAGCCCCGCCACGGTGGTGTCGGAGGCACGGGCCGCTTCCGCCGCATCCCGCGCGCTGCGGGCGCTTTCCGTGACCTGGCGGGTGATTTCCGCGACCGAGACGGAGAGTTCCTCCGCCGCCGCAGCCACGGCATGGACATTGTGCGTGGCCTGGCCGATGCGCGTCGCGCTGTCCCGGGCGCGGAGGCTGATGCGGTTGCTGGCATCGCCCACCGAACCCGCCGCCGCCAGCAGCGCATCGGCGGCGCCGGCGACATCCTGGGCGATGCCGCCGATGGCCTGCTCCATCTCATTCGCCGCGCCGTCGCGGGCGGCGTCGCGGGCGGATTCGGCCTGGCGGCGCTCAACCTCCGCCGCCGCCTGCAGGCGGCCGGCTTCGTCGGTGCGGTCGCGCAGCGTGGCGACGGCGCGGCCGATCTCCCCCAACTCGTCCTGGCGGTCGAGGCAGGGCACCGCTGCATCCAGGCGGCCGGCGCCGATGGCGCGCAGCGCGCCGGCCAGGGCCCCCAGCGGGCGGAGCGCGCCGCGCAGCATGGCCCAGAGCAGGACGGCGGCGACCAGAGCGAGGATGGCGCCGGCGATGGCGATGTCGCGCGTTTGCGCGTCCAGCACGGCGGTCACGGCGGCCAGATCCTGGCCCACGAAGACCAGGCCGACCTGCCGGCCCGTGGCATCGCGGATGGGCTCATAGATCGTCAGATGGGGGCGGCCGAGGATCATCGCCTCCCCGCGATAGACCTGGCCCCGCCGCACCGAATCCAGCGCCGGGCCGGCGCCGAGGGTGGTGCCGACGGCGCGGCCGCCATCGGGCCGGGCGACATTGGTGGCGATGCGGGTTTCGCCGGCGAAGATGGTGGCGACGCCGCCGCCGCCCTGGCGTATGCGGTCCGGGACGCGGTGGTTGTCGTTCATCAGCGTGTCGCCGCGGAACAGGCGGTTGCCGTCCTCCAGCCGCCAGGTGGCGCCGGTATCGGCCAGCAGCGCGTTCATCAGCACCAGGCTGCGTTCCAGCCGCGCCTCGGCGGCCGCGCGTTCATGCCCGTCCAGGCTGCGCAGGCTCCAGACCCCCAGCACCGCGAAGCTGGCCAGCAGCGTGGCCAGGGACAGCAGCAGGATGCGCGTGCGCACGCCAATGCCTGCCACCAGGCGACGTGGGTTGAAGGAGAGGGTCATGCCGAGCATCCCGTTACGCGCCCCCAGCCGGCCACGGCGCGTGGCGCGCCGGACCGTGGGGCCTCGTCCTGCCCGGGCATGGGCAGGCGCGTCCTCAGGATGTCGGAAGCTTCTTTAACCTTGACTGAACGGCCAGCCTCAGCCGGCGCCGAGCGCCCAGAGCAGGACGCCCTTCTGGGCGTGGAGGCGGTTCTCGGCCTCGTCGAACACCACGCTTTGCGGGCCGTCCATCACCTCATCCGTGATCTCCTCCCCGCGATGGGCGGGCAGGCAGTGCATGACGATGGCGTCCGGCGCGGCGCCCTTCAGCAGCGCGGCGTTGAGCTGGTAGGGGGCGAGGAGGTTGTGGCGGCTGATCTGCGCCTCCCCCTTCTCATCCGACATGGAGACCCAGGTATCCGTGACCACGCAGCGCGCGCCGGCGACGGCGGCGTGGGGGTCGGCGGTCAACTCGATCCGCGCGCCTTCGCGCCGTGCCCAGTCCACGAGCTGCGCGGGGGGCGCGAGTTCGGGCGGCGTCGCGAGGCGCAGCGTGAAGTCGAAGCGGGCGGCGGCCTGGATGAAGGATTGCGCGACGTTGTTGCCATCGCCCGTCCAGGCGACCACCTGGCCGGCGATCGGGCCACGATGTTCCTCGAACGTCATCAGGTCGGCCATCAACTGGCAGGGATGGGAGACATCGGTGAGGCCGTTGATGACGGGGATGGTCGCGTGCGCCGCCAATTCGCGGATCTTCGCGACGTTGTCGGTGCGCAGCATGATGGCATCGACGTAGCGGGACAGCACCTTCGCGGTATCGGCCGGGGTTTCCCCGCGGCCGAGCTGCATGTCCCTGGAGGACAGCACGATGGCGTCGCCGCCCAGCTGGCGGATGCCGACCTCGAAGCTGACGCGGGTGCGGGTGGACGGCTTCTCGAAGATCAGGGCGACGGTCTTGCCGGCCAGCGGCTTGCCTTCGACCAGGCCGCGCTTGGCCTGGACGCCGAGGTCGAGCATCCGGCGGAGCGTCGCCGCGTCATGGTCCATCAATTCGAGGAAATGCCGGGGGGCGGGTTTTCCGCCCCCCGCGACATGGTGGGACGCCAGGCTCACTTCGCGGCGACCTGCGCCTGCGAAGGGGTCATGCGCAGGCAGGCGCGGTCGAGCAGCGCGAGCGCCTGCTCCACCTCCGTCTCCGTGATGATGAGGGGCGGCGCCAGGCGCAGCACGTTCATCCCCGCGGCGACGGTGAGCAGCCCTTCCGCCACGGTGGCGCCCTGCATCTCCCCGTTGTTGACCTCGGGGCGCAGCTTCAGGCCCAGCAGCAGGCCGGCGCCCTGGACGCCGGAGATGACGGACGGGTGCTTCGCGGCCAGGTCCAGCAGCCCGCGCCACAGCACGCGCGCCACGCGATCGACCTGGTCGAGGAAGCCCGGGGCGAGGACCACGTCCAGCACGGCATTGCCCGCGGCGCAGGCCAGCGGGCCGCCGCCATAGGTGGTGCCATGGGTGCCGGGCTTCAGGTATTTCGCCACCTTCTCCTTCGCCAGGATCGCGCCCAGCGGGAAGCCGCCGCCGATGCCCTTGGCGGAGGACATGACATCGGGCTCGATCCCCGCCCATTCATGCGCCCACAGCTTGCCGCTGCGGCCCATGCCGGTCTGGACTTCGTCGAGCGCCAGCAGCAGCCCGAATTCGTCGCAGACGGCGCGGAGTTCGCGCAGGAAGCGGAGATCGGCGGGGCGGACGCCGCCCTCCCCCTGCACCGGCTCGATCATGATGCCGGCGGTCTGCGGGCCGATCGCCGCGCGCACCGCGTTCATGTTGCCGAAGGGGACGTGGTCGAAGCCCTGCACGGGCGGGCCGAAGCCGGCCAGGTACTTCTCATTGCCCGTGGCCGACAGCATGCCGAGGGTGCGGCCGTGGAAGGCGCCCTCGAAGCAGATCATGTGGAAGCGCTCGGGGTGCCCCTGCTCCGCATGGTACTTGCGGACGGCCTTCACCATGCCCTCGTTCGCCTCGGCGCCCGAATTGCAGAAGAAGACGCTGTCCGCGAAGGAATGCGCGACGTGGCGCGCGGCCAACTCCTCCGCCTGCGGGACGCGATACAGGTTCGAGACGTGCATCACCTTCGCCGCCTGCTCCGCGATCACCTTCGTGAGATGCGGGTGGCCGTGGCCGAGGCTGGAGGTCGCGATGCCCGCGCCGAAATCGAGGTATCGTCGCCCATCCGTCGTCCACAGCCAGGCGCCCTCGCCCCGCTCGAAGGCGAGGTCGGCGCGGTTGTAGGTCGGCATCAGGGCGGGGATCACGGGATCCATCCTCCGTCATTCCGCGCGGCCTTGGGCGTCCATTCGCCAAGGCAGGCGCGGAAGCGAAGGAAATTGCACGAAAGACGGGCCGGGGTCAAAACACCCAAGGTGAAAAAAAGGCCGGTGCCCGACGGGAACCGGCCTTTGCCACGTCGCGGGCGCGGCGCCTCAGCGCTGGCGCGTGCCGCCGCTGTTGGACGGATAGGCGCCGGAGGTGTTGGAACCCGTCGCGCGATCATAGGCGCGTTCCGCCGCCGTGCCCGGCGGGTTGGCGCGCGTGCCGTCGGACTGGGAGGGATAGGCGCCGGAGGTGTTGGTGCCCGCCGCGCGGTCCAGCGCGCGCGTCGCGCCGGTGCCGGAGGGGTTGTTGCCGGTGCCATCCGCGCTGGTGGCGGGGCTGTCGGTGGCGCGGTCATAGGCGCGTTGCGTGGCTGTGGAAGGCGGGTTGCCCGGGCGGCCATCCTGCGGATTGGCGCAGGCGACGAGGGGGGCCAGGGCGGCCAGGGCAAACAGGGCGCGCTTCATCGGTTCAGTCTCCGTTGTCAACAAGGGGGCATGCGCCAGGACACGCGCCGCCCGGGGTGGCGGCGCGGTCGCGGGTTTCAGGCGGAAGCGGGGATCAGCCGCGGCGGGTGGCGTTGTCGTAGGTGAAGGCCGGCAGGGACTGCAGGCTTTCCTTGCTGGCGCCCTGGAGCATCCAGCGGTTGCGTTCGCCATTGTGGCTCAGGCGCTCATACGGCACGGCCACCAGGCGGGCGCCGATGCCGAGGAAGCCTCCGACGGAGATCACCGCCACGGGCTGGCCGCCGGTGGCGGGGACGATGAGGTCATCGACCTCGCCGATGCTTTCGTTGTTCTCGTTGTACACCGTGCTGCCGATCACCTGGCTGGCGCGGCGGCCTTCGCGCAGGCGCATGCTGTCCACGGCCATGCCAGGGGTGGTGGCGCCGGTGGCGGTTGAAGAAGGCGTGGTGCCGGGCGTCACACTGCCGGTGGCGCGATCGACCGCGCGGCCGGCGGCGGTGCCGGGCGGGTTGTTGCCGGTGCCATCGGCGTCGGTGCGGTTGCCGGTCACGCCATCCAGCGCGCGCTGGGTCGCGGTGGAGGGCGGGTTGCCCGGCGTGCCGTCCGCGGGGCGGGTCTGGCTGGTCTGCGGCTGCTGGCTCGTGCCGCCCGTATTCGCCTGCCCGAAGGCCAGCATGGGCGCGGCGCAGAGCGCGGCCGCGGTCGTCATGGTCAAAATCTTCTTGCTGCTGAGCATGGCGTGGGGTCTCCCGGGATTGCGGGCCGGGGGCGTCACATCCCGGCCATGCCACCCCAACGCGGCGAGAGCCCCGATGGTTGCGAAAGGCGTCCCGTCAAGCGGGGGCCGTCAAGCGGGGGCCGTCAATCGGCGCCTTGGATCAGGCGCGCAGCCGCCAGCCCTGTCGCACCAGGCGGAGCGTGACGAACCACAGCGCCAGCGTGGTGGCGGCCAGCGCCAGCAGGCCGAGCACGGTATTCCCCTCCGCATGGCCCGCGATGCCGGCGCGGAAACCGTCGATCATCCAGAACAGCGGGTCCGCATACGCCACCATGCGCACGCCTTCCGGCAGGCGCTCCACCGAGTAGAAGGTACCGGACAGGAAGGCCAAGGGCGTGATCACGAAGTTGGTGATGGTCGCCATCTGGTCGAATTTCTGCGCCCAAAGGCCCGCCAGCACGCCGAGGATCGCCATCAGCGTCGATCCCAGCACGGCGAAGGCCAGCGCCGTGAGCGGCGCGGGGATGGAGAAGCCGACGATCGGCCACATCGTCGCCACCACCACCGCCGCGACGGCCAGGCCCCGCAGCGCGGCACCCGCGACCAGCCCGCCGAGCAGCGCGGCCGGCGGCAGCGGCGCCATCAGCAGATCCACGATGTTGCCCTGCACCTTCATGATGATCAGCGAGGAGGCGGAGTTGGAAAACGCGTTCTGCGCCAGCGCCATCACCACCAGCCCCGCGCCGAGGAATTCGAGGTAGGGGATGCCGCCGACCTCCTTCTTCGTCTCGCCCAGGGCCAGCACGAAGACGGCCAGGAACAGCAGGGTGGTGACGACGGGTGCGCCGAGCGTCTGCGCCCAGACCTTGAGGAAGCGCTTCGTCTCCCGCGATGTCAGCGCGAGGAAGCCGCGCCAGGCGGGGTGCGTGGCATCGATCGGGGAGTCGCCGGGGGAGCTGGGGGTGAGGGTCGCCATGAGGGGGCGGACCATGGCAGAATAAGCCCATGGCACAAGAGCGGCGCCGCCATCCCCGCGCCGGAAATCCCCCCACCGAAGGCCGCGACCAGCGCCGCGAACCGCGCCCCCCTGGGCCGCCGCCCAACGCCGCGCGGCTGCAGGAAGCGGCGGTGGCGCATCTCGCGCGCTTCGCGGCGACGGAGGTGGGGCTGCGGCGCGTGCTGGCGCGGCGCGTGGATCGCTGGAAGCGCGCGGCGGAAGCCTTCGGCATGACGGATATCGAAGCCGCGGTCGCCGCCGGAAAACAGGCGGCGGCGGAGGTCGCGAAGAAGATGGTCGCGACGGGCAGCGTCGATGACGCGGCCTTCGCGGCCAGCCGGGCGCGACGGCTGCTGCGTGGCGGCAAATCCCGCCGCGCGGCGCTGGCGCATCTGGCGGCGAAGGGCGTGGACAGCGAAACGGCGGCGGCGGCGCTGCCGGAAGGCGAAGGCCCGGAGCTGGACGCGGCGCTGGCCTTCTGCCGGCGACGACGGATCGGGCCCTTCGGGCCGGAAGACCCGGGCATCGAGGAACGCAGGAAAGCGATGGCGGCGATGGCGCGGGGCGGCTTCGGGCGGGATGTGGCGGGGCGGGCGCTTGGAATGGAACCGAGCGAGGCGGAGGATCGGTTGCTGGCGGCACGACAGGGGTGAGGAGCGCGACTGGCCCGGGGGGAACGCTGTTCCCCCCGATTCCCCCCTTGCCAAGGGCCAGCGGGCCCTTGGAACCCGGGCCATTGACGATCGTCCAGGCAGTGCCTTGCCCGGTGCCCGCATGACCATCCGCGGCCCCATCATCTTCACGCGCGACGGCGTCCGCCGCGGCGCCGTCACCTCCGTGCCCCTCCTCATCGGCATGGTCCCCTTCGGCCTGGTGATCGGCGTGCTCTCCGCCGCCAAGGGGCTGAGCTTCGCGGAGACGGTGCTGATGAGCACCCTCGTCTTCGCCGGCGCCGCGCAGCTGGTGGCGCTGGAACTCTGGACCGACCCCGCGCCGATCCTGGCCGCGACCATCGCGGCGCTGGTGGTGAACATCCGCATGGCTCCGATGGGGGCGGCGCTGGCGCCGTGGCTCGACAAGCTGCGCGGCTGGAAACTGTGGGGAACGCTGAGCACGCTGGTGGACCATTCCTTCGCACTCGGCATCGCGGAACAGCGCGCGGGCGGGCGGGATGCGGGGTTCCTGCTGGGCGTCGGGCTCTGCATCTGGGTGGGATGGGTGGGCACCGTGGCGGTGGGGCATCTGGGCGGCGGCCTGGTGCGCGTGCCGCCGGGGCATCCGCTGTTCTTCGCCTCCATCGCGGCCTTCCTGTCGATCCTGGTGCCGCTGTGGCGCGGGCCGAGGCTGGACCTGCTGCCCTGGGGCGTCGCGGCCATCGTCGCCATCGCGGCGCATCGCGCGGCGCTGCCCGTGCCGCTGCCGCTGCTGCTGGGCAGTTTTGCCGGTGCGGGGCTGGGCGCCTGGATGGAACTGCGCGGCCGGGGGATGCCACCGCGGGAGGATGCCCGCCGTGGCTGAGATGTGGATTGTGCGCTGGGACGTGCTGGCGGCCATCACCGGCATGGCCTTGGTGACCTATGCCTGCCGGGCGGGGGGCTATGCCGTGCTGCGCGCGGTCCGGCCGCCGCCCTGGGTGGAGATGGTGCTTCGGCACCTGCCGGGGTGCCTTTTTGCCGCCTATGTCGCGCCGCCGCTGCTGGCGCTGGGCTGGCCCGGCTGGATGGGTGCCGCGGTGGTGGTGGGCGTGCAGGTGGCGACGCGGAACATGGGTGCGGCGATCATCGCGGGGATCGCCGCGACCTGGGGGCTGCGGGTACTGGCGGGGTAGGCGGTCGCCCCCCGCCAGCTTGGCGCTACTGCCGTTCGAGGCGCGCGCGGTCGATCACCTGGTTCCAGCGAGCGACCTCCCCGGCGACGAAGCCCCGCATCTGGTCAGGTGAATTGGGCGCGACGCGGGTGCCGAGTGCCTCCAGCCTTTCGCGCACGGCGGGGATCGCGACGGCGCGGCGGAGTTCGGCGTTCAGGCGTTCGACGATGGGCGCCGGCGTGCGGGCGGGGGCGGCCAGGCCGACCCAGGAGACCACCTCGAACCCCGGCGCGGCGCTGGCGACGGTCGGCACATCCGGCAGGCTGGGCCAGGCGGTGGCGCTGGTGACGCCGAGCGCGCGGACGGTGCCGGCGGCGATGCCCGCGCCCGTCACGGTCACGCTGTCCACCATCATGTCGATACGGCCGGAGAGCAGGTCCGTCAGCGGCTGGGTGCCGCCGCGATAGGGCACATGGGTCAGCGAGACGCCGAGCGTCTGCGCCAGCAATTCGCCCGTGAGGTGCTGCGTCGATCCGACGCCGACGGAGCTGAAGGTAAGGCCGCCGGGATCGCGCCGCGCGCGCGCCGCCATGTCCGCGAGCGAGGTGATCGGGCCATCGGCGCGCGTGGCGACGACGAAGGGGAAGACGGAGACGGTGGAGATGAAGCTGAAATCCTCGATCGGGTCGAAGCGCAGCGTGCGGAACAGCGCCGCGGAGACGGCGTGGCCGCCGGTCAGCAGGATCAGCGTGTGGCCATCCGGGCGGGCGCGGGCGGCGGCTTCGCTGGCGATGTTGCCACCGGCGCCGGTGCGGGCTTCGACGACGACGGGCTTGCCGAGCGCCTCGGCGAGCGGGGCGGCGATGACGCGGGCGATGACATCCGCGTTGCCGCCCGCGCCGAAGCCGTGCAGCAGCGTGATGGGCCGGTCGGGCCAGGCCTGCGCGACGCTTGGCGTGGCGAGGACGGCGAGCGGCGCCGCGAGTGCCGCACGCCTGGTGATCTTGTGCATTCCGTGTGTTCCTCCTGATTGTTTTTTTGAAGGCGGGGTCCGGGGGGCGCCACGCCCCCCGGCGGAGTGTGAGGCGGAGCCTCGCCCTTTAGTCGTTCTGTGCCACGTCGAAGCTCACCCCGAAGCGGAAGCGATCCGCGCGGTAGTCGATCTCCACCAGGTCCAGCACGCGGCGTTGCGCATCCTGGCTGATGCCGGTGAAGAACAGGATCGGACTGAGTGGTGGCACGCCGAGCAGGCGCGTCACGTCCGGGCTGCCGGCGCGGGCTTCGATGCCGTTCTCGATGCGAGAGACGGGCAGGTTCAGCGCATCGCGCAGCACGCGCGTCATCGGCCATTTCGCGAGGGCGTCGAGCGGCACGCGGCGCCCGTGTTCGACGGGAAGCCAGTTGACGGCGTGGCTGACGACCTCGCCCGCGTTGCGGCGCAGGCGGCGGAACATGGACAGCGCCGCGGCGCCGGGGAAATGCGCGGCGAGGCGGGGTGGCACCGCGACCTCCGCCTGTTCCAGCAATTCGAATTCCTCCGCACCGTGCTGGGCGAAGTGGGAATCGAGCGAGCCGCGGAGTTCCAGCGGCGGGGCGGTCAGCGCGTCCATCGCCACGAAGGTGCCGCGGCGACGGTGGCGGGTGATGACGCCTTCCGCCTCCAGCGGTTTCAGTGCCTCCCGCACCGTCACGACACCGACGCCGTAGTGGCGGGCGAGGTCGGCTTCGGTCGGCAGGCGCATCGCCTGCGCCTGGCGTGGCCGCGCGCGGATCGCAGCCAGCAAATGCTGGTGGATCTGGTAGCGCAGCGGCAGGTCCCGGCCGAAGGAGGCGGGCGCGGGCCAGAGCGTGCTCGCCTCCTCCACTTCAGGCGCGCTGGAAGTCGCGCGTCAGGCCGTCCCAGCAATCGGGGTAGCCGGTGTCCATGAGTTCGAGGGACGACGCATAGCCGGTGGCGTTCATGGGGTAACGGGTCTCGAACATGAAGGCCATGGTGCCGGACAGGCGCTCGGGCTTGAGTTCGCGGGTGGACGCCTTCTCGAAAGCCTCGGTGTCCGGGCCATGGGCGATCAGGGCATTGTGCAGGCTCATGCCGCCCGGCTTGAAGCCTTCGGGCTTGGCGTCGTACTGGCCGTAGATCAGGCCCATGAACTCGCTCATGACGTTCATGTGGTACCAGGGCGGCCGGAAGCTGTCCTCCATCACCACCCAGCGTTCGGGGAAGATGACGAAATCGACGTTCGCCGTGCCGGGCGTTTCGGAAGGCGCTGTCAGCACCGTGTAGATCGAGGGATCGGGGTGGTCGAACAGCACCGACCCGACGGGCGAGAAGCGGCGGAGATCGTATTTGCAGGGCGCGAAATTGCCGTGCCAGGCGACGACATCCAGCGGCGATTGCGCGAGCTGCGTGGTGTAGAGCTTGCCCTGCGACTTCACGAGAAGCTCGCAGGGTTCCTCCCGGTCCTCATAGGCCGCGACGGGGGTCAGGAAGTCGCGCGGATTGGCCAGGCAATTGGCGCCGATGGGGCCGCGTTCGGGCAGGGTGAAATAGGCGCCGTAATTCTCGCAGACATAGCCGCGCGCGGGACCATCCGGCAGGTCCACCTTGAACTTCATGCCCTTGGGGATGAGGACGATCTCGCCGGGCGCGGCGTGCAGCCGGCCGCATTCCGTGAAGACCTCGATGGCGCCGATCTGGGGGACCAGCAGCATCTCCCCATCCGCGTTGTAGAAGTAGCGGTTATCCATGGATCGGTTGGCGAGATAGACGTGGCTGGCGATGCCCGCCTGCATCTGCGCGTCGCCGCAGGTGGTGATGGTGCGCAGGCCCTGGATGAAATCCGTGGGCTCGGTCGGCATCTCTATGGGGTGCCAGCGGAGTTGGCCGATGGGCAGGTCGCTTTCGTCGCGGCACGGCGCGGTGCGGATCAGCCCGGCGTCGATGCGGCGGAAGCCGTTGCCGTGCCGGACGCTCGGGCGGATGCGGTAGAACCAGGTGCGCTTGTTGGCGTGGCGCGGCGCGGTGAAGGCGGTGCCGCTGAGCTGTTCGGCATAGAGGCCCCGCGGTGCCTTCTGCGGCGAATTGCGGCCGACCGGCAGCGCGCCGGGCACGGCCTCCGTCGCGAAGGAATTGGCGAAGCCGGTCATGTAGGCGAGCGTGCCGTCGGACGGCGAGAGCACCGCCTCGCTCGGCGGCATCAGCACGGTATCGGGCATGGTCGATCCTCCCTGCGTTTCAGAGATGCCGGCCGCCATCGACGAGGATGGCGGTGCCGGTGGTCAGGCGCAGATGAGTGGCCGCCGCCATGATGGCGAGCGCGACGTCATCGGCTTCGGCGACGGTCTTCAGCGGCGTGGTCGCGGCCTGGCGCTCCACCCCTTCCCGCCCGCGGCCCGGCACGAAATCAGTCGCGACGGCGGCGGGGGAGACGCTGATGATACGCACCTCCGGCCCCAGCACGCGGGCCAGCGACATGCCCATGGTGTCGAGCGCCGCCTTCGAGGCGCAATAGGCGATGGAGGAACCAAGGCCGGTGGAGGCCGAGAGCGACGACACATTCACCACCACCGCGTCCCCGCCCCGCTTCATCAGCGGCGCGAAGGCGCGGATGGTGGAGAAGGGGCCACGGACATTGGTGATCAGGATGCGGTCGAAGCTGGCATCGTCCAGGCCTTCGAGGTCGGCATGGGGCACCGCACGCGTGACGCCGGCGGAATTCACCAGCACGTCGCAGCGCCCATAGGCGGCCTCGACCTTCGCGGCGGCGTCGCGGATGGCGGCGCTGTTCTCCATCGGGATGTGCAGCGCCAGGTGGCAGCCCGGGCCCGGGAGTTCAGCGACCAGCGCGGCGGCACGGTCCGCGCCGCTGTTGTAGCCGATGACGACGGAAGCGCCGGCGACGGCCAAGCGGCGGACGGTGGCGGCGCCGATGCCGCTGCTGCCACCGGTGACGACCGCGACGCGGCCTTCCAGCCGGTATTCGCCCTGGCCGCCCGCACGCAGGTTTCCGCTCATGCGCTTCCCCCAATCCTTCTATGGATAGGATGAATACGCCCAGGCCTTCCCTCCGGTCAACGCAGGATTCAGGCGGCGCGGTGCAGGGCGGATTCCAGCGCCATGGCGAGTTCCGCCAGGCTGTAGGGCTTGGCCAGGCGCTGCGGGCCGGGGCCCTCCGGCCAGGGGCCGGCATGGCCGGTGGCGAGGATGACGGGCAGGCCCGGATGCAGCGCCGCGATGCGCCCGGCCAGCGCGCTGCCCGTCATGCCCGGCATCGCGAAATCCGTGACCACGGCGCTGAAGGGCTCCGTCGCCGCATCCAGCAGGGCCAGCGCGGCCTCCCCGGATGTGGCGGTCCTGACCTCGTAGCCCAGCTCCTCGATCAGGGCGGCGGTGCTGTCGAGCACGAGGGGTTCGTCATCCACCAGCAGCACGCGCCCGGTGCCGGGCGGCGCCACGGGCTCCGCCGCCGCGGCCACCGGCGGCGCCGGGGCGGTGGAACGCGGCAGCCAGAGCGTGCAGGTGGTGCCCTGCCCCGGCGCGCTGTCGATGGTGAAGGCACCGCCGGATTGATGCGCCAGCCCATGCACCATGGACAGGCCAAGCCCCGTCCCCTGCCCCGGCCCCTTGGTGGAGAAGAAGGGCTCCACCGCGCGGGCAAGGGTGGTGGCATCCATGCCATGGCCGGTGTCGCTGACCGCGATGCGCAGCATGGGCGGCGCGGCGCGGCCTTCGGGTGGTGCCGCTTCCTCCACCACTACCTCGATCCGCCCGCCATCGGGCATGGCGTCCCGCGCATTCACGACCAGGTTGATCAGCGCCAGTTCCAGCGCATGGGGATCGACCAGCGCGGGCGGCAGGCCTTCGGGCGCCCGCACCGACACCGTGACGCGCGGCCCGGCGGAACGCGCGATGAGGTCGCGGAGATTGGCCAGCAGGCAGGCGAGATCGACGGCGGAGGGCCGCAAATCCTGCCGCCGCGCGAAGGCCAGCAGCCGCTGCGTCAACTGCGCGCCGCGTTCGGCGCCGAGCGTCGCGGCATCGAGGTGGCGGATCACGGCGGGGGGCGGCGCCTCCCCCAGCCGCTTGCGGGCCAGCGCGAGGTTGCCCATCACCGCCATCAGCAGGTTGTTGAAATCATGCGCCACGCCACCGGTCAGGCGCCCCAGCGTCTCCATCTTCTGGGCTTCCAGCAGCTGCGCCTGCGCGATCTTCAGGTCGGTGACGTCGCGCGCCTCCGGCACGAGGAGGGAGACGGTCCCGTCATCGCCCCGCACCGGCTTGATGGAGAAGTCGACCGTGATGATGCCGCCATCGGCGGCGCGCATCCGCGCTTCCCGCCGCACGAAGCCGCCTTCCGCCGCCTGGCGGATGGATGCGCGCACGGCCTCCACCTCCTCCTCCGGCCACCAGGGGGCTTCCCAGGATTTCCGGCCGGCGACGCTGGTGCCCTTGGTGCCGACCAGGCGCAGCAGCGCCTCATTCGTCTCCAGCACCGTGCCGTCCGGCGACAGCAGGCCGATGAACTGGAAGGTGGCGTCGAAGATGCCGCGGAAGCGGGCCTCCCCTTCCCGCAGCCGGGCATTGGCATCAGCCAAGGCACGGGTGCGTTCGGCGACGCGCTGTTCGAGGATGGCGTTGGCTTCCGTCAGCGCCTGGGCTTCCCGCCGCCGCGCCGTGACGTCGAGCGCGATGCCGAGCAGGCGCCGCGCCTCTCCGCCGATGGCGCGGCGCACTTCCGCGCGCACGCCGATCCAGCGATCGGGGGCGGCATCCCCCTCTCCGGCGGAACGGGGCGCCAGGCGGAATTCGATGTCGAGCGGCGCATCCCCCCGCACCGCGGCATCCAGCGCCGCCTGCAGCGCGGGGCGGTCCTGCGGGTGGACGGCGCGCAGCGCGGCACGGGTGGAAACGCGGCGGCGGATGCGCAGGCCCCAGGCCAGGAACACGTCGCCGATCAGCGTCAGCCGCCCGTCGCGCAGATCCCAGTCCCACAGGCCGATGCCGCCGGCCTGTTCGGCCAGGCGCAGCCGCGCCTCCCCTTCCTGGACGGAGGCCAGCAGGTCCTCCCGCTCCGCCAGCGCGAAGGCCAGCGCGCTGCCGCGTTCCTCGGCGGAGGCCAGGGCCTGCCCTTCCCGCCGCACGGCACGCAGCGCGGCCATGGCGAGCAGCCCGGCGATGGCGATGGAGGCGCCGAACAGCAGCCCGTTGCGCAGCAGCCTGGCGTGGAAGGGCGCCAGCACATGGTCGCGGGACATGGCGGCGGTGGCGGCCAGCGCCAGGCCTGGCGTGCTGGACCAGGCCACCAGGCGGCGGTCGCCATCGGGGGCCGTATCCTCCCGCCGCCCGACCGGGCCGGGCAGCGGGTCCGCGGCCGGCAGGGCGTTGCCCACCGGCGGCAGGGGCCATTGCATCGCCACCGTGCCGTCCTGGCGGGACAGGCGCAGCATGGCGCCGGGGCCGAGTGCCAGCCCGGCCGCAACCCGGTTGATGTCCGCGCTGCCGATGGCGATGACGATGACGGCGGAAAGCCCGCCCGCCTCGTCGCGGCGCGCGCGACTCCAGGTGAAGAACCAGCCGCTTTCCGGCCGGGTGAACAGCATGCCGGAGACATGTTCCCGCCCGCCTTGCAGCAGGGGCGCGAAATAGGCGCGGTTGGCATAATCCTGTCCCAGCAGCAGCGTGCCTTCGCTGCTGGCCGCGACATGACCCTCCCCGTCCATGATCCAGAGCTTGGCGACCTCCGGCGTGCCGGTGGCAAGGGCGGCGAGCAGGGGCTGGCGCCGTTCCCCCAGTTCCTCCAGCCCATGGCGGTCCATCAGGGCTTCGACCCGGTCGGCGGTGATGGCCGCGATGCGCATCACGCGGTCGGTATGCTGCGCCAGCAGGGCGGCGGTGTTCTCGGCATCCGTCCAGCCCTGCTCCAGCGTCGCCTGGCGGTCGAGCAGCACGGTCGCGCCGAAGAGCCAGGCGGCGATCAGCGCGAAGGCGGCCAGGCTGAGCGTCATCCACCCGCCGCCCCTGGCGGCCGCGCGCCCCTGGCCGGCGTGGATGTGATCCCCCTGAACCTGCCCCACCTGAAACTGCCCCCCCTGAACGTGCCCCATCGGCCGTCCCGCCATTCCGCTTCCCTTCGCAGTGTGCCACCGGAACGGTATCTAGACCCAGAACCGGACCCGGCACACGCTCGTTAGGGCGCGGCCGGGATATTGTCCGGCGTCATCGCGGAGGGCGGACATGAGGGATGGAGAGGCTTGGGGGGCGCTGATGGCGCTTGGCCGCCAGCCCGGTGCCGCCGCCATCCGCCCGTTGCTGGATGCCGATCCCGCCCGCGCCGCCACCCATGCCCACCATGCGGCGGGGCTGATGCTGGACCTGTCCCGCACCGCGCTGACGCCTGCCGTGCAGGATGCGCTGCTGGCCCTGGCCCGCGCGCGGGGGGTGCTGGCCTTCCGGGACGCGATGGCGGCGGGGCAGCCGGTGAACGGGACGGAAGCGCGCGCCGCGCTGCACATGGCGCTGCGCGGGCCGGCGGGTGCGTTCCATGCGGGGGGGGAGGATGCCTCCGCCGCCGTGCATAGCACGCTGTCGGCCATGGCGGGCTTCGTGAAGGGTGTGCATGAGGGCACGATCCGCGGCGCGCGGGGGGGCGGCTTCACCGATGTGGTGAATATCGGCATCGGGGGGTCGGACCTCGGCCCCGCCATGGTGACGCGGGCGCTGTGGCGGCAGGGCTGCCCGATGCGGGCGCATTACCTGGCGAATGTGGACGCCCATGCGTGGGAGGCGCTGCGGCCCAATCTGGACCCCGCGCGCACCCTGGTGCTGGTGGCGTCCAAGACCTTCACGACGCAGGAGACGATGGCCAATGCCCGCCTGGCGAAGGCCTGGCTGGCGGATGCGCTCGGGGAGGCGGCGGCGGGGTCGCATCTGGCGGCGCTGTCCACCAACCTGCCCGCGACGGCCGCCTTCGGCATCGCGCCCGACCGCGTCTTCGGCTTCCGCGACTGGGTCGGCGGGCGGTTCAGCCTGTGGTCGGCCGTGGGGCTTTCCATCGCACTGGCCTGCGGGATGCCGGCCTTCCAGGGCCTGCTGGCCGGCGCGCGCGCCATGGACGAGCATTTCCTGTCGGCGCCGGAAGCCACCAATTTGCCGCTGCTGCTGGCGGCGGTGGAAGTCTGGCACGTGAACGCGCTGGGCTACCCCGCCCGCGCGGTGCTGCCCTATGACGAACGCCTGTCGCGCTTCGCCGCCCATCTACAGCAGCTGGAGATGGAGAGCCTCGGCAAGCAGGTGACGGTGGAGGGCGCGCCGGTCGCCCATGCCACCGGCCCGGTGGTCTTCGGGGAGCCGGGGACCAATGCCCAGCATTCCTTCCTGCAGCTGATCCACCAGGGCACCACGCCGGTGCCGGTGGATTTCGTGCTGGTCGCGCGGCCGGACCACGGCCATGCGGAAAGCCACCGCATCCTGCTGGCGAATGCACTGGCGCAGGCGGAGGCGCTGGCCCGCGGGCGGACGGGGGCGGAGGCGCGGGCGGAGATGGCGCGGGGGGGCATGGCCGCCGCCGAGATCGACCGCCTGGCGCCGCACCGCACCTTCCCCGGCAACCGGCCCAGCGTGTCCATCCTGCTGCCGGCGCTGACGCCGGAGACGCTGGGCGCGCTGGTGGCGCTGTATGAGCACAAGGTAGCCTGCCTCGGCGCCTTCTGGGGGATCAATCCCTTCGACCAATGGGGGGTGGAACTCGGCAAGCAGCTGGCGGGTGGCATCCTGCCGGCGCTGGCGGGGGATGCGGAGGCGAGCGACGCCGCGACGGCAGCGATGATCGCGGCGATCCGGCGGCTGCAGGGCTAGCCGCGCCATCACGCGCGCTCAGCGCGCGGCGGCGATGTCCCTGATCCGGTCATAGGCCACGTTCACCGCGCCCATCTTGAGCGTGACCGCGCCATCGACACGCGTCGCGCCCGTCACCTCCGCCGTCACGGTGTGGTTGATGGCGGTGGTGCCGCCATCGCTGGCCTGGCCAGTGACGGTCAGGCGGTAGCTGCCATCGTCGCGCAGCTGGCCCCGGGAATCCTTCCCGTCCCACTGCCAGGTGCTGGCGGCGGTGCCGAGCGGCACGGTCTGCGCGCGCACCAGATTGCCGGTGGTGTCGCGGATCTCGATCCGGGCGGCGCGGGCGGTCCCGGCGGCGGGCAGGTTCACATCGGCGCGGCCGTTCTGCAGCGGCAGGCGGTCCGATTCCACCGTCACGCGGCGGCCGACCAGCGCCGCCGCCTGGCCCAGCTGCCCCGCCTGCTGCAGGGACAGCAGGGATTGCAGCGTGGTGTTGGTGTTCATCTGCTGTTCGACGGTGGAGAACTGCACCAGCTGCTGGGTCAACTGGTTGGCATCCATCGGCTGGGTCGGGTCCTGGTTCTGCAACTGCGTCGTCAGCAGGCGCAGGAAGGTGTTCAAATCGGCCGACAGGCGGTTGCTGTTGGCGGTCGCCTGGGCGCCGGAGGTGGTGGAATTGGTGGCGCTGATGCTGCCGCTCATGGCGATTCTCCTTCAGACGGCAAGGTCGAGGAGACCGCGATGCGCGGCCCCCTGGCGGTGGATGGCACCAGGCGCGGGCAGCGGGCCGGTCGCGTCGCGCGAATTGGCCGCGCGGGCGGACGGCGCGGCCTGGTTCTGGGCCTGGCCCTCGCGCTGCGCCTGGTCCCGCGCCGCGCCGCCATCGCCCAGGCTGAAGGACAGGCTCGCGCCCCGTTCCCCGATCCCGGCATCGGACAGCGCGCGTTCCAACTCGCCGGCATCGCGCTGGAGCAGCGCCAGCGTGTCGGCACGCTCCGCCGTCACGCGCACCAGGGCCTCGCCCCGGCTGCGGTCGATCGAGACCTCCACCCGGCCCAGTTCCACCGGGTCCAGCGTCAGGGTCAGGCTGGAATCGCCGCCGAGCGCCAGGGCGACGGCGAAGGGTGCGACCTGGCGGGCGGGCCAGGCGACGGGCGTTGCGGCGGCGCGGGCCAGCAGGGGTGGCGTGCGGGGGGCGGGATCCGTGGTGGCGGCGACGGCAGGCTGAGGCGGCGTGGCCGCGGCTTCCATGCGCGGCTCGGCGGCCTGCGGCGCGGCGTGATGCGCGCCGGCAGATGATTCGGGGGATACCGCCGGCAGCGTTGGGCTGGCCTCGGCGATCGCGGCGGGCGGGGGATCGAGGGCGGCGCCTTCCGGCAGCGGAGCGGGATCGGTGACGGGGGCGGCGGCCAGGGGGTTCGGGGTCGGGCCGGGGGTCGGCGTCGGGCTGGCGCCCATTGCGGAGCCGGGCGCGGGGCCGGGCGCGGTCGCCGCCAGCGCATCCCCGCCCCGCCCCGCCGGCGCGCTGGAAGCCGGGCGCGGTGCCGGGGTGCCGGCGATGGCACCCGCCTGGACGCTGGCGACGACGACGCCGGCCAGGGGCTGGGTGGCGGCGGCGGTTTCGGTCGGCTGGGCCTGAAGCTGGGCCTGGGGCGACGCGGCGGTGGCCGGTGCCTGGGCGAGGTTCGGCGGCGCACCGGGCGGCGATGCGGCGGCGGATGCCGGGGCCGGGGCGGCCGCCAGGGGCTGCGCGGCGGGCGACGCGTCCGCCTCCCCGATTGGCCCCGGCGAAGGGGCGGTGGCCGCGCCCGGCAGGAGAAGCCCTGCCGGTCCGCCCAAAGCCGGGGCGGTGGCCGCTGCCCCTCCCGCCGAAGCCTCCATCGCTGCCGCCGCCGGGGTAACCGCCGGGGCGACCACTGGCGCCACCCCCATCGGGGAAGGCGATGCGGCGGGGGTGGGAGCCGGCAGGGCTGCTTCCGCGGGCGCCGCCGCCACGGTCTGCGCAAGGACGGCCGGGGCCGGCCCTGTGGGCGGCGGCGCGGCGCCATCGGCGGCGACGCCCGGGGCGATCTGGCCGGGCGGGGCGGCAGCCGCAGCGTCCGCGGGCGCCGGAGCCGGGGGTGCGGGGCCGGTCGAAACAGGACCGGAGGGTGCGGGACCGATGGATGCGGCACCGGGCGGCATGGCCGCAGGCACCGGCGCGCCAGCGGCAGGCGGGGCGCCAGCGGCGGGCAGGGCAGCAGGGGATGGGGGCGCCGGGGACGGGGTGGCGGGCAGGCCGGCCATCGCCTGTTCGATCGCCAGCGCCGTCACCGGCAGGGACTGGCCATCGGCCGAGGGTTCCGCCGCCGGGCTGTCGGCGAGGATGGGGCCGGATGGGGCCTCGGCAAGCCCGGCGGGCGGGTCCGGCGACGGCGGCGTGGTCGCCGCATCGGCCTCGACAGAAACCGGGACGGCGTCGGTGGTCGCCTCCGCCGCCGCGTCCGGCTTCGGCCCAGGGGTTTCGCCCGGCACGGCGCCGGGGGCGCGCGGCGCCTCTCCGCCGGCCGCCACGGCTTCCTCCAGCGCCTGGCCGAAGCGGCCCCGCGCGGATTGGCTGCCGGCAGGCGCGCCCCCGGAAAAACCAGGGGGCGCGGCGGCGGGGCCGGGTGGGCTGGCCGAGGGAAGGGGAAGGTCCATGCGGGGGCCGGATGCGGTTCGGGGCCTCCAGCGCAACGGCCATGCCAGGGCCGGGGGGCCCGCCGGCGGCAGAAGCCGGTCCCCGCCCGGCAGGATCTGCCGCCGGCCGGCAGGACTGGCCCTGCCGGCGGGGGGCGGACGCTGGCACGCGGGTTGCGCTGGCACCGCCAGGCGGGGTGCGAAGGCACCGCGACAACCAGGCCAGGGGGCGGCGACGCCACCGGCCCCTACCCCTTCTGGAGCATCCGGACCATGTCGCTGCTCGGCTCGATGACCACCGCGATCAGCGGCCTTGCGGCGCAGGCCCGCGCACTGGGCCATGTCTCCGACAACGTGGCCAACAGCCAGACCGTCGGCTTCAAGCGCACCGACACCAACTTCACCAACTGGCTGACGCGGTCAAACCTGCGGGTGAACCTGCCGGGTTCGGTGGAGGCGCGGCCGGACTACACCAACACCGTGCAGGGCACGATCGAACAGGTGGAGAACCCGCTGGCCATGGCGATCGCCGGCCAGGGCTTCTTCTCCGTCTCCCAGTCCCGCGGCGGGTCGGGGGCCGATGTGATCTTCGACGACCGGCAGATGTTCACCCGCGCGGGCGACTTCGCCATGGACCGCGACGGCTACATGGTGAATGGCAGCGGCTACTACCTGGAAGGCTGGACCATGCTGGCATCCGGCCAGCCGGACCGCACCTCCCTGGCGCCGATCCGCATCTCCGAACTCGTTTACAACCCGGTGCCGACCAGCTCCATCGACCTGGCGGCGAATTTGCCAAGCAATGTGGACGCGGTGGCGGCCATTCCCGCCGCGGCCCCCTGGGCGCCGCCGGAGGACCCGGTCAGCAGCGTCATCCAGATCTATGACGCGCTCGGCAACCAGCAGCAGGTGACGCTGGATTGGTGGCGGCTCGATACCGACACCTGGCGGCTGCGCATCACGCCGGAGAACGACACCGCCGCACCCGCCGATGGGCGCTTCGTCGATGTGCAGTTCGGTGGCCAGATCGCCGCCGGCCCGCCGGTGGTGAATGCGGCGCCGGGCACCATCTCCTCCATCACCACGCGCGCCAACGCCACGGGCACGACGCCAGCGCCATCCGAGGCGGGGGACAATGCCTTCCTCGGCTTCGCGGTGGATTACGGCTACGGGAACCAGGACGTGCAGATCAACCTCGGCGGCTTCGGCGTGCCGACGGGCCTGACCATGTATGCCGGCACCGAGTATTCGGTGCGCGACCTGTCGCAGGATGGCGTGCCGCTGGGCGCCTATAACGGCGTGACGATTCGGGAGAATGGCGACGTCGCGGTGAACTACGACAACGGCCAGACGCGCATCGTGGCGCGCGTGCCGATCGTGGCCTTCAACGACCCGGACAAGCTGCAGAAGCTGGACGGCCAGGCCTTCCTGCGCACGGTGGAAAGCGGGGAGGCGCGCGTGACCGATGCCTCCACCAACGGGGTCGGCAAGCTCGTCACCAATTCCGTCGAACGGTCGAACGTGGATATCGCGGCGGAATTCTCGAAGCTCATCCTCGCGCAGCGGGCCTATACCTCCAACACCCGCATCGTGACGGCCAGCGACGAGATGCTGCAGGACACGATCAACATGAAGCGCTGAGGCGACACGCGCGGGAACTGACCCATGGGCCTCGACCTCGCCTTCACCGTCGCGCGCAGCGGCCTCAGGCTGCTGGAGCGCCAGATGGCGCGCACGTCCAACGACATCGCCAATGCGGGGGTCGAGGGGCATACGCGCAAGGTGCTGGAAGGCCGCACGCTGACGGCGGCGGGCACGGGCATCGGCGTGCGCAGCCAGCCGGTGGCGCGCGACGTGGATCTGGCGCTGATCGCGGCGCAGGACCGCGCCAAGGGCGATGTTGCCGCCGGCGCGCTGCGGGAGGATCTGCTGCGCGGCGTGGAGGCGGCGCATGGATCGCCCGAGAATGGCGACAGCGTCGGCGGGCTGATGGGCGGGCTGCGCGACGCCATCGTGGCGCTGCGCGAAGCGCCGGCGGATGCGATCCGGCGCAGCACCGTCGTCACCGCGGCGGAAACGCTGGCCGATCGGCTCAACAGCGTCTCCGCCGCGATCGGGGAGGCGCGGCAGCAGGCGCAGGACGCGATGCGGACGGAGGTGGAGGCGTTGAACGCCAACCTCTCCTCCATCGCCGGGCTGAACGACGCGATCCGGCGGGAGGCCGCGTCCGGCCGCAGCACGGCGGAGCTGGAGGATCAGCGGGACCAGTTGATCGGGCAGGTGTCGGAAAGCCTCGACCTCACCGTCATCCGCCGCAGCAACGGGGAGGTGACGCTGGTGGCGCGCGGCGGCATCACGCTGCCGCTGGAGGAAGGGGGCCGCCCCTTCACGCTCGCCGATGCGACGGTGGGATCGGGCGCCTGGCACGGCAATGGCGGCACGCTGCCCGGCGTGATGCTGGAGGGCATCGACGTGACGCGGCGGCTGGCCGGCGGGCGGCTGGGGGCGGCGGCGGAATTGCGGGACGCGACGCTGCCGCGGATGCAGGCGGAAGCGGATGTCGCGGCGTCCCAACTGGCCTACCGGATGGAAGCGCAGGGCCTGCGGCTGTTCACCGACGATGCCGGCACGGTGCCCGACGTGACCCAGCCCTATGCCGGCAGCGCCATGGTGGGCTTCGCCGGCGCCATCCGGGTGAACCCGGATGTCGTGGCGGACCCGGCCCTGGTGCGGGATGGCACCCATGCGGTGGTGGCGGCGCCGGGCGGGCCCACGGCCTTCACGCCCAATGCCGCGACGGGGCCGGCGGGCTTCGCGACGCTGCTGGACCGGGTGCTGGACTTCACCTTCGGCGCGGAACTGGCCGCGGGCACGCCGCAGCCCGGCTTCGCCAGCGGCGCGCTGGGGCCGGATGGCACGCTCTCCTCCCCCCTCAGCGGGCTGCGGACGCTGGAGGATTACGGCAGCGCGCTGGTGGCGGAACAGGCGGGCACCCGCGCGGCCGCGACCGCCACCAAGGAACGGGCGGAGGGGCTGCGTGATGTCCTCGGCGCCCGCCTCCAGCAGCGTTCGGGGGTCGATGTGGACAAGGAGGTGGCGTCGATGGTGCAGTTGCAGACCGCCTACAGCGTGAATGCGCGGGTGATCTCGACCATCCAGGCGATGTGGGACGCGCTGTTCGGCGCGGTGCGCTGACCATGTCCACGATCTCCATGATCGGCAGCATGGCGCTGGAACAGGCGTCGATGCGGCAGCGGGTGGACGTGATCTCCCGCCAGGTCAGCACCGGGCAGCGCGGCGCGGTACATGGGGACCTCGGCCTCGATGCGCGGCGGGCGATCGACCTGAAGGTCGAGATCGGCAAGCGGGAGGCCTTCACCGAGGCCGCGGACCGCGCGCTGGCGCGGGCGGGTGCGGCGCAGACCGTGCTCGGCCGGCTGCACGACATCGCGAGCAACGTGGCGGCGGAGGCGCTGCGGGCGCGGACGCTGGGCGCCGTTTCCGTCGACTCCCTGGCCGACATCGCCCGCGCGGCGATGGAGGAGGTGGCGGCGCTGCTGAACACGCGCCATGGCGGCGAATACCTGTTCGGGGGTTCGGACGTGACATCGCCGCCGGTGCCCGACGCCGCCAATGTCACGACCGGGCCGATGGCCACCGCGATCGCCGCGGCCGTGGCGACGCTGGACCCGACCAATGCCGCGACGGTGCTGGCGGACACGCAGACCATCGCCACCGATCCCGCGACCACCCCCTTCTCCGCCTTCCTGGAAACCGATGGCGCGACGGAAGCGCGGCGCGCGCTGCAGGTGGCGGATGGCGAACGCGTGGCGATCGGCGTCTTCGCCAACCGCGACAGCGCGGATGAGGTGACGGCGTCATGGGGCCGGGAATTGCTGCGCAGCCTGGCGACGCTGGCCGCCGTCGGCCAGGCGCAGTTCGACACCGGGGAGGGCTGGCAGGAACTGCTGCAGGGCGCGACCGCGACGCTGAACGGCGCCACCGGGGCGCTGGCGGCAGAACAGGGCAAGCTCGGCGCCGCATCCGCACGCATCGATGCGACGCGTGAACGGCATGCGGACATGCTGGTGGCGCTGCGCACGCAGCTCGGTGACGTGGCGGAGGTGGATCTGGCGCAGGTCTCCGCCGAGCTGGCGCAGGTGAAGGAGAGGCTCGAGGCCTCCTACACCGTGACGACGATGGTCTCCCGCCTCTCGCTCGTATCGATGCTGGGGTAGCGGTGGCATGGCAGGGTTATGGAAGGGGATGATGGCATGAGGGACGATGGGATGGATCGGGGGCGCCGCCTTCAACCCTGGTTAAGCCGGATCGGTGATGATGCGTCTGCGACGTGCGTCCCCGGCAGAAGCGCCGGGGCGCGCGGCGCGCCCTCGAAGGATCGAGCACGCGGCGCAGGCTGTGTGGTGGCGAAAGATTCGCGTTGGCCGGCGTTCGCCGGCCCCCCGGCATGGCGGGCCGCTTCCCCCCCGCCGCCATGCCGCCAGGCTTGGGAGAGTGGCATGTCCACGTTGGTGCTCGAGATGCGTGCCGGTGAGTTGATGGTGGTGAACGGCGCGTCGCTGCGGTTCCGCAGCCGGACCCGGGTGGAGCTTGTTGCCAAGGCGCGTTTCCTGTTCGGCAAGCAGGTGATGGCACCGGAGGCGGCGAACACACCGGCGCGCCGCATCTATTTCGCCCTGCAATGTGCCTATGTCGGGCCCGAGGAGGATCGCGAGGCCGCGATGGCGGATGCGCATCGCCTGGTGTCCGAGTTCCAGGAGGCGACGACGTCGTCCATGGCGCGGCAGCTGCTGGAGCGCGCGCTGGCGATGGCGGAGCAGGATGAGTGGTACCAGGCGCTGCGGCTGGTGCGGCATGTGATGCGGCATGAGGCGACGGTGCTGGGCCTTGATGTGCAGACCGGGCTGCCGATGCCGATGGTGGGTGTCGCAGCGGCGGCGACGGCTGCGGCCAGCGTGGCGGCGGCGATGCGGCCGCACGCCGAGTAGTTTTTGCGCGTGTTTTTCCGCCGCGCCGGGTGGGGCTTTACGCAGCCTTCATCCCCGGCGTGGCAGGATACGGAAGAAGGCCCGCGGATGGCGGGCCCCTGGCCGGTGGCGGCGGCGTCGTAGCGACGCGGTGCGCCCGGTCCCGTGAGGAGGGAGGCAAAAAGCCGGCCTGACCACGGAACGCCTGATCAAGGAGATGGGGACAATGTCCTCCGTCAACACGAATGCCGCCGCCATGGCGGCGATCCGCTCGCTGAACAATATCGGCAAGGACATGGGCAAGACCCAGCAGCGGATCGAGACGAACCTGCGCATCAGCAAGGCCGATGACGATCCCGCCGTGTTCGCGATCTCGCAGAACATGCGCGCCGACCTGAACGGCATGACGGCGGTGAAGGACAGCCTGAAGTTCGGCAAATCCGCGCTGACCGTCGCGCGTGACGCGGCGACGCAGATCTCCGACGAACTCGGCCGGCTGAAGCAGACGATGACGCAGGGCCAGCAGCAGGGCCTGGATGCGGAGCAGATCAACAACCAGATCACCAACGCGCTGCAGAACATCGACGCCTTCGCGAATTCCGCCACCTTCAACGGCGTGAACCTGCTGGTGAACGGCCTGACGGTGGATGGCGTGACCAACACCTCCGTCGATATCGTCCGCGACATCCAGGGTTCGGTCACTTCCGTGCAGGGCACGGACAGCACCTCGGCGGGGCTTGACCTGACGGGCCTGTCCGTCACCTCCGCCGCGCGCACCGTGACCTTCGACGACACGCTGGCGCCGGCGAATGGCGAGGTGCTGACCGTGACGGTGCAGCGCGACCTCGACGGTGACCCGACGACGGCGCTGGAGGATGTGGACCTGGTGTTCGAGTTCAGCGATGGCACCGCCGCGCTGGGCACCACGCCGGACCCGAATGTGCGTGTCTTCGACGTGCAGTTCGAGGCGACGGACAGCCCGCTGACCCGCGTGACCGCGCTGATCACGCGCATGAAGGAAGCGGGCCTCGATGCCGGCCTGAACAATGAGGGTGAGCTGTTCATCCGCGGCAATTCGGAAGACGTCACCACCGACATCACGGGTGCCACGGTGGAAGCCGCGCCGGCGGCGGGCACGGGCCAGGATGAGGCGATCGCGCTGGTGGAAGGCGCCATCGACCTGATGGGCACGCGCCTGGCGAACCTCGGCGCCAATATCCGCCAGGTCGATGGTCTGACGACCTTCACCACCCAGCTGAACGACTCGATCAAGGAAGGCCTCGGCGCCCTGGTCGATGCGGATCTGGCGGAGGAAAGCGCGCGACTGACCAGCCTGCAGACCAAGCAGCAGCTGGCGACGCAGTCGCTCTCCATCGCCAACGAACAGAGCCAGTCGCTGCTCAGCCTGTTCCGATGATCGGCTGAAGCGCCGTCGAAGACGGCGGGGGTGCCGGCGGTTCCGGCGCCCCCGCCGAATTGCGTCAACCGGAGGGATCATGAGCGCAGCGCGCTACGCCGCCACCCAGAACGCCCACGCGCATCCGCGCGACATCGAATTGCGCGCCTTCCGATACGTCAACGGCCTGATGGCCGCGGCCAGCGACACCAAATCCCGCGCCGTGGCGCTGGAGAAGGTGCACCGCATGTGGTCGATCTTCATCAGCGACCTGGGGTCGCCCGGCAACAGGCTGCCGCCGGCGCTGCGCGGGCAGCTCATCTCCCTCGGCCTCTGGGCGCAGCGCGAGACCGACCTCCGGCTGGAGGATGGCGGCAGCCTGGAGCCGCTGATGGCCCTGCATCGCGACATGATAGAGGCGCTGGAATCCCAGCGCGGCCTGCCCGCGACGCCGGCGGCGACCCCCGCCGCGGCCACGCTGCATTTCGTCGCGGGCGTCGCCTGACATGCTGCCCGGCCTTGGCGCGCTGACGGCCTTCGCCGTCGCGCAGCGCGAGGGCCAGAGGCTGGAAGCGCGCTTCGCCGAGCGCCGCGACAACAAGGCGGCGATGGACCGCTTCCGGGATGCCGCGACGAAACACCAGGATGTCGAATCCCTGCTGAAGGACCGCCGCACCCTGCAGGTGGTGCTGGAAGCCTTCCAGCTGGAAGGCGAGATCGACAAGCGCGGCATCCTGCGGAAGATCCTGACGGAGGATCCGACCGCGGAAGGCGCACTGGCCAACAGGCTGACGGACCGGCGCTGGCGCGAACTGGCCGCCGCCTTCTCCACCCGCCAGGCCAGCGCACTGACGACGACGCAAATGGCCGCGCTGACGACGACGCAGGTGGCGGCGCTGTCCGCGAGGCAGGTGGCGGGGCTGAGCACCGAACAGGTGCGCGCCCTGTCCAGCACGCAGGTCGCAGCACTTTCCACAACCCAGCTTCGCGCGCTGGGCAGCGCCGCGATTTCCGTGCTCGACCTGCCGGATGTGCGCGCGCTGGGATCGGCGCAGGTGGCGGCGCTGCGGCCTTCACAGGTGGCGGCGCTGACGCCGCTGCAGGCCGCGGTGATCGATCCCGGTGAGATGCGGCAATGGGGTGCGGCGCAGATCCGCGCGCTGACCACCACACAGGTCGCGGGCCTCGGCACCACGCAGGTCGCCGCACTCGGCACCGACCAGCTGGCAGCGATGAGCATCGAGCAGTCGCGCTCCCTCACCACCCGGCAGATGGCGGCACTCGGCACGACGCAGATCGCCTCGCTCAGCCGTGCGACGCGGCTGGGGGATGAGGCGGTGGAGGCAGCGGCGGCGGCGGAAGCGCGCGCGGCATCGCCCTTCGCCGCCGATCCCGGGCTGCTGGATCGCATCACCGCCGGCGCCATCACCAACCGCTACGAGAAGGCGATGGGCGACGGCAATCCGGGGCTGCGGGAGGCGCTGTACTTCATGCGCAACGCCGCCAAGGTGACGACCATCGTGGGGCTGATGGAGGACAAGGCGATGACCGCGGTGGTGCGCGGCGCGCTCGGCCTGCCGGACAGCTTCGGCGTGCTGGATTTCGACCAGCAGAAGACGCTGCTGACGCAGCGGCTGGATGTGACGAAGCTGCAGGATACGCGGGAAGTGGCGAAGCTGGCGCAGCGCTACCTGGCGCTGTCCGCAACCCCCGCCACCGGCGGCAACGCGGCGGTGGCGGCGCTGTTCGGTGGCAGCAGTGCAAGCGCCATCGCCACGCTGTCGACGCGGCGGATATCCTTCACAGCGTGATCCCCGCCGCAAGCGGCGGGGGCGGCCTCAGCTGGAGACGTCGACGCTGCTGGCGGGTTCCGGGCGCGGCTGGTCGCGATAGGCTTCCAGTTCCTTCGGCGTCGGGATCGACAGCGACAGCTCCCCCACCGAGTCGCGGAACTCGATCACCACCAGGCTCAGCGCCGGGTCGATGCGCAGGCGCGGGTTGGGCATGGCGGGCGCGACATCCACCGCCGGCTTCTCGGCCGTCGTGGGGGTCTGCGTACGCGGCGGCGGGATCGGCGCGACAGCAGAGGAGGGGATGGCTGGCTGGAGCATGGTGGTGCTCATGGTCGGAATCTTCCGGAAGCGCCCTCCTGGCGGGATTGTCCGACCCGGTCAGGGCGGAGCAGAGAGCCGGTCATGGGATTTGCGGCCTCAAAACCCACCATGCGGGAAAGCCGCTACAGAAGTGTTAAGTGCGGCGCAGGAATGCCTCATGGCGCGAGAATCCGTCTTGACGCATGGCACCACGGTTTGACCGCGCGGCGGGGCGGGAGGATGCTGCACCACGGAAAAAAAATCGGCCGTGGCACCCTCCCCTAATCCTTCCAACGCGGCACCCGCCACTCCCCCTGGGCCACTCCCCCTTGGGCCGCTGGCCTATCTGCTGACGGCGCTGGCCGCGGCAGGGGGCGGGGCGCTGTTCTCCCTGCTGCATATTCCGCTGGCCTGGATGCTGGGCGCCATGGCGGCGACGGGGGTGCTGGCCTGGCATGACCGGGCGGCGGTGGCGCCGCCGATGCGGCCCGTGGGGCTGGTGTTCCTGGGACTCGGATTCGGGCAGACCTTCTCCACCCCCGTGCTGGCGGCACTCGCCACCGCCCTGCCCTGGCTGGTGGCGGCGGCCGTGGCCAGCATCGTCATCGGCGCGCTGGTGGCGCAGGCCTTCGCGCGCATGGCGGGGACGGATACGCGGACGGGCTATTTCGCCGCGGTGCCGGGCGGCGTGATCGTCATGGCGGTGCTGGCGCAGCGGGCCAATGTCTCGGTCCCGGCGGTGACGCTGGCGCAGACGATCCGCGTGATGCTGGTGGTGGTGATCTTCCCGCCGCTGATCACCTGGCTGGCCCCGCAAGGGGGCGCGGGGGCCTTCCTGGCGGAACGGCCGGCGGTGGATCCGATGGGCCTGCTGCTGCTGGTGCCGGCGGGTTTCGCGGCCGCCTTCCTGTTCCGGCTGATGCCGCTGGCCAATCCCTGGATGCTCGGCCCCTGCGCCATGGTGGTGCTGATGGCGGCCTTCGATGTGCTGCCCTCCGGCGTGCCGACCTGGATGGTCAATCTTGGCCAGATCGGCATGGGGGCGAGCCTCGGCCAGCGGCTGAACCGCCGCTTCATCCTGAGTTCGCGGCGCCTGGCGCTCGCCTCCGTGGGTTCCACGCTGCTGCTGTCCGCCATCCTGGCGCTGGCGGCGGTGGGGCTTGCCTGGCTGTCCGGCCTGCCGGTGACGGCGGCGCTGCTCGGCATGGCGCCGGGCGGGATGCCGGAGATGACGATCACGGCCAAGGCACTCGACATGGCGGTGCCGCTGGTGCTGGGCTTCCACCTCGTCCGCACCGTCGCCTGCAACCTGCTGGTCGATCCGATCTGGCGGATCGCGGTCAGGATCGGGCTGGCGAAGTGATGGTCAGGCCGCCCGCCAGTTGAGGCGGCGAAGCAGCCATTCGCGATAGGCCAGCGCGATGTCGGCCGGCGCGCAGAGCGTGGTGGACAGGACCGTCGCCTCCGCCGGGCCGGCGCGGCGCGCGCCGTCATCCAGCGCGCCGGGCGTCTCCTCCACCCATTTCTGCGCGGCGCCGCGCCACAGCGCCACGACATCGGCAGCGGTGAGTGGCGGCAGCACCAGCAGGCCGCGTGTCCGCAGCGCGGCACCGGCGGCGCGCGCGGCATCCAGCAGATCCGGCCGGTGGGGATCGGGGATGAGGTCGCCGAGGGAGGGGATCTCCGGCGCCATCGGGTCCCTGGCCCCGCCCGCGGCATCGAAGGCGAACCATGGGGACAGGCCGAGCGAAGCGGCGCGCGGGCCGGGCGTGCCGCCGCACAGCACCAGCGCATCCGCCTGGCCCTGCCGCACCGCCGCTTCCGCCGCGGCGGCCGACAGGCCGAAGATCGGCGTGGCGCGGCGGCCCATCAGGTCCAGCGCCAGCAGGGAAGCGACCTCCGCCGAGCCGGGGCTGGGGAGCGCGATGCGCAGCGGCGTGCCATCCGCCGGCGCACCGCGGCCGGCCACCACCGCCGTTTGCAGGCTGGCGCAGAGCGCGGGCCATTGCCTTGGTTCGTAGCGGGCGCGGCTGTCGCCCACGAGTTGCGCCTGCACCGCGAGTCCCGGCAGCATCAGCAGCACGCGGCCATCGGGGGCGGAGGAGGAGGCGAAGCGGTTGGCGGCGGTGATGCCATCCGGCCCGCCGAGGACGGAAACCCGCACGGCGGCGGCCTGCACCAGGCCCCGGGCCAGCGCCGCGGCGGCGCGGCCGGCGAGCTGTGCCTCCGCCCCATCCTCCGGCCCCGGGGCCAGCAGCGTGGCGGCTTCGGGCACGGGGGCGGCGGCGAAGGCCGGGCGCACGGTCGCGCCCAGCGCCGCCGCCAGGGCCGCGCCGGTGAGTCCCCTTCGGGTCGGGTCCATGCTTCCCATCCCCCTCGGCCTCTCCGTCTGGCGCCACCTAGCCGCCGGATTAAGGCGCAATCGTGGCAGGCTCTCCTCCGGCCCGGTCCGGCCGGGGTTCAGGAACGCGCCTCCGCCGCCTGGCCGGCGGCGCGGGACAGGGCGGCCAGGCTGCGCTCGACCAGGGACGGCAGGGCGGCCAGCAGGGATTCCGCCCGCGCCTGGTCCCCGGCGCGGGATGCCACTTCGATCGCCAGCGCCGCTTCCCGCAGCGCCGCCGCGCCGAAGGTTCCGGCGGCGGCCTGCAGGGAATGGGCTTCCTCCTCCAGCGCCGGCAAGGCGGGGGCATCCAGCAGGCGGCGCAGCCGGGCCTCGGTCTCCGCGACGAAGATGGCGATGAGGTCCGGCAGGCGCCCGGGGCCGAGCGCCCCGCGCAGTTCCTCCAGCGTCGCGCGGTCCAGCAGGGAATGGGCGGGGCCGGGTTCGGGGCCGGGCGCGGGGCGGCGCGGGCGGCGTTCCATCAGGGCGGCGACAGTGCCCACCAGCACTTCCCGCACCACCGGCTTGGCCAGGTGCCCGTCCATGCCGGCGGCGAGGCAGCGTTCCACATCGCCCGGCATGGCGGCGGCGGTGAAGGCCAGGATTGGCACCAGCGCGGCCTCCCCCTCCAGCGCCCGGATGCGGGCGGTGGCGGCGTAGCCATCGAGGCCCGGCATCCGCACATCCATCAGGATGGCGTCGTAGGAAGCGCGGGCGGCGGCGGCGACGGCCTCCATGCCATCCGTCACCAAATCCACCCCGAAGCCGGCGCGGCGCAGCATGGCGGCGGCGACCAGCTGGCTCGCCTCCCCATCCTCCGCCAGCAGCAGGCGGCCGCGCGGCGCGCCATCGGGCGCGCGGCGGGCGGTGGCGGGCACGGGTTCGGGGGGCAGGAGGGTGGCGGGCGCGGAGTCCGAAGGTTGCTCGACGGCGGCGACCAGGGGCAGGTCGAAGCGGAAGACGCTGCCGGCGCCGGCCTCGCTTTCCACCGCGATGGTGCCGCCCATCAGCCCGACCAGGCGGCGGCAGATCATCAGCCCCAGCCCCGACCCGCCATGCCGCCGCGCCGTGCCGGAATCCGCCTGCTGGAAGCGCTGGAACAGGCGGCGGCGGAGCGCGGGGGAGATGCCGCAACCGCTATCCTGCACCTCCACCACCAGGCGATCGGCGAAGCGGGCCAGGCGGATTTCCACCGCGCCGGCGGCGGTGAACTTCACGGCGTTGTCGGCCAGGTTCATCAGCACCTGGCGCAGGCGCTGCGGGTCCCCCACCACACGCCTGGGCAGGCCGGGGTCGATCCGGGCGCGCAGCCCGATGCCCTTTTCCGCCGCTGCCGCCGCCTGAAGGGCCAGCACGTCCCGCACCGGCTGGTCGAGGTCGAAGGCGATGGATTCGAGCGTGAGCTGCCCGGCCTCGATCCGCGACAGATCCAGGATCTCGTTCACCGTCCAGAGCAGCGTATCGCCGCAGCGGCGCGCGGTATCGACATAGGCGCGCTGCTCCGCATCCAGCGCCGTGTCGGTGAGGAGGGAGAGCGTGCCGAGCACGCCGTTGAGCGGCGTGCGGACCTCATGGCTCATGAAAGCGAGGAATTCGGATTTCTCCTCGCTCGCGCGTTCCGCCGCGCGGCGGGCACGCTCCGCGGCGCGGGTCGCGGTGCGGGCGGCCTGTTCGGCGGCCACGCGATCCGTCACGTCATGCTGGATGCCGAGGATGTGGCGAAGCGCGCCATCCGGCCCGAGGACCGGGGAGAGGTGGAGTTCATTGACGAAGCGGCGGCCATCGCGCCGGTAGTTCACCAGGCGGATGTCGAGGGGCCGGGCCTCGCGCACCGCGTCGCGGATGGCGGCCAGCGCCGCGGGGTCCGTGCCGGGGCCCTGGAGGAAGCGGCAGTTGCGGCCGATCACCGCCTCCGGCGGATAGCCGGTGATGCGGTGGAAGGCGGGGTTGGCGAAGATGATGGGGCAGTCCGGCAGCGTCGGGTCGGCGATGACGATGCCGGTGGGCGCGGCCGCGGCGGCCGCGGCAAGGAGCGCGGGAAAGGCACCCGCCGCGAAGGCAGCGGGATCGCCAGCAAGGTCCGGGAAGCCCGCCGCCGGTCCGGGGAGTGACCCGGCGGCGGGCGAAAGTCTGGCCGGCGTTTCCGGCGGCGGGTCCGATTCCGATCCCGCCGGCGGAGGCCGGCTAATCGTCATACTGGATGAGCGCTTCGAAGGGGACATCGAGCCGGCCTCTGCCACCGAGGAAGGTCAATTCGATCAGCGCCGCGGCGCAGGGCACCACGGCCCCGGCCTGGCGGAGCAGGGAGATGCCGGCCGCCATGGTGCCGCCCGTCGCCAGCAAATCATCCAGCAGGATGACGCGCTGGCCGGGCTGGACGGCATCGGCCTGCATCTCGATCCGGTCCGTGCCGTATTCGAGGGCGTAGCTGAGCCCGATGGTCAGCCCCGGCAGCTTGCGCGGCTTGCGCAGCATGACGAAGCCCAGGCCGAGTTCGAGGGCGAGCGGCGCCGCCACCAGGAAGCCCCGGCTTTCGATGCCGGCCAGGACCTGCGGCTGGTGCGGGCGGATGATGTCAGCCATCCGCGCCATGGCGGTGCGCCAGGCGGGCCCGTGCCGCAGCAGGGTGGAGATGTCGTAGAACAGGATCCCCGGCTTCGGGAAATCCGGGATGCCCCGGATGTGGTCCTTCAACTCGATCGCGGGATCGGGCACCAGGCGGGTGCCATCGGCGGGAAGGCTGGAAGGGGGCAGGTGCTGGTCGGCCATGCGGGTGGTCATGCGCTCCGGGAGGCGGGTCCGAGTCCGGGCGCATGACGGCTTGCCGCCGCGCATGTCGCGCGGACGGCGGGCCAGCCTGTGCCTTCCTCGGGGCTCACGCTACGCCCGGGCGGGCGGGCGCCGCAACAGCGTCATGCGGTCGGGCGGATCGGGTCCGTATCGGCGGGGGCTTGGCGGATGGCGGGGGGCGGTCCACATCCGCGCCATGTCCCGCACCCCCATCGCCCTCACCGTTGGCCTGATCGGCTTCGCGCTCTATGTCATGGTGGTGGTGGCGCTGGCCGACCACGTGCTGCCGCTGCACTGGGCGCTGCAATTCATCTATTTCACGGTCGCCGGCGTGGCCTGGGCCTGGCCCGCCAAGCGGCTGATGTTCTGGGCCGCCGGCGCGCGCTGAGGCGCGCCGGCCTGTTTCAACCCCTGACCGGCGCGCGCTGAGGCACGCCGGCCTGTTTCAACCCCTGACCGGCGCGCGCTGAGGCACGCCGGCCTGTTTCAACCCCTGACCGGCGCGCGCTGAGGCACGCCGGCCGGAAGCGTTCTCAGAAGGGCCGGCTGAGGGTCAGGGTGAAGCGGTTGTCGCAGATCTTCGACCCGCCGAAGCAGTCATTCGCGACGCCGCCGCGTTCCGTCGACAGGGTGTTGTAGATGCCGGTCACGGTGCCGATGATGCCGCCCACGATCTCCCGCGACACGGAGAGGGAGAAGTAGCCGTAGTCCTGGGCGCCGAAGAAGCCGTCCCGGCTGCCGGCGGCGGGAACGATGTTGCGCTCGACCCACTGGTAGCCGACGCGCGGGGAGACGGTGAAGCCGTAGTCGAGCGCCAGGTCGAACCCGCCCTCGAGATAGTAGGCCGCGCCGGATTCGCCCGTGAATTGCGGCGAATAGGCCGCGGTGCCGACGAACTTCACCGGCGCGATCTCATAGCTGGCGCGGAGCGCGAATTCGTAGAAGGCAAGTTCGAACCCGCCGCGCGGCGCGGTATAGCCGGGATAGGCGTAGTAGGTGGCGCCGAGGTCGAGCTTCAGGTCGCCGATGGCGAAGCGGTAGCCCGCCATCAGGTCCACCTCCTGCCGCGCATTGGTGCCGGCGAAGGCGACGTTGCTGAGGAAGGCGCCGACATAGACGCCGCTCTCATGCTCCACATCCAGCGTCAGCTGCGCGGCGGGGCGGTTCCGGGTCTGGCTGAGGCCACGGAACATGTAGTCGCTGGTGATGGCCGGGGTGGTGGTGACCGTCACGCCGAGGCTGTCGATGGTCTGCTGGGCCTGGGATGCCTGCGGCGCGAGCGCGATGCCGCCGGCCAGGGCAGTCGCGGCGAGGAGGGTGGATCGGAGCATCGGACGTATCGCCTTCTGCGGTTGCACTGGGGCGGTCCCGTGCAAACGTGGCGCCACATCCATGCGGCCGGGGCGATGCTCAAGATTTCGTGTACGAGACGCATGGCGTCGCGCTGCCGGGCGGCGCCATGAAAAAAGGCGACGCCCCCCCCGGGGGGACGCCGCCTTCAGGCCGCTCTCAGGCGGGCTGCGTTCAGAATGGGCCGCGTTCAGAACGGGCGGCTGAGGGTCAGCACGGCGCGGCTGTCGCAGACCTTGGTGCCGCCGAAGCATTCCGACCGGCCGCTACCCTGGTTCAGGCTGTTCCAGACCACCGTGCCGGTGCCGATGAAGCCGCCGAAGACCTCCCGCGAAACCGCGAGGGAAAGGGTGTAGTAGTCGGGCGCGCCGAAATGGCCGTCGCGGCTGCCGGCCGGCGGGGCGATGTTGCGCTCCACCATCTGGTAGCCGATGCGGGGCGAGATGGTGAAGCCGTAGTCCAGCGCCATGTCGAAGCCGCCCTCGAGGTAGACGGCGCTGCCGGATTCGCCCGAGAAGTTCGGCGACCAGGCGGCCAGGCCCACGAACTTCACCGGCGCGATCTCATAGCTCGTGCGCAGGGCCAGTTCGTAGAAGTTCAGCTCGAACCCGCCACGGGGCGCGCTGTAGCCGGGGTAGCTGTAGTAGGTGCCGCCGACATCGAGCTTCAGGTCGCCGAGGGCGAAGCGGTAGCCGGCGCTGTAGTCCACTTCCTGCCGCGCATTCGTGCCGGCGAAGGCGACGTTGCTGACGAAGGCGCCGACATAGAAGCCGCTGCTGTGCTCGGCATCGACCGTGACCTGCGCGGCCGGCCGGTCCCGGGTCTGGCTCAGGCCGCGGAAAATGTAGTTGCTGGTCAGCGCCGGCGTCGTCGTGACGGTGAGGCCGAGGCTGTCGATCGCCGTCTGGGCCGTGCCGGCCTGGGACGCCAGCATGACACCGCCGCAGAGCGCCGTGGCGGCAAGGAGAAGATTGCGGGCCATGGGGGGCTCCTTGGCAGGGATGAGATTTATGAAGTTCCCATAGCAGCCCCACACGAATCCGCGAGGTTGATTCCTCAACGTGGTGTTGAATTCATACACCAATGTTGCACGCTTGCATCGCACAGTATCATTAATGAGAAGATCCGGCGCCAGGGGCAGGTCCAGGCGCATCGGATCGAGGAGGCGCCACGCCGGGGTGCCGCCCGGGGTGCCAAGGAAAAGGGGAGCCAAAGAAAAACCCCGCCAGGCTGATGCCTGACGGGGTTCCGTCGCCGCGGCCGATTGGTCGGAGTGAGAGGATTCGAACCTCCGGCCCCTGCGTCCCGAACACAGTGCTCTACCAGGCTGAGCTACACTCCGGTGGGGCGCGGCGAGGCCGGGGCTATAGCGAAGGGGCAATGGGGCGGCAAGGGGGGGGTCCGCCATGGGGGGCAGGCGTAGCGCCCGCCATTGCGACGAAATGCGACAGACGCGCCAAACCGTTGCGCCGGCACTCCGATGCTGCCAGCCTTGGCAGGCTCCGATACCGGAAGGGATGGATGGATGCGCTTCGGGATTCTTGCGGCTGGCGTGGCGATGGCGATGGCGGCAGCGATGCCGGCCTTCGCGCAGGGTGACGTGATTGCCGAGCGGCGCGCGGGATTCCGCATGCTGGGCCAGACGATGGAGGCCTTCACCCAGGCCGTGAACCAGCGCGGCGATACCCGGGCCCTGGCACCGCGGGTGGACCAGATGACCGCCTTCATCAACAGCCTGCCCAACCGCGTGCCGACCGCGTCCCTGACGCCGCCGCAGCCGCAGGGCACGAATGACGGCCAGACCCGCGCGCTGGCCGCCATCGATGGCGACCGCGCCGGCTTCGCGACCCGCGCCAGCAACGCCGCCGCCGCCTTCGCCACGCTGAAGGTGGCCGCGGAAGCCGGCACCGTCACCGCCGATACGCTGCGGACCGTGGGCGCCACCTGCGGCGCCTGCCACACGCCCTTCCGCGCCCGCTGAGGCGCGGCCCCCGGCCATGCACGCGCATGGCCGGGGGTAGGGCTCAGCCGAAGCCGCCCCCGGCGCCGGCCCCCAGCCCCACCACATACCAGACGACCCCCGCCGCCGCCGCCAGCAGCAGCAGCGCGAGCAGCGGGTGCCCCATGCGGGGCTGCGGGCCGCTGTAGCGCGCCGGCACCTTGAGATCCCCCGTCAGCATCGGGCCGACCAGGTTCTGCCCGCGCAGGATGCGGTAGGTGATGACGGCCAATATGTGCAGGACGGAAGCGGCCACGATCACCCAGAACAGCCGCACATGGATGGTGGTCGCGAATGCGCTGTCGCCCTCGCTGACCAGCATGGAAAGCGGGCCGTGCTGGGAATAGGTGAAGCCCGGGTCGTGGTTGGCGAAGAGCCCGGTGCCTGTCTGTGTCAGCAGCAGCAGCAGCAGCGCCAGCACCATCCAGCCGCCGGCCGCGTTGTGGCCGATCTCCACGCCGGTGGGCGGCTGGCGCAGATGGCCGAGGTGGCGCAGCGCCTCGATCGGTGACTTCAGGAAGCTGACGAAGCGCGCGGTGTGGGAACCGACCAGCCCCCAGGCGATGCGGAACAGGATCAGCGTCAGCATCGTGTAGCCGGCCAGCAGGTGCAGGTCCCAGCGGTCTGTCTCGGCGGTCCAGAAGGAGAAGGGGATCAGCAGCACGATGGTCCAGTGCACCAGGCGCACCCAGGGGTCCCAGACCCTCAGCCGCCGCGTGCCGGGGTCCGCCCCCCGTTCCGTATCGGCGCTGCCCCCTGGTGTCGGTTCCGCCATGCCATCCATTCCGCTGTCGTTGCGCGGGGGATTAGGCCGCGCCGGGCCGGCGGCCGCAAGTTTCGTTCGGTGACGGACCCTTTCATCCCCCGGGCCGGCACCCGGGCGCCGCGATGCATCATTGCGCGAGGCGGCGGGGTGGCGGCAGGAAGGGGGCATGGATGCATCGATGCTCTGGCCCGGCCTAGTGGCGCTACTGGCGGCGACGGCGGTCGGGGCCGCGGGGCGGCTCGGCCGGCGGCCCGGGTTGGCGGCGCTGGCTGCCGCCGCGGGTCTGCTCGCGGGGTGGTGGTGGACGATGGGGCTGGTGACGGCATCGCCCCGGCAATTGCCGGAACGGCTGCCGCTGCTGGCCGCCGGCCTGCTGCTGCTGGCGGGAATCGGCGCCGCCGCTTCCGGGCGCGGGCGCTGGATCGCCCCCGCCATCGCGGGCGCAGGCGCGCTGGCCACGGGGTGGTGGATGGCGGGCGCGCCGCGCACCGAGGCGGATCTGGCGGCAGCGCTGCCGGTGCTGGCGGGGGTGACGGCGCTGGCGCTGCTGCTGCTGCGGCGCGATGCCGCATGGGTCGCGCCCGCGGCCGCGCTGGCGCTGCTGGCGGGGCTGGTGCTGGCACGGCTGCCCGGGCCCGGGGTGGTGCTGGGGCTGGTGGCGGTGGCGGCGGCGCTGGGGGGGATGCTGGCGGGACGATCGGCCGGGCGGACCTCGGTGGCGGCGGCGATGCCCCTGGCGGGGGGATTGGCGGCGCTGGCGGCGCTGCCGCTGCTCGCCCGGGGCGCGGCGGCGGATTGGGCGGTGGTGGCGGCGCCGGTCGCGCTGGCCTGGGCGGGGCCGGTGCTGCGGCGGGTATTCCCTGTCCAGATGCCGCCCGCCGCGCTGTCGGTCCTGGCCGCGTTGGCCTGCCTCGGGGGGGTGTGGCTTTTGCGTTGACACGTTGCAGCGAAATCACGGCCGTGGCTTCCAGGCCCTTGTGCCGACGCGACTTCACGCTCTAGTTACAGAGGTATGAAGCCCAGCGGGCGCGTCCTGTTGATCGTGGCCATGGCCGCTGGTGGCCTGGCCGCTTATGTCGCCAGCCAGTTCGCATCGCCGGATCCGGTGCGGGTCGCGACCTCGCGCCCACCTGCCGGCACGGAAACCCGCCCGGTTCTGGTGCCGCCGCCCGCCGCCCCGGCGGCAAGCCCGGCCGCCCCGGCCCCCGCCATCATCGCCCCCGCTACCCCCGCCGTAGCGCTGGAACCCCCGCGCTTCGATGTTGCCCGCGTCGGGGCCCGCGGCAATGTCGTCGTCGCCGGCCGCGCCGCCCCGGGGTCCGAGGTGCTGCTGCTGGAGGATGAGCGGGAGATCGGCCGCACCCGCGCCGATGCCCGCGGCGAATGGGTGATCCTGCCCGCTGACCCGCTGCGCCCCGGTACCCGCCAGTTCAGCCTGCGCGGCCGCCTGGGCGGCGCGGAAATCGCGGGCCCGGATGTGGTCGTCGTCGTCGTGCCCGACCCCGCCGTGCTGGCCGAAGCCGCCGCGCGCGAAGCGGCCGAACGCGCCGAGGCGCTGGCCCGCGCCGAAGCCGCCGCCCGCGCCGAGGCTGAGGCCCGTGCCGCGACGCTCGCACGGCTTGAGGAAATGGCCCGCCAGGCCGCCGCCCAGGCGGAGCGCGAGGCGCGCGAGGCCGCGGAGCGCGCCGAGGCGACCGCCCGTGCCGAAGCCGCCGCAAGGGCCGAGGCGCAGGCGCGCCGGGAAGCCGAGGAGCGCGCCGCCGCCGAGGCCCGCATGGCCGAGGAACGGTCCCGCGCCGAGGCCCTGGCCCGCCGCCAGGCCGAGGAACGCGCCGCCGCCGAGGCCCGCGCCGCCGAACAGGCCGCCCGCCTGGCCGCCGAGGCCCGCGCCGCCGAGGAAGCCGCCCGCGCCCAGGCGCAGGCCCGGATGGAGGCGGAGGCCCGCGCCGCCGCCCAGATCCGCCTTGCCGAAGCCACCGCCCGGGCCGAGGCCGCCGCCCGCGCCGAGGAAGCCGCCCGCGCCGAGGCCAATGCCCGGGTCGATGCCGCCCTCCGCGTGGCCGAAAGCGCTGCCCGCGCCGCGGAGGCCAGCGCCCGCGCGGCGGAGATTTCCGCGCGCGCCGCCGAAGCGGCATCCCGCGCCGCGGAGATTGCCATGCGCCAGGAGACCCTGGCGCGCGCCGAGGCCGAGGCCTCCGCCCGCGCCGAGGCCACCCGCCGCACCGAACAGGCCCGCCAGGCGGAAGCCGCGCGCCAGGCCGAGGAAGCCCGCCTCGCCGTGGCCCGCCAGGCGGAAGCCGCGCGCCAACAGGCGGCCCGGCCGGCGCCGCCCGCGGCCCCGCAGCAGCCGATGGTGGTGCTGGTGCCAGGCGCGCCCGACGCCACGCCGCGCATCCTGCAGACGCCGGCCAGCACGACGCCGCGCCGGGGCCTTGGCCTTGATGTGGTGGATTACGACGATGCCGGCGGCATGCGCTTCTCCGGCAGCGCGGCGCCGGGCGCGCCGGTGCGCATCTATGTGAACGGCGTCCATGCCGGCGATTCGCGGGCGGATGCGGCCGGGCGCTGGGTGCTGACGCCGCCGACCGTGCCGGCCATCGGCCGCCATCGCGTGCGGGTGGACCAACTGGCGGCCAATGGCGCGGTCTCCGCGCGGGTGGAACTGCCCTTCCAGCGGGAAAGCGTGCCGCAGGGCGACATTCCGGAAGGCCGGGTGATCGTGCAGCCCGGCAACAGCCTGTGGCGCCTAGCGCGCGCGGCCTACGGGCGCGGTGTGCTCTACACCGTGATCTACGAAGCCAATCGCGACCAGATCCGCAACCCGGACCTGATCTTCCCGGGTCAGGTCTTCACCCTGCCCCCCGCGCCCCCGGCGCCGGCGCCCCGCACGGCATCCAGGCCGGCCGATTCCAGCCGATCCAGGTAGGGGTCGAGCGCGAGGGCGAAGGCCACCATGGCCCGGACCAGCGCGGTTGCCGTCACCTCCCCCTGCCGCGGCATCGCCGCTTCCAGCCTGACGCGGTGGTCCGGCAGCAGCCGCAGGCGCCAGCCTTCCGGCATGTCCGGCGCCATTTCCCCCAATGCCGCGAAGGCGCCGGGCCGGACTTCGGCCCGTTCCGCCGTGTAGGGGACCGCGCCGGCCTGGATCGTCAGGCTGACCTGGCCCTCATCGAAGGTGGCCTCGCAGTCCCGGCCGCGCCATTCGAAGCGCATCGCGGGCTGGCGCTGGGGGGTCAGGGACCCGTCCTCGGCGACAAGGAATGGGCCATGGGCGATCTGTGTCATACCTCCCATGTTGTCCGGATAGAGTGAACGGACCATAAGCGCCGCATGAGCCTGATCGACAGCTTCCGCCTCGTCCTCGCCAAGCCGCATCCGGCCGGGCGTCCCTTCATCTATGCCGGCGTCGCCGTCGCCGCGGTCGGAGGGCTGCTGCTGGGCAAGTGGCTGTTCTGGCCGGGCGTGGCCTTCACGCTGTTCTGCTTCTACTTCTTCCGGGACCCCGAACGGGTCATGCCACCACGGCCCGGGGTGGTGATCGCGCCCGCGGATGGGCGCGTGGTGATGGTGGGGCCGGCGGTGCCGCCGGCGGAGCTCGGCCTGGGCGACGTGCCGCGCTGGCGCGTCTGCATCTTCCTCTCGGTCCTCGATGTGCATGTGAACCGCGTGCCGGTGGATGGCGTGGTGACGCGCATCGCCTACCGCAAGGGCGCCTTCCTCAATGCCAGCCTGGACAAGGCGAGCGACGAGAATGAACGCAACGCGCTGGCCATCCGCATGCCGGATGGCCGCGATGTGGCGGTGGTGCAGATCGCCGGGCTGATCGCGCGGCGCATCCTCTGCCATGTGCGGGAACAGGATCAGGTGATGGCGGGCGACCGCTTCGGGATCATCCGCTTCGGCAGCCGCACCGATGTCTACCTGCCGGAAGGCGTGCGGCCGCTGGTCGCGGTCGGCCAGCTGATGATCGGCGGCGAGACGGTGGTGGCCGACCTCAACGCGACAGGCCCGCGCGCATGAGCGAGGAAGGCCGCAAGCCGCTGCACAGGCTGCGCCGGCGCTTCCGCCCGCGCACCCGGCCGCGCTTCGACGGCCAGTCCTTCAACCGGCTGATCCCGAACATCCTGACCATGCTCGGCCTCTGTGCCGGGCTGGTGGCGATCCGCTTCGCGATCGACGGGCGCTGGGCGCCGGCGGCGGGGATGATCGTCGTCGCCGCGGTGATCGACGGGCTGGACGGGCGCCTGGCGCGGCTGCTGAAGGCGACATCGCGCTTCGGCGCGGAATTCGACAGCCTGGCGGATTTCCTCAGCTTCGGCGTGGCGCCGGCGCTGATCCTCTACCTCTGGTCCATGCAGGCGGTGGGGCCGCTGGGCTTCGTGCCCTGCCTGCTCTTCGCGGTCTGCTCCTCCCTCCGCCTGGCGCGGTTCAATGCCTCGCTCGATATCGGGCCGGCGCCGCAGCCAGCCTATGCCTACAACTTCTTCACCGGCGTGCCGGCGCCGGCGGGGGCGGGCTGCGCGCTGTTTCCCCTGTTCGCCGGCTTGGCGCTGGCGGAGTGGGGGTGGGATGGCACGGCGGCCTTCATCCGGCACCCCATGCTGGTGGGCATCGTGCTGGTGGCGGTGGGCGGGCTGATGGTCTCCACCCTGCCGACCTGGTCCTTCAAGAATTTCCGCATCCCGCGGGCGGCAATCCTGCCGCTGCTGCTGGGGGTGGGCTTCTATGTGGCGCTGCTGCTCGCGGAGCCCTGGGCGGCGCTGGCGGCGGGCGGGTTCATCTATCTCGGCATGCTGCCCTTCTCGCTCCGGTCCTACCTGATGCTGAAGCAGGAGGCCGAGGCGTTGATCGAGCAGGAGCCGGAGGCCACCCCCGGCGCGCCTTGAAGGAGGCCGCCGCCGCGCCACCTGCCCCCCGGGGCAGGGCAGGCGGGCGGATGGCACGGGCGATCTGGAACGGCGCGGTGATCGCGGAAAGCGACGCGGTGGAGACGGTGGAGGGCAACCTCTATTTTCCCCGCGCCGCGGTGAAGGCCGATTTCCTGCGCGACAGCAGCCACACCACGGTCTGCGGCTGGAAGGGCACGGCGCGCTACCACGACATCGTCGTGCAGGGCCGCACCAACGCAGCGGCGGCCTGGTACTACCCGGACCCCAGCCCGGCGGCCGCAAACATCCGTGACCACATCGCTTTCTGGCGGGGCGTCACGGTCGAAGCCTGATCGAGGCCGAACCGGTTGCATTGCCCCCACCCCTTCCCTGCGGCAGGCTGTCGCCGCCGGGCAAGGAATGGGGAGTTTTCCAGGATGAAGCGCTTCATGGGCGCGGCCTTGGCCGCGCTGTTCCTCAGCATGACAAGCGGGGCCCTGCCCGCCGCCGCGCAGGATGCCGCGTTGCTGGAACGGGGCAGGCACCTCGTGGAAGTGACGGGCGCCTGCGGCAATTGCCACACGCCGATGGGCCCGCAGGGGCCCGACATGACCCGGGCGCTGGCCGGTGGGAACGTCTTCGACGAACCGCCCTTCCGGGCCGTCGCCCCCAACATCACGCCGGACCCGGAGACGGGGATCGGCCGCTGGACGGATGCGCAGATCGGCCGCGCGATCCGGGAAGGCATCCGGCCGGATGGGCGCATCATCGGGCCGCCCATGCCGATGGGCCTCTATCGCGGCCTGTCGGACCGGGATGTGGCGGCGATGGTCGCCTATCTCCGCACCGTACCCCCGGTGCGCAACGCGGTGGAGGCGAGCGTCTATCGCATCCCCCTGCCCCCGGCCTATGGCCCGCCCGTCACCAGCGTACCGGAACCCGCGGACAACCCGATCGCGCGCGGCGCCTACCTGGCCAATGCGGTGGCGCATTGCATGGAATGCCACACGCCGATGGTGGAGGGCCGGAACGATTTCAGCCGGATCGGCGCGGGGGGCATGGAATTCCGCGGCCCCTGGGGCGTTTCCGTGGCCCGCAACCTGACGCCCCATGCGAACGGCATCGGCGGCTGGACGGATGCGGAGATCATCCGCGCCATCACCACCGGCGTGTCGCAGACCGGCCGGCCGCTGGCCCCGCCCATGGCCTTCTGGGCCTATCGCAACATGACGCCGGGGGAGCTGTCCGACCTGGTCAGCTACCTCCGCAGCCTGCCCCCGCTGCCATGAAGGTTCGTGGAACACTGCCGCTGGTGGTTGCGGGGCAGCCCGTCACCATCACGGGCGGCCCCTTCGATGCCATCCCGGATGGCGCCTTCGGGGTGTGCCTGGAGATGCAGGCCGAGAAGGCCTGGCTGGCCGATGTCGCGGTACCAACGCCCGATTTCGGCCTGCCGGACCCCGCGGTGCTGCGTGACGCCGTGGGCCGGGTGCTGGCGCAGCTACAGGCGGAGCCGGGGCGCCCCGTGCATGTGGGCTGCCGCGCGGGAATCGGCCGGACGGGCCTGTTCATGGCCTGCCTGTCCCGCGCGGCGGGGGTGGAGGGCGATGCGCTGGACTATGTGCGCGCCCATTACCTGGCCCATGCGGCGGAAACGGCGGAGCAGCAGGCCATGGCGCGCGGGTTCCGCTGGCCGTGAAGCGGCGCCGGACGGCTTGGCGACGAATTGCGTCGTCAATGCCCTGGTCATCCTGCCGCTGAAGCCCGCCTGAACAGGCGGCCATCGATCAGCAGCAGGCCCGTGCCGATCACGGCCATGCCGGCGAAGTGGCGGGGGGCCAGCGCCTCATCCAGCAGCAGCCAGCCCAGCAGCAGGGCGGAGACGGGGACCAGCAGCGTGACCAGCATGGTGTTGGTGGCGCCCGCGCCAGCCAGGATGGCGTAGTACAGCGCATAGGCCAGGGCGGTCGCGACCAGTCCCAGGACCGCCAGCGCCACCACCGCCTCGGCCGGCGGCACCGGCAGCGCCCAGGGATGCTCGAAGCCCAGCGACAGGGGCAGCATCATCAGGCAGGCCGTCGCGCATTGCCCGGTGGCGGCCGGCAGCGGCGCCAGGCCGGCGCGCTTCACGCGGCGGGACCAGACGCCCGACAGCCCATAGGACAGGCAGGCGCCGAGGCAGAGCGCGATGCCGAGTGCCTCCCCTCCCCCATCCTGATTTCCAGGGGCAAGGTCGAAGGCGACGGGGCCGATCAGGATGGCGACGCCGGCCACGCCCGTCAGCGCGCCCGCCAGGCGGTTCGGCGTCAGCCTTTCGTCATCCGCCAGCCAATGGGCGCAGAGCACGGCGAAGACCGGCGTCGCGGCATTCACCACGGCGGCGAGGCCGGAGGGGATGAATTGCAGGCCGAGTACGATCAGGGTGAAGGGGATGGCGTTGTTCAGCAGCCCCATCCCCGCGCAGGCCAGCCAGGCCTGGCGGCCGCGCGGCATTTCCTGACGCAAGGCGAGGCAGGCCAGGCCCAGCACCAGCGCCGCCATGGCGGTGCGGGCGCAGACGATGGTGAAGGGCGGAAAGCCCCGCAGCGCCACCGCCATGGTGAGGAAGGACCCGCCCCAGGCGAGGGAGAGGGCGATGAGCAGGCCCCAGAGGCGCGGCGACATGGGTGCGGGCATGGCGCGTCTTAGGCGGGGGGCGCGTGGAGACGCCATCCGGCGGTTGCGCCGGGCAGGCATGCGGGGCGGAGAGGGCGCTGCCCTCCCCACACCCCTCCCACCAGGGTCCAACCGGACCCTGGACCGTCGCCAATTGACGATGGTCCAGGGGGGTCTCCCCCCTGGCATGGGGGGTGCGGGGGGAGCGGCGCTCCCCCCGCGGCGCGTTCAGGCGAAGCCGAACTTCTCCATCGCCGCCGCATGCCGCGCGATGGCGGCCGCCGTCTGTTCGCGAATAGCGGCGACATCAGCCTCCGGCATCGCGACGATCTGGTACAGCCGCCGTTCCGTCGGCGTGCCGCGATGCACGCCGGGGGTGACGTAGAAGGGCGGCTCCTCCGACACCTGCGCGATCTCGGCCGCGGTCAGGGACGCATCGGTCGGCGCCCGCTTCACATACCATTGCCGCAGCAGCACCGGCTGGCCGTCGAGAGTCGCGAGCGCGCCCTGGTTGCCGTGGTCGATGCGCCAGCGATTGGCGGTCACTTCCTCGAGCGAGATGTTCATCTCCATGCCGCCGACCTTGGCCCCCCACTGGGTGAAGCCTTCCCGGCGGCCGGGGCCCATGGGCTTCAGCCGGGGGCGCTGGCGCGCGGGGATGGACTTCTCGTCGAAGGCCTTGCCCCAGAGGGCGAGCAGGCGGTCGATTTCCGCCGGCTGTTCGATGGCGCGGAGGCTGCGCGGTGGTTCCCTGCTCATGTGCGGCGCGTACCCACCACGATTCCCTTTGCTTTCAACTCATCCACCTCATCCGCCGTGAAGCCGTGGCGGGCCAGAATGTCATCACCGTGTTCGTTGAACCGCGGCGGGGCGGCACGGGTGCCGCCGGGCGTGCGGCTCATCTTGATGGGCGTGCCGAGGCCTTTATAGGCGCCAAGCTCCGTCACCATCTCGCGATGGGCGGTATGGGCCGCATTCATCGCTTCGTCCACATGCAGGACGGGCCCCGCCGGCACGCCGGCCTTGAGGAGACGGTCGCAGAGGTCGTGGCCGTCCTCCGCCGCCAGCCGCGCCTCGATGATTTCCGTCAGCTGGTCGCGGTTGGTCAGGCGATCGCCGTTGGTCCGGAACCGCGCATCGTCGGGCAGCGACTTGAGGGAGAGGAAGTCGCAGAACTTGCGGAAGGCAGGATCATTGCCGACGGCGAGGAAGACCTCGCAGGTCGCGGTGCGGTATTTCGAATAAGGGCTGATGTTCGGGTGCGGGTTGCCGGTGGCCTTGGGGCGGCGGTCATTGAGGAAATAGTTGGCGGCCTGCGGGTGCAGCAGGGCCATCCCGCAATCATGTAGAGACATGTCGAGGAACTGGCCCTGCCCGCTGCGGTTGCGTTCCTGCAGCGCCATCAGGATGGCGATGGCGGAATAGAGGCCCGTCGCGAGATCGACGATCGGCGTGCCCATGCGCAGCGGGCCCGTATCGGCGTTGCCGTTGATGGACATGAGGCCGACCATCGCCTGGATGACCGCGTCATAGCCGGGCAGCGACCCCAGCGGCCCGTCCGGGCCGAAGCCGGAGACGCGGCAATGGACCAGCGTCGGGAAGCGCTTCGAGAGCACTTCCTGGTAGCCCATGCCCCATTTCTCCATGGCGCCGGGCTTGTAGTTCTCGATCAGCACATCGGCGCCTTCGAGCAGGCGCAGCAATACGGCGCGGCCTTCCGGCTTGCCGAGGTCGAGGGCGAGGGACCGCTTGTTGCGGTTCACGCCGATGAAGTAGCTGGCGGAGCCCTCCACGAAGGGGGGGCCCCAGTCGCGGACCTCATCGCCCTGCGGCGGTTCGATCTTCACCACCTCCGCCCCGTGGTCGGAGAGGATCATGGTGCAGTAGGGGCCACCGAGGACGCGGGTGAGGTCGATGACCTTCAGGCCCGCGAGGGCGCCGGCGGATTTGGCCAGGCCTTTGCCCTCAGGGGTGGGGCCCTCCGGGGTGGGAACGGCGTCCGTCATGCAGCAAGCTTCCTTGAGAAAACACGGGCACAGAAATCGGGATAGGTTTCCAGCATCTCGTCGCAGACGGGACCACGCAGCAGCGCCAGTTCTTCCGGCGTCGGGTCGGGCGTCTGCGGGATCTCGGCCGGCATGTCGAAATCGAAGCCGGTCGCGGCGCGGATGGTCTCGACGCTCTCACCGGGGTGCAGGCTCGCCAGGGTGAAGCGGGCGGTGGTGGCGTCGAAGGTGAAGACGCATTTCCCCGTCACCAGCGCCTGGGCCGTGCCGCGGCGGAAGACGCCGGGTTCGGAGACGCCGGGGGCGGAGATGTTGTCGACGCGCGGCACCAGGACGCGGGGCGAATGCTCCTCCCGGAACAGGATCGTGCGCGGCGTCATGAAATACATGAAGGCGGAGCCGAAGCTGCCGGGGAAGCGGACACCGCCGTGGGGCGAACCTCCCGGCCATTCGCCGGTGCCGACCAGGTTCAGGTTGGCCTGGCCGTCGATCTGCCCGCCGCCGAGGAAGAACAGGTCGATCCGCCCCTGCCCCGTCAGGTCGAAGAGTTCGCGGGACCCCTCCGTGAAGGGGTTTCCCGAACGCTTGTGCAGCAGCGACAGGCGGACGGGGTGGCCCGATTTCCGCACCAGCCAGCAGGCGGCGGCGGGGATGGGGGATGCGGCGCCCACCGCGATGTGGCGGGCGGGCGGGGCGGCGGGGTCCAGGATCAGCCGGGCCAGCGCAGCGGCGAGCCGTTCCTCGGGCTGGATGGTCATTCGGCGGCCCTCGCGATGGGCTTGTCGGCGCTCCGCGCCGGGGGCCCATTGAAGACGTAGCGGTCGAGGTACTCGCGGAACCCCGCCTCGGTCTTGGCCAGGCGGGCATATTCCGCGACATGGGCTGCATCGAAGCCGTATTCGTCCAGCAGCGCCACGGGCCAGGCGCCGCGTTCGGCCACCGCCACGGCCTCGATATAGGTGCCGCTGATGCAACCCGGCGCCAGGCGCTCATCCTCCAGCATGTCGCCGGGGACCATCCGCTCGACAGTCGCGAGCACCCGCTTCGAAGCGTGGGCCACCGTGGAAAGTTCGCGGCGGCGGCCGGTCCAGACATTGCCGGCCTCATCGGCCATGACGCCGTGGATCAGGGCAACATCGGGCTGGCGGGCGGGGAGGATGACGATCAGGTCGCCGCCATCGGCGAAGGGGTTGTCGATGACCTTCCAGTCCGGGCGATGGGCCAGGATGTCGCTGCCGATGATGCCGCGCAGCGGCATGAAGGGCACGCCCTTCTCGGCGGCCTGGAGCATGGTGTGGATGGCGGGGCAGGTCGCATCCCGCACCAAGATCGTGCCGGCCTTCAGCGCCTGGGTGAAGCGTGGCGCGAAGCCGGCCTCGCCCAGGGAAACCGCGCTGGTCTCGATCTCCGCCACGCAGCCGGCGCCGATCAGAAGGTCGGTCGCGAAGCCGGAGACGGGGACGCCGAGCAGGCGCAAGCCGCGGGCGCCGCGGCGGATCAGGGCGCGGGCGAGCGCCACGGAGGGCAGGGAATTGTCGGGCGGCAGGGCGACCAGCGCCCCATCCGGCACGCTGGCGGCCAGGGTATCGACGGTTGGCGAGGTCATGAGGCGGCTCCTTCCCGGTGCGGAACCTAGTCCCCCCGGCGCGGCGCGCCAACCTGTTCCCCGGCCTTCCGCGCCAACCTGCATGCGGCGCGCCGCGGCCATGCTAGGCTTTCCCCGGGAAGAGGGGGGTTTTCCGCATGGCCCAGGGAAAGACGCCGGTGACACTGCATGGCCCGCGCGTGACGCTGCGGCCCTGGCGGCTGCCGGAGGATCTCGCCCCGCTCTTCGCCATCAATGGCGACCCGGAGGCCATGCGCTTCTTCGCCAATACCCATGACCGCGCGGAAAGCGACGCCTGGGGCCGGCGGATCGCGAGCCTGTTCGGGGACCGGGGCTACGGCTTCTGGGTGGTGGAGCTGAAGGGGCAGGGCATGGCCGGCGTGGTCGGCCTGCAACCCGTGCTGTTCGACGCGCCCTTCAGCCGCCCCGAGGACCCTGCCATCGAGATCGGCTGGCGGATCGCGACGCGATTCCAGCGCCAGGGCCTGGCGGAGGAGGCGGCGCGGATCGCTCTCGCCTACGGCTTCGGCCCGGCGGGGCTGGACCGCGTGGTGGCCTTCACGCCCCCGGCCAATGTCCCGTCCTGGTCGCTGATGGAGAAGCTCGGCATGCAGCGGGAGGCGAGCTTCGACCATCCTCGGTTGCCGGAGGGGCATCCGCTGCGCCACCACCTGCTCTATGCCGTGACGCGGCGGGACTGGATCGACAGCCGGATCGGCGGCTAAGGCTTCCCGCTACGGGGTTGGGGGAATCGGGCATGGGCTTCGCCGGGGTGGTCACACGGCGGAGCCTGATGGCGGCGCCCTTCCTGCTGGCGGCCCCCGCCCGGGCACAACCGCAGGCAACCAGCCGGTATTTCGTCGCCTCCGACCAGACGCGCCTGCATTTCCTGGAAGCCGGCGCGGGGCCGACCGTGGTCTTCGTGCCGGGCTGGTCCATGCCGGCCTGGATCTTCACGCCACAGATCGAACAGCTGGCGCAGCGCTACCGCGTGGTGGTGCTGGACCCCCGCGGGCAGGGGCAGTCCGACATCGCGCGGTCGGGCTACGAGCCCACGCGGCGCGGGCGGGACATCGCGGAGCTGCTGCCGCATATGGGCCCGGGGCGGGTGGTGCTGGCGGGCTGGTCGCTGGGTGTGCTGGATGTGCTGTCCTGGCTCAGCCAGGCGGGTGATGCGCGGCTCGCGGGCCTCGTGCTGATCGACAATTCGGTGGGGGAAGGCGATCCGCCGGCCGCCGGCAACGGGCGCTTCCTGCAGAACCTCCGCGCCAACCGGGATGCGACGGTGCGGGGCTTCGTGGCGTCGATGTTCCGCACGCCGCAGACGCCCGCCTATCTGGACCGCCTGGCGCGCGATGCGCAGCGGATGCGGGTGGAGGACAGCATCCGGCTGCTGTCCTATGCGCGGCCACGGGAGTTCTGGCGCGACACGCTCTACGCCACGCGAAGACCCGTGCTCTACGCCGTCACGCCGCGCTTCCGGGGCCAGGCGGAGCTGGTGGCGCAGAAACACGCCAATGCCCGCATCGACATCTACGAGGATGCCGGCCACGCGCTGTTCGTGGATGCCGCCGCGCGCTTCAACACGCGCATGGAAACCTTCATGGCGCGCGAGGCTGCCTTCACGTGATGCGCGCCCTGCTGCCGCTGTTCCTGCTCTCCGCCGCGGCCGTCGGCGTGGAGATCGCGCTGACGCGCTTCTTCGCCGTCGCGAGCTTTTCCGAATATGGCTACTGGGTGATCTCCATCGCCATGACGGGCTTCGCCGTCTCCGGCGTCGTGATGGTGCTGGGGCGGGAGGCGTTTCTCCGGCGCGCGGCGACGCTGCTGCCGGCGCTGCCGCTCGCGATGCTGGTGGCCGGGGCGGCGGGGTGGATCGCGGCGGCGGCCAATCCCTTCAACCCGCTGGAGCTGCAGAACCCCGCGACCGCCTGGCCGCAGCTGGAGAACATCCTCGGCTACTACGCGGCCTTGTTCCCCTTCTTCTTCCTGGCCGGGCTGGCGGTGTCGCTGAACTTCGTGGCGCGGCCGGAACGCATCGGCTTGGTCTATGGCTATGATTTGCTGGGCGCCGGCGCGGGGGCGGTGGCGGCGCTGCTGCTGATGCTGGTGCTGCACCCCTTCCACCTGGTGCCGGCGCTGCTGCCCTTGCTGGCGATCGCCACCGCGCTGGCGGGCGGTGTGCGCTGGCGCATCGCGGCCGTTGTGGTGCTGGTGGCGGCGGAGGCGGCGGTCCTGGCCTTCGCCGTGCCGGCGGTCAGCCAGTACAAGCCGGTCTATGCGCCGCTGAACGTGCAGGGCGGGCAGGTGCTGGGCGAATGGACCAGCCCGCGCGGCTTCTACCAGCTGCTCGACAATTTCACCGAACGGCTCGACACCGACGTCACCAACAACGCCGGCTCCATGGGGCTGCCGGCGCCGCCGCGCGCCTACGGCCTGTATCGCGACGGCAACCGGATCGCGGCGCTGCCGATGCGCGTGCCGCCGGAGGCCGGCCACGCGCCGGGCGCGCTGGATGCGGCGCCCTACGCGCTGCTCAATGCGCCCCGCGTGCTGCTGCTGGGCGCCGCGGGCGGGTTCCGGCCGGCGGAGGCGCTGGCGCTGGGCGCGGCCCATGTCACGGTGATCGAGCCCGAGCCGGTGCTGCGGGACGCGCTGCGGCACGGCCTCGGCCCCGTGCCGCCGATGGCTGCCGATCCGCGCGTCACGCTCTCTGCCGCGCATCCGCTGCGGGCCGAGGGGCGCTTCGATCTTGTCGATGTCAGCGGCGATTTCCTCGGCGCCGATGACCAGAACCGCCATGCCTATACGCGCGAAGCGATGGCGGCGCGGCTGGCGCAGCTTGATCCGGGCGGGATGCTCTCCATCCCCGTCAGCATCCGCGAATTGCCGGCCTATGCGGTGCGCGTGATCGCGACGGCGCAGGCGGCACTGCGCCTGGCGGGGGTTGCCGATCCGGGCGCGCATCTCGCCGTCATCCGATCCGCCTGGAACCTCCGCGTGCTGGTGGCGCGGGAGCCTTTCGACGAGGCGCGTGTCGCGACGCTGCTGGCGTTCGCGGAGGCGCGGAGCTTCGACCTCTCCTGGGCACCGGGCCTGCCACCGGGGCGGGAGGTGTGGAACGAATTGTCGGCGGTCTCGCTGGATAGCGGCGGCGTGGATAGCGGGACCGGCGCCTCCGCCGATGCGGTGGCGGAGGAAGCGGCGGCGCTGCTGGCCGGTACGCCGCGGGAGGATGCCTTCGACCGCTCGCCGCTCACCGCCGACCGTCCCTGGCTCAGCCCGCTGGTGCGGCTGCCGGCCGTGGGCGCGGCGATCGAACGAATGGAAGTGCTGCCCCAGCCCGAGATCGGGCTGCTGGTGAATGTGGCCGTGCTGGCGCAGGCGGCGCTGCTGGCGCTGCTGGTGGCGGGCCTTCCGCTGCTCGCGCGCGGCGCGCTGCGCGTCCGCCCGGCGATGATGGGACGCGCGCTGGTGTTCTTCCCGGCGCTGGGCCTCGGTTTCCTGATGGTGGAGATCGCGCTGATCGAACAGGCGGCGCTGCTGCTGGGGGATCGCACCGCGGGCTTCGCGCTGGTGCTGACGGCGATGCTGGTCTTCTCCGGCCTGGGCGCGATGTGGGCGGGGCGCGTCGCGCGGCCTGGCCGGGCGCTGCATCTGGCGGCGCTGCTGGCGCTGGTTCTCGGCGTCGGCGCGGCCTTCGCGCTGCCGGGGGCGGTGGCGGCGGCGCTGGATCTGCCCTTCGCCGTTCGCGCGGTGTTGCTGGTGCTGGCGCTGGCACCGCTGTCGCTGGCGATGGGGATGCCCTTCCCGCTGGGCCTCGACCGCTTCCGGCAGGAGGGTCCGGCGCTGCTGCCCTGGGCCTGGGCGCTGAACGGGGCGTTTTCCGTGGTCGCCACGCCGCTGGCGAATCTCATTGCTCACGGAATCGGCATCGCGCCATTGTTGCTGGCAGGTGCGGCTTGTTACCTTGCCGTCGCCATCGCCTGGCCCCGGAGTTCCGCCTGATGACCGCCTTCCGCCTGAACCGACGCGCGCTGCTGGTCACGGGGGTTTTCTCGGGGCTTGCGCTGCCCACCGTGGCGCGGGCGCAGACGACCCCGTGGTCGCGGGAGGCCTTCAACGCCGCCATGCGCGCATCCGGGCGCAATGGCGATGTCTCTGCCGCCACCTTCCAGGCGATCCAGCAGCGGAAGGCGCGCGCGCTGGCCAGCATCGAGAGCTACCTGAAGGCGCGCTTCCAGGGAGAGGCCGACCCGGCGGTGCTGCGCGCCTTCGCGGAGGTGCCGCGCGAGTATTTCCACTACAATTACGATGGTGGCCGCGCATCGCCCGGCGATGCCTATGAGGCTGAGGCCAAGCCCTGGTCCGTCGGCTTCGGTTCCGCGCTCTCCGACTATCTCGGCCAGGCCTACATGACGCAGGTCTGCGCGCCGAAGCCCGACCATGTGGTGCTGGAGATCGGCACGGGGTCCGGCTTCCAGTCCGCGCTGCTGTCGCGGATCGTGGCCAAGCAGTACTCCATCGAGATCATCGAGCCGCTGGGCCGTGGCGTGTCGAGGATCTTCGAGCCGCTGGGCTACACGAATGTCCAGACCCGCGTCGGCGACGGCTTCTTCGGCTGGCCGGAAGTGGAAGGCGGCTTCGACACCATCATCGTGACCTGCGCCGCGCAATATGTGCCGCCCGCGATCATCCAGCAATTGAAGCCCGGCGGCCGCCTGGTGATCCCGATCGGGCAGCCTTTCCGGCGGGGTCAGTTCCTCTATGTCTATACGAAGGAGGAGGATGGGCGCGTGCGCAGCCGCAAGGATGTGGGCGTGTATTTCATCCCCATGACGGGGGCGATGATGAACCGCCCGCCGCCGCCCGGCACGCCCGTGGCCCCGGCGGGGGAGCCGGTAGCGCCTTCTCCGGGGCATGCGCCCATCCCCCGCCGCCCGGCCGGCTGACGACGGTCCAGGCCCGTCTCGGGCCTGGCGGTAGGGGTCTGGGGAAGGCAGCGCCTTCCCCAGTCTTTCCCATTGCATCGCGTGCCGCCCCGCGCGAGCCTTCCCGCAACTCAGGGGAAGGAAACCGGTTCATGAAGCACGTCCTGCTGGGCGCCGTCGCGCTCGGCGCCATCTCTCACGCCGCGATGGCGGAGGTGGTGCGGTTCGAGCTGACCGGCCCGCCGCGTCCCGCGCTGGAGGGTCGCAGCTTCGGCGCTGTCGGCCCCTATGTGGAGATTCGCGCGCGGGCGACCATCGCGCTGGACCCGGCCGACCCGCGCAATGCCGTCATCGCCGATATCGACCGCGCGCCGCGCAATGCGCAGGGCCGCGTCGAGGCGACGGCGGATGTCATCATCCTGCGCCCCGCCGACCTGTCCCGCGGCAATGGCACGCTGATGGTGGAGCCGCCGAACCGCGGCCGGCGCATCGTCACGCAGGTGCTGAACGATTCATCGGCGGCGGGGACGACGCGGCTGGAACAGGCCGCCGATGCCGGCAATGCCTGGACCTTCCGCCAGGGCATGACGCTCGCCTGGGTCGGCTGGCAGGGGGATTCGACGCCGGGGCCGCAGGGCATGAAGGTCCAGGTCCCGCGCATCGCGGGCATCACCGGCCCGTCGCGGGAGGAGTTCGTCTTCGACAACACGACGAACCCCGCCATCGGCACCCTCACCTACCCCGTGGCCGATCCCGCCAGCATCGTGCTGACGGTGCGGGCGCGGCAGGAGGATGCGCGCCAGACGCCGGCGGGGCTGGCGTATCGCCTGCTGGATGGCGACCGGATCGAGATCACCCGCCCCGCCGGCTTCGATGCCGGCGCGATCTATGAGATGACCTACACCGCCCGCGACCCGCTGGTGCTCGGCATGGGCTTCGCCGGGTTCCGCGACGTCACGGCCTTCCTGCGGCGAGAGGGATCGGATGCCAATCCGCTGGCGGTGAACGGGCGCAGCACCGTGACCGCGACGATGGGCATGGGCATCTCCCAATCCGGGCGCTTCCTGCGGGACTACCTGCATCTCGGCTTCAACGAGGATACGCGCGGCCGCCCGGTCTTCGACGGGCTGGTGGCGCATATCCCAGGCAGCCGCCGCACCTTCATGAACACGCGCTGGGCGCAGCCGGGGCGGAACCCGTCCGACCACACGGATCGCCTCTACGCCGCCGACCAGTTCCCCTTCACCTATGCGACGACGACGGACCCGCTGACGGGGGCGCGGGATGGGCTGCTGCGGCGGTGCCGCATCTCCAACACCTGCCCGCGGGTGTTCCAGACCGATACGGAGTTCGAGTTCTGGGGCGCGCGCGGGTCGCTGACCTACACCGACGCCGCCGGACGCCATGTCGACCTGCCGCCGGAGGTGCGGGGCTACATGATGACGGGCCATCCGCACTACGCCGTGGCGCAGGCGGTCGCGAACCGCAACCCGATGTGCCAGATGCCGATGAACCCGCTGCAGGCCGGCGCGCCGACCCGGGCGCTGGTCGCGGCGCTGGAAGCCTGGGTGCGCGAAGGCGCGGAGCCGCCGGCCAGCCGCGTGCCGATGGTGGCGCATGGCACGCTGGTCGCCGCCGCGGACAACCCCGCCATCCCCGGCATGGCGCGCCTGACGTCCTGGACCCCCGCGCCGCTTCTGGACACGTCGAAGAACCCGCCGGCGGTGGTGGGCAGCTATCCCATCCTGTTCCCGCGCCTGGATGCCGATGGCAACGCCATCGGCGGGCTCCGCATGCCGGTGATCGAGGCGCCGCGCGCCACCTATACCGGCTGGAACCCGCGCGCCGCGGGCTTCGGGGAAGGCGCGCTCTGCACCAACCAGGGCGGGGTGATCGCCTTCGCCGCCACGCGGGCGGAACGCCAGGCGGCGAACGACCCCCGCCTTTCGATCGAGGAACGCTGGCCGAACCAGGCCGCCTATGTGGCCGCCGTGCGCGCCAGCGCGGAACGGCTGCAGGCGGAGCGCCTGCTGCTGGCGGAGGATGCGCAGGCCATCGTGGCGGCGGCGGAAGCCAATACGCTGGCTCGCCTGCCGGCGCGGTAGAATGGATTACCGTTTGTTCACTCTTGTTTCAGGGAGTGGGACTGCGCAGAGTGGGCGGCGATGGATCGTCGGATTGCCGCCCTCGCCGTGTTGCTGGCCGCGCCCCTGCTGGGGGGCGCGGTCTCCCCGGGCCGTACCAATGCCGATGTGGCGGCGCTGGGCTGGCGGAAGATGGAATGGCACGGCATCCGGCCGGTCGATTTCAGCGCCACGCCCGGGGGCGGCGTGCGGGTGCGGGGGCGCGGCGAGGGCGGGTTCATCTTCCGCCCCCTGTCTGGCGCCGCCACCTGCCTGGCCTGGCGCTGGCGCGTGGATGCCGGCCCGCCGGTGACGGACCTGACGAAGCGCGGCGGGGATGACCGGGCGCTCGCGATCTCCGTGGGCTTCGTGGAATTCGCCCCCGCCGCCGGCTTCGTGACGCGCACGCAGCACGCCGTGGCGCAGGCCAGCGCGGGGGACCACCGCCTGCCGCGGAGCGTGCTGAGCTATGTCTGGGGCGGCACGGGGCGGGAAGCCGCCGCCGGCACCTTCTTCGCCAGCCCCTGGACCGGCGCCATCACCCGCATCCGCGTGCTGCGCCCCGCCGAGGCACCGCGCGGGCAATGGGTGGAGGAGAAGGTGGACCTCGGCGCCGATTGGCGGATCGCCTTCGGGGGGGGCGAGGTGCCGGGGTTGCAGGAGGTGGTGATCTCCACCGATGTCGAGGATAGCGGCGCCGCGGTGGATGCGCAGGTCGAGAACATCCGCCTGGTGCCCTGCCGGTAGCAGGATGGAACCGCCGGACACCGAAGGCGGTTGAACACGCCGGGTCAGGGAGGCCCGGCGCATGCGCGAGAATTCCGCCCGTTCGGCCGATGGCAGCTTCGAGACCTCGGTCCCCGCCAGGCTGGACCGCCTGCCCTGGGACCGCTTCCACACGCTGGTCTGCGTGGCACTCGGCGTCACCTGGATCCTGGATGGGCTGGAGGTCACGCTGGTCGGCAGCCTGGCCCCCGCCATCGCCGCCAGCCCGAGCCTGCGCCTGACGGAGACGGAGGTGGGGCTGATGGCCTCGGCCTATCTGCTCGGCGCCGTGCTGGGGGCGCTGGGCTTCGGCTGGGCGACGGACCGGCTGGGGCGGAAGAAGCTGTTCACCGCCACGGTCGCAGTCTACCTGCTGGCGACCATCGCGACGGGATTCGCCTGGGACTTCTGGTCGCTGGCCTTCTTCCGCTTCCTGACGGGGGCGGGGATCGGCGGCGAATACGCCGCGGTGAACAGCGCCATCCAGGAACTGATCCCGGCGCGGCGGCGCGGGCAGACGGATATCGTCATCAACGGCACCTTCTGGGCGGGCGGCGCGATCGGCGCCGTGATCGGCCTGGTGGTGCTGAACCCCGCGGTGGTGGACCCCGAGATCGGCTGGCGCGCGGCCTTCATCGTCGGCGGCGCGCTGTCCTTCGTGATTCTCCTGCTGCGCCGCTTCATCCCGGAAAGCCCGCGCTGGCTGATGACGCATGGGCGGCCGGAGGAAGCGGAGCGGATCGTCAGCGAGATCGAGCGCGGCGCCGAATCGCGCCACGGCCCCCTGCCGTCGCTGCAACACGGCCCCATCCGCCTCTATCCCCGCGACCATATCGGCATCTTCGAGGTCGTCGGCATCATGTTCCGCCAGCACCGGGACCGCAGCGTGCTGGCGCTGGTGCTGATGGCCTGCCAGGCCTTCTGCTACAACGCGATCTTCTTCACCTATGCGCTGGTGCTGACGCGCTTCTACGGCGTCGCGAACGAACATGTGGGCTGGTACATCCTGCCCTTCGCCATAGGCAATCTGATGGGCCCGCTGCTGCTGGGAAGGCTGTTCGACACGATCGGGCGGCGGCCAATGATCACGCTGACCTATGGGCTGGCCGGCGTACTCATGGCCATCACCGGCTTCGCCTTCGCGCAGGGCTGGCTATCGGCGGCCAGCCAGACCGCGTGCTGGACCGTGATCTTCTTCTTCGCCTCCGCCGCCGCATCGGCTGCCTATCTGACGGTCGGCGAGAGCTTCCCGCTGGAGATGCGCGCCATGGGCATCGCGGTCTTCTACGCCTTCGGCACCGGCATTGGCGGCGTGGTGGGCCCCGCGCTGTTCGGCTGGCTGATCGAGGGCGGGCAGCGCATCGACATCATGTGGGGCTACCTCTTCGGCGCCGCGCTGATGATCCTGGCCGCCTTCACCGAATGGCGCCTGGGCTTCGCGGCGGAGGGAAGGTCCCTGGAGGAAGTCAGCGAACCCGTCTCCGCCCGCGCGCGGCCCTGATCCTCAATCCACCTTCACATTCGCCGCCCGCACCACGCCCGCCCATTTCGTGATCTCGCTACGGATGAAGGCCGTGAAGTCGTGGCGGTTGAGGAAGGTGGCGGTGAAGGCCTGGTCGGCCAGGCGAGCCTGGAAATCGGGCTGGCGGAGAACCGCCTCCACCTCCCGCTCGATCCGCGCGGCCTGGGCATCGGGCAGGCCGCGGGGGCCAAGCAGGCTGATCCAGCCCACGGATTCGTAACCGGCCACGCCCTGCTCCGCGATGGTCGGCACATCCGGGAAGAAGGGCGAACGCTCCTTCGACGTCACGCCGATGGCGCGCACGCGCCCCGTCCGGACCAGATCCGTCACCGCCGCCAGCGTGTCGGACATGAAGGGCACCTGGCCCGCGACGAGGTCGGCCAGCGCCGGGCCCGATCCGCGATAGGGCACATGCGTCAAATCCGTGCCCGTCAGCGTCTTGAACAATTCCACGTTCAGATGCTGCGTCGTGCCATTGCCGGAGGAGGCGTAGAAGATGCGGCCCGGATTGGCCCTGGCCCGCGCCACCAGGTCCTGGATGCTGCGCACGGGGAAGTCGTTGTTGACGATGAAGAGCTGGGGGACGCTGGCGATCAGCGCGATCGGCGTCAAATCACGCAGCGTGTCGTAGCCCAGCCGCGGGAACAGGCTGCCCGCGATGGTGGTCGGCCCGCTGCCGCCCATCACGATGGTGTTGCCATCCGGCGCCGCATTGGCCGCGTATTCCATGCCGAGCGTGCCGCCCGCGCCGGCCCGGTTCTCCACCACGACGGGCTGGCCGAGCGGGCCCTGCAGGCGCTCCGCCAGCAGCCGCATCAGGATGTCGCTGCCCTGGCCCGGCGGGAAGGGCATGATGATGCGCAGCGCGCCCCGGCCTTGGGCCTGCACCCTCACAGGCGCGGCAAGGGTGGCGGCCAGCAGCAGGCGGCGATGGATCATGGCGGGGCATCCTCGGGCGGGCATCGGTGCCGCAGCATGGACCCAGGCCGCGCCGGCGCGAAACCGGGAAAACGCCTGTCTTCCGCGCCGCCCCGGGCGCGACTAGCTTGTATCCAAGTGATCGTTTTAGAATGCTGGCGGCTGAGGGTTCGCGAGGGATTTTTCGGCCCTGGCAGGAGCCGGGCTCGGCCGATGCTGGTTGCATCGGCAAGCCGGGCGACATGCCGCAGGCGTGCCTTCGGCACGAGGCCAGGGGCGGAAAAGCCTAGCGAAACCGACCCGCCAGTGTTCTCAAACGGTCACCAAGCCCCTTCGGAGAGAACGCCATGCCCGACGACGCCCCCCTGCCCGCCGGCCCGACCTTCCCCATCGGCCTGGCGGAGGCCACGGGCCGCAACCGGCGCCTGCGCGAATTGCTGGCCGGGCCGGACCTGTTCCTCGCCCCCGGCGCCTTCGATTGCGTCGGCGCAAGGCTGGTCGAGGCCTCCGGCCATTCCTGCCTCTACATCACCGGCGCCGGCATCTCGATGAGCGCCCTCGGCGCGCCGGACGTCTCCGCGCTGTCCTTCGGGGAGATCCTGGACCGGATCCGGCGCATCTGCGACGTCGTCTCCATCCCCGTCATCGCCGATGGCGACACGGGCTATGGCGGGCCGCTGAATGTCATCCGCACGGTGCGGGAATACGAACGCGCGGGCGTCAGCGGCATCCAGATCGAGGATCAGGAATGGCCGAAGAAGTGCGGCCACGAACCCGGCCGGAAGCTCGTTTCCACGCATGAGATGTCGATGCGCATCAAGGCGGCGGTGGAAGCGCGGCGGGACCCCGATTTCGTCGTCATCGCCCGCACCGATGCGCGCGCAGGCGAAGGGCTGGAAGCGGCGATCGAACGTGCCCGCGCCTATCGCAACGCCGGCGCCGACGTGATCTTCGTGGAAAGCCCGCAGAGCGAGGCGGAACTGGCGGAAGTGGGCCGCGCCTTCCCGGACGTGCCGCTGCTGGCCAACATGGTCGAAGGCGGCAAGACACCGATCCTGCCGGCGGCGCGACTCCAGGAACTGGGGTTCCGGCTCGCGATCTACCCGAACGCGCTGACGCGGCTCTTCGCCAAGGCGGGGCTGGAGGTGCTGGCCTCGCTGAAGGAAACCGGGTCCTCCAACGCCAGCGCGGGGCGGATGCTCAGCCATGGGGAACTGTGGACGCTGTTCGACAACGCCACCTGGCGGGGGCTGGAGGATCGGTACATGGGGACCAACACGAAGGTCTGAGTGATTCCGGGGAAGGCGCTGCCTTCCCCGGACCCCTACCGCCAGGGGGGAGACCCCCCTGGACCATCTTCAGTCAGGCTCCGCGACGTTCGGCAGCGATCTCACCGTGCTGGCGAACCACCTCCGCCATCACGCGCCTGATGAAATCCTCGGCGAAATCGGCGTCGAGGCCGGCGCGATCCGCCATGCCACGCAGCTTGGCGACCTGCGCCTCCTCCCGCGACACATCCACGGGCGGCAGGCGGTGGACGGCCTTCAGCACGCCAACCTCCCGCGTCACGCGGAAACGCTCTGCCAGCATATGCACCAAAGCGGCGTCGATATTGTCGATGCTGCGGCGCAGTCGCCAGAGGTCCTCCGGGACGGCGTCACCCGCGGGGGCGGTTTCTTGGGGCATGGGCTCTCGGCCGCCTTTCCTGGCATTCTTCGGTCACGCAAAAAACGCCGCCGGCGCCCGGATGGCAAGGGTGGCACGGCGATCGCAGCCGTTTCGCCCCGGCTAACGGACGAGTCACAGAACCCGACTTAATTCTGCAACCCTAGATGGTCCATACAGGCACCTTACCCCGGAAACGGCGATGGTCGGCATTCCTTGCCGGCTGCACCGGGCTGTTCGCCCTGCTGCTGCTGTGGTCGGGCGCCGAGGCGATCGGCGAGCATGTCGAGACCGATGCGCTGGAAAGCGCGGAACAACGCGCCGGCGCGATCGCGGAGGTCGCCAGCCAGTTCGCCCAGCGCGCCTTGGCCGCGGCGCGTGACGGACAGGCCCTGGCCGGGCACTGGGCCGCCCATCGCGCGCCCGAGGAAACCGCCATCCGGGCGGAGGTCGCCAAACTGCTGGCCGAACACATCGCCCAATCCGGCGGCGCAATCGCCCGCATCGCCATCGCCGACGCGGCGGGCCGCGTGATCTGGTCCTCCGACGCGCAGGAAGGGTCGGTCGCTGGCCAGCCCTGGTTCCAGGCCCATGCCTCGACACCCGGGCCGCCGCGGGTGAGCCCGACGATCGGCGCCGCCCCGGCCGATGCCGCCCTGCCCGCCTGGACCATCCCCGTCTCCACCCGGGTCGTGGCGGCGGAAGGCGGCTTCGGCGGCGCGGCCGTCGTGGCGCTCGACGTCAGCGGGCTCGAGGAATCCCTCGCCGCGCTGGCGCACCGGCCGGGGGAGGTTGCGGCCATCCTGCGACGGGAAGGCGACCTGCTGGTACGCAGCGCAGACACGGCCCAGCTGATCGGCCGGCCGCTTGTCACCGAACGAACGCGGATGGCGCTGCTGAACGGCGAAACCACCCCCTTCCGCAGCCGCAGCCCCCTGACCGGGGAGGAAGTGATGATCAGCTTCCGCGCCGTGCCGGGCGGTGCCGTGCTGGCCGTGGGGTCGGTGACGCTGGGGCCGGCCCTGGCCCATGCGGCGCGGATCCATGCCGGGGCGCGAGTCGCGGCGCTGGCAGCCTGGGCGGTGCTGTTGCTGCTACTACTGGCCGGCTTCGCCGTGCTGCGCGGGCGCAATGTGCGGCGCGAACTGGCAGCCCAGCAGGCCGGACGCGCGGAGATCGAGCGCCTGCTGGCCGGGCTGCCCGCCATCGTCTTCCTGCGGGAAGTCGGGCCGGATGGCACGGCGCGTCACCTCTACCGCAACGGCGACAGCGCGGCGGTATCGGGCTGGCCGCCGGAGGCGCTGCCGTCACGGCAACCCTGGGCCGACCTCGCGGATCCCGAGGCCGATTTCGAATCCATCTACCAGCGCGCCCTGACGGAGGGCCAGGCCGTGATGGATTGGCGCATGCGCCAGCCCGATGGCAGCTGGGCCTCGATGCGCAGCACGCTGCGCCTGCTGGAACGGCTGCCCGAGGGGCGCGGCCTGGTGGTGGGCTACATCGTCAACATCACCGCCGAACGGGCGGCGGAGGCCCGCGCGCTCGCCGCCTCCCGCCTCGCCTCGCTGGGGGAGATGGGGGCCGGGCTGGCGCATGAGTTGCGCCAGCCGCTGACCGCGATCTCCCTGGCCGCCGGCGTCGCCGTGATGGCGGCGAAGCGCGGCGACAATGACCGGGTGCTGCAGCGCCTCGACCGCATCCTGGACCAGGTGAAGCGCGGTTCGGCCATCATCGACTACCTCCGCCGCTTCGCCCGCGGGCAAGAGGATGAGGAGGGCGTCGTGCCGGTCGATTTGGCGGTGGCCGTGAACGGGGCGCTGGCGCTGTGCGGCGGCGCGCTGGCGGAAGCCGGGGCGGAGGTGCTGGTCACGCTCGGCCCGCCGGCGCCGGTGGTGCTGGGCCATGCGGTGCCGATCGAACAGGTGCTGGTCAACCTGCTGTTCAACGCCCGCGATGCCGTGGCCGCGCTGCCGCCGGGCGCACCGCGTCAGATCGCCATCACGGCGGAGACGGAGGACGGGGTCGCGCGGCTGGCGGTCGCCGATACCGGCGGCGGCATCCTGCCGGCCGTGCTGGGCCGGGTGTTCGAGCCCTTCGTCACCACCAAGGGGCCGGACCGCGGCGCCGGGCTGGGCCTGTCCATCTGCCACGGGCTGATGCGGTCCATGGGCGGGGGGATCGTCGCGGAGAATGCGGGGGCGGGCGCGCGCTTCACCCTATCGCTTCCCGTCGCGCCGGAAGGCGCGCTGGAGAAGATGCCGGAAGGCGCGCTGGATCGGGCGCCGGAAGGCGCGCCGGATAAGGCGCCGGACGGGGTACCGAGGGGAACGCCGGCGGGTGCCGGGGGATAGGCGGCTACAGCCGGGCGCGGCGCGCCAATACCAGCTGGATGTCGCCATCCCGGGCCAACGCCTCCGCCAGGCTGATCGGCGCCACGCGGGTATCGGCGCGCAGGTGGCGCAGCGGGAAGCGGGCGGCGATGGCCCGCAGCAGGGCGGCAGGGTCCTGGCCCCGGTCGCGGTTGAACTCCATCAGCACCAGCAGATCCGGGCTGCGGTCCATCAGGCCCTGCATGCCGGCCCAGACCATCTCCTCCGCGCCCTCCACGTCGATCTTCACGAAATCCACGGGGCCCGGCGCCACATCATCCAGGCGCAGGGTGGGCACTGCCGTCTCCGTCACGCTGCCCGTGCCGCCGGTGGGCAGCGAACCGGTGGGCAGCAGATGGCCGTTCTTCGGGTCCGCGCTGTCCTGGCGCAGCAGCCTCGTCTCCCCGCCCCTTTCAGCGGCGGCGGCCTGGTGGATGCGCACCTGCGCGGCCAGGCCGTTCATCACCAGGTTGCGCTCCGCCAGCCGGGCCAGCGCCGCGTTGGGCTCCACCGCCTCCACCCGCCCGGCCGGGCCGACCATGTCGGCCATCAGCAGGGTGAGGAAGCCGAGATTGGCGCCGGCATCGATCGCCACCTGGCCAGGCCGCAGCACGCGGGCGATGAAGGAGACGACGGCGTAGTCCCAGAATCCCTCGATCATCAGCCGCGCGGACAGGCCGAGATCCCGGCCTTCCACCACCATGGGATAGCGGCCGAGCGCGCGGCACAGGATGGTGCCATCCGGCAGCGGCACGGCGCGGGCATGGGCGCGGATCAGCGCCTGCATGGCGACGCGGCGCCAGGGGCTGGCGAAATCCTCCGGCTCCAGCCGGAACAGGGCATCGCCCGGGCCGACGCTGCGGCGGCGGCGCCAGCGTCCATGCAGGCGGCTGGCGGCCTGGACCAGCCCGAGGCTCAGTCGCGGTTCTCCAGCGTCACGGCCGGGTCGCCGGGCGCGGCGGCGCCTTCGCGCCGACGGCGGCGGACGAAGACCGGCACCAGCAGCACCACCACGCCGAGCAGCAGGATGACCCAAAAGGGATAGGTCGACTGGTCCGTCCGCCCGGACCAGATCGGCATCATGGTCAGCAGGAACAGGCAGCAGGCGGCGGTGACGTAGTAGCCGACCATCGCCGTCAGCCCAGGTGGCGGGCGAAGAAGTCGAGCGTCCGCTTCTCCGCCACCGCCGCGTCATCGGCCTTGAAGGAGGCCCGGTCCTCGCAGCCGAAGCCGTGGCCGGCCCCCTCATAGACGAAGATCGCGATGCCGGGCTGGGCGGCGCGGATGGCGTCCACGTCGCTCATCGGGATGGAGGCGTCGAGGCTGCCGAAATGGAGTTCGACGGGGCAGGACGGCTTCTCATCCTTCGTGCCGGCAATGCCGCCGCCATACCAGCCGCAGGCGGCCTTGAAGCTGGTGCTGCGGGTGGCGCCCCACCAGGCGACGGTGCCGCCCCAGCAATAGCCGACGATGCCGCGGGCGGCGCCAGGCGGCAGGGCGGCGGCGCAGGCCTCCACATCCAGCATCGGGCCATCCGCGGGAACCTTGGCGCGCAGGTCGCGGCCGCGGGCGACGTCATCGCCGGTGTAGCCAAGCTCCACGCCACGCTCCACGCGGTCGAACAGCGCGGGGGCGATGACGGCGTAGCCTTCCTTCGCGAAATCGTCGCAGATGCGGCGCATGTGACGGTTCACGCCGAAGATCTCCTGCACCACCACCAGCGCCTTCTTCGCATCGGCGGGGCCCGCCTTGTAGGCGGCGAAGCGGTGGCCGTCGGCGGCGGTCAGCTCGATCATCATGGCGTTTCATCCGATCCTGGGGCGCGGTATCCTGCCCCCATGGCCGATATCGTCAACCTCAACAAGGCCCGGAAGGCGGCGAAGAAGCGCGGGGAAGCGGCGGAGGCCGCGGCCAATCGCGTGAAGCATGGCCGCACGGGGGCGGAGAAGCTGAACGACCGGCGGGAGGAAGCGCGCCGCCGCGCGCTGCTGGAAGGCGCGAAGCGGGACGACAAGCCGGGGTAGCGCCTGTCGAAATGGGGCGGGCCCGCGCGTCATCATGCCGGCGCCGCTGGGGCGCCGCCATGATGATGAAGGAACGCGCCATGCAGGTGATGCTGCTGATCCATGCGGATGAGAACGCCTGGCCCCGGATGCCGGAGGCGGAACGGGACGCCACCATGGCGGCCTATGGCGCCTATACCGCGGCGCTGCGGGAAGCCGGCGCGCTGGTCAGCGCCAACCGGCTGGCGCCGACCGCCGCATCCCACACCGTGCGGATGGTGGACGGCGCGCCCCAGGTGCTGGACGGCCCCTATGCCGAGACACGGGAACAGCTGGGCGGCTACTACCTGATCGAGGTGCCGGACATGGGCACGGCCCTCGCCTGGGCAGCGCGATGCCCGGGCGCCGGCCATGGGGTGGTGGAGGCGCGGCCCGTCATGGGATGAGCCCGGCATCGCGGGCCGCCGAAGGCGCGGCGCGGGACAGCTACGGCCGGCTGCTCGCCTGGCTGGCGGCGCAGGGCCGGGACATCGCGGCGGCGGAGGATGCGCTGGCCGATGCCTTCGCCGCCGCGCTGGCGACCTGGCCGAGGGACGGCGTGCCCGACCGGCCGGAGGCCTGGCTGCTGACCGCGGCACGGCGACGCCTGCTGGACGGCCATCGCCGCCGCGCCACCGCCAGCGCCGCCGAACCCACGCTGCGCCACGCCGCGCTGCTGGCAGAGGACGCCGAACCCGACGCCATACCCGACCACCGCCTGGCCCTGCTGCTGGCCTGCGCGGCGCCGGAGGTGGAGCGCGCGGCGCAGGCACCGCTGATGCTGCAGGTGGTGCTGGGGCTCGATGCCGCGCGCATCGCCTCCGCCTTCCTGCTCTCCCCCTCCGCGATGGGGCAGAGGCTGGTGCGGGCCAAGCGCCGCATCGCGGCCAGCGGCGCGCGCTTCACCCTGCCGGGGCGGGATGTGGTGGCGGCGCGGCTGCCCGCGGTGCTGGACGCCATCTACGCCGCCTATGCCGCCGGCGCGCAGGACCCCGCCGATGGCGGCGCCCTGGGCGGGGAGGCGCTGTGGCTGGCGCGGATCGCGGCGGCGCTGGCGCCGGAGGAGGCGGAAGCGGCGGGGCTGGCCGCGCTGCTGCTGCACCTCGAAGCCCGGCGCCCGGCGACGCGGGATGGCGCGGGTCGCTACGTCCCTCTCTCCGAGCAGGACATGGGCGCCTGGGACGCCGCGATGCAGGCGGAGGCCGAGGCGTGGCTGCGTCGCGCCTTCGCGCTGGGCGCGCCCGGGCGCTTCCAGTGGGAGGCCGCGGTGCAATCCGTCCATGCCGCGCGGCGCGTGACCGGGCGCACCGAATGGCAGGAGATCCTGCTGCTGTACGACGCCTTGATGGCCGCCACGGGCAGCCCTGTGGTCGCGGTGAACCGCGCCGTGGCGCTGGCGGAGGTGGAAGGCCGGGCCGCCGGGCTGGCGGCGCTGCGGGAGGCCGGCGCAGATGGGCGCCTGGCAGGCTACCAGCACTTCTGGGCCGCACTGGCCGCCCTGGCGGAAGGCGCGGAAGCCGATGCCGCCCGCAGCCGTGCCGCGGGGCTGGCGACGGACCCCGCGGTGCGCACCTTCCTGCTGCGCATCCCCTCGCCCTGACCTGGCCCGCAAGCCGAGCGACGGATTGCGCTTGATATTGTTCGACGACGAACCGTATTGTTCGATATCGAACATATGGAGCCGTCGCGATGCCTGCCTCCCGCCGCCTTCTGCTCTCCGCCGGCCTGGCCGGCCTGGCCCTGTCCCGCACCGCGCGCGGGCAGGTCGTCACCTCGCCCGATCCGGCCGCGCCCGATCCATCCACACCCTGGGCCGCTGCCCCCGCCGCGGCCGCCCATCCTGACCCGCGGGTGCGGGCGCTGGCCTGGGCGGTACTGGCGCCCAACCCGCACAACCGGCAGCCCTGGATCGCGGAGTTGCCGGACGGGGCGCCGGATACGGTGGTGCTGCGCTGCGACCTCGATCGGCGCCTGCCGGTGACGGACCCCTTCGACCGGCAGATCACCATCGGCCTGGGTGCCTTCGTGGAGTTGTTCCGCATGGCGGCCGCGCAGCAGGGGTTTTCCGCCGTGGTGACACCGTTTCCGGAGGGAGAGCCCCGGCCGCGGCTGGATGGCCGGCCGGTGGCGGTGATCCGCCTGGCGCCGGGGGGCATCGCGGACCCGTTGTTCGCCCATGCGGCGGCGCGGCGTTCGGTGAAGCGCCCCTTCGACATGGCGCGCCCGGTGCCGGAGGCGGCGCTGGCAGTGCTGGCCGCGACCGTCGATGCGCCGCGCCGCTTCGGGGCGGCGACGGATGCGGCCCGGGTGGCGGCGATCCGCGACCTGGCCTGGCGGGCCTGGCTGATCGAGGCGCGGGACGAGGCCGCGCATCGGGAGAGTGTGGAGTTGATGCGCTTCGGCCGTGCCGCCGTGGCCGCGCAGCCCGACGGCATCAGCATCTTCGGCCCGGGGCTGGAGGAAGGCGTGGCGGCGGGGCAGATCACGCGGGAGGCGATGTTGCCCGGGCGTCCCGGCTACGACATCATGATCCAGCGCTACACCTCGATGCTGGCCGCGACCCCCGCCTATGTCTGGACGGTGACGCCGGGCAACAGCCGGGCGGAGGCGCTGGCCTCCGGCCGGGACTGGTTGCGCATCAACCTGGCCGCCACGGCGATCGGCCTGTCGCTGCATCCCGTCAGCCAGGCCTTGCAGGAGTTTTCCGCCATGGCCGGCCCTTATGCCGAGGCGCAGGCGATGCTGGGGGGTGGGGGCGTGGTGCAGATGCTGGGGCGGCTGGGCCATGGGCCCGTGGTGCCCGCCACGCCGCGCTGGGCGTTCGAGACGAGGATACGCCGCGCGTGAAGGATCCGCCGCTCTTTGCCCTGTTGAACGAGATCTCGATCATCGAGCATCTCGCGCGCAATCGGCTGGAGCGGGCGTTGCCGGAGGGGCTGCGCGTGTCGCATTTCGTGGTGCTGAACCACCTGGTGCGGATGGGCGATGGGCGCAGCCTGGTGCGGATCGCGCGGGCCGTGCAGGTGGAGCGCCCCGCCATGACCAACACGATCCAGAAGCTGGAGGCGCGGGGCCTGGTGACGCTGGAGGCTGATCCGCGCGATGGCCGCGGCAAGCTGGTGTTCCTGACGCCGGCTGGCCGTGCTGCGCGGGAGGAGGCGGTGGCAATCGCGCAGGCCGCGATCGCCCCGGTGGCCGGCGATGTGTCGGCCGCCGAGGTCGACGCGGTTCTCCCCGTCCTCCGCCGCCTGCGCGCCGCCCTGGACCGTGCCCGCGACGACGATTGAAGGCGGGGTCCGGGGGGCGCCACGCCCCCCGGCGGAGCGCGAGGCGGAGCCTCGCCCTTACTGGTACCGCGTGTTCTTCCAGAAGCTCTCCGGCGTGACCGTCATGTGCCGCATGCCGCTGCGGTCCAGCGCAAGCCCGATCTCCCGCGTCGCATCATCCAGCACCTGGTCTTCTTCCACCGACAACACCGCGCGTCCCGCCATCAGGATGCGCCCCGCCACCATCACCGTGTCCACATCCGATCCCAGCGCGAAGCAGACCAGGCGATAGAGCGGCATGTCGCCGGGCCAGAGGTGGGGCTTGCGCATGTCGATGAGGATGAGGTCGGCGCGCTTGCCGACTTCCAGGCTGCCGATCTCCTCCGCCATGCCGAGTGCGGCGGCGGCGTCGCAGGTGATCATCTCCAGCGCCTTGCCGGGTGGCAGCACCTTGGCGTCGCGGAAGTGGCGGCGATGGTAGTGCATGGCCTGGGTCATGTGGCGGAACATGTCGAAGCTGCGGTCGGGGGCGGTGCCGTCGGAGCAGATGGCGACGGTGGCGCCGGCCTCCATCAATTCGATGGCGGGGCAGCGGCCGATGATGGAGAAGTTGGCGGAAGGGTTGTGCGCGACCTTGGTGCCGGATTCAGCGATCAGCGCGATCTCATCCTCATGCAGGTCGATGCAGTGCGACAGCAGCGCATCGGGGCCCAGCAGCCCTGCCGCCGCGGCAGCGCGGACGGTGCCGCCCTTGTGGCCATCCTGCGTGAAGCCGACGCCCAGGCTGCGCGACAGCGCGCGCACCTGCTTTGCCGTGTCGTCATATTGCTGCGCGAGTTCCGGCGTGACGCCAGGGCGGCCCGAGAAGGCGACGGGCGCGCAGAGCATCACGCGGCTCATCGCGTCGTCGCGGTCATGCAGCGCTTGCGTCAGTTCCTCGCAGACCGCGAGTTGCCGGTCGAGCGTGACCGCGATGCTTTCGTGGCTGTCGCCATCCCAGCGGTAGAAGGTGTTGGGATAGGGCGGCGGCGAGGCGCCGGGGCAGATCACGTGGCGCACGCCGACGCGGCGGTATCCCGCGGCATGGGCCAAGGCGTGCGAAGCCTCGTCGGTGCGCGATCCATAGGCGCCGAAGATGGAGAGGCTGGTGGTGACGCCGGCCTTGAGGCGTTCGAGGGCCGCCAGCGATCCATCCGCGCCCCAGAAATCCGGCGTGGCACCACGGGGATAGATGGATTCCACCGCCTCCGTCCATTTCGCGCCGTCACCGCCGCCGAGCGTTTTCACGAGCGTGTGACCGGCATGGGCATGGGCATCGACCAGGCCCGGCAGCACGGCCTTGCCGCGCGCGTTGAGTTCGGGCGCGCCGGGGTAGCGGGCGCGCAGCGCGGCGGTGTCGCCCACCGCGGCAATGCGCCCGGCCTCCACCAGCACGGCGCCGCCTTCGATCACGCGGCGATCCGGGTCCATGGTCACGACCAGGCCATCCACCACCAGCAACCGATCGGTCATTGTCCGCCCTTCCGTTTCCTGCTCGACGCAGCCTAGCATCGGATGACGTCGAGAAAAGGATCAGGGACGATGAGGATGCGGCGAGCATGGGTTGCGGGTCTGGCATCGGCGGTGCTCGCCATGCCCGTCGCGGCGCAGGAGGTGCGGATCGGCTATGGCGCGGCCGTCACCTCCGTCGATCCGCATTTCCACGCGCTGACGAGCAATGTCGCGATCCACCAGCATATCTACCAGGCCCTCGTCGGGCAGGATGAGAAGCTGGGGCTGAAGCCGGAACTCGCCACGGGATGGCGGGCGATCGACCAGACCACCTGGGAATTCACGCTGCGCCGGACCGCGCGCTGGCATGACGGCACGCCGTTCACCGCGGCGGATTTCGCGCCGAACATCGACCGCGTCGCCAATGTGCCGAACAGCCCCGGCCGCTTCACCATCTATACGCGCCGCATCAACCGCGTGGAGATCGTGGACCCGCACACCATCCGCCTGCACACGGATGGCCCCCATCCGCTGCTGCCGAACCAGATGGCGGGGCTGATGCTGGTGCGCGGGGCGGACCGCGAAAGCTCCACCGCCGACTTCAACAATGGCCGCGCCGCCATCGGCACCGGCCCCTACCGCTTCCGGTCCTGGACACCGGGCAGCCGGTTCGAGCTGACGCGCAACGACGAGTATGACGGCCCGAAGGAACCGTGGGAGCGGGTGAATTTCCTGCTGATCACCAATACGGCTTCACGGGTTGCGGCACTGCGCGCGGGCGACGTGCAGCTGATCGACCAGGTGCCCACCGACGAAGTCGCGGGGCTGGCGCAGAATGCGAACCTCGGCGTGTTCTCGACCCCGGGCGTGCGCAACATCTACCTCTATGTCGATCACGCGCGGGCGCGGACGCCGGGGGTCACGGACCTCGCCGGCAATGCCATCGACAACCCGCTGCGGGACGCGCGGGTGCGGCGCGCGCTGTCGTTGGCCATCAATCGCGACGGCATCGTGCGATCGGTGATGAACGGGCAGGCGGTGGCGTCGGGGCAGCTGCTGCCGGCGGGGGTGATGGGGCATGATCCGAGCCTGCGGCCCGATCCCTTCGACCCCGACCGCGCGCGCCGCCTGCTGGCGGAGGCCGGCTATCCCCAGGGCTTCCAGATCGTCCTCGGCGGGCCCAATGACCGCTACATCAACGATGACCGCGTGCTGCAGGCCATCGCGCAGGGCTGGACGCGCGCAGGGCTGCGCGTGCGGGTGGAAGCACAGCCCTCCGCCACCTTCTTCGGCCGCGCCGCTCGGGCGGAATTCAGCGTCGGCCTGCTGGGCTGGGGCACCGGCACCGGGGAGCCCGACAGCCCGCTGCAATCCCTGATCGCCACCAACGAACCCTCCCGCGGCTGGGGGGCGGTGAACCGCAGCGGGTATTCCAGCCCTCGGCTGGATGAGGTGCTGGGGCGCGCGCTGCAGACGCTGGACCCGGCGGCGCGGGAGCCGCTGTACCAGCAGGCCACGCGCATCGCGATGGAGGACCTCGCCATCATCCCGCTGCACCACCAGGTGAATATCTGGGCGGCGCGACGAGGCTATACCTACAACGCGCGGAACGACGAGCGGACGATGGCGACGGAGTTGCGACCGGCAGCGCGGTAGGATTCGGGGAAGGCGCTGCCTTCCCCGGACCCCATCAGCCAGGGTCGAAACGACCCTGGATCGTTATCAGTTGAAGGGGGAGCGGCGCTCCCCCTTCGGACAGCCAGATCAATCCGCCGTCGCGCCACTGGCCCGCACGATCGGCGCCCAGCGCGCGATCTCGCTGCGGATGAAGGCAGCGAATTCCGCCGGCCCACCCTCCAGCACCTGCATCCCCTGCCCCGCCAGCCTCTCCCGCACAGCGGGCACCTCCAGCGCCGCGCGGGTCGCGGCGTTGATCTGCTCCACCACCGCGGCAGGCGTGCGCGCGGGGCCAACGAGCCCGAACCAGGCCGTCACGTCGAAGCCGGGCAGGCCCAACTCCGCCAGCGGCTTCACCTCCGGCCAACTCGCCATCGGCCGCAGCCCCGACAACCCGATCGGCCGCAGCCGCCCGCCCTGCGCCATGCCGAGCGCGGCGGGGACGGAAGCGAAGGTCATGACCGTCTGCTGGCCGAGCACCGCATTGATGCTCTCCGGCGCCGAGCGGAACGGCACATGCGTCAGCCGCACACCCGTCATCTGCTCCAGCACCGCGCCGCCGAGATGCTGCGACGTGCCGGAGCCCCCGGAGGAATAGGTCAGCTCCCCCGGCCTGGCCCGCGCCGCGGCGACGATGTCGGCCACGCTGCGATAGGGGCTGTCGGGATGCACCACCAGCACGTTGGGGCTGGTGGCCGCCAGCGTGATGGGCGCGAAATCCGCCACCGGGTCGAAAGGCATGGTCCGGTAGAGCGCGGGGTTGATGCCATGCGTGGACACCGTCGCCATCAGCAGCGTGTGGCCATCCGGATCGGCGCGCTTCACGACATCGCCCGCGATGTTGCCACCGGCACCAGGCCGGTTCTCCACCACCACGGACTGGCCGAGCCGCCGACCGAGTTCATCGGCCAGCGCGCGGGACAGGATATCCGCGGCCGAACCGGCACCGATGGTGACGATCAGGCGGATGGGGCGCGTCGGGAAGGATTGCGCGCGGGCGCCGCCGGCCAGGACCAGCGCCGGGGCGGCCAGCAGCAGCGAACGGCGGTTCATGGCACCACCCCGATGCCCTGGATCTCCACCACGATGCCAGGCCGCGCGAAGGCGCTGACCGTCAGCAGCGCGGAACACGGGAACCGGCCACCCGGGAAATGCTCCGCCCGCAGCTTCACCAGCTGGTCCCCGTGGCGCGGGTCCAGGATGTAGACCGTGGTCCAGACCAGGCTGGAAAGATCGCCCCCGGCGCGCTTCAGCGTGCGGTCGATCAGCGCGTAGCAGGTCCTCACCTGCTTCTCGAAATCCCAGTTGATATCGTTGCCTTCAAGGTCCTGCGTCGCGGTCTGGCCGGAAAGCCAGACGGTGCGACCGCCAGACGTGATGACAGCGGGGGAGAAGGCGCGGGATTTCTGGAACTCCGTGCCTTCCAGATGCTCGACGACCAGGCTCATGGCACTCCCTCTCGGATCAGTGAGGGGAGCGTGCAACCGATTGCGTCAGGTGGGAAGGGCTACCGCTTCACGATCTCCACCCGGCGGTTCTGCTGGCGGCCGGCATCATTGTCGTTGCTGGCAATGGGGGCGGCCATGCCGGCGCCGAAGGGCGTCAGCCGCGCGGCGGCAATGCCCCATTCCCGCGTCAGCGCCGCCACCACCGATTGCGCCCGGCGCGTGGAAAGCTGCACGTTGTAGTCGAAGGCCCCCTGCCCGTCCGTGTGCCCGGCGACGATCACGTTCAGCGCGGGATTGGCGCGGAGGAACTTCGCCACCTCCTCCAGCGTCGGGCGGGAGGCCGGCAGGATCTCCGCGCTGTCGAAGCCGAACTGGATGCCATACAGCGCGACACGGCCCGTGCGCTCCACCGCCTGCTGCATGGCGGAGGCATCGACGAAGACGATGCGCCCGGACTGCATCGGCCGGCTTTCCACCACATCAACCAGCACCTGGGACCGCTGGCTGGTGGCGTTGACCAGGATGGCGACATGCACGTCACCCTCCGGCCGCGACAGTTTCGCGACGGTGTAGAGCAGGCTCGACCAGCCCGCGAGCAGCCCGGCATTCGCCCCCGATACGGTGTCGCGGACCGCGGACCACATCTCCGAGGGATCGCCACATTCATTGTCGCGGCAGGCGAAGAGCGTCTCGAACCCATTGGCGGCCAGGCGTTCCTGGTGGTTGCGCATCACCTCCAGCGCCGAACGTCCTTCCGGCACCTCATACCGCAGCCGAACGGCGCGGCCGGATACGGGCATGGCGTTGCGGTCACTGATTCGGGCACCGGCTTCACGCGTGTCGCGGCTGGTGACCCGGCGGTTGATCATGCGGAATTCGTCGAATTCCCGCGCATGCTGGAACCGCATCGTGGCGCCTTCGTAGCGGCCGACCAGCGGGTGGTCCCGCCCGCCGGCGACATCGGCCGCCGGGCGCGCCTGCGCGCCGGCTTGCAGGGGGAACAGCAGGACCGCCAGGAGCATCAGGATGCGCATGCCGCATCATCACGCGCGGGCGGGAAACCGGGCAATCGGGCCTCTGTTTCATCCGCTTCGCGCCACGCCCTTTGCGGCCCTGACGGAAGGGTGCAGAACAGCGCCATGATCGCCGCCGACGACACCACCATCCGGGACCTTCTGCTGGCCACGCGGCGAATCGCCGTGGTCGGCGCCTCCGACCGCCCGGACCGGCCGAGCCACGGGGTCTTCGGCTTTCTCCTCGCCCGCGGCTATGACGCGACGCCGGTGAACCCGGTGCTGGCGGGCAAGGCCATCCTGGGCCGCGAGGTCGCCGCGACACTGGCGGCGGCCGGGCCGCTCGACATGGTGGACATCTTCCGTCGCAGCGCGGAGGCCGGCGCGGTGGTGGATGAGGCGATCGCCCTCGGCGCGAAATCCGTCTGGCTGCAATTGGGCGTGGTGGACGAAGCCGCGGCCGCGCGCGCGCGGGCGGCGGGGCTGGTCGTGGTGATGGACCGCTGCCCGGCGATCGAATGGCGGCGGCTGAACCTGCCCGCGCGGATCGGTGCGTGAAACGTAACACCCACCCCGCTTGAAAAGCGCGTCGCGCCGGGCCACCTTCGGCCCACGTTAAATGCCGGTAAGGTAGCGCGGGCACCCTGCCGGCCCCACCCGCCCGCCCGGACCGCATCGCGGCCGGACTTCCTGCCAAGGGAATGAGAGAGACATGACGGACGAGGAACGCCGGATCATCACCGGCTATGTGGAGCGGGTGAGCGGCGCGGCGAACGCGGCGCCGGCGCGCCCGGCCTCGCCCTGGGGGGCGTTCGGCGGCCAGCAGCAGCAGGCCGCGCAGCCGCTTCCCCCGGTGGACCGGGAAGCCGATGCGCTGATCTCCGACCTGTTCAACCGCTATCCGGAAGCGCGCTACCGCATCACCCAGACCGCCTTCGTGCAGGAGCACGCGCTGGTCGAGATGCAGAACCGCATCCAGCAGCTGGAATGGGAGCTGGAGAACGCCCAGCGCCAGGGCCAGGCCCAGCAGAATCGCGGCGGGATGTTCGGCGGCATGTTCGGCGGCGGCGCCGCGCGCCCCGCGGCGATGCCGCCCCGCCCGCAGCCGCAGTATCCGCCGGGCTACAACCCGGCCGCGATGCAGCAGGGCGGCGGCCGCGGCTTCCTCGGCACCGCGATGATGACGGCGGTCGGCGTGGCCGGCGGCATGATGATGGGCAGCATGCTGATGTCCGCCCTCGGCGGCGGCGGCGCGCAGGCGGCGGAAGCGCCGACCTCCGGCGCGGCGGATGCCGGCGCGGCGGCACCGGAAGCGCCCGCCTATGGCGACGATGCCCAGGCCTATGACAATGGCGGCGGCTATGACGATGGCGGTGGCTACGACGAGGAGATCTGATCACCCCAGCGGGTGACGGATCCGGGGCGCGGCGGGGAAACCTGCCGCGCCTTTTTCATGTCTTCCCTTCATTGATCCCGGCCGATCCATTGTGGATCATCGGGCGATGCGCATTCCCGACCTCGACCTCGATCTGCTGCGCTGCTTCGTGACGGTGGCGGAGCAGGGCGGCTTCACCGCCGCCGGCAGCGCGCTCGGCCTGACGCAATCCGCCATCTCCCTGAAGGTGAAGCGGCTGGAGGATCTGGTCCGCCGCCCCGTCTTCCAGCGCACCAGCCGCCGCGTGGCCCTGACGCGGGAGGGTGAGACGCTGCTGGCCTATGCGCGCCGGATGCTGGCCCTGAATGACGAAGCCGTGCGCCGCCTGGTGGCGCCCCCCGTCGCGGGTCGGCTGCGCCTCGGCGTCGCCGACCATTTCGTCCCCCGCAGCCTGGCCCCGATGCTCGCCCGCTTCGCCACCACCTATCCCGAGGTGCGGCTGGAGGTGGAGGTGGGGCGCAGCCACGAACTCCGCGCCAAGCAGGCCAAGGGGGGGCTCGACCTGGTGCTGGGGAAGCGGCGGGATGGGGAGACGGCGGGCGTGCCCATATGGACGGAGACGGTGGTCTGGGCCGCCGCCGCCGACTGGCAGCCGCCGGAAGGCCGCCCGCTGCCGCTGGCCTTGCTGCCGGAGGGCTGCATGTTCCGCGAACGCGCCCTCGCTGCCCTGGCCCGCGCGGGGATGGGGTTCGAGGCCGTCTTCACCTGCGACAGCCTGCTGGGCCTGGCCGCGGCGGCGCAGGCGGGCTTCGCGCTGACCGTGCTGGGGCGCAGCGGCTTCCCGCCGGGGCTGCGGGAGGTGCCTGGCCTGCCGCCGCTCGGCGTGGTGGAGATGGCGGTCTTCGGGGATGAGACGGGCCGCAGCCAGGTGGTGGCGCCGCTGGTGGGGCTGATCCGGGACAGCCTGGCGGCGTAGCTGCCCTGCGATCCCGGCGATTGACCGGGCGCGGGGCCGGGGCGCAGCGTGGGGCCATCCCCGGAGCCCACCGCATGCCCGCCGAGACCGCCGACGCACCGCATCAAGACGCCCCGCACCGGGACGCCCGCGTGCTGGCGCTGATCGGCACCGGGCATTTCCTCAGCCATTTCTACATGCTGTGCCTGCCGCCGCTGTTCCTGGTGTGGCAGGCGGAGTTCGATGTCTCCTTCGCGACGCTCGGCCTGGCGGTGGCGCTGATGGCCGGCGTCACAGCGGCCTTGCAGACGCCGGTGGGGTTCCTGGTGGACCGGCACGGGGCCATGCCCTTCCTGCTCGGCGGCGTGGCTCTGATGGCGCTGTCCATCGCGGCCATGGCCTTCGCGCCGGGCTATTGGGCGATCCTGCTGCTGGCCATCCTGTCGGGCGTCGGCAATGCGGTGATCCATCCCGCGGACTACGCGATCCTTGGCGCCTCCATCCATCCGTCGCGCATCGGGCGGGCCTTCGCCATGCACACCTTCACCGGCAATCTTGGCTTCGCGGCCGGGCCGCCGGTGGTGGCGGCGATGCTGCTGGTGATGGATTGGCGCATGGCGCTGCTGGTGCTGGGGCTGATCGGCGTGCCGGTGGTGCTGGCCATCCAGTGGCAGGGCCGCATCCTGAAGGACCAGGCGAAGCCGAAGGACCGCGCCACCGGGCCGGGCGGGCGCGAATTGCTGCTGTCCCGCCCCATCCTGCTGTTCTTCGCCTTCTTCCTGCTTTCCGCCATGGCGGGCAGCGCGATCCAGACCTGGAGCATCACGGTGCTGGGCACGCTGTGGGGCACGCCGGTCGCGGTCGCGTCGCTGGCGCTCACGGCCTACATGGTCGGCGCCACGGGCGGCACGCTGGTGGGCGGCTGGTATGCGGACCGGTCCACGCGGCACCTCGTCTTCGTGATATCCACCACCATCGCATCGGCGGCGCTGCTGCTCTCGCTCGGCCTGGTGCCGATGCCGGAATGGCTGCTGCCGGCGGTGGCCGCGGCATCGGGGCTGCTGATGGGGTCGTCGCGGACGCCACGCGACGTGATGCTGAAGAACGCCATCCCGCCGGGGCAGATGGGGAAGGTGTTCGGCTTCGTCTCCTCCGGCCTGCCGCTCGGCGGCGCCATCACGCCGGTGCCCTTCGGCTGGCTCATCGACCTCGGCCTGGCCTGGATGGTGTTCCCGCTGGCCGCCGCGCTGCTGGTGGCGTCGCTGTTCTGCATGGGCAGCGCGCAAGGCGCGGCGCTGCGCGCGCGGGCCGTGCCGGCGGCGGCGGAATAGGGCGTTGGACGCCTTCGATACGGGGCTCCGGGTCCTCGACCTGCTGGGCATCGCGGTCTTCGCCGCATCCGGCGCGCTGGTGGCCAGCCGGAAGCAGATGGACATCGTGGGCTTCGTGCTGATCGGCGTCATCACCGGCTTCGGCGGTGGCACGGTGCGGGACCTGCTGCTGGGACGCACGCCGATCTTCTGGCTGAAATCGCCGGAACTGCCCGCCATCGCGGCCGCCGCCGCCATCCTGGTGTTCTTCTTCGCCCATCGCGTGGAAAGCCGCTTCAAGGCGCTGTTGTGGGCGGATGCGGTGGGCCTCGCGCTCTATGCCGTGCTGGGGGCGGAGATCGCGCTGATCGCCGGCGCCAACCCCTGGGCCGCAGTGCTGCTCGGCGCGGTCACGGCGACGGCGGGCGGCATCATCCGAGACGTGGTCTGCAACGAATTGCCGCTGATCCTGCGGAAGGAGATCTACATCACCGCCGCCATGGCCGCCGCCACGGCCTATGTGGTGCTGCGCCTGGCCCCCCTGCCGCGCGACGTGGCGCTGGTCTCCGGCATCGCGATCGGCTTCACGCTGCGCGGACTGTCCATCTGGCGCGGCTGGTCCCTGCCGCCCTTCCGGCCACGCCCGGCGCGGGATTATCCGGACGCGCGATAGGGCGTCTCACCCCGCCTCGATCACCCCGGCCTCGACCAGTTCCTCGAACCGCCCGGCATGGGCGACGCGGCCTTCCTCGATCACCACGATGCGGTCGGCGCCGCGGATCGTCTCCATCCGGTGGGCGATGACGATGCGCGTGCAGGTCATGCCCGCCACCGTCCGCGTCGTCACCGCCTGGGTGGTGGGGTCCAGCGCGCTCGTCGCCTCGTCCAGGATCAGCACATCCGGCCGGTTCACCAGCGCGCGCGCCAGCAGCAGCCGCTGCACCTGCCCGCCCGACAGCACCTGCGACGCATCGGCGATGGGCGTGCGCAGGCCCAGCGGCATGGCCCGCACATCCTCGGCGATGGCGGCGCCTTCCAGCGCGGCCCAGATCTGCGCCTCCGTCGCGTCGCTGAAGCCGCGCAGCGTGTCGATCAGCGCGCCGGGCGGCAGGGTCGCGCCCTGCAGCACGGTGCCGACGCGACGCCGCAGCAGGCCGAGGTCGAGCGAGGCGAGGTCCTGCCCGTCATAGGCCACGGATCCGAAATGCGGCCTTTCGAGCCCCAGCAGCAGCCGCACCAGCGTGGATTTCCCGCAGCCCGACCGGCCGATGATGGCGACGAACTCGCCCGCCTCCACCTCCAGCTCCAGCCCCCGGAAGACCGGCTGTTCCGCCCCCTCATAGGCGAAGGCGACGTTGGACAGGGACAGGTGGCCGGACAGGCGGCCGGGATCGATGCGCCCGGCCGTCGCCTCAGGCAGGGATTGCATCAAGGGCGCCGCATGGTCGCGCATCGCGTTCAGCGGGTGGAAGCCCATGAAGGCCGCGCCGAAGCCGGAAGCCGCGCCATTGGCGATCATGAAGGCCATCAGGAAGCCGACCACCGCGGGCTTCGCGCCGGGATCGCCGGCCGCGAAGACCACGAACAGCAGGCCGAGCGCGATGAAGGTCAGCGCGGCGGAGATGGCGGCGTGCCAGGTCTCCACATGCTCCTCCGCCAGCTTGCTGCCGCGCAGCGCCATGAAGCGCTCCGCCCAGCGGGCCAGCAGGCGCTGTTCCACGCCGGCCAGGCGCAGCTTGGTGATGCCGCTCACGGCCTCGATCGCCAGCGCATCGGCGGCGCCGGTCTGCGCCAGGCTGGCGGCATGGGCGCGCGTCTTCAGGATGCCCGCGCCGATGGACAGGCCGAGCTGCAGCAGGATCAGCGGCAGCGCCACCACGGCGGCCATCGGGATATAGGCGAACAGCGCCGCCATGGCGGTGGTGAAGGTCGCGATCCCGCCGATCATCGCCAGGCGGTAGTTCTTGCGCCCCAGCGGCACGGCCAGCGCGACGCCGAGGCGCGACGCCAGTTCGGACGGGCTGTGCCGCCGCAGCACCGGGATCGGCAGGCGCAGCAGCCGGTCCCACAGCGCGGCATGCAGCGGCGCCTCCATCGTGGCCGTCATGCGGTGCTTGGCGATGTCACCCGCCATCTGCACGACGAAATTCGCCAGCCCCACGCAGGCCAGCGCGATGCCGAGTTCGACCAGCCCGAAGCGGTTCCCGCCCGGGATCAGCGACCCCGTCGCGAAGGACATCGCGACCGGCATGCCAAGGCCGAGGAAGGCGCCGATGATGGCCGCCCCGATGGCCAGCGCCTTGTCCGACCCATGCGGATGCACGAAGTGCTGCAATTGCGGCCAGCCCAGCGGCTGGTCCGGCAGCGGTTCGATCAGCGTCCAGCCGCGCGCTTCCAGCGTGCCGGCCACCGCCTCCGTCACCGCCACCGCGGCGGCGCCTTGCTTGTGGATGGCGTAGCGGCCGCCATCCCGCAGCAGCGCCACCGCATCGCCCCCTTCCTCCCGCCCCAGCAGCGGGCCGAGGTCGCGCTTCCACCAATCGCCGGGCAGCGCCACCTGCCGCAGCCGCAGGCCGGAGGCGCGGGCGATCTCCTCCATCGTCGGCGGCGTGTCGATATCCTGTTCGCGCAGCCGGATCGGCCGCGTGATGCGCGGGCGCAGGCCCGCGGCCTTCGCGACCGCCACCATGGCCAGGAACAGCGGCGCCTCGTCCTGGCCCGGATCGGCTTCTGCCGGTGGGGGCGCGTGCAGCAGGGCGGCGGCGATGCCGGCGGTGCGGCTTTCGGCTTCCCGGTCCTGCCGCGTGCGCTGTTCCAGGCGCCCGCTTTCGTCGATCTCCGCCAGGCTGCGCAACCCGGGCAGCATGGCGACGCAGGCATCCGTATAGGCGGCGATGCCGGTGGCCGCTTCCTCCAGCGCCTCCGCCGGCAGGGCGGCGAAGACCGGGGCCTCGAAGGCCGAACCCGCGACCAGCCAGGCCTGGGGCGGCAGGGGCATCAGGCCCGAGACCTGTTCCAGCCCGAGCAGCATGGCCCCCTGCGGCGGCAGGCGCAGCCAGGCGCCCTCCCCCCGCGCGGTGGCGGATTGCCGGTCCGCCAGTTGCAGCATCCGGCCCGGCCGTGCCACGCGGTCGATGTTGGAAGGCCGCCAGAGCCGCGCGCCGAGCCCCTGGGCCAGCACGCCCGCCCAGCCCTGCATCGCCTCCAGCACCGCCTCCGCGCCGCCCAGCGCGCCGAGATGCGGCAGGCGCCGCAGCAGGGCGCCGGCGGCGGGGCGGATCACCAGGCATTCGATGTCGGACCCGTGCCCGACCACCAGGCTGCCCGCTTCCAGCCTTCCCACGAACAGGTAGGGGCCGGGCGGCGCCACGCCGTCATCCAGCCCCTCCATCGCGGCAAACAGATCGGCTTCGCCACCCTCCAGCACTCAGAAGCCGCCGGGCTCCGCCAGGCTGCGCGGGGGCTGCTGGAAGCGGCGGTCGAGGGTCTCGATCGGGAGTGTCGAGGTGAGCGTATCCATCTCAGGCCTCCTGCAACATCAGCCGGGCGAAGGCGCCGCGGCGCGCCGCCAGTTCCCCGGGCGGGCCCATCTCCACGATCGTGCCGCGCTCCATCACCACCACGCGGTCGCAGTCGCGCAGCGGCGCCAGGCGATGCGCGATCACCAGCATGGTCGCGCCGCGACGGCGGATGCTGGAGAGCAGCTCGGCCTCCGTCTCGTCATCCAGCGCGGCCGTCGCCTCGTCGAAGACCAGGATGCGCGGGTCCTGCACCAGGGCGCGGGCGATCTCGATACGCGCGCGCTGGCCGCCGGACAGATTCGTGCCGCCGCCGGCGACGGGGAAGGCGTAGCCTTCGCGCCGGTCCAGGATGAAGTCGTGGATCACCGCGTCGCGGGCCGCGGCGTGCAGCCGTTCCTCCGACACCGTCGGGTCCCACATCGCGATGTTGTCGCGGATGGTGCCGGTGAACAGGAAGCCGTTCTGGTCCACCACCTGCACGCTCTGCCGCAGCACGGCGCGGGGGATGTCGCGGATCGGCTTGCCGTCCAGCAGCACCTCCCCCGACCAGGGCTCGTGCAGCCCCGCCGCCAGCAGCGCGAGCGTCGATTTGCCGGAGCCCGAGGCGCCGACGATGCCGACGCGCTCGCCCGGCTCGATCACCAGCGACACGCCGGTGATGAGGGGCGCGGCGCGGCGCGAATGCCCGAAGGTGACGTCGCGCAGCTCCACCTTCCCCTGCAGGCGCCGGATGAGGCGCGGCGCGGGCGGCGGCTTCGTGAATTCTTCGGACAAGGGATGACGCAGCGTGTCGTCGAGCAGGCGGAGATTGGCGCCGGCCTCCTGCAACCGCGGACCCAGCTGCACCAGGCGCCCGACCGGCGCCAGGAAGGCGGATTGCAGGAACAGGAAGCCGACCATGGCGCCGATGGACATCTGCCCATCGATGATGAGGCCGCCGCCCACCGCGATGGCCGCCGCCGCGGCGATGGTGGTGACCAGCCCCGGCAGGTGCTTCAGGGCGGCCCGGCCCAGCATCAGCGATTGCCGCAAATTCAGCGCCCGCGCGCGGCGCGCCGTCAGGCGGTCGAACAGCAGGGCCTCCGTGCCGCTGGCGCGATAGCTGTCGATCATGCGCAGCCCCTGCTTGGCCTCCGCATCCTCCAGCCCCTGTTCGTTCAGCAGGCGCTGCTGTTCCTCCCTCAGCCGCGCCGAGAGCAGCAGCAGCGCGATGCCGAGCGTCGCGGCGCCGAGCGCGGAGACGAGGCCGAGCCGCCAGTCGAACAGCACCAGCACCGCCAGGTAGGTGACCGCCATGATGAGGGCGAGCATGGTGCCGCCGATCTCCCGCGCCACCGTGCCGGCGACGCGGTCATTCAGCATCACGCGGTCCGCGATGCCCGCCGCGCCGCGCTGGCCGTAGAAGGACAGCGGCAGGCGCAGCACGCGTTCCATGAACTCGATCCCGCCGCGCACCGCGACGCGGGTTTCCAGATTGTGCTGCAGCGTCTTCTGCATCCAGGTGCAGAGCGCGGCGAACAACCCCGCGCCGAAGACCACTAGCACGATCGGCCACAGCCAGGCGACGATGCCCGCCGACATGACGCGGTCGAGGAAGACCTGCCGGAAACTCGGCTGCAACACGCCCGGCACCGCCAGCATCAGGCTGATCCCGATGGCGAGCCAGACGGCGGCGCTGCCGCCGCGCAGGCGATCCGCCAGGCCGCGCAGCGCATTCGGCGCGCTGCCGCCGCGCTGGAAGGCGGGGCCGGGCTTCATCATCAGCAGCACGCCGCTGAACTGCCGGCGCAGCTCCCGGTCATCCACCCGGCGGCGGCCGCGGGCGGGATCGTTCACGCACCACATCCCGCCGGACTTTCCTTCCAGCACCAGGAAATGGTCCATGCCCCAATGCAGGATGGCGGGGCAATCGGCCTGGTCCAGCGCCTCCGGCTCGCAGCGCACGGCGCGGACCTCGAAGCCCAGCTCCCGCGCCGCGGCGACGATGTGCTGCGCCTTGCTGCCATCGCGGGACACGCCGCAGCGCGCGCGCAGATCCTCCAGCGTCAGCCACAACCCATGATGCGCGGCGATGATGCCGAGTGCGGCGGCGCCGCATTCCGCCGCCTCCACCTGCAGGATGGTCGGCGTGCGCATCGCCATCACCGCTGCGCCACGGTGGTCGCGGCCGGCGCGGTGGCGCTATCGGTCGTGACGCGCACATCCTCCCCCAACCATCGCTGCAAGGCGGGCAGGCCGAGCGCGATCATCCGCACCTGGCGCACCGTGGCCTGCATGCCGACCGGCGTGCCGCCCTCGATGGAGAAGGCGGGGCCGCTGCCGCCAGACCAGACATGGCGGCCGCGCGCATCGTGCTGCAATTCGATGTTCACCTCGAACAGCGTGCGCTGGTTGCGCTGGAATTCGGAGACCAGCGCATCGTTCTGCAGCGTGCGCAGCATGCCCGCGCTGCTGGCCGGGGTATCCGCCACCCGCAGCACGCGGCCGCGCAGGTAGCCGTATTCCTGCGACGGCGCCGTGGCCGGCGACAGATCCACCACCATGCCCGGCTGCAGTTTCTTGCCGTCCTGCGCGCCGACATAGACCAGGCCCACCAGCGATCCCGTGCCCGCTTCCGTGTCGCTGCGCACCAGCGTCAGCAGCGGGCCGCCGCGGCTGACCACCTGCCCGACATTCGCCTTCGCTTCCACCACGCGGCCATCGAAGGGCGACCGCACGGCGCCCATCCGGTAGATGCGGTCGTTCAGCGTCGTCACCTGGCGGTCCGCCGTCGCCACGCGCTGGTCGGCGGTCAGCAGGTCCCGCTCCCGCTGGGTCTGGCGCATCATCGCGTCCATCTCCAGCACGCGGCGTTCGTTCTGCAGGCTCTCGATCTGGTCGCGCACGCCGAACAACTCGATCTGCGCGCCGATGGCGCGGTCCCGCGTGGCCAGAGACCGGTCCGCGAGGTCCCGCACCACGCCCTCCCGCTCCGTCAGCAGGCGGAGGCGATCCTGCGCGGCGCGCAGGCTGCGGGCGAGCCCTTCATCCCGCGCCGCGCGCCAGGCACGATCCGCGGCCTGTTCGCGGTCCTGGAAGCGGCGCATTTCCGCCCGCGCGGTCTGCGCGTCCCGCAATTCGCCCTCGGCCGCGGAGAGTTGCAGGCGAAGCTCCGCCTGGTCCACCACCGCGACCACGCTGCCGGCGGTGACGAGGTCACCCGGCCGCGCGGTGAATTCCACCACCCGCCCCTCGGTGTCGGAGACGATGTCGGTCAGCCCGCCGGCGGAGAGCAGGATGCCCTGGCCGTTGATCTTGACCGGCACGTTGGTGACGGCCGACCAGCCGATGAGGCCGAGCGTCAGCGCGCCCAGCACGCCCCAGAGGATCTTCAGCGGGGGCGGCACCACTTCCAGCGCATCCTCCACCGTGGTGACGGAGGTGGCGGAGGCGACGGCTTCGGCACGGAACAACGGAACCTTGCCGGGATTTTCCATGGGCGTGCATCCGCGATCGGGCGTGAAGGGGGAAGGCGTCGCAACGGGGCGCTGATCCTGGGGGGCCGGCGCCCCGCCGGGCGATCAGAAGCGGAAGGCGCGACGGATCTTCTTGCCCGCGCTCTTCACCGCGTTCTTCGCCTTGTTCGCCGCATCGGCGGCCGCCTTCTCCGCCGCCGCCTTGGCATCGGCCGCCGCCTTTTCCGCCGCCGCCTTGGCCTGCGCCGCCGCCTGTTCAGCCGCCGCCTTGGCATCGGCCGCCGCCTTTTCCGCCGCCGCCTTGGCCTGCGCCGCCGCCTGTTCAGCCGCCGCCTTGGCGTCGGCCGCAGCCTTGTCCGCCGCCGCCTTGGCATCGGCTGCCGCCTTGTCCGCCGCGGCCTTCGCATCGGCCGCCGCCTTGTCCACCGCCACCTTGTCCGCGATGGCCTTGGCTTCGGCGGCCGCCTTCACGGCGGCATCGGCTGTCGCCGCGGCGCCCTTCTCCACGCCATCCGCAACCGGCTTGGTATCGACGGTGACGCTGACGCCGGCGTTCAGCCCGCCGATGCCCACCGCGGCCTCTCCGCCCACACCCAGCGTGACCTTGCCCTTGTCCAGCCCCGCCTGGCCATTGAGGCCGACACCCGCCGAGCCCGGATCGACATAGCCGACGGAGCCGGTGCCGGAGGCTTCCTTGGTGCCGATGGTGGCCGTGGCGGTGATGGAGCTGTAGGCGCCCGCCATCACTTCCGCGCCGCCCTTCACGCCGGTGACGCCGACGCTCATCTGCCCCTCGACGCCGGCCTTGACGCCGACTTCCGTCGTCGTGCCCGTCGTGGCGGTCACGCCCTTGCCCAGATTATGCTCGGTCTCCACCGTGACGCTGACGGTGCCGCCGATGCCCGCGACGCCGGAGACGCCGACATTCGTCACGCCGACCTGCGCGCCGACCATGATGCCGGCCGCGGCTTCCGCCGTGACTGTCGTGGTGACGTTGCCTTCCGTCTTCGTGCCGCTGATGGAGGCGAAGGCGCCCGCGCCGGCGGAAGCACCGACACCGGTCACCGAAACCTCGTAGCCCGCGCCGGCGAAGGCGCCGGCCTGGCCGGTCACCGTCACGCCGCCGATCTCCTTCGTCGTCGACACCATCGCGCCCACGCCGACGCCGTCGGACTTCACCACCGGCCCGCTGATCGCGACGCCGTATTCGACATCATCCTCCTTGCCATCGCTGGCCTGGGTGCTGGACTGGATGGCGCCGCTGCCGCCCACGACGGCGGCCAGCATCGAATCGTCGATTTCCACGAAACCGGGCTTGGTGACAGCGTTCATCGGCGGGTGTTTCCCTGACAGGCGGGGCGATGGAGGGGATACCGTCGGTCTTCATGACCCGGGTTCCCGGCACGCGCCGCGTCCTGCGGGCATCCGGATGATGCCGCGATAGGGTTACGCCAGGGTTTATGCCGCGCGGGGGAAAAGCCGCTCCACCGAGAATCGGTTCTCGCCCTGCTCCCGCGCATAATGCTGCGCGTCCGTCATCTCCCGCACCAGGAACATGCCGAGGCCGCCGATGGCGCGGTCATCGATCCCCGCATCGATTTCGGGGTCCTGCTGCGCGGTCGGATCGAAGGGCGTGCCATCATCGATGGTGGTCAGCCGGACGCGCAGCCCCGCCGTGCCGGCGGCGGCCTCCAGCTCCACATGCAGGATGCCGGCCTGTCCCTCCGGCCAGGCGCAGCGGGCGATGTTGGTGACGATCTCCTCCGCCACCAGGCGAAGCTGCATCGCCTCCTTCATCTCCGCGCCGGCATCGACCAGATGCTCCTCGATGCTGTCGAGAAGCTGGCCGACCGCCTTATCATCGCGCTGGCAGGAAAGCCGGATCGCCGCCATGTCAGCCCCCTGCCGAAACCGCTACGCGCAAGCCAGCACCGCCGTGCCGGGATCCGCCGGCATTGCAGGCGGCACGGCACCACGCCAGTGCAGTGCCAGCATGGTGATGTCATCCGCCTGCGGCTCGGTATCCGCGAAGGCCTCGACATGCCGCGCGACGGCATCGACGAGCTGCGCGGGTTCCGCCAGCGCGGGATCGACCATGATGGCGGCCAGGCGGTCGTCGCCGAACAGGATGTCGCCGGGCGCCACCGCTTCCGTCACGCCATCGGTGAACATCAGCACCATGTCGCCGGCATCCAGGACGACGTGCTGGTCCATGAACTCCATCCCGTCCATGACGCCGAGTGCGATGCCGCGCGCCACTGGCAGCTCCGCCTCCCCCAGCCTGCCGCGGCGGCGGGGCGGGTTGTGGCCGGCATTGGCGTAGGTCAGCAGGCCCGTGCGACAATCCAGCACGGCGGCGAAGACCGTGGCGAACATCATGGTGGGATTGTCGGTGGACAGCACGTCATTCGCCTGGGCCAGCGCCTCCGCCGGGCTCAGGCCACGGCTGATGGCGGCGCGCAGCAGGGTGCGGGCCATGGCGATGAAGATGGCGGCATGCACGCCCTTGCCGGAGGCATCGCCGATCAGCAGCGCGAGCCGGTGTTCGTCCAGCATCACGAAGTCGCAGAAATCGCCACCGACCTCCTTCGCCGGCACCATCGCCGCGTGCAGGCGAAACTCCGGCATCTGCGGGAAGGTGGTGGGCACGGAGGACAGCTGCAGGCGGCGCGCGACGTCCAGCTCCTCCCGCATCCGGTTCAGCTGGGTGCGTTCCTCCAGCGCCTGGCGCACCAAAGCGAGGTCGCGCGTCCGCTCCTCCAGCAGCTGCGCCATCGCGGCGTGCTGCTGCACGACATGGCCGGACAGCCGCGCGAAGGCCGGGCCGAGTGCCGCGCCCTCCCCCTCCAGCAGGCCCAGGATCTCGTCGCGCTCCGGCCCGTCCAGCACGGCGGTCAGGCGCGCGATCTCCTGCCCGATCAGCGCGCGCTCCCGCAGGGAGGAGAGGCGGTTGCGGGTCTGCAGCCGGTCCAGCGCCAGGGTGTTGCTGCGCAGGGCCTCCAGCGCCGCCTGGATGGCGCCGACCTCGTCCCGCCGCGCGGCGATGGCGGCGGAGGCGAAGATGTCGCCCCCCGCCACCGCCTGCAGCGCCCGCGCCAATTCGCTGAGGGGGTCGATGGCGTCGCGGATCACGCGATACAGCAGCCCGCAGGTGACGGCGGCCGCCACCACCAGCAGCGCGCCGGCCAGCAGCAGCAGAAGCTGGCGGGACTGCGCTTCCGCCGTCGCATCGGCCAGCACCAGCACCTGGCCCACGCGGGCCCCCGCAGAATTGTAGAGCGGCGTCGCCTCCACCCGGAAGATGCGGCTGCCGAGGCTGACGGTCTGGCCCTCACGCAGTGTCGCGTCGCCGTCGCGCAGCGCCTGGTCGGTGGCGAAGATCACGGCGCCCTGCCGGTCCCGCAGCAGCAGATCCGCGCCCAGCTGCCGCGCCACGCCGCCCAGCGCGCCATCCGCCGGCATGCTGCCCGACAGCAGGTCCCCGCTGCCGGTGCGCAGGCTGACGACCAGCAACATCGGCCCATCCGCCGCTGCCTCGAACCGGGCGGAGATGCCATCCCGCGGCAGCTCCCGCTGCAGCGCGGAAGCACCGCTCGCCAGCGGTTCCGCCACAGCCGGCGCCGCCGCCAGCAATTGTCCTTGCGCACCCACGATATCGATCCGCGCCGAGGGGCCATCGAGCCCGAGTTCCGCCCGCAGCATCGCCAGGCGCTGGCGCAGCGCGGATTCGTCATGCGCGGCGCGCGCCGCCATCAGCGCTTCATCCACCGCGGCCTGGCGCAGCGCGGCCAGCAGCGGTGCCGCGGCGCGTTCCACCGCCTCATGCAGCGTGGCGGATTGCAGCCCGGCGCGGAGGGCGGCGGCGCGCTCCTCCCCATCGCGCAGCACCAGCCAGGCGGGCACGGCGACGGAGGCCGCGACAAGCGCCATGGCAAGGGCGAACAGCAGCAGGATGCGGGATCGAAGCAGCATGGCGTCAGACCGTCTCCGCCACGCGCAGCAGGCCGACCGGCGGGAAGGACCGCAGGCGCCGCGCGCTGTCCATGCGGACAAGGAAGGACATGCGGGTCAGCGTCTCCACCGGGATGGTCTCCGCGGCGCGGCCCTCCCGCAGGATCTGTTCCGCCTTGAAGCCGGTAAAGGCGCCGACGCTGTAGTAGCGGCTGACGAGGCCCGCGAGCCCCTCGGCGAATTGCACGAAGCGTTCGGTGGCCGCGAAGGTCGGCAGCCCGTGGTCCAGCGCGCTCTGCGTCAGCACCATGCGGTGGTCGTTGAGGAAGGTGTCCGGCGGGATGTAGAGCCAGTCCACCCCCGCCTCCCGCGCCTCCGCCACCCGGCCGGGGATGGAGGCCGGGTCGGGCCGCCGCGCCTCGTTCAGCGCCACCGGCAGCTCCACCAGCCCCTCGCCCAGCAGCGCGCGCATCTGCGCGACGACGGACAGCGAATTGCGCTCATTCGGGTTGAAGATGGCGGCGACGCGGTTGAAGGGGCGGTAGCGCGCCATGGCCCGCATCTGCACCTCCACCGAGGCGATGTATTCCGTGCCCGTCACCGCGCGCCCCGGCGATTCGCCGCTGCGCACCAGGCGGTTGCCGACGGGATCGGTGACGATGTTGAACACCACCGGCACGCCGGTGATGTGCCGCGCCGGATCGGCCGCGTCCCAGGGCCCGAGCGCCGCGATGGCGAGCGAGGTGCCCCAGACATAGACGAGGTCCGGCTTGGTCTCCCGGATCTCCGCCACCATGGCGGGCAGGCGGCGCAAATCCTGCGCCACGTCCCGCACCGTGAGTTCCACGGGGATGCGGCGCGCGGCGAAATGGTCCCGGAAGCCGTCGCAGGCTTCCTCCCACCCGCGGAACAGCAGCATGGTGATGCGATGGGGCCGCACCTGCGCAATGGCGGGCGCCGTGAGCACGAGGGTGGAGGCGGCCAGCAGGCCGCGCCGTGCGATTCTCATGCGAAGGCCTCCCGTCGTGTGCGTCCCGCCAGCAGGGCCAGCGCATAGGCCAGCGCCATGGCGCCGGAGACGACGCCCAGCACCAGCATCGCCTGCTGCCCGCCCCCGGCCGCCAACAGCGCCGCCGCGGCCGGCGGGCCGACCACGCTGCCGAGGCGTTCCGCCAGGCGCAGGAAACTCATCATCGCGGCCGAACTCGGCGCGCCCGGGCGCAGGCTGAGCGTCGGGATCATCGCCAGCATCGGCGCGGCCGCCAGGCCCTGCGCGAAGCCGGTCGCGATCACCGCCAGCGGCAGCGCCGTCTCCGCCGGCAGCCACAGCGGCGCCAGCAGCCCCGCGCCGTTCAGCAGCCCCGCCACGACGATGATGCTGCCGCCGCGGCCCGACCGATCGGCGATCCAGGCGCCGAGCATGATGGCCGGCAGCATGCAGAGGCCATAGAGCATCACGTTGCGCCCGATCGCGGCCTGGCTGAGCCCGAGTTCACGCAGTTCAAGCGGCGCCAGGAAGAAGATGAAGCCGCCCAGCAGCACCTTGGCCGGGATCGCGGCCAGCAGCACCAGCATCACGAAATGCGGCTCGGCGAAGGATGCGCGGGCGGCCTGCCACAGGCCGGCGCGCTTCTCCTCCTCCTGCCCGCCCGCCGGCATGCAGCGCCAGGCCAGCGCCGCGATGCCGAGGACGAGGACGGCGGAAGCGATGAAGGTGAGCCGGAAGCCCAGCCGGTCCGCCAGCACGGCGCCGATGGCGGTGCCGCAGACCGCGCCCGTCATCACCGCCGCGGTGAAGCCGCCCAGGCTGCGCGCCAGGCGGCCGGCCGAAGCCTCCCGCGCCAGCTGCACCTGGCAGGCGATGGTGACGATGGCATAGCCGACGCCGCAGATGGCGCGGGCGGCGGAAAGGGTGACGAGGTCCGGCGCCAGGGCCGCACCGACATGGCCGATGCCGGCGGGCACCATGCCCATCAGCAGCGCGCGGCGGGGCCCGTGGCGCGACACCATCTGCCCGCCCCAGGGCGTCAGCAGCGCCACCGCGGCGACGAAGGTGACGAGCGGCAGTGCCGCCCCCAGCATCCCCGCCTGCCCGCCCGCGAGTTCCATCGCGAAGATCGGGTTGAAGGAGGTGGAGAGCTGCTCGGCGAAGACGAACAGGAACAGCGGCAGCCGCGCGGAAGCGGCACCGCCGCCCAGCCCTTCCCGCACCGCGGCGGCACCGAAGCGCAGCCTGTCCCGCACGCCGTCCAGCACCGCCGCGGCGCGGCGGCCGGCGCCGCTTTCCGCCGCCAGCCAGCACAACCGGTCCCAGCGGTCATTGGTGCGGCGGACCAGCACGTTGAAGTGGCGCGCGACGCGCCCGGCTTCGCCGCCGATCTCCCCCGGCGCGCGCGCCGTCCAGTCCCCGCCCGCCAGGCGCGACTGCAGCCGCAGCACCATGTCGATCGGCGCGGCGACGAGGCGGGAGAGGATGAAGCGCAGGAACTCAGCCGTGGCCAGCAGCACCACCAGCAGCACGATCAGCACGTCCCACCGCATGTCATCCAGCGCGGTGTCGAGGCGCGCGCGCGCGATGCCGACATGCAGCCACCCCGCGACCTGCCCCTCCTCCAGCAGCGGCTGCGCGGCATCGTAGCTGCCGCCCTGCACGCGCATCAGCGCGCCGCGGCTGGGCACGGCCGTGCCCGCGGGCAGCCCCACGAATTCCGCCGGCGCGCCACCCGCCGCCGCGACGACGCGGCCCGACGAATCGGTCAGCAGCAGATAGGCCAGGCCCTCCCGCGTCGAGAGCAGGCCGGCCAGGTATTCATCGAGTCCCGACAGCCCGGCGAAGGGCACGCCGAGGTCGAGCGCCCGCTGCACCGCCTGCGCGCCGATGCTGCCGACCACCGTCGCCTCCCGCTCCAGCTCCGGCCTCAGCTCCGTCTCGAAGCTGCGCAGCGCGGCGGAGGAGACGAAGCCGACGGCGAGCGTCAGCAGCAGCACGGCAACGGCGACGACGCTGCCGACCAGGCGGCGATCCGGGGTCATGGCGTGGCGGGCTCCATCCTGGGCGTGGTTTCGGCCGGGGCAGGTTCGGGCAGGGTGGCGGCGATGGCTTCCAGCTGGCGCTCGGCATCGGTCAGCACGGCATCGGCCTCCGCGATCGCCTGCTGCAGCCCGGCGGCGAGGGGTTCCGGCGCCGCGCCTGGCTGCATCGCGCCCTCCACCGCCGCGAACCAGCGGCGGGCCTGGCGCGTCACCAGGTGGATGCCGAGCACGCCGAGCGGCACGGCGAAGGCCAGCGCCAGCAGCCCGGCCTTCACCATGCCGAGCAGCGTGGCGGTCAGGCGTTCATCCACCGCGTCGCGCCCGTAGCGCAGCAGCACCGCGCCCTCGATTTGCCCGAAGCCGTTGATGATGGGCACGCCGATCCCGTGCCGCGCGCCATCCTGGAAGCGCCAGGCGTGCGCGGCGGCGCGGGGGTCGAACAGCCCACGCGGCAGCGTGGCGCCCAGGTTCTGGCGATCCGTGTCGAACAGCACCACGCCATCGGGGTCCGCGATGGCGAGGCCGCCGATCAGCGGCTCCGCCGCGCGCGACCGTTCCAGCAGCGATTGCGCGCCCGGCACGCCGGCCAGCCGCACGCCGAGCGCCAGCGAATTCTCCACCGTGGCGCCGAGTTCGACGGCCAGGATCTCCAGCACCTTCGCCTGCTGTTCCAGCAGCATGCGTTCGAACTTCAGGTAGTTGAGGCCCGCCGTCAGCCCGCAGCCCAGCAGCAGCATCATGGCGATGACGCCGCCGAGCCGCGCGGCGAAGGACGCGCCCCCCGTCATGCGGCGGCGCTCCATCGCACCGCGGCGGCGGGCTCGCGCGGCGGGAAGGCGGCGGCCAGGACCTCCGCGAAATCCTGCGCGTTGACGATGGGCACGGGCAGCGCCGCGAAATCCTCCGGCGCGGGGAAGCGGTAGTAATGGCCGCCCTCGGGCTGCGGGGTGCCGGCCGGCATGCGGCCCTGCGCGATGGTCGTCGCCGCTTCCGCCGCGATGGCGACGCCGCCGCGATACAGCGCGGACGTATGCGCCATGAGGGAGCGGGAGGGGTCGAGCGGCACGCGCGCGATGCCGAGGATGGGGCCCGTATCGATGCCCCGGTCCACCATGTGCACGGTGCAGCCCAACACGGGTTCGCGCTTCAGGATCTGCCAGAAGGGCGCGAAGAGGCCACGATAGCCCGGCAGCGCGCCGGGATGGACGTTGATGATGCCGCGCGGCACGGCATCGATCACGCGCTGCGGGAAGATCAGCGAGAAGCGCGCGGAGATGACGAGGTCCGGCCGGAAATCCAGCAACTGGCGCGCGCCGCCATCCGCCTTCAAATCCAGCAGCGGCGTCCATTCATCGGGATGCGGCACCTGGCCGAAGCCGGTTTCCAACGCCGCGAAGGTGTCGATGGCGACATCGCGTTCCAGCAGCTTCATGATCTTCAAGGCAGGAACGGCATTCTCCGCATCCCGCGTCTTCACACTGCAGAAGAAGCGGAGGTCGGCGAAATGGAGGCGTTCGGCCAGGATCCGGGCCGCGAGCAGGCCGTGGATGTCCTTCTTGACGCAAAGCGCGATACGCATGCCGGTCCCATGCCTTGCGCGGCACGCGGGATTCTTCCCGCCGGCGCCGCGCCATGTGTCCGGGCCTTCTGCCCCGAACCTAGGTAACCCGGGGCTGGTTGATACGCGGTGAAGAGGCTTTCGCTATCCGCAGGCGCGGACGGCTTCGGGGCCCTCGAACCCCTCGAACTCCGCCAGGTGGTCCGCGGCCTCGATCCATTGCAGCAGGCCGGGTTCGGCGGTGATGCGGGCGGTCCCCTGGATGATGCGGCTGGCGGCGATCGCGCTCTGCCGGCGGTAGGTGAGCGTCAGCCCATCCTCCGCGATGGTCCAGTCCAGCACGGGCAGCGGCTTGCAGAAGAAGAACAGGCGGACGGCGATGGTGCCCGTCCTTGTGCCCTGGCCGCGACTCGCCTCCAGCAGCAAACGGGCCTGGCCGTTGTCCCCGTTCAACTTCGCGGTCCGCCCGACCCATTCAGGGAAGGGCGGCACGCGGGGGCGCGCCCGTGCCGGCAGGGCCAGCAGCAGCAGGGGGGTGGCGAGGACGGTGCGGCGGGCAAGGGCTGGCATGGCGTGTATCGGGCGTCACCCATCGTGGCGGTGACGCATCCATGCCGGGGTCTTCGGGCGCGCGCAAGAAATGTCACATTTCGAAAAATCCACGCGCGATCGGTGCCTTACCAGCCGTTAATCCTTGACCAGATGGCGACCACGCGGCCGCCCTCCATCACGTGGTAGCGGTCATGCGCCGCGGCCGTCAGGCAGACATGGTTGGGCACCACGCGAACGCGCGCGCCGACCGGCAGGCGGTCCAACAGCAGGGTCTCGCCCTCCGCCGCGCGGACCTCCCCATGTTCCTGGTGCACGCGCGTGACCAGCGCATCGCCGAGCGTCGCGTTGCCGTCGCGGTCCAGCACGCGGCCGAACTTCCAGTCTCGCGGTGCACCTTCCGTGCTGCGGTCCTTGGACAGCGCGAGCGCGCCGGCATCCAGCAACACCGCCTGGCGCTGCGGATAGCGGCCGATGACGCTGCCGAGCACCGTCACCGCGATATCCTCCAGCGGATGCGTGCCGATCTGGCCCTGCAGCAGGTCGCCCATCATGTAGACGCCCGCCCGCATTTCCGTGACGCCGTCGAGGTGCCTGGCATGCATCGCCGTCGGCGACGCACCGGCGGAGACGATGTCGACCCTGTGCCCCGCATCGCGCAGCCGGGTCGCGGCGGCGACGATGCCCGCGCGCTCCACCTCCGCGATATCCGCCATCGCGTCGTCGCTGCGCCCGGCATAGGAATGCCCGGAATGGGAGAGCACGCCGGCAAGCTTCGGGCCGAGCGCCGCGGCAATCGCCAGCAGCGCCGTGCCATCCACCGAAACGCCGGCGCGGCCTTCGCCCACATCCACCTCGATCAGCGTCGGCAGCGCACCGGGATGGGCGGCGATGGCGCGGGCGGTGTCGAGGTCATCGGTGATGATCTTCACCGCGGCGCCCTGCGCGTTCAGCGCCGCCACCTGGTCCAGCTTCGCGCGCACGATGCCGACGGCATAGACCTGGTCGAGGAAGCCGTGTTCCGCGAAGTAGCGCGCCTCCGCGAGCGTCGACACGGTGATGGCGCCCTTGCCCGGCGCAGCCAGGTCCGCCACCGCCGCCGATTTCGCGGTCTTGAGGTGGGGGCGCAGCATGACGCCGGGATGCCGCGCCATGGCGGCTTCCATCCGCGCCAGGTTGCGCTTCAGCACATCCAGGTCGAGCAGCAGGCAGGGGGTCGGCAGTTCATCGAGCGTCATCAGATGGAGACCCCCAGGAATTCGGCGTAGCGCGGCGTGGCCTTGAGGCCCGTGCCCGTCAGCACCACGACAGTCGTCTCACGCTCAGCGATCGTGCCGGCGGCGATCAGGCGCGAATAGGCCGCCGCGGCCTGGGCGCAGGTGGGTTCCACATAGATGCCAGTGCGGGCGAGGCTGAGCGACGCCGCGGCGATCTCCGCCTCCTCCAGCAGCACGGCGCCGCCGCCGGATTCGCGCATGGCCGCCAGGCATTCCGGCAGGCGGATGGGCTGGGCGATGGCCGTGCCCTCCGCAATGGTGGGCTGCGCGGCCTGTTCGGGCAGGCCGAGTGCCGCGCGCCCGATGGGGCCGCAATTCGCGGGCTGCGCCGCGAAGATGCGCGGCAGCTTCGTGATCTGCCCCGCGCGCAGCAACTCCGAAAAGCCGAGCCAGCAGCCCAGGACATTCGATCCGGCACCGCAGGGGACGATGACATTGTCCGGCGCCTTGAAGCCGAGGTCTTCCCACAACTCATAGGCCAGCGTCTTCGTGCCCTCCAGGAAGAAGGGCTGCCAGTTGTGGCTGGCGTAGAAAAGCTCAGCGGACTTCGCCAGCGCCGCATCGGCGCAATCCTGGCGGCTGCCGGGGATGAGTTCGATGGTGGCCCCCGCGGCGCGGGACTGCACGGTCTTGGCCGGGCTGGTGCTGGCGGGCACGAAGATGGTCGCCGCGATGCCCCCGGCGGCGGCATAGGCGGAAACCGCTGCGCCGCCATTGCCCGAGGAATCCTCCAGCACCGCCTCCACGCCCTGGTCCTTGAGGAGGGAGAGCATGACGGAGGCGCCGCGATCCTTGAACGACCCCGTCGGCATGAACCATTCGCATTTCAGCAGCGCCGTGCCGCCGGGCAGGGCGCGTTCCACCAGCGGCGTGCAGCCCTCCCCCATGCTGATCCGCGCCTTGGGCGCCCAGGGGAGCGCCGCCGCGTAGCGCCAGATGCTGCGCGTGCCGGTTTCGATCTCGGCCCTCGAAAGGCCGGGGCGTTGCGTCAGCAGCAGCGGCGCCTGGCCGTCGCCGCACCAGCGGGGGGTGTCGAGGGGCCAGGTCCGGCCGCTTCGCGGGTCGAGATAGCTCTGCATGGCCGCACTCTCCCTTGCCCGGCAGGGCGCGGCAAGCGCCCTTGCCCGGCAGGGCGCGGCAAGCGCCCTTGCCGGACGGGCGGCGGCAAGCGAGGCTGCCCAGATGATCACGACCGACCCCGTCCTCCGCCTGGCCGCCGACCTCATCGCGATCGACAGCCGTTCCTCCCTCTCCAACCTGCCGATCGCCGAAAGGGTGGAGCAGGAACTCCAGGGGTTCGAGGTCGAGCGCCTGGACTACACCGATGGCAATGGCGTCGCGAAGCGGGCGCTGGTCGCGCATAAGGGGCCCAAGGGCGGCTATGCGCTGTCCGGGCACATGGACACGGTGCCCGCCACGGGTTGGGAAAGCGCCCCCTGGACGCCGCGGATCGATGACCAGGGCTTCCTCCACGGCCTCGGTTCCGTGGACATGAAGGGCCAGGTGGCCGCCGCCATCATCGCGGCCCAGCGCGCCCCCGCCGATGTCGGCGCCACGCTGCTGATCACGGCGGATGAGGAGACGACCAAGCAGGGCGCCGCCATCATCGCGAAGCAATCCGCGCTGGCGAAATCGCTGGGGCTGAAGGGCATCGCGGTGGCGGAGCCGACGGGGCTGGTGCCGGTGCGCGGCCATCGCAGCCACATCGCCTTCACCGCCATGGCGCGCGGGCTTCAGGCGCACTCCTCCACGGGCAAGGGCATCAACGCCAATTGGAAGCTGCTGCCCTTCCTGGCCGCGATGCGGGCGGTGCATGACGAACTCCGCACCAACCCCGCGCTGCAGGACCAGGCTTACGATCCGCCCTTCAGCGACTTCAACCTGGTGCTGGACAATCACGGCACGGCCATGAACGTGACCGTCGCCAAGGCGAGCGCCTTCATCAAATTCCGCTACAGCGCGAAGGTCGATCCCCAGCCCATCCTGCATGCCGTGCGCCAGGCCGCGCGCGAGGCCGGGATCGAGTTGGCGGAGCAGCATGAAGGCTTCCCGCCCGAACTGCCGGCGGACCACCCGCTGATCGCGCTGGCCGTGGCGCTGACCAACCAGCCCGCGCGCACCGCGCCCTACGGCACGGATGCCAGCGAATTGCAGGCCCTCGCCCCCTGCGTGATCCTGGGGCCGGGCGACATCAGCACCGCGCACACGCCGCGGGAATGCGCGCGGGCGCAGGATCTGGTGGATGCGGTGCCAGTCTTCGGGCGGTTCCTGGCCTCAGCCTGAGGTTTTCTTCGCCCCCTCAGACGCAGGTCATCCCGTTCTGCAGCCGGTATCGCTGACGATCCGGCCATCCACCAGATGGATGCGCCGCGTCGCGCGCTTCGCCAGATCCGGGTCATGCGTCACCACGACGACGGTGCGCCCCTCCTCCCGCGCCAGCCTCTCGAAGATGTCGAAGACGGCGGCGGCGTTGGCGGTATCGAGGTTGCCGGTCGGCTCATCCGCCAGGATCAGCGCGGGGTCATTCGCGAGCGCACGGGCGATGGCGCCGCGCTGGCGCATGCCGCCCGAGAGTTGTTCCGGCAGCTTGCGCGCGGCATCGCCCAGGCCGAGCGCCGCGAGCAGCGCCATCGCCCGGTCGCGCACCGCCGCCCCCCTCAGCCGGCCGAGGCGGCGGATCGGGATCTCCACATTGTCCAGCGCGCTGAATTCCGGCAGCAGGAAGTGGAACTGGAAGACGAAGCCCAGCCTCTCCAGCCGCAGCGCCGCCAGTTCATTCGTCGTCAGCTTCGCGGTGTCCCGCCCTTCCAGCAGCACATGGCCGGCACTCGGCCGGTCCAGCAGGCCGAGCAGGTAGAGCAGCGACGACTTGCCTGAACCGGAAGGCCCGGTGACGGCCACGAATTCGCCGCGCCGGAACAGCAGGTTCACGTCCCGCACCAGCACCGCCCCTTCCGGCAATTGCCGCGTGACGTCGCGGAGTTCCAGCAGGGGCGGATCAGGCGGCGCCACGCACCACCTGCACGGGGTCGAGCTTGCTGGCCCGCCGCGCGGGAATGACGGAGGCGATGCCCGCCGCCATCAGCGCGAAGAAGCAGGCGGCCGCATAGATCCGCCAGTCCCGGTCCATGATGAAGCCGTTGGCGCCGGATGGCGTCGATGTCGCGAAGCGGATCTGGGCCAGGGCCTCGATCATCAGCCCGCCCAGCACGCTGCCGAGGATGGCGCCGAGCAGCCCCGCCACCAGCCCCTGCACCAGGAACAGCAGCTGGATGTCGCCTTCGGTGAAGCCCAGCGACTTCAGGATGGCGATGTCGCGCGTCTTCTCGAACACCACGGTGGAGATGATGTTGTAGATGCCGAAGGCGGCCACCAGCAGGATGGCGCCGGTGACGGAATAGGTGATGGCGTTCTGGATGACGAAGACCGTCAGCACATTGGCGCTCTGCTCCTCCCAACTCTCGGCCCTGTCGCCGAAGCGGGATTCGATCAGGCGCGCCATGGGTTCGGCCTGGGTCACATCGGCCAGCCGCACCAGGATCTGGTTCACGACGTTGGGCCGGTCCTGCAGCACCTGGTTCACCTTCAGCAGCGCGAAGGCATGGCCCTGGTCCACCGTCTGGATGCCGGTGCGGAACATCCCCGCCACCTGCATGGACAGCACCACCCCCTGGGGGGAGATCACCGTCAGCGTATCGCCCATCCCGATGCCGAGCCGCTGGCCCAGCCCCTCCCCGATGATGATGCCGTTGGCGGTGCGGCGCAGGTCATCGAGGCGCCCCGCCGTCATGTCCTTCTCGATGTTGGAAACGCGGATGTGGCGCGCGGGGTCGATGCCCGTCACCACGGCGGAGACATCGCGCGACCCGTAGCGCATCAGCGCCTGGCCCTGCAGGACGGGGGCGGCGGCGACGCCGTCCATCGCCTCCAGCATCGCCACCTTGTCGCCGGCGGCGCGGATGCCGCGGATGCGATCCCGCGGCTTCACGCCCCGCACCACGATGGCGCCCCCGGAATAGGCGATTTCCGCCGCCTGGGGGGCGGGGATGCGGGTTTCGTCCTTGATGGTGATGTGGGGGGCGACGTCGATGATCTGGTCGACGAAATAGGTCTGGAAGCCGCGCATCAGCGCCACGATCGCGATGAAGAAGGCCACGCCCAGCGCGACCCCGCTGACCGAGACCAGCGTCTGCCGCCGCCTGCGCGCCAGCATCCCGCGCGCGATGTCGAGCATGAGGAACATTAAGGCGGCGCCAGCCTGACGGCCTGGCCCTCCACCAGCCCCTCCGGCGGCGCCAGCACCACCGCCTCCCCCACCGCGAGTCCCCGCCGGATCTCGACGCTGCGGGGCGCCTGGACGCCGATCTCGACCTCCCGCCGCCGCACGCGCTCCTTCTCCACCACCCAGACGAAGGCGGGGCCGCGCGGCGTGGTGGCGGTGGGGTTGCGGGGCGCGGGCGGCAGGACCACGGCGGCGGGCGGCAGCAGCACGGCGTCCGGCGTCTCCCGCAGCACGATGTTGGCTTCCACCGTCATGCCGACCAGCAGGGGCGTGTCGTCCGGCAGGGCGAGTCGCACGCGATAGGCCTTGCGGGTGGTATCGCCCTTCGGGGTGATCTGCGTGACCGTCGCCGTCAGCACCCGTCCCGCGAAGGCATCGGCGCGCAGCAGCACGCGCTGGCCGACGGCGATGCGGGCGATGTCCTCCTCATCCACCTCGGCCGTCACGCGCAGCGGCCGGGGCTCCCCGATCCAGAACAGGCTGGCGGGGGTGTCCACCACCTCTCCCACCTCCATGTCCCGGCGCAGCACCACGCCATCGGTGGGGGCGCGGACCAGGTAGTCATCCAGCCGCTGGATGGCGGCGTCCGCCACGGATCGCGCGGCGCGGGCATCGCGTTCGGCGCGTTCCAGCGTGGCGCGGGCGGCGATGTCGCGGGCGACCAGGGTGCGGGTGCGGGCCAGATCCTCCGCCGCGAAGCGGGCGCGGGCCTCGGCCTCATCCGCCATGGAGCGGGACTGGCGGTCATCCAGCCGGGCGAGGATCTGGCCTTCCGTGACACGCGCGCCTTCCTCCGCCAGCACGGCGCTGACCCGGCCGCGAAGCGCGGGGCCGACGCGGGCCCAGTGCACGGGCTCCACCGCCCCGGTGGCATAGACAGCCTCCAGCGCCGTGCCGGTGGCGGCGGTGGCGATCGCCACGCGCGGCGGCAGTGCCAACCAGGCCCAGGAGGCAGCGCCGCCGGCAAGCAGCAGGGCTAGGAGGAGCAGGAGGCGGCGCATCTGCGGGGCAGGCTAGCAGTTTTGCGCGATAGCGGCAGGGTCCCCCGCGCAAGGCGGGTTGTCCGCCGGCCCGCCGGGCGCTATAGGCCGCGCCGCAGCGTGCCGGCATAGCTCAGTGGTAGAGCAACTGATTCGTAATCAGTAGGTCCGCGGTTCAAATCCGCGTGCCGGCACCAGCCTGCCCCCCCCCCGACAATCCAGGCTCCTCATCCCCGCTGTGCGCTGCGCCGGCGCGGTGGTTCCCATGGCCCCCGCCCTGCCCGTTCCGGCGCCAGGCAGCGCCCAGCCGCTCACCTCCAGACTGATCCCGGCGACCCGACCAGCGCGCCGCAGCCCTGTCGGCGCCTTTCGCGGCCTGCCTTCCCGGGCGGCGTTCGCAGCAGAAGGCATCCGGCCCGGCACTGACCACATGGCGGGCAGGATGCGGCTTCATGCCGAAAAAACAACCAATGAATTACAATCTTGCAATTAGATGGACTTCCAGCCATGTCCCGGGCCGGAAGCGAGGGCCGGAACGGTCCCGCGGGGTAACAGGGAAGCAGAAGATGAAGTGGTCGATGCTCGCCGCCGCCGCGGCGGCGTTCGTGTCGTTTGGCGTGTCGGAGGCCATGGCAGGCCGCGACCTGGACCAGATCAAGCAGCGCAACACGCTGCGCTGCGGCGTGCAGGGGCCGTCCAACCCCGGCTTCGGCGTGCCGGACAGCCAGGGCCGCTGGTCAGGCTTCAACGTGGAAGTCTGCCGCGCCATCGCCATCACCATCTTCGGCGACCCCAACCGCGTCGAATTCGTCCCCGTCACGACGCAGTCCCGCTTCCCGGCGCTGTCGGCCGGCGAGGTGGACGTGCTGTCCAACAACACGACCTGGACGCTGACGCGCGACAGCAACGTCAACCGCTTCAACCAGCCCGCCATCACCTTCTATGACGGCCAGGCCATCATGGTGCCGCGCCGCCTGAACGTGACCAGCGCGCGGCAGCTGAACGGCGCCACGGTCTGCGTGCAGCCCGGCACGACGACGGAACTGAACCTCGCCGACTTCTTCCGCGCCAACAACATCCGCTTCACGCCGGTCGTGATCGCGGATTTGGATGAGCTGCGCCGCGCCTATGACAGCGGCCGCTGCGACGTCTTCACCAACGACTTCGCGGCGCTCGCCGCCCAGCGCACCCTGCTGACGCGCCCGGCCGACCACGTGATCCTGCCGGAACGCCTGTCCAAGGAACCGCTGGCCGTCACCATCCGCCAGGGCGATGAGGAACTGACCAACATCGTCGCCTGGACGACCTTCGCCCTGATCGACGCCGAGGAACTCGGCATCACGCAGGCGAATGTCGAGCAGATGGCGACGACCTCCACCAACCCCGTCGTGCGCCGCCTGCTGGGCGTCGAGGGCAACATGGGTGAGAGCCTGGGCGCCGCCCGGGCCGACTATGCCCGCCAGATCATCCGCACCTTCGGCAATTACGGCGAGATGTTCGAGCGCCACCTCGGCACGAATACCCCGCTCGGCCTGGAGCGCGGCATGAACAACATCTGGACCCGCGGCGGCCTGCTCTACGCCCCGCCGGCGCGCTGATGTGACGCCCAGGAAGGGGGCCGCTCGCCCCCTTCCCCCCCTGCCTCTCCGGGATCAGCGCCGCATGAGCCTGTCCGTCCTTCGCGGCCCCGCCCGCGGCATCCTGATCCAGGCGGCGCTGCTGGTCGCGCTCGTCGCCACGGGCATGTGGCTGTGGTCCAACGCTGAAGCCAACATGGCCGCGCGCGGGCTGCGCTTCGGCTTCGGCTTCCTCGACCGATCCGCCGGCATCCCGATCGGCGAGAGCCTGATCCCCTACACCCCCGCCGACACCTACCGCCAGGCGCTGACGGTCGGCCTGCTGAACACGCTGCGCGTCGCCATCGTCGGCTGCCTGCTGGCTACCGTGCTCGGCGTGGTGCTGGGCCTGGCGCGGCTGTCCACCAACCCGATGCTCCGCTCCCTGACGGGCGGCTACATCGAGGTCATCCGCAACACGCCACTCGTCCTGCAGCTCGTGTTCTGGCACGCTGTGATGCTGCAGATGCCCTCCGTCCGCCAGGCGCTGAACCCGCTGCCGGGCGTCTTCCTCAGCCAGCGCGGCCTCAAGATCCCGGCCCTGATGGCGGACCCCGCGCTCTACGCCTTCCTGGCCGCGGTCGCCGCCGGCGCGATCGGCTGGTGGGTGCTGCTGCGGCGGGAACGCGCGCGCCAGGTGGCAACCGGCCAGCGCCGCCCGACCATCCTGCCGGGCCTCGCCATGCTGCTGGGCTTTCCCCTGCTGTCCTTCGCCGCGGGCTATGTGCCGCGGGTGGAGTGGCCGGAAATGGCCGGCTTCAATTTCGAAGGGGGCCTCGCCCTCTCCCCCGAATTCTTCGCCCTGCTCGTCGGCCTCGTCATCTACACCGCCGCCTTCGTGGCGGAGATCGTCCGCAGCGGCATCCAATCCGTCCATCGCGGGCAGTGGGAGGCAGCGCGGGCACTCGGCCTGCCGGGCGGGCGCATCATGCGCCTGGTGATCCTGCCGCAGGCGCTGCGCGTCATCATCCCGCCGATGACGTCGCAATACCTGAACCTGACGAAGAACTCCTCGCTGGCCGTCGTCATCGGCTACCCGGACCTGGTCTCGGTGGCCAATACCTCGATCAACCAGACCGGCCAGGCGATCGAGGTCATCACCATCTTCATGACGGTCTACCTGGTGATGAGCCTCGTCACCTCCGCCCTGATGAATTGGTACAATGCGCGCGTCGCGCTGATGGAGCGCTGAACCATGGCACGAGGCGCTGACGCACCGGGGCGCGAGGCTCCGGCCCTTCCGAACTTCGCTGCGCGTGCGGTGCATTTCGCTCGCGCCTGCTTCGATGGCCCGGTGAACGGCGCCATCACGCTGGTCTGCCTGGCGCTGCTGTGGTGGCTGGTGCCGCCCTTCTGGGATTGGGCGGTCACGCGCGCCACCTGGAACGGCAATGCCAATGCCTGCCGGGAAGCCGGCGGCGCCTGCTGGGCCTTCATCCGGGAGAAGTTCTGGTTCTCCATCTTCGGCCTCTACCCCTACGAACAGCGCTGGCGGCCGGCGACGATGATGACGATCCTCATCGTCATGGTCGTGGCCTCCACCCAGCGGCGCTTCTGGGGGCGCGGGCTGCTGGTGGGCTGGGCGGTCGCGGCGCCGGCCATGCTGGTGCTGATGGGCGGCGGCGTGCTGGGGCTGGAACCCGTGCAGACGCGGCTCTGGGGCGGGCTGACCATCACCGGCATCATCGCCGTCTATGGCCTGGCGCTGGGCTATCCGCTGGCCATCCTGCTGGCATTGGGCCGCCGCAGCGACCTGACCCTGGTGCGCTGGTTCTCAACAGCCGTCATCGAATGCGTGCGCGGCGTGCCGCTGATCAGCCTGCTGTTCATGGCGGCCATCATGCTGCCGCTGTTCCTGCCGGAAGGCGTGACGCTGGACCGCCTGGCGCGCGTGCTGGTGGCCTATACGCTGTTCACCGCGGCCTACATGGCGGAGGTGATTCGCGGCGGCCTGCAGGCCATGCCGCGCGGGCAGTACGAAGCCGCGGACGCGCTCGGCCTGTCCTACTGGAAGAAGATGCGGCTGGTGATCCTGCCGCAGGCGCTGACCATCACCATCCCGTCCCAGGTCAACACCTTCATCGGGCTGTTCAAGGACACGACGCTGGTCGTCGTCATCGGCGTCTTCGACTTCTTCACCACGCTACGCGCGGCACTCGGCGACCCGAACTGGCTGGGCTTCGCGACGGAAGCCTATGTCTTCGCGGCCGCCGTCTACTTCCTGCTGTGCTTCACGATGAGCCAGTATTCGCAAAGGCTGGAACGGAGCCTGCGGCCGGGCACGCGGTGATTCCAGGGAGGGCGCTGCCCTCCCCGGACCCCACCCGCCAGGGGGGAGACCCCCCTGGACCATCGTCAATTGCTGGGTTCCAAGGGCCCGCTGGCCCTTGGCGGGGGGTGCAGGGGGGCAGCGCCCCCCTGCGACGCTACCCGATCTCGATCCGCGCCCCGTGCCGGGTCTCCGCCGGAAAGCACAGCGCCGCCAGCGCCGGCGCCACATCCGCGGGCTGCGGGATGCTGGCGGGGTCCTCCCCCGGCATCGCGGTCGCGCGCATCCGCGTCGCCACCACGCCCGGATCGGCGAGGTTCACGCGCAGCGGCGTGTGCACCACCTCCTGCGCCCAGGTCTGCACCAGGTGCTCCATCCCCGCCTTGGCGGCGCCATACAGCCCCCAATAGGCCTTGGGCCGCAGCACGCGCCCCGTGGTGACGAAAACGGCGCGCCCGGCGTCGGAGGCCCGCAGCGGCGGGTCGCAGGTGCGGATCAGGCGCCAGGCGGCGGTCAGGTTCACCGCCATCACCTCCGCCCAGTCCTTCGGGTCGATATGCGCCACCGGCGTCAGCTTGTTCAGCGCGCCGGCATTGTGGACCAGGATGTCCAGCCGCCCGAAGCGCTCCATGATCGAAGGCCCGACCAGGTCCAGCTGCTTGTCGGCGTCCTTCTGCAGGTCGAGCGGCAGCAGCGTCGCGCCCCGGCCGGTGGCGGCGCGGATCCGGTCGTCCAGCTCCTCCAGCCCGCCCTGGGTGCGGGCGATGAGGACGAGCTGCGCGCCCTGCTTCGCGAGTTCCAGCGCCAGCGCCGCGCCGATGCCGCGCGAGGCGCCGGTGACGAGCGCGACGCGATTCTCAAGCGGTAGGGACATGGTCTTCCTAGCGGTTGGCTGCCTGGAGGAGCGACAGCGGCCGCTCCGAATTATCCTGCGAATCCGTCAGCGGAATCGCGTAGTCGCCGGTGAAGCACGCATCGCAATAGGCCGGCGCATCCGCATCCCGCCCCTTCTTGCCGAGTGCCCGGTACAGCCCGTCCAGCGAGATGAAGGCCAGGCTGTCCGCGCCGATGATCTGCGCCATCTCCGCGATGTCGTGCTTCGCCGCCAGCAGCTTGCCGCGTTCCGGCGTATCGATGCCGTAGAAGCAGGAATGCGTCGTGGGGGGTGAGGAGATGCGCATATGCACCTCCGTCGCGCCGGCCTGGCGCACCATTTCCACGATCTTCCGGCTGGTGGTGCCGCGGACGATGGAATCGTCCACCAGCACCACGCGCTTGCCCTCGATCATGCTGCGGTTGGCGCTGTGCTTCAGCTTCACGCCGAGGTGCCGGATCTGGTCCGTCGGCTCGATGAAGGTGCGGCCGACATAGTGGTTGCGGATGATGCCGAGCTCGAACGGGATGCCGGCTTCCGCCGCATAGCCCATCGCCGCCGGCACGCCGCTATCCGGCACGGGCACGATGACATCAGCGGCCACGCCCGATTCGCGGGCCAGTTCGGCGCCGATGCGCTTGCGCGTATCATAGACCGGCGTGCCTTCGACAACCGAGTCGGGCCGCGCGAAGTAGATGTATTCGAAGATGCAGAAGCGCGACCCGGCCCGCGCGAAGGGGCGGACGGACTTCATGCCGCTGTCGTCGATGATGACGATCTCGCCCGGCTCCACATCCCGCACCATGTCGGCGCCGATGATGTCGAGGGCACAGGTCTCGCTGGCCAGCACATAACCACCCGTGGCGAGCTTGCCGAGCACCAGCGGCCGCACGCCGAGCGGGTCCCGCGCGCCGATCAGCGCGCCGTTATGCAGCGCCACCAGGCTGTAGGCGCCCTGCACCTGCTTCAGCGCGTCGATCAGCCGGTCCATCACGGTGGTGTAGAGGCTGATGGCGATGAGGTGGATGAACACCTCGCTGTCCGTGGTGGACTGGAACAGGCAGCCGCGACGCACCAACGCGCGCTTCAGCTGGTGGGCGTTCGTCAGGTTGCCATTGTGGGCCACCGCGAAGCCGCCGAATTCGAAATCGGCATAGAGGGGCTGCACGTTGCGCAGCGCCGTCTCGCCGGTCGTGGCGTAGCGGTTGTGGCCGAGCGCGGCGTGGCCGGGCAGGCCCGCGATGACATGCGCATCGCCGAAATTGTCGCCCACCAGCCCGCGGCCCTTATGGGCGTGGAACTGCCCCTGACCGGCGAGGGAGACGATGCCCGCGGCTTCCTGCCCCCGGTGCTGCAGGGCATGCAGGCCGAGCGCGGTCAGCGCCGCCGCATCGCTGCTGCCCCAGATGCCGACGACGCCGCATTCCTCATGCGGGTGGTCATCGTCACCGATGTCCCAAGGCTGGATGGACCCAAGCTGAGTCGAGAGATCGGTCATGCGCGTCCTTCGCTACCGGCTGCGCGCGGGGGGGCGGAGCAGCTGGTCCATGCTGGGATCCTGGCGGCCCGTGCCCTCAGGCAGGCGCGGGCGGAATTCCTCGGGCAGTTTCGCGACCACCCAGGCAGCGCCGTCGGCCGCCAGCGGCAGGCTGCGCGCCTCGCGGACCGGGTCGGGCCATTTGTCGGTGGAGGGCAGCAGCAGCCCCGCCACGATATAGGCAATCACGGCGATGAAAGCACCCCGCGCCGCGCCGAACAGCAATCCCAGCGCGCGATCGACGCCGCCGAGGGCGGATCGCTGCACCTTGCCCGCCAGCCAGGCGATCAGGATCTTGAGGACGACCAGCACCACCAGGAACACCACGCCGATGGCGGCGCCGGTGGCAAGCCAGGGTGGCTGGACATATTGCGCGGCATAAGGGGTTGCATGCGGCTCCGCCACCACGGCAGCGATCACCGCCCCCGCCCAGGCCCCGATGCCCAGAACTTCGCGCACGAGCCCGCGGAAATAGGCGAGGCCCGCAGAAAGCAGGATCACCGCCAGGACAACGCCATCAACCCAGGTCATCGGGCGGGGGTATAGCGGGGGTGGGGCGGGGTGTCATGGTGGTGTCTTCGGGGATGTAAGGAGTTGCGTGTAGCGACGAGTGTAGCTACGATGCCCATACGGGGGAGTTTGGGAACGAGTTGTGCGACAGCCAGGAGCAGACGAACGCTCGGCAGTCTTCACGCTCGGGGGTGCCACAGTATGATCGACCCGACTTCTCTGGAGTGGGACGAGCGAAAGCGCGCGTCCAACCTTCATAAGCATGGCCTGGACTTCCTTGACGCCGACCTGGTCTTCGCCGGCGACCACCTGATCGAGCCGACCGCACCCGGCAATGACGAGGCCCGCTTCCTCGCCATCGGGCGCATCGGTCCCGACTATGTCACCTTGATCTACACGGAACGCGGCGACGCGATCCGCGTGATCTCCCTGAGGAGGGCACGCGATGGGGAACGACGCAGACATCAAGCGCTATTCGGCTGAGGAACTGCACGCCATGCGTGCCCGCGGCGAAAGCCGCAGCGATTGGGCGCGTGTGCGCGGGATGACGGAGGCGGACCTTGAACAGTCCATCGCCAAGGATCCCGACTGGAAGGACGTGCCCGCCAATTGGCACGACACCGCTTTGCCCGTGCGCCCCGGCCCGAAGAAGCTCATCTCGCTCCGCATCGACGAGGATATCGTCGAGTGGTTCCGCGCCAGCGGCCCCGGCTACCAGACCTGGATGAATGCCGTGCTGCGCGCCTATGTCATGGAGCAGAAGAAGAAGCAGGGGTCGGGGCCGGGGCCGGGGAAGCCGTAGCCCCCTCCCCCTTCTTCTTCACCGTCTTGGCCGCGAAGATCGCGACCAGGTCGGCCAGGTGCCCCGTCTCCGTCAACTTCAGCCCCGGCACCGCCGCCGGTGGCGCGGACCCGCGCGCCACGCGTCGCGGCAGCGTGGCCGCGGTGAAGCCCAGCTTCTGCGCCTCCCGCATCCGGCTCTCGGTCTGGGAGACCTGCCGCACCTCGCCGGACAGCCCGACCTCCCCGAAATAGACCGCCCCCGGGTCCGTCGGCCGGTCGGTCGCCGCACTCACCAGCGCCGCCGCCACCGCCAGATCCGCCGCCGGCTCCGCGATCCGCAGCCCGCCGGCGACGTTCAGATAGACGTCGTTCATGCCGACGCCGAGCCCGCAGCGCGTCTCCAGCACCGCCAGCAGCATCGCCAGCCGCCCGCTATCCCACCCCACCACCTGCCGCCTTGGCGACCCTCCCGACGAAGGCGACAGCAGGCACTGCACCTCCACCAGCACCGGCCGCGTGCCCTCGATGCCCGCGAACACCGCGCTGCCGGAGACATTGCCCCGCCGCTCCGCCAGGAACAGGGCCGACGGGTTCGCCACCTCAACCAGCCCGCGCTCCGTCATCTCGAAGACGCCGATCTCATCCGTCGCGCCGTAGCGGTTCTTCACCGCGCGGAGGATACGGAACTGGTGGCCGCGATCGCCTTCGAAATAGAGCGTCGCATCCACCATGTGCTCCAGCACCCGAGGGCCGGCGAGCGTCCCTTCCTTCGTCACATGCCCCACCAGCACGATGGCGAAGCCCCGCGCCTTGGCGAGGCGGATCAGCTCCGCCGCGCAGGACCGCACCTGGCTGACCGTGCCGGGCGCGCTGTCCAGCGCGTCCAGCCAAACCGTCTGGATCGAGTCGATGATGACCAGCGCGACATCCGTCTCCCCCTCCAGGCTCGCCACGATGTCCCGAAGGCTGGTCGCGGCGGCCAGGCCCAGCGGGCTGTCCGTGAGCCCGAGCCGCGCCGCGCGCAGCCGCACCTGCTCCACCGCCTCCTCGCCCGAGATGTAGAGCGCGCGGCGCCCCGAACTCGCGATGCGTGCCGCCGCCTGCAGCAGGATGGTGGACTTCCCGATCCCGGGATCACCGCCCACCAGCACCGCGGAGGCCGGCACCATGCCGCCGCCCAGCACCCGGTCCAGCTCCGCGATGCCCGTGAGAATGCGCTGCGGCGGCGCCGATCGCCCCTTGAGGCCCACGAATTCAACGCGCCGCCCACCCCCGGCCTTGGCCGCCGGGCCGGGGCCGCGGGCCTCGGAGGTCTCCTCGGACAGCGTGTTCCATTCGCCGCAGGCATCGCAGCGGCCCTGCCATTTCGGGTGCGGGGCGCCGCAGGCCTGGCAGACGAAGCGGGTGACGGGTTTGGCCATGCGCCACGACTAGCACGAAACAGGAACGGAATTGAAGGGGGGGATAGGGATGGCCTCCCCCCGCACCCACCCGAGCATTCAGGGGGACGCCGTCCCCCCGCACCCACCCGAGCATGCAGGGGGACGCCGTCCCCCCGCCCCCCCGGCCAGGGCCGCGCCGGCCCTGGACCGTCTTCAGCGGGGCCCCTACGCCGTCACCTGTTCCACCACCGGCTCCGGCTTCCCCGCCCAGCGCAGCCGCCAGATCGCGCCCTGCGCTGGGGACTGCACGGCATGGGGCCACAGCGCCACCAGGCAAATGCCGCCGGGATCGCGCAGAGAGGGATAGAGGATCCCGTTATGCCCCGCCGCCATCACCGCCTCCGCCAGCGCGTTACCCGCGGGGTAGCCCCGCGCGGGCTCGGGATGCAGGCAATCCGGCGGCGGCGCGACCTCCCGCAGATCGAGGAAGGCGCCGGCGAAGGCAGCATGCATCTCCACATACTCGACCGTTGCGTCGAAGATGCCGGTGTCCCGCAAATGGTTCGTCAGGTGGAAGCTCACCTCCGCCAGCGCCGTCCCCAGCGCCATCGCCGCATACCAGGCACCGCGCGCCGGGCCGTTGAACCGGTTGAGCGACCGCGGCTTCGCATAGGCGAAGGCGGCGTTGACGAAGGCGGCATGCGGCACGCGGCCGACCAGATCCTCCGGCGGCAGGCCGGGAAGCCGGCCGGAAGCGGCGCCGAGCCGGGCGCTGGTGGCACCCTCCAGCCGCGCCAGCAGATCGAGTTCCTCTGCCGTATCGGCCAGCGCCTTCAGCACCGCCTCCCGCAGCCGGGCCGTCGTCACCAGGCGGATGGTCCGCGGCAGCGCCTGCAGCCGGACGGGAAAGCCCGCGACGGGCGGGATCACAGCCCGCCGCGCATCGCATCCACCAGGCGCCGCGCCTCGATCATGCCGGGAATGCCGTCCTCCGCCATGGCGACCAGCGGCGTGCGGCCACCGAATAGCGGGTTGCGGTTGGGCAGCCCCGGCCAGCGATCCGCCATCCCATCCGCGAACAGCAAATGCAGCCCCTTGTAGAGGCCGATCAGCGCGGAGGCCCGGGTCAGCTGGTCCTGCGACAAGGTGCCCGCCCAGCGCCCGGCGCGCATGCGGTCCCAGGTGGTGGCGGAAACGCCAAGCAGCGTGGCGGCGTCCTGCCCCGTCACCCCCCAGGCCTCCAGCAGCCGCTTCAGCGCCTTGAGCGCCACGGGGGTGAATTGCGCGCGCTCGGCCTCGCTGGCGAAGTTCGGGAGCAGGGCGGGCGGCGTGGCAGGGTGGTGCAGCGTGGCGGACATGGCGGCCTCCAACTGACGGAGAAAGTGGCGTCAGCTGGTGCCGCGTTCAAGCGCTGGCCGCTACTTCCGCAGCTCCATCTGGATCGGCCCCTCGCGCTCCCCGCGCGCGAACTGGTCCACCATGGCGTTGCCGGTCTCCCCCAGCGTCGCCGCGGCCCCGCGCCAGACGATCCGGCCCTTGTGGATCATCGCGGCATCGTCGCCGATGCGGCGCGCGCTCGCCATGTCATGGGTGATGGACACGGCAGTCGCGCCCAGCTTCTCCACGCAATCAACGATCAGCCCGTCGATCACCGCGCCCATGATGGGGTCGAGCCCCGTGGTCGGTTCGTCGAGGAAGATGATGTCGGGCTCGGCCGCGATGGCACGGGCCAGGCCGACGCGCTTCTGCATGCCGCCCGAAAGCTCGGACGGTGAGAGATCGCCGACGCTGGCGGCCAGGCCCACCTGCGCCAGCACCTCCGCCGCCTTGTCCCGCGCCTTGGCGCGCGTGATGCGGCGCTGGGCCAGCAGCTTGAAGCAGACATTCTCCCAGACCGGCAGGCTGTCGAACAGCGCGCCGTTCTGGAACAGCATGCCGATGCGGTCGTTCAGCGCCGCCCGCTCCGCCGGCTTCATCGTGGCGACATCGCGGCCATCGATCTCGATGGTGCCGGCATCGGGCTTGATGAGGCCGAGGACGCATTTCAGCGTCACGGATTTCCCGGACCCCGATCCCCCCAGGATCACCATCGAATGGCGCGCCCGGATATCCAGGTCCACGCCATCCAGCACCACCTTCGGGCCGAAGGCTTTCGTCAGCCCGCGCAGGCGGATCTTCGGGGTGTCGCTCATCTCGCGAACAGGATCGCGGTCAGGATGTAGTCGGTCACGAAGATCAGGATGGAGGACGCCACCACGGCGGAGGTCGTCGCCCGCCCCACGCCCTGCGCGCCACCGCCGGACTGATACCCCGCCCAGCACCCCATCAGCGTGATGATGAAGCCGAACACCGCGGCCTTGATGAGGCCCGAGACCACATCCGACATATGCAGGAAATCGAAGGTCGATTTCAGATAGGCGCCGGAGGCAAAGCCCAGCTGCTGCGTGCCGATCAGCCAGCCCCCCATCACGCCCAATATGTCCGCGACGATGACCAGCAGCGGCAGCGCCAGCGTCCCCGCCAGGATGCGTGGCGTGACCAGGTATTTCATCGGGTCGGTGGAGAGCGTGCTCAACGCGTCGATCTGGTCCGTCACCCGCATGGTGCCGATTTCCGCCGCGAAGGCCGCGCCGATGCGCCCGGCCACCATCAGCCCCGCCAGCACCGGCCCCAATTCGCGCGTGATGGACAGCACCACCACATTCGCCACCGCCCCTTCCGCGTTGAAGCGGGAGAAGCCGGTATAGGATTGCAACGCCAGCACCATGCCGGTGAAGACCGCCGTCAGCGCCACCACCGGCAGGCTGAACCAGGCGATCTCGATGAAATGCTTCAGGAACAGCCGCCCATGGAAGGGCGGCCGCACCAGGTGGCTGATCGCCTCCCCCGCGAAGATCGCGATGGCGCCGATCGACCGCAGGAAGCCGATGACGACCCGGCCGAGCGCCGCGGTCAGGTCCAGGGTGCGATCCAAGGCGATCAGGCGCCGCCGCTATACAGCCGCGCATAGCGCGCGCCGAGGCTGGTCAGCACCTCATACCCGATGGTGCCGCAGCGCGCCGCGATATCATCCGGCGTGTTCCCCAACCCTTCAGGCCCGGGCCCGCCGACCAGCATCACGCTGTCGCCGACCCGGGCTTCCGGCACGTCCGTCACGTCGAAGGTGGTCAGATCCATCGATACCCGGCCTATGAGCGGCACGGCCTGCCCGCGCAGCTGCGCGAAAGACCGCCCGGAGAGGCTCCGAAAGTAGCCATCGGCATAGCCTGCCGCAACGGTTGCAACCCGCCGGGGTTCCTTCGCCGCCCAGGAAGCCCCGTAACCAACGGTATCACCGGCGGCGATGTCCCGGATCTGCAGCACCGGCACCTCCAGCACCACCACCTGACGCATCGGGTTCGGGGCCCCGGGCGTGGGGTTGATGCCATAGAGCGCGCAGCCCGGCCGGGCGAGGTCGGAGGCGAAGTCAGCGCCCAGGAACAGCCCCGAGGAATTGGCGAAGCTCCGCCCGACCCCCGGCGCGATCCGCGCCGCGGCCACCGCGAACAGCGCGGCCTGCCGGGCGTTCAGGGGGTGCGCTGCCTCATCCGCGCAGGCGAGGTGCGTCATCACGTAGCGCAAATCGATCCCGTCCAGGCGGCCGCGCTCCGCCGCCAGGCGCGCCTGCTCCCCGGCATCGAGCCCGAGCCGCGCCATCCCGGTATCGAGGTGCAGCAGCGCCGGGCGCGCCACGCCATCCGCCCGCCCGGCCGCCGCATGAGCCTCCACATCGCCAAGTCCGTTCAGCACGGGCCACAGCCCCGCATCGCCATCCGCCCCGGGCGGGAAGCCGTTCAGCACGATGATGGCGGGGCCCGCGCCCAGCGCCTGGCGCAGCGCCAGCCCCTCCGTCAGATGCGCCACGAAGAAGGTGCCGCAGCCGGCGTCGCGCAGTGCGATTCCCACCGCGGCCGCGCCCAGCCCATAGCCATCCGCCTTCACCACCCCCGCGCAGGGCGCGCCATGCCGGGCGACGAGGTCACGCCAATTGGCGACGATGGCGCCGAGGTCGATGCGCAAGGCACCCTGTCCGGGAACCATCAGAGGTCCTGCCGATAGACGATGAAGCCCGACCGTTCCGCCACCCCGTCATACAGGCGCTGCGCCACCGCATTGCTTTCATGGGTGTGCCAGTAGACCCGCCGCGCCCCGGCGGCGCGGGCGCGGGCATAGACGCCCTCGATCAGCGCCCGCCCGATGCCCCTGCCACGGATTTCCGGCGCGGCGAACAGGTCCTGCAGGTAGCAGGTCGGCCCGACCAGGCCCGTGTTGCGGTGGAAGATGATGTGGGCCAGGCCGACCAGCCGGCCCTCCAGCTCCGCCACCAGCGCCTCCATCGGCTCCATGCCGTCGAAGAAGCGCTCCCAGGTCGCCTCCGTCAGCGATGCGGGCGGCGCGCTATCCCCCGCCCTTCCGTAGAACTCGTTGTAGCCATGCCAGAGCGGCAGCCAGCCCGCGAAATCGCCGGGCACGGCCTGGCGCACGGCCAGCGCCTCAGTCGCCATAGCCGCCGCCATCATGCGTCTGGTCGAGGTCGCCGAAGCGCGTGAACTCGCCCTCGAAGAACAGCTTGATCGTGCCCGTGGGGCCGTGGCGCTGCTTGGCGATGATCAGCTCCGCCTTGTTGTGCGCGCCCTCCATGTCCTTCTGCCACTTCTCCATGGCCTCATGGAGCTTCTGCGGATTCTCGAAGTTCAGCTCCTTCGGCTGGCGCTGCGCCAGGTAGTATTCGTCGCGGTAGACGAACATCACCATGTCCGCGTCCTGCTCGATCGATCCGGATTCGCGCAGGTCGCTCAGCTGCGGCCGCTTGTCCTCCCGGCTCTCCACCTGGCGGGAGAGCTGGGACAGCGCGATGACCGGGATCGACAACTCCTTCGCGATCGCCTTCAGCCCCTGGGTGATCATGCTGATTTCCAGCACGCGGCTTTCGGGCCTGGTCCCCGCCGCTGGGCGCATCAGCTGGAGGTAGTCGACCACCACCAGATCGAGCCCCCTGGTGCGCTGCAGGCGGCGGCAGCGCGTGCGCAGCGCGCTGATGGTGATGGCCGGCGTGTCGTCGATCCACAGCGGCAGCGACTGCAATTCGCGGCTGACCTCGAGGAACTTGTCGAAATCCCGCTGCATGATGTCGCCGCGGCGGATGCGGTCGCCGCTGATCCGGGCTTCTTCCGACAGCAATCGGGTCGCCAGCTGGTCGGCGCTCATTTCCAGGGAGAAGATCGCGACGCCGCCGCGCGGGATCGCGTTCGGATCATTCTCCCGTGCCTTGCGCAGGATGCTGCGCGCGGCGCCGAAGGCGATCTTGGTGGCGAGCGCGGTCTTGCCCATGGCCGGACGGCCCGCGAGGATCAGCAAATCCGACCGGTGCAGCCCGCCGGTCTTGGCATCGTAGTCGCGCAGCCCCGTGGACAGGCCGCTGACGCCGCCGGGGTTGGAGAAGGCGGTGGCGGCATGTTGGACGGCGGTGGCCAGCGCCTTCTCGAAATGCACGAAGCCGCCGTCCGAGCCATTGTCCTTGGCCAGGTCGAACAGCGCCTGTTCCGCCGATTCCAACTGCTGGCGGCCATCCAGCTCCGGCTCCGCCCCGAAGGCGCGGTTGACGATGACCTCGCCGAGATCGACCAGCTGGCGCCGCATCCAGGCGTCATGGATGACCTTGCCGTATTCGCCGGCATTGATGATGCCGACCATGGCGGTCAGCAGCTGGCCCAGATAGGCGGTGCCGCCCACCTCATCCAGCAGGCCGTTATGCTCGAACTCCGCGCGCAGCGTGACGGCATCCGCCAGCTGCCCGGCCTCGATCCGCCGCTGGATGGCGCCATAGATGCGGCCATGCACGGGGTCGGCGAAATGGTCGGGGGCGAGGAATTCGCTGACCCGCTCATAGGCCTTGTTGTTGGCCAGCAGGGCGCCCAGCAGCGCCTGCTCAGCCTCCGGGTTCTGCGGCGGCAGGCGCTGCGATAGGCCGAGGAGGCCATCGCCGCCGAAGGCGGGGCTGGGAGGGGCGCCGAAGGTGTTCATGCCGGCATCATAGCGCGGCGGAGCCGGCGGGCGCGCCCCCGTCTGGCGGGGGCAGCCTGTGGATAACGGGGATGGAAGGCGGCCCGGGCCAAAAAGCCGAAGGGGCCAAAAAGAAACGGGGAGGGCGCCGCCCTCCCCGCCAGCTCAAAAAGAAACGGGGAGGGCGCTGCCCTCCCCGTGCCCCACCCGCCAGGGGCGAACCGCCCCTGGACAGTCTTCAATAAGCCAGGCTGGCTCAGTCGCGCTCGGAAGCGGCGCCGAGTTCGGCCAGCTCGGCGGCCAGCTCGGCCTCCAGGCTCTCTTCCTCGGCCTGGTCGGCAGCGCGCAGATCCTCGCCACGAGCCTGCTTCTCGGCTTCCTCGACGGACCGCGCGACATTCACGCCGACTGGGATGGAAACCTCGGGGTGCAGGGCGACGCGGACCTGGGACATGCCCAGCGTCTTGATCGGCTGCTCCAGCAGAACCTGGCTGCGGTCCAGCGTCAGGCCGGAAGACTTGCACGCATCGGCGATGTCACGGCCGGAGACGGAGCCATACAGGCTGCCGCTTTCGCCGGCAGACCGGATGATGACGACCGACAGGCCGTGCACCCGCTCCGCGATCCGCTCCGCTTCCTCGCGCTTCTTGAGGTTCAGCGCCTCCAGCTGCGCGCGCTCGCGCTCGAACCGCGCGAGGTTGTCCTTATTGGCGCGGATCGCCTTGCCCTGCGGCAACAGGAAGTTGCGCGCATAGCCCGGGCGGACCTTCACCAATTCGCCCATCTGGCCGAGCTTCTCGACCCTTTGCATCAGGATGACTTCGATCATGGCTGCACCGTTTCAGCGCTGGGGGGGCGGCGCATCGCGCCGGCCCCGTGTTCCGTTGAGGATATCGAAAAGGCCGTAACCCGTGACGGCCAGCGCCACCGGGACGGACATGATGAGAAGCGCCGCATAGGCGCCGCCCAGAACCATGGGCCGGCCGCGCAGCGTGCTCGTGGCACGATGGAACCCGGCCAACCCATGCAGGAAGACCGGCACCAGCAGCGCCAGCAGCAGCGAAAGCTCCACCGCGTCGCTGCCCTCATCCGCCACCAGCCAGAGGCCGAGGGCGAGCGCGGGCAGGGCCGCATACCAGGCCGGCAGCCGGGCTTCGCGGAAGGCAGGGCGCGCGGCGATGATGCCGAGGCGGACCAGCAGGCCCGCCGCGGCCGCGGCATTCACCAGCAGGGCCATCGCGACCCAGAAGCCGATGGCGGCCGCCTTCACCCGCACGAGTTCCGCGACGATGCCCTGGGAAGGCGGCAGCCCCATGCGGGACATCGCCTGCTCCACGGCGCCGCGCAGCGCACCCTCCATGCCGCCCGGCATGTCGGACAGCAGCCAGGCCGCCACCGCGACCCCCACCGCCGGCAGGATGCCCAGCAGGGTGAAGGGCACGGCAAGGTCGGGCGTGCCCGCGGGCCCGCGCCGGGCCGAAAGGACCAGAGCCGCCGCCGGCGCGCCGAAGATGCCGAGGAACAGCCCGGCGCCCAGGCTGGAACCGACGGCCATGAGCGCGACCAGCGCCACGCCCACCGCGCCGAGCACGGCGAAGGCGCCGAAGCCGATGCCCGCCATGAACAGCGGCAGCGGCGCCAGCCACAGGGTCATCGCGCCACCCGGCATGCCCCGGAAGCCCCACAGGGTGAGGACCGCGGCGGCAAGCCCGGCGGCGCCCGCGGCAAGCCAGCGGGGATCGGACGCGATGCGCCGATCCTCCCCCGTATCCTGCCGCGTGCTGTCCGCCGTCATGTCGCCCCCGGCCCGCTACCCCGGCCGCCCGTCAGTCGTTGATGACGTAGGGCAGCAGGGCCAGGAAGCGCGCGCGCTTGATGGCGTTCGCCAGCTCGCGCTGCTTCTTCGCGCTCACCGCCGTGATGCGGCTCGGCACGATCTTGCCGCGCTCCGACAGGAAGCGGGACAGCAGGCGGACGTCCTTGTAGTCGATCTTCGGCGCCTGGGGGCCGGAGAAGGGGCAGGACTTGCGGCGGCGGTAGAACGGCCGGCGGGCGCCCACGGCGGGGCGGCGCATGGCGGGGTTCAGCGAAATCTCTTCGTTGCGATCGGACATTTCAGATCACTCCTCGCCCGGGCCCATGTCGAGTTCTTCACGCGGACGCGCGCGGTATTCCTCGCGGTCATCGCGTTCGCGCCCGCCGCCGGTGCGGCCGGAGCTGAAGCGGCCGGCGGGGCGGGGGCCGCGGAAGCCGCGGTCACGCTCCCGGTCCTCGCCACGGCGGGCCAGGATGGCGGAAGGCGCCTCGTCGATCGTCTCGATCCGCAGCGTCAGGCTGCGCAGCACGTCCTCATGCAGGCCGAGCTGGCGCTCGACTTCCTGCATCGCCGCGGGCGGCGCGGAGATGCCGAGGAGCATGTAATGCGCCTTGCGGTTCTTCTTGATCTTGTAGGCGAGGCCACGGAGGCCCCAGTATTCCTGCTTCTTGACCTCGCCGCCCTGCTCGCCGAGCGTCGTCGCCACCTGGGCGGCGATTGCCTCGACCTGCTGTTGCGTGATGTCGTTGCGCGCCATGAGCACGCATTCATACAAGGGCATCGGGTCCCTCCGGCTGTCTCAGCCCAGCGTGCCCCGGCACCATGCCAGGGTTACGCGCGAACGGGCATAGCCGGGACCGATGCCTCGGGTCCCGGCAGGGAAGCGGGGCGTAAAGCACGCCCGCCCCGCCGGGGCAAGAAATGAATCGGGCGGAGGGGCCCGCCGCCCCCTACGGATCCAGCAGGATGTTCGCCGCCGTCAGCACCGGGCTGGCGGAAAGGGTCGCGATCACCACCGCCGCCCCCGCCCCGTCGCCATCCCCGTCATAGCGCAGCACCCCAGCCGTGCTGTCGTACAGGAAGCGCTGCGTGGCCGTGCTGGCCGCCGCCAGTCCGGCGCCGGCGGCGAAGGCGCCGGGGTCCAGCGCCCCGGACCCGCCGCCGAAAGCGCTGCCCAGGAAGACCAGCCGGTCATCCGCCACGGAGAAGCCCGCGATGGTGTCGCCACCCTCCGTCGCATCGCCCCAGTAGAAGCGGTCGGCATCCGCGCCGCCGGAGAGGCTGTCCGCCCCCGCGCCGCCCCACAGCGTATCCGCCCCCACGCCGCCCGCCAGCGTATCGCCCAGCGCCCCGCCAGCCAGGCTGTCCGCCCCCGCGCTGCCGGTGATGGCATTGGCCAGCGCATTGCCCGCCAGCACCTGGCCGCTGCCGGTGCCGACCAGCCGCTCCACCTCCGCCCCCAGCGTGTAGCTGGCCAGGCTGGTGCGGACCGTGTCGCCCGTGCCGCCGCCCGCGGCTTCCAGCACCAGGTCGCCGGCATCGTCGATGATGTAGGTGTCGTTGGACGCACCGCCCACCAGGCTGTCCGCCCCCGTCCCGCCATCCAGCGTATCGGCGCCGTTGTTGCCGGCCAGGGTATCCAGGCCGCCCCCGCCCAGCAGGCTGTCCCCGGCGCCACCGCCGCTGATCAGGTTGTCCCCGCTATTGCCCGACAGGGTCTGCGCCCCGGCGCTGGTGCCGATCAGGGTCTCGACCTCCGCGACCCCGGCCAGGCTGAAGGTGGTCAGCGCCGTGCGGATCGAATCCGTCCCTTCCCCGGCCAGTTCCAGCACCAGGTCCAGCAGGTCCCCCACCAGGTAGACATCGTTGCCCAGGCCGCCGGCCAGCGTATCCGCCCCCGCCGCGCCATCCAGCGTATCCGCACCGGCCTCGCCGGACAGCAGATCCCCGCCCGTCCCGCCATCGATGTCGTTGCCAAGGCCATTGCCGGCCAGCGTCTGCCCGCCCGTGCCGATGCCGGTCAGGTTCTCGACCTCCGCGCCCAGGGCGTAGCTGGACAGGGTGGTGCGCACCCGGTCGGCCGTGCCGCCGCCCGCGAGTTCCAGCACCGCGTCGCCCGCATCGTCCACGACATAGATGTCGGAGGAGCCGCCCCCCGCCATGCTGTCGGCCCCCAGGCCGCCATCCAGCGTATCGCCCCCCGTATTGCCCACCAGCGTATCCGCGCCGCCGAAGCCGGAGAGGCTGTCGGACCCGCTATTGCCGGTGATGACGTTGTCGCCACCCTGGCCGGACAGGGTCTGCCCGCCGGTGGAGGTGCCGGTCAGGTTCTCGACCTCCGCCGCCAGGGCTAGGCTGGCCAGTGCGGTGCGGATGGTGTCCGTCCCCTCCCCGGCCGCTTCCCACACCAGGTCGCCGGCGGTGTCGATGACGTAGACATCGTCGCCGATCCCGCCCGCCAGGCTGTCCGCCCCCGCCCCGCCATCCAGCGTATCCGCGCCGAGCCCGCCTTCCAGCGTATCGCCGCCGCCCGCGCCGATGACGCTGTTGGCGCCGTCATTGCCGGCCAGCACCTGCCCGATGCCGAGGCCGCGCAGATGCTCGATGGCCGAGAGGCCCGCGATCGAATAGCTGGACAGGGTGGTGCGGATCTGGTCGGCGCTGTCGCTGCCCGTCTCCTCCACCGCATCGCCCGCATCGTCGATGAGATAGAGGTCGTTGCCGGTGCCGCCCGAGAGGCTGTCCGCCCCCGCCCCGCCATCCAGCGTATCCGCGCCCGCCGTGCCGATGATGGTGTTGGCGCCTGCATTGCCCGTCAGCGCCTGCGCCGTGCCGGTGCCGAGGAGGATCTCCGCCTCCGCCGCCAGCGTGTGGCTGGCCAGCGCGGTGCGGACGCTGTCCGTGCCTTCGCCCGCCTGCTCCAGCAGCACATCGCCGGCATTGTCGAGGATGTAGAGGTCGTCGCCGATCCCGCCCGCCAGGCTGTCCGCCCCCGCCCCGCCATCCAGCGTATCCCCGCCGCCCAGGCCCAGCAGCGTGTCGGTGCCGCTGCCGCCGGTGATGCGGTTGTCCTCGCCTTGCCCCGCCAGGACTTGGCTGGTGCCGATGCCGGTCAGGTTCTCCACCCCGGTCGCCAGCGCGTAGCTGGCGGCGGAGGCGCGGATGAGGTCCGTGCCCTCTCCGCCCAGTTCGATGACCACGTCGCCGGCATCGTCGGCGAGGTAGGTATCGTCCCCCGCGCCGCCCTGCATCGTATCGGCGCCGCTGCCGCCATTCAGGCTGTCCGCGCCGGCATCCGAGACCAGGCTGTCATTGCCCCCGCCGCCCGAGAGCGTGTCGGCCCCGCCACCCCCCGCGATGGTGTTGTCGAGTGCATTGCCCGCCAGGGACTGCGCGCCCGCGCTGCCTTCCAGCACCTCGGCATCCGCCGCCAGCGTGTAGCCCGCCAGGTCAGTGCGGACCGTGTCCAGGCCGCCCGTATCGGCGATGGCATCGGTCGCGCTGTCGATGACGTAGACATCATCGCCGAGTCCGCCCGCCAGGCTGTCCGCCCCCGCCCCGCCATCCAGCGTATCGGCGCCCGCTGTGCCGCTGATGGTGTTGGCGCCGCCATTGCCCGTCAGCGCCTGCGCGCTGCCGGTGCCGGTCAGGATCTCGACATTCGCCGCCAGCGTGTGGGCGGCAAGCGCCGTGCGGACCTCATCCGTGCCCGCGCCCACGACCGTGCTTTCCAGCACCGCATCGCCGGCATCGTCGAGGAAGTAGAGGTCGTTGCCGGCGCCGCCCGAGAGGCTGTCCGCCCCTGCCCCGCCATCCAGCGTATCGGCGCCCGCGGTGCCGCTGATGGTGTTGGCGCCCGCATTGCCCGTCAGCGCCTGCGCGCTGCCCGTGCCGATAAGCAGTTCAACCTCCGCCGCCAGCGAGTAGCCGGCCAGCGCGGTGCGGACCGCGTCCGTGCCCTCGCCCGCCTGCTCCAGCACCCCATCGCCGGCATCGTCGACGACATAGGCATCATTGCCCTCGCCGCCGGCCATGGTATCCGCGCCGCCGCCGCCATTCAGGCTGTCCGCGCCCAGCCCGCCGGACAGGCTGTCATCGCCCAGGTCGCCCGCCAGCGTATCGGCGCCGCTGCCACCGGCGATGGTGTTCGCCAGGGCATTGCCCAGCAGGGTCTGGTTCGTGCCCGTGCCGACCAGCACCTCGATCACCGAGGCCAGCGTATGCGTCGCGAGCGTCGTGCGCACGGTGTCGAGGCCGCCCGTATCGGCGATGGCATCGGTCGCGCTGTCGATGACGTAGACATCGTCGCCGAGCCCACCCGAGAGGCTGTCCGCCCCCGCGCCACCATCCAGCGTATCCGCCCCCGCCGTGCCGCTGATGGTATTGGCGCCCGCATTGCCCGTCAGCGCCTGCGCGCTGCCCGTGCCGGTCAGGATCTCGACATTCGCCGCCAGCGTATGGGCCGCCAGCGCCGTGCGGACCTCATCCGTGCCCGCGCCCACGACCGTGCTTTCCAGCACCGCATCGCCCGCATCGTCGACAAAGTAGAGGTCGTTGCCGAGCCCGCCCGAGAGACTGTCCGCCCCCGCCCCGCCATCCAGCGTATCGGCCCCCGCCGTGCCGCTGAGGGTGTTCGCGCCCGTATTCCCCGTCAGCGCCTGCGCCGTGCCCGTACCGATGAGCAATTCGACTTCCGCCGCCAGCGTATGGCTGGCCAGGGCGGTGCGGACCGTATCCGTGCCCTCGCCCGCCTGCTCCAGCACCCCATCGCCGGCATCGTCCACGACATAGGCATCACTGCCCGCGCCACCGGTCATGGCATCCGCGCCCGTCCCGCCATCCAGCGTATCGCCGCCCGCCGTGCCGATGATGGTGTTGACGCCCGCATTGCCCGTCAGAGTCTGCGCCGCACCGGTACCGAGAAGGATCTCCGCATCCACAGCCAAGGTGTAAGCGGCCAGCGTGGTGCGCACCGTGTCGATCCCGCCCGTATCGGCGATGGCATCGGTCGCGCTGTCGATGACGTAGACATCGTCGCCGAGCCCACCCGAGAGGCTGTCCGCCCCCGCGCCACCATCCAGCGTATCCGCCCCCGCCGTGCCGCTGATGGTATTGGCGCCCGCATTGCCCGTCAGCGCCTGCGCGCTGCCCGTGCCGGTCAGGATCTCGACATTCGCCGCCAGCGTATGGGCCGCCAGCGCCGTGCGGACCTCATCCGTGCCCGCGCCCACGACCGTGCTTTCCAGCACCGCATCGCCGGCATCGTCGAGGAAGTAGAGGTCGTTGCCGGCGCCGCCCGAGAGGCTGTCCGCCCCTGCCCCGCCATCCAGCGTATCGGCGCCCGCGGTGCCGCTGATGGTGTTGGCGCCCGCATTGCCCGTCAGCGCCTGCGCGCTGCCCGTGCCGATAAGCAGTTCAACCTCCGCCGCCAGCGAGTAGCCGGCCAGCGCGGTGCGGACCGCGTCCGTGCCCTCGCCCGCCTGCTCCAGCACCCCATCGCCGGCATCGTCGACGACATAGGCATCATTGCCCTCGCCACCGGCCAGGCTGTCGCCCCCCGCCGCGCCGTCCAGCGTATCCGCGCCGGCCGTTCCGATGATGGTGTTGGCACCCGCATTGCCCGTCAGCGCCTGTGCGCTGCCGGTGCCCACCAGCACCTCGATCCCCGCCGCCAGCGTATGCGCCGCGATCATCGTGCGCACGGTGTCGAGGCCGCCCGTATCGGCGATGGCATCGGTCGCGCTGTCGATGACGTAGACATCGTCGCCGAGCCCGCCCGCCAGGCTGTCCGCCCCCGCGCCGCCATCCAGCGTATCGGCCCCCGCCGTGCCGCTGATGATGTTGGCGCCCGCATTGCCCGTCAGCGCCTGCGCGCTACCCGTGCCGACCAGCACCTCGACCTCCGCCGCCAGCGTGTAGGTAGCCAGGGAGACGCGGACCGTGTCGGTGCCCGCGGCCGCGGCCTCCAGCAACTGGTCGCCGGCATCGTCCAGGACATAGCTGTCATCGCCGCCGCCGCCGGCCAGGCTGTCTGCGCCCGTGCCGCCATCCAGCGTATCGCCCCCGGCGCCACCAGCCAGCGTATCCGCGCCGTCGAAGCCGGCCAGGCTGTTCGCACCGGCCGCGGCGCGGATGACATTCGCCCCGGCATGGCCCGCCAGCACCTGGCCGCTGCCCGTGCCCGTCAGGTGCTCGATCGCCGCCGCCAGCGTGTAGGCGGCAAGGCCGGTCTGCACGAGGTCGGTGCCACCCAGCAGATCCTCGGTGATGATGTCCCCGGCATCGTCCACGCCGTAGGTATCGTTGCCCGCGCCGCCCGCCATGCTGTCCTGGCCGGCACCACCCACCAGGCTGTCCGCCGCCGCGTCGCCAGCCAGGCTGTCATTGCCCGCCCCGCCCGAGAGCGTATCCGCGCCGCCGCCGCCGGTGATCGTATTGTCCAGCCCGTTGCCGGACAGGGCCTGCGCCGCGGCGGTGCCCAGCAGCACCTCCACCTCCGCCGCCAGGCCATGCGCCGCCAGCGCGGTGCGGACGGTATCGAGGCCCGCATTCGCGGCCTCCACCACCACATCGCCGACATTGTCGAGGATGAAGACATCGTCGCCGTCACCGCCGAGGAGGCGATCCGCCCCCACCCCGCCATCCAGCGTATCCGCGCCCGCCGTGCCGGTGATGGTGTTGGCACCCGCATTGCCCGTCAGCGACTGCGCGCTGCCCGTGCCGGCCAGGTTCTCGACATTCGTGGCCAGCGTATAGGCCGCCAGCGCGGTGCGGACCGTATCCGCCGTCCCGCCCGCCG
>NZ_JBHYGL010000037.1:0-338419 GCF_051859025.1 Falsiroseomonas sp. | reverse complement strand
CCACCAAACAGCCGCCCGACAGCAATGTCCGGCGGCTTTTTCGTGCGCAGAACGCAAATCCACAGGCCGGTCGGGGCAGGTACAACTTGTCTCTCCCTCAGCGCGTGCCTGCCGCGTGGCCCGGTTCCAGGGGCGCATCGCCACGCCAGGCCGGATCAACGGTGATGCTGTCCCCCACGACACGGGAGACGCAGGCGCAGAGCCGGCGGTTCTCCCGGTGCTGCCGGTCAGAGAAGAACACGTCCCGATGGTCGATCCGGCCATCCACCGCCAGCACGTCCACCGCACACAGGCCGCATTCGCCTCGCCGGCAATCCGACAGCACGCCGATACCGGCCGCCTCGAGCGCCTCCAGCATGCTGGAATCGGCGGGCACGGTGATGTCGCGGCCCAGCCGTGGGATGCGCACCGTGAAGGCGCCGGGCGCGGCGTGGCCGGAGGAGCCGAAGGTCTCGAACACCAATCCCGCTGGTGGTCGCCCGGTGGCGGACCAGGCGCGCCGCGCGGCTTCAAGCAGCCCGATCGGGCCGCATACATAGACTTCCGCACCCGCCGCCAGGCCGGCGAAGGCTGTGCCGAGATCCGGGCGTCCGGCCTCATCCTCCGCCTGCACCACCAGGGCATCGCCCAGCAGCGCGGTCAGTTCCGGCAGATAGGCCATGCTGCTGCGCGACCGGCCTGCATACAGCAGGCGGAAGCGGGCGCGCTGCCGGAGGAGCACCTCCGCCATGCCGATCAGCGGCGTGATGCCGATGCCCCCGGCCAGCAGCAGCACCTCCGACGCACCGGGTGCCAGGTCGAAATGGCTGTGGGGGCGGGAGATGGTCAGCCTCGCCCCCGGCTCCAGTGCCCACATCGCGCGCGACCCGCCGCGGCCCTCATCCTCCCGCTGCACGGCGATGCGCCAGGCCCCGTCCCGGGCCGTGGCGCCGACCAGCGAATAATGCCGCGTCGCCGGGCGGCCGCCGAGGTCGAGCCGGATGCGCAGATGCGCGCCGGTCCCGTAGGGGGGCGCTCCCTCGTCCGGCACCAGCGTGAATTCGCGGATGCCGGGGGTAAGGGTCCGGGTCGCGCGCAGCGTGGCCGAGATCCCTTCGTCGTCGCGTTCCATGGCGTCTTCCTGCTTCAGGCCCAGCCGCGCCGGCGGATCAGGGCACCGCCCGGCACCAGGCGAAGTGAGTCCTGGTTGCGCATGACGAAATCCAGGTTCCGTCGTGCCAGCCGCGCATGTTCGCGCATCAGGGCCTCGGCGCGCGCGCCCTCCCGATGCTCGATCGCATCGACCACCGCCCGGTGATGCTCCTGCGCGGTGGTGAGGACGCGGTGCGCCTCCGGCAAGGCGGCCTGGGCGAGGACGAAGCCGGAGGGGGAGGCAAAGGGCAGCGCGACCACGCGGCCTATCTGGCGTGCGACGACGGAGCTTCCGGCGGCCTCCACCAGCAATTCGTGGAAATGTGCGTTCAGCGCGACGTAATCCGTGAAGTTCGCCTCCCGGATCGGGGGGCTGGTGGCCTCGTCCATCCGGGCGACCAGGCGCTTCATCTCTACCAGCGCTGCCGCGGGGGCACCCCGTTCGGCAGCGAGCCGGGCTGCGTGGCCTTCCAGCGTCCCGCGCAACTCGATGGCGTCCTTGATCTCCTCCTCCGCGAAGGACCGCACGGCGAAGCCGCCGGAGGGGATGGGTTCCACCAGGCCTTCTTCCGCCAGCCGCGCCAGGGCCGCGCGCACGGGCGTGCGCGACGCGCCGAGCCGTTCGGCGACGGAGGGTTCGGACAGGCGGTCGCCGGGGGGCAATTCACCGCTGACGATCAGGTCGCGCAGGCGGAGCTGAACCGAGAGGGTCTGCGACATGCTATTCGGCCGCCACTGCCTGCGGCGCACGCTCGGCCGCGATCATCGCCTGGATGATGCGACGCGCCCACATCGATCCCGCATCGATGTTGAGGTTGTAGAAGATGTGGTCGGGGTTCTCGTCCATCGCGCGCTGCTGAGCCTCCACGATCGCCTCGTCCTGCGCGAAGATGCGCGTCACGCCCTGCTTGATCTGCGTCGTGACCAGTTGTTCGTGCAGGCGGTAGTCGCGGGCATTGGCCCAGAAATAGTGGCAGGTCCGGTCGGTGGCGGGGGTGATGGTGTTGATCACCACCATGCTGACGCCCTGGCTGCGGTCGCCCTGCGGCGCGCCGGTGCCGGTGGCAGCAACGCCGACGTCGATGGCGACGGTGCAGGGGGCCTCGAAGCGGATGATCTGCCAGCGATCCACGCGGCCCGGGCGGCCGAATTGCGTGCGCCAGAAGGGCGGGGGCTCGATGTCGATCATCCAGCGGGTGACGGTCGTGGTGCGTTCGCCATGGGTGACGTCGAAGGGTGCTTCCGCCACGTGGTCGTCACCGATGCTGTCCGCGTGGATGAAGGTCTCGTGCGTCAGGTCCATCAGGTTGTCGACGATCAGGCGGTAGTCGCACTGCGCATGGATCAGGCTGCCGTCGCCCGCCCAGGCGGGGTCGCTGTTCCAGCGCAGATCGGGGATGAGGGCGGGATCGGCCAGGGCCGGATCGCCGGGCCAGATCCACACGAAGCGGTGGCGTTCCACGACCGGGAAGCTGCGCACCCTGGCGGCGGGGTTGAGGGTTTCCTGGGACGGCATGTGGGTGCATCGGCCGCGGGCGTCGAAGCGCAGGCCGTGATAGCCGCACTGGACCTCGTCCCCCCGCAGCTTGCCCATGGAAAGGGGCAGCAGGCGATGCCAGCAGGCGTCGAGGAGGGCGACGGCGCGGCCCTCCGTGGTGCGGAACAGCACGAGCTTGCGGCCGCAGATGGTGCGGGGGAGGAGTTCGCGCTTGACCTCATGGTCCCAGGCGGCGGCGTACCAGGCGTTGAGGGGGAAGGTCTGTTCGGTAGCCATGCTGGTTGCGTCCCGGTGGCGTGCCGGTGCTGTATACAGCCTGTCCTTTTTGGTGACAACGGGAATCGAAACCGACCATCGGGCGCCCCAGCCTGGCGGTCCCGGCGACGATTGGTCGCCCGACTGGCGTGATTCGGAGTGAGTTGAGTGATGTATGGACGGAACGTCACGTTTTCCTGCATACAGCCGCCAGGGTGACGCGCTGGCTCAAGGCTCGCCCACGCATCGCCGTCACGGAGGATCATCAGGAAATGCCCATCACCCGCCGCCAGGCCGCTCTGGCGATGCTCGCCACGCCGCTCCTCGCCCGGCCGGCGCTCGCCCAGGCCGAAGCCTACCCCGCCCGTGCGCTGCGCTTCGTCGTGCCCGTCGCCGCGGGGGGATCGGCGGATGCGCAGGCACGCCTCGTCGCGCAGCGCCTGTCCGAACGCTGGGCGCAGCCCGTGGTGGTGGAGAACCGCCCGGGGGCCAACGGCATCGTCGCCGCCCAGGCCTTCATGCAGGCGCCGCCCGACGGGCATACGATCTTCGCCACGCCCTCCGGCCCCATCGCCATCAACCCGCATCTGTACCGGCGCCTGCCCTACGACCCGATGCGGGACTTCGCCTTCGCCTCCCTCATCAGCGTCATCCCGCTGGTGCTGGTCGTGCATCCCTCCGTCCCCGCCAACACCCTGCAGGAATTCCTGGCGCTGTCGCGGCGGCTGGGCGACGGGCTGACCCATGCCTCCGCCGGCATCGGCACGCCCTCCCACCTCACCATCGCCATGACCCGATCCATGGGGCAGGGCGGCAACCCGACGCATGTGCCCTTCGGCGGCTCCGCGCCGGCGCTTACCTCCCTCGTCGGCGGCCAGACCATGGCGATGTGGGATGCCGCCTTCTCCGCCGCGCCCTTCGTGCGGGACAACCGCCTGAAGGCGATCGCGGTCGCGCATCCGGAACGCCTCGCGATGCTGCCCAGCGTGCCGACGACGGTCGAGCAGGGGGTGCCGGAGTTGATCTCCTCCACCTGGATGAGCCTCTGCATGGCGGCCGCCACCCCCACCGACCGGGTGCGGCGCTTCTCCGCGGAGGTGGACCAGATCCTCCGCGTGCCGGAGATGCGGGACAATCTGGCGGCGCAGGGCGCCATCGTGCGCGGCGGTACGCCGGATGATTTCGCCGCCTTCGCCCGCGCGGAATCCGACAAATGGGGCCGCCTGGTGCGGGAGACCGGCGCGACGATGGACTGAAGGCCGTGGCGGCGCTGCCGGCAGGTGGCGCCGCCCTGCCTACCCCCGGGCAGGTTCACCCAGGTATCGGCGCCATCTCCTGCTTCAGGCATTTCAGGGCGAAGCTGGTCCGCGTGTGCCGGATGCCGGCCAGGCGGTACAGCCGCTCCCGCAGCAGCGTCTCGTAGCCCTGGGTTCCGCTGACGGCGACCTTGATCATGTAGTCGTATTCGCCCGTGATCAGGTGGCATTCCAGCACTTCCGGGATGGCGTTCACCGCCGCCTCGAAGCGCCGCAGGCTTTCCTCGTCATGGCGCTCCATCATCACCTCGATGAACACCGTGTCCGGCAGGCCAAGCGCCGCCTGGTCCAGCAGCGCCGCATAGCCGCGGATCACGCCCGACTGTTCCAGCCGCTTCACCCGAGTCCAGCAAGGGGAGGGCGACAGCCCCACCTCCTCCGCCAGCTCCGCATTGGTCAGCCGGCCCCGCCGGGCGAGGGCCCGAAGGATCTTCCTGTCGATGAGGTCCATGCAGCAGATCCTCCCGTTCTTTCGGCGCTGCACAACAGACTACGGGAGGACTCCCTGGTGCCGCCAGGGCATCCTCCCTATGGTCCGGGACAAGATAGGGGAGACGTCGCATGGGCAGCCTCAACCGCCCCGAAGCGAGCCTCGATGACAAATGGGACCTGGCCGGGGAGCCGGTGGTCCTCACCGGCATCCAGGCCCTGGTCCGCCTGCCCTTGCTGCGGCGGGAACTCGACCGCGCGCTCGGCTGGAACACCGCGGGCTACATCAGCGGCTATCGCGGCTCGCCCATCGGCGGCTACGACAAGGAGCTGGAGAAGCAGGCCGCGCGCCTGGCCGCAGCCGACATCGTCTTCAACCCCGGGCTGAACGAGGATCTGGCGGCCACCGCGGTCTGGGGCACGCAGCAGGTCCCGCTTTCCGCCGGCGCGCGGCATGAAGGCGTCTTCGGCATCTGGTACGGCAAGGGCCCGGGGCTGGACCGCAGCGGCGATGCGCTGCGCCACGCCAATTCCGCCGGCACCTCGCCCAGGGGCGGCGTGCTGGCGCTGTCGGGGGACGATCCCTCCGCCAAATCCTCCACCGTGACCTCAGGCTGCGAGATCACCTTCCAGGACCTCGAGATCCCGCTGCTCGACCCCGCCGAGGTGGCGGAGGTGCTGGAATTCGGCGTGAAGGGCATCGCGCTGTCGCGCTTCGCCGGCACCTGGGCCGGGATGAAATGTATCGCGGAGACGATGGACGCCTCCGCGACGCTGCGCGTCGATCCCGGCGCCTATGTGACCCATGCGCCGAACGGGGTGGAGATCCCGCCGGGTGGGCTCCACATCCGCATCCCCGATCCCTCCGCGCTCGAACAGGAAAGCCGGCTGCGCCGGTTCAAGCTGCCGGCCGCCATCGCCTTCGCCCGCGCCAACGGCTTCGACCGCCTGGTGATCGATCCGCCTGCGGCGCGCTTCGGCATCGTCGTCCGCGGCAAGGCCTTCGCCGCGCTGCGCCAGGCCCTGGTCGATGCGGGCATCACGCCCGATGTCGCGCGGCGGGGCGGGCTGCGCATCTGGAAGGTGGGCCTTGCCTGGCCGCTGGATGCCGAAGGCGCCCGCGCCTTCGCGGAGGGGCTGGAGGAGGTGCTGGTGGTGGAGGACCGCCGCGCCTTCCTGGAGCCGCAGCTCAAGAACGCCTTCTACGGCATGGACCGTCGCCCGCGCGTCGTCGGCAAGCAGGATGAGCGCGGCGCGCCACTGCTGTCCGAACTGGCGGAACTCGACACCGCCGCGATCCTGCGCGCCCTGGCCGCCCGCCTGCCGGAGGCGCTGCGCACGGAAGCACTGGCCGCCCGGATCGCCGAACTGGATGCGCTGGCCCGCGCGGCGGCGGAGCCGCTGGTGGTGCGCGAGCCCACCTTCTGCCCGGGCTGCCCACACAACACCTCCACCCGCCTGCCCGAAGGCTCCCGCGCCATGGCGGGCATCGGCTGCCACTGGCTCACCACCAAGATGCCGGAGCGCAACAGCCAGCCCTTCACGCATATGGGCGGTGAGGGCGTCACCTGGCTCGGCATCGCGCCCTTCACGGATGAGGCGCATGTCTTCGCCAACATCGGCGACGGCACCTTCGCCCATTCCGGCAGCCTCGCGGTCCGCGCCGCCGCCGCGGCGAACGCCAATATCACCTACAAGGTACTCGTGAATTCCGCCGTGGCGATGACGGGCGGCCAGGCGGTGGAAGGGGCGCCTGGCGTGCCGCGCATCGCGGCCCAGCTGCGGGCGGAGGGCGTTCAGCGCATCGCGCTCGTCGCCGATGATCCCGATCGCCACAGGGCCGATCCGGAGATGCCCACCGGCATCACCTATCACCACCGCAGCGCGCTGGATGCCGTGCAGCGCGAATTGCGGGAGGTGAAGGGCATCAGCGCCCTCATCTACGACCAGGAATGCGCCACCGAACGCCGCCGCAAGCGCAAGCGCGGCACCGCCGCCGTGGCGGAACGTCGCGCCGTGATCAACCCGCGGGTCTGCGAGGATTGCGGCGAATGCTCCCGCGTCTCCAACTGCATCGCGGTGGAACCGCTGGAGACGCAATGGGGCCGCAAGCGGAAGATCGAGCAATCCGCCTGCAACCAGGACCTGTCCTGCGTGCAGGGGTTCTGCCCGTCCTTCATCACGCTGCTGGGCGCCGAACCGACGCGGCCGGCATCGCCCGCGCGGCCCGACGGCGCGCTGCCGGACCCCGTGCTGCCACAGCCCGTCGATGGGCGCGCCTGGAACGTGATGGTGGCCGGCGTCGGCGGGCAGGGGGTCACGGCGCTCGGCGCGATCCTGGCCATGGCCGCGCATATGGATGGGCGGCCGAGCCGCAGCGTCGATACGCTCGGCTTCGCGCAGAAGGGTGGCGGCGTCTATGTGCAGCTGCGCATCGGCCAGCCGGGCACGGATGAAAGCACCATCCCGGCGCCGCGCATCGGGGCGGGCCAGGCGGATCTGCTGATCGCCTCCGATATGGTGGTGGCGCATGGGCGCAATGCGCGTCCGCTGCTGGGCGCCACCCGCACCGTGGCGATCGTCAATGCGGACCTCGCCCCCACCGCGCAATTCGTGCGCGACACGAGCACCCGCTACGACGATGCGGGGATGATGGCGAGCCTCGCCGCCGTGACGCGCGAACTGCATGCGGTGAACGCCGCGACGGAGGTGAGCGGCACCTTCGGCGACGCGATCTACCTCAACATCTGGCTGCTCGGCATGGCGTTCCAACGCGGCCTGGTGCCGGTCTCCGCGGCCGCGATCGAACAGGCCATCCGCCTGAACGGCGCCCAGGTGGAACGCAACCTCGCGGCCTTCGCACTCGGCCGCCAGGCCGCGATGGAAGGGCGGGACGCGACCCCGCGTGGACCGGAGGCGCTGGAGGCGCTGGTCGCCCGCCGCGCGGCCGACCTGACGGACTACCAGGATGCGCGCTACGCCGGCCGCTACGCCGATTTCGTCGCAGCGGTTCGCCGCGCCGAACAGGCCGCGATGCCCGGGGAGGACAGGCTGTCCCGCGCCGTCGCCAGCCAGCTTTATCGCCTGATGGCCTTCAAGGATGAGTATGAGGTCGCGCGGCTGCACAGCCTGCCGGAATGGCAGGCGCAGCTGGCCAAGCAATTCACTGGCACGCAGCGGATCGAGCTGCACCTCTCCCCGCCCGCGATATCGAAGCAGGACCCCAACACGGGCATGCCGGCGAAGCGCGCCTTCGGGCCCTGGATGCTGCGCGCGATGGGACTGCTGCGGCATGGCAAGCGGCTGCGCTTCACGCCGCTCGACCCCTTCGGCCATACGGAGGAGCGGCGGATGGAGCGGGCGCTCGTCGACGAATACCGCGACGCGATCGAGGGCTTCCTGCGACAGCTTTCCCCCGCCACCCATGCCGCGATCTGCGACTGGGCGGAGGCGGCTGCCGGCATCAAGGGCTTCGGCCCCGTGAAGGCCCGCAACGTCGAACGCACCCGCGCCCGCTGGGCGGAGATCGCAGGCGGGATCGCCATGCCGCCTTCGCGCTGAAACGCCCCCTGGTGAAGGTCACGCAACAGCCGGCCGGCGCCCGCCCCGTTCATCCTGCGTTCATCTGCCGCGCGCTTCGCGTTCATGCCCCCGACAGCCGGCTGCCATCCCGGGGGTCCATCTTCCGGTCAGGGGCGCAGTGCCAGCGCCTGGAAGATGGAGATGTCAGCATGTCCCGTATCGCCCGCCGCGTTACCTTCGGCTTCGGCCTTGCCCTCGGCCTGTCCACGGTCGGCTTCGATGCCGCGGCGCAGACGCCGCTGCGCAACGACAACATCACGCTGGAGGAGGTCGTTGCCGCCCAGCGCGCCTGGGGCGAGGGCCTGGTGAGCATCGCGACGGCGCATCGTGAAGGCGGGCCGGAGCGTGGCCGCGCGGTCGCGGCCCAGGTCCTGGACGGTGCCTATGGCTACGCCACCGGCCCGGTGCTGTTCAAGCCCACGCTGACCCAGGGGCCGCAGACCTTCCGCGTCACGCGCGAAGGGGCGCTGGCCTACTTCGCCGGCGGCAACCCCGCCTTCCCGAATGACAGCGGCTTCGCCTTCAACAACTGGGCGCGGGTCGAGGTAGCGAACGCCGCCATCTTCATCGTCGGCCGCACGGCGATGACGCAGGGCAATGTCCGGATCATCGATACGCAGGGCCGCGTGACGACGGTGGACAAGAGCTGGGGCTTCCATCGCGACGATGCCGGCGTGGTGCGGATCGTCCTGCACCATTCCTCGCTGCCCTACACGCGCTGAGGATGCGGCGGGCGGGTGCCACGGCGTCGGCACCCGCTTTGCGCATCAGCCCTTGGGCGGCGCCGCATCCAGCCGGTAGCCGAGCCCGCGCACCGTCTCGATCATCGGCGTCGGGAAGGGGTCGTCGATCTTGGCGCGCAGCCGCCGGATATAGACATCGACGACGTTGGTGAGGGGATCGCTGCTGGCGCCCCAGGCGGCGGCCAGGATGCGTTCGCGGCTCAGCACGCGGCCTGGCGCGGAGATCAACAGGTCGAGCACCGCGAGTTCCCGCGCCGTCAGCCTGATCTCCACGCCCGCCCGGCGCGCGACGCAGCGCGCCCGGTCCAACTCCAGGTCACCCAGGCGCAGGCAGTCTGGCCGGGTTGGCCTCGTCTCCCGCCCGCGCCGGCCCAGTGCCTCGATCCGCGCCAGCAATTCCTCGAAGGCGAAGGGCTTGGCGAGGTAGTCATCCGCCCCACCGCGCAGGCCCGCGACGCGCGCCGCCGTGCCGTCATTGGCCGTGAGGACGAGGATGGGCAGGTCGTTGCGCTCCGCCCGCAGCGTTGCCAGCACCTCCATCCCCGACAGGCCCGGCAGGTTCATGTCGAGGATCATCATCGCCGGCTCGCCCGTGCCGGCGCCCTCCCGCGCCAACTCCCGCGCGGCCTCCAGCCCATCCGGTCCGGTCCTAGCCAGGCGGATGCGGTAGCCTTCGGCGCGCAGGCCGCGTTCCAGGAAGCCGGCGACGCGCGCGTCATCCTCGACGATCAGGACATTCATGCCGCTGCCTCATGCCGGACCAGGGGAAGGCGCAGCCGCGCCACGGTGCCGCCGCCGTCGCGGACGGAGAGGGTGACATCGCCGCGCATGCGTTCGGTCAGGGCCCGGGCGATGGCCAGGCCGAGCCCGGTACCATCGGCGCGGTGGTCGCGCGCCGCAGCCGATCGGTAGCCGCGGGCGAAAAGCCTCGGCACCTCCTCCGGCGCGATACCGATGCCGCGGTCCAGGACCTCCAGCAGCCACTCCCCCCGCACGGTATCGATCGTCTCGCTCACCACCACCTCGCCACCGGGATGGGAGTAGCGCACGGCATTGTCCAGCAGGATGCCGGCCACCTGCCGCAGCCGGCCGGCATCGGCCAGCAGGATGGCGGTGCCGGCGGCGGGCAGGTGGTGCAACACCACGCCACGTTCGCCCGCCATCACCCGCCCTGCCTGGATCACCGCCTGCAGTTGTGGCGTGGCCGCAACCTCCGCCAGATCGACCGACAGCGCGGCGGCTTCCGCGCTGGCCAACACGAGGACGTCCTCGATCAGGGCGCCAAGGTCGAGGGCCGTGCCGCGGATGCGCGCCAGCACATCCCGGTATCCGTCGGCATCCATCGCCCGCGCCCGCAGCGCCACCTCCGCCTCGCCCCGGATCACGGTGGCGGGTGTCCGCAGTTCATGGCCGATATCGGCGAGCAGCTGGCGGCGCTGCGGCTCGGCCTGCGCCACCTGGTCGAGCGCCTGGGTCAGGTCCCGGGTGCGGGCCGCGACCTGGTGCTCCAGCCCCTCCCGCAGCGCGCGTTCCGCCGCCTGGCTGTGCGCGAGGTCCGCCGCCATCTGGTTCATGCAGGCGGCGAGTTCGCCGAACTCGTCGCGGGCCATGCCATCGATCCGGTGGCCCAGGTCGCCGCGCGCCAGGGCGGCCGCCCCGGTACTGAGCCGCTCGACCGGCCGCCGCAACGCCACGGTGAACAGCAGCGCGAGGAGGATGGCGAGGCCGACCAGCGTGGCGGTGCCTGCCGTGACCACCTGGCGCACGCGCCGGAGGGAAGCATCCGCCGCCTCGCGTTCCTGCGCGACGGAGGCCGCCTCGGCACGGATCCCGGCCCGCAGGACCTGCCGGAGATCGGCGGCATCGGCTGCCTCGAACAGCGCATCGAGCCGCGCCCAGGCCGCCACAGGATCGCTCGGCGGCGGCTGGCCGGGCAGCCGTCCGACCTCCGCGCGCAGCGACTGGATCGAGGCCTGCAGCGCGCTGAGGGCGGCCTGGCGGGGCGCGTGCTGCGACAGGTCCTTGCCGCGGATCCGGTCGATCTGTTCCGCCGTCTCACTGGTGGCGCGCAACGCCGCGATACGATCGGTCATCGACCCCAGCAGGCTCTCGCCGACCGCCGGATCGGGCCGCGCGCCCATCAGCGTCTCGAGCGACCAGGTCTGGAGACGGAGCTTCTCCGCCGACAGCTCAAGCAGCCCGGCCTGCAGATCGGCGGCGAGGCGTCCACGCAGGATGCGGTGCTCGGCTTCTCCCGCGACCCACCAAGCCATGCCGCCGAGCGCGACAGCCAGCGAGCCCATCAGCAGGAAGGCGAGGCGGAGCCGGCGGGAGAACATGCGTTGCCGATACGATCCGACGGATCGGATGTCGAGGGCATCTCAGCTGTGGGGAATGCTGGCGGACAGGGTGTCTGCCAGAGTAGGGGCCAGGGGATGTCAGAGTCGTATAAGATAGAAGGAAAAACAGTGTGGTAGTAGGCGTTCGCGGTCCATCTCCGTCTAGTGCGATCTTCTCCTACCCCCATCGACCATGGGGGTATATATGGGGGTAGAGGATGGGAGGTCCTGCTATGGCTAAGCTCAATGCTCTGTTGGTGAAGAAACTTCGCCATGATCCCGCGAAGGGTAAGCGCCCGGTCAGGTTCCCGGACGGTGATGGCCTCTATTTGCAGATCGCGCCTGGCGCCAAGGGCGACACGAAGTCTTGGCTGTTCCGCTACACGCTGCACGGCAAATCCCGCGAGATGGGCCTAGGGCCGTTCTCGGACAGTGCGCCGGGCGTGACGCTTGCAGAGGCCCGCAAGCGGGCGGCAGGGGCGCGGGCGAAGCTCGCAGAGGGCCTAGACCCTATCAACGATCGGGACGCCAAGGCAGAGAAGGCAAAGCGCGACGCCGCGAAGGCTTCCGCTCACACGTTCGAGGCCGCAGCCCGCGCGTTGGTTGCCGCGAAAGCCCCCGGTTGGCGCAGCGCCAAACATGGCGCGCAATGGCTGGCCACGCTGGAACAACACGCATTCCCCGTCATAGGCCACAAGGCCGTCGCCACCATCGACACGGCTGATGTGTTGGCGGTTCTCAGGCCGATTTGGAGCAAGACGCCGGAAACGGGCTCCCGTATCCGGCAGCGCATTGAGGCGGTTCTTGATGATGCTCGCGTTCAAGGCTGGCGTGACGCGAACCTCGCCAACCCAGCGCTTTGGAAGGGACACCTCTCAGCGACGTTGCCCAGCCCGAAGAAGGTCAGGCCGGTTGAGCATCATCCCTCCTTGCCGTGGCAGGAGATGGGGCCGTTCATGGTGGCGCTCTCTGAACACAAGGGCATGGCGTCAAAGGCCCTCCGCTTCGCCATCCTGACAGGAAGTCGGACGGGCGCCGTGCGCTTCATGAAGTGGGGCGAGATAGACCCCGCAACTAAGGTTTGGACTGCGCCTGCCGCAAACATGAAAACCAAGCGCCCGCACCGCACGCCGCTATCCGCTGCCGCGCTGGCGTTGCTTGAAGAGGTCAAGCCGTTGGCGAAGACCGCCGACGACTGCGTCTTTCCGGGTGCCCGATCCAAGCGCCCGCTGTCTGACATGGCGCTGTCCATGTTGGTTCGCGGGATGGCGTGCGACGGGTTGGGGGAGGGTGAGGCCCCGCGCTGGCGTGACGGTGAAAACCGGCCAGTCGTGCCGCACGGCTTCCGCGCCTCCCTCAAGGGATGGTCGCTCGCGACGGGGTATCCGGACCAACTCTCTGAGTTGGCTTTGGCCCACGCGGACAAGGACAAGGTACGGGCAGCCTACGCACGCGAGGACATGTGCGAGGAGCGGCGCCCGATGATGGACGCGTGGGCACTCCACTGCGGAACGGCGCCAAAGTCGGCGAGCGCATCGGAGTAAGCATCTTCGCAAAGTCAAAGTAGGGGCGTTTCTATAACGATTCTATTTTGAGAATAGACAAGAGATCAACATGACACGAAAGAAGTTTCTTGGATAGCCGCAAGTCGGTCTGGCAAAAGCGAAGTTCCTCGACCTCGGGGCTGGGTGGCTGGGCACCCAAGGCATAAGGTCTTGAAAAGAAACAAAATATTCTCAGCGTGACATATTTGTGGCGTAGTTGAATTTTGCGACGGAGCCGGGTTATCTTGCGGGCATCAACCTCGATTGGAGATGCCCCACGACGTGACCCAACCCACCGTTATCCGTTCGCGGCGGAGCCTGCCGCTTCCACCAACTCCGGCATTTGTAGCTCAAGACCCATTGCTGACGGCCAGAGAGGCCGCAGCCTACCGACGCCAAGGCCTTTCAACCTTCTGGCGTGACGTGCGAGCTGGGACGGTTCCCGCGCCCGTACGCATCACCCCGAAAGCGCCCCGTTGGCGTCTCTCGGGCCTCTGTCCGGCTATGGCCGGAGGGCAGGGGCGGTAACGGCACCACCGTTGAAGGTGCTGGGTTTACTACGATTAAGAAATCTATCGGCTGCATTGCAGCCATCTTGCGTGTGGAAATTGTATATGTCCGGCAATGATACTAAGTCAGAGTTGCTTTCGACGTCCGAAATTTTGGACAAAGTTAACGCAACCTTCAGGCGGCACATGGTGATGAGCGAGGCGCAGAGTGCAGCGGCCTCCCTCTGGGTGGCCCACACATGGGTCTATGAGCGCTTCCAGCACACCCCAAGGCTCAACGTCCTGTCGGCAGAGAAGCAGTCCGGGAAAAGCACTCTGATGGACCTGCTGAACAGTCTGTGCCGCAATCCCAAGAAGGCGGACCAGATCAGTGCCGCCGTGCTACCTCGCTTGGTTGAAAGCGGGGGACGGCTAACGCTGCTGATCGATGAAGCGGATACCTACGTCTCGGGTGACGAGGCCCTTCGGGGAATCCTCAACTCCGGCTTCGAGGCGTCCGGCCGCAAAATCATCAGCGCGCGCACTGGTCCCAACGGCGAATGGGAGCCGCAGGAGTTTGCCACCTTTTGCGCCGTAGGTCTCGCCGGCATTGGTCTCCTGCCGTCAACCATCGCGGATCGGTCGGTCCCAATCGCTCTTCGGAGGAAACTGCCAAGCGAGTCCGTCACAAAGCTCCGGATGCACCGTGCCGGAGTGAAGCAGCTAGGCGAGGCTCTGGCGGCGTGGGCGGAAGCCACCGACCTTAGCCCTCACTCGGAGCCGGAGATGCCGGACGGCTTCTCTGACAGGCAGGAGGATATCTCGGTGCCGCTGCTGGCCATCGCGGACCACGCCGGAGGTGCCTGGCCGCAGCGCACCAGATCGGCGCTGTTGGAGTTGTTCACCGCAGAAGCCAACCGGGAGGCGACGGGAAGCGATGGCGTAACGCTGCTCGGCGATATCCGCGCCATCTTTGAGGCTGAGAAGGCGGACCGGATGTTTAGCGCGGCCATCTGCGAAAAATTGGGGGAGATGGAAGACCGCCCATGGCCCGAGTATCATCGGGGGCAGTGCATAACCCCTGTGCGCCTCGCCTCGGTCCTCAAGTCTTACCAGATCGCTCCCGAAAATTTCCGGGATCGTGATGTTGTGAAGAAGGGCTACGCACGTTCCGCCTTCAAGGATGCGTGGGAGCGATATCTGCCGCCCCTTGGCAAAGAGGCTCCGGGCGCGGAAGAGGGCTAACCCCCAACGTGTAGCGGTGTAGCGCCCCGTGGGAGCATGACCGAGGGGAGGAGGGGCAGTCGATAGGCGCCCCTCCCGATGTATGCGTGCTTTCCCTTACACTCCCAGAACGCCGCTACACCGCTACGGATCGCCAGCCACTAACGCCGCAAGGACACAGGCAACCCAGGATGTGACGGTTTAGATAAGAAATTTGGCCAGGTGGCGTCGAAAGGAGGCGCTCTGGCAACGCGCTGCAAGGGTACGGATCGGCGGCAGAGAATTAGGCTTGTTTTCGCTGCGTTGAAGGTATGCCCCTAGATTATTACCATATCCTATCTCTATAAAAAATCTCCTCTTGCTGTTTTTTATTGGCATGTGGTCGTCCATGACCCAGGCAGCCTTGTGCAACTAATCACAGGGTTTGGCCGCGTTGGCGGGTTTAGCATTTGCAAACTCTGCTGCATTCGCATCGCTCTCGCGGCTTCCGCATTGGCATTATTCTGTAGTTCGACTTGCTGTTTCTGTAGTTCGACTTGCTGTTGTTGATATATGCACTGATTGAAGGCGGGTGTCCCCCGCTGCATCCCAAACGAATCACACAAGCTTGCCAATCCTTGAAAATATGCCTGTCTTTGCAACTCTCTCTGTGCATTTTGCAACTCTCTCTGTGAATTTTCTGTTTGGGCGCTTGCTCTTTGCAAGCAATCCCATCGTGCCCCAGATGCTCGGGGCGTTGTTCGTTGACACTCTTCCACAAGATGTTGGGCTGGTGGTGTTCCACATCCACCAATCATTCCGGCCAGCATAAATGTGACCAAGGTAGTTTTCCGCATATGTTGATTTGCCTCTTCCGGAGCATAAGCGCGCTAACTATTTATCCTCAACTACTCGAATGTGGACGTCAAAGTATGTTGATGGCTTGCCTTTGGAGATAGCAGCTGGCCCGCGTCCGCTCGCTTCAGCTGCGAGCGCGCGTTGCCGTCTACTCCGGACGAGCCACCACAGCGCCATAAGTTGGCACAATTGAGTAAATTAAACTATAGAATTAAACGACAGAACATCATCCCTGGCGGTTTTTTGACCACCTTTCGTGAATTTGCAGCGCTAAATCGTAGGGATTGTCTCTGCAGAGATTTCTGAATAATTCCAGCTGCTGCTCCAAAGAGTGAATATATTTATCATGTTTGGATTTTTCACCAGAAATTCTTTGTTCATAATTCACTTGCGTGTCGTGTGCAAGAACGTGGAGGGAATTTTGCAGATGGGTTATGGTGGATTTTAAATTATTTTTTTCATTTTGTAGCTTAACTAGGGAAGATTCAAGAAGCGCATTTTTTCTTTCTAGGTCTAAAATCTCTCTTTTGAGGGTCGCGACTCCCGCTCCATGCTGGACATTAGTAAATCCCATAATATCGATCATATGGGCGTTTTCTGAAATTGCCGAAACAAAATTATTTCTCGCGTCGCTTACGTCATTAAACTGAAAAAACTCTCTGGCTTGGTTTATCCTTCGGCCCTCAAATTTTTGATGTAAATGGCTCTCGATAAAATAACAATCAATAACAAAAATCGCACAAATTAAATTAAACTTAACTGGAATTCCGGTTGCGGCTGATATCTCTGCAATTCGCTCATAGGGATTTCTTGATGTTCTCCCAATTTTAAATAAACTCGGCATGGCTTCGCATCCAATTAGGTAGCAGAAACCTTCTTGGCGCGGCCTTTCTGATGAGCTATCGTGACCGCTCATTCTTGAGAACCTTTTTTCTTGGGTGATGTCAGAATTTGATGTAAAACCAGAACCATTAAGCCGATGCAAAATACAACAATGCTGAATATTATATCCCCGGGAATCTCAGCCTTCAGAAAACAAGATCGCTGCCCTACAGGACGATCGAAAGCGAGTTCGACTCGGGGGGCACTCTTCCATAACTCGGGGCATGCCTAACCCTAATTCAAGTGCCCGCCGGTACCTAAATTCGCCGGTTATTCTGCCAACTTCCAGCACAGCAGTGCGGGTGATTATTGTAGAGTTTTTCATTCGAGGGCCGCGAGCCTGTCGGCGCGGCATCCAGAGCCAAGCACGGCGGGGGGCTTTTTCTGTCCCCCGGGGTGCCTACCCCACCCCAAAACACGCCTAAACACAAGGCCACTGCGGCTTTCGTCCAAGGCCCCCCCTAGCTACCGAACGGGGTGCGGTGCTCCGAATCGGTACGCACCTTGAGGCGCGTCGTCCGGTCAGTTGGAGGAGGTGACGGGCAGCGGTAGGGCCGCGCCGTCTAGCTCCCTCCACAGGCGTCTCGCCGCGCGGTGGGGGTGGGAATGGGGGTAGGTTTTCCGGGTTTTCAGGAAAACGCCGACAAATCAATGAGATGGGAGGTTCTGGTGGCGGACAGGGTGGGATTCGAACCCACGAGACGCTTTCGCGCCTACACACTTTCCAGGCGTGCGCCATCGACCACTCGGCCACCTGTCCTACGCGGCGGCGTTCTAGCCAGCCGCGGGCGGGGGGGCAACCCCGGCTGGGGGGAAATGCGACGCGTGATTGACGCTCTCCGGGCTGAATAGGAAGGTGGAGCCCCACCTGTGCGGAACCTGCCCGATGTCGCCCGCTGCCTTCCCGCCGAAGACGGCACCGTCGCGCTGATGCCCGGGCTGTCCTTCTCCGACTATCTCGACGCCGTCCCGAAGGTGGAACTGCACCTCCACATCGCCGGCGCCATCCGGCCGGAGACGCTGGACGAACTCGCCTATCTCAACGAACTGCGCCTGCCGAAGCCGGCCGCGGAACTCTATCGGTTCGAGACCTTCTACGATTTCCTCGAAGTGCTGCGCCTGGCCGCGCTGGCGGTCGCGACGCCGCAGGATTTCGCGCGCGTCGCCTTCGAATGCATCGAGGACCTTCACCGGCACGGCAACACGCGCCACGCCGAGATCTTCTTCAACCCGCATTACTCGACACCCACCGGCATCGGCTACCCGGAACTGGTGGATGGGCTGATCGAGGGGCTGGCCAAGGGCGAGCGCGCCTATGGCGTTTCCTCACGCCTTATCGCCTGCATCGACCGCAGCGTGTGCCTGCCCTCGGAAGCGCTGCAGATGCTCGACTGGATGGCGCAGCACCCGCGGCCGGAGGTCGTGGGCATCGGCCTCGATGGGGCGGAACGTGCCGGCCCGCCCTTGGTCTGGGTGGAGGCCTGGCGCCAGGCCGGCCGCGCGGGCTACCGGCGCACCGCCCATCTGTGCGAGGACAACCAGGCACCGTTCGAGGCACCGCCCGCGCATTTCACCCATTGCCGTGATGCGCTGGGCTGCGACCGGCTGGACCATGGCTACGGCATCCTGGCGGACCCGCTGGTGGTGGCCAGGGCGAAGGCGGAACAGGTGCCCTTCACCATGGCCTGCTGGTCCGGCATGAACTTCAACCGCGCTCCGCGGCGGCAGCGCATCAAGGCGATGCGGGAGGCCGGGCTGAACCTGGTGCTCGGCACCGATGACCCCGCCATCTTCGGCACCACCATGGGCCATTCCTGGCGCACGGTGTTCTCGGGCCTTGCCTGGGGCCCGCAGGAGGCGCGGGCACTGTCCCTGGCGGGTGTTGAGGCGAGCTGGCTGCCGGAGGCGCGCAAGGCCGCTCTGCGGGCTTCCTTCAGCGAGGCGCTGGACGCGCTGGAGCGGGACCTGGACCCCGGGGACCGGACGCTGGACCTGGCCGTCACCCGCCGCTGAAACGAAAAGGGCGGCCCCTTCGGACCGCCCCCTCTTCGTACAGCCTCGAAGCCTGCGCCGGCTGCGAAGCGATGTCGCCCCGCTTCGCAACCCGCCCGCGGCAGCCTGACGAATCAGTCGGCGAATTGGCCGGCGGCCTGGATCAGGGGGCGCCACTTGGCGATGTCCGCCTGCCAGAAGGCGCGGTGGGCCTCCGGCGTCGCGCGCTCGATCGCGACCGGCGCCGTGCCGAGGTCGTTGAAACGGCGCGCGATCGTTTCATCCCGCAGGGCGGCGACGAGGGAACGGTTCAGCCGGTCCACGATCGGGCGCGGCGTGGCGCGTGGCGCATAGAGGCCGTGCCAGACGCTGACATCGAAGCCCGGCAGGCCCGCCTCCGCCGCGGTCGGCAGGTCGGGCAGGGCGGCGACGCGGTTCGGCGTGGTGACGGCGAAGGCGCGGATGGTGTTGCCGCGGATCTGTTCCGTGGTGCTCGTGGTCTGGTCGCACATCAGGTCCACGGTGCCCGCGACCAGGTCGTTCATGGCGGGGCCGGTGCCGCGGTAGGGCACCGTCGTCATCGGCGCGTTGATGGCGTGCATGAACAGCAGGCCGCAGAGGTGGCTGGCCGCGCCGATGCCCGCATTGGCGTAGTTCAGCTTCTCGCGGTCCCGCTGGACCACCTGCACCAGTTCCTGCAGGTTGTTGGCGGGGAAGTTGCGGCGGGCGACGAGCGTCATCGGCACGTCGGTGACCAGGCCGATGGTCTCGAACCCGTTGATCGGATCATAGGCCACACGACGATAGAGCGTCGGGATCGTCGCCATGCCGATATGGTGCAGCAGGATGGTGTAGCCATCGGGGCGCGCCTGCGCGACGCGCTGCGCGCCGATCGTGCCGCCGGCGCCGCCGACATTCTCCACCACCACGGGCTGGCCGAGTTCGTTGCCCATGGTCTGGGCGATCAGCCGGCCCACCGTGTCCGTCGGGCCGCCGGCCGCGAAGGGGATGATCATGGTGATGGGGCGCGTGGGGTAGGGGGCCTGCGCCAAGGCGGGGGCGGACAGCATCGCTGCCGCCGCAAGCCCCATCAGCGCGCGCTTGCCGATTCCGATCATTGTGCTGCGTCTCCTCTTGAACAAAAGCGGGTCCCTGTCTCGGGAAAGGCTCGGACCGTTGACGGGTCGTCTATGTCATCCGTTCCAGGCGCGCCAGTTCCGTTTTCGTAAGCGGGCCGGGGCGGGGCGGGCCGCAACCCAGGGTAGGGGTCGCGCGGTTTTTCTGCGCGTGCCTCTTGAATACGATATCATGGATGAAAGATTACAAGAAATCCATAAACAGGGAAGCATCCGATGATACGTCTGAACCGCCGCGCCATCCTGGGCGGCGCCGCCACCCTGCTTGCCGCGCCGCTGGCGCGCCCGGCGCTGGCCCAGTCCGGCCTGCCGGACCGGCCCATCCGCATCATCGTCCCCTACAATGCCGGCGGCATCACGGATGTGATCAGCCGCGGCGTGGCGGTCGGCCTGCAGGCCACGCTCGGCCAGCCGGTGGTGGTGGAGAACCGTGCGGGCGCCAACGGCACCGTCGGCACCCTGGCCGCGGCGCGGGCCGCGCCCGATGGCACCACGATCACGATGGGCATCACCGACACCTTCGCGATCAACCGCTCCACCTTCCCCAATCTGCCCTACAATGACGAGACGGATTTCGCGCCGATCTCCATGGTCACGCGCGTGCCCTTCGCGCTGATGATCGGCGCCCACCGGCGGGAGATCACGGATTACGCCAGCTTCGTCAGGGAAGCGCGGCGAGAGGCCGGGCGGCTTTCCCATGCCTCCTGGGGCGTCGGCTCCTCCTCCCACCTCGCCTTCGAATTCGTCGCCCGGGCGCAGGGGTTCGAGAAGCTGCACGTGCCCTTCGCCGCGCAGGCGCCGGGGATGCAGGCGGTGGCGGCGGGGCAGGTCGATTCCATGATGCTGCCGGTCGGCGGCGCGGAGAGCCTGGCGCGCGACAACCGCGCGCGGATCGTGGCCCTGGCCCATGCGAACCGCATCGACCTGACGCCTGGTGTGCCGACCCTGGCGGAACTGGGCGTGCCGCTGTCCACCGGCCTGTGGCTGGCGCTCTACGCCCCCGCGCGGACGCCGCCCGCCATCATCGCCAGGCTGAACGAGGCGGTGCGCACGGGCATGCGGCATGAGACGACGCAGGCGGTGTTCCGCCAGCAGGCCGGGGTCGCCGAGCCCTCGACTCCGGATGAACTCGCGGCCTTCGCGCGCGCGGAGCGCACGCAATGGGCGCAGCTGGTGCGGGAGAAGAACATCCGCGTCGAGGCCTGACGGGAACCGGGGCGGCGCCCTCTGTGAAGAGATAGGCCGCCCCGGGTGCTAAACTGGCCGCCTCAGGCGTCCATCTTGAGCGCGGCGATGAAGGCGCTCTGCGGAATTTCCACCTTGCCGAACTGCCGCATGCGCTTCTTGCCCTCCTTCTGCTTGTCGAGGAGCTTGCGCTTGCGGCTGATGTCGCCGCCGTAGCATTTGGCGGTCACGTCCTTCGACATGGCGCTGATCGTCTCACGCGCGATGACGCGGCCGCCGATCGCGGCCTGGATCGGAATCTTGAACAGCTGGCGGGGGATCAGCTCCTTCAGCTTCTCGCAGATCTGGCGGCCGCGGCGGTCCGCCTGGCTGCGGTGGGCCATGAAGGACAGCGCGTCCACCGGTTCCGCATTCACCAGGATCGAGATCTTCACCAGGTCGCCGGCGACGTAGTCGTCCACCGCGTAGTCGAAGCTGGCATAGCCGCGGCTGATCGACTTCAGGCGGTCGTAGAAGTCGAAGACCACCTCGTTCAACGGCAGGCGATAGACCGCCATGGCGCGGGCGCCGACATAGGTGAGTTCCAGCTGCTGCCCGCGGCGTTCGCTGCACAGCGTCAGCACGGGGCCAAGGTACTCGTCCGGCACCATGATCGTCGCCTTGATCCAGGGCTCCTCGATCTCCTGGATCACGGAGGGGTCCGGCATGTCGGCGGGGTTGTGCAATTCGCTGCGCTGCCCGTTGGTGCGCAGGATCTTGTAGACGACGGAAGGCGCCGTCGCGATCAGGTCGAGGTCGAATTCGCGGGACAGCCGTTCCTGCACGATCTCGAGGTGCAGCAGCCCGAGGAAGCCGCAGCGATAGCCCATGCCGAGTGCCGCGCTGTGCTCGGCCTCATAGTGGAAGCTGCTGTCGTTGAGGCGGAGCTTGCCCACGCTCTCCCGCAGTTTTTCGAAGTCATCAGCATCGACGGGGTAGAGGCCGCACCAGACGACGGGGACGCTCGGCTTGAAGCCTGGCAGGGCTTCGGCCGCCGGGTTGCGTTCCTCGGTCAGCGTGTCGCCGACATTCGTGTCCGCCACGGTTTTGATGGCGGCGGTGACGAAGCCCATCTCACCGGGGGAGAGGTAGTCCACCGGCACCATCTTCGGCGTGAAGACGCCGACCTGTTCGACGGTGTGGCTGGACCCGTTCGACATCATGCGGATCTTCATGCCCTTGCGGAGCACGCCGTCCTTGACGCGGACGAGGACGACGACGCCCAGATAGGCGTCGTACCAGCTATCCACCAGCAGCGCCTTCAGCGGCCCCGCGGGGTTGCCGGTGGGGGCGGGCAGGCGCGTGACGATGGCTTCCAGCACGCCTTCGATGTTCACGCCGGTCTTGGCGCTGATCATCACGGCGTCCGAGGCATCGATGCCGATCACATCCTCGATCTGCTGCTTCACCCGGTCGGGCTCGGCGGCGGGCAGGTCGATCTTGTTGAGGACGGGGACGATCTCGTGATGCGCGTCGATGGCCTGGTACACATTGGCCAGCGTCTGCGCCTCTACGCCCTGGGAGGCATCGACCACCAGCAGCGAACCCTCGCAGGCCGCCAGCGACCGGCTGACTTCATAGGCGAAGTCTACATGGCCGGGCGTGTCCATCAGGTTCAGCGTGTAGACCAGCCCATCCTGCGCCTTGTAGGCGAGGCGGACGGTCTGCGCCTTGATGGTGATGCCGCGTTCCCGCTCCAGCTCCATGTTGTCGAGGAGCTGTTCCTTCATGTCCCGCAGCGCGACCGTGCCCGTGGTCTGGATCAGGCGGTCGGCGAGCGTGGATTTCCCATGGTCGATATGGGCGATGATGGAGAAGTTGCGGATGCGGTCGAGGGGTACGTCGGTCATGAGGGGCCTGCGGGTTTGAGGCTCACATAGGGGTTGTGTGGCGCGGAGGAAAGCTTTGGCTTAACGCTGGACCAGCAAGGGGCGCAGCCTGAGCATCGCGATAGCCCCCAGCAGCGGCCCCGGGGCCAGCACGGCGAAGGCCCAGTCCCAGCCCAGCCACCCCACTGCGGCCGGCACCAGGAAGATGGTCAGCGCCGTCAGCAGGAAACCCAGGCTGGTCTGCACGGTCAGCATGGTGCCGACATAGTCGGGCGGAGACAGCGTGACGATGCAGGCGGAGAACTGCGCCGAATCCGCCACCACCGCGAAACCCCACAGAAGCGCCAGGCCCAGCACCACCGCCGGCCCCAGCGCCGTGGCCGGCCCGGCCAGCAGCGCGCAGCTGCCCGATACCAGCATGCATAGCGCGGCGACACTCGCCCTGTTCCAGCGATCCGCCAGCAGCCCTGCCGCCACGCAGCCCAGCGCGCCGGATGCCACCACCGCGAAGGTCCAGGGCCCCGCCTGGCCGCCCAGCACCCCCGCCAGGAACAGGCCGACCCAGGCCCACATGGCATAGAGCTCCCACATATGGCCGAGATAGCCGAGGTTCGCGAGGCGCAAGCCCCTGTTCCGCCAGGCCTCCAGCGCCTGGGCCGGGCGGAAGGGCGGGCGGCTGCCCATCAGCGGGCCGGGCGTGAAGGCCAGGATCAGCAGCCCCCCCGCCGCCGCCAGCACCCCCGCGCCGAGATAGGCCGCCTGCCAGCCGAGCCCCACCAGCAGCGTGGGCGCCAGATGCGGCAGGGCGGAGCCCAGCGTGACGGCACCGACCAGCAGCCCGATCAGCAGGCCGAGGTCCCCCTTCGCCCAGCTGGCCGCGAGCTTCATGCCGACGGGATAGACCCCCGCCATCGCCGCGCCCGCCACGAATCGCAGCAGCAGCGCCGCGGTGCCCGATGGCGCCACCTGCGTCTGCGCCAGCGTGGCGGCGGAGGCCAGCAGCGCGGAGGCCAGGAATAGCCGCCTCGGATCGCGCCGGTCCGCCAGCGAGAGCACAGCGGAGACCAGCGTGCCCGCCACGAAGCCCAGCTGCACAGCCATGGTCAGCGACCCCGCCTGGCCCGGCTCGATCAGCCCCTCCGCGATCAGCCGCGGCACCGCGGCGGTGCCCGCGAACCAGACGGACAGCACCAGCACCACCGCCAGGCACAGCACCGCCAGCTGCCGCGTCTTGCCCATCACCCGCCTCCGCCCATGCGCGCCAGGGTGGCGCAGAACAGGGCCGGCGTCAGGCCCGCCGAACCCCTTGCCGGGCGGGGCACATTAATTTACCGATTGGTTAATTGATTGAGGAAGGCCAGCGATGCCCATCCAGCCCTACCTGTTCTTCGAAGGCCGCTGCGAGGAAGCGCTCGGCTTCTACCGGGATGCGCTGGGCGCGGAGATCGTCGCCCTGATGCGCTTCCGCGACAACCCGGACGGGCTGTATGGCCCGCCGGGGTCGGAGGAGAAGGTGATGCATGCCGAGATGCGCATTGGCGATGCCAGCGTCATGGCCTCCGACGGCGGCTGCACCGAGGCCACGCGCTTCGCCGGTTTCGGCCTGGCGGTGACCCTGGCGGATGAGGCGACGGTTGATCGGCACTTCGCGGCGCTGGCGGAAGGCGGGGAGCCGCGGATGCCGCCGGAGAAGACCTTCTTCTCCCCCCGCTTCGGGGTCGTGGTGGATCGCTTCGGTGTGCAGTGGATGCTGATGGTGGCGGGCTGACCGCCGCTATTCGATCCGCGCGCCGCTGATCTGCACCATCTCCGCCCAGCGCGGGCGGTCCGCCAGGATGCGGGCGCGGACGGCGGCGGGCTCCACAGGGGGCAGGGAGAGCAGGCCGTTCTGGCGCAGCCGATCCTCCAGCCCAGGGTGGGTGTTGGCGCGGCGGAACAACTCCACCGTCCGGGCCTGCAACTCCGGCGGCAGGCCAGCGGGGCCGGACAGCACGTTCCAGGATTGCAGGTCGAGGTCGCCGATGCCGAGATCCGCGAAATCGCCCATCCCCGGCACGTCCGGCAGGAAGGGCACCCTTTCCCGCGACCCGACCGCCAGCGCCCGCAGCGTGCCGGCGGCGACATGGGGCAGCAGCGCGGGCATGAAGTCGAAGGCCATGTCGATGGTGCCGGCCAGCAGGTCGTTCAGCGCCGGCGCGCCGCCGCGATAGGGCACCACGGTGATGTCGGCCCCCGACCGGCGGGCGATCGTCGCCGTCAGCAGGTGGGAGGCCCCGCCGCTGCTGGCCGCGCCGTTGGTGAGCCCGTTGCCCGGCCGCTTCGCCCATTCCACCAGCGCGCGGAAATCCGTCCAGCCGCGTTCCCGCGCCCGTCGTTCCTGAACCACGCAGAGCACCGTGCTGGTGACGACGCTGGTGATGGCCGTCACGTCGCGTTCCACGTCGAGCGGCATGCGCGGCATCATCGCGGGCAGCGAGGTGAACATGGTGATGCTGAACAGGCCGGTGGTGAGGCCATCCGGCGGTGCCTTGGCGACCACATCCATCGCCAGCAGGCCGTTGGCGCCGCTCCGGTTCTCCACCACCACCGCCTGGCCGGAGGTCGCCTGGATGGCCTCCCCATAGAGCCGCGCGATGGTGTCCGACTGGCCCCCGGGTGGGTTCGGCACGATCAGGCGCATCGGCCGGTTGGCGGATATCTGGCCGAGCGCCGGTGCGGCGAGGGGCATGGCGCCAAGGGGCAGGATTGCGGCGAGGAGCGTGCGGCGGAGGATCATCCGGCAAGGCTAGCAAGGGCCATCACCTGGGCGGAAGGCCATGAATCGGTCACGCTGGCATTACCCCGACCAGGGCTGCCTGCCAGGCGCGCAACGGTTCTAGGATGGGCCCGCAATCGCAGCAGGAAGCCGCATCATGCCGAAACGCTCCCTCACCTCCAGCCAGGTCTTCAAGGGCGGTCGCCCCTTCCCGCACGCCACCATCGCCGGGGGCTTCATGTTCGTCTGCTTCACCGGGCGGGACCGGGAAGGCCGCTTCGCCATCGGCGATGTACGCGCCCAGACGCAGCAATGCATCGACAGCATCCGCACCGTGATCGAGGAAGCCGGCGGCACGCTGAAGGACGTGGTGAAGTGCACGGTCTACGTGACCGACCGCGCGAATTGGGAGCCGATGAACGAGGTCTATTTCGCCAATTTTGCGGAGGATGGGCCGCACCGCGTTTCCTGCATCGTCAGCGGGCTGGGCTCCCCTGACTGCCTCGTGGAGATCGACGCGACGGCCTATCTCGGCGACTAGGCGGGCTGAGTTACATATCGTCGATATATCTTACTTGAGGGTTCCGACTGCACTTCGATATATCGTTCTTCAGATATATCGGAGTTAGTCGGAGACCCCATGTTCCACCACCATTTCCGCCATGAAGGGCGGCGCTTCGGCCATGGCTTCGGCCGCGACGGCGGCCACGGCCCCCACCATCATCGCCGCGGCGGCTTCGGCGGCCGCATCTTCGCCCAGGGCGACCTGCGCCTGGTGATGCTGGCCCTGATCGCGGAGAAGCCGCGCCATGGCTACGAACTCATCAAGGCCATCGAGGAACGCCTGGCCGGCACCTACACGCCGAGCCCGGGCGTCATCTACCCCACCCTGACCCTGCTGGAGGAGATCGGCCAAGTTACCGCCACCACGGAGGGCAGCCGCAAGCTCTACACGCTGACGCCGGAAGGCGAGCAGGCGTTGGCGGAGCAGAAGGCGGTGGTCGACGCGATCTTCGCGCGCATGACCCAGGCCGGTGGCGATGAGGGCGTGGCCGCGATGCTGCAGATTCGCCGCGCGATGGAGAATTTGAAGCTCGCGCTGCGGATGCGGATGTCGCAGGGCCCGATCGATGCCGAACACCGGCAGCGCATTGCGGACGCCATCGACGCCGCGGCGCGCGCGGTGGAGCAGGGATGAGCACCATGATCACGACAGCCCGCGTCGAGACCGCGACACCGGCCCGCTTCATGGGCCAGCTCTGCAAGCATTTCGCCCACCGCATCCCGGCAAGCCATGACGAGACCCATGGCCGCATCGAGTTCGCCGACGCGCTGTGCGAATTGGAAGCGCAGGAGGGCGTGCTGGTCATGCGCCTGACCGCGGCCGACGAAGCCGCGACGGCGCGGATGCAGAAGGTGGTCGCCGACCACCTGCTGCGCTTCGCCTTCCGCGAACCGCCGCAGGTGGTCTGGCGGGAAGGCTAGCCGCGCAGTGTCGCGCCCGTCGCCTTGGTGACGGCGGCGACGATCTTCTGGCTCGCGGCCTCGATCTCCGCATCCGTCAGCGTCCGCTCGCGCGGTTGCAGCGTGACCTGGATGGCGAGGCTGATCATGCCCTCCGCCACCTTCTCCCCGGCATAGCGGTCGAACAGCACGGCATCCGTCACCAGCGCCTTGTCCGCGTTGCGGGCGGCGCGGAGGACGGCGTCGGCGGAGACGCTGGCCTCCGCCAGGAAGGCGAAGTCGCGGCGCAGCGGCTGGAAGGCTGGCAGGTCGGGCACGGACTTCTTGCGGCGCTTGGGGTCCGGGATCGCGTCCAGGAACACCTCGAACGCCACGGCGGGGCCGGCCAGGTTGATATCGCGGCGGAGCTTCGGATGCAGTTCGCCGAAGGTCGCCAGCACCACCTTGGGGCCCTGCCGCACCACGCCGGACCGGCCGGGGTGGTAGAAGCCCGGCGCATCGGTGGTGACGGAAACGGCCGCCATCGGCACGCCGAGCGCCGCCAGCACCGCCAGCGCATCGCCCTTGGCATCCATTGCATCGACGGGACGCGCGGGGGCGGCCCAGTTCGGCGCCGTCATGCCCGTGCGGACCCCCGCGGCCACCGCCAACTGGCTGCTGCCGGAAGCGGGGTCGCGATAGGCGCCGCCGATCTCGCCGAGACCAACATCCGCGAAGCCGCGCGCGGCATTGCGGGCGGCAGCGAAGGCGAGGGAGGCGACCGGCGTCGGGCGCATCTGGTCGAGGTCGCTGGCGATGGGATTTTCCAGGTGCAGATTGTCCGGCGTCTCCCCGAACAGCGCAGCCTGGTCCTTCGCCAGGAAGCCGTAGGTCACGCAATCCAACAACCCGCGGGACGCCAGCACGCGACGGGCCAGCGCGGCGCGGGACTGCTTCGCGGACAAAGCCGGGCGCGGGACCGGGGAGGCGACGGGCAGCGACACCGCCGGCACCGCATCAAGACCGCCGAGGCGCAGAACTTCCTCGACCAGGTCGCATTCCGGCTCGATCGCCGCGCAGCCCTCGGCGGCGGCCTGGGCGCGGGCGGCGGGCAGGGACGGGTCCTGCGCCAGCGTGCCGGCGCCGGCGATGTCGTTGCGCCAGGGTGGCACGGCGACCGTCACCGATGCCTCGTCGCGCTTGACGGGGCAGAAGCCGAGGCGCGTCAGGCGCTCCACCGCGAGGTCGGCGCTGATGTCGAGGCCGCCGAGGTCCTTCACGCGGGCGAAGCGCAGCGTCGCCTCCCGCTGCCAGGCGGGCTCCGCGCCGGCGGCGGCGACCTCGCTGGGCTCGCCGCCACACAATTCCAGGATCATCCGCGTCGCGGCGTCCAGCGCCTTGGGCAGCAGCGACGGATCGATGCCGCGTTCGAAGCGGGACCGCGCATCGGTGCGGACATCATGGCGGCGGCCGGAGAGCGCGATCCTCACCGGGTCGAATAGCGCGCACTCGAGAAAACATTCGGTGGTGTTCTCGTCGCAGCCGGAATGCTCGCCACCGATGACGCCGCCCAAGGCTTCCACGCGGGCATCGTCGGCGATGACGCCGTCTTCGGAAGTCAGCGCGTAGGTCTTGCCGTTCAGCGCCAGCAATTCCTCGCCGTCCTTCGCCATGCGCATGGACAGCGTGGTACCCACGACCTTGCTCGTGTCGAAGACATGCAGCGGGCGGCCGACGGCGAAGGTGAAGAAGTTCGTGACGTCCACCAGCGCGTTGATGGGCCGCAGCCCGATCGCGACCAGCCGGTCCTGCAGCCATTGCGGGCTGGGGCCGTTCTTCACGCCACGGACGGCGCGGCCGAGCACCCAGGCGCAGGCGCGCGGATCCTCGATGCGCCAGGCCAGCGGCGCGGGATAGGCGGCCGCCACGGGCTCCACCAGCCAAGGCTTCAGCGTGCCGAGGCCCGCCGCCGCGAGGTCCCGCGCGATGCCGCGGACGGAGAGCGCATCGCCGCGGTTCGGCGTGACCTTGATCTCGATGATCGGGTCATCGAGGCCGGCGTAATCCACGTAGCGCGCGCCGACGGGCGCATCCTCCGGCAGGTCCACGATGCCGGAGTGGTCGTCGCCCAGGCCCATCTCCCGCGATGACAGCATCATCGCTTCCGACTTCACGCCGCGGATTTCGCCGATTTTCAGCGTGATGCCCGTGCCGGGGATGAAGCTGCCGGGCAGCGCCGCCACGCCGACCATGCCGGTGCGGGCATTGGGTGCGCCGCAGACGACGGAGTATTCGCGCCCATCGCCAAGATCGACGCGCAGCGCGCGCAGGCGATCGGCGTTGGGGTGCTGGGTCGCCTCGATCACGCGCGCGATGCGGAAGCCGGAGAGGGCGGCGGCGCGATCCTCGATGCCCTCCACCTCGATCCCGATGGCGGAGAGGGTGGTGCTGATCTGGTCGAGCGTGGCCTCGGTCTCGAGGTGCTCACGCAGCCAGGACATGGTGAACTTCATGAGGTCAGATCCCCTCGTGCAGGGAGGCGGGGGCGAGCGGGTCCGCGGCGTAGTGCTTCAGCCAGCGAAGGTCGCTTTCGTAGAAGGGGCGGAGGTCGGGCATGCCGTGCTTCAGCATGGTGATGCGCTCGATCCCCATGCCGAAGGCGAAGCCCTGCCATTCCCGCGGGTCGAGCCCGCAATTGGCCAGCACCTTCGGGTGGACCATGCCGCTGCCCAGGATCTCCAGCCAATCCCCGCCACCGCCCAGTTCGCCCGTCTTCCGGTTCCAGCCGATATCCACTTCCATCGAGGGCTCGGTGAAGGGGAAGTAGGAGGAACGGAAGCGCACGGGCAGGTCGCTGATTCCGAAGAAGCTGCGCAGGAAATCGATGAGGCAGCCCTTGAGGTGGCCCAGCGTGATGCCGCGGTCGATCACCAGCCCCTCCACCTGGTGGAACATGGGGCTGTGCGTCGCGTCATGGTCGGCGCGATAGGTGCGGCCGGGGGCGATGATGCGGATGGGCGGGGCCTCGCCCAGCATGGTGCGGATCTGGAGGGGGCTGGTCTGGGTGCGCAGCACGCGGCGATGGCCGTTGGCATCCGTGCCCGGCATGTAGAAGGTATCGTGGTCCTGGCGCGCGGGGTGGTGGTCCGGGATGTTGAGCGCGCCGAAATTGTGCCAGTCGCTCTCGATATCCGGGCCTTCGACGACGCGGAAACCCATGGCGCCGAAGATCGCGGTCAGTTCCTCGATCGTGCGGCTGATCGGGTGGATGCCGCCATCGGCCGCCGTCGCAGGCGCGAAGGGGCGGGGCGGCAGCGTGACGTCGATGCGCTCCGCCTTCAGGCGGGCGTCGAGCGCCGCTTCCTCCAGCAGTTGCCGCCGCGTTTCCAGCAGCGCCTCGATCTCGTTCTTCAGGCGGTTCAGCGCGGCGCCGCGGTCCTTCCGCTGGTCCGCCGGCACCTGGCCCAGGCCCTTGAGCAGGCCGGAGAGGCTGCCGGACTTGCCGAGCACCGCGACCCGCACGGCATCGAGCGCGCGCAGGTCGGCGGCGCCGGCCAGCGCGGCCTCGGTCTCGGCCCGCAGCGTGGAAAGATCGTCGCTCATCACCCGAGGCTCCGGATAAGAAAAGGGCCGCCCCCTGGCGGGAGCGGCCCTCTTGTCTTCGATAAACCTGCTGCCCGGAAGGGGCTCAGGCCTAGAGGGCTCAGACCTGGGCGGGGAGGGCGCCCTTCGCCTTTTCGACGATGGCGGCAAAGCCCGCGGCGTCGTCATAGGCGAGGGCGGCCAGCACCTTGCGGTCGATCTCGATGTTCGCCGCCTTGATGCCCGCAATGAAGCGGGAATAGGTGATGCCGTGTTCCCGGACCGCGGCGTTGATGCGCTGGATCCAGAGGCCGCGGAATTCACGCTTCTTGTTGCGGCGGTCGCGGTAGGCGTACTGAAGCGCCTTCTCGACCCGCTCAAGCGCGGGGCGATAGGCGGTGGAGGACCGGCCGACATAGCCCTCCGCCAGCTTCAGGATCTTCTTGTGACGGGCGTGCTTGGTTACGCCCCGCTTTACACGTGCCATGCTCTCGCGCTCCCCTTACCGTGCCGAACCGTAGGGCATCCACTGCTTCACAGTGTCGCCGTCCTGCTTCCGGAGCACGAAGGTGCCGCGATTCTGCAGCTTCATCTTGTTGGTCTTGGCGGTGAGCATGTGGCGCTTGTTGCCCGCCCCCGCCTTGACCTTGCCGGTCGCCGTCAGCGTGAATCGCTTCTTCACGCTGGACTTCGTCTTCATCTTGGACATTTCGGACCTCCTGGTCGGGTCGGGCACGTCCCACCTTGCACCCTACATCCCTTGCGGGGTTCGGGGCCGCACCATGCGGCGGGGACGCGTATCCACGGACAGGCATGTCCAACACAAGGCCTGGCGCGTGGAGGCGGGCTTCTAGCGGCGGATGCGGCGCGACGCAATCCCTGGCAGAACGGGGCGGAACTTGGTCGCGTTACTGCGGCGGGGAGGAAGGAGAGACCGATGACCGACAGCTACATGCAGGAACAGGCCGAGGCGCTGGCCGCGAAGCTCAAGCTGAATGACGGCAAGAACGGCTATGTGGAACCCACCGCCGAGGGCTTCGCCGTCTATACCCGCCGGAAATGGCCGGGCAAGCAGATCACCAGCTGGGACGGGCTGCCGGTGGAGTGGCATGAGAATGTGGGCTCCAACAAGGCGGCCAACCGGTAGCGCGCGGGGTGCCGAAGCGCTTTCTGCCCGTCCTTGCCCTGCTGGCCCTGGCGCCCCCGGCCGCCGCCCAGCCGCAGGCCTTGCAGCCCCACAACATCTACGCCTCCCTCGACCCCGATGCGCCGGACCAGGCGACCTTGCGGCGGGTGCAGGGGGCGCTGACCCGCTGCGGCATCCCCAACGAGCAGGATGCGTCGCTCGCCTATGTCGGGCTGCGGGAGGGGTTCTACCTCGTGATCTCGGGGCCTCATGCCTCCGCGGCGGTGGCGGCGGCGGAACTCGCCCGCGCCCGGGGCTGCGGGGTGGAAGGCTATACCCGAATGGCCAGGCGCCGGCCGGGGGTGATGGAGGATTGAGGCGTCGCGGTCCTAAAAAATACTATGGATTTAGGTGTTTAGTCCTTTTAGCACCGTTTTCGGGGGGGTGCCGGGGCGCCGCTGGCGGGGCGACTTCCAAACGAAACACCCGCCCCAGCCCATTCGGGCGCAAGGCGGGTGCTTGATGTCGGGAACGTAGCACGAACACAAGCGCCCGTGCCACGGTATTCTCAGGCAGTCGGTTTCTCAGGCAGCCTGGGCCAGCACGTCCCGGCGCAGCAGGGCGGTGAGGTGGGCGGCGATGGCGCCCATGCCGGTCTGGGCGCCCATGCGCCCGGTCCGGCGTTCGGCGTCCCCGTTGTAGTTGGTGTTGGTGTTCACGTCATAGGCGAAGGTCTGGCCGGCCCGGTCCGTGATGAATTCGATGGCGCCGACGCCAATGCCATTCGCGATCAGGAAGGCCTCCATCCGGTGGATCAGCGGATGGGTGAAGCCCTCGATGATGCTGAACTTGTGGGTGGGCGCCACCGCCGGGCAGACGGCGCCTTCACCGATCGCGCAGACATCGGCGGGGCAGAGCTCGAAGCCCTCGCTGGTATCCACGCGGACGGCGTAGAGGAAGCGGCCGCCGACGAATTCGGCGCGGGTGATGAAGGGCTCCGGCGCCTCGATGTAGCGCTGGACCAGCCAGATGCCGTCGCGGGGATGGGCTTCCGGATCGCCTGTCATGTCCAGCAGGGCGAGCGCTTCCTTCAACCCGGCCTCGCTGTTCACCAGCCGCACGCCGAGCCCCTTGCCGGCGCGGTTGTGCTTCAGGATGACGGGATAGCCGAGCTTCGCCGCGGCTTCCGGGATGTTCTGGCGGCCCACCACGGCGATGGTGGCGGGCGTCGGGATGCCATGGATCGCCAGCGCCTGGTACTGCGCGACCTTGCTGAGTTCGAGCTGCAGCGCGCGCCGGCCATTCACCAGCGGGCGGTTGTGGCGTTCCAGCACCTCGATCACCGCGCCCGCATATTCCGGGGCGTAGAGGTGGCCGCGGGTGTGCGACGACGCGCTCATGCGGTTGTAGAAGACACCGGGGGGCGGCGGGCGCGTCAGGTCGACGATGCCGGTATCGAGGAACCATTCCTCATAGGGCGTGCCGAGCGCGTCGAAGGCCGCGCGCAGCGGCTCCACCCAGGCGTCGTTCTCGTGGATGACATGGACCTTGGTCACGGGCGAAGACTTTCCCTGAAGGGGCGGCATTTCGACCCCAGAGAAGATGATTCTTCTCCCGTTCGGCAATAGCTGGCGCGAAGAAAGAATTACCATCTTTTCCATGCCCGTTGCGCGCAGAAAAATTTCCCTCGCCCGGTGGGGTGCCGGAAATCCCCTACTCCGCCGGGGGCGGGCTTTCCGGCATGTCGCGCAGGAAGCGGTAGCGGCCATGGCCCTTGATGGCGGCCAGGTCGTGCGGCGAGAGCGGGGGCACGGCGAGTGGCATGACGGAGGCGTCGGCGCCCGCGAAATCCACCACCACGGCGCCGACGGCCGGGCGACCGCCATGGTCCCCGCTGCCGAGGAAGGCGAGTGCGGGCAGCCAGAGGTGGCGGATGCCGCCCACGACCCGGTCGCGTTCCGCATGCAGATGCCCGCTGATGACCAGGCCCACGCGGTGGCGGCGCAGCAGCGCCAGCAGCGCGGCGCGCGGCCCGGGCGTCATGCAGGACGCGGTCTCGGCCGTCTCGCCCTCATCCTCGATGAACAGCGGCTTGTGCAGCACCAGCGCGATGCGGCGATGGGAGGAGGCGATGAGGCGCCCTTCCAGCCAATCCCACTGCTCCGCCTCCCGCTCCAGCCCCGATCCGAAGAGCTGCGCGTTCACGCCGATCAGCCGCCAGGCGCCTGCATCCAGGGCGAAGCGGTCCGTGCCGAAGCGGGCATCCCAGCGGTCCATCCGCGCCTCGTTCACCAGCTGGGCGGGGTCCTGGCCGGGCGGTTCGTCGCCGACATCATGGTTGCCGGGAAGCGCGAGGACGGGGGTGCGGAGCTTCCCCAGCGCATCACGGGCGAAGTCCATCTCCGCGTCGCTGTCCGGACCGTTGATGCAGAGGTCGCCATTGACGATCACGGCCTCCGCCCCCGCCTGGTCGGCGGCATCGCGGCTCAGTCGGAAATTCTCCCAGAAGAAGCCATGCGTGGGCGAGAGGTGGAGGTCGGAGAGGAAGACGATCTTGGACATGGGGGTGGTCCTCAGGCGAAGGAAAGCTGGGATGCGCGGAAATCCATGAAATACAGCGGCGGGTGGCTCCACCGGATGGACCGCCGCTTCGCGAAGTATTCGCGGACGGGATAGAGGATGAGGGCCGGGGCCTCGGCCTCGAACTCATCCATCAAGGCGATGAACAGGCGCCGGCGCTCCGCGGGGTCCGTCGCGACGCGCAGCGCATCGACGATGTCGTTGAACCGCACGGGCTGCCAGAAGCCGCCCTGCTGGAGCGAGTATTCGCGGGAGAGATGGACGGCCAGGCCGCCGCCCAGCGGATCGGGGAAGCGGAAGGCGATGGAGGTCGGGCGGATATCGGCGCCGGGCTGGGTGAGCAGGGAGAGGTTTTCCCGGGTCTCCAGCTTGGTGTTGACGCCGACGGCCAGCCACATCTGCTGGATGACCTGCACGGCCTGGAGCATCTGGAGGTAGTAGCCGGGGGCGATGCGGATGGTCAGTTCCTCGCCGCGATAGCCCGCTTCGCGCAGCAGGCGGCGGGAGAGGTCGGGGTCGAAGGCGAAGCCGCGGCGGTTGGCGTCGTAGAGGTCCCCGAAGGCGGGGATCTGCAAGGCGCGCATCGGCTTGAAGGCCGGGCCCCAGAGGCTGCGGCCGAGGCTGTCCGTATCCACGGCATGGTTCAGCGCGCGGCGGACACGGGCATCCCGCAGGAAGGGCCGGCGCGTGTCGTAGTAGAGGATATGGGCGAAATCGAGCGCGACATCGACACCCTCGATCGTCGGGTTCCGGTCCAGCCCCTCGATCTGCTCGGGCAGGAGGTTGGTGACGAGGTCGTAGTCACCCGCGCGGAGGCCGGCGAGGCGGGAGGAGGCTTCGGGCACCACGGTGAAGACCACCTGGCGGGCGGGCGGGCGGCCGCCCCAGTATTCATCATGGGAGTCGAGCACCACGCGCTGGTCCCGCTGGAAGCTGGCGACGCGATAGGGGCCGGTGCCGATCGGGCGCGCGCGCAGGCCCTGCAACCCGCTCTCGGCATAGGCCGCCGCGCTGTGGATCCAGCCGCCATAGGCGGCCAGGCGCTGGGGCATCACGGCATCGGGCGTGCGGGTGCGGAACACCACGCGGTGCGGGCCATCGGCATCGACGCCGGCGAGGTGGCCGAAATTCACGCGGCCCTCAAAGGTCTGGACCTGGGGGCCCCACATGCGTTCCGCGGAGAAGGTGGAGAGCACGTCGGCGCTGGTCATCAGCCCGCCATCATGCAGGCGGGCATCGGGGCGGAGCGTCGCGACCCAGGTGAGGGGGTCCCGCTGTTCGAGGCTGGTGGCCAGGAAGGGCGCCAGGCGCTGGCCGCCATCGCGCGCCTCCGCCGCGAAATCCCGGCGCCAAAGCGTGTCGAAGACATTGCCGGTGACGCGGAGGCCAACATTGGAGATGGCCTCCAGCGGCTCCAGCGTCGGCGGCAGGGCCTGGACGGCCACGCGCAGCACGGGGCGGGTATCGGCCGCCTGCGCCCCGGCGATTCGGGGCAGCAGGGCGGGCAGCGCCAGGGTCGTGGCGAGAACAGCACGGCGGGTGGGCATGGCGGCCTCCTTCGTCCCGCCGCTTCTAGGGGGCGCGGGCGACAGGCCGATGACGGGCCGTGGTCGGGCGTGTGACCGCGTGCTGCCCGGGTTCCAACGGGGGTGGTGGCGCTCTATATGCCTGATGTCATGATCCCCTTCCGCAAGATGCACGGCCTGGGCAACGACTTCGTCGTGATTGATTCACGCGGATTGAAGTCGCTGGATGGGCGCGCCGGTGACCTCGGGCTGACGCCGCGCCAGGCGGCCGGCATCGCGGACCGGCATTTCGGCATTGGCTGCGACCAGTTCATCGTCATGGAGCCGCCTTCAGAGGGCGCGGATGTCTTCATGCGCATCCGCAACCCCGATGGGTCGGAAGCCGGCGCCTGCGGGAACGCCACGCGCTGCATCGCCTCCCTCGTCGCGGATGAACTGGGCAAGGACCGGGTGGTGGTGCGGACCATCGCCGGTGAACTCCCGGTGGAACGGCTGCCGGGCGGGCTGTGGCGGGCGGATATGGGGCCGGCGCGCCTCGGCTGGCGGGAAGTGCCGCTGGCGGCGGAGGCCGATACGCTCCACCTGCCCCTGGCGCTGGGGCCGGTCAGCGACCCCGCCGCGTGTTCAATGGGCAATCCGCACGCGACCTTCTTCGTCGATGACCTCGACGCCATTCCGGTGACGGAGATCGGGCCGAAGCTCGAAACCCACCCGATCTTCCCGGACCGCGCCAATATCGGCTTCGCGCAGGTCATGGCGCCGGACCATATCCGGCTGGTGATCTGGGAACGCGGCGCGGGGCTGACGCTGGCCTGCGGGTCCGGCGCCTGCGCCACCATCGTCAACGCCCATCGCCGCGGCCTGGTCGGACGGCGCGCCACCATCACCATGCCGGGCGGCGACCTGGTGATGGAATGGCGGGAAGCCGATGGCCATGTGCTGATGACCGGCCCCGTCGCCACCAGCTTCTCCGGCACGCTGGACCCTGCGGCCTATCGCGGATGAGCGTGGAGGTCCTGACCTTCGGCTGCCGGCTCAACACCTATGAATCGGCGGCGATGCGGGCGCTGGCGGATCAGGCCGGGCAGGGCGAGGGCACCGTCCTGGTGAACACCTGCGCCGTGACGGCGGAGGCCGAGGCGCAGGCGCGCCAGGCCATCCGCCGCGTGGCGCGCGAACGGCCCGGCGCGCGCATCATCGTCACGGGCTGCGCGGCGCAGATCGCCCCCGATGCCTGGGCCGCCCTGCCGGGGGTGGAGCGCGTGATCGGCAATGCGGAGAAGCTGAAGCCCGAAACCTGGGCGGCGCTGTCCGGCCCCGCCGCGTCGGTTGGCGACATCATGATGGCGGAGCCCGTGGCGCCGCCACTCGTGACGGAATTCAGCGGCCGGGCGCGCGCCATGCTCCAGGTGCAGCAGGGCTGCGATCATCGCTGCACCTTCTGCGTCATCCCGCAGGGGCGGGGCCCGTCACGCTCCGTGCCGCTCGGCGTCATTGTCGACCAGGCGCGGGCGCTGGTGGCGGCGGGGTACCGGGAAGTGGTGCTGACCGGCGTCGATATCGCGAGCTACGGGCCGGACCTGCCGGGGCAGCCCAGCCTCGGCCAGGCGGTACGGCGGCTGCTGGCGCTGGTGCCGGAATTGCCGCGGCTGCGGCTGTCCTCCCTCGACCCCGCGGGAATGGACGATGATTTGTGGCGGCTGCTGGCGGAGGAACCGCGGCTGATGCCGCATCTGCACCTGTCGCTCCAGCATGGCGACGATCTGATCCTGAAGCGCATGAAGCGCCGGCATTCGCGCGCCGATGCGGTGGCCCTGGCGCGGCGGGCGCGGGACTTGCGGCCGGGGATCGCGCTGGGCGCGGACCTCATCGCCGGCTTCCCGACGGAGACCGAGGCGCATTTCGCGGCGATGATGGCGCTGGTGGAGGAAGCGGGGCTGAGCTTCCTGCACGTCTTCCCCTATTCCGAGCGTCCCGGCACCCCCGCGGCGCGGATGCCGCCGGTGCCGGTGCCGCTGCGGCGCGAACGGGCGGCCCGGCTGCGAGCGGCGGGGCGCGATGCCGCGCGGCGCTTCCATGCCGGGCGGCTGGGGGCGGAGGAGCTTGTGCTGTTCGAGGCCTCCGGCCGCGGGCATAGCGAGCATTTCGCGCCGGTGCGGCTGGCGGAAGGGCGGGGGGTGGCCGGCGAACTGCGCCGGCTGCGCGTCGTTGGCGTGGACGACCAGGGCCTGATCGCGGAGGCGGCGTAGCATCCATGGCATTCAAGGGCCTCTGGGACCGCATCCGCGGCAAGGAACCGGCGGCGACGCCGCCAGTGGAGGCGCCGCCGGTTTCGGACCAGCCGGGGCATCCCGCGGAGAGCTACCCGCCAGGCAACGCCGCGCCCGTGCTGCCGGTGCCCGCCGCGCCGCCCGCCGCCGGCACCGCGCCGGATTTCGAGGCCCGGCTGCCCGAGCCCGCGGAACCCCTGGCCCCGCCGCCCCCGCCTCCGCCCGCCCCGCCGCCCACTGATGACGGCGCGGCGCTGCGGGAGGCGCTGGCGACGAGCGTGCCGGAACCCCAGCCCGAGGAGGCGGCGAAGGGCGGCTGGTTCGCGCGCCTCAAGGCCGGGCTGTCACGCTCCACTGCGCGGCTGACCGACGCCATCACCACCGTCTTCCGCAAGCGCCGCCTGGATGAGGAGGCGCTGGAGGAGCTGGAGGAGACGCTGATCGGCGCGGACCTCGGCGTGGCCGCCAGCCGCCGCATCGTGGAGGGCTTCCGCAAGACCCGCTTCGGCAAGGAAGTGACGGATGAGGAGGTGAAGGCCGCGCTGGCGGAGGCGATCGCGGAGATCCTGGCCCCCGTCGCGCAGCCGCTGGTGATCGACCGCGGCCATGCGCCCCATGTCGTGCTGATGGTGGGCGTGAACGGCACGGGCAAGACGACCACCATCGCCAAGCTCGGCCAGCAATATCGCGACCAGGGCCTCAAGGTGATGTTCGCGGCCGGTGATACATTCCGCGCCGCGGCGGTGGAGCAGTTGCAGATCTGGGGCGACCGGACGGGCTGCGCCGTTGTCGCGCCCGCGAAGCAGGGCGCCGATGCCGCGGGGCTGGCGCATGACGCGCTGGCACGCGCGAAGGCCGAGGGCGTGGACGTGCTGCTGGTGGACACCGCCGGGCGGCTCCACAACAAGAGCGCGCTGATGGAGGAGCTGCGGAAGATCATCCGCGTCATGCGCAAGCTCGAACCCTCCGCCCCCCATTCCGTGCTGCTGACGCTGGATGCGACGACGGGGCAGAACGCGATCCAGCAGGTGCGCATCTTCAAGGAGATGGTGGAGGTCTCCGGCCTGGCCGTCACGAAGCTGGATGGCAGCGCCAAGGGCGGCGTGGTGGTGGCGCTGGCGCAGGAGATCGGGCTGCCCGTGCACATGGTGGGGGTGGGTGAGAAGGCGGGCGACCTGCGGCCCTTCACGGCGCGGGACTTCGCGCGGGGGCTGGTCGGTTTGGAGTGACCGGGGGGGCGTCAAGGTCGCCCCTCGACGGCGGGGAGGTCACGAAACCGAGATAAACTTAAATACGTCGTCATTCATTGATTCGTGAGCGGTGTGGCCCCCCGCAGTGGCTTGTCCACTGTCGTGATACGCGCGAACCATGGCGAGACATTCGCGTCGGACGTGAATCTGGACGCAGGGGGCGCCGTCTCATGCTTCGCAATCAGCCGCGTCGCGCGGCATTTCTTTCCGGCATTGTGTCGTTCCTGGCGTTGATCGGTGGCGCGGTGCTGCCCGCCGGCGCGGCGCGGGCGCAGACCGGCAACCCGCTGCATGACCAGCTGGCGGGGATGGAGGAGCCGGCGCGGCGGGCGGAGGTGTTCCGCTTCGTCACCGGCACCGGCGCCGGCTGCCAGGCGATCATCGCCATGGCGTTCTCCGGCTTCGACGCAGCCCGCACGGCCTATTGGGACGGCCGTTGCCGGGAAGGGACGATGTACCGCATGGCGCTGCCCGCACAGCGCACCGGGCGGCCGCGGCTGAACCTCTGCGGGGCGACCACGGGCGGGATCGAATCCGGGCCCTGCTTCCAGGCCGTCGGCACCGCGCAGGCCATGGTGGCGTCGGGCGATGGGCGGGGCGTCACGGCCGGGCCCTCCGCCGCGCCGCCCGCGGGCAGCCGCTTCGGCGCCATCTACGCGACCGATGCGCCGATGGCCGCATGGGGCTTCGGCAATGGGGGCGCGGACCGGCTGGCGGTGAATACCCAGGCCGTGCGCGCCTGCCAGACCATGGCCGGCAGGGTACCCTGCAAATTCGTGGAGGAGATCGTCAACCGCTGCGGGGCGCTGGTGCAGGCGGTGTCGCGCCACCCCAGCGCCGTCGCGATGACCAGCGACATCAGCACCATGGTGCTGAACCGCAACCTGACCGCGACGGCGCAAACCGCGCAGGCGGCGGAAGCGGCGGCGCTGGAATCCTGCCGGCGCCTGCCGGGCGGGTCCACCTGCCGCGTCGTCGCCACCGGCTGCTGAGGACCACGCCATGATCCGCCATGTCCTTGCCGCCCTGCTGCTGGCGCTGCCCGCGGCGGCCCAACCCGCTTCCCCGACACTGTCGGATATCCGCGCGCGGGGCGAAGTGCGCTGCGTCGTCAATGGCGGCCTGCCCGGCTTCTCCGCCTCCGATGCGGGGGGCGTGATGCGCGGGATCGATGCCGATTTCTGCCGCGCCGTCGCGGCCGCGACGCTCGGCGATGCCGGAAAGGTGCGCTTCACCCCCGTCGCCACGGTGGCGGAGGCGCTGGAGGCGCTGGAGGCCGGGCGCGCCGATTTGGTCGCGCGCAACGCCACGCGGCTTTACCAGCGGGAGGCCGGGCGGGGTGTCGCCTCCGCCGGCACGCTCTATTTCGACGGGATGGGGTTCATGGTGCCGGAGGCATCGCCCGTGACGCTGCCGGGGGATCTGGCGGGGCGGCGGGTCTGCATCAGCGCCGCCGGCGGCGTGGCGACGCGGGAGGCGCTGGAATCGATCCTCGGCACCGGGCTGTCCTTCACCGAGGCACCGGACGGCACGGCCATGGTGCGCGCGCTGGAAGCCGGGCAATGCGATGCGGCGGCGTCGGATGCCTCCCAGCTCATGGTCCGGCGGGTCAGCGACCTGGCGAACCCCGCGGGGTTCCGCGTGCTGCGGACGGTGGTGACGCGGGAGCCGCTGGGCCCCTTCGTCCGCGCCGGCGACGCGGCCTGGCGATCAATCGTCTTCTGGACGCTGCAGGCGATGCTGGAGGCGGAGGAGCTGGAGGCGGCGAGCACCAACCTGGTGGCGGTGATGCAGCGCAACGAGCCTGCGCTGTGGCGGCTGCTGGGGGTGGAGCCCGGGAGCGGCGCTGCGCTGGGGCTGGCGGAGGATTGGGCGCTGCAGGTGATCGCGCAGATCGGCAACTATGCCGAAATCTTCGACCGCAGCCTGGGCGCCGGCAGCCCCTTCGGGCTGGATCGCGGGCTGAACGACAATTGGAACCGCGGCGGGCTGCACTACCCGATGCCGTTGCGCTGACGCGAAGGACGACGCCATGCGCACGCTGATCGCGATCCTGATGATGGGCCTCCCGCTCGCTGCGGCGGCACAGCCCTCCACCCTTGATGCCGTGCGGGCGCGCGGCGAATTGCTCTGCGCGGTGCATACCGGCCTGCCCGGCTTCGCGGCGGCGGGGCCGGATGGCCGTGTCGCGGGGATCGATGCCGATACCTGCCGCGCCGTCGCGGCCGCGGCGCTGGGGGATGCGGGCAAGGTCCGCTTCGTGCCCGGCAGCATGGCGGACAGCCTGGCCGCCACCGCCGCGGGGCGGGTGGACCTGCTGGCCCGCGCCGCGACCCAGACCATGATGCGCGACACCGCGCTCGGCCTGGCGGCGGCCGGGGTCACGGTGTTCGACGGCCAGGGCTTCGTGGTGCGCCGCGCCTCCGGCATCGAGGACATGGCGGGGCTGGAGGGCCGCAGCGTCTGCGTCACCGCGGGTTCGACCAATGAACAGGCGCTGGCGGATGCGGCGAAGCGGGCCGGGATCGCCATCACCCCCGTGGCGCTGCCGACTCTGCCCGAATTGCTGGCCGCCTATGGGGAGGGCCGCTGCGAGGCGCTGAGCGCGGACATGGTGCCGCTGGCCGGGCTGGTGGCGACGCGCTTCGGGGCGGCGGGGCACCGGATGCTGGCCGATGTCATCAGCCGGGAGCCGCTGGGCCCCTTCGTGCGGGATGGCGACCGGCAGTGGGAGCAGGTCGCCTTCTGGACGGTCAATGCGATGATCGAGGCCGAGGCGATGGGCATCACATCGGCCAATGCGGCCGCGATACGGGATGGCGGCCCGGCGCGGGTGCGGCGGCTGCTGGGCGGGCTGCCGGGGATCGGCGCGCCGCTCGGCCTGGGGGATGACTGGGTGTTCCGGGTCGTCACGCAGGTCGGCAACTACGCCGAGGTGTATGAGCGGAACCTGGGGGCGGGATCGCCGATCGGGCTTGCCCGCGGGCTCAACCAGCTCTTCGACCGCGGCGGGCTGCTGTATCCGATTCCGATGCGGTGATGACACGAACGGCTGCGCGGCGCGATCTGCGGTCGACGAACGCGGCCCGCGGCCTGTGCCGCGAAGCCAAGCCGGCGCCCGGCGTCTGAGGGCAGGACAACAAGACCAACGTGCCGCTGCAAGCGGTCGTTGGTATCAGTCCAGCGGGATGCGCAGGCGGGCGCCGGGGGCGATCTCGTTGAACAGGCGGTCGGTGCGGTCGGGGGCGTGTTCGCGGCCGAAGGTGAAGCCGCGGCGGCGCTCATAGGGCTCGATGATCGCGGGCTCCAGCGTGGTGCGGGGCGGGCGGGCGAAGCGGTCGGGCGGGGCCTCGATCGCGCGGTTCGGCACCGGGGCGGCATCCCAGCCGGCAAAGGGCGTCAGCGCCGGGGGCGCGGGCGGCGGCGGCAGGGGCAGGACCGCGGCCGGGCGCACTATGTGCGGGCGTTCGGGGCGCGGGCGTTCGGGGCGGGCGACCACCGGCTTCGGGGCCTCCGGGCGGGTGACGCTGGGGGGCGTCGTCACGGGGCGCGTCACGGTCGCGCGGGGCAGGGTGATGGTTTCCGTGGTCGTGGCCGGCGTGCCCTGGGCGGCGACGGGCAGGCTGAGCAGGGCGGTCAGCAGCGCGGGCAGGGCCTGGGTCCTCATGCGCCCTCCGCCAGGCCGCCGGTGCCGCGATGATCCTCCGCCGGGTTGCCGCGCGGCGCGCCGATCGGGCCATCGCCGATCTCGCGCCAGGCCTTCAGCACCCAGTGGACGGAGGGGAAGGCGAGGTCGTCCCAGGGGATCTCCTCCCAGTCGAAGAGGCGGACTTCCAGGCTTTCCGGCCCCGGTGCGAAGCCCGGGGAGGCCAGGCGGGCGCGGAACAGCACCTGCACCTGGCCGATGCGGGCGATGGAATAGACGGCGAGGATGCCGTCCAGCGCCAGATCGGCGCAGGCTTCCTCCCGCGCCTCCCGCATCGCGGCTTCCTCCACCGTCTCGTTCAGTTCCATGTAGCCGGCGGGGATGGTCCAGAAGCCGCGGCGGGGTTCGATGGCGCGGCGGCAGAGCATGACCTTGCCGCCGACGATGACGACGGAGCCGGTGACGATTTTCGGGTTTTCGTAGGCGATGTAGCCGCAATCCGCGCAGGTCAGGCGTTCGCGATCCTCCCCTTCCGGGGTGCGTCGGACGAAGCGGGTGGCGGTGCTGGACATGGCCGAAGGGTGGCCCCGCGGCGCGCCGGGGGCAAGCGGTTCGGCAGGGGTAGAACGGTGCGGTGGCGCCGATTCGCGCGAAATCGGGTTCGAATCTAAACCGGTTCGACTCGGTGCCCGGTCCGGCCAGCGCGGCAGGCCTTTCGCGTCACCCGGCTGGCGTCATCCGGCCGCGGTCAGCGGGGGCGCGCCAACCCGTGGGCGCGCGGCGCGTCAGACGCGAAGGTCGAGCAGCGATCCGCGCGGGGTGGGGGCGCTGGGCATGGAAGGCAGGGCTTCCAGCTTGCGCTGCTGCGGTTCGGCATTGCCGGTCTGGCCCTGTTGGCCGGTGACGCCGCGGACCTGCGCGAGGCCCGGCATCCGCGAGACCTCGGCCGTGAAGGCGGCCAGGGAGTTCATGCTGATCATGCGCACCACCATGGGGCGGAGATCTGAACGCTTCGTGAAGCGTCCGGAGGAATTCGCGGGGATGGGGCGGACGATGCGCATGGGGGGAGCCTGGGCCCCCCCACCGTTAACGGTCCAGCAACTTCCGGTAGAGTCCCTGACAAATCTTCAAAAAGCGTGAAGATTGTCGGAAAATGTCGGCCGCGCTCTACCGTACTCAGGCTCAACCCTGTTCGAGCGCCGCCACCCCCGGCAGCGTCTTGCCTTCCAGCCATTCCAGAAAGGCGCCGCCGGCGGAGGAGACATAGGTCATCCGCTCCATCACCCCGGCATGGCGGAGCGCCGAGACGGTGTCGCCGCCACCCGCGATGGACTTCAGGCCGGAGGAGGCGGTGAGGCTCGCGACCGTCTGCGCGACCGCGACCGTCGCGGTGTCGAAGGGCGGGATCTCGAAGGCGCCGAAGGGGCCGTTCCAGACCAGGGTGGAGGCGGAGCGCAGCCGGTCCTCCACCATCGCCACCGTGTCGAGCCCGACATCGAGGGCCATCATGTCCTCCGGCACCCGGTCGATCGCGACGGTGCGGGAGGGGGCGTTGGCCTTGAACTCGCCAGCCACGACGAGGTCCACGGGCAGCAGGATCTCGCAGCCCTTGGCGGCGGCTTCCGCCATGATGGTGCGGGCGGTGTCGTGCATCTCCGCCTCCTGCAGCGACTTGCCCATGGGGTGACCCTGGGCGGCTAGGAAGGTGTTGGCCATGGCGCCGCCGATGACCAGCACATTGACCTTGCCCGTGAGGTTGCCCAGCAGGTCGAGCTTGGTGCTGATCTTGGCGCCGCCGACGATGGCGACCACCGGGCGGGCCGGGTTGCCGAGGGCGGCGTCCAGCGCCTTCAGCTCCGCCTCCATCAGCCGCCCGGCATAGGCGGGCAGCAGGCGGGCCACGCCCTCGGTCGAGGAATGGGCACGATGGGCGGCGGAGAAGGCGTCGTTCACGAAGACGTCGCCGAGCCTGGCCAGGCCGGCGGACAGCGCCGGGTCGTTCTTCTCCTCGCCGGCGTGGTAGCGCGTGTTCTCCAGCAGCAGCACATCGCCATCGGCCAGGGCGGCGACGGCGGCCTCGGCCTCCGGGCCCACGCAATCATCGGCGAAGGCGACGGGGCGGCCGAGGGCGGCGGCGAGCGCCTCCTGCATCGGCTTCAGCGACATCTCCGGCACGCGCTTGCCCTTGGGGCGGTCGAAATGGCTGCAGACGATGACGCGCGCGCCCTTGTCCGACAATTCCTTGATGGTGGGGGCCAGGCGTTCGATCCGCGTGCGGTCCGTGATGCGGCCTTCGCGCACCGGCACGTTCAAATCGGCGCGCAGCAGCACGCGCTTTCCCTGCGCATCGAGGGCGTCAATGGTTTTGAAGGTCATTGGGACGATCATCCTGCCGAGAGAAGCGCTACGGGGTGACGAATGATCCGATGGATCGCGGTTTTCGGTCTCGTTCCGGTCCTAGCATCGGCCCAGGAAGGCTTCCAGTTGCCGTCCGGCAATATCCGTTGCCAGGTGTGGGAGGGGGCGGTCCGCTGCGAGATCGTGAACTTCAGCTTCCCCCGCCCGCCATCGCCGGAGGAATGCGACAGCGATTGGGGCCATGCCTATGGGCTGGCTGCGCGCGGGCGGTCGGAGGTTCTCTGCGCGGGGGATCTGATCGTCAGCCGCCAGGTGCCGGTGCTGGGCTACGGGGCGCGATGGCAGGGCGTGGGGGTGACCTGCACGGCCAGCCAGGCGGGGCTGCGCTGCAGCAATGCGGAGGGGCGGGGCTTTGAACTGGCCCGTGCCCGACTGAACCGCTTCTGAAGGAATGCGCCGCCGGCCTGGCTGGGGGGCGCGGCGGATCGATGATACGAGGGTGGAACGCCCCCCGCTTTCCTCCTGCTTGGCCTGTTCGGGGTGGTGCGGCTGGCGTCAACATACTGCTCGAGGACGTCGCATGCGCTGGCTCGCTTCCATCCCGGTTTTCGGCCTTCTCCTGCTGCCTGGCGTGGCGCATGCGCAGGACGGGTTCCAGTCGCCGTCCGGGAACATCTTCTGCGAGGCGGATGGGGACACCATCCGCTGCGACCTCGTGAACTCCAGCTTCGCCAAGCCGCCGCGGCCGCGGGATTGCGACACCGATTGGGGCCATGCCTACAGCGTCGGGCCGCGGGGTGCGTCCAGCGTGCTGTGCGCGGGGGATACGGTGGTGAACCGGGGGGCGCGGGTGCTGCGCTATGGCGCCCGCTGGGACAGCAAGGGCGTGACCTGCTTCTCGGAGCAGACGGGCATGCGCTGCATCAACATGGATGGGCGCGGGTTCGAGATTTCCCGCACCAGGCTGAACCGGTTCTGAAGCGCGATCGCCCGGCCCCCGAGGGGGCCGGGCGACGCAGGCCTCAGAGGCTGCCGAACAGCGCCGCCGTGTCGGACATGCGGTTCGAGAAGCCCCATTCATTGTCGTACCAGGACATCACGCGGACCAGGCCGCCATCGACCACCTGGGTCTGGGTGGCGTCGAAGGTGCTGCTGTGCGGGTCGTGGTTGAAGTCGATGCTGACCAGCGGGGCGGTGTTGTAGCCGAGGATGCCCTTGAGGGGCCCGCTCTCCGACGCTGCCTTCATCACGGCGTTGATCGCTTCCTTGGTCAGGCCTTCCGTCTTCGCGGGCACGAAGTCCAGGCTGACGAGGGAGACGTTCGGCGTCGGGATACGGATGGCGGTGCCGTCCAGCTTGCCCTTCAGTTCCGGCATCACCAGGCCCACGGCCTTGGCGGCACCGGTCGAGGTCGGGATGGCGGAGACGGCGGCCGCGCGGGCGCGGTGCAAATCCTTGTGCAGCGTGTCGACCGTGTTCTGGTCGCCCGTATAGGCGTGGATCGTCACCATGTAGCCGCGCAGGATGCCGAAATTGTCGTGCAGCACCTTGGCGATGGGCGCCAGGCAGTTGGTGGTGCAGGAGGCGTTGGAGATGACCGTCATCTCCTTCGTCAGCGTCTGGTGGTTCACGCCATAGACGATGGTCGCGTCGGCGTTGTCGCCGGGGGCGGAGATGACGACCTTGCGCGCGCCCGCCGTGATCAGCGCGGACGCCTTTTCCTTGCTGGTGAAGATACCCGTGCATTCGAGGGCGACGTCGACGCCCTGGAAGGGGACCTTGGTCGGGTCACGCTCGGCGCTCACGACGATGGGCGCATAGGTGCGGCCATTGGCGGTGATGATGATCTTGTTGCCGTCCACGGCGACTTCGCCGGGGAAGCGGCCATGCACGCTGTCGTAGCGGAACAGGTGGGCATTGGCCTCCACGCTGCCGAGGTCATTGATCGCGACGCACTCGACGTCCGTGCGGTTGCTCTCGATCATCGCGCGCAGCACCAGGCGGCCGATGCGCCCGAAGCCGTTGATGGCGACCTTCACTGCCATAACCCGATCTCCCCTTCCTTGATCAACCCAGTCGCTTCTTCACGGCGGCCACCGTGGCCTCCGCGGTGATGCCGAAGTGGCGGAACAGGTCTTCCGCCGGCGCGCTGGCGCCGAAGCCCTGCATGCCGATGAAGATGCCCTCCGGCCCGAGCCAGCGATCCCACCCGAAGGGGAGCGCTGCCTCGATGCCCACGCGCAACGCGCTGCCCAGCACCTGGCTGCGATACACTTCGTCCTGGAGGGCGAAGAGTTCCCAGCACGGGAGCGAGACCACGGCGGTCGGGATGCCATCGGCCTCCAGCACATCGCGCGCGGCCATGGCCAGGTGCACTTCCGACCCCGTGGCGATCAGCGTGGCGCGGCGTTCGGCGCTGGCTTCGGCGAGCACGTAGCCGCCGCGGGAGGAACGATTCTCACCGCTATCGGTCCGCAGCGCCGGCAGGTTTTGGCGGGTCAGCGCCAGGACGGAGGGGCCGTCGGCGCGCTTGACCGCGAGTTCCCAGCATTCCGCGGTTTCCAGCGCATCGCCGGGGCGGAAGACGCAGAGGTTGGGGATGACGCGGAGGCTGGCCAGCGTCTCGACCGGCTGGTGCGTCGGGCCGTCCTCGCCCAGGCCGATGCTGTCATGCGTCAGCACATGGATGACGCGCTGGCGCATGAGCGCGGCGAGGCGGAGTGCGGGGCGCAGGTAGTCGGCGAACACGAGGAAGGTGCCGGAATAGGGGATGATGCCGCCATGCAGCGCCATCCCGTTCATCGCGGCCGCCATGCCGTGTTCGCGCACGCCCCAATGGACGTAGCGGCCGGCATAGTTGCCGGGGCTGATGGAAGGGATGCCCTTGACGTTGGTGTTGTTGGAGCCGGTGAGGTCGGCCGAGCCGCCCACCATCTCCGGCACCGCCGGCACCAGGGCTTCGAGGGCCTTCTGGGACGCGATGCGGGTGGCGATCTTCGGCTTGTCCACGGCCTGCTTCGCGCGAAGCGCGGCGAGCGGCTCGTGCCAGGATTCCGGCAGGCGGCCGGCCATGGCGCGGTCGAAATCATCGCGGCTGGCGTGGCTGGCCAGGCGCTTGAGCCAGGAGCGGCGGGTGCCGGCGCCGCGGCGGCCGGCGGCTTCCCAGCGTTCCTTGAGGCCTTCGGGCACCTCGAACGGCCCGTGGTTCCAGCCCATCGCAGCCTTGGCGGCGGCGGCTTCCTGCGCGCCCAGCGGGCTGCCATGGCTGGCGGCGGTGCCGGCCTTGGTGGGGGCGGCGAAGCCGATGATCGTGCGGCAGGCGATCAGCGTGGGCTTGCGGCTGCGCATGGCCCAGGCCATGGCGCTGGCCACTTCCTCATGGTCATGCCCATCCACGCGGCGCGTCGCCCAGCCATAGGCCTGGAACCGCTTCAGCGCGTCATCCGACAGCGAGATCGAGGTGTCGCCATCGATGGAGATGTTGTTGTCGTCATAGAGGACACAGAGGCGGTCCAGCTTCATGTGGCCGGCGTAGGACGCGGCCTCATGGCTGATGCCTTCCATCAGGTCGCCGTCGGAGGCGATGACCCAGGTGCGGTGGTCGACCAGGGACTTGCCGAAGCGCGCTGCCAGCATCCGTTCGGCCAGCGCCATGCCGACCGCGGTGGCGATGCCCTGGCCGAGCGGGCCGGTGGTGGTCTCGATCCCGGGATGCTCGCCGTATTCCGGATGGCCGGCGGCGGGGGAGTGGAGCTGCCGGAATTTCTTGAGGTCCTCGATGCCCATGCCGGCACCGGTCAGGTGCAGCAGGGCATAGAGCAGCATGGAGCCGTGGCCGGCGGACAGCACGAAGCGGTCCCGGTCCGGCCAGCGGGGATCGGCCGCGTCGTACTTCAGGAAGCGGGTGAAGAGGACGGTCGCGACATCGGCCATGCCCATCGGCATGCCGGGGTGGCCGGACTTCGCCTGTTCGACCGCATCGATCGCGAGGGCGCGGATGGCGTCGGCCATGCGGCGCTCCTCCGTCGCGGGACGAGCGAGCAGGAGGGCCTGGGCGACCTGGGCCGGGGTCGGCTCCGCGCGCGGCTGGGTATCGGGTTCGGTGCTAGCCAAGGGGAAATGGACCTCGTGCGCGGGGGGGCTTCGCGGGCGCCGACCCTATAAAGGGGGGGGCGCCCAGCGGCAACCTTGCCTGCTTCCGGGGGGGAAGGTTCCCGGCGGTCAGGTTCAGGGCACGAAGACCAGGAACAGCCAGGCCAGCCCGAGCGTCAGGTGGACGGCGCCCTGCAGCACGGTGGTCCGCCCGGCGCCGAGGGTCAGGATGGAGACCATGAAGGTCGCCGCCAGCAGCACCATGCCCGACGGCTCCAGCCCCAGGATCAGCGGCTGGCCGAGCAGCAGCGCCACCGCCACGACGCAGGGCACCGTCAGGCCGATGCAGGCGAGGACGGAGCCCAGCGCCAGGTTCAGCGCGGTCTGCAGGCGGTTGGCGCGGGCGGCGCGGAGGGCGGCGACGGATTCGGGCATCAGGATCAGGCTCGCGATGATGACGCCGACGGCCGCGACCGGCGCGCCGACGGCGCCCAGCGCCTGTGTCACCGTGGGCGTCAGCGACTTTGCCATCAGCACCACCGCGACCAGCGACAGGCCGAGCAGGCCGAGCGCGATCCAGGTGGCGCGGAGGGAGGGGGGCGCGGCATGCGCGCCTTCCGAATCATCCTCCGGCAGGAAGTAGTCGCGGTGGCGGAGCGTCTGGACGAAGACGAAGGTGAGGTAGAGGCCGAGCGCCGCGACGGCGACGAAGGCCATCTGCGACCCGGTCAGGTAGGGACCATTGGCGCTGGTGGTGGTGTTGGGCAGCACCAGCACGAGGACCGCCAGCACGACGGCGACCGACAGGAAGGCCGAGGCGCTGCGGGCCTGGAAGCCCTGTTCGTGGTGCCTGGCGCCGCCCAGCAGCAGGCAGAGCCCGACCAGGAGGTTCAGCACGATCATCACCGCGGCGAACAGCGTGTCCCGCGCCAGCGCCGCCTGGCCTTGGGGGTCCGAGATCATGAGCGAGACGATCAGCGCGACCTCGATCACCGTCACGGCGACGGCGAGGATCAGGGTGCCGAAGGGCTCCCCCACGCGGGCGGCCACGACTTCCGCATGGTGGACGGCGGCGAAGACGGTGCCGCCGAGGACCGCGGCCATGGGCAGCGCCATCCAGCCGCCCGCGCCGTAGAAGGCGGCCAGCAGGCCGGCCGAGGCAAGCGGGAAGACCCAGGACCAGGCGGGAAGGGGGGCGTGGGAGGAGGATGCCATCCGCCCGGTGTGCAGGTCCGGGCGCGGGATGACAACCTGTTATCGCATCAGCCCGCGTCGATCCAACCAGGTGTTGATCCGCGCGGCGACGTCGTCGCTGTTGGTGTCCATCATGATCATGTGGCTGTTGCCGCGCACGCCCTCCGCCGGCATGTCGAGCGTATCCGCCACGCCGCCCGCCGCCCGGATCTGCGCCTGCCAGCGATCGATGTTCGCCCGGATGCGCTGCCAGAAGGGGTTGTCCGCGGTGTAGTCGCCCCAGACGACCAGATGCGGGATGTCCTTCAGCGCGGCCGCGTCCTGGCCCTCCGGCGGCGCGCCGGAGGGTTCGACGGCGATCACCGCGCGGATCTTGTCTGGCGCGTTCAGCGCGGCGCGGAAGCCGAAATTGCCGCCCTGGCTGTGCACCAGCAGCACGCAGGGGCAGATCTGCTGGACGAGGGCATCGTAGCCCGCCTGGATCTGCCGGTCCGTCGTCACCCATCGCGGCACCGCCTGCATCATGAACTGGTTCCAGGCGCCGGTCGGGAAGCGGCTGTCGGGGAAGGCGCGGCGCTGGGCGGGGTCGATGTTCCAGCCATCGCCCGGGCCCACGCGGAACAGGCCCCAGCCTTCGCCCATGGTGCGGAAGACGGGTTCACCCTGGAACACCTGGGGGAAGCGCGCCCAGCCGGACCGGCCGCGTTCCACCGCATCCGTCACGAACACATCATGCCCGGCGCGGAGGAAGGCCATCTGCCAGCCGGGCCTGCCATCCGGCGTCGTCTCATAGGTCACGCCCGTCAGGCCGCCGCCATGGGCGAGGATGAGGGGGTAGCGCGCGCGGGGATCGGCCAGGCGGACATACTGCGCGTACATCTGCTCCACCTGGAACTGGCCGTTCGGGTTGATGCGCAGCGGCGGCGCGCCGGGGCTGAAGGTGATCTCCTGCTCCGGCAGGCCGCTGACCTCCGCCACGCGGCCGCCGACATGCAGGCTGCCGATCTCCCGGATCTGGATGGGTTGCGCCTGAAGGGGTTGGGCCGGCGCCTCGGCGGCGACTGACGCGGTGAGCAGCGCGGCGATGGCGATGCGACGCATTTGCAGTTCCCTCCTCGGGTTTCTCCAACCATGCCAGAGCCGTGCGGGGCGCGGGAAGGGCGTGACGGCGGGTGGCGCGGGCCTGTAGTGTCGGCCGATGCAGGATGTCTTGAACCCACCCGCGCTTGCCGAGCCGTCGCGCGACGGCCTGCCGCCCATGCCGCCCGGCCCGCCGCATGAGGAGCGCCATTTCGCGCAGGATGGCGCGGGGCGGGACCTGGTGGTCGGTGCCGCCCAGGGGCTGGCGCTGCCCTTCGCGCTGTCGGCCGCGCTGGCGGGTGCCGGTGCCTCCGCCGGCGTGATCGTCACCGCCGGCCTCGTCGCCGTCGCGGCCTCCTCCCTCGCGGTTGGCCTGAATGGCTGGGCGCAGGCGCGGGAGGAAGCGGCGCATTACGCGCTGGAGCGGGGGCGGGAGGAGGAGGAGAGCATGCTCTACCCCGACCGCGAGCGCTGGGAGGTGGCGGCGATCCTGCACCGCTATGGCGTGAAGGGCGATGTGCTGCGCCAGGCGGTGGAATCCATTGCTGCCGACCGCCGGAAATGGGTGGATTTCATGATGCGGTTCGAACTGGACCTCAGCGAGCCCGATCCCTTCCGCGCCGCGCGATCGGCGCTGGCGATGGGCGGTGGCGGGGCGCTGGCGGGGCTGGTGCCGCTGCTGCCCTTCATGGTGGGTGACCGACCGCTGCTGGCCTCCGCCGTGATGACCGCGCTGGCGATGCTGGGGCTGGGCGCCGTGCGGGCGCAGGGCAAGGGCCTGCCGGCGGCGGTGGGGGCAGCCCAGGCGCTGGGGATTGGCGCGGCGGTGGCCGCGGTGGCCTGGTTCGTGGGCCGACTGGTCGCGTAGCGGACGTCCGAGCGGGCGGCGTCCCCCACCCCGACCCTCCCCCGCCAGTGCGGGGGAGGGAGTAAATGTCAGTTCTGCGCTGGCGCCGGGGTGCGCGCCGCATCGGTGGCGCGCTGCTCGGTCTCCCGCAGCCGCCGCTCCGCTTCCGCGATGGATTGCTGCAGGCGGGCGAGGGTCGCCTCCGCGGCGCGGATTCGCTGCTCGGCCTCCTGCTGCACGCCGCGCTGGCGGGCGGCAGCGGCTTCCGCCTGGCGGGCCTGGTCGGCCAGGGTGGCGGCGCGCTGCGTCGCCTGCTCGATCGCGGTGCGGCGCTCCGTCAGAATGGCCTCGGCCTGGCGGGCCTGGGTCGCCAGGGCGGCGACTCGCTGCTCGGCCTCCGCCGCGCGGCGGCGGCGTTCCTCCAGCGCGGCATCGGCGGCGGTGGCGCGCTCCGCCTGCTCGGCCTGGCGGGTTTCCGCCTGCTGGGCGGCGCGGGCGGCTTCGTCCCGCGCGGCGGTCAGGCGGGCGATTTCCGCCTGGGCACGCTCCGCGGCCTGGCGGCGTTCGTCGCGCTGCTGCTCGGCCTGCTGCGTTTCGGCGCGCAGCGTGGAGAGGCGGGTCTGCGCCTCCCCGGCCGATGCCGTGGCGCGGGCGATCTCGGCCTGGGTGGCGGCCAGGCGGCTGGCGGCCTGTTCGGCGCCCCGCGTCGCCTGGTCGAGCCGCGCCTGAACCTCGGCCAGGGCGGCGCGGCGGGTGCTGAGATCGCCCTCCCGCAGCGCGACCTCGTCATTCAGGCCGCGCAGGCGCTGTTCCGTGCTGGCGACGGCGGCTTCGCGGGTGGTCAGGGCTTCCTGCGCCCGGCCGGTCTCGGCCGTCAGGCTGGCGAGGCGCGATTCAGCCGACTGCACCCCGGCGGAGGCCTGGGCAAGGCTGGCTTCCAGGCTGCGCAGCGCCTCCGCCGTGCTGTCGCGGCTGGCGGACAGGCGGGTCTGATCCGCTTCCGCGGCGCGGGCGGCCTCGGTGCGGCGGGCGATCTCCTGCTCCGCCGCCTGGATGGCCTGGGTGAGTTCCGCCAGGCGGGTTTCGGACTGGCCGATGCCGGCGGCGAGTTCGGTGGCCCGCGCGGTCGCGGCCTCGGCCTCTCGCGTCCGGGCCTCGAGGTCCGTGCGCAGCGCGGTGGTGCGGGTCTCGGCCTCGGCCCGGGCGGCCTCGGCCTGGGTGCGGGCGGCTTCCGCCTGCGCGCGGGCCGCTTCCGCCTGCTGGGCGCGGGCGCGGATGGCGGCCATGTCGCCATTGGCGCGGCGTTCCTCGGCCAGCGTCGCCTCGATGCTGGTGCGCTGTTCCTGCTGGACGCGGGCGCGGGCATTGGCGTCGCGGATGTCGCCGCCGCGGCTGATGGCGACGACCCAGCCCACCAAGGCGAGGAGGAGGAGGAGGCCGGATGCGATCTGCGCCGGGCGCGGCCAGAGCATCGGGTTCAGCGTCGGGTTCATGGGGGTGCGTCGCTCGCTGCTGCCTGGGACGGAAGAAGCCATCGGCGGCGCGGCCGTGCCACTCACGGAAGGGTTTTCCCCCTTCACGGTTGCGGCAGGGCGCGCCGCCGTGGCGGGCTTCCCCGGGGAGCGCGGGGGAGGCGGCGGGGTTCCCCGCCGGCGCCCGCCTTTGCCCCCACCTTTGTCAGCGCCTTTGCCGGCCATCAGACCAGGCTCCGGTTGGCGCGGGCGACCACGGCTTCGAACAGCACCTGGCAGCCGGCTTCCGCTTCCTCCGGCTCGATGCTCTCGGCCTCGTTGTGGGAAAGCCCGTCCTTGCAGGGGGTGAAGATCATGGCGGCGGGCATGCGGCGGGCGACATAGACGGCATCGTGGCCGGCGCCGGACACGACGCGGCGCGCGGGGTAGCCGAGGCGCTTCGTCGCGGCCTCCACCAGGGCCACGCATTCCGCATCGAAGGGCTGGGCGTCGTAGTGCAGCACGGGCGTGAGTTCGAGGGTGCAGCCGGTGGGGGCCACCGCGTCACGCGCCATGGCGGGGAAGTCCCGCGCCAGCACCGCGATGGCGGCGCTGTCGGGGTGGCGGAATTCGATGCTGAAGGAGACCTCGCCCGGGATGACGTTGCGGCTGTTGGGCTCGACCTTCAGGAAGCCGACGGTACCGCGGCCGTCATCGCCCCGCCCTTTATCGCCCCGCCCTTTATCGCCCAGGTCGCGCATGAGGCGGTCCACCAGGGTGATGACCTGCGCCGCGGCCACCAGGGCGTCGCGGCGCGCATAGGGGGGCGTGGTGCCGGCGTGGCTGTCCTGGCCGGTGATGCGGGCATCCCACCAGACCTGTGCCTGCGCGCCGGTGACGATGCCGATCTTGGCGCCCTCCTTCTCCAGGATCGGGCCCTGTTCGATGTGGAGTTCGAAATAGCTGTCGGCGGGAAAGGGGGCGGCGGGTTCGGGGCCCTGGTAGCCGATCTCGCGCAGCGCGCTCTCGACCGTCACGCCATCGATGTCCCGCAGCGCGTAGCTGCGATCGATCGGGTAGACCCCCGCCCAGGTGCCGCTGCCCATCAGGCTGAGGCCGAAGCGGCTGCCTTCTTCATCCGTCCAGTTCACCAGTTCCAGCGGTGCTTCCGTGGTGATGCCGAGGTCATGCAGCGTGCGCATCACCTCCATCCCCGCCATGACGCCGAGCGCGCCGTCGAATTTCCCGCCCGACGGCTGGCTATCGAGGTGCGAGCCGAGGAGGACCGGCAGGCGGGTAGGGTCGCGGCCTTCCCGCCGGGCGAACATGTTGCCGATGGCGTCCACGCGCACGGTCAGGCCGAGGCTTTCGCATTGCGCGCGGAAATCTTCGCGCGCGGCCTGGTCGATGGCGGTCAGCGTCAGGCGGCGGACGCCGCCCCTGGGCGTGGCGCCGTGGCGCGCCATGGCCATCAGGCTGTCCCACAGGCGCTGGCCGTCGATGCGCTGGTTGCTGCCGGTCATGCTGTCGGTCCCTGCCTGGTCGGGGCGTATCTATCCTGGGGGACGCCCCGCGCCCAAGCCCCGGCCTGGGGGGCGCTCCGCGCCCACGCCGTCAGCCTCGGCCGATCTTCTGGAACTCCGCATTGGGCTTCAGGTCGATGGCGTTGGCCAGGCGGTTGGACATGGAGAAGAAGGCGGCGATGGCGGCGACGTCCCAGCTTTCCTCCTGTGTCAGCCCGGCATCGCGCAGCGCCGCGCGGTCGGCTTCCGTCACCAGATGCGCTTCCGCCGCCACCTTTGTGGCGAAGGCCAGGATGGCGCGGCCGCGGGGGGTAAGGGGGGCCTTGCGCCAATTCGCGCCGACCAGCTCGCTGATGGCGGGGTCCTTCGCGCGCACGCGCAGGATGGCGCCATGCGCCACCACGCAATACTGGCACTGGTTGGCGGCGGAGATGGCGACGACGATCATCTCCCGCTCCGCGCCGGTCAGCCCCTCCCGCTTGTTCATCAGGGCGTCGTGATAGGCCATGAAGGCGCGGAACTCGTCAGGCCGCCAGGCGAGGGCCAGGAAGATGTTGGGGACGAAACCGGATTTCTCCTGCACCGCCAGGATGCGGGCGCTTATGTCGTCCGGCAGGGTGGCGATGTCGGGGACGGGAAAGGCGCTGATCGGGGTGGTCATGGCTTTGTCCTCCTTGCCGGATCGGTGCCGGCTTGCGATTGATGGCAGCAGAACGCGGAGGAACCCCCCATGGCCCATGCCCTTGGCGGCGCAGCGGCGCCTGTCGTGCTGCGGAATACGGCGCTGGATGCCGATGCGGTAAGGCAGGCGCGCGTTGATCTGGCCGCCTGTTTCCGCATGGCGGCCCGCCTTGGCCTGCATGAGGGCATCTGCAACCACTTCTCCTTCGTCGTTCCCGGCCGGGATGATTTGTTCCTGGTGAACCCCTATGGCTGGGCGTTCAGCGAAGTCACCGCATCCCGCCTGCTGATCTGCGACTATGAGGGCAATGTGATCGCCGGCGATGGCGTGCCGGAGGCGACGGCCTTCTTCATCCATGCCCGCATCCACAAGAACATCCCCCGCGCCAAGGCGGCCTTCCACACCCACATGCCGAACGCGACCGCGCTGGCGATGACGGAGGGCCCGCCCCTGCTGTTTGCCGGGCAGTCCGCGCTGAAGTTCCTCGGCCGGACGGTGGTGGATGAGGATTACAACGGCCTGGCACTCGACACCGATGAGGGCGACCGGATCGCGGCCTCCATCGGGGATGCCGACATCGTCTTCATGAAGAACCACGGCGTGATGGTGGTCGGCCCGACCATCGCAGAGGCGTGGGACGACCTGTATTACCTCGAACGCGCGGCGGAGGCGCAGCGCCTCGCCTTGTCCACCGGCCGGCCGCTGAAGCAGGTGCGCCCCGACATCGCCGCCAAGACCGCCGCGCAGATGCGGGAAGGGGACCGGGAGAGCGCGCGGCTGCAACTGGAGAGCGTCAAGCGCATCCTGTCCCGCGAAGAGCCGGACTTCCTCGACTGATTCCAACGCTCGATTTCATCGACCGTTGGAATTCGTATGCAGCCCCTCAATCGCCGGGCGCGGCCTCCGGCCGCTAGGCTTCGCCGCACTGGCGGCGGGCCGCGTTCGCGGCCTCGGCCGCTAGCGGCGGCCGCAGGTCAGTCGTTTCGAGTGAGGGCATGACAGTAACCCCCGCCCGCCCCAACCCCACGGGGCTGCTGCTGCTGCTGGCGACGGTCACGGGCTGGGGCTTCAACTGGCCGGCGATGAAGCTGCTGCTGGTGGAGGTGCCGCCCTTCTCCATGCGCGTGGTCTGCGCGCTGGTCGGCATCGCGCTGCTGGCGGCGATCGCCCGATGGCGCGGCGAATCGCTGGCCGTGCCGCGGGGGCTTTGGCCGCGGCTGATCGGGGCGTCGCTGCTGAACGTCACGGCCTGGATGGGGCTGGCCTCCTTCTCCCTCGTCTGGCTGACGGCGGGGGAGGCGACGATCGTCTGCTACACCATGCCCGTCTGGGCCTCGATCTTCGCCTGGCTGGTGCTGGGGGAGAGGCTGACGGCCAGGCGGCTGGTGGCACTCGGCGTCGGGCTGGCGGGGCTGGCGGTGCTGGTGCTGGCGCAGGGGGTGGAAGCGGGGATGGGCAAGCTGCCGGGCGTCGGCTTCGCGCTGACCGGGGCGATCCTGTTCTCGCTGGGGACCGTCGTGACCAAGCGCTGGCCGCTCGGGCTGCCGCCGGCGTCTTCCGTCATCTGGCAGATGGGGCTGGGGACGCTGCCGCTGCTGCTGGGCGCGCTGCTGGTGGAGCATCCCGATTTCCCCGCCGTGACGACGCAGGGGTGGTTGCTGATCCTGTATGGCGGGGTCGGGCCGCTCGGGCTGTGTTACCTCGCCTGGTTCGGGGCGCTGCGGCGGCTGCCGGCCTCCGCCGCCGCGGCGGGGACGCTGCTGACGCCGGTGGTGGGGGTGGTGAGCGCCGCCTTCATCCTGGGGGAGCCGCTGGGGCTGCGGGAGGTGCTGGCGCTGTCGCTGACCGTGTCGGGCGTGGTGCTGGCGGTGCGGGGCTAGGCAAGGCATTAGGCGGGCCATGACAGACCGTCCTCTTCTCCGCCTGGCCCCCGGTGGCGACCGCCGTGTGAAGGCGGGGCACCCCTGGGCCTTCTCCAACGAGATCGCCATGTCCCCGGCGCTGCGCGCCCTGCCGCCCGGCATCGTGGTGCGGCTGGAGGGTGATGACGGGCAGAAGCATGGCGCCTGGCACTTCAACCCGCACAGCCTGATCGCCGCGCGCCGGCTGGATGGCAACCCGGACGCCGCCTGCGATGCCGCCTGGTACAAGGCGCGCATCGGCGCCTGCCTGAGCCTGCGGGACCGGATGTTCGACGCGCCCTTCTATCGCCTGGTGCATGCGGAGGCCGATGGCCTGCCGGGCCTCATCATCGACCGCTACGGCGATGCGGTGGCGATGCAGGCGAATACCGCGGGGATGGAGGCGGCGACGCCGCATATCCTGGCCGCGCTGCGCGACCTGTTCGACCCGCGCCTGGTGGTGGCGCGGAACGACAGCGCGGTGCGCAAGCTGGAAGGGATGGAGGAGGCGGTGACGCTGCTGCATGGCAGCGACGGCACCGCCACGGTGGAGGAATCGGGGCTGCGCTTCCCGGTGGATTTGCTGGGCGGGCAGAAGACCGGCTGGTTCTTCGACCAGCGCACGAACCGCGCCATGGTGGCCCGCTTCTGCGCCGGCAGGACGATGCTGGACGCCTTCTGCCACACCGGCGGCTTCGGCCTGGCGGCGGCAGCGGCGGGGGCGAAGGAGGTCACGCTGCTGGACCGTAGCGAGCATGCGCTGGACCTGGCCATGCAGGGCGCGCGGCTGGCCGGCTTCGGCGGCCGCGTGACGGCCGTGAAGGCGGAGGCGCTGGATGAGCTGGAACGCATGGCCGCCGGCGGCCGGCGCTTTGAGGTGGTGGTGGCGGACCCGCCGGCCTTCGCCAAGACGCGCAAGGACCAGCCGGCGGCACTGCGCGGCTATGCCAAGCTGGCGCGGCTGGCCGCGTCGCTGGTCGCGCCGGACGGCATCCTGTTCATCGCCTCCTGCTCCCACCACGTGGCACCGCCCGATTTCGCGGAGGCCGTGACCTGGGGGGTGCACAAGGCGCGGCGAGAGGCGCGGATTCTCGCCACTGTCGGGGCGGGGCCGGACCACCCGGTGCATCCCGCGCTGCCGGAGAGCGCGTATCTGAAGGGGCTGCTGCTGCACCTCGCATGACGCCCGGGCTTCTGCGCGCGTTCCGCGCGACCGCCTATGAGGCAGAGGGCGCGGTGGCGCGGATCGGCCGCCGGTCGCCAGCGGTGGACGCGCTGCTAAAGCGCCCGGCGGCGTTCATCACGGCCTGGAACCCCTGCAGCCGCGCCATGCCCTTCGGCTGGAACGACCGGATGCAGGACCGGCTGCGCCAATTGGTACGCGGGCGCGTCATCGGGGAGGGCTGGGGACGGGGCCGCGCCTGGGCGGAGCATCACCTGCTGGTGGAAGGGCAGCCCGCGCGGCTTCGCGTCATCGCCCGGCGCTTCCGGCAGCACGCCATCGTCATCGTCGCACCCGGCCGCGCCGCGAGGCTGTTGCTGGCGTAACGGCCTGCAACCGGCGCTGTCACGCCCCGTTGGCCCCCTGGCAACAAGGGAGGCGGCGATGCGCGCGATCTGCTGGCACGGCAAGGGCGACATGAGGGTGGATACGGTGCCGGACCCGCGCATCGAACAGCCCGGCGACGCCATCATCCGCATCACCGCGACCGCGATCTGCGGCAGCGACCTGCATCTGTATGATGGCTACGTGCCGATGATGAAGTCGGGCGACATCATGGGCCACGAACCCATGGGCATCGTCGAGGAAGTGGGCCCTGACGTGACCCGGCTGAAGAAGGGGGACCGCGTGGTGGTGCCCTTCGTCATTGCCTGCGGGTCCTGCTTCTTCTGCGAGAAGTCGCTGTTCTCCTGCTGCGACACCACCAACCCCGATGCCGCGGCGCTGGCGGAATTGCAGGGCCAGGCAGGGGCAGGGTTGTTCGGGTACTCGCATCTGTATGGCGGCTATCCCGGCGGGCAGGCGCAGTATCTGCGGGTGCCGCATGCCGATGTCGGCCCCGTGATAGTCCGCAGCGACCAGCCGGACGACAAGGTGCTGTTCCTGTCGGACATCCTGCCGACAGGCTGGCAGGCGGCGGAGCAGGGCAACATCCAGCCCGGCGATACGGTCGCCGTCTGGGGCTGCGGGCCGGTGGGGCAGATGGCCATCCTCTCCGCCTGGCTGCTGGGCGCCGGGCGCGTCATCGCGATCGACCGCGTGGCGGAGCGGCTGGAGATGGCGGGGATGCACGGCAAGGCGGAAGTGATCGATTTCACCAGCCAGGATGTCTACGACCAGCTCCAGACCATGACGAAGGGGCGCGGCCCCGATGTGTGCATCGATGCGGTGGGGGCGGAGACCCATGGCCTCGGTTCCATGGATGCGATGCTGGACAAGGCGAAGGCGGCGGTGGGGCTGACGACGGACCGCATCCATGCGCTGCGCCAGGCCATCAATTGCTGCCGCAAGGGCGGCACCGTTTCCGTCCCCGGCGTCTATATCGGCTTCCCCGACAAATTCCCGATGGGCGCGGCCTTCGGCAAGGGGCTGACGATGCGCATGGGCCAGACCCATGCGCAGCGCTTCCTCCAGCCTCTGCTGGACCGCATCGACAAGGGCGAGATCGATCCGAGCTTCGTCATCACGCACCGCCTGCCGCTGGAGGAAGGCCCCGCGGCCTATGAGACCTTCCGCGACAAGAAGGATGGCTGCATCAAGGTGGTGCTGACGCCGTAGTTCACCGCCTGTAGAGCGACCAGCCGCCGACGACGATGCGGAGGATGCCGCGGAAGCGGATCGTCTCCCGCCCTATGGTCAGGCGGCCGCAGACGCGCTGGACATCGACGGCGCCGATGCTCGCCTCGGGCTTCGCGCTGCGCGCCTCCGTGACGATGGCCTCGAGGATCTGCGCCAGCGTCCAGCCGGTATCGTCGAGTTGCAGCGTCTCCACCCCATCGGCCTCCGTCAGGCGGAGATCGCCATCGCCGGGGTGCCAGATGCGGACGGGATCGCGGGCGCGCAGCCGGGTGTGGATGGGACCGACGCGCCAGCGGCTGAAGGGGGGCGGTTCCTCGGGCTCGCAGGCCCAGGATTGGGGGGCGGTTCTGTCCATCGCCGAAGCTCCTCTCCGCATCGTTTCTCGATGCGGAGATGAAGCCTGGGCGGGCGTCGCGGGGCCAATCCGAAGCGCCTGTGGGGGCGATAGGCGTTGCCTTCGTTGCAGGCAGGGACTGCAAGGAATGGAAGGGGTGTGGCGCGGGCTATGGCGGCGATAGGCGTTGCCGATGGCGCGGTCAGCGCGGCGGGCAGGCGCCCGGCGCCATGATCATCGCCTGGCCCGTGGGATCGACGCCGCTGGGCAGGCGAGTACGGCAATCGTAACGGGCAGCGGTCAGATCAGCACCACTGAGGTTGGCGCCGCGCAGATCGGCCCCGCGAAGATCAGCCCCGTGAAGATTCGCGCCACGCAGATCAGCACGGCGCAAATCCGCGTCCACGAAGCGGGACGCCTGCAGCATGGAACCGTTGAGCTGTATCCCCGTCAGGTTGGCGCGCGTGAAATCGGCGTACGTCAACTGGGCATCCGTCGCACGGGCGTCGCGGAGGCTGGCGCCGGAGAACTGCGCACGCGCGAAGGTCACGCGATCCAACGTCGCGCCGTCCAGCCTCGCTCCTGTCAGGAAGATGAACCTGGCAGCCAACGTGCTCAGGTCCGCATGGCGGAGATCGGATTCCTGGAAGATCGCATCGCCAACATAGGCGTTACGGAACGTGGCGCGCTGGAGATTGGCCTGTCCCGCGTCCAACCTTATGATCGCCGCGTCGATGAAGTTGGCGCCATCCAGGTCGCGGCCGGTAAGGTCGAGGCTGGTGGCACTGATGCCCTGGAACTGGCGCAGCCTAGTGAATGCTTCACCGTCACCCATGCGGTACCGGGCCTGAAGCGCCCAGCCCTCCAGTTCCGCGTCATGCGGGGTGAGCACGGCAGCATGTTGGAGCGCGGTCAGCGCTTCCGCAGGACGCGAGGCATAGAGAAGCGAGCGCGCAAGGCCGAGATGAGCTTCCCTCCACTCGGGATGGGCGCGCGCCAGCGCAGCGTAGGCTGTGGCTGCCCCTTCAGGGTCCCAATTCTCCCGGAAGCGAGCACGCTCGAATGCCGGCGCGAGGCTGCCCGGTGCCGCCTGGACCGCGGCATCGAGCCGTCGCCGTTCGGATGCAGGACCCCTCAGCGAATCGAAGGCGCGGGCATTTCCGCCCGCAGCGCATCCCGTGAGCCAGAAGATGCCGTGATCATCGGTGTTGGAGGGCATGGCAAGGATGCTTTCCCCGACCGCAGGGGGGAAGAGGAATGCGAGACAGCCGGCGGTGCGAAGCACGGCGCGGTCAGGCACCGCACCCTTCCAGATGTCGGTCGGCTCGACGATGACTTCGATGGTGTACTGCGGAGCGTCGGCCAAGCGGGATTCGAGAATGCGCCCCTCGAAGATCGCCGGTGCCCTTCGCACCAGATCAAGCGCGGCGTTCGGATGGCAGTGGCAAGCTGTGGGCGGCGAAGGTGGGGCACGCTCCGCGCATGCCTGTGTCAGCAGCAGGACAACGCCAAGCGCCAGTGTGGCTGCCCATGAACGGCGCTGCGGCGTGGATAGGAGTCGATCGACATTCATGATGCGCCATCGTAGCGAAGGCGCTGCACCCGCCGCTACAGGAACCGCTCCCGGATATCGACGCTGCTCTCGCGGCCCAGCTTGTCGAAATGCGTGGCGAGCCAGAGGTCCGCCGCTTCCCGCCCGTAGCGCTTCAGGGTCGAGAGAAACTCCCAATCCCCGTTCAGCTTGGTGGACAGGCGAAACTCCCGCATGCGCGGCTCATCCTCGATGCAGTGGATGAACAGGCGCCGGTAGCGCGGCTGTTCAAGCCGGCCGGCATCCAGCAGGCGCTGGACGAAATCGATGGCGCGCATTTCCGCCATCAGCGATGCGTTGAAGCTGATCTCGTTCAGGCGGTTCACGATCTCGGTCGGGCGCGTCGGCAATTCGTCCCGCACGATGGGGTTCAACTGCACAAGCAGGATGTCGGGCGGGCCGCCCTGTTCGTACAGCGGCCAGAGCGCGGGGTTGCCGAGGTAGCCGCCATCCCAGAAGGGCTCGCCATCGATCTCCACCGCCTTGAAGAATTGCGGCAGGCAGGCGGAGGCGAGGATGGTGTCGACCGTCACCTCCTCCTTCGAAAACACCCGCGGCTTGCCGGTGCGGACGGAGGTGGCGGAGATGAAGAGCTTCGGCCCGTTGCCGTGGCAGAGCACGGTCGGGTCCACCGCTTCCTCCAGCACCTGGCGCAGCGGGTTGAAGTCGTAGGGGGTGGGATTCATCTGGTAGGGGGACAGGACGCGGGTCAGCGTCTCGAAGGCCTGGTAGGCGAAGGACCAGGTGAGGTCGTGGCCCCAGATCGCCTTCTCCAGCGGCGTGTTCTGCAACGGGCTGACGGCCATGCGCGCCGCGGCGCCGCGCCAGAAGCGATCGAGTGCCGCGATGGCGCCTTCGCGGCCACCCTCGCAGAGGCCCTGCACGAAGACCACGGCATTGACCGCGCCGGCGGAGGTGCCGGAGACGGCCTCGAATTCCAGCCGCTCATCCTCCAGCAGCCGTTCCAGCACGCCCCAGGTGAAGGCGCCGTGCGTGCCGCCGCCTTGCAGCGCCAGATTGATGCGGCGGGTGGCGCGCTGCGGGCGGATATTGGGCCTGGGCGCCTGGGTGGCGCCGGGGACGGCCAGGGTATCGGCCGCCTCCTTCCTGAATTCGCCTTCGATCATTTCTTGATGCCCTCAAACGGCGGGCGGGCGCATCCGCGCCCTTGCCTTCGCGCCCTGCACGGCCGCGTCCCGGCCGCACGGTCAGTCTGGGCGCGGCGCCCATTCGGGCGCTCGGCCCGCGCGAAGTGGCACGGGCCGCCAGCACCATCCGGCAGGATCACTGCGCCACCCAGCCGCCGTCGATGCTGAGGGACATGCCGTTGATGGAGCCGCTGTTGGGGCCTGCGAGGTAGAGCGCGCCCTCGGCGATCTCCTCCACCTCCACCCAGCGCTTGTTGGGCTGGCGTTCCAGCAGGAAGTCGGTCAGCGCCTTCTCCTCGCTGACATTGTGCTTGGCTGCGAGCGGCGCGACCTGCGCCTCCGCCAGCGGCGTGCGCACGAAGCCGGGGCAGATGGCGTTGCAGGTGACGGGGGTGCGCGCGACTTCCAGCGCTACCGACTTCGTCAGACCCACCACGGCATGCTTGGCGGAGACATAGGCGGTCTTGAAGGGGCTCGCGACCAGGCCGTGCGCGCTGGCGACATTGATGATGCGGCCGAAGCCGCGCGCCTTCATCCCCGGCAGCGCCGCCTTGATGGCGTGGAAGTTGGAGGTGAAGTTGATGGCGATGATGCGGTCGAACTGGTCGTCCGGGAAATCCTCGACCGGCGAGACATGCTGGATGCCGGCGTTGTTCACCAGGATGTCGAGCGAACCGAGCGTCGTCTGGCATTCCGCGACCATGGCGCGGATCTCGGCGGGCTTCGACATGTCCGCCGCGGAGTAGGGCGCTTCCGCGATACCCATGGCGGCGCCGACCTTCGCGCGGGCCTCCGCGATCGCTTCCGGCTTGCCGAAGCCGTTCAGCATCACCTTCGCACCCTCCGCCGCATAGGCCAGCGCGATGGCGAGGCCGATACCGGAGGTCGAACCCGTCACCAGGGCCACGCGGCCCTCCAGCTTCCTCGTCATGGGTCGATCCTTCCTCGAATAGGTATGTCGCAGCGCGGCACGCGGCGGAGGGTTGCTCAGGGCAGCCGCTTGAGCAAGCCGACCACGCGCTTGACCAGCGGCGACATCAATTTGGGCGCGTAGAAGTCGCCGGCGGCGCGCTTCGCGGCCTCCGCCAGGGTCGGGTAGGGCAGCACCAGGCCCGCCAGGGCGGAAAGCTTCATCTTCCGGCCGATCATCAGCGCGAAGGTCCCTGCCATCTCACCCGCATGGGGGGCGAGGATGCCGGCGCCGAGCAACCGCCCGGACTTCGTGGCCACCAGCTTGACCAGGCCGTGGCGCACACCCTCCGTCACCGCGCGGTCGGTCTCCGGGACGGGGAAGCGGAGGATGCGGATGTCGTGGCCGGCGGCGCGGGCCTCATCCTCCGTCATGCCGATCTGGGCGAGTTCGGGGTCGGTATAGGTCACGCGGGGCAGGGCGGCGTAATCGACCTTGGCGGGCAGGCGGAACAGCATGGCGCGGGCCAGGATGCCGGCATGCTGTGAGGCCACATGGGTGAAGGCGCGGGGGCCGATGCCGATGGGGTCCGCGATGTCCCCCACCGCGAAGACGCGGCGGTTGGTGGTGGAACGCAGGCCCTCATCGGTGGTGATGCCGGCCTTGCCGTGCGCGACCTGGCCGGCGGTGAGATCAAGCCCCGCCAGGCGCGGCGCGCGACCCACCGCCAGCAGCAGATGCGTGCCGCCGATGCGACGGCCATCCTCCAGCACCGCCACCAGGCCCTGCGTGCCGTCCTCCGCCGGGTCGGGCTCCACGCGCGCCAGCTTGGTGCCTTCCAGCAGCGCCACGCCATCGGCGGTCAGCGCGCGGCGGAGGCCATCGGCCAGTTCGGGGTCGTCGCGGCCGGCGATGCGCCCGGCCTCGATCACCGTCACCAGGCAGCCGAGGCGCGCATGGGCCTGTGCCATCTCCAGCCCGATCGGGCCGCCGCCGAGGATGATGAGGTGGCCCGGCGGTTCCTCCAGGTCGAAGATCGTCTCGTTGGTCAGCCAGGGGACGGGGCCGAGGCCGGGGATGTCCGGCACGATGGCCTGGCTGCCGGCGGCGATCACGCAACGGCGAAAGGTGATGCGGCGGCCCGCGGCCTCGATCACGTCAGGCGCCACGAAATGGGCGGAGGCGCGGATCACCTCCACCCCCATGCCGCGGAACCGGGCCTCGGAATCGGTCGGCGCGATGTGGTCGATCGTGCCGCGGATATGGGCGCGGAGCGCCGCCCAATCGATCTCGGGCGGGGGCAGGCGGATGCCGAAGCGGTGCGCCTGGCGGGCGCTGGCGGCGGCATGGGCGGCGGCGAGCATGGCCTTGGAGGGCACGCAGCCGAAATTCAGGCAATCGCCACCCATCGCCGCACGCTCGATGAGGGCGACCTTCAGGCCGAGGCCGGCGGAGAAGGCGGCGGTGGACAGCCCGGCGGCGCCGGCGCCGATCACCACCACGTCGAAGTCAGGCGTGCTGCCGAAGGCCATGGGCCGCGTCCTCTGCCGTGCGGCACCGGCAATGCCGGGATGGGCCGCCCGGGGCAAGCCCCGGGCGGGTTTGGGGCGTCAGTGGACGGAAGCCGGTTCCATGTCGTGCTGGCGGATGGCGGCGGCGGCCAGGCTGGCGCTGGGCGCGGCGCCGATCGGCGTGCCATCCGCGGCATGGATGCTGAAGGCCACCGCGCCGTTCATCACGACGGGGCGGAGATAGGCGACATGGTCGGCGCCGAGGCGCGCGAAATCGCGGTTGGACAGGCTGCGAAGGGTCTGGCTGCTGAGGAAGCTGGGGGCCTCGTCGGCGTAGCTGTCATGGTCGTTCATGGTCTTCTCCTTCCCGCACGTCCCGCAGGCCCGTGTGGATTGAACGCGGCAGGGGTATCCGAAGATCACCCCTCCCTGTTGCGGATGCCGTTGATGGGGGCGGGCGGCAGGTCGCCCACCTGGCTGACGCCGTGCTGGCTGACAACCGGGCGTTGCGGCGCGCCATTGCCGCGCGCCGCGATCTGGATGGTCTTCACGCGCACTTCCGGCACCGGCCGGCGCAGATCCACATGCAGCAGGCCGTTGTCGAGCCAGGCGCCCTCCACCTCGATCCCCTCGGCCAGCACGAAGGCGCGCTGGAACTGCCGGGCGGCGATGCCGCGGTGGAGGAAGATGCGCCCTTCCGAATCGTCGCGCTGCCGGCCGCGGATGACAAGCTGGTTGTCCTCCTGCGTGATCTGCAGGTCGTCCATCGAGAAGCCAGCGACGGCGAGCGTGATGCGAAGCCGCGTCTCGCCGGTCTGCTCGATGTTGTAGGGGGGGTAGCCGTCGGCGGATTTCTGCACCCGGTCGAGCATCTGTTCGAGATGATCGAAGCCGAGGAACAGGGGTGAGCCGAACAGGGAAGGGCGTGACATCGGTATTGTGTGCCTCCTCGCTCAGGAGCGAAGCGTTGGTCCGCGGGGCCCCAAGGCACCCCGTGGGGGGAGATTTTGGCGGTTGGGCACGCCGTTGCAAGGGGGGCGGGGCGGGGCTACCTGTGCCGGCCCCTCCCGCCACCAAGGCCTGCCATGTCCACGCCCCCTGATTCCGCCTTGATGCCCATCCTGTTCGTGCCTGACCCCCGGCTGCGCGCCAAGGCGAAGCCCGTGGTGGCGGCGGGGCCGGAGATCGCGGCGCTGTCGGAACGGATGCTGGCCACGATGTACAAGGCGCCCGGCATCGGGCTCGCCGCGCCGCAGGTGGGGGAGATGCTGCGCCTGGTCGTCATCGACCTGCATGAGAACGACATCCGCGCGCCGCTGGTCATGGTGAACCCGACCATCATCGCGGACAGCAAGGAACTGGCGACGCGGGAGGAAGGGTGCCTGTCCCTGCCGAACCAGTTCGCGGAAGTGACGCGCCCCGCCCGGGTGAAGGTGGGCTACCAGGATCTGACGGGCGCGAAGCGGGAGGTCGAGGGCGAGGGGCTGCTGGCCGCCTGCCTGCAGCATGAGATCGATCACCTCGACGGCGTGCTGTTCGTGGATCACCTGTCCGCGCTCAAGCGCAACATGATGCTGCGCAAGCTGGCCAAGGAACTGAAGGCCAAGGCGAGCGAATGAGCCGGCCCTTGCGGCCGCCGGAGGCGGACGAGGCCGCGAACGCGGCCCGCCGCAAGTGCGGCGAGCCAAGCGCGCGCCCGGCGCCTGAGGGCATGAAAATGCGCATCGCTTTCATGGGCAGCCCGGACTTCTCGGTCCCGGCGCTGCGGGCGCTGCATGGGGCGGGGCATCACATCATCGCGGTCTACACGCAGCCGCCGAAGCCGGCGGGGCGCGGGCAGAAGGAGACGCCCTGCCCGGTGCATCGCGCCGCCCTGGAACTGGGGCTGCCGGTGCGCACGCCGGCGCGCGTCAGGAAGGATGAGGCGGAGCACGCGGCGTTCCGGGCGCTCGACCTGGATGTCGCGGTGGTCGCGGCCTATGGGCTGATCCTGCCCAAGGCGATGCTGGATGCGCCGCGGCGCGGCTGCCTCAACATCCATGCCTCCCTGCTGCCGCGCTGGCGCGGGGCGGGGCCGATCCAGGCCGCGATCCTGGCCGGGGACCAGGAGACCGGCATCACCATCATGCGGATGGAGGAGGGGCTGGATACCGGCCCCATGCTGCTGCGGGAAAGCGTCCCGATCGGCCCGCGCATGACGACGTCCGAGTTGCACGACGCCCTGGCCGCCATCGGCGGGCCGCTTGTGCTGCGGGCATTGGACGAAAGCCCGGAACCGGTGCCGCAGCCGGAGGAGGGCGTGACCTATGCGCCCAAGCTCTCCAAGCCCGATGGCCGCATCGACTGGTGGCAGGACGCCGCGGCGCTGGACCGGCGCATCCGCGCCATGAACCCCTGGCCCGGCTGCTTCTTCCAGGCGGGGGAGGAGGTGATCCGCGTACTGGCCGCCGAACCCGCCGCCGGGGAGGGCCTGCCCGGCACGGTGCTGGACGGCGCCCCCACCATCGCCTGCGGCAATGGCGCCATCCGGCTGCTGCGGCTGCAACGCGCGGGGCGGGCCGCGATGCCGGCGGCGGATTTCCTGCGCGGCTTCCCGATGGCGCCCGGCACCGTCCTCGCCCCCACCAGCGGCTGACATGCCCCGCTACGCGCTGCGCCTGGAATATGACGGCACGGAATTCTGCGGCTGGCAGCGGCAGGGGGACCTGCCAAGCGTGCAGAAGGTGCTGGAGGAAGCCTGCGCCTTCCTGAACCATGGCGTGGTGCCGACCGCGACGGCGGCGGGGCGCACCGATGCGGGCGTGCATGCCGAAGCGGCGGTGGCCGATGTTGAACTGGCGCAAGACCTGCCGGCGCATCGCATCCGGGACGCCATCAATTTCCGCACCCTGCCGCACCCCGTTGTCGTCACCGCCGCGGCCCGCGTGGCGGATGACTGGTCCGCGCGCTTCGCCTGCATCGGGCGGGGCTACCGCTACCGCATCCTCAACCGGCCATCGCGGCCCGGGATGGAGCCGGGCAAGGTCTGGCACGTGAAGCGGCGGCTGGATGCGGGCGCGATGCATGCGGCCGCGCAGGGGCTGCTCGGCAAGCATGATTTCTCCGCCTTCCGCGCCTCCTCCTGCCAGGCGAAGTCACCGCTGCGGACGCTGGACCGGCTGGACGTGTCGCGGGTGGGGGAGGAGGTGGTGATCGTGGCGGAGGCCCGGTCCTTCCTGCACCACCAGGTCCGCAACCTCGTCGGCACGCTGGTGGAGGTGGGGGATGGGCGGCGGCCCGTCAGCTGGCCCCGCACCCTGCTGGAAGGGCGGGACCGCACCAAGGCGGGGATGACGGCGCCGCCGGACGGGCTGGTGTTCCGCTACGCGAAATACGAGCCCGAGCCGGGCTGGGTGTAGTCCGCCGCGCGGGGATGTCAGGCGGCGCGCAGCCGGGCGGTCAATTCGTCCAGCGTCTCGCTCAGCGTCCCGCCCTGTTGCAGCACCGCCGCGGCCGCGCTGCTGACGCTTTCGACCCCGCCAGTCGTCTCGGCGACGTCGGCGCCGGCCTTCTCGACACTCGCGCTGACCGACGCGGTGGCGCGGGCGGTGGCCTGCACCGCGCCGGCGATGGCGCGCGTGGCGGCATCCTGCTGCTGGACGGCGGAGGCGATGGCGCCGGCGATGCTGGCCACATCCTGGATGGTCCGGCCGATGCCGCGGATCGCATCGACCGCGCGGCCGGTCTCCCCCTGGATGGCGAGGATCTGGGCGGAAATCTCCTCGGTCGCCTTGGCGGTCTGGGAAGCCAGTGCCTTCACCTCCCCGGCCACCACGGCGAAGCCCTTGCCGGCCTCCCCGGCGCGCGCGGCCTCGATCGTGGCGTTGAGGGCGAGGAGGTTGGTCTGGCCGGCGATGCTGCCGATCAGCCGGGCCACTTCCTCGATGCGCCGGGCGCCCTCGGCCAGGCCGCGCACCGTGGCGTCCGTGGCCGCGGCTTCCGCCACCGCGCGGCCGGCGACTTCGCTGGCCTCGGCGACGCGGCCGGTGATGTCGCCGATGGAGGCGGCGAGCTGTTCGGCGGGGCTGGCGATCTCCTGCATCCCGCGATCGGCATCGCTGGCCGCGACCGCCGCGGCATGGGCGGAATCGCGCATCCGGCTGGCGGACTGGTCCAGCCTGGTGGCGGCATCGCGGAGCGCGGTGCCGGCCTCGATCACGCGGCGCGCCACGCCGCCGACGCTGCTTTCGAAGGTGTCGGCAAGCCCGCGCTGCGCGGCGCGGCGCGATTCCTCCGCCTGCCCGGCACTGGCCGCGGCCTCGGCTTCCAGCCTGGCGCGTTCCTGCATCGCGGCGCGAAAGACCGCGACGGTTGCCGCCATTTCCCCCACCTCGTTGCGGGCGCCGAGATAGGGCACGGTGGTCGAGAGGTCGCCATCCGCCAGGCGCCGCATCGCGGCGCGCAGGCTGTCGAAGCGGTTCAGCGTGCCCCGCGTGACCACCAGCACAAGCCCGACGCACAGCGCCGCCAGGCCGAGCAGCAGCAGCGTATCGCGCAGCATGCGGCCGCCGGCGCGGTCCACCCGCGCATCCCAGGCCGCATCCAGCTGCGACCCGGCTTCACGCACCAGGCCGACGATGCTGTCCAGCACCGCGGCGGACCGGCCGAAGAAGGTGTCGAAATCCACGGGTGCGGCCCCGGGTGCGGCGGTCAGCAGCGCTTCGCGCAGCGCGCGGTAGTCTCCGCCGAAGCGGGCATCGATGTCGCCGCCGGCGCGCGCCAGCGGTCCGGGGGATGCCTTCGCCGCCAGGGTCATCAGCACCACCTGCCGGGCATTCTCGGCCCGGCTGTGGTACTGCGCCATCTCGGCCCTCGCCGCATCGGACAGCGGTGTGCCGGCGGCCAGCGACAGCGCGAACAACGTGCGTTCCCGTCCCGAGAATTCGCGCCATTCCCAGGCCCGGTCCTGCACCGTCTCCAGCAGGCCGATCAGGCTGGTGGTCTCGGCATCCTCCGGGCGCAGCCACAGGCGCTGGCGCTGCAGGTCGGCGACGGTGGCCTTGATGCGCTCCGGCAACGCCCGGGCCAGCGCCGCGTCGCGTTCCGGCAGGCGCTGGGCCGTCAGGCGGTCAACGGCCTGGCGGAGTTCCGACAGGCTCGCGCGCGTCGCATCGGCTTCGCGGAGGTAGCGTTCCACAGCCTCGGTCCGCGGCAGGCTGGCGCCGAGCCGCCGGGCGAGGTCGAGCGACTGGTCGGCGGTGCGGCGCTGCGTGTGCAGAAGATCCCGGAAATTGGCCGGGATGGCATCGGGCAGGCCCAGCGCAACCTGGCTGACGCTGCGTTCCAGCGACAACTCGACGGTGCCGAGGGCGATCGCGTTGCGGGTCTGGTTGGCGACCTGCAGCACCTGTGACGTCCGATAATCCCGCCAGGCGAGGACGAAGTCAGTGACGGCCAAAGCGGAGGCCGCGATGGCCAGCAGGCCGATCATCAGCAGGACGCGGGCGCGGATGCTCGAAACCATGCGTGGTATCCAGTTGTCGTCAGTCGTCTCCGATCTACGGCGCGTTTGTGAAAAAAATGTTAGGGATTGCCGTCGAACGCGGCGGGTGCCGCGCTGCGCTACAGGGGTTCCGGCGCTTCCAGCTCGAACCGCTGCGCCAGCTTCGCCAGGGCGGGCGGGATGCCGGGGTGCAGGACCACGCCCTTCTCCATCGCCTCCGCCCGCCGCCGCATCGCATGTTCGCCGGGCAGGCGCGGCGCGGCATGGCCGGGGCGGGGCGGGTTGCTGTGGACGGCATCGGCCATCCAGCCAGTCTCCCGCATGAAGGCGTCCGTGCCGCCGAAGCGGGCGGGGTCCAGCACCATCACCAGGACGGAGGCGCCCCAGCCCGTCGGGTTGTCCGCGCGGCCATGGCCGGCGAGCGCGCTGGTCAGGGCCTCCACCAGCAATCCGAGGGCGAAGCCCTTGTGCCCGGCCTCGATGCCGCCCAGCGGCAGCAGCGTGCCGGCGGGTTCCGCCCAGAAGGCGTTGGGGTCGGTCGTCGGGTTGCCATGGCCGTCCAGCAGCCAGGGGTGGTCGAAATTCTTGCCCTCCGCCCGCTTGCGGGCCGTCATGCCATTGGTGGTGTTGGACATGGAGACGTCGATCAGCACCGGCCCCGCGGGGGTCGGCCAGGCGGCGGCCAGCGGGTTCGGGGTATAGACGCGCTTGGTGCCGCCCCACGGCGCCACGCTGCCGGTGGCGGGGTCCGAGCATGTCAGGATCAGCATCCGGCCCGCGGCCGCGACCGGCGGGCCATAGGCGGCGAGCGCCCCGATATGGTGGCAGCGGCGGATGCTGATGGCGCCCATGCCGAATTCCGCGGCCAGCTCCTGCGCCTTGTCCACGGCGCGGCGCACCAGCCAGGGGCCGGGCAGCTTGCGGCCATCCCAGGTCTCCGCGACCGGGGTCGCGGCCACCAGCTCGGGCTCCCCGGCCCCGCGCATGTCGCCGCTGGCGAGGGCATCGAGGTAGGGGGTCAGCAGCGCCAGGCCATGGGTGTCATGGCCCATGAGGTCGCCTTCCAGCAGCACCTCCGCCACCGCGCGCGCCTTTTCGGGATCGAGCCCCGCGGCGGTGCAGGCGCTGATGGCGAATTGCCGCAGGCCCGCGACCTCATGCCGAACCGTCATGCGACGTATCTCCCGTGGTTCTTGTCGTTCGATTCGTGTCGTTCAGCCCAGCGAAAGTCGCTGCGCCAGCCCTGCCAGGAACAGGCCGATGAGGAGGTCGAGGAAGACCACCGCCGTCGCCCTGCCGCTGGTCACGCCGAGGCCCACGCGCACGGTGAACCATTCCAGCCAGACGAGGTAGCCGAAACAGGCCAGCGTCAGCCCCTGCAGCAGCAGGCCGGAGGCGCCGACCGCGACCGGCACCGAGAGCGCCAGCCACAGCAGGTACTGCACGATGGTGATCCAGTTCCAGGCCGCGATGAAGCGCGGCCAGGCGGCGCCGCGGCCCCAGGTCTCCGCGATCCAGAACGACACCAGCGGGAAGACGAGCCAGCCCAGCGAGTAGGTGATGATCTCGGCCAGCAGCGGGCGGCCCAGCACCTCCGCCCCCACGCCGGCCTGCGCCCAGCCGAAGAAGCGCAGCGCCAGGAAGGCGGGCAGGCAGATGGCGGCGGCGATGAAGGACCGCCAGGCGCCGGCAGGCGTGCTTTCCATCAGCACCATCCCCTCCGGCCGCCCGCGCGCGAGCAGGGTGGCGCCCGCCATGCCGGCGGCGATCGCGAGGCGCAGGGGCGGCCCCGGCGGGGCGCCAGGCGGCGGTGGCGGCGGGCCCGGTGGGGGGGAACCGCTCAGCCGAGCACCTCCTCGATCACCCGGGCATAGAGGCGGGAGAGGGCGCGCAGTTCCTCGACCGGCGTGCGTTCATCCGCCTGGTGCATGGTGGCGCCGACCGCGCCGAGTTCCGCGACGGGGCAGTGCCGCGCGACGAAGCGGGCATCGGAGGTGCCGCCGCCGGTATCGAGCGCCGGATCGCGCCCGCATTCCGCCCGCACCGCGCGCACCAGCGCATCGACGAAGGGGCCGGGCTGGGTGAGGAAGCTCTCGCCCGAGCATTCGATGGCCAGGTCGTGGCGCGGGGCCTCGGCTTCCAGCACCGCGCGGATGCGCGCGGTGAGGCTGGCCTCGGTGTGGAGTTCGTTGAAGCGGATGTTGAGCCGCGCGGTCACCTTGCCGGGAATGACATTGGTGGCGGGGTTGCCGACATCGACGCTGGTGACCTGGAGGCTGGTGGGCTCGAAGAACCTCGTGCCCTGGTCCAGCGGCTCCGCCGTCAGCGCGTGCAGGACGCGGACCAGGCGATGGATGGGGTTGTCGGCGCGCTGGGGATAGGCGGCGTGGCCCTGGGTGCCATGGACGGTGATGGCGGCGTTGAGGCTGCCGCGGCGGCCGACCTTGATGGTGTCGCCGAGTTCGACCTTGCTGGTGGGCTCCCCCACCAGGCAGCAATCCGGAATCTCGCCGCGGCCCTTCAGCCAGCCCAGCACCTTCACCGTGCCGTCCAGCGCCGGGCCTTCCTCATCGCCGGTGATGAGCAGGGAGAGGCTGCCGGGCAGGTCAGCACGCCGTCCCAGGACGGCGGCGATGGCGGCCACGAAGGCGGCGACGCCCCCCTTCATGTCGGTCGCGCCCCGGCCATACAGCACGCCGCCGCGCACCTCCGCCCCGAAGGGATCGGTGGTCCAGGGCGCCTGGCCCGGCGGCACCACATCCGTGTGCCCGGCGAACATCAGATGCGGGCCGGCGGTGCCGCGCCGCGCGTATAGGTTCGGCGTGGTGCCGAAATCCACGCGCTGGCACGCGAAGCCGAGCGGCGTGAGCGCCGCTTCCAGCACCGCCAGCGCGCCATCATCCGCGGGGGTGACGGAGCGGCAGCGGATCAGCGCCTGGGCGAGGGGAAGGGGGTCGGTCATCGGATGCAGGGATGCCTCGTGCGACCCCCACCCCGACCCTCCCCCGCAAGCGCGGGGGAGGGAGCAGGGCAGCGCAGTCGCGATTGCTGGCGCGTGTCCTTCAATCCCGCAGCAGGTCGTTGATGCTGGTCTTGGAGCGGGTCTTCTCATCCACGCGCTTCACGATGACGGCGCAGTAGAGGCTCGGCCCCGGCGTGCCGTCCGGCAGCGGCTTGCCGGGCAGGGTGCCGGAGACGACGACCGAATAGGCGGGGACGCGGCCGTAGAAGATCTCGCCCGTCGCGCGGTCGATGATCTTGGTGGACATGCCGAGATAGACGCCCATGGACAGCACGCTGCCGCGTTCCACGATCACGCCTTCCGCCACCTCGGACCGTGCGCCGATGAAACAGTCATCCTCGATGACCACGGGGTTCGCCTGCAGGGGTTCCAGCACGCCGCCGATGCCGGCGCCGCCGGAGATGTGGCAGTTCTTGCCGATCTGCGCGCAGGACCCGACGGTGGCCCAGGTGTCGATCATGGTGCCGCTGTCGACATAGGCGCCGAGGTTCACGAAGGACGGCATCAGGATGACGCCCGGCGCGATATAGGCGCTGCGGCGGACCACGGCGCCCGGCACGGCGCGGAAGCCGGCGGCCTTGAAGCGGTTCTCGCCCCAGCCCTCGAACTTCAGCGGCACCTTGTCATAGGCCCCCGCGGCGGTGTCCATCGGCTGGCTGTCGGACAGGCGGAAGGACATCAGCACGGCCTGCTTCAGCCACTGGTTGACCTTCCAGCCGCCGTTTCCATCGGGTTCCGCCACGCGGGCGCCGCCGGAATCGAGCAGCGCGAGCGCTTCCTCCACCGCCGTGCGGTCGGCGCCATGGGTCTGCGCATTCAGCGTGTCCCGGCGCGCCCAGAGCGCTTCGATGCGGGCCTGGAGGGCAGTCTTGTCCATGGTGATTCGGGTGTCCTGGCGGGGGGTATCGGTGCGGCGGGACCATGCATAGCGCGCTGGCGCGATGTCAACGGAAGGGGGGGGCGCGCGCCACGCTAACCGGCAATTCACCCGCCTCCCGCATCCTGCCGCCCATGGATGTCCTACCCGATGATCGCGAACAATCACTGGCATCCGCCCTGATCGACAGCCGCGCCCGCTGGCGCGACTTCGCGCTGCTGGCGGCTGACCTGGTGTTCGAGACGGATGGCGGGGGCTGCTTCACCTTCATCGGCCCGGATGAGGTGCTGGGCTGGCGGGCGGAGGCGCTGCTGGGCCGGCCGGCGGCGCAGTTGCTGGCCAGCGGCGGCTGCGGGCTGTTCCGCACGCGCCAGGCGATGCGGGGCGCCCGCGTCTGGCTGAACCGCGCCGATGGCACGCCCGGCTGCTTCGACTTCACCGTGGTGCCGCATGAGGAAGGGCTGCGCGGCACCGCGCGGGACGTGACGGCGGAGGAGCGGATGGCGGAGGTCTCCGCCCGGGCGCTGCGCCGGGCGACGACGCTCGGCCGGTTGCTGCGGCTGGGGCAGCGGCAGGGCGACCCCTTGGCGGCGCTGGGCGCGATCCTGCGCGCGCTGCCCGCGGCGCTGCCCGCCATGGGCGCGGCGCTGCTGGTGCCGGAAGGGCCGGGCTGGCGCCTGGCGATGGAAGGCACCGCCCCCGTGCCGATCGGCCGCCTGCCCCCGCCGGGGGGCACCCCGGCGCCGGGCGCCCGGCTGCTGCTGGCCGGCGCCGATACCGGCGCCTGCCTGGCGGCCTGGCGGGACGAGGCGCAGCCGGATTTCGATACCGAGGACCGGGACCTGCTGGAGGCGCTGGCCATGCCCGTGGCCGGGCTGCATGCGGAGGCGCTGCGTCAGCAGGAACTGGCGCAGGCCGCGCATGGCGATGCGCTGACCGGCCTGCTGAACCGCCGCGGCTTCACGCTGGCCCTGGCCGGCCGGGTGCGCCCCGGGGCGGGGGCGCTGGTGTTCATCGACCTCGATGGCCTGAAGCCGCTGAACGACGTGCTGGGGCATGAGGCCGGGGACGCCGCGCTGCGCGGCATGGCGGACCGGATACGCGCCGCGGCCTGGCCGGGCGACGTGGCGGCCCGGCTCGGCGGCGATGAATTCTGCGTCTGGCTGGAGGGGGTGGGGAGTGAGGCCGCGGCGCTGGATCGCGCCTGGTCGATCGGCCAGCCCGGCCCCCTGCCAGGCTGGCCGCAGGCCGGGGAGGGTGCGCTGCGCGCGAGCCTCGGCATTGCGCTGCCGGCGCCGGGCGAGGATCTGGGGGGGCTGATGATGCGGGCGGATGCCGCGATGTATGCCGTGAAACGCGCCAAGGGCGGGGGGCGGCGCTGATGGCGGCGCTCGCGCCCTCTCCCCCAGGGGCGGCCCATGGAACATCCCATGGGGCGAGCCCGGAGGCGGTCCATGCCGCCCGGCATGGCGATACGGCCGCGCGCACCGCCGTGGCGCGGCAGGCCGGCACGCCCCCGGAATTGCTGACCTACCTGGCCGCGGACCCGGCGGCGGAAGTCCGGCGGGCCGTGGCGGCCAATACGGCCACGCCGCCCGCGGCTGACCGGCTGCTGGCCGATGACCGGGACGCAGCCGTGCGCACCGAACTGGCACGGCGCGTCGCCCGCCTGGCACCCCGGCTCAATGCCGGCGCGCAGGACCGCATGACGCGGCTTACCGGGGGCACGCTGGCGCTGCTGGTGGAGGATACCGCGGTCGAGGTGCGGGCCGCGCTGGCCGCGGTGCTGCGCGACATGCCCGACGCGCCGCGCGACCTGATCCTGCGGCTGGCGCGCGATACGGCGATGCCGGTGGCGGAGCCCGTCATCCGCCTGTCGCCGCTGCTGACCGATGACGATCTGATGGCCCTGGTGGCGGATCCGCCCGCTTCCGGCACGCGGCGCGCCGTCGCCCGTCGCCCGGCGCTGACGGAGCCCGTCACCGACGCGATCGCCGCCACCGCCGATACCGCGGCCGTCGCCGTATTGCTGGCCAATCCCTCCGCCGCCATCCGGGAGTCGACGCTGGATGCGCTGGTGGCCGGGGCGGGCAGCCGGCCGAGCTGGCAGGCGGCCCTGATCCGCCGGTCGCGCCTGCCGCCCCGTGCCGCGAAGGCGCTGGGGGAGATCGTGGCGGACCACCTGATCGGCCGCCTGGCGGCGCGGCCGGACCTGCCGGCCGGGCTGGCGGAATCACTCCGCACGCGCGTCATCGCCCGGATGGCCGAAACCGAGGGCGAGGTGGCGCCGCATGAGGCGGCACTGTTCACCGCCGCCCGGGTCGGCGACCGCGATGCGCTGATGGAGGCGCTGGCCCGCGATGCCGCGATGACGGAGGGGCAGATCGACGCCGCGCTGTCGCTGCGCAGCGGCCGTGCCTTGGCCGGGCTGTGCCACCGCGCCGGCTGGTCGCCAGCGTTGGCGGAGGCTGTGCAACTGGTGCTGGGCGGCCTGCCGCCGCATGAGATCGTCCGCCCCACCGCGACCGGCGGATGGGCGATGGGCGACGCGGAGCTGGAATGGCAGGCGGAACTGCTGGAGAGCCTGCCGGCCTGACGCCCGGCGCCTGACACCCGGCGCCTGACACCCGGCGCCCGACCCCTGGCGCGCCGCGCCGCGCGGGTCACGCTGGACTTTTCCGGACCCGCAAATATCGTCCGCATGGTGAAAGCCCCCTGGGGCGGCGAAAGCGGCGCGGCGACTCCGCGAAACGGCGGGGGTGCACGGGCGGTGGCGGGTGGATGCGATGACAGGCGATAGTGCGGCGAAGTCGGTCGCCGCATCGGGTGGCCCGCCCGCGGCGTCCCACCGCGCGCTCCACGCGGCGCTGGAGGCGCTGGAGGCCGGGCGGCAGGAGGAGGCGCGGGCAATGCTGGCCCCGCTGGTCGCCCCCCTGATGGAATCAGGCCGCGCCTACGAACTGGCGGATCACCAGCCGCTGGTCACCCTCGCGGAGGGATACAACGCGTCGCTGGACTGGGCCGGGGGCCATCTCGTCTACCAGGTGCTGGTGGCGGCGGGGCATGCCGGCTTTGTCGACAGGCGGGACTGGCTGGCCAAGCGCGTTGCCGTGCAGGAGCAGTTCCTCGCCCATTTCGAGGGCGAGACGAGCCTGGCACGCCTTGGCCAGGTGCTGGGCCCGAGGCTTGGCGGGCAGGTGCGCGGGATCAAGACGACCCGCATGCGGCCAGGCATGGTCGCCATGGCGTTGTACCGGCATGAGGTGACGCTGGAAGGCCGGTCGGGCCCCATGGTGGTGGTGGAAAAGACCTTCCGCGACCGCAAGGCGGACATCGAGAAGCTGACGCTCCAGGACCTGCTGTTCACCACCGTGCCGCCGCAGCGGCTGTTCGCCCCGGCCTATTACGGGATGCTGCGGGGCGGGTCCTTCGGGTCGAGCTTCCACGCCATGGTGCCGGGGGAGTCCCTGCCGCCTTCCCGCTGGGAACGGACCTGGCGCGAATTGATGTACTACTACTGGTCCGAGGCCCCGCACCCCAGGCTGGCGGCTGGAAAGAAACTGATGCGGCAGGTCATGAGCGACCTGCGGCACGTGGCTGCGGGCGGGCTTCGGCCTGCCATGCGCGCGCATCTCAGCGACAGGCTGAGGGGCGATGGCGCGGCGTCCGCGGCGGCGGCGCGCATGGCGGCGATCGAGGCCGCGGTGGCGCCGCTACCGCTCTTCGTCCTGCATGACGATTTGCATGCCGGCAACATCCTGGTGGATGAGCAGGGTTCGCTCAGCGTGATCGACTGGGATCGCTGGTGGCTGGCGCCGATCGGCGCGGGCTGGCCGGTGCCGTTCACGCCAGAGGACGGGGAGGCGATGTCGCTGGACCGCATCACCTGGGCGCGGCCGCTGCCAGCGGGCGTGGGCACCTCGCAGATGATGCTGGCGGCGGCGCTGTGGGCCTGGCAGCTGGCCACGCGGCACGAACACCCGAAGGACGCCGCGCGCTACCTGGAACGCGCGCTGACATGGGAGGGATGACGGGGGAGGGCTGACGCCCCCGCACGCCAGCGACCCGCCGGGGCCCGTCAGGCGCGGATCAGCGTGCCCGCGCCCTTGTTGGTGAAAAGCTCCAGCAGGACGGCATGGGGCACGCGGCCATCGAGGATGACGGCCCCCTTCACGCCCTGCTCCACGGCATAGATGCAGGTCTCGACCTTCGGGATCATGCCGCCGGAGATCCAGCCGGCCTCGATGCCGGCCTTGACCTCCGCCACCGTCATCTCCGGGATCAGGTTGCCATCGGGGCCGAGCACGCCGCGCACATCGGTCAGCATCAGCAGCCTTTCGGCATCCAGCGCGCCCGCGATGGCGCCCGCCACGGTATCGGCGTTGATGTTGTAGGTCTGGCCATGGGCATCGACGCCGACGGGGGCGACGACGGGCACGATATCCGCGCCGATCAGCAGGCGCAGCACGCGGGCATCCACGCTTTCGGGTTCGCCGACGAAGCCGAGGTCCAGCACCTTCTCGATGTTCGAACCCGGGTCACGGTAGGTGCGGCTGAGCTTCCGCGCGCGGACCAGCCCGCCATCCTTGCCGGAGATGCCGACGGCGAGCGCGCCTGCGCGGGTGATGGCGGAGGCAACCTGCTTGTTGACCGGGCCGGCCAGGACCATCTCGACCACGTCGAGCATCGCCTCATCCGTCACGCGCAGGCCCTGCACGAAGGTGGACTGCACGTTGAGGCGCTTGAGCATGGCGTTGATCTGCGGGCCGCCGCCATGGACGACCACCGGATTGACGCCGACCTGTTCGAGAAGGGCGATGTCGCGGCCGAAGCGGAGCGCCGTCTCCTCCTCCCCCATCGCGTGGCCGCCATACTTCACCACCACGATCTGGTCGTCGTAGCGCTTCAGGAAGGGCAGCGCGCCGGCGAGGATCGCCATCTGGTCGAGCGGGTCATCGGTCATGGTCTAGGCGTCCCCGTTCGCCCCGGACCCTTCGCCGTGGGCGGCGCGGTTTGTCGCCGCGGGCGGCGCGGTTTGAAGCCGAACCGCGCAAGGGTCAAGGGTGGGGCGGCGGGCGCGGGCGGCGCTGCCCGCCGCGCGCGGGTGGTCAGCGCGCCTCGATGCCGCGGCGGGTCGCGATGATCTCCGACGTCTCGCAGATGTTCACGCGCATCAGTTCCGCCGTCTCGCCGCTGGCCCAGACAAGCTTGAAGTCATAGGCGCCGCCACGGCCGCCGGGGTTGTAGGAGACGGAGCGGCCATTGGGCAGGACGTTCTCGCCCAGGCGGTCACGGCCCCAGCTGGATTGGGAGGAGGGGCCGAAATAGAACTCGTTCACCTGGGAGCCGGAGTTGTTGCGCAGCGTGAAGCGCGTGTCGCACTGCGCGAAGGCAGGGGCGGCGACGGCGGTGGCGGCCAGCAGCGTGGCGCCGAGGATGAAGCGTCGGAACATGGGGGGCATCCTTGCGAGGGATGGCGCCCGCGGAAGGCGGATCGCCGGGGCTTATGTTACGCCCGAAGGATGAAGCCCAGATTTCCGACCGTTCCGCCAGCCTGCCCCGGCCCGGATGGACCGTTCAGGGCGCGAGGTAGGCTTGGCGCTCAGGCCGCGAGGCCGGCTTTGCGCTCAGGCCGCGAGGCCGGCCAGCTCCGCCCGCAGTTCGGGGATGCCGGTGCCCTTCTCGCTCGACGTCACCATCACCAGCGGGTGCGCAGCGGTGCGCTTCTTCACCAGCGCGTCGATCTCCGCCAGGCGCTTCTTCAGCTGCGGCGGCTTCACGTCATCCACCTTGGTGACGACGATCTGGTAGGCGACGGCGGCATCCGCCAGCAATTCCATCGCGGCGCGGTCGGCGGGCTTGGTCTCGACGCGCGCATCCATCAGCAGCAGCACGCGCCGCAGCGTGGGCCGGCCGCGCAGGAAGTCGAACATCAGGCCCTGCCAATCCTCCTTCAGCGTCTTGGAGGCCTTGGCATAGCCATAGCCCGGCATGTCCACGAGCGTGAGACGGCCCTCATCCAGGTCGAAGAAGTTCAGCTGCCGCGTGCGCCCCGGCGTGACGGAGACGCGCGCCAGCGCCTTCTGCCCCGTCAGCGCATTCAGCAGGGAAGACTTGCCGACGTTGGACCGGCCGCAGAAGGCGATTTCCGGCCCGCGGACCGGCGGCAGCTGGTCGATGCTCTGCGACGCGTAGAAGAAGGTGCAGGGGCGGGCGAAGAGGAGGCGCCCGGCCTCGATCAGCGCCGCGCGGTCCTCCTCCAGCTTCGCCTCGGCAAGGCCGCCCGCGGGAAGCGGGGCGGCCGGGAGAAGGCTCATCCCTTCTTGTCCTTCGCGGCGATGGCGGGCTTGGCCGGCGCGGGGGCCGCGGCCGGGCGAAGCTGCCGCTTCTTGTCCATCTGCTGGATCCAGTACTGCTGGGCGATGGAAAGCAGGTTGTTCCACGTCCAGTAGATCACCAGGCCGGCCGGGAAGGAGGCCAGCATGAAGGTGAAGATCAGCGGCATCCAGGCGAAGATCTTGGCCTGGATGGGGTCCGGCGGCGTCGGGTTCAGCTTGAACTGCAGGAACATCGTGATGCCCATCGCGATGGCCCAGGCCGGCATGTGGAACAGGCTGGACCACTGCATGGGGTCGAAGGGCAGCAGGCCGAACAGGTTGAACAGGTTGGTGGGATCGGGCGCCGACAGGTCGTGGATCCAGCCGAAGAAGGGCGCGTGCCGCATCTCGATGGTGACGAACAGCACCTTGTAGAGCGCGAAGAAGACCGGGATCTGCAGCAGGATGGGCAGGCAGCCGGAGGCAGGGTTCACCTTTTCCGACCGGTACAGCGCCATCATCTCGGCCTGCGCCTTGGCGGGGTCGTCCTTGTAGCGCTCCCGCACCTCCGTCATCTTCGGCGCGAGCGTCTTCATCCGCGCCATGGAGATGTAGGCCTTGTTCGCCAGCGGGAAGAAGGCGAGCTTCAGGCCGAAGGTGAAGACCAGGATCGCGATGCCGAAGTTCCCGAAGACCTGGAACAGCCAGTCGATCGCGTAGAAGAACGGCTTGGTCAGCCAGTAGAACCAGCCGAAATCGATCGCCTTGTCGAAATCGACGATGCCGAGTTGCGCCTCATACCGGTCGAGCGTCCGCACTTCCTTGGCGCCGGCGAAGAGGCGGGTGGCGAGCGTGCCTTCGGCGCCGGCGGCGACGGTCTGCGGCGCAGGGGTGGCCATGTCCACCTGCCAGCGATCCTGCCCACCCTCGCCGGAATGGCGGTAGGCGGTGCGGACCTGCGTGGCCTGGTCCACCGGCGTCAGCGCGGCGAGCCAGTACTTGTCGGTGAAGCCGGCCCAGCCGCCGGGGCTTTCCTGTTCCACCGCCGGGCCGCGGCGCTTCTCGGCCTCGGCGCGCGCATCCTTGTAGGTCCACTCCACCAGGCGGCCGTTCAGCACGCCGACGAAGCCCTCATGCAGGATGAAGAAGCCGGCGACCTGGGGCGTCGTCTCGCGCCGCACGCGGGCCCAGGGCAGGACCTGGATGGGCTCGGCCGCGCTGTTCCGCACGGATTGCCGCGCCGTGACCATGAATTCGTCGTCGAGTTCGAGCCGGATGCGGAATTCCTGGCCCTGGCCGTTGTCCCAGCGCAGCGTGACGGGCGCGTTGGGGCCGAGGGGGCCGCCTTCCACCGCCCAGTCCGTATCCGGGCCGGGCACCACGGTGCGGCCATCGGCCGCGGTCCAGCCCCATTGCGCGAAATAGGGGTTGGCTTCCGTGCGTGGCGCGAACAGGCGGACCAGCGCGCTGTCGGGCCGCACCGTTTCGCGGTAGCGGCGCAGCACCAGATCATCCAGCCGCGCGCCGCGCAGGCCGATGCTGCCCTGCAGGGACGCATTCTCCAGCGCCACGCGCTGTTCCGGGCCGCGGCTGGCCGCGGTCGCCGCAGTGGCGCTGCCGGGCGCCTGGTTGGAGACGGCCGTGGGCGGGATGGGGACGGGCACGGCGGCGCCCGTCGTGCCGGCGGCGGGTGTGGCGGCCGACTGCTGGGCCGCGATCTCCGCCTGGCGAACACGCTCGGCTTCGCGGGCCGGGCGGTTCCAGAGGTCGAAGAGCAGCAGGATGCCGACCGACAGGGCGATGGCGGCGAGGAGGCGCTTCTGGTCCATGACGGCCTGGTTCAGCCTTTCGTCACGCCGGCGGCGGCGGGGTCCGCGCCGCGGGCGTTCGGGGAGGAGGATGGCGGCACCGGGTCATAGCCACCCGGATGCCAGGGGTTGCAGCGCAGGATGCGGCGGGCGGTCAACCAGGACCCCTTCAACGCCCCGTGCGCCGAGACGGCTTCAAGCCCGTAGTCGCTGCAATGCGGCAGGAAGCGGCAGTTGCAGCCGATGATCGGGCGCAGCGTGTACTGGTAGGTGCGGATGGCGCCGCGCAGCAGGTGCTGCTGGGGTGTCACGGCACGGATTCCGGCACGGGGGTGGGCTTGAGGAGCCCGGCCTGCTTCAAGGCGCCGCGGAGGTCGCCGACCAGGGTGCGGAAATCCCGCGTCGCCGTGGCATCCCGGCCGATCAGCACCAGATCGTAGCCGGCCGGTGCGGCCTCTCCCAACAAGATGCGCGCCGCCTCCCGCAACCGGCGCCGGGCGCGGTTTCGGGTGACGGCGTTGCCGATCTTCTTGGTTGTGGTGAAGCCGACGCGCAAGGGCGCCTCGGTCCCAGCCAATACCTGCAGCACGAGCCCCGGCCGCGCGACGCGCGTGCCGCGGGAGGAGACGCGCTGGAATTCGCGGCGCTGCTTCAGTCGCGGCGGGCGTGCCGGCATGACACTGGACTCGCCCGCCCCGCGATCAGGCCGAGAGCTTCTTGCGGCCCTTGGCGCGGCGATTCGCCAGCACATTGCGGCCGCCGACAGTCGCCGTGCGGGCGCGGAAACCGTGACGGCGCTTCCGGACGAGCTTCGAGGGCTGATAGGTACGCTTCACGACACACTCCCGCGGTGACCGGACCTGTTCACCGCCGCGGGAAGTCCCGATGGCGCCGACGATCCGGCAGGTATCTCTAAGGGATCGTCATGGCGGCCGCGAAGGACCAGGGCGCGCCCCGACGAAGGCCCGGACGTATAGGGAAGGGGGCGCCCTTCCGTCAACCGCGCAGGGCGGGCGGGGCGGGGGGGAAGACAGGTTCTGGCCATAAATCGGGGTGAACGCCCGGGTTCCGGACGGTTTCGGGGAGGCGGCGCGGACCCCCACCCTCAGCCTGCGGCGTCGCGGCAGTGCCGCGGCCCCCGCAAGCCCGGGGGAGGGAGCAGCCGAGTCCCTCAGTTGGTGCGGGGGTCGATCCAGCCGATATGGCCGTCGCCGCGGCGATAGACGACGTTCAGCGCGTTGGTCGCGCGGTTGCGGAACATCAGCACCGGCACATGCGCCAAATCCATGCGCATCACCGCCTCCCCCACCGTCAGGCGGTCGATCGTCGCGGGGGTCTCGGCGACCACGGCCGGATGGTCCGCGCCATGGGCCATGGCGGGCTCGGCATCTGCCTCGACCTCCTCCTCCGTCTCCCGCGCCAGGACCATCTGGCGGGCGGGTTCGCCCATCTCGGGCTGCCGCTCCCCGGCCAAATGCCGGGCGTGGTCGTTCATGCGGCGCCTGTATCGTCGCATCCGCTTGGCGACGTGCTCCGCCGCTTCCTCGAAGGCCCGGTGGGCGTCGGCGCCCTCGCCCTCCCCCCGCATGAACAGGTTGCGCCCGGCCTTGAGGTTGATGTCGCAGACGAAGGCGTGGCCCTTCGCGTCGCGGCGGAAGGTGACATTCGCTTCGAGCGCGTGGTCGAAATACTTCCGCGCGATGGTGCCGAGGCCATCCCGCACATGCGTCTTCAGCGCATCACCGGTTTCGACCTGCTTGCCCGCGACTGTAATATGCATGAGGGATTTGCTCCTTCTCCGGTTCGGAAAAGGCCGCCCGGTGGAACCGGCGGAAAAGCGCCAAGGTCAGGCCGGGACGGCCTTCTCCCGCTTGCGCTGCACAGACGATGGTATGCGCAACGCCTCCCGGTATTTGGCCACCGTTCGGCGGGCGATGTCCACACCCTCCTTGCGCAGACGCTCGACAATCGCGTCATCAGACAAGACGTCGTCAATACCTTCCGCCATGATCATCTCGCGGATGCGAAAGCGAACGGCCTCCGCGCTATGACTTTCACCACCACTGGTGCCTGCTATGGCAGTGGTGAAGAAATACTTAAGCTCGAAGGTCCCGCGCGGCGTCGCGATATACTTGTTCGCCGTCACGCGGCTGACCGTGCTCTCATGCATGGAGACATGTTCGGCCACGTCCCGCAAAATCAACGGCCGTAAATGTCCGACTCCGAGGCGGAAGAAGGCGTCCTGCCGGCGCACGATCTCGGCTGCCACCTTCAGGATGGTATTGGCCCGCTGTTCCAGGGACTTCACCAGCCAGGTCGCGCTCTGCAGCTTGTCGGCGATGAAGGCCTTGTCGTCCCGGCTGCGGGCGCCGACCACGGCGCGGGCGTGGAAACCGCGGTTGACCAGGATGCGGGGCAGCGTCTCCGGGTTCAGCTCCACCGCCCAGCCGCCATCATTGGTGCGCCGCATCAGCACATCCGGCACCACGGCCATGGCGGGCGCCGCGTCGAAGCTGGCACCGGGCTTGGGGTCGAGGCGCTTGAGCTCCGCGACCATCTCCGCGAGATCCTCGGAATCCACCTCGCAGACGCGCATCAGGCCGCGCAGGTCGCGCCGCGCCAGCATATCGAGGTTGTCGAGCAGCGCTTCCATGCAGGGGTCGAGCCGGTTGCGATCCGCCAGCTGCACCGCCAGGCATTCCCGCAGGTCGCGGCAGAACATGCCGACGGGGTCGAGGCGCTGCATCCGCGCGCGCACGGCGGCGACCTTCGCCTCCTCGCACCCCATGGCGGCGGCGATCGCGGCATCCGTCACGGGCAGCCGCCCGGCGGGATCGACCATCGCCAGCATCTGCGCGGCGATCATGCGGTCCCGGTGGTCATGGAAGCTCAGCCGGACCTGTTCGCCGAGGTGCTCGCGCAGCGACTTCCGCGCATCGGCCAGATCCTCGATGCCGGAGAGGTCGTCGTCGAAATCGGCCCGGCCGCCGCGGCCCGCGCCATCCCCCGCGCCGAGCCCGGCGCCGCCGCCGCTGCCATCGCCGTCATAGACATTGCCGTAATCGGCATCGAGCGGGCTTTCCGCCATGGAGGTCGCCGTCGCGGCTTCCAGCGAATCGCGGGGCTCCGGGGCCAGTGCCTCGGGCGCCCGTTCATCCGCGGTGGTGCGGGGTTCAGGCCGCTCATCCCGCTCCAGCAGCGGGTTGCGCTCCAGCTCCTCCTCCACGAAGGCGGTGACTTCCATGTTGGAGGATTGCAGCAGCTTGATCGCCTGGCGCAGCTGCGGCGTCATCACCAGCGACTGCGTGTGCCGCATGTCGAGCCGCGGGCCGATCGCCATCGCGCTCAGCCCCCCGCCTGGTGATGCGCGGCGCCTGTCATGGTCCCAGGCCTACAGCGAGAAGCGTTCGCCGAGGTAGACGCGGCGCACCCCTTCATGCGCGACGATGTCGCGGGGGCTGCCCTCCATCAGCACCTGGCCGTCATGCAGGATGTAGGCGCGGTCGATGATTTCCAGCGTCTCCCGCACATTGTGGTCGGTGATGAGCACGCCGATGCCGCGATCCTTCAGGTGCTTCACCAGGTCGCGGATCTCCCCCACCGCGATGGGGTCGATGCCGGCGAGTGGTTCGTCCAGCAGGATGTAGCTGGGCTGGGTGGCGAGCGCGCGCGCGATCTCGCAGCGCCGGCGTTCGCCGCCGGACAGCGCGAGCGCGGGGGCGCGGCGGAGGTGGCCGATGCCGAATTCCGCCAGCAGCGCGTCCAGCATCTGCTCCCGCCGGTCGCGGACGGGTTCGACGACTTCCAGCGCGGCGCGGATGTTGTCCTCCACCGACAGGCCGCGGAAGATCGATGCTTCCTGCGGCAGGTAGCCGAGGCCGAGGCGCGCGCGGCGGTACATCGGCAGGAAGGTCACGTCATGGCCATCCATGGTGACCATGCCCTCATCGGGCTGCACCAGGCCGGTGATCATGTAGAAGGTCGTGGTCTTGCCGGCGCCGTTGGGCCCGAGCAGGCCGACGGCCTCGCCCCGCTTCAGGCTGATGGAGACGTTCCGCACGACGGGGCGCTTCTTGTAGCGCTTGCCAAGGCCCTTCGCGACCAGGCCGGAATTATCGGCGGCCAGGCGCACGGGCGGTGCGCCCGTGCGGGGGTCGCGTGCTCCAGCCTGCGGGGGGCCATCCTGCGGGGGGCCATCGGGGGGCGTCATCGCGTCGCTCCCTGCGGCTGGCGCGGCGCCGGGGGCGGGGGCGTGGGGACCGGGCCGGTGGTGGGGGCGGGCCGTGGCGCCGGCCGGGGCGCGGGCGCCGCACCGGCTGGCGCGGGTGTCACGCTGCCGGGTGCTGGCTGCTGCTGGGGCACGACCAGGCCCTGGACCCGGTCGCCGGGCGCGGAGACGAGGCGGGAGACCCCGGTGCGGAGGTTCACGATCGCCTCCGTCCCGTTCAACTGGTTGTCGCCGCGCGTGATGCGCACGCCGCCCATCAGCCGCGCCAGCCCGGTGGGCGGGCTGTAGACGCCGCGGTCGCCGCGGACGACTTCCTCCGGCGACCGGATCTCGACGCTGCCATAGGCTTCCACGCGATCGATGCGACTATTCTCCGTATTGCCCGGCAGGCCGGGGATGGCGGCGGGGCGGCTGGCGGCTGTGGTGGGCGCCGGCGCGGGCGCGGGCGCGGGCGCGGGAGTTGCCGCGGGCGCGCCCGGGGCCGGGGACTCAAGAAAATAGGCGACCAGCGTATCGGCGGCGATGCGCCGGTTGTCGCTGGTGGTCACCACCGCGCCGCCGCGGCCCACCGCCATCCGACGCTGCGGCCAATATTCCAGGCTGTCCCGCGCCGTGATGCGCTGTTCCGGCGTGGTCAGGGACAGGTTGCGGCCGGACATCACCATCACCGCCTGGTCGATGTCATAGACCGCGCGGTCCCCTTCCGCCCTTTCGGTGGCGGAGGTGACGCGGACATTGCCCTCGGCCTCGAAGCGGAAGATCTCGCCCCCTGACATCGGGCTTTCCCCGGGCTGGACGGTGGTGCCGGCGCGGGGGCGGTAGCGTGCGATCAGCCGGTCGGCGTCCACCGTCACGCCATCGCGCACCGCGCGCGCATTGCCGCGGGCGACGATGACCTGTTCCTGCTGGCGCCACTCGATCCCGTCGGTCGCCGTGATCTCGACCGGGCCGCCCTGGGTGAGGTCCAGGTTCTGGGCGATCGCGGGGGCGGCCAGCAAGGCGATCGCGACGGCGAGGAGGGCGCGGCGGATCACTTGCCGCCCTCCAGCACCGCGCGGGCCTGGCCGGTGAAGATCACGACCTGGCCGCGGTCGATCAGCCGGAAGCCCTGGGCGGTGAGGGTCCCGAAGGGGCCCTGCGCGGCCACGGGGTCGTCGCCCGCTGCGGCGCCGGCGGCGAGGTCCACCGCGGCCTTGTCCGTCACGAACTGGGTGCCGTCGTCATGATGCACGGTCACGCGTCCCGCCAGATCCAGGTGGTTGCGGGGGCGGTCGTAGCGGCCATCGCGCGCCTCGATATAGATCCAGGCGCCATCGCTCATCAGCAGGTCGGCGCGGGGGGCCTGGAGGTTGACCAGATCCTCGTTCCCCGCCTGGGTGGCGAGGGTGGCAGTCACGTTGTAGGGGCGGTTCTGCTCGTCCACGCCCTGGTAGCGGGGATCGACGATGCGCAGCGCGTCCGGCCGCGCGGAGATCACCCGCTGGAAGGAGATGCGGCCCCGGTCCGCCGCGCTGTCGAATTCCGGCCACAGCGCGATGGCCGCCAGCAGCCCCACCGCCGCCAGCGGCAGCACGCGCTTGGCGATGCTGACGAAGATGCGCCGCCGCGCGAGTTCCGCCGGCCGTGGCGCGCGCCGTTCCCGGGACGGGGCCAGCATGCGGCGCGCGGGCGCGCGGAAGCCACCGGGCGCGGAGCCGGCAGGGCGGGAGGAGATGGGCGGGGGCAATCGCACCAAGCTTGTATGGGCCTGCCGGGCCATAGGGTCAACGAGCGGATGGCCCTTCCGGCGATGTCCGGACAAGAAACGTGCCAACCTTTCGTCAACCTTGGCGCGACTTGGCAACGATCGCGCGATTTCAAGGCAGGGCAGCCGATTCAGTGACTGAAGATGTCCGGTTCCTCATAGCCCAGCAGGTCCAGCCTGCCGCGCATGGGCAGGAAGCGATAGCAGGCCTCCGCGACGTCGAGCCGCCCTTCGCGTTCCAGCAACGCCTTCAGCCGGGCCCAGAGCGCATGCAGATGCAGCACATCGGACGCCGCATAGGTCAGCTGTTCCGGTGTCAGCTCCGGCTGGCCCCAGTCGCTGGATTGCTGCTGCTTGGAGAGTTCCACCCCCAGCAATTCCTTGCAGAGGTCCTTCAGCCCGTGCCGGTCCGTGTAGGTCCGCACCAGCTTGGAGGCGATCTTGGTGCAGACCACCGGCGCGACCTCCACCCCCAGCGCGTTGTAGAGCGCGGCGACGTCGAAGCGGGCGAAGTGGAAGATCTTCAGCACCGACGGGTCGGTCAGCAGCTTCTTCAGGTTCGGGCAGTCGCCCCCCCGCCCGCCGAGGCTGGTGGGCAGGATCTGCACGCAATGCGCGGTGCCATCGCCGGCGGACAGCTGCACCAGGCAGAGCCGGTCGCGGCGGGGGTCGAGGCCCATCGTCTCGGTATCGATGGCGACGGAGGAGCCGAAGCTCAGTCCTTCCGGCAGGTCGTGCCGATGCAGCTGGATCATGGCGTTCCGGGTGAAAAGGGTCTGGCCCTGGCCGCCGGCGCCCCTTGCCGGGGCGAAGGGCGTCCCGGCAAGGGGGAATTGCGCGGTCATCGGCCTCCGCCCGCTATAGCGGAGGCAGGGAGTGGCCGCTACCGGGACAGGCTGCTGGCGCGCATCTCCTTCGGCACCTCGCTCACCATCCGCACCTCCACCCGGTTGCGGCCCTTGGCCTTGGCCAGGAAGACGGCGGCATCGGCGCGCCTGAGGAGATCCTCCGGCCCCTGGTCCCGCGGCAGCAGGCCGGTGACGCCGATGCTGGCGGTCAGGCGGGCCGGGGCCTCGCCATCCTCTGCCGTGAAATTGTGGCGGGCGACGGCGGCGCGCATCGCCTCCGCCAGCGTCGCCGCCGCATTGGCATCGATGCCGGGGAGGGAGACGGCGAAGACCTCTCCGCCCAGGCGGCCGAGATTGGCGGGCATTCCCTCAAGCGGCGCCGCGACCAGCCGTGCCGCGGCCAGCAGCGCCGCGTCGCCGGCGGCGTGGCCGCGCATGTCGTTCAGCAGGCGGAACTGGTCGAGGTCCAGCAGCACCAGCGCCAGGGGCGCTCCCTGCCGCCGGGCCGCGGCGATGTGCTCCGCCAGGCTGCGCAGGAAATGGCCGCGATTGCCGATGCCGGTCAGGTCATCCGACTCCGCGCGGTGGCGGAGTTCGGCGGTGCGGTCGGCCACTTCCTCCGTCAGCCTGGCATTGCCCTCCGCCAGGCGCGCCTCCGCCTCCCGCCGCTCGCTCAGCAGCGCCATCAGGGCGAGGGCGTTGGTGGCCATCAGCACGATCATCATGGCGACGGCGCGGAGGGGATTCGGGACGACATCGGGCTGGAAGGGGCCGAGGCCCGCCAGCGTGCCGATGGTGGCGACCACGCTGATGAGGGTCAGCAGCGAATAGGCGGCGCGGAGCGAGATGCGCAGCGTCACCCAGGTGACGGGAATGGTCAGCAGAACCACCGCTTCCGGCTGCACCAGGGCGGATAGCGGCGGGGGCAGGGCGAAGACCAGCGCGGCCAGGCCGGCGGTGGCGGCGAAGACCGCCGCATCGCTGGCCGCCGGCCGGTGGCCGGGCACCGCCGGCGTGCGTTCGGCACCGATCCACAGCATCAGGGCCGGGGCGAAGAAGAAGACGCCACCGGCATCGCAGAGCACCCAGCGGGCGAAGACGGAATAGGCGGCTTCCACCGGCAAGCCACCGGTCGCCAGCAGCGCCGCGGTGCCACCCAGCGCGGTGAGCAGGGATTGCAGCATCACGCCGCCCGCCACGAAGCCGAGCACGCCGCGCAGCCGGGTGAAAAGGCCGGTGGGCGGGCGCAGCGACCTGGTCAGCACCGCGCCCACCCAGGGGCCGAGGCTGTTGGAGACGGAGATCAGCGCCGCGGGTAGCAGCCCGGCATCGAGCAGCAGGCCGTTGACGGCGAAGGAGCCGAGGAACAGCCCGGGCACCAGGCGGAGCCCACCCACCAGCGTGGCGACGGCGGCGATGCCGGCGGGCAGCCAGATGGGCGCAGGGAACAGGCCGTAGCGGGCGAAGAACAGCCCCACCGCCGCGCCAAGCCCGGCATAGAGCAGCGCGACCACCAGATTGGCCGCCAGCAGCGGTAGGGGATGGGCCAGCGACTCCGCGATCGCGGGCCTTTCCACCGCCGGGTGGGCGGGGGGGCTGACCCGGGCCGGGGTCCCGAAGCCGAAGCTGCCGAAGTGCCTGTCTCGCATCAGGTCGGGACGCTCTCGTGGGAGTCTTGATCCAGGTGGAGGCGGTATCCAGGTGGAGTCGTATCCGGGCGCAGGCGGCGCTTGCGGTCAGGGAATCGGCCAGGATCGGCACCGATGGCCAACGAAGCGCCGGCTGCGGCAGGCTTGCCGAGCATGGGGGGCGATCGGGCGATGCGCGGCGTGCCAATCTGGCACCGCGGCGAGGGCGTCGCAACAACCAGATGGAGTTATCCGGTCGCGGATCTGCCACTGTGGGTCGCAATCCCGACGCCATGTGCAGGACTGGATGCGGAAAGGGCTGTCGGGTTTCTGCTGCCGCTGTGCCCCGCGAGAATTCGGCGGAGTAGTGGTGCCCAGGAAAGGACTCGAACCTTCACGACCTTGCGGTCACTGGCACCTGAAGCCAGCGCGTCTACCAATTCCACCACCTGGGCAGGGGGCGTCGTTCAGCGAGGGGCGATTTACGGGGCGGGAAGGGGGGCGTCAAGCGGGGGGGCTTCGACAAGTTGTGGATGGTTTCCGATGCTTGGCGGGCGAGGGTCGCCCCCATATGGTCCGGCACGGATTTCCCTGACGGAGTGACGGATCATGCGCGCGGCGGATCGCAAGGTGGCGACGGTGTTCGGCGGCGCCGGTTTCATCGGACGCTACGTGGTGCAGCGGCTGGCGGCGCAGGACTACATCGTGCGCATCGCGGGGCGGGACCCGCTGGCGGCACGCTTCCTCTGCACCCAGGGGCGCGTCGGCCAGATCGTGCCGCTGCGCGCCGCGGTGACGGATGCCGCCGCCGTGGCGCGGGCGGTGGAAGGTGCCGATGTGGTGGTGAACCTGGTCGGCATCCTGCACGGGGATTTCGACAATGTGCAGGCCAGGGGGCCTGGCGTGGTGGCGCAGGCCGCGGCGGCGGCCGGGGTGCGGCGCTTCGTCCAGGTCTCCGCCATCGGCGCCGATGCGGCCAGCGACAGCCGCTACGCCCGCAGCAAGGCGGAAGGGGAGGCGGCGGTGCGCGCGGCCTTCCCGGCAGCCACCATCCTGCGGCCCTCCGTCGTCTTCGGGGCGGAGGATAATTTCTTCAACCGATTCGCCGGCATGGCGCGGCTGCTGCCCTTCATGCCCGTCGTGTCCGGCGGCACCAGGTTCCAGCCGGTCTTCGTGGGCGATGTCGCCGATGCGGTGATGGCGGCGGTGGAGCGGGACGACGCGGCTGGCCGCACCTATGAACTGGGCGGCCCGCGCGTGATGACGATGCGCGACGTGCTGCGCTTCATCCTGGACACCACGCGCCGCAACAAGCGCCTGGTGGATATGCCGATGGGGCTGATGGGCTTCCAGGCCAGCATCCTGGAGAAGCTGCCCAACCCCGCCCTGACCACGGACCAGCTCAAGCTGCTCGGCCGCGACAATGTGGTGGGGGAGGGGGTGCCCGGCCTTGCCGATCTCGGCATCGCGCCGACTTCGGTCGAGGCGGTGGTGCCGGGGTACCTGCGGCGCTTCCGCCCGGGTGGGGGCCGGCGCGATTTGGCGGCGGCCTGAGCGCCGGGCCGGATCGGACCTATTTCGCGGTCCGGTCCGGTGCATGGTTCGGGCTGCGGACCGGATATGCAGAAATAAGGTCAGCTAAACTGTCCTGTTAATGCATTTCGGACTCGCGCGGCGGTTTTCGGTGATGTAGAGGGGCCTCACGCGAACCCCGGGGGATGAGAGGGGGCGCGTGCCTCGTTTCGCCCCAAGGGAGCGTCGCCGCCATGGCCGACCGGATGCTGCAATTCGTGCGCCTCGACCAACGCCTGCCGGAAAAGCGGAAGGCGGATCTGCGACGCGAGGATTTCGACGAGATCTACAAGGCCTTCGACCCCGAAGGCGCCAAGACGCAGGCCAGCCGCTGCAGCCAGTGCGGCGTGCCATTCTGCTCCGTCCACTGCCCGCTGAACAACAACATCCCGGACTGGCTGAAGCTGACCGCGGAAGGGCGGCTGGAGGAAGCCTATGAGGTCGCCTCCGCCACCAACACATTTCCCGAAATCTGTGGCCGCATCTGCCCGCAGGATCGCCTCTGCGAGGGCAACTGCGTCATCGAGAAAGACTTCGGCAGCGTCACCATCGGGTCGGTGGAGAAGTACATCACCGATACCGCCTGGGAGAATGGCTGGGTCAAGGCGCCCAAGCCGCGGCACGAACTGACGCAGAGCGTCGGCATCATCGGCGCCGGCCCCGGCGGCCTGGCGGCGGCCGAACGTCTGCGCATGCGCGGCTACCAGGTGCATGTCTATGACCGCTACGACCGCGTTGGCGGGTTGATGATCTACGGCATCCCCAACTTCAAGCTGGAGAAGGAAGTGGTGCTGCGCCGCTGGAAGCAGTTCGAGGAAGGCGGCATCCACTTCCACCTGAACGTCGCCGTGGGCAAGGACATCACCCTGGCCGAGCTTCGCGAGAAGCACGATGCGGTGCTGGTCGCGACCGGCGTCTACAAGGCGCGCGACATGGCGGCGCCGGGCATCGGGCTGGACGGCATCGTGCCGGCGCTGGACTACCTGACGGCGTCCAACCGCGCGGGCCTCGGCGAGGTGGTGCCGGCCATGGAATCGGGCGCGCTGAACGCGGCCGGCAAGCGCGTGGTGGTCATCGGCGGCGGCGACACGGCGATGGACTGCGTCCGCACCGCGGTACGCCAGGGTGCCACTTCCGTCACCTGCCTCTATCGCCGCGACAAGGCGAACATGCCGGGCTCCATGCGTGAGGTTCATCACGCGGAGGAAGAAGGTGTGACCTTCGAATGGCTCGGTGCGCCGGAAGCCTTCCTGGGCGATGGCAAGGTCGATGGCGTACGCGCCCACCGCATGCATCTCGGCCTGCCCGATGCCTCCGGCCGCCAGCAGGTGGAACCGATTCCCGGCAGCAGCTTCACCATGCCGGCGGACCTCGTGATCATGGCGCTGGGCTTCGATCCCGAGAACCTCCCCAAGGCCTTCGAGGAGCCTGGCCTGCCCGTCACGCGCTGGGGCACGCTGAAGGTGAATCACCGCACCATGATGACGGACCTGCCCGGCGTGTTTGCCGCGGGTGACATCGTGCGCGGTGCCTCGCTCGTCGTCTGGGCGATCCGAGATGGCCGCGACGCGGCTGAACAGATGCATGGCTACATCCAGCAGAAGACCGCGGCGCTCGCCGTGGCGGCGGAGTGACTGACATGGACAACGGTTTCGAGAACGCTTCTTTCGAGAGCGGGGCGCAGTTCGCCGAGGGCTACAAGGCCAACCTGGCCACGCTGCAGGACGCCCATGTCGACCTGACCGAGCATGATGCCTGTGGCGTCGGCCTGGTGGCGGCGCTGGATGGCAAGGCGCGGCGGGATGTCGTGCAGGCCGGCATCGATGCGCTGAAGGCCGTGTGGCACCGCGGCGCCGTGGATGCCGATGGCAAGACCGGCGACGGCGCCGGCATCCATATCGAAATCCCCCAGGATTTCTTCACGGAAGTCGTGCAGCGCGGCGGCGACGCCGTGCGCCCGGGCCGCATCGCGGTCGGCATGGTGTTCCTGCCGAAGACCGACCTCGGCGCACAGGAACGCTGCCGCCAGATCGTCGAGACCGAGATCCTCAACGCCGGCTACAACATCTATTCCTGGCGCCAGGTCCCGATCGACGTCTCCTGCATCGGCGAGAAGGCCAATGCGACGCGGCCGGAGATCGAGCAGATCCTGCTGTGGAACCCGCGCGGCGTCGATGACGACACCTATGAGCGGGACCTCTACGTCATCCGCCGGCGGATCGAGAAGCAGGCCATCGCGGCGCAGATCCCGGAGCTGTACCTGTGCTCCCTGTCCTGCCGCTCGATCATTTACAAGGGCATGTTCCTGGCGGAGAACCTGACCGACTTCTTCCCGGACCTGAACGACACGCGCTTCGTCAGCCGCTTCGCCATCTACCACCAGCGCTATTCCACCAACACCTTCCCCACCTGGCGCCTGGCCCAGCCCTTCCGCACGCTGGCGCATAACGGTGAGATCAACACCGTCCACGGCAACATCAACTGGATGAAGAGCCACGAGACGCGGCTCGCCCATCCGTTGCTCGATGCCTACATGGAAGATCTGAAGCCGATCGTTCAGGCTGGCGGGTCCGACACCGCGACGCTGGACAATGTGTTCGAGCTTCTGGTGCGCGGCGGGCGCGATGCGCCGATGGCCAAGGCGATGCTGATCCCGGAAAGCCTCGGCAACAACGCCACCATGCCGGAGGCACACCGGGAATTCTTCCTGTACTGCAACGCGGTGATGGAGCCCTGGGACGGCCCGGCGGCGATCGCGGCCACCGATGGCAAGTGGGCGATCGGCGGGCTGGACCGCAACGGGTTGCGCCCGATGCGCTACACCATCACCACCGACAACATGCTGGTCACGGGTTCCGAGACCGGCATGGTGAAGATCGCGGAGGACCGCATCATCGCCAAGGGCCGCGTCGGACCCGGGCAATGCGTCGCCGTCGATCTCTCGACCGGCCGATTCTATGGCGACACGGAGCTGAAGGACGCGCTGTCCGGCCGCAAGCCCTTCGGCGACTGGACGCGCCGCACCACGCGCATCGACGGCATCGTCAAGGCCGGGGCGGATGAGCAGGCGGAATGGAGCGGGGAGGCGCTGCGTCGCCGCCAGCTGGCCGTCGGCTACACGCTGGAGGAGCTGGAGACCATCCTGCACCCGATGGTGGAGGAGGCGAGCGAGGCCGTGGGCTCCATGGGCGACGACACGCCCATCGCCGTGCTGTCCGGCCAGTATCGCGGCCTGCACCATTATTTCCGGCAATCCTTCAGCCAGGTGACGAACCCGCCGATCGACAGCCTGCGTGAGACGCGGGTGATGTCGCTGAAGACGCGGCTCGGCAATCTCGGGAACATCCTCGATGAGGACCCGACGCAGTGCGACATGCTGATGCTGGACAGCCCCGTGCTGTCCAACGCGGAATTCGCCGCGATGCGTGCCTATATGGGCGCCACCGTCTGCACCGTGGACGCGACCTTCCCGGTCTCCGAAGGGGAACAGGGGCTGCGTCGCGCGATCGAGCGCATCCGCCGGGAAGCCGAGGAAGGCGTGCGCAGCGGCTGCGCGCATGTCATCCTGTCCGATGAGGCGCAGGGGCCTGAGCGCGCCGCGATCCCGATGATCCTGGCCGTTGGTGGCGTGCACACGCATCTCGTGCGCCATTCGCTGCGGACCTTCACCTCGGTGAATGTGCGCTGCGCGGAATCCATCGATGTCCACTACATCGCCGTGCTGATCGGCGCGGGTGCGACGACGGTGAACGCCTATCTGGCGCAGGAAAGCATCGCGGACCGGCACCGCCGCGGGCTTTTCGCCGGTCTGTCGCTGAAGGACTGCGTCGCCCGCTACAAGAAGGCGGTGGACAAGGGCCTGCTGAAGGTGATGTCCAAGATGGGCATCTCCGTCATCAGCAGCTATCGCGGCGGCATGAATTTCGAGGCCATCGGCCTGTCCCGCGCCCTCGTCGCCGAATTCTTCCCCGGCATCGCCAGCCGCATCTCCGGCATCGGCCTGTCCGGCATCGCGCGCCGCGTGCTGGCGCTGCATGCCAAGGCCTGGGACGCGGATGCGGTGACGCTGCCGGTCGGCGGCCTGTACAAGCTGCGCAAGCGCGGCGAGAACCATGCCTTCGACGGCAGCCTGATCCACACGCTGCAGAAGGCGGTGGAGACGGACAGCTACCAGACCTTCAAGCGCTACACGGAAGGCGTGCGCAAGCTGCCGCCGGTGGCGCTGCGGGACCTGCTGGATTTCCGCGCCGATGGCCGCATCGCGGTCTCGCTGGAGGAAGTCGAGAGCATCACGGAAATCCGCAAGCGCCTGGTGGCGCCCGGCATCTCCCTCGGTGCGCTGAGCCCGGAGGCGCATGAGACGCTCTCCATCGCCATGAACCGCATCGGCGCGCGCAGCGACAGCGGCGAGGGTGGCGAGGATCCCGCCCGCGCGAAGCCGCGCAGCAACGGCGACAATGCGAACTCCTCCATCAAGCAGATTGCCTCGGGCCGCTTCGGCGTCACCGCCGAATACCTGAACAACTGCAAGGAGATCGAGATCAAGGTTGCGCAGGGCGCGAAGCCTGGTGAGGGCGGGCAGCTGCCCGGCTTCAAGGTGACGGAACTCATCGCCAAGCTGCGGCATTCGACGCCGGGCGTGATGCTGATCTCGCCGCCGCCGCACCACGACATCTACTCGATCGAGGATCTGGCGCAGCTCATCTACGACCTCAAGCAGATCAATCCCGAGGCGACGGTCTGCGTGAAGCTGGTGGCGCGCAGCGGCATCGGCACCATCGCGGCCGGCGTCGCCAAGGCGAAGGCGGATGCCATCCTGGTCTCCGGCCATTCCGGCGGCACGGGCGCATCGCCCGTCTCCTCCATCAAGCATGCCGGCCTGCCGTGGGAGATGGGGCTCAGCGAGACCCATCAGGTGCTGATGCTGAACAGGCTTCGCCATCGCGTGAAGCTGCGCACCGATGGTGGCCTCAAGACGGGGCGGGACGTGGTGATCGCGGCCATGCTGGGCGCCGAGGAATTCGGCATCGGCACGGCGTCGCTCGTCGCCATGGGCTGCATCATGGTGCGGCAGTGCCATTCCAACACCTGCCCGGTCGGCGTCTGCACTCAGGACGATGCGCTGCGGCAGAAGTTCACCGGCACGCCGGAGAAGGTCATCAACCTCTTCTCCTTCGTGGCGGAGGAAGTGCGGGAAATCCTGGCCGGCCTCGGCTTCCGCAAGCTGACGGACGTGATCGGCCGCACCGACCTGCTGCGCCAGGTGTCGCGCGGTTCCGATGACCTCGACGACCTCGACCTCAACCCCCTCCTGGTGAAGGCGGATGCCGGTTCGCATGCGGCCTACTGCACCATGGAAGGCCGGAACGAGGTGCCGGAGACGCTGGACGCCGACATGATCCGCGACGCCGCGGCGCTGTTCGAGCGCGGCGAGAAGATGCAGCTGGCCTACAACATCCGGAACACGCATCGCGCCATCGGCACGAAGATCTCCTCCAAGATCGTGCGCAAGTTCGGGATGGAGGGGCTGCAGAGCGGGCACCTGACCGTGCGGCTGCGCGGTTCCGCCGGCCAGTCGCTGGGCGCCTTCGCGGTGAAGGGCCTCAAGCTCGAAGTCTTCGGTGACGCCAACGACTATGTCGGCAAGGGCCTGTCGGGCGGCACCATCGTGGTGCGGCCGGCGCCGTCCTCCTCGCTGGTGTGGCGGGAGAACACGATCATCGGCAACACCTGCCTCTATGGCGCGACCGGTGGCGCGCTGTTCGCGGCGGGCCAGGCGGGCGAACGCTTCGCCGTGCGCAATTCCGGCGCGCTGGCGGTGGTGGAAGGCTGCGGCGCGAACGGGGCCGAATACATGACGGGCGGCTGCGTCGTCATCCTCGGCGCCGTGGGCGACAATTTCGGCGCGGGCTTCACCGGCGGCATGAGCTTCCTCTACGATGCCGACGGGAATTTCGAGAAGCGCGTGAACCCGGAGACGCTGCTGTGGCAGCGCCTCGGCGGCAGCACGCATTGGGAGGAGGTGCTGCGCGACCATGTGCAGCGCCATGTGAAGGAAACGGGCAGCCCCTTCGCCGCCCGCATCCTGAACGACTGGGCGACGGAACGCGGCCACTTCTGGCACGTCGTGCCGAAGGAATACGCGAAGTACCTGCCCAAGCCGATGACCGACGCCCCGGCCGTCGCCGCGGAGTGATCGGCCGAAGGGCCGTGCTGGCCGCCCCCGCTCTGCTGGGCGCGGGGTGTGCCAGCGCGCAGGTGCCGCCGCCCATCCCGCAGGCGGCGGCGGGCCCCGGGTTGCACGCCCGTGCGGCCGCCAAGGGGATCACCTTCGGTACCGCCATCACCACCCGGCAACTGGCGGAGCCCGACACCACCGCGGCCATCCGGGCGGAATGCGGTCTGCTGGTCGCGGAATACGAGATGAAGTGGGACCAGCTGGAGCCCACGCGCGGCGATCGGCGCTTCCGCCTGGCCGACCGCCTCATGGAGTTCGCCCGGGTCAACCGCATGGCGATGCGCGGCCATACCCTGGTCTGGCACGAAAGCGATCCGCCCTGGATGGCCAGGCTGGATGCGCGCGGCCTGGCCAATGCCATGCAGGAGCATATCGAGGCGACGGTCGGCCGCTGGCGCGGCCGCATCGGCAGCTGGGACGTGGTGAATGAGGCCGTGCGGGCGGAGGATGGCCGCGTGGACTGGCTCCGCCGCACCCGGATGCTGGAGGTGCTGGGCCCGGACTATATCCCCGCCGCCTTCCGTGCCGCCCGCGCCGCGGACCCTGCCGCGCGGCTCGCCTATAATGATTTCGGCTGCGAACACGCCACTGTCGCGGCGCGGCGCAAGCGCATGGGCGTACTCGGGCTGCTGCGCGGGTTGAAGCGCGCCGGGGCGCCGGTGGATGTGCTGGGGGTGCAGGCGCATCTCCAGGCCGGGCAGCCCTTCGCAGCGGATGAATGGCAGGATTTTCTCGGCGATGTCGCCGAACTCGGCCTGACGATCGAGGTGACGGAGCTCGACGTGAATGACCGCGCCCTGCCGGCCGATCCGGCGGCGCGGGATGCCGGCAGCGCCGATCTTGTGCGCCGCTTCCTGGAAGCGACCGTGGCGCAGCCCGCGGTCAAGGCGGTGCTCACCTGGGGGCTGTCGGACCGCCACAGCTGGGTCCAGGCCGGCCGCCTGCCGGAACACCGCCGCCGCGACAATGCCCGGGCGCGGCCCCTGCCATTCGATGAGGCGATGCGCCGCAAGCCGATGTGGCATGCCATCGCCATCGCCTTTGACGGGGCGCCGAGCCGGGCGTGATGACGCCAGCCGTGAACAGGGGGCCTGTTGGCCCGCCGCGCCCCCCATGCGATACGGCGTCACATCCCCGAATTGAAGCGCCAGCCTGCATGCGGATTCTCTACCACCTCCCCCTCTCGCCCTTCGCCCGCAAGGTCCGGCTCGCCCTGGCGGAGAAGCGGATTCCGTTCGAATTGCGGGTCGAGAAGGTGTGGGAAAGGCGGGACGAGTTCCTGGCGATGAACCCCGCCTGCACCGTGCCGGTGCTGCAGGAGGCCAACGGCCTGTCCATCGTGGATTCCAATGCGATCTGCGAATACCTGGACGAGGCCTATCCGGACATGCCGCTGCTGGGCCGCACCCTGGCGGAACGGGCGGAGGTGCGGCGCCTTGTCGCCTGGTTCGACCATAAATTCTACGCCGAGGTCACGCGCAACCTGCTGTTCGAGAAGCAGATGAAGCGCCTGCTGGGGCGCGGCAACCCGGATGCGGCATCGATCCGCGCGGGCTATGCCAACCTCAAGCCGCATCTCGAATACATCGGCTGGCTGGCGGAAACGCGGGCCTGGCTGGCGGGACCGGCGCTGAGCCTGGCGGACCTGGCCGCGGCGGCACAGCTTTCGACGCTGGACTATATCGGGGATCTGGACTGGTCGATCTCCGGCGGCGCCAAGGACTGGTATGCGCGCATCAAGTCGCGCCCTGCCTTCCGCAACCTGCTGGCGGATCGCGTCAGCGGCGTGACGCCGCCGGCGCATTACGCGGATCTGGACTTCTAGAAACCGTCACGGGGGGCGGACGTTTCGTCCCCCATGACCCATCGCCTTCTCCTTGTTGCCTTCTTCGCCCCGGGCCTCGCCCTTGCGCAGCCTGTCGCACCGCCCCAGGCCGGTGGGCCGCCGCCGGGGCGGGTGGAGGAGATCGGGCGCGATGCCGGCCCGGTTCGCCAGGCGCCGCAGACCGACAGCCCCCAGGCGGTGAACCGTGGCACGGATGGATCGGCCGTCGGGCTCGACCAGCCCGCGGGCACGGGCACCACGCCGCAGGGATTCCTGGGCGAGAGCACGGCAGGCGCACGGGACCCGGCGACGCCACCGGCGGGCGCGCCGCCGCAATCGCGGCCGGAGTGAGGGCCGTTCCGGCGTTGACACGATAGGCCGCCGCCCCCGAGCATGCCCCGGTTCATCATCGGGGGTTGTGCGTGGCTGTTCGTGTTCTGCTTCTGATGGTTCTTCTGGTGCTGGCGCGGCAGGCGCAGGCGCAGGTGCCGGGCACGATGGTCGAGGGCAGCCTGATGGTCGGGAGCAAGGTGCTGCCCCTGCCGCCCGGGCCGTGGCGGGTCCTTCACCTCGGCGTCGATGACCGACGCACCAGCGACATGACGGTGCCGACCCGGATGCACCAGGCTGTCCTCGTGCAGGAACGCACGGGCCGCGCCGCTGCGGTCATCGTCGCCCAGGCGGCGCAGGAAGTCGGAGTGCATTGGGAACCGCATGGGATCTGCCTCAACGAAGGCGCCATCGCGCGCCATGTCGTCTCCGCCGTGCGCGCCGCCCTGGATTGCCGCGGCCTCGTGGTGCTGGCCGCCGGGCAGCAGCCGGGGCAGCCCGGCCATCTGGCTCCGCTGTATGACGAAGGCCAGCGTCGCGCGGGCTGGATACCGCCCTACTGGATCAGCAGCCAGTTCCTGATCAGCGAGACGATGCACTATCTGAATGTCGAGTACCGGGTGGCGCCATCCGCCTTCGCGCCGGCGATGACGGGCCCCACGACCCTGACCGAGGGCGCCCGCGTTTCAGTACCGCAAGCCCTTGTCGATCGACTGGATGGCTGGGGCGCGCGCACCCATGCGGAACTCAAGCGCGGCCTGTATGGCCGCCAGCCCGCCACCCCCCTGCCGGCGCCCTTCTGACGCCTATCCCGCGAAGAAGCCCCAGAGCAGCGGCAGCAGCAGCGCCGTCGCCAGCGCGTTCAGCCCCATCGCCAGCCCGCTGAAGGCGCCAGCGGTGGCATTCACGCTCAGCGCCCGCGCCGTGCCGATGCCATGCGCGGCGGTGCCGATGGCGATGCCGCGCGCCCGCCAGTCGCTGACCCCCGCCCAGTCCAGCACCACGGGGCCGAGCGCCGCGCCGACGATGCCGGACAGGATCACCACCACGGCGGTCAGGCTCGGCAGGCCGCCGATGCGTTCCGCGATGCCCATGGCGACGGGGGTGGTGACGGAACGCGGCGCCAGGCTGGCCACCACCTCCGGCGCCGCGCCCAGCGCGAGTGCGATGCCGATGCCCGCAGCCGCCGCGAAGGCCCCGCCCAGGATGATGGATGCCGTGGCCGCCAGGGCGGATCGCCGCACCAGGGCGAATTGCCGGTAGAGCGGCACGGCCAGCGCGACGGTGGCGGGGCCCAGCAGGAAATGGACGAATTGCGCGCCGCTGAAATAGGCGCGGTAGTCGATGCCCGCCGCCAGCAGCCCGCCCGCCAGCAACGCCACCGCGATCAGCACCGGGTTCGCCAGCGGATGCCGCCCGCACCAGGCGTGGATGCGCAGCGCCGCCAGCCAGGCCAGCAGCGTCGCCGTCAGCGCCGCCAGGGGCTCCTGCGCCAGATAGACCCAGATCTCCGCCAGCGGGGTCACGGATCGTCCTTCGGCAGCAGCATCTGGGCGATCCGCCCCGTGGCCGCGATGGCGGCCAGCGTGCCCGCCAGCACGGCCAGCGACAGCGGCGCCCAGTCCCGCGCCAGCACGGGCAGGAACAGCACCACGCCGACCCCCGCCGGCACGAAGAGCAGCCCGAGATTGCCGAGCAGCCCATCCGCCGTGCCGCCCAGGGCCTCCGACGCCGGCCGCCGGCGCAGGAGCAGCGTCAGGAACAGGATCACCATGCCGACCACCGGCCCCGGCACCGGCAGGTGCAGCGCGCGCACCGCGAACTCCCCGGCCAGCTGGCAGACCAGCAGCGCGGTGATCGCGCCGATCATGCGGTGGCGGTCAACGCCGGAAGGGCCCGGCCTCGTTCAGCGCCAGGTTCTGCGCGGCGAGGTCCGCCGTCGGGCTGTCGGGCGCGAGTTCGATCGCTCGCTCCCAATCCTCCCGCGCCCCGGCGGTATCGCCGCGGAGCTGGCGGATGATGCCGCGTTCCAGCAGCGCCTCGGCATAGTTGGGATCGAGGGCGAGCGCCCGGTCGATGTCCCGCGCGGCATTGTCCACGCGGTCCAGATGCCGCCAGGCGGCGGCGCGGAACATCAGCGCCTCCGTCCGTTCGGTATCCAGCGCCAGCGCGCGGTCCAAATCCTCCAGCGCCTCCCGGTAGCGGGAGAGGGAGCCGAGGGTGACGGCGCGGTCCGTCAGCAGGTCCGGATCGTCGGGGGAGAGGGTCAGCGCCAGCGTCGCCGCCGCATAGGCGCGGCCGGCCTCGCCCGCCATCAGCCAGGCCTGGGTCGCCTGGGCGAAGACGGCGGCGCGGGCGGCGTTGCCGGCGCGGGAATTGCGGGCCAGGCCCTCCAGCAGCCGTGCGGCCTGGCCAGGTTCGCCCATGGCCAGGATGGTGATGGCCAGGCAGTGGCGCGCGCCTTCGCCGCCGCCCTCGGCGTCCCACGCCTCGGCGAAGGCGCGGGCCTCCACGGCATCGGTGCGGGCCAGGATCATGCAGCGCTCGCTGCGCGGGCTGCCGTCCAGCCGCGGGGGTTCCGGCGGCGTCGGCAGCACTTCCTCCGCCGTCAGGGCGGGGCTCGGGATCACCATCACCCAGGTGAACGCCCCCAGCGCCGCCAGCGCGGCGGCGGCGAAGGCGCCGAGGAGCATGGTGCGGGCGGGGCGTCGCATGGGGTGATCCTATACCACCTTGCGCGGGACGGGAATCGCCGGCCGATCCGACCGGCGCAACCCCCACCGCCGGTGGTATTAGTCCGACAGGATCCGGTGTTCGCGCACCACCTTGCCCCAGCGTTCGTATTCGCTGGCGACGAAGGCGCCGAATTCCGCGGGGGCCATGGCGCGGGGCGTCATGCCGATGCCGGCCAGCCTGTCCCGCACCCCGGGATCGGCGAGCGTGGCGGCGAGGTCGGTGTTGATCCGGGCGACAACGGCATCCGGCGTCCGCGCCGGCGCCAGCACGCCGACCCAGCTATCGGCGGAGAAGCCGGGGAAGCCCTGCTCCGCCACCGTGGGCACGGTGGGATGGACCGGGGAGCGTTCGGCCCCCGACAGCGCGACGCCGCGCAGCGATCCCGCCGTGACATGCGGCCCCACCGCGACGGTGGAGGTGATGACCAGCGGCACCTGCCCGCCCAGCGCCGCCTGCACGGCCGGCCCGCCGCCGCGGAAGGGCACATGGGTGAAGCGCGCGCCGGTCAGCGTGGACAACTGCGCCATCATCAGGTGGCCGGTGGAGCCATTGCCGATGGTACCGAAATGCGGGCCTTCGCCGACGCGGCCCGCCGCGATGACATCGGCCAGCGTCCGGAAGGGGGCGGAGGGATGGGCGGCCATCAGGACCGGCGCGCCGCCGATGAAGCCGACCGGGGCGAAATCCGCCAGCGTGTCGAAGGGCATGCGCGGGACCATGTGGGGGTTCACCGCATGGGTGGACAGCGCGAAGAGCAGGGTGTGGCCATCCGGCGCGCTGCGCACCACGGCTTCCGCCCCGATGAGGCCGGAGGCGCCGCCCCGGTTCTCCACCACCACCTGCCGGCCGAGCTTCTCCGCCAGCACGGGCGCGACCAGGCGGGCCACCGTGTCCACCGTGCCGCCCGGCGGGAAGTTCACCACGGCGCGGATTGGGCGGTCCTGGGGAAAAGCTTGCGCCCGGGCGCCCGCCCAGGGCAGCGCGAGACTCGTGGTGGCCAAGGCAAGGGCGTGGCGGCGACGCAGCATGGGGACGTTTCCTGTCTTGCTTGTAACTCTGGACCATGGCGGAACGGTCGCGGGTGCCGCAACCCCTTTGCCGCCACCGCGAAGCGGGGCACACCGACGGGGCAGCAAGGGGGATTCCATGGCGAACCGGTTGGTTGTGGCGGGCCTCGGCTACAGCGGCGGCGCGATCGCGCAGGAGGCCCTGGCGGCGGGTTTCTCCGTGACCGGTACGGCGCGCGATCCCGCCCGCGCCGCGCCACCGCCGGGCGTGGCGGTGGTGGCCTTCGCGGAGGCCGCGCGCGTGATCCGGGAAGCAACGCATCTCGTGGTGACGGCCGCGCCGGGTGAGGGGGGCGACCCGGTCCTCGCCGCCCATGCCGATGCCATCGCGCAGGCGCCCGCGCTGCGCTGGATCGGCTACCTCTCCACGACTGGAATCTATGGCGATCGCGGCGGGGCTTCGGTGGATGAGGCGACGGCCCCCGCGCCGGGGCAGGAGCGTTCGAAGCGCCGGCTTGCGGCGGAGCAGGCCTGGCGCGCGGCGGCGGCCGGGCGGGCGCTGGACCTGTTCCGGGTGGGTGGCATCTACGGGCCTGGCCGGTCCTCGCTGGATGAGGTCCGCGCCGGCACCGCGCGCCGCGTGCTGAAGCCGGGCCACGCCTTCAGCCGCATCCACCGGGATGACATCGCGCTGGCGGTGGTCGCCGCGGCGCGTCGGCCGGATGGGGTGCGGGTGCTGCACCTGGTGGATGACGAAGCCGCGGCGTCGGCCGATATGGTGGCGGAAGCGGCGCGGCTGCTGGGTGTCGCGCCCCCGCCCGCGCTGCTCTTCGAGGATGCGGCCCCGCGCATGTCCCCGATGGCGCTGTCCTTCTGGTCGGAGAACCGCGTGGTGACGAATGCCGCGACCAAGGCGGCACTCGGCATCCAGTGGCGCTGCCCGACCTACCGGGAGGGGCTGGCCGCGATCCTGGCGGCGGGGGGCTAGCCCGCCAGCAGGCTGTCCAGCGTCTCCGCCAGCAGGCGCAGATCCTCCGGCCGGGACAGGCGGTGGTCACCATCCTTGATCAGCGTCACCCGCGCATCGCCCTGAGCCAGCGTGTCCAGGATGCGGATGGCGTGGCGCCACGGCACGTCGGGGTCCGCCATGCCCTGCAGGATGCGGACGGGGCAGGGAAGGTCGATGGGCTCGGACAGGACGGATTGCCGGCGTCCATCCTCCACCAGCGCGCGGGTGATGGGCGTGGGTTCGCCGTATTCGCTGGGCAGGTGGATGATCCCGTCGCGGATCAGCGCCTGGCGCGCCTCCGGCGGAAGGGCGGGCCAGAGCAGCGCCTCTGTGAAGTCAGGCGCCGGCGCGATGCCGACGAGGCCCGCGAGGCGCGCCGCCCGCTGGCGGGCCATCAGCAGCGCGATCCAGCCGCCCATGGAGGAACCGACGAGGATCTGCGGGCCCTCCGTCAGCGCATCGAACAGCGCCAGGGCATCGGCGGCCCATTGGCCGATGGTGCCGTCCTCGAACCGCCCGTCGCTTTCGCCGTGGCCGGAATAGTCCAGCCGAAGGAAGGCCTGGCCGCGTGCCGCGCAATGGTCCCGCAGGAAGATCGCCTTCGATCCCTGCATGTCGCTGCGGAAGCCCGGCAGGAAGACCACGCCCGGCCCCTTGCCCCGCAGGCGCGCCCAGGCGAGTCGGTCGTCGAGGCGGCCCGTCTCCTCACTCATCTCGGCAGCCCCCGCCGCGCAAGGTTCGCCATCAAGGCACCGATGCCGAAGGTCCAGGGCGGGCATTCATCGGTGCGGTCCACCTCATTCTCCAGCGCGCCAAGGCGCGCGGAAGCTATGCGAACCACGTCGCCGGGCTGATGCGTGAAGCCCATGCCCGGCGCGCCGCGATCTTTCGTGGGGGAGAAGGGCGTGCCGAGGAACAGCACCGCGCCATCGGGATACTGGTGGTGCGGCCCGATCATCTGCCCGACGATGTCGGCGGGATCGCGGCTGATGGAGCCGATGCGGCCGGATTCGGACAAGTCGAAGCCGTCGCGCCCCGTGATGGTCAGCGTGATCTCGCCCTGGCGGATATCCTCCAGCGTGAAGCCCGCATCGAACAGCCGGATCATGGGGCCGAGGGCGCAGGAGGCATTGTTGTCCTTGGCGCGGCCGAGCAGCAGGGCGGACCGCCCCTCCACATCCCGCAAATTCACATCATTGCCGAGCGTGGCGCCGACGATCCTGCCGCGGCCATTCACCACCATCACCGCCTCCGGCTCCGGATTCGACCAGTGGCTGATGGGGTGGACGCCGACCTTGGCGCCGGTACCGACGGCGGAGAGGACGGGCGATTTGGTGAAGATCTCCGCATCCGCGCCGATGCCGACCTCGAGGTACTGGCTCCACCAGCCCTTCGCCACCAGCGCGGCCTTCACCGCCATGGCTTCCCTGCTGCCCGGGACCAAATTCGCCAGATCATCGCCGATGATGGCGCGGACCTCGCCCCGCACGGAATCGGCCTGGGATGCATCGCCGCGGCAGCGCTCCTCGATCACGCGTTCCAGCATGGAGCGGACATAGGTGACGCCCGCGGCCTTGATGGCGTGCAGGTCGATGGGGGCGATCAGGAAGGGCTGGCCGGCGTGGCGGGCGGCGTGGTGGGCATTCGCGATGGCGGCCGGCAGGTCCAGCACCGCGGGCACGCCGCGGGCGCGGATGGCGGCGACCGGATCCTCGCTGTTCAGCCAGGCGCTGGCCGTGCCGAAGGCCGGTGTCATGTCGAAGGCGGCCCCGCCCAGCAGCGCGAAGACGGAAGGCCCCTCCGGCGTCTGAACGCGCAGCGCGAAGGCGCCATCCTTCCAATCCTGAGGCAGGCTGTCCGGCATGGTCATGGCTGGTCTCTCCCCGTTTGGAGGGAGCCTAGCCGCATCGGCGCGATGGGAAAGGGGGCGCGGCGGCGCATCGGATGGCGATACGACCCCGCCCGTCATGGCGGGGCTTGCCCCAGGGCGGTGATTCGGCGGAGCATCCGCCACAGACAGGCCGCTTCGAGCCTTGAGGGAGGGACCCCATGACGATGATCACGCGGCGCGGTGCGCTGCTGGGCGGTGCGGGCGTGCTGGCTGCGCCAGCCTTGGTCAGCCAGGTGAATGCCCAGGCCGCCTTCAACTGGCGCCGCTTCGCCGGCGAACGGATCGAGGTGAGCCTGACGGCCAACCCCCGCAGCCAGATCCTGATCCAGAACCAGCGGGAGTTCGAGGAGCTGACCGGCATCCGCGTCGGCTCCGAAGCCATCCCGGAACAGCAGCACCGGCAGAAATTCGTCATCGAATTCGCCTCCGGCCGCCCGAGCTTCGACGTCATCGGCATCAGCCTGCACGTCAACAAGCGCCAGGTCGGCCGCGCGCGCTGGACCGCCGACCTCAAGCCGATGATCGCCGATGCGTCGCTGACCTCGCCTGATTTCGACTTCGCCGATTTCGGCGCCGGTGCGGTGGCCTATTCGACGCAGGCCGATGGGCGGATGGATACGCTGCCGGAGTTCACGGACTACTTCATCCTCTACTACAACAAGGAAATCTTCGCCCGCGCCGGCGTCCAGGTGCCGACCACCTATGACGAGATGTACGAGACCGCCAGGCGCCTGACGGATGCGCGGGCGGGCCAGGCCGGCTTCGTCGGCCGCGGCGTGCGCAACGCCAATGTCGTGCTCTACACCAGCTTCCTGCTGGGCACGCAGCAGCGGGACTGCACGGACGCCAACCAGCGCCTGCTGACGGACACGCCGGATGCCATCGCGGCCGGCGAATTCTACAAGAAGATCATGCGGGACTGCGCGCCGCAGGGCGTGGCCGGCTTCAACTGGAACGAGGCGCAGACCAGCTTCTCCCAGGGCCGGGCCGCCATGTGGCTGGATGGCGTGGGCTTTGCCGCGCCGCTGGAAGACCCGACGCGGTCCCGCGTGGCGGGCAAGGTGGGCTATGCCGTCGTGCCGCGCGGCGCGGCGCGCCACCATTGCGCGCTGTTCGGGACGGGTCTCGGCATCAGCGCCGGGTCCAATGAACGCAAGCGCGGCGCCGCCTGGCTTTACCTGCAATGGGCGACGAACAAGCGGAACCAGCTTCGCTTCCTCACCTCCGGCGCCGGCGCGCCAGCCCGCCAGAGCCCCTATCGCGACGAGGAAGCGATCCGCACCAGCCGCTTCGGCCGCGATTATTTCGAGACGCTGATCAGTTCCGCCCGCATCGCCCATCCGGGCCTGCCGGAGATCGTGCCCGTCACGGAATTCCGCGACACGCTGGGCGCGGCGCTGACCAACACGATCGGCGGTGCCGATGTGGCGACGGAGCTTCGCCGCGCGACGGAAGCCTTCCGCCCGATCCTCGAGCAATCCGAGCGCGCGACCTGATGTCTGGCGGCACCACCACTCCCGATGGCAAGGCGGCGGCACTCTCGGGTGCTGCCGCCGACAGGGTCCGGCGCAAGCGGGCCTATGCACGGCATTACTGGCCCTTCGTCGTGCCCGCCGCGGTGGTGGTGGTCGCCGTCATCGTCTTCCCCTGGATCTTCACGCTCTGGATGAGCCTGAACGAATGGAAGCTGGGCTCCGGCCGCAGCTTCGTGGGCCTGGCCAATTACGAAAGGCTTTGGGGCGACGAACGCTTCCATGCCTCGATCTGGCGGACCCTGTATTTCACCGCGCTGGCGGTCGTGATCCCGGTGATCCTGGGCACGGCGGCCGCCATCGCCTTCAACCGGAAATTCCCGCTGCGCGGCCTGGCGCGCACCATCTTCATCCTGCCGATGATGGCGACGCCCGTCGCCGTCGCGCTGGTCTGGACGATGATGTTCCACCCGCAACTCGGCGTGCTCAACTGGATCCTGTCCCAGTTCGGCATCCCGCCCAGCCTCTGGGTCTACGATGCTTCCACCGTCATCCCGACCCTGGTGATGGTGGAGGTCTGGCACTGGACGCCGCTGGTGATGCTGCTGGTGCTGGGCGGCCTGGCGTCGCTGCCCGTCGATCCCTATGAGGCCGCGAAGATCGATGGCGCGACGGGCTGGCAGGCCTTCCGCTACATCACCCTGCCGCTGCTGGCACCCTTCCTGATGGTGGCGATCATCATCCGCACCATCGACGCCCTGAAGGCCTTCGACACCATCTACGTCATCACCCAGGGCGGGCCGGGCACGGCGAGCGAGACGATCAACATCTTCCTGTATCTGAACGCCTTCGCCTACTACAACATGGGCTATGCGAGCGCCGTGGTGGTGGTGTTCTTCATCCTCATCATCGGGCTGGCGCTGCTGCTGCTGTGGTCGCGCGAACGCTTCAAGGACGCGGCACGATGAGCGGCACCATCCGCGCCCGGCCCTGGAAAAGGCGGCTGGAGAGCCTGGGCTTCGGCCTGGCGGTCTTCGCGCTGGTCTCGCCGGCGGCGCTGGTCTTCCTGTGGATGCTGTCGCTGTCCCTGAAGAACGAGGTGGACAACACCGCCTTCCCGCCGGTCTTCATCCCCAGCCCGCCGACGCTCGACAATTTCCGCGCGGTGTTCGAACGCAACGACTTCCTGCTGCAGGCCTGGAACAGCGTGGTGGTCAGCTTCGGCGCGACCGGCATCGCGCTGCTGGTCGGCATCCCCGCGGGCTATGGCATCGCCAAGATGCGCGCCACCAAGGCGGCGGTGCTGATCCTGATCGCCCGCATCACGCCGGGGCTTTCCTACCTCATCCCCCTGTTCCTGCTGTTCCAGTGGATCGGGCTGACGGGCACGATCTGGCCCATCCTGATCACCCACCTGGTGCTGACGGTGCCGATCGCGGTCTGGGTGATGATCGGGTTCTTCGAGGGGCTGCCGGGCGAATTGGAGGAAGCGGCGCTGGTCGATGGCGCCACCATCTGGCAGGCCTTCCGCCACGTGGCGCTGCCGCTGGCACGGCCCGGCATCACGGTGGCGACGATCCTCGCCTTCATCTTCTCCTGGAACAACTTCATCTTCGCCATGGTGCTGGCGGGGCGGGAGACGCGGACCCTGCCTGTCGCGGTCAACAACATGCTGACCTTCGAACAGATCAGCTGGGGCCCGCTCTCGGCCGCCGCCCTGCTGGTGACGGCGCCGGTGCTGGTGCTGACGCTGGTGGCGCAGAAGCAGATCGTGGCCGGGCTGACCCAGGGCGGCGTGAAGGGCGGCTGACGGCAACGGCCGCCTGCGGCACGATGGGGGGATGAACGACATCGTCCCCGTCATCGACATCGCCGGCCTGCGCAGCCCGGACCCCACCGCCCGCCGCGCGGTCGCCGTGGAACTCGGCGCCGCCTGCCGTGGCGCGGGCTTCTTCCTCGTCACCGGCCACGGCATCCCCGATGCCGTCACCACCGGCCTGTTCGACGCCGCCCGCGCCCTTTTCGCGCTGCCGGATGCCGACAAGCAGGCCCTGTCCATCCGGCGGTCGCCGCATAATCGCGGCTATGTCGGGCTGTCGGAGGAACAGCTGGACCCCACGAAGCCGGCCGACCGGAAGGAGGCTTTCAATGTCGGGCTCGAGATGGCACCGGACCATCCGGAGATCCTGGCCGGCATCCCCTTCCGCGGCCTGAACCTCTGGCCCGAGGGGCGCGCCGACCTCCGCGCCGCGATCCTCGCGCATTTCGACGCGGCCTGGGCGCTTGGCCGGTTGCTGCATCGCGGCTTCGCGCTGGACCTCGGGATCGAGGAGGATTTCTTCGAGGCTCGGCTGGACCGGCCGCTCGCCACGCTTCGGCTGCTGCACTACCCCGCCGGCAGCGGCCAGGCCGCGCCGCTCGGCGCCGGGGAACACACGGATTATGGCTGCGTCACGGTGCTGGCCACCGATGGCGTGGCGGGGCTGCAGGTGAAGCGCCGCGGCGGGGGGTGGGAGGATGTGCCGACGCTTCCCGGCGCCTTCATCTGCAACATCGGGGATTGCCTGATGCGGTGGACGAATGACGTCTATGCCTCCACGCCGCACCGCGTCCGCGCGCCGGCGGCGGAGCGTTATTCCGCCGCCTTCTTCCTGGACCCCAACCCCGATGCGGTGGTGGCCGTGCTCCCTGGCTGCACGGGGCCGGGCAACCCGCCGCGGTATACGCCGATCACCGGGGCCGCCTACCTCCGCGCGAAACTCGACGAGACCTACGCGCATCGGCGCGAGCCAGGCTGAACCCTTCACGCGCGCGCTCGTCGGGGGTAGGAACCGCGGCTGATGGCCAGCCCCCCCGCCGTGTTGCAGGTCCTCCCCGCGCTCGTCACTGGCGGCGTGGAGCGAGGCACGATCGAGATCGCGGAAGCCATCCGCGATGCGGGGCTGCGCGCCATCGTCGCCTCCCAGGGCGGGCCGATGGTGGCGGAGTTGGATGCACTCGGCATCCACCACGTCACGCTGCCGCTGCGCGCCAAGTCGCCGGTCACGATCTGGCGCAATGCGGGCGCGCTGGCGGCGCTGGCGCGGCGGGAGGGGGTGGCGCTGATCCATGCCCGGTCGCGCGCGCCCGCCTGGTCCGCGCTGATGGCGGCGCGGCGCATGGGGGCGGGTTTCGTCACCACCTATCACGGCGCCTATAATGAAGGCTTCCCGGGCAAGCGGCTCTACAACTCCGTGATGGCGCGCGGCGACCGGGTGATCGCGGTCAGCCACTTCATCGCCGACCTGGTCCGCGAACGGCATGGCGTGCGGGAGGACCGGCTGCGGGTGATCCATCGCGGCGTCGATCCCCGCCGCTTCAACCCGGCTTCTGTGCCGCCGGAACGCGTCGCCGCGCTGCGTGCTGCCTGGGGCGCGCCGGATGACCGGCCCGTGGTGCTGCTGCCCGGCCGACTGACGCGCTGGAAGGGCCAGGCCGTGCTGATCGAGGCGATGGCGAACCTGCCCGGCAACGCCCTGGCCGTGCTGGCCGGCGGAGGGGGTGAGGGCGAGTATCGCGCCGGCCTGGTGGCGCTGGCCCGCCAGCATGGCGTCGGCGACCGCGTCCGCATCCTCGGCCATGTGGAGGCGATGGGCACGGCGCTGCTGGCGGCCGATGTCGTCGTCCACGCCAGCACGGATGCGGAAGCCTTCGGCCGCACGGTGATCGAGGCCCAGGCCATGGGCCGCCCCGTGGTGGCCGCCGACCTCGGCGGGCCGAGGGAGACGGTAGAGGATGGCGTCACGGGCTGGCGCGTGCCGCCCGGGGACCCCGCTGGCCTGGCCGCGGCGCTGGCGCGCGTGCTGGCCCTGCCGGCGGCGGAGCGCGATGCGGTGGCGCAGGCCGGGCGCGCTTCCGTCCTGGCGCGCCACACCACCGCCGTCATGCAGCGCGCCACCCTGGACGTCTATCGGGAATTGCTGCCGTGACGGCACCGGTGCTGGTCATCCGCCTCGGCGCACTCGGCGATTTCGTCCAGTCCTTCGGGCCCTTCGCGGCCATCCGGGCGCATCACCCGGCGGCGCGGATCGTGCTGCTGACGACGCCGCCCTTCGCGCCGCTGGCCCGCCGCAGCCCCTGGTTCGACGAGGTGTGGGAGGATGGCCGCCCAGCCTGGACGGATTTGCCCGCCGTCTTCCGCCTGGCGCGCCGACTGCGCGGTGCGGGTTTCGACTGGGTCTATGACCTCCAGACCTCCGGCCGGTCATCCCGCTACCGGCTGATGGTGGGGCTTGGCGCCCGCTGGTCCGGCACGGCCTGGGGTGCGTCCCACCCCCATGCCAATCCGCGGCGGAACGTGATGCACACGCTGGAACGCCAGCGGGACCAGCTGGAGATGGCGGGCATCCGCCACTTTCCCGCGCCGGCGCTGGATTGGCTGGATGCCGACCTGTCGGACCTGCCCTTGCCGCCGCGCTTCGCGCTGCTGGTGCCGGGCGCGTCGCCGCATCGCCCGGGCAAGCGCTGGCCGGCGGAGCATTTCGCCGCCTTTGCCGCGGGCTGCGGGCTGCCCTGCCTGGTGCTGGGCGGGAAGTCGGAAGCCGCGCTGGCGGCGGAGATCACCGCCGCCGCGCCCAACGCCATCGATTTGGCCGGCCGCACCAGCATCGCGCAGGTCGCGGCGCTGGCGCGGCGGGCGAGCTTCGCGCTGGGGAACGACACCGGCCCCACCCACCTGATCGCCGCCGCCGGCTGCCCGACGCTGGCGCTGTTCGGGGATGAGAGCGACCCGGCGCTGTGCGCGCCGCGCGGCCCCGCGGTGGCGGTGCTGCGCCACGCGCCCCTCGCCGCGCTCGGCGTGGAGGATGTGCGCGCGGCGATGGCGGGGCTTTCGCCCCGCTAACCGATCCCGGCCTGGGTCCAGTTCCGCAGCGCCTCCTTCTCCGCCTCGCTCAGCGGTTCATCCACCGCGCGCACCGCCGCGACCAGCGTGGCGTAGAGGCGGCGGGCGTGCTGAGCCGCGGCGTCGGGGGCCGGGGCCTCCTGCAGCCTGGCGAAGCCGCGCAGCAGCCAGCGCAGGATGGCCGTGACCTCCCGCGCGGAGACATGCAGCCCCTGCGCGGCGGCGTCGGCGGCGATGGCTGTGGCGGCGGCGGGCATTTCCACCATCTCCAGCGGCTGGCGCGCGGCGATGGCGTTGAGCACGAAGCCGATCTCCGCCGGGGCGAAGGCGGGCAGATCCTGCGCCAGGCCCTTGTTGTCTCGGGAACCCCAGAGAAGGTCGCGCACCAGCAGCGCGGCCTCCGCCATCAGCGCCTCCCGGCTCGGCGGCTCGGGCTCCGGCTCGGGTTCCGGGGTGGGGGCCGGCTCTTCCGCCACCACGGGCGGCGCGGCGGGCTGGGATGGCTCGGGTTCCGGTGGGTTCTCCACAGGAGTCTCGGGCTCCGCCGCCACCTCGGGCGGGCTTTCCACGATCTCGGCCTGGGACGGTGCTGCTTCCACCGGGGCGGCTTCCGCCGGCGCGTCGGGCGCCTCCTCCGCCGCGCCCTGGGCTTCGGCGGGAAGGCCGGGCTGGTCCTCGATGCCCGGCGGCAGGTCGCCGGGCGGGGGGCCGCGTTCCGGGTCGAAGACCCAGCGGCGAGATGCCGGGCCGGTCATCAGCAGGCGCGGGTCGCGCGCTTCCTCGATCAGCCCGCCGAGCGACCCAGCCCCGGCATAGGCGGTGCTCCTGAGGGCGGGCAGGTGGCGGCTGATCTGGCTGCCGACCTCCGTCATCCGCAGCGCGCCGGCGGGGCTGCGCGCCAGCGCCTCCCTCAGCCAGGCCAGGGCGGCGGCGCGCAGGCCGGGCAGGTCCGGCGCCCTTGCGGGCGGGGCTTCCGCCCGCACGGGGTCCGGCCGCGGATGGTCCGCCCGGGACTGTTCTGGGCGGGCCGGTTCGGGGCGGGCCGGCTCAGAGCGAGCGGGTTCGGGGCGTGAGGGCTCGGGCCTCACCGGTTCCGGCCGGGGCGGCGATTGCTCGACCTGGGCGATGGCGACATTGCCCATGCCCTCATGCGCGAAATCATCCAGCCCCACCACGATGTCGGCGGCGGCCAGGTAGGCGCGCTTGGCCGTGTTCTGCGCCAGGATGGTGATGCGCCGGTCATGCGCCCGCAGCCGTGCGAGGGCCGGCAGGAAGTCGCTGTCCCCCGACAGGATCACGAACTCGTCGAAGGTGGTCTTGTGGTCCAGCGCATCCCGGATATCGAGCGCCATCTTCATGTCGGCGCTGTTCTTCAGGTAGGCGACCGGCGGGCAATCCACGATGTCGAAGCCGGCCTGCACGAAATTGGCGCGGAACTCCCCGAACCAGGTCCGGTTCCGCAAATCGCGTTGCTGGCGATAGCGCGCGACGGCGCGGCCCATCTGGAAGTCGAAATAGCCACCGGGATTCAGGTAGCAGCGGCGGATGAGCGTGCGCCTGGTGGTCGGCGCGCCGCCTTCCTCCCGCCCCTCCAGCCAGGCCAGCCAGGCATCGGGCCTTTCGCCGAAGGCATAGGCCGCCCGTTCATCCCACCGTAGCAACGCCATGAAGACATTGTCGAAATCAACATACAGGGCCGCCCGCGGCGGCTTCTCGGCATCAGCCATGCGACGATTCGACTCCGGAACGCAGGAAAGGACGTAGTATAACCCATGGTTGAGGGTTCGGCTGTAACCATAGCGGGCAACCTTGACGAGCGCGTGCCGGGCTGGCCATGGTCCCGCCCCATTTTCAGCCATCGGAGCTTGCTGCCCCCATGCCCGCGATCACCCTGCCCGACGGTTCCGTCCGCGCTTTCGACGGGCCCGTGACGGGCACGACGATCGCCGCCAGCATCGGCCCCGGCCTGGCCAAGGCGGCACTCGCCATGCAGGTTGATGGCGCGCTCCGCGACCTGTCGCATGAGATCGCCGCCGATGCCGCCGTGCGCTTCGTCACCCGCAAGGACCCCGAGGCGCTCGACCTCATCCGCCACGACACCGCCCATGTGCTGGCGGAGGCGGTGCAGGAGCTGTTCCCCGGCACCCAGGTGACGATCGGCCCCTCCATCGAGAACGGCTTCTACTACGATTTCTCTCGCAACCAGCCCTTCACGACCGAGGATTTCGCCGCGATCGAGGCGAAGATGCGGGAGATCGTCGGCCGCAACGCCCCCTTCCGCCGCCAGGAAGTGAGCCGGGAGGACGCGATCGCCCTGTTCGAGTCGAAGGGCGAGCGCTTCAAGGTGGAGCTGATCCGGGACCTGCCGGCGTCGGAGACCATCAGCCTCTACAGCCAGGGTGATTGGGTGGACCTCTGCCGCGGCCCGCATATGCGCGGCACCGGCGATATCGGCACCGCCTTCAAGCTGATGAAAGTGGCCGGGGCCTATTGGCGCGGCGACCACCGCAACCCCGTCCTGTCCCGCATCTACGGCACCGCCTGGCGCGACCAGAAGGAACTCGACGCCCACCTCCTCCAGATCGAGGAAGCCGAGAAGCGCGATCACCGCCGCATCGGGCGGGAGATGAACCTGTTCCACCTGCAGGAGGAAGCGACCGGCAGCGTCTTCTGGCACCCCAAGGGCTGGAAGCTCTACCGCACGGTGGAGGACTACATGCGCCGGCGCCTCGATGACGGCGAATACCAGGAGGTGAAGACCCCCCAGGTGCTGGACCGGAAGCTGTGGGAGAAATCCGGCCATTGGGAGAACTACCGGAAGAACATGTTCATGGCGACGGTGGAGGACCAGGACGAGGCGCATCGCCTGCTGGCCCTCAAGCCCATGAACTGCCCCTGCCATGTGCTGATCTTCAACCAGGGCATCCGCAGCTATCGGGAACTGCCGCTGCGTATGGCCGAATTCGGCGCCTGCCACCGCTACGAGCCTTCGGGGGCCCTGCACGGCATCATGCGCGTGCGCGCCTTCACGCAGGACGACGCCCACATCTTCTGCGAGGAACACCAGATCGCGGACGAAGCCGTGCGCTTCACCGCGCTGCTGTCCCGCATCTACAAGGACCTCGGCTTCGAGAGCTTCCGCGTGAAGTTCAGCGACCGCCCCGAACAGCGCGCCGGCGATGACGGCATCTGGGACCGGGCGGAAGGCGCGCTGCATGAGGCCTGCCGCAAGGCCGGCGTGGATTACGAGATGAATCCGGGGGAGGGCGCCTTCTACGGCCCGAAGCTGGAATTCGTGCTCCGCGACGCCATCGGCCGGGACTGGCAATGCGGCACCTTCCAGGTGGATTTCGTGCTGCCGGAACGCCTCGATGCCGAGTATGTAGCGGAGGATGGGTCTCGGAAGCGCCCCGTCATGCTGCACCGAGCCATCCTCGGCAGTTTCGAACGCTTCCTCGGCATCCTGATCGAACAGCATGCCGGGCGCTTCCCGCTGTGGATCGCGCCCGTGCAGGTGGTGGTCGCGACCATCGTGGACGATGCCGCCCCCTTTGCGAAGGAAGCGGCGGAGGCGCTGCGCAAGGCCGGGCTGCGCGTCGAACTCGACCTGCGGAACGAGAAGATCAACCGGAAGGTCCCCGACCACATCGCCCAGCGCGTGCCCGTGCTGGTGGTGGTCGGGCGGCGGGAGGCGGAGGAGCGCAAGCTGGTGCTGCGCCGCCTGCCGGGCCGGGACCAGGTGGAATTGCCGCTGGCGGAGGCGGTCGCCACCCTGGCGGCGGAGGCCACGCCACCCGATATCCGCGGCTGACCCGCATTTTTCAGCCCGGTGCGGCCCTGCCCATTAAGGCGGCGGCTTGCACCGGGCGGGTCCACTCGCCATAACAATGAGACACTGCCCTTGAACAGCGACAGGAGAGCGCCATAGCCCGTGGTCCAATGCCCGCCCAGATGCCGACGAGAGACGGCCCGCGGGTCAATGAGGATATCCGAGTCCCCCAGGTCCGCCTGATCGACCAGGACGGGGAGATGATCGGCGTGATGTCGGCGCGCGATGCGTTGCTGCGGGCCTATGAGGTCGGGCTGGATCTGCTCGAAATCAGCCCCAACGCGATTCCGCCGGTCTGCAAGATCCTCGACTACGGCAAGTACAAGTACGAGCAGCAGAAGAAGGCCAACGAGGCGCGCAAGCGCCAGAAGGTCGTCGAGCTGAAGGAAATCAAGGTCCGTCCGAACATCGACGACCATGATTACGGCGTGAAGATGCGGCAGATGAAGGACTTCATCGGCGAGGGTGACAAGGTGAAGGTCACGCTCCGCTTCCGCGGCCGCGAAATGGCCCACCAGGACCTCGGCCTGAAGGTGCTGGACCGGATCCGGACGGAACTGGCCGAGACGACCAAGGTCGAACAGATGCCGCGGCTTGAGAACCGGCAGATGATCATGGTCCTGGCGCCGAAGTAACCGGCAGCCGACCTCTGATACGGGACAAGGCCCGCGCCATCACTGGCGCGGGCCTTGCCGTTTCCGGGGATGCTTGACCGGGGCGCCGATCGGGCTTAATGGCGCCCTCCGGTCCGCCCTGGACCTGATCGGTCGCTCCGCCTGATGCGGTGCGGCTCCGTCGCTCCGCGAAGGCTCGCGCAGCGGCGCGATTTCGTTTGGGGCGGTCTCAACGGACTTTCAGGGGATTTCCCGCCGCGATGTTCGAGGCGCTGGGCAACAGGCTGACAGGGGTTTTCGACAAGCTGCGCCGCCGTGGCGCGCTGACGGATGCCGATGTCCAGGAGGCGCTGCGCGAGGTTCGCGTGGCGTTGCTGGAAGCCGACGTCGCCCTGCCCGTGGTGAAGGATTTGGTGAACCGCGTGCGCGACCGCGCCGTGGGTCAGGAAGTCATCCGCTCCGTCTCCCCGGCCCAGCAGGTCATCAAGATCGTCAACGACGCGCTGGTCGAGGCGCTGGGCGGTGGCGAGGGCGATGACGGCAAGCGGGGGCTGGACCTCAACGCGCCGTCACCCATCCCCATCCTGATGGTGGGCCTCCAGGGCTCGGGCAAGACTACCACCTCCGGCAAGATCGCGCTGCGGCTGCGGACGCGTGACCGCAAGAAGGTCCTGCTGGCGTCGCTCGACGTGCACCGCCCCGCCGCGCAGCTGCAGCTGCAGACGCTGGCCGACCAGGCCGAGGTCACCGGCCTGCCCATCATCGCCGGCCAGACGCCCCGCCAGATCGCCGAGCGCGCGATGGATGTGGGCCGGCGCGAGCTCTACGACATCGTCATCCTCGACACCGCCGGCCGCCTCGCGATCGACGAGGCGCTGATGGCCGAGGTCGCGGACGTCAAGGCGTTCGTGAAGCCGCATGAGACGCTGCTGGTCGTCGATGCGATGACCGGCCAGGACGCGGTCAACACCGCCAAGGCCTTCCAGGAGAAGGTCGGCGTCACCGGCATCGTCATGACGCGCGTCGATGGCGACGCGCGCGGCGGCGCGGCGCTGTCCATGCGTGCCGTCACCGGCGCGCCGATCAAGCTGCTCGGCGCCGGTGAGAAGCTGGACGCGCTGGAGGATTTCCATCCGGATCGCATCGCGAACCGCATCCTCGGCATGGGGGACATCGTCTCCCTCGTCGAGCGGGCCGCGGAGGCGATCGACCAGGCGGAAGCCGAGAAGCTTGCGAAGAAGATGCAGAAGGGGTCCTTCGACCTCGAGGACTACGCATCGCAGATCAAGCAGATCGGCAAGATGGGCTCGCTCTCCGGCATCCTCGGGATGCTGCCGGGGGTGGGCAAGATCAAGTCGCAGATCGAGAACGCCAACCTCGACCAGACCATGCTGAAGCGCCAGGCCGCGATCATCAGTTCGATGACGCCGAAGGAGCGACGCAATCCCGACCTGCTGAAGGCGGCACGCAAGCGGCGGATCGCCGCGGGTTCCGGCACCACGGTGCAGGATGTGAACCGCCTGCTGAAGCAGTTCGACGAGATGTCCGCGATGATGAAGCGGATGAACAAGCTCGGCCAGAAGGGGCTGATGCGTGGGGGCCTTGGTGCCCTTATGCCCGGCCTTGGCAACCGACGACCTTTCTAGACGATCAGGAGAAGGTAACCCTCATGGGCCTCAAGATTCGCCTCGCCCGCGCCGGCGCCAAGAAGCGTCCCTACTACCACATCGTGGTGGCGGACAGCCGCAGCCCGCGCGACGGCCGCTTCATCGAGAAGCTGGGCAGCTACAACCCGATGCTGCCGTCGGACCACGCCGACCGCGTGCGCCTGTTCGCCGAGCGCATCACCTACTGGAAGTCGGTCGGCGCGCTGCCGACGGACCGCGTCGCGAAGTTCCTGGGCCATGCCGGCCTGGCGCCGATGCCGGTGTACGCCGAGCAGCCGAAGCAGTCCGCGCCGAAGAAGAAGGCGCAGGAACGCGCCGCGGCCGGCGGCTGATACTGACCTCGGCGGATCGGGCCATGCGGGTGCAGCGCGTGCTGGTGGGTGAAGTGGGACGGCCGCATGGCGTCAGGGGCCTCGTGCGCCTGCATGCCTTCACGGCCGATCCGCGCGCCATCGGCAGCTATGGCCCGCTGACCGACCAGGCCGGCACCAAGGTCTTCCGCATCACGCCGCTGCCTGACGGGCTCGGCCGGATCGAGGGCGTCGCCGACCGCGACGCCGCGGCACGGCTGACCGGCACGAAGCTGTATGTGGAACGCAGCCAGCTGCCGCCGCCCGCCGACCCCGACGAATTCTACCTCAGTGACCTCGAGGGCCTTGCGGCCTTCGCGGAGGATGGGGTGGCGATCGGCACGGTAAGGCTGGTGGAGGATCACGGCGCGGGGCCCTTCCTCATCATCGACGGAAGCGCGGGCGAACTCCTGCTGCCCTTCACCAAGGCCTGCGTGCCGGTGGTGGATGTGGCGGGCGGGCGGATCACCGTGGTGCCGCCGGCGGAGGTTCTGGTCCGTCCGGAAAGCGGGGAGGGGGCGTCGGCATGACCTGGCGCGCCACCATCCTGACGCTGTTCCCGGACATGTTCCCGGGCCCGCTCGGCCTGTCCCTGGCCGGCCGTGCGCTGCGCGAGGAACGCTGGGCGATCGAGGCGCTGGATATCCGTTCCTTCGCGACGGACCGCCACCGCACCGTGGACGACACGCCCTTCGGGGGCGGTGCGGGCATGGTGATGCGCCCGGATGTGCTGGATGTGGCCTGCGAAGCCGCGACCAGCCGCAACCCCGGCGCGCCGCTGGTCTACCTGACGCCCCGCGGGCGGAAGCTGGACCAGGCGCTGGTGCGGGAATTGGCGGCGGGGCCTGGCGTGACGGTGCTGTGCGGCCGTTACGAAGGCGTGGACCAGCGCGTGATCGAGGCGCGCGGGATGCTGGAAGTCTCGGCCGGCGATTTCGTGCTCTCCGGCGGCGAACCCGCCGCCCTGCTGATGCTCGACGCCTGCATCCGGCTGCTGCCGGGTGTCATGGGCGGCGCGGCTTCGGCGGAGGAGGAGAGCCACGGCGCCGAGGGGCTGCTGGAATACCCCCACTACACGCGGCCCGCCGAATGGCAGGGCCGGAAGGTGCCGGAGGTGCTGCTCTCCGGCCACCATGCGGAGGTCGCGCGCTGGCGGCGCGCGGAAGCGGAAGCGGCAACGCGGACGCGGCGGCCCGACCTCTGGGAACAACACATCCTCCGCCACCGCGCGGAACCAACCCCCCGCGCTAGCGCGGAAACCAAACAGGCAAAGGTGGGGCGGCTGGACGGCCACCCGGCCGCCGCCTAATTGCTTCAGACGGAAGGAACCACCCCGATGAACCTGCTCCAGCAGTTCGAGGCCGCCCAGCAGGCGAAGCTCTCGGCCAACCGCACCACGCCGGAATTCGATGCGGGCGACACGCTCCGCGTCATGGTGAAGGTCGTGGAAGGGGAGCGTATCCGCACCCAGGCCTATGAAGGCGTCTGCATCGCGCGCAGCAACCGCGGCCTGAACAGCAACTTCACCGTCCGCAAGCTGTCCTACGGCGAGGGCGTGGAGCGCGTCTTCCCGCTGTACAGCCCGAATGTCGCGGAGATCGTCGTGGTGCGCCGCGGCAAGGTGCGGCGCGCGAAGCTGTATTACCTGCGTGGCCGGACCGGCAAGTCCGCCCGCATCGAGGAGCGGGCGCGGGTGAAGGTCGAAGCGACCGCCTGAACTAAGCCTTACCGAACGCCCCGGCCCACCAGGCCGGGGCGCTTTTGTCTTGGGGGAAATCGAGAATGTCGGCCACGAAGCCGCGAACCTTGTTCGACAAGATCTGGGATGCGCATGTCGTCGAGACGCTGCCCGACGGCACCGCGGTTCTCTACATCGACAAGCACCTGACGCATGAGGTGACGAGCCCGCAGGCCTTCGAGGGCCTCCGGCTTGCCGGCCGCAAGGTGCGCCGCCCGGATGCGACGCTGGCCGTGGTGGACCACAACATCGCGACCGATAGCAGCCGCTACGGCACGATCGAGGACCCCGAGAGCCGCACGCAGGTCGAGACACTGGAAGCCAACGTCAAGGCCTTCGGCGTCCCCTACATCCCGCTGACCGACAAGCGCCAGGGCATCGTCCACGTCATCGGCCCGGAGCTGGGCCTGAGCCTGCCCGGCATGACGATCGTCTGCGGCGACAGCCATACCTCCACCCACGGCGCCATGGGCGCGCTGGCCTTCGGCATCGGCACGTCGGAGGTCGAGCATGTGCTCGCCACCCAGACGCTGCTGCAGAAGCCCGCGAAGAACATGCGCGTGACGGTCGATGGCAAGCTGCCGGCCGGCTGCACGGCCAAGGACATCGTCCTCGCCATCATCGGCAAGATCGGCACTGCCGGCGGCACGGGACACGTGATTGAATTCGCCGGTGAGGCGATCCGCGCGCTCGACATGGCCGGCCGCATGACGGTCTGCAACATGTCGATCGAGGCTGGCGCCCGTGCCGGCATGGTGGCGCCGGACCAGACCACCTTCGACTACGTGAAGGGCCGCCCCTTCGCGCCGCAGGGCGAGGCCTATGACCGCGCCATCGCCTGGTGGAAGACGCTGCCCTCCGACGCGGGCGCTGTCTTCGACAAGGAAGTCACGCTCGACGCCGCGCAGATCATCCCGCAGATGACCTGGGGCACGAGCCCCGAGGACGTGCTGCCCGTGACCGGCGTGGTGCCGAACCCCGCCGAGATCGCGGATGAGGCGCGCCGCGCGCAGGTGCAGCGCATGGTCGACTATATGGGCCTGGTGCCCGGGCAGAAGCTGACTGACCTCCAGGTCGATGTCGTCTTCGTGGGGTCCTGCACCAACAGCCGGATCGAGGACATCCGCGCCGTGGCCAGCATCGCGAAGGGCCGCAAGGTCGCCTCGCATGTCCGCGCGCTCGTCGTGCCGGGCTCCGGCCTGGTGAAGGAAGCGGCGGAGGCCGAGGGGCTGGACAAGGTCCTGCTGGAAGCGGGCTTCGAATGGCGGGAAGCCGGCTGTTCCATGTGCCTCGGCATGAACCCGGACAAGCTGAAGCCCGGCCAGCGCAGCGCCAGCACCTCCAACCGCAACTTCGAGGGTCGCCAGGGCATGGGCGGCCGCACCCACCTCGTCTCCCCCGCCATGGCTGCGGCGGCGGCGATCGCGGGCCACTTCGTCGATGTGCGCGACTACCAGCCGAAGGAGGGCGTGTGAGATGAGGGCCTTCACCACGCTCACGGGCATCGCGGCGCCGATGCCGCTGGCCAATGTGGACACGGACAAGATCATCCCGGGCCGCTTCCTCAAGACCATCCAGCGCACGGGCCTCGGCAAGCACCTGTTCGCGAACATGCGCTACGAGGATGACGGGGCGGAGAAGCCCGACTTCGTGCTGAACCAGGAACCCTACCGCCAGGCCGAGATCCTCGTCGCCTACGAGAATTTCGGCTGCGGGTCGTCGCGCGAACACGCGCCCTGGGCGCTGCTGGATTTCGGCATCCGCTGCGTCATCGCGCCGGATTTCGCGGACATCTTCCACAACAACAGCTTCAAGAACGGCGTGTTGCCGGTGAAGCTGCCGCGGGAGGTGTGCGAGCAGTTGATGGAGGATGCGCGCCTCGGCGCCAATTCCCGCATCACGGTGGATCTGGAACGCCAGGTGGTGGTGCGCCCGAACGGGGAGGAAATCCCCTTCACCATCGACCCCTTCCGCCGGCACCTGCTGCTGAACGGCCTGGACGATATCGGCCAGACCATGCAGCACGCCCCCGCCATCGATGGGTTCGAGGCGAAGCAGCGCGCGTCCCAGCCCTGGCTCTACGACGCCAAGGTCTGACTGTCTGGAGCAATAGGCGTTCAGATGAAATCATCTGAACGCATTTCTTGCTCCAGTTTCAGTAACTTGTAGAGCACGGGCCGCGAACGCAGCTCGTGCTCTAGCGGGGGCTGAGGCACCCGCACCTCCACGACCGTCCCCAGGACCACCATTCAATGCCCGCGAACAAGAAGCTCCTCATCCTGCCCGGTGACGGGATCGGCCCCGAGGTGATGCGCGAAGTGCGCCGCATCATCGACTGGATGGATCGCCGCCGCTCCGTGACCTTCCAGGTGACGGAAGGCATCGTCGGCGGCGCCGCCCTCGACGCCACCGGCAGCCCCTGCCCGGATGAGACGGTGGCCGCCGCCGCCGAAGCGGATGCCGTGCTGTTCGGCTCCGTGGGCGGCCCGAAGTGGGACAGCCTGCCCTTCGACCAGCGCCCGGAACTCGGCATCCTGCGGTTGCGCAAGGACCTCGGCCTGTTCGCCAACCTGCGCCCCGCCGTGGTGCTGGACCCGCTGGCCGATGCCTCCTCGCTCCGCCCCGAACTGGTGCGCGGGCTCGACATCATGATCGTGCGGGAGACGACGGGCGGCATCTATTTCGGCGAGCCCCGCGGCATCCATGTGAACGAACAGGGTCGGCGCGTCGGCATCGACACGGAGGTCTATTCCGAGGACGAGATCGCCCGCGTCGCCCGCGTGGCCTTCGACATCGCCCGCAAGCGCAGCCGCAAGCTGACCAGCGTGGAGAAGGCGAACGTCATGCAGTCCGGCCGCCTCTGGCGCGCCGTGGTCGGCGAAGTGGGCGCGGCCGAATACCCGGATGTCGAGCTGCAGCACATGTATGCCGACAATTGCGCGATGCAGTTGGCCAGCCGCCCGAAGCAGTTCGACGTCATCCTCGGCGGCAATCTGTTCGGCGACGTGCTGAGCGACCTGGCGGCGGCGCTGACGGGCTCGCTCGGCATGCTGCCCTCCGCGACGCTCGGCGCGCAGCAGCCCTCCGGCAAGCGCCACGCGCTGTACGAACCCATCCATGGCAGCGCGCCGGACATCGCGGGCAAGGGTGTGGCCAATCCCTGCGCGCAGATCCTGTCCTTCGCCATGCTGCTGCGACTGTCCTTCGGCATGGATGAGGATGCGAAGCTGATCGAGACGGCGGTGGAGAAGGTGCTGGCCGGTGGCCTGCGCACCGCCGACATCATGTCCCCCGGCCGCGCCCGCGTCGGCACGACCGTGATGGGTGAGGCCGTGCTGCGGGAGCTGGAAAAGCTCTCGGCGTAAAATTGGTGACAAGGGATGGGCGGAGGGGTTGCGCCCCCCCGCCCATCCCGCTAAATCGCCCCCCGTGCGGACCCGTAGCTCAATTGGATAGAGCACCAGACTACGGATCTGGGGGTTAGGAGTTCGAATCTCTTCGGGTCCGCCATTACCCGCCCCTGATTACTCACCAAGCCGCGGCAACAGCCGCGGCTTTACTCGTTTCAGGGCCCTGGGCCTGGGCGAGGTGCGCGCTGGCCCGGCGGGCCCAGCACAGCCCCGGCTCAACCTAGTTTACTTTCCAGTCGTCGTCTCGACACGCGCCGGTTGAGCTATGCCACCGGGGCGATATCGGGCATTTTGCCCGCCGAATGATCCCCACCCCCAACCGCGCTGCCGCCGCCGTGCCGGATGTCCCATCGCTGCCAGGTGGCGGGCTGCTCGGCCACCTGCCGGCCATGGCGGCCGCGCCCCACAGCTTCCCCGCCGCCGCGCTGCATGCCCATGGCGGCTTGGTCGGCATCCGGCTCGGCCCGCGCCGCATCGTCGCGATCGGGCGTCCCGATCTGGCGCGGGAAGTCCTGGTGACGCGGGCGGACCGCTATCCGCGCGGCCGCATCAACCGCAACCTCGGCGCCGTCATCGGCGATGGGCTGCTGGCGACGGAGGGCGACCTCTGGCGCGCCCGCCGCCGGCGGATGCAGCCCTCCTTCCGCGCCGATCGCCTCGGCACCCTCGCCACCACCACCGATGCGGTGATGCGGGAGACGCTGGCGGGATGGACTGGCGCGCCCGTCGATGCGGGGGAACAGGCGGGGCGCATCGCCATCCGCGTCATCGGCGGCGTGCTGCTGTCGCAGCGCATCGGGGAAGGGCAGGGCAGCGCCTTCGTCGTCGCGGTGCAGGATTGCCTGGCGCAGCTCATGCGCCGGAACTGGTCGCTGGTGCGCTGGCCGCTCTGGGTGCCCGTGCCCGTCAACCGCGCCGTCAACGCCACGCGCCGCACGCTGGAATCCTTCCTGGGGGAGGAGCTGGACCGCCGCCTGGCAGCCCCGGATGCGCAGCCCGACGACCTGCTGGCCGCCCTGATCCGCGGCCGGCCGGATGACCCGCCCTTGCCGCGCCAGGCGCTGCTGAACGAACTCAAGACGCTCTTCGCCGCGGGGTTCGAGACGACGGCCACGGCGCTGACCTGGCTGATGTACCTGCTGGCCCGGCACCCCGATGTCGCGCAGGCGTTGCGGGACGAAGCCGCGCCCGTGCTGGGCGACCGCGCGCCCACGCCCGCGGACCTGCCGCGCCTGCCCTATGCCGCGGCGGTGGTGGAGGAGGCGATGCGCCTGTTCCCGCCGGTCTACAACATGGGCCGGGACTGCGCGGCGGATGATGACCTCGGCGGCTATCGCATCCGCGCGGGCACCACGGTCGTCGTCTCCATCTTCGGCATCCACCGCAGCCCCGATCTGTGGGAGGCGCCGGAGGCATTCCGCCCTGACCGCTTCCTTGGGCCCGGCGCGGCCGGCCGGCGCAACCTGCTGCCCTATGCCTGGGGCCGGCACCAATGCATCGGCAACCACTTCGCCGATCTGGAACTGGTGGTGGCGCTGCTCGCCCTCGTGCGGCACTGCCGGCTCGAGCTGACGGAGCAGTCGCCGGTCGGCATGCGGGGCCGCACGACACTGGCGCCCGACCGCCCCATCCTGCTGCGGGCGGTGCCGTTCGGATGAGACCCCCGGCATGAGAATCGCGGCCCCAACCCTGGCGGGGTTCGAGGTGCTGGACACCAGCGATCCTGGCGCGGTGCTGGCCTATGAACAGGCCTTCTACGCTGCCTTCGAACCCATCCGCCCGGCCGGGCTGCTGCGGCATCTCTGGAACTGGGACGACGCCGCCAGGCGCATCGCGGCGCCGGTGCCCTATGCGGACCAGGTGGTCTATGTGTTGCGGGATGCGGGGGGGAAGGTTCGGCGCGGGCTGGCCGTGAACCTGGCGCTCCGCACCGTGCAGGCCGCACGCTTCGGCTTCACCCTGCCCGAGGAGAGCGGGATCGCGGAGATGCTGACCTTCTTCGCCGCCGGCCCGCATGACCTGCGCGGCGCACTGCGCTTCCGCCGCGCCTGCTATGCGGACCTTCGCGCCCGGGGCCTGCGCTACGGCTACGGCACCGCCCGCCGCCGCCCGCTGCCCGCCTATGGCCGCTTCGGCACGGCGGTGGTGGGGGAACGCCGGATCGAGGACGAGGCCCGCTACCTGCTGCGCTTCGACCTGGAGGCTGATTTTTCCCGACCATCGGGGACGGGCGCCGGCGGATGACGCCACGGCCCGCCCGGCGCCGGCCCCTGCTGCTGGCGCTCGCCGCGCTGTCGGTCGGCGCCGCGCTGCTCCTCGCCCAGGCCGAAAGCCCCGCCCCCACCGCCCAGCCGCTGCCGGCCAACGCCTCCCTGGTCGCGCGCGGGCGGATCGAGCCGGAGGGCCGTGTCATCGCTCTCCATGGCCCCTTCCGCGGCGTGCTGGGCCGCGTGCTGGTGCAGGAAGGCCAGGATGTCGCCGCCGGCCAGATCGTCGCGCTGCTCGACACCCATGCGGTGGCGGAAGCGCAGGTGGAGGCCGCGCGCGCGCGCCTCGCCTTGGCGCAGGCCGAGGAAGCGCAGGTCGCCGCCCCCGCCAAGCCCGGCGTGATCCTCGCCCAGCGCGCCCTCGTGAGGGCGCGGGAGGCGGAGCTGACCCTGGCGCGGCAGGAACACGCCCGCATCGCGACACTCCGCGCCACCAGCATCGCCACCCAGGCCACGCTGGAACAGCGCCAGGCGGAGCTGGACCGGGCGGAGGCCGCGCTCCGCCAGGCGGAAGCCGAACTCCGCGCGCTGAGCGAGGTGCGGGAGGAGGATCGCCGCGCCGCCGCCGCCCGCAGCGCCGTGCAGCGCGCCGCGCTGGCGGAGGCCGAGGCCGAGCTGGCCCGCGCCAGCATCCGCGCCCCCTTCGCCGGCACGGTGCTGGCACTGCTGCGGCGGGGCGGGGAGAGCATCGGGGATGAGGGCATCCTGCAGATGGCCGCCCTCGACCGCCTCGTGGTGGTGGCGGAGGTGGAGGAGGCGGACGCCCCCCGCATCGTCCCCGGCCAGGCTGCGCGCATCGCGGGCCGCGTGCTGGCCGCGCCGGTGGAGGGCCGGGTGGACTCCGTCGGCCGCCTGGTGCTGCGCCAGCGCCGGACGAGTTCCGACGTGCTCGTCGGCCGCGATGCCCGCATCGTGGAAGTCACTATCCGCCCGCTGGGCCCCCTGCCGCCGGTGGTGGGGGCGGAGGTGGAGGTGCGGTTTCCCCTGGCACCCGCGCGCCCATGATGCCCCCCCTGTGACAGATCTGGTGCGTTTCGCCGCCCTGCTGGCCTTCCGCCAGCTGCGCCACCGTGCCCTGGCCTCCGTCGCCGCGCTGGCCGGCGTCGCCGTCGCGGTCATGCTGATGCTGGTGCAGGTCGGCTTCCGCAACGGGCTCTATGACAGCGCACTGGCGCTGCCGCGGGCGCTGGCGGCGGACCTGGTGCTGGTCAGCCCGGGCTACCGCGCGCTGACCTTCTCGCCCCCCTGGTTTCCCCGCGCCGCGCTGCGCGATGCGGCGGGGGTGCCGGGGGTGGCGGAAACCGCCAGCCTCTATGCCTATAGCGGCCAGGTCCGCAGCGCGGAGAACGGAAGCAACCTCTCCGTCTGGCTGCTCGGCATCGATCCCGCCGCCCGGGTGCTGGACCTGCCGGGCATCGCGGCGGCGCAGCGCGCGCTGTCCGTCCCGGATACCGCGCTGCTGGACCGCCTCTCCCGCCAGGAATTCCGCGCCGTGATCGGCCAGGTCGCGGCGGGGGAACTCGCCCGGCTGCCGGTCTATGCGCCCTCGGCGGATCTGGCGCCGGTACTGTCGCTGCGGGGTCTCTTCACCCTCGGCCCCTCCTTCACCATCGACGGTACCCTGTTGATGAGCGACCTGACGCTCCATGCCACGCTCGGCGTGCCGCTGGACCGGGTCTCCATCGGCCTGGTGCGGCTGCAGCCGGGGGTGGGCGCGGAGAGTGTGGCGGCGGCGATCGCCGCGCGGCTGGATGGGCGCGCGCGGGTGATGACCCGGGCGGCGTATCTGGCGGAGGAACGGCGCTTCTACGCCAGCCGTACGCCGATCGGCGTGATCTTCAATGTCGGGCTGCTGGTCGGCATCGCGGTGGGCGTCGTCTTCATCCTGCAGGTGCTGAACAGCCTGGTGGATGCGAACCTGCCGGAATACGCGGTGCTGCTGGCCCAGGGCTATCGCCCGGCCTTCCTGGCGGCGGTGGTGGCGCAGGCGGCGGTGGCCATCGCGCTCGTCACCTACCTGCCCGCGCTCGGCCTCGCGCTGGCCGTCACCGGCGCGGCGGCGGAGGTCACGCGCCTGCCGATCGGCCTGCATGGGTCCGACATGGCAATGGTGCTCGCCCTCAGCCTGGTCATGGCGGCGGTCGCCGCCGGGATGGCGATGCTGCGCCTGCGCCGGGCCGATCCGCTGGCCCTGTTCGGATGAACGCGCCGCTGGCGGAGCTTCGCGATGTCAGCCACGGATTCGGCACCGGGCCGCAGCGCCGCGCGGTGCTGCGGGGCATCACGCTCGATCTGCGCGCGGGCGATTTCGTGGCCCTCACCGGCCCTTCGGGATCGGGCAAGACCACGCTGCTGACGCTGCTCGGCGCGCTGCGGGTGCCGGAGGAGGGGGCGCTGCGCCTGCTGGGCCAGGATGTCCGCGTGCTGGATGGGCGGGCGCTCGGCGCGCTCCGCCGGCGCATCGGCTTCGTCTTCCAGCGCCACCACCTGCTGCGGTCGTTGAGCGTGCTGGAGAATGTGGAGGCCGCGCTGCACGGCCAGCCCGATGCCGACCCCGCACGGGATCGCGCGGCGGCGCTGGCGATGCTGGAGGCGGTCGGCCTCGGCGGGCGGGGCGGGGATTCCACCGCGCTTCTGTCGGGTGGCGAACAGCAGCGCGTTGCGGTGGCGCGCGCGCTGGTTCGCCGGCCATCGCTGGTGCTGGCGGATGAACCGACCGCCTCGCTCGATGGCAGCAGCGGCCGCGCCGTGGTCGCGCTGCTGGCCGACCTCACGCGCGGGCGGGACTGCGCGGTGGTGATGGGAACGCATGACGAGCGCTGCCTGGACCTCGTGACCCGGCGGCTGCACATGGAGGATGGCGTGCTGAGACAGACGGAACGGGCGGCATGACCCCCGCACCCGACTTCACCGAGCGGCCCTGGCCGCCGTTGCGCGACCTCATCCTCGGCATGTTGTCGCTGCACCGGCCGATGACCTTCCACGGCATGATGGAGGTCGATGTCACCCGCATCATGGATGGGCTGGCGAGGCTGCGGCGGCAGGACCGCCAGGCGGTGTCGATGCATGCGGTGATGGTGGAAGCCGTGGCCGTGGCGGCGGCGCGCAACCCGGGGGTGCTGACCTTCCGCCACAGGAAGAACCTGGTGACGTTCCGCGACGCCGATGTGGCGACGGTGGTGGACCGCAAGCAGCCCGACGGCACCCGCCTGCCCATGGGCCTGACCATCCGCGCCGCGCAGGACAAATCCGTGATGGCGATCCATGAGGAATTGCGCGCCGCGCTGAAGGGCGACCTGACGCAGACGGAGGAGGTGAAGCGCCGCCGCCGCCTGCTGCGCCTGCCGAAGCCGTTGCGCGCGCTGGTGCTGCGGCGAATCGCGGCGGACCCGCATCTGCTGCGCCGGGTCCAGGGTACGATCGGGCTGACCAGCCTGCAGCGCCCGGGCCTCGATTTCCGCATGGTCCCCTTTCCGCCCAACCCCTTCACCCTTTCCATCGCCATCGGCGGGATCGATACGCGCCCGGCGGTGGCGGGTGGGGCGCCGCGGCGCGTGTTGTCGCTGGGTGGGTCGATGGACCATGCGGTGATCGACGGCGCCGCGCTGGCGCGCTTCACCATCGCGCTGGAACAGCGCCTGTCGGATGCGGAGGGGATGGCCGGGCTGATCGAGGCGGCGGAGGCGCGCTGACCGCGGCGGTCTGCACAGCGCCGGTTGCGACGCCAGGCAAGGCGGCAATCGCGGTGTCGACAAGCCACGCTTAACCCAAGGGCGGTAGAACCCGGCACCTGGACCACGCCAGGAAAGCAAGACTGATGAACCTGCCTCACGCCGTCGCCGCAGCACCATCCATCGGCGGGGGGCGCGGCTGGAGCCTCCGCGCCAGCCTGCTGGCGGCCTTCGGTCTCATCTTCCTGCTCTCCGCCGGTGCGCTCACCGTCAATGCGGTGCAGGCCTGGCGCGAGCGCGTTGCCGCGACGCAGTACCTCCAGGTGATGACCGGCCTGCAGGAACTGGCGCGCGGCGTCGGGCATCTCGTGAATGAACGCAGCTGGGTCTCCGTGCTTCTCGCCAATCCCCAGCCGATGAGCGCGGCGGAGCAGGCTGAACTGGCGCGCTGGATGCAGCCGGCGGCTGCCGGCATCCAGGGCGCCCGCGCCCTGCTGCCGCTCCACCCGGCGGTGCCCGATGCCAGCGGCCTGGCCAGCCGGTTCGAGGCCGCGACCGCCGCCTGGATGCAGGACCGCGCCCGTGCCGAACAGGCCCTGCGCCAGCCCCTGGCCGCGCGCAACGCCGCCGTCCGGGACGACCATGCCCGCACGGCGCAGGAGGTGATCAATACGGCCAGCGCGCTCTGGCTTGCCGTCGGGCAGCAGGCGGCGGCGCCCGATGCGCTGCTCAACCGCTATGCCGAGGTGGCGCGAACCGCCTGGCTGCTGCGCCGCGATTCGGGCCTGCTCCGCGTCTTCACCAGTGGCGCTGTCGCCAGTGGGCGCCTGCCGAATGCCGAGACCATGGCGCGCTACGAACGCGTCGCGGGCGTGTCGCGCATGCTGGCCGAGCGCCTGGACCTGCTGACGCGCGACGCCATGGTCGGCCCCGGCCTGCGCCAGGCCGCGCTGGCCGCCAACGCGACTGTGATCGGGCCGGAGGGGCTGGAGGCCGTCACGCGTGGGGTGCTGGAACGCATCGCCGCCGGCCAGCCGGCCGGCATGACGGCGGAGGCCTTCACCACCCGCACGAACGACATGTTCGAGACGGTGCTCGCCGCCGCCTATGACGCGAGCGCGAGGGCGACGGGCCGGGCCGCGACGCTGCGCGACGAGGCCGCCTGGCACTTCGCCGCGTCGCTCGGCCTGCTGCTGGCGGGGCTGGGGATCGGCATCGCCGTGCTGCTGCTGGTGGAGCGCCGCCTGGCGCGTCCCCTGGCAGCCCTGGCGACGCAGGTGGCGGGCATGGCCACGGGGGGCGCGGCGGAACGCGGCGCCCCCATCGCGGCGGCCGCGCGGAAGGACGAGATCGGCCGCCTCGCCGGCGCGGTGCAGACGCTGTGCGGCGCGATCCTGGCCGAGGCGCGGAGCGCCGAGGCCGCGCGGGCCGAACGCAGCGCGGCGGAGGAACGGGCGAGGCTGGAGACGGCGGCCGAGGTCCAGCGGGCGCTCGGGGAAGTGGTGGAGGGCCTGGCGCGCTCCGGCCCGGCGCTGCAGGCGGCCTGCCTGACGCTCGACGAGGCTTCCGAGGGAGCCCGGCAGCAGGTGGTGCTGGCCGGCGGCAATGCCACCGAGACCAATGCCAACGTCCAGGGCGTGGCGGCGGCGACCGAGGAATTGACGGCCTCGGTGCAGGAAATCGCACGGCGCGCGGCGGACAGCGCCGCGGGCGCGGAGGCGGCGGTGCGCGAGGCGGAGCAGGCCGATGCGACGATCCGCGCGCTGAGCGAGGCGGCCGGGCGGATCGGCGATGTGGTGCGCCTGATCGGCGACATCGCCGGCCAGACCAACCTGCTCGCCCTGAACGCGACCATCGAGGCCGCCCGGGCAGGGGAGGCCGGGAAGGGCTTCGCCGTGGTGGCGAGCGAGGTGAAGAGCCTGGCCACCCAGACCGCCAAGGCGACCGGCGAGATCGGCCAGCAGATCGCCGAGATGCAGGCGGCGACCGGGCAGGCGGTGGCGGTGATCCGCGGCATCGGCGGGACCATCGGCAACCTCTCCTCGATCGCCGCCGCGATCGCGGCGGCCGTGGAGGAGCAGGGCGCGACGACGTCGGAGATCGCGCGCAGCGTCGCGCGCGCCGCGGACGGCACGGGGCAGTTGACCGGGAATGTGGAGCGGCTGGATGCCGGGGTCGCCACCACGCGGACGGAAATCGACCGCCTTCGCGACATCGCCGCCGATGTCGGCGCCCAGGGCACGGCGCTTCAGGGCGCCATGGCGCGGCTGGTGGCGAAGCTGAAGGCGGCCTGAGGTCCGGCGCCTCTCCGCGACGCCGATCATGGCGTCGCGGGAACCGGCTGGGCGCTACCCTGGCACGCCGGGGTGTTTCATCAGCCCGCCATGGCGCAGCGCCACGTGGTCGAACAGCGCGCGATCCTCCCGCGTTGCCTCCAGCAGCAATTCGCAGGTCTCGCTGTCCAGGTTGATGCGGCCCTGGCCGGCGGTCACGTTCTCCCGCTCCACCCGGCCCGGCAGCAGGCCCAGCCAGCGATGCAGCGTGGCGGAGACGTCATCGACGCGCGCGGTGGTGCCGACCAGGGCGTAGCAGCCCTCCAGGATCGCGATCGCCTCCTTCGCCGTCGGCGCGCCGGTCAACTGCCGGCAGGCCTCGGCGGCCAAGGCGGGGGCGGATTCGCGGATGAATTCGGCGAAGCCGCGATGGCGGAATTCGGCGTGCAGCGGGTGGTCCGCCCAGGTGGCCATGTAGTTGAAGGCGGAGACCAGCCGCGCCACGGGGTCCCGCAGCAGGGTGACGAAGCGGGCATCGGGCCGGGCGCGTTCCAGCGCCTCGTTCACCGTCACATGGCCGCTGACCAGCGCATGGCCCGCCACCTGGTCCGGCGCCATGGCCAGGAAGGTGGCGTGTTCCGCCTGGTCGCCGATGCGCAGCACGCGGGCGGGCGGCAGCGCGCGGGCCAGGGCGGCGTGCAGGGCGAAGCCGCCGGTCTTGGGCAGATGGATGAAGACCACCTGGGCCGGCACGGGGCGGATCAAGCCTCGGCCTCCCGCCGCGGCCGGAGGAAGGCATAGACCACCAGGGCGAAGCCCAGCACCCAGAGCACGGCCAGCACATAGGGCCGCCAGACCAGGATGGCGGAGCGTTCGGCCTGCACGACCGCCGGCATCGCGGGGGCGGCAGGTGCCTCGGCATAGGCGACCCGCACCGCCGGCGTGGGGGCGGCGCTGGACCAGGCGAGGGCCACGCCCTGGCCATCCAGCAGCGCGACGTCGCCCCGTTCCAGCCGCGGCGCCGCGGCGGGCAAGGCGGGCATCAGCGTCGGCAGCCGCAGCCAGAGGCCCGGGCGATCGCCCTCTGCCGTCACCAGTTGCGCCGCGATCATGCGCTGCGCGCCTTCCAGGTCCAGCAGCGGCCGTCCTTCCCGCTCGGACAGGGCCCGGTCCGACAGGGTCAGCCGCCCCGCATCGAAGCGCAGCACGGGCTGGCTGCCCGCCGGCGGGTCGGCCGTGACGGCGATGAAGGGGCCGGTCGGGCGCGGCGGCGCCGTGCCTTCGCGCAGGGAGACGGTGAGGGGCGCGGCGGCGGGCACCAGGCCGCGCAGCAGCCACAGGATGGGGTTCAGCGCCTCGGCCACCGGACCACCGTCGGGCGCCTCCAGGATCACCTCCACGCCCCCGGCGAAGCGGCCGGGCAGGCCGAGGAAGTCCCGCGGTGCCGGCGCGGGGGACAGGCGCAGCAGGCTGTCCGGCAGCAGCTGCGCCAGGCCGCCCGGCGCCGGGCGTTGCAGCGTGACGACGAGGCGGTTGTCGAGCCGCAGCAGCGCCGGCGGGATGGGCAGGCTGACCCGCGCCGCGCCCTCCGCCGCCAGCGCCGTGCTGCCCAGCATGGTGTCGTTCAGCACGGCGGTCACGACGCTGCGGCCGGCGGTGTCGGGCGTGAGCATGAAGGTCAGGTCCAGCGCCGAGGGCAGTCCGCCCCCCGGCAGGTCCCGCAGCGCGAATTCCAGCGCCCAGCCGGGCGAGGCACCTTCCTGCGGCAGCGTGGCGCCGCGCAGGGCCGAGAAGGGGAGGGAAGCCGCCGTCGCATCCGGCGCGCGCGCATCCCGCACGCCGATCGTCGCCGCGGCCGCCGCATCGCGCCACGGCCCGTCCAGCAGCCCCGCCGCGCGTTCGGGCTGCGGCCCGCCCAGCGCCAGCGCCGGCATCCCATCGAGGTCCAGCACCGCCGCGCCGGAAGGGCCAAGCCCCACCACGACCGCGCCGGTCGTCCAAAGGCGCTGGCCCGCCGGCCCACGATCGAGCGAGGGCGGCGCGCCGGACCCGATCCGCACCTCCCGCCCCGAACCCGTGAGCGCCAGGCCGATGCGCAGCGCCGCCGCGGCTTCCGCCACCGGCAGCGGGCCCGGGCGCGTCAGCACCTGGGTCTGGCGCGGCAGCAGGCGGAACAGGGTGGCGACGGAGGGCGCCATGCCATCGGGCAGCAGCAGCGCCAGGTGGCTATCCGCCCGCAGCGTGGCCAAGGCCCCCCCCGCCTGGTCCACCAGCCGCAGGCCGAGGCGCAGCGAAACGCCCTCTCGCGCCAAATCTTCGGCCGGGATGGGCAGGTCGATCGTCAGGCGCGTCTCGCCTTCCGCGAAGGCGCGGCTGGCCAGCACCCTGCCATTGGCCCAGACCTCCACCGCCTGGCGCCCGCCGAAGGGGGCGACGAGGTCGAAGCCCAGGCTGGCGCGTGCCGCCAGGCCCGGAATGTCCCGCGGCATGGGGAAGGCCACTTCCCGCCCGGCAGTGCCGAAGGCGAGCCCCGCTTCCAGCCCGAGCTCATCCAGCCCGACATGCCGTTCAAGCGGCGGTGGCGGCACGGGAGCGGGCGCAGGCGCCGGCAGCGGCTGGGTGGCGACCGGTGGGCGCGCGGCCGGCCGGGCCGGACGCTGCTGCGCCTCCGCTGCCAGCGGCAGCAGCAGGGCGGCAACGACCAGGCAGCGACCGGCGGCTGTGGCGGTGGGGCGATGGGGTCGCACGGATCCTCGGTGACGTCACAGGCAGGCGGAGGCGCCGGCCGCCAGCAGCGGGGTGCCGCCTTAAGGTTGTGCGCCCCCCACTATTCCACCCCGGCGGCGGCCCCCGCAAGCGCGGGGGACATCAACACCTCGCCTTCAATACCCCCGCTGCGGCTCCGCCAGCAGCGGGAAGGCGGAATGCACATGCGGCAGCGTGACCGGCGCAACAGGATGCAGCATGGATCGGTCCGTCGCCGCGAAGCTGCTGGCGCCGAGCAGGCCGAGGCAGGTCTGCACCTCATCCTCCAGCAGTTCCAGCACGCGCCGCACGCCATCCTGCCCCGCCGCCGCCAACCCGTAGCAGTAGAGGCGGCCGATCCCGACCATCTCGGCGCCGAGGATGATGGCCTTCACCAGATCCGTCCCCCGGCTGATCCCGCCATCCATCCAGACGCGCGCTCGGCCGCCCACGGCCTCCACCACCTCCGGCAGCACGGCCAGCGACCCGCGCCCATGGTCCAGCTGCCGGCCGCCATGGTTGGAGACGTAGACGACATCGACCCCATGCTCGACCGCCATGCCCGCATCCTCCCCGGTGCCGATGCCCTTGAGGATCAGCTTGACGTTCGGATGCGCGGCGCGGACGCGGGCGATATCGGCCCAGGACAGTGCGGCCTGGTGGTTCATCCCCTCGCTGCGCGCCCGCCAGTGCTTGACGAAGCGCTTGGCGATGTCGCGTTCGCGGCGGCTGTAATGGGCGGTGTCGACCGTGATGGCGAAGGCGTCGTAGCCGCTGTCCATCGCCCGCTTGATGTGGCTGTCGATGAAGTCCGGCCCGCCACGCACATAGAGCTGGAAGATCTTGGGCCCGTCCGGATTGGCGAGTGCCGAACCCTCCAGCCCCGGCTCCGTCACGCTGCTGACGATGATCGGCACGCCGAAGGCCGAAGCCGCGCGCCCCGCCGTCGCGGCTCCGCCCGGATCGAAGCTGTCCAGCGACCCCACCGGGGCGAGGGCCACCGGCAGCCGGATGCGCCGCTTGCCGAGGAAATCGCCCGTGCAATCGACCGTGCTGACATCCCGCAGCACCCGGGGCCGGAAGGCCCAGGCATCGAGGGATGCGCGGTTGCGCTGCATCGTCGTCTCGGTCTCGGTCGCGCCGACGAGGTAGTCCCAGATATTGGCGTTGAGGCGGATCTTCGCGCCCTTCACCAGTTCATGCAGCGTCTGGAACCGTTCCTGACCTTCGGCCGACATCGCGCGTTCTCTCCCCCGTGATTCCCACAGTCTGCAACGGGGGTGAGGCGGGGCCTAGCCGCCCCGGACGCCGCGCAGGGTTGCGAGGATCGCCTGCGCCCGCGGCAGCGCCGCCAGGTCCGAGACCGCCACGGGCAGGCGGCGGCGCCAGTTGGGCCTTTCCCGGTCCGTGCCCGGCAGGTTCACCGCGATGCTCTCTCCGGCCAGGTCCTCGGCCTGCACCAGCATGAGGGCGGAGGGCGTGCGCGCCACCAGCGCGTGGATGGCGGCGGCCAGGGCGTCATCCATCGCGGCATCGGGCCCGGCGCCATCCGGCAGCAGCCCCTCCGCCGCCAGCAGCGCGCAGAGTGCGGCACGGTCCGCCGCCCGCGCCGCGCGTTCCGCCGGGGGGTCCGCCAGCAGCCCCAGCGCTTCCCGTTCATCGAGGTCCGCGCCGGTCCAGAAGCCCGCCAGCGTCGCCAGATCATGCGTCGCGACGCAGGCGGCGGCGCGGGGCGGGTACTGCGCGGGGGGCTTGAAGCGATCGCCCTCCTTCTCGAACCACAGAACGCGGTAGGACAGCACATCGGCGGATTGCAGCGCCTGGCCGATCCCCTCCGGCACCGTGCCGAGATCCTCCCCCACCACCAGGCAGCGCGCGCGGGTGCTTTCCAGCGCGAGGTTCCCCAGCATGTCCGCGAAGGGATAGGCGAGGTAGGCGCCCTCCGCTCCTTTCGCGCCGTCGGGCACGAGGAACAGGCGCCGCAGGCCGAGCACATGGTCCACGCGGAGCGCCGCGGCGTGGCGCATATTCGCGCCGATCAGGCCCGCGAAGGCGGCGTGGCCGGTTTCCAGGGCGTGGCGCGGATCGGGCGGCGGCAGGCCCCAGACCTGGCCCTCCGCGCTGAAGGGATCGGGCGGCGCGCCGACGGAAAAGCCCGGCAGGAACCGCGCATCGCCGGACCAGATCTCTGCCCCATCCGGCGCGGCGCCGACGGCGAGGTCCCGGTAGAGCCCGGCGCCGGCACGTCCGGCCTCCGCCAACTGGTCATCGGCCAGGCGCTGGCAGAAGGCGGCGAAGCCCACGGCATCCGCGTGGCGCGCGGCGAAATCCGCGATGCCGCTGTCATCGCCATGGCGCAGCCCGGCGGGCCAGCGCCGCGCATCGGTGTGGCCCTGCTGTTCCGCGATGGCGACGTAGGTGCAGAACCGCGCCAGCGCGCTGCCCGGCGCGGGGAGGTCGCCGCGCGGCCCGGCTTCCCAGGCCGCGCGCAGCACGGCGCGCTTGGCGGCCCAGACCGCCGCGTGATCCACGCTGGCACCCGCGGCCAGCCCGCCCAGCGCATCGCCGCCCGGCAATGCCGAGACACTGACAAAAATCGGGTCGAGGAAGCGCCGGTCGCTGGGGTGATAGGGGCTGGCCCGGCTGCGATCGATGGGCGAGAGCGCGTGCGGCGGGCTGAGGCCGAGCAAGGCCGCCCCCTGGTCCCGCGCCACACGGGCGAGTTCGGCGACGGCGGCGAAATCCCCGATCCCCTGGTCCCGCGCGCCGCGCAACGCGTAGATCTGCGCGGCGATGCCGAAGCGAGGCCGGTCCAGCAGCGGCGGCAGGAAACAGCGCGCGGGCGCCACGGTCAGCAGGCAGCGCGCATCCGGCGCGGCCTCATCGAACAGCACATGCCGCCCCTCCGGCAGTGCTGGCAGCGCCACCAGTCGGTCGGCGGCGGCGGTGCCATCGGGGCGCGTCAGGCGGCGCGTCTCCCCGGCCTGCGGCGGCACCGGCAGGCGATGCTCGCTGCCATCCTCGCAGACGATGCGCAGCATCACCGGCCGGTCGGACAGCGCCATGGGCAGGGGCTGCCCCGCGCGCAGCGTCGCGGAGGGGGGCAGGCGCGGGACGGCCGAAAGCCGCGCCAGGCTGTCCCGCATCGCATCGCGGGTGCTGGCGGGCAGGTCCATGGCGTGCAGCAGCGCGCGCAGCGTCTCCGCGGGCACTTCATGTCGCAGGCCGGAAATCTCGTGCCAGACCGGGTCGATCCCTGCCGCGCGGGCCAGGCGCGCCAGCAGCGCGGGATCGTCGCCGGGCGCGCAGGCGGGCCGGTCTTCCTCCGCCAGCAGCAGCACGGCCCGGGCGGGCAGGGTGCCGGGCAGGGTGCCGGGCAGGCTGGCGGCATCCGGTGCGCTGCTATCGGCCAGCAACCGCCAGGCGCGGCCGGGGCGGGCAGGGGGCAGGGCGAGCGGCACGGCATCGCCGGCATTCAGCGCCAGCAGGCAGCGATCGCCTTGCGCCCGCAGCACCGCGACCAGCGCGCGGCAATCGCCGTCATTCCAGCGATCCATGGGCGCGCCATCCGGCCGCAGCCAGGCGACATCCGGCACGCCATCCGCGCCCGCGACGCCCGTCAGCGCCGCGCCATCATGCAGCGCGGGATGCGCGATCCGCGCCGCCACCAGCCGCCGCGTGAAATCCACCAGCCCCGCATCCGCGCCCGCCCAGTCGAACCAGGTCGTCGGATTGTCCTGTGCATAGGCGTTGTTGTTGCCGCCCTGGCTGCGCCCGGCCTCATCGCCCATCGCCAGCATCGGCGTGCCGCGCGCCAGCAGCAGCGTCGCCAGCAGCGCCCGCGCATCGGCCTGGCGGCGCGCGATGATGCCGGCGTCGTCGCTCGGCCCCTCCGCGCCACCGTTCCAGGATTTGTTGTCGTCCGTGCCGTCGCGATTATCCTCGCCATTCCCGTGGTTGCGCTTGGCGGTGAAGCTGGTCAGGTCCCGCAGCGTGAAGCCATCATGCGCCGTGACGAAGTTGACGCTGTCCATCAGCGCGCGTCCCCGGAACGCATCGGCGGAACCCGCCAGCCGCGTCGCAAGCCGCCCCACCATGCCGCCATCGCCGCGCCAGAAGCGGCGCACATCGTCACGGAAGCGATCGTTCCATTCGCCCCAGCCCGCGGGAAAGCGGCCGAGCTGGTAGCCATCCCGCCCGATGTCCCAGGGCTCCGCGATGATCAGCAGGTCGCGCAGCACGGGGTCCTGGCGCATGGCCTGGATCATCGGCCCATCGGCATCGAAGCCATGTTCCCGCCGCGCCAGCGTCGTCGCCAGGTCCAGCCGGAAGCCGTCCAGCCCCGCCTGCTGCGCCCAGTGCCGCAGCGCATCCATCGCCAGGCGAAGGCCCCAGGGCCGGTCCAGCGCCAGCGCATTCCCGCAGCCCGCATCATCCACGTAGCGTCGCGGGTCATCGCCGCGCAGCCGGTGGAAGGCCGCATTGCCCAGCCCCTTCAGCGACAGCGTCGGGCCGAGGTGATCGCCTTCCCCTGTATGGTTCAGCACCACATCCAGCACCGCCGCGATGCCCGCCGCCTGCAAGGCCGAGACAGCGCCGCGCACCTCCGCCATGCCCCCCGGCGCCAGCTTCGGGTCGGGCGCCAGCAGCGCCACGGGGTTGTAGCCCCAATGGTTGGTGAGCCCGATCGGCGGCAAATGCCGTTCATCGATCCAGGCCGCAGCGGGCATCACCTCCACGCAAGTCACGCCGAGGCCGCGCAGGTGGTCGATGGCGGCGGGATGGCCGAGGCCCGCGAAGGTGCCGCGGATCGCCTCCGGCACGCCGGGATGGGCGGCGGTGAAGCCCTTCACATGCAGCTCGTAGATCACCTGCGGCCCGCGCGGCGCAGCGCGGCGGAGGGGCGGCAGCGGCGCCGTCAGCACCGCCTTCGGCATGAACGGCGCGCTGTCGGCATCGTCCGGCGTCTCGCCGGTATCGAACAGCGCGGGATGCAGCGCGAAGCGCCGGTCCAGCGCCACCGCCCAGGGATCGACCAGCAGTTTTCTCGCGTTGAACCGATGTCCATGCCAGGGCTGGAACGGCCCCTCCACCCGCAGGCCATAGCGCGTGCCGGCTGCGATGCCCGCGACATGGCCGTGATGCACATCGCCGGTCCGGCCGGGCAGCAGGATGCGGGCGACTTCCCTGTCCGCATCGTCGAAGACGCAGACGAACACCGCGGAGGCCCCCGGCGCCGGATAAGCGAAATTCGCGCCCCCGCTGTCGAGAGTCGCACCGAGCGGTTCGTGAATCCCCGCGCTGGCCTCAGCCCGCATCGGCGATCGCGTCGCGATACAGCGCGGCGTAGCGCCTGGCCGATCGGGTCCAGGACACGTCGGTGGCCAGCGCATTGGCCTGGAGGCGCGCGAAGGCATCGCGGTCCCGCCACAGCCCCGCCATGCGCCACACCGCGGCTTCCAGCATCTCCCGCTGCACCGGGGAGAAATGCACGCCCGTGCCGACGCCCTGCGCCAGCGCCATCTCATTCGCGTCCACGACGGTGTCGGACAGCCCGCCGACATGGGCCACGAGCGGCACCGCGCCGTAGCGCAGCGCGCAAAGCTGGGCCAGGCCGCAGGGCTCGAACCGGCTCGGCACCAGCAGCACATCGGCGCCGCCATAGATCAGCCGCGCCAGGCCCTCATCATAGCCGATCTCGGCGCCGATCCGCCCGGGATGCGCCCAGGCAGCGCCGCGCGCGCCATCCTCGATGGGCTTCTCCCCGGTGCCGAGCAGCGCGAGCTGCGCGCCACAGCCGAGGATGGCGGGCGTGGCGCCGAGGATCAGGTCCACGCCCTTCTGCCAGGTGAGCCGCCCCACGAAGCCCATCAGCAGCGCGTCGGGGTCTTCCTCCAGCCCCAGGCGCCGTTGCAGCGCTGCCTTGTTCGCAGCGCGTCCTTCCAGCGCGGAGGCGGAGAAATTCGCGGCGAGGTGCCGGTCCGTCGCCGGGTCCCATTCCACCGTGTCGATGCCGTTGAGGATGCCGGAGACGGCGCCCGCGCGGCCGCGCAGCAACCCGTCGAGGCCCATTCCCGCCTCCGGCGTGCGGATCTCCGCGGCATAGCTGGGGGAGACGGTGGTGATGCGGTCCGCGTACCAAAGCCCCGACTTCAGGAAGCCGAGCGTACCGAAATACTCCAGCCCCTCCACGGAAAGCGCCTGCGGCGGCAGGCCGAGGCGCGGGAAGAGGTCCACCGGAAACTTGCCCTGGAAGGCCAGATTGTGGACGGTGAATACCGATGGCACGCGCCTGGCGCCGAAGCGCAGATAGGCCGGTGCCAGCCCCGCCTGCCAGTCATGCGCGTGCACGACATCGAAGGCCACGTTGCGCACGCCGCCCGTCGCCAGCAGCGCCGCCATGGCGCCGAGGGCCGCGAAACGGATGCCGTTGTCGGCCCATTCCCCGCCATGCGGCGCGAGATACGGATTGCCCGTGCGGGCGAACAGATGTGGTGCGTCGATGGCGATGATGTCGAGCCCCGCGGCCTCCCCGCGCTGCAACCGCGCCGGGCCGCCGAACAGGTCATCGATCCGCCGCAGCGCCCGCCCGCCGCCGAGCGCGGCCATGACGGCCGGGTAGCCCGGCAGCAGCGTCGTGACCTTCACCCCCTCCGCCGCCAGCGCCGCCGGCAGCGCGCCGGCGACATCGGCCAGGCCGCCGGTCTTCACCAGTGGCACGCATTCCGAGGCAACGGAAAGAACCTTCATGTCACGCCCTCAAACGGCGGGCGCCGGCTTGCCTTCGCGGCACAAGCCGCGTCGGCCATTCGGCCGCTCGGGCGCCAAGGGGCGCCCGCAGGTCCACCCCTGCGCATGCGGTGGCTCACGGCGCGATGCGGTCCAGCATCGCCTGGGTGATGAGGCAGATGCCCTTCTCGGTCCGGCGGAAGCGCTTCGCATCCTCCTCCGGGTCCTCGCCGACCACCATGCCTTCCGGGATCTTCACGCCACGGTCCACGACCACATTCGTCAGCCGCGCGCCGCGCCCGACATCGACATAGGGCAGGATCACCGCGCCATCGATCTTGGCGAAGCTGTGCAGGTGCACGCCCGTGAACATCAGCGATTTGCGGGCCATGGCGCCGGAGACGATGCACCCGCCCGAGACCAGCGAGGCAATCGCCTCCCCGCGACGGCCTTCGAGGTCATGCACGAACTTCGCCGGCGGCGTCACCTCGGCGTATGTCCAGATCGGCCAGTCGCGGTCATAGAGGTCGAGTTCCGGCACCACGTCGGTGAGGTCGATATTGGCCTCCCAATACGCATCGACGGTGCCGACATCGCGCCAATAGGGCTTCGATTCCGCGCGCGATCGCACGCAGGACCGCTCGAACCGATGCGCCACCGCCTTACCGTGCTTGACCAGATAGGGGATGATGTCGTGCCCGAAATCCCGCTGGGAATTCGGGTCCGCCGCATCGCGCCGCAACTGGTCGAACAGGAACTTCGTCTCGAAGACGTAGATGCCCATGGAGGCGAGGGCCAGGTCTTCGCGCCCTGGAATGCCGGGCGGATCCTTGGGCTTCTCCATGAAGGCGACGATGCGGCCATCCGGGTCCACATGCATCACGCCGAAGCCCCGCGCATCCAGGCGCGGCACCGCGATGCAGCCGACCGTGACGTCGGCGCCGGATTCCACATGCTGCTGCAGCATGTGTTCGTAATCCTGCTTGTAGATGTGGTCGCCGGCCAGGATGACCATGTGGCGCGGCGCCAGGTCCTCGATGATGTCGAGGTTCTGGTACACGGCGTCGGCGGTGCCGAGGTACCAGTTCGCGCCGTCGCCGCGCTGGCTGGCGGGCAGGATGTCGAAGGTCTCGTTCCGCTCCGGCCGCAGGAAGTTCCAGCCGCGCTGGAGGTGGCGGATCAGGCTGTGCGCCTTGTATTGCGTCGCCACCGCCAGGCGGCGGATGCCGGAATTCATGGCATTCGACAGCGCGAAATCGATGATGCGCGACTTGCCGCCGAAATAGACCGCCGGCTTCGCGCGCCGGTCCGTGAGTTCCATGAGGCGCGAGCCCCGCCCGCCCGCCAGCACGAAGGCCATGGCGGTTCGCGCCAGAGGGGCACTCGCCTGGGTCCTGCTATTCGGCATTGCTCTCCCCTTTCTTGTCGTCCGGTGCCTCTTGCTCGGGCTCCGGACCCTCCGCCACCAGCCAGATGGTGCCGAGTGGCGGCACCGTCACCGTGGCGGAAGCGGGAAAGCCCTGGAAGGCCACGCGTTCCGCCACCACCCCACCCATGTTACCCACGCCCGATCCGCCATAGACCGCGGCATCGGTGTTCAGCACTTCACGCCAGGCCCCCGCGCGCGGCAGGCCGAAGCGGATGCCCGCATGGGGCACCGGCGTCATGTTGCAGATCATTGCCACCGGCGCGCCACCCTCTCCGTCGAAGCGGAGCCAGGAAAAGATCGATCGCGCCTCGTCATCCGCCTCGATCCAGCGAAAGCCCTCAGCCTCCGCATCCCTGGCGTGCAAAGCGGGCATCGAGCGGTACAGCAGGTTGAGGTCGCGGACCAGTTTCTGCACGCCCTGGTGGGGGGCGTGTTGCAGCAGCCACCAGTCGATCTCCCGCGCATCCGACCATTCGCGCCATTGCGCGATCTCGCCGCCCATGAAGAGCAGCTTCTTGCCGGGATGCGCCCACATCATCGCGTAGTACGCGCGCAGCGTCGCGAAGCGCTGCCAATCGTCGCCGGGCAGCCTGCCCAGCAGCGATCCCTTGCCGTGCACCACCTCGTCATGGCTCAGCGGCAGCACGAAATCCTCGGTGAAGGCGTACATCATCCCGAAGGTGATGAGGTCATGGTGCCAGCGCCGGTGGATGGGATCGATCGCCAGGTACCGCAGCGTGTCGTTCATCCACCCCATGTTCCACTTGAAGCGGAAGCCGAGGCCGCCTTCCGAGGCAGGGCGCGACACGCCGGGCCAGGATGTCGCTTCCTCCGCCATCATGGCCGCGCCGGGATGTTCCTCCTCCACCAGCGCATTCACCTGGCGGAGGAAGGCGACGGCCTCATGGTTCTCCGTGCCGCCTTCCGCATTCGGCGCCCAGTCGCCAGGTGCCCGCCCGTGGTCGAGATGCACCATGGTGGAGACGGCATCGACGCGAAGCCCGTCGGCGTGGAATTCCTCCAGCCAATAGAGTGCGTTGGAGGCGAGGAAGGCCGCGACCTCCTTCCTTCCATAGTCGAACACCGCCGTGCCCCAGGCCTTGTGGAAGCCGCGCAGCGGGTCCGGGTCCTCATACAGCGTCTGGCCGTCGAAGCGCGAAAGCCCGTGCACATCCTTCGGGAAATGCGCGGGAACCCAGTCCAGCAGCACGCCGATGCCCTGCACGTGGCAGGCGGCGATGAAGCGCTTGAGGCCCGCGGGATCGCCCATCCGCGCGGTCGGCGCATGCAGCCCGATCGGCTGGTAGCCCCAGCTCTCATCGAGCGGATGCTCCATCACCGGCATCAACTCGATATGCGTGAAGCCCATCCAGGCGGCATGGGGGATCAGCGTGCCGATCAGGTCGTCCCAGGAATAGAAGCGCCCATCCGGGTGCCGCCGCCAGGATGGCGCGTGCACCTCATAGATCGATATCGCCGCGCGCCGGGATTGCGTGACGGCGCGAGCCTTCACGAAATCCGCGTCCTCCCAGGCGAAATCCTCGTCGCGCGGGACGAGCGACGCGGTGGAGGGCCGCAGTTCCGCCGCCCTGCCCAGCGGGTCCGCCTTCAGCGGCAGCACCTCGCCATCCTTCGCCAGGATCTCATATTTGTAGGGCGCGCCGGCGGCGATGCCGGGGATGAACAGCTCCCACAGCCCGCTATCCACGCGCTTGCGCATGGGATGGCAGCGGCCGTCCCAGGCGTTGAAGGCGCCGACGACGGAAACCCGCGCCGCATTCGGCGCCCAGACGGCGAAGCGCGTGCCTTCCGCCCCCTCATGCGCCGCCACATGCGCGCCGAGCCTGCGGTGCAGCCGCCGATGCGTGCCTTCCACCACCAGATGATCGTCGAGCGGGCCCAGCGTCTCCCCGAACCTGTAGGGATCGTCGAAGGCCCAGACGCGCCCTTCGCGCCGCGCGCGGAGGCGATAGCCGAAGGGCTGCGCGCGGCCGGGCAGCAGCCCTTCGAAGAAGGCGCCCTGGCGGCGGGGCAGGGGGATGGCGTCGCCCCCATCCCAGGGCAGCACTGCCAGGTCCTCGACCTCCGGCACCAGCGCGCGGATGACGATCCCCCCCCCCGCCGGAGGCGGCCCTGGCCATGTGGAATGGGGGCCGAGGATGGCGAAGGGGTCGCCGTGGCGCGCGGCCAGCAGGGCCTCCACCGCTTCCTGCGGTGCGCGCCACGGCTCCATGCTCAACCCCTCACCGTTTCACCGGTACGTTCCAGATCTCCTGCGCATATTCGGCGATGGTGCGGTCGGAGGAGAACCACCCCATGCTGGCGGTATTGATCACGGCCGATTTCCACCAGGCCGCCGGATCGCGCCACCGCGCCGCGACATTGCGCTGCGCGTCGTAGTAGCTGTCGAAATCCGCCGTCACCATGAAGTAGTCGCTGCCGCGCAGGTTCGCGACCAGCTCCCGGTACCGCCCGGGATCGTCGGGGGAGAAGACGCCAGCCTCGATCTGCTCCAGCGCTTCCTGCAGCCGGCGGGATTGCTCGACGGCGCGCTGGCCCTGCCAGCCTTCCCGCCGCCGCTGGTCCACTTCCTGCGTCGTCAGGCCGAAGATGAAGATGTTGTCGTCGCCGACATGTTCCTTGATCTCGACATTGGCGCCGTCCAGCGTGCCGATGGTCAGCGCCCCGTTCAGCGCGAACTTCATGTTGCCGGTGCCCGACGCCTCCATCCCCGCCGTGCTGATCTGCTCCGACAGATCGGCCGCGGGCACGATCACCTCGGCGAGGGAGACGTTGTAGTTCGGCAGGAACACGATCTTCAGCAGGTTGCGGACGGTCGGGTCGCTGTTCACAACGCGCGCGACGTCATGCGCCAGCTTGATGATGAGCTTGGCGCGATGGTAGCTGCTGGCCGCCTTGCCGGAGAAGATCTTCACGCGCGGCGCCCAGTCCCGCGTCGGCTGGCTGCGGATCTCGTCGTACAAGGCGACGGCTTCCAGCACGTTGAGCAGCTGGCGCTTGTATTCGTGGATGCGCTTGATCTGCACGTCGAAGATCGCATCGGGGTCGAGGCGAAGCTGGAAGCGGTCGCGCACCAGGTCGGCCAGCGCCATCTTGTTGGCGCGCTTCACGGCGGCGAACTTCTCCTGGAACGCCTTGTCGCCGGCCAGGGGCTTCAGCTTGGCCAGCGACTCCGGGCGGTCCAGCACCTCCGGCCCGATGGCCTCCACCAGCAGGGATGTCAGGCCCGGATTGCATTGCTGCAGCCAGCGCCGGAAGGTGATGCCGTTGGTCTTGTTGGTCAGACGGTCCGGGAACAGCCGGTGGAAGTCCGAAAATACCGTCTGCTTCAGCAAATCCGAATGCAGGGCGGAGACGCCATTCACCTTGTGCGAGCCGACGACCGCCAGGTGCCCCATCCGCACGCGGCGCCCATGCCCTTCCTCGATGAGCGAGACGGAGGACAGCAGCCGCCCATCGCCGGGATATTTCAGCCGCACGCCATCGAGGTGGAAGGCGTTGATGAGGTAGATCAGCTGCATGTGCCGCGGCAGCAGCCGTTCCATCAGAGGCACCGGCCAGGATTCCAGTGCCTCCGGCAGCAGGGTGTGGTTGGTGTAGCTGATGGTCTTCTGGGTGATCGGCCAGGCCTCGTCCCAGGGGATGTCGTGCAGGTCGACCAGGATGCGCAGCAGCTCCGCCACCACGATGGCGGGGTGCGTATCGTTCAGCTGGATGGAGACGCGGTCCGGCAGTGAGCGAAGGTCGCCGTAAACGCGAAGATGCCGACGCACCAAATCCTGGAGCGCGGCAGACGAGAAAAAGTACTCCTGCCGCAGCCGCAATTCCTGTCCCGCCGCGCTTTCGTCGGAAGGATAGAGCAGCTTGGAGATGCTCTCCGCCTTCACCTTGTTCGTCAGGGCGCCCATGTGATCGCCGGAATTGAAGGCATCGAGCCGCAGCGGATCGACCGCGCGCGCCGACCACAGCCGCAGCGTGTTCACATGCGCGCCACGCCAGCCGACGATCGGCGTGTCATAGGCCACTGCCTGTACCGTCTCACCGGGCTTCCACACATGCTTCACGCGGGCCTCGCTGACCGTCACGGCTTCCACCGTGCCGCCGAAGCCGATCTCATGCGCGATCTCGGGGCGCGCGAATTCCCAGGGGTTGCCGTCGTTCAGCCAATCCTCGGGATATTCCCGCTGCCAGCCATCGCGGATGATCTGGCGGAACAGGCCGTGGTCGTAGCGGATGCCGTAGCCGAAGGCGGGGATGGACAGCGTCGCCATGCTTTCCATGAAGCAGGCCGCCAGCCGCCCGAGGCCGCCATTGCCCAGCGCCGCATCGGGTTCCGCGATGCGCAGTTTCTCCAGATCCACGCCCAGCGGTTCCAGCGCCTCCCGCAGCGTCGGCAGCAGGTTCAGGTTGCTGACATTGTCGCGCAGCAGCCGGCCGATGAGGAATTCGAGGCTGAGGTAATAGACCTGCTTCGCGCCGGACTGGTAGGTGGCCCGCGTCAGGTCGATCCAGCGATCGACGATGCGGTCACGCACGGCCAGCGCGGTGGCGATGAACCAGTCCCGGTCCCGCGCGCCGAGCCGGCTCTTGCCCAGATCGTAGGTCAGTTTCCGCAGGATCACCTCGCGCAGGGCGGCGGCGTCCTCGCTCTCCCCGGGCCGGGTGGGGATGGGCGGGGCGCTCGTCGTCGTCGAGGTGTCCATGGGCGGGTGGCTCCTTCCTGGGTGCCGGGGAGGCGGTGGTTGTCCCAACGCGCTGCGATGCAACAAATTGCATGGTCCCGCGCCGAGATCAAAGCACAGGAATAGGCGCGGATGGTTAGCTTTCTGCGACCGGCTGTCCGGCCGCCGCTTCCGCCAGCGCCGCCAGGCCCGGGAAGGCGGGGGCGGGGTGGGTCACGATGAACAGCGGCACGCCCTGCATCCAGCCCGCCATCGGGGCCTTGTCCTCGAACCGCGCGCGGAAGGCGGCCTGGTCAAGCCCCGGCGCCAGGCGCGGCAGGATGCCGCCCGCCAGGAACACGCCGCCCCGCGCGCCCCAGGCCAGGGCCATATCCCCCGCGAAGCCGGCCAGCAGGCTCAGGAACAGGCGCAGCGCCTCCGCCGCCACCGGGCAATCACCGGCCGCCGCCACCACCGCGGCCGCGTCGCGGTCGGGCACCGCCGCCCCCCGTAGCCCTGCCACCACCGCATGGAGGTTGGCGATCCCGCGGCCGGAGAGCGCTTCCTCCGCCCCCGCGCGGCCGCAGCGGGCGCGCAGCCCCGCCACCACCGCATCCTCCACGGTATCGACCGGCGCCAGGCCGATATGCCCGCCCTCCGTCGGCACCACGATTGGCCCCTGTGGCGGCCCCGGCAGCAGCGCGGCGCAGCCAAGCCCGGTGCCCGGCCCCAGCACCAGCATCGGCGCCCCGGGCTCCGCCCTTGCCGTGCCGATCGGGATCAGGTCGGCGGATGACAGGTGGGGCAGGGCATGCGCCAGGGCCTGGAAATCATTCACCAGCCGGGCGTGGCGCAGGCCGAAATGCGCGGCGATGGCGGCTTCTGCGAAGCGCCAGGGCGCGTTGGTCAGCCGCGCCGTGCCGGCGGAAACCGGCCCCGCCACCGCCAGCACCGCGCCTTCCGCCGCCATGCCCGGCGAAAGCTCCGCGAGCGCGGCTTCCATCGCTGCTTCCGGCGTCGGGAAGCCCGCCACGGGCAGGATGACGGGCGGGCCGATCACGCCATCCGCCAGCAGGGCGAAGCGGGCGTTGGTCCCGCCGATATCGGCCAGCAGCGCCCTCATGCCGCCTGGCCCCGCGCGGTTTCTGAGTTCCTCGGCGTCAGCGCGGTCTTTGCGCGAGGATATAGGCCGCCAGGTCCTGCGCCTGCCGCGCCGTCAGCCCATGGTCCGGCATGTTGGCATGCGGCAGGCGCAGATAGGTCGCGATACCCTCGGCCGTCGCGCCCCGCCGTGCCGCGATGGTCGGGAAGGCCGGCGCGGCATCGTTGCGTCCGCCGGGCGCCTGGGCGGCGATGGTGTGGCACGCGCTGCACCATTGCCGCGCCAGCCATCGGCCACGTTCCACCGCTTCCCCATCCGCCCACGCCGTGGCGGGCAGGGCGGCCAACATCCCCAGCAGCATGAATCGCATCGCTCGCATCCCCGTCTCCATCCCGGCACAACCGGGTGGCATCCAGGCTAGGCCAGGGCGATGCGTTGCTCATTGCGCCGTATCAATCCCCTCTCAATAGGTCGCGCGCCCGCCGGAGATGTCGAACACCGCGCCGGTGGAGAAACTGCAATCCGCCGTGCAGAGCCAGCAGATCAGCGCCGCGATCTCCTCCACCTCCACGAAGCGGCCCATAGGGATCTTCGACAGCATGAAGGCGATGTGGGCTTCCGTCATCTGGTTGAAGATGTCGGTCTTGGCGGCCGCGGGGCAGACGCAGTTCACCAGTACGTTCTTCTGCGCCACTTCCTTGGCCAGCGACTTGGTGTAGCCGATCAGCCCCGCCTTGCTGGCGGAATAATGAGCGGCGTTCGGATTGCCCTCCTTCCCCGCCACCGACGCCACATTCACCACCCGCCCCCAGCCATTGGCGATGAGGTGCGGCATCACCGCGCTGGCCACGATGAAGGGCGCGTTGAGGTTCACGTCGATCACGCGGCGCCACTGCGCCACCGGAATCTCCCAGGACGGCATGTTGCCGCCGGTGATGCCGGCATTGTTCACCAGCAGGTCGATCTTGCCGTGTGCCTTCAGCGTGCGCTGCGTGGCCTCCGCCACCGCGACCTCATCCGCCAAATCCAGCACTTCCGCCGTGACGTTGCCGTCGGCCGCCAGGGCGGCGCGGCTCTCCTCGGCCTTGGCGGGGTCCATGTCCCAGATGGAGACGCTGGCTCCCGACTGCACCATCCGCCTGGCGACCGCGAGCCCGATGCCGCGCGCGCCGCCGGTGACGATCCCGACCCGGCCCTGAAGGTCCAGCTTGTTCATCGCCATCGCTCCCTCAACCGCGGCCCACGAAGGGCATCTTGGTGGCCATGATGGTCATGGTCAGCACATTGGTCGCCAGCGGCCAGGCCGCCATCTGCGCCACCGCCTGGCCGACATGGTCCACATCCATCAGCGGCTCCGCCTTGATGGTCCAGTCCGCCTGAGGCACGCCGCGCGCCATGCGTTCCGCCATCGGCGTCGCGGCGTTGCCGATATCGATCTGCCCGACCGCGATGTCGAAGCGGCGGCCATCCAGGTTCATCGACTTGGTCAGGCCCGTCACCGCATGCTTGGTGCTGGTGTAGGGCGCGCTGCCCGGCCGCGGCGCATGGGCGCTGATCGATCCGTTGTTGATGATGCGCCCGCCCACCGGCGACTGCTTCGCCATCATGCGGAAGGCCGCATGGGCGCACAGGAAGACGCCATTCAGGTTGACGTTCACCACCTTGAACCACTGCTCCGCCGTCAACTCCTCGAACGGCGTGCCGGGCACGTTGTTCCCGGCGTTGTTGAACAGCAGGTCGAGGCGGCCGAATTCCTTCTCGATCGCGGCGAAGGCGGCGTCGATCTGGGCGGGGTCCGTCACATCCGCCGGCACCACAAGGGTCGTGCCCTTGCACAGCCCCGCCGTCTCCTCCAGCGCATCGCGCCGGCGGCCGAGCAGCGCCACGGTCCAGCCATCGGCCGCCAGCGCGATGGAGGCCGCGCGGCCGACGCCCGATCCGGCGCCCGTCACCAAGGCATATTTCTGGGCCATGCTGGTTTCCCCCTTCAGGTAGTCCGATCCGGCGCGCAGGGTGGATCGGCCGCCCCCCGCCTGTCCACCCAGGGGCAGCCTGGCGGGCTGGAGCCGGGCCTCATGCTGCGCTGCGGCCTTGCGGCGGGGACCGTTCCAATGGGATAGCGAAGGTACCGTCTCCCCGCCGGACAAAATCGCCCCATGAGCATCCACGCCGCGCTGACGCACCGCACGACCTACAGCTACGACCGGCTGGTCGGCATGTCGCCGCAGTTGATCCGGCTGCGCCCGGCGCCCCATTGCCGGACCCCCATCCTCTCCTACTCGCTCGACATCCAGCCGAAGCCGCATTTCCTCAACTGGGTGCAGGACCCCCAGGGCAATTTCATCGCCCGCGTCGTCTTCCCCGACAGGGTGCGGAAGTTCGAGGTGACGGTCGATCTCCTCGCCGACCTCGCCATCATCAACCCCTTCGACTTCTTCGTGGAGCCGGAGGCCGAGTCATTCCCCTTCGAATACGACCCGGTGCTGGCGCAGGAACTTGCGCCCTTCCGCCGCGTGGATGCGCCGGGGCCGTTGCTGGACGCCTACCTGAAGGGCGTGCCGCGCAGCGCGCCGAACACGGTCAACTACCTGGTCGACCTCAACCAGAAGCTCTCGACGGAAATCGGCTACATCGTCCGCATGGAACCCGGCGTCTGGACGCCGGAGGAAGTGCTGGAGAACCGCAAGGGCTCCTGCCGGGACTCGGGCTGGCTGCTGGTGCAGATCCTGCGGCACCTCGGCTTTGCCGCGCGCTTCGTCTCCGGCTACCTGATCCAGCTCGTGCCCGATGTGAAGTCGGTCACGGGCCCGGTCGGCACCTCGGTCGATTTCACCGACCTCCATGCGTGGTGCGAGGTCTATGTGCCGGGCGCCGGCTGGATCGGCCTCGACCCCACCTCCGGCCTGCTGGCCGGTGAGGGCCATATCCCGCTGGCGGCGACGCCGGAACCCGCCTCCGCCGCCCCCATCACCGGCGGGGTGGATGAGGCCGAGACGGAATTCGGCTTCCACATGGAAGTCCGGCGCGTGGAGGAAACGCCCCGCGTCACCAAGCCCTACACGGAGGATGCCTGGGCGCGGATCGCGGCCCTCGGCGCCAGCGTGGACAAGGCGCTGGTCGATGGCGATGTCCGCCTGACGGTCGGCGGGGAGCCCACCTTCGTGGCGGAGGCCGATCGCGACGCGCCGGAATGGAACACGGAGGCGCTTGGCCCCACCAAGCGCGCCTATGCCGGCCGCCTGCTGCGCCGCCTGCAGCCGCTCTGGGCGCCGGGTGCCGCGCTGACCTATGCGCAGGGCAAGTGGTATCCGGGGGAGCAACTGCCGCGCTGGGGCCTCTACTGCCACTGGCGCGCGGATGGGGAGCCCGTCTGGACCGACCCCGCGCTGCTCGCCAGCGATGACGACACGGGCGATGCGACGGCGCAGGACGCGGCGGAATTCGCCACCATCCTCGCCGGCCATCTCGGCATCGATCCAACGCTGCGCATCCCCGCGCATGAGGACATCCACTACTACCTCTGGCGGGAGAAGAAGCTGCCCGCGAATGTGGTGGCGGAGGATGCGAAGCTGCGCGATCCGCTGGAACGCGCGCGACTGGCCAGGCTGTTCGGCGCCGGGCTGAACGAGGAAGTCGGCAGCGTCCTGCCGCTGCGTCGCCGCGGCGAGGGTGAGGCGCGGGCCTGGGAATCCGGGAAGTGGGCCCTTCGCGAAGGCGAGTTGTTCCTGATCCCCGGTGACAGCCCCATCGGCTTCCGCCTGCCGCTGGAAAGCCTGCCCTGGGCGACCGAGGAATCGATCGAGGCCGAGCCCGAGCCCGATCCCTTCACCCGCCGCGAACCCCTCCGCCCGCGCCGCGAATTGCCGGAAGGCCGCGCCCGCATCGTGGAGCAGACGCTGCCCGTGCCGGGGCGGGAGGAACCGGGCGTGGTGCGCACCGCGCTCTGCGTGGAAGCGCGCCGCGGCCTGATCCACTGCTTCCTGCCGCCGCTGACGGTGGCCGATGACTGGCTGGACCTGGTCGCGGCCATCGAGGCGACGGCGCGCGACACAGGCCGCAAGGTGTTCCTCGAAGGCTATCTCGCGCCGTCCGACCCGCGGCTGCGTGACTTCTCCGTCACGCCCGATCCCGGCGTGATCGAGGTCAACATCCACCCCGCCAGCGACTGGCAGGACCTCGCCACCCGCACGGAGCAGCTTTACGAGGAAGCCCGCCAGGTCGGGCTGGACTCCCAGAAATTCATGCTGGATGGCCGCCATGTCGGCACCGGCGGCGGCAACCACATGGTGATGGGCGCGGCGGAGGTGGCGGACAGCCCCTTCCTGCGGCGGCCTGACCTGCTGAAGTCGCTCGTCGCCTTCTGGCACAACCATCCGAGCCTTTCCTACCTGTTCAGCGGCATGTTCATCGGCCCCACCAGCCAGCATCCCCGCGTGGATGAGGCGCGCGGCGACGCGGTGCATGAGCTGGAGACGGCACTGGCCCAGGTGCCCCCGCCCGGCGTGGATACGCCCCCCTGGATGGTGGACCGCATCTTCCGGAACCTGCTGGTCGACATGACCGGCAACACCCACCGGACGGAATTCTGCATCGACAAGATGTACGATCCCTCCGGGCCCTCTGGCAGAAGGGGTCTGGTCGAGTTCCGGGGGTTCGAGATGCCGCCGCATTGGCGCATGTCGCTGGCCCAGCAGGTGTTGCTGCGGAGCCTCGTCGCCGGCTTCTGGCAGCGGCCGTATGAGCGGCGCCTCATCAAATGGGGCACCAGGCTGCATGACGATTTCATGCTGGAACATCACTGCCGGCAGGATTTCGGTGACGTGCTGGAGGAACTATCGGGCCTCGGCTTCCGCCTGGACCCCGCATGGTTCGCCCCCCACTTCGAGTTCCGTTTCCCGAAGGTCGGCGCCATCGCCGTGCGCGGCATGGAGCTTGAACTGCGAAACGCGCTGGAACCCTGGCATGTGCTGGGGGAGGAAGCCGCCGCCGGCGGCACCACGCGCTACGTGGACAGCAGCGTCGAACGGCTGCAGGCGCGCGTCACGGGCTGGGTGGAGGAACGCTTCACCCTGTCCTGCAACGGCGTCGCCGTGCCGCTGCAGCCCACGGGGACGGAGGGCGAATACGTAGCCGGCGTGCGCTTCAAGGCGTGGGACCCGCCCTCCGCCCTGCATCCGACGGTGCGCGCCCAGGCGCCGCTGACCTTCGATGTCTATGACAGCTGGACCGGCCGATCGCTCGGCGGCTGCACCCATCACGTGGCGCATCCGGGCGGGCGCAACTACCAGACCTTCCCGGTCAATGCGAATGAGGCCGAGGCCCGCCGCCGCGCGCTGTTCTTGCCGATGGGCCACACCCCTGGCCCCATGGCGCCGCCCCGCGTGGTCACGTCCCGTGCCACCCCCCGCACCCTCGATTTGAGGCGCGCCCGCTGACCCACGTCGCGGCGCCGGGGGGAGGTGCCCCCCCACAACTGGACGAGATGGTGGATGGCCGCGGCCGGGTGCGCCCGCAATGGCGCGGGCTGCTCGGCGCCTATTCCTCGCTGGGCTATGCCGCGGTCGCCGAGCGTGGCCGCCGCCTGGACCGGGCGTTCGAGGAGGAGGGCGTCGCCACCGTCCTCGCCGCCGATGCCAGCGGGGGCGGCCCGCGGTCCCGCCGCCCCTGGCGCTGCGATCCCGTCCCCCTGATCCTGGGGGCGGAGGAGTTCGAGGCGCTGGAAGGCGGCATGGCCCAGCGCGCGCGCCTGCTCTCCGCCATGCTGGATGACCTCTACGGCCCGCAGGCCCTGCTGCGCGAAGGGGTGCTGCCGGCGGCGCTGGTGGCGGGCAACCCGCATTTCCTCCGCCCCTGCCGCGCCCCTGCGCCGCAGCCCTTCCCGCGGCTGATGTTCTACGGCGCCGACCTGCTGCGCGGCCCCGATGGCGAATGGCGCGTGGTGGCGGATCGCTGCGGCGGCGCGAATGGCGTGGGCTTCGCGGCGGAGAACCGCGCGCTTCTGGCCCGCGTGCTGCCGGAAGCCTTCCGCGCCGTGCAGGTCCGCCCGCTGCGCCCCTTCTTCGACACCTGGCTGGACGGGTTGCAGAACCTGGCGCCCGCCGGCGTGGACAATCCCCGCATGGCCTTGCTGACGCCGGGCGCCAAGCAGGACACCTGGCTGGAACACCTGCTGCTGTCCCGCGAACTCGGCCTTGAACTGGTGGAGCCCGGGGACCTCACGGTGCGGGACGGCCAGGTCTTCCTGAAGACCCTGCGCGGCCTGCGCCGGATCGACGTCATCCTCCGCCGCATCAAGGGGGAGCAGTCGGACCCGCTGGAGTTCAATGCGGGCTCCGGCGTGCCCGGCCTGATGCAGGTGCTGCGCTCCGGCGCCGTGCGCCTGGTGAATGCCCCCGGTTCCATGCTGGTGGAGGCCCCCGGCGCCGCGCCCTACCTGCCCGGTTGCGCCCGCTTCCTGCTGGGGGAGGAGCTTCGCCTCGGCGCGCTGGAGACGCTGTGGCTCGGCGATGAGGAATCGCGCCGCATCGTGCAGGCCGATCCCGATGCCTGGCGGCTGCGCTCCGCCTTCGATCCGGGCCAGCCCGTGGCGCTCGGCGCGCTCGATGTCTTATCGGGGCGCGGCACCACGCCGCCCTGGATGGTGGCCGCCACGCGGCCCATGGCGCCGTCCGGCGCGCCGCGCCTGATGGGGGAGACGCTGGAACCCGCCCCCGTGATGCTGCGGATGTTCCTGGCGCGCGATGCCGGCGGCGCCTGGCGCGCCATGCCGGGCGGCCTGGCCCATCTGCTGGAAGGCAGCGGCGCCATCGCGGGCCCGCCGACGCGCCGTGGCGTGGCCAAGGATGTCTGGGTGCTGGCGGAGGATGGGGGCGACATCCTCGGCCCCGCCGCGCCGCGCGTGGCGACGCTGCCGATCCGCCGGTCCTCCGGTGAACTGCCCTCCCGCGTCGCGGATGACCTCTACTGGCTGGGGCGCTACCTGGAACGGCTGGAATCCAGCGCGCGCCTGGTCCGTGCCCTGCTGGCGCGCCTGCTGCGCGGCGCCACCCTGCCGCGCGAACTGGCGGAAATCCGGGCCCTGACGCGCTGCCTGACCGCGGCCGGGCTGATGGAGGAGGAGGTCGCCGCCAGCCCCGCCGATGGCACCGCCTTGCCGCGCGCGCTGCGCGCCATGGCGGGCCCCGGCGGCGGGCTGCTCGGGCTGCTGGAGATGGTGGAACGCCCCCAGGCCGCGGTGCGGGACCGGCTGACGCATGACATGTGGGCCGCCTTCGCGCAGCTCAGCCAGGAAGGCCGCGCGCGGCTGGCCGCCGGCACCGCCGGGCTGGATGCGCTGGTGGAGGCAATGGGCGCCATCATCCGCGCCTGCACCGCGGTGGCCGGCATCGCGGCGGAGAACATGGTCCGCGGCGGCGCGTGGATGTTCCTCGACCTCGGCCGCCGGATCGAACGCGCCACCACCACCGCGCGCAACCTGGCCCATGCGCTGGACCAGCCGCCGCGCCGGATGGAGGCCGGGTTGCGCCTCGCGCTCGAGATCTGCGACAGCGCGCTGACCTATCGCGCCCGCTACCTCGCCACCATCCAGCCCGCGCCGGTGCTGGACCTCGTGCTGGCCGATCCCGGCAATCCCCGCGCGCTGGGCTTCCAGCTGACCGCCGTGAAGGAACGCCTGGCGGAGATCGGCGGGGCGGATGACGCGCTGGCCGCCACGGCCTCCGTCCTCGCCGCCCGGCCGCAGCGCCTGGTGGATGAGGTGCTGATGGAGCTTGACCGGGACGCCGCCGCCGCCCGCCTGCCCGATGCGCTGCTGGCGCTGGAACATGAGACGGCGGCGCTGTCCGACGCCGTCGCGCGGCGCTATGTCAGCCACGTCCGCGCCCGCGCGCTGGATGAGGATGAACCGGGAGGAACGGGGTGACGCGCTACGCGCTGCGGCACCACACGGCCTACAGCTATGGCAGGGCGGTGGACCTCGCATCCCACCTGCTGCACCTGTCCCCGCGCCCGGTGCCCGGCCAGCGCGTGGAGGAAGCGACCATCCATGTGGCCCCCGAATTCGGCTACCGCGTCGATGGCCACGACCATTTCGGCAACGGCGTCACCTGGCTGTTCCTGGAAGCGCCCCACGCCGCCTTCGAGGTGACGCTGGAAGCCACCGTCGATGTCGCCTTCGCGCCGCCCCCGCCGGATGACCAGACGCCTGCCTGGGAAGCGGTGCGCGCGGCGGCGATGCGGCCGGAGGGCTGGGACGCCGCCGAATTCGCGCTGCCCTCGGCGCTCGCGCCGGCGGACCGCTCGGCCGGCGCCTATGCGGCGCGGTCCTTCCCCCCGGGGCGGCCCGTGCTGGCCGGGCTGCGGGAATTGTGCGGCCGCATCCGGCGGGACTTCGCCTTCAAGCCCGGCGTCACCACCATCTCCACCCCCGTGGCCACGGTGCTGGCGCTGCGCGCCGGCGTCTGCCAGGACTTCGCCCATCTGATGATCGCGGGGCTGCGCGCGATCGGCCTGCCGGCGCGCTATGCCAGCGGCTATGTCCGCACCCGTCCGCCGCCCGGCCAGAAGCGCCGGCAGGGGGCGGACCAGTCCCATGCCTGGGTGGGCGCCTGGCTCGGCCCCGATCACGGCTGGGTGGACCTCGACCCCACGAATGACCTCGTCGTCTCCGACGAGCATCTGCTGCTGGGCTGGGGGCGGGACTATGCCGATGTCAGCCCGGTGAAGGGCATCCTGCTCGGCGGCGGGCGGCAGGGGCTGGAGGTCAGCGTGGATCTGGTGCCGGTGGATGAGCCGGTGGATGAGGAGGAGGTTGCGTGACCATCACCTTCGCGAGCTACAACATCCAGTACGGCAAGGGGCAGGACGGCCGCTACGACCTGGAACGCATCGCGCGGGAAATCGAGGCCGCCGACGTGATCGCGTTGCAGGAGGTCGCGACCGGCTTCGCGCGCAACGATTTCGTGGATCAGGCCGCCTGGTTCGCCGAGAGGCTGGACCGCTACGCCGTCTATGGCGCGCCCTATGATGTCGATGCCAGCTACCGGGACGCCACCACGGGCCGCGTGGTGAATCGCCGGCGCCGCTTCGGCAACATGGTGCTGTCCCGCTGGCCCATCCGCTCCACCCGCACGCTGGTGCTGCCCTTCATGCCCCCGGCGCAGGACCAGGACATCCAGCGCTGCGCGGTGGAGGCGGTGCTGGACCTGCCGGGCGGGCCCATCCGGGTCTATTCGCTGCACCTGTCGCACCTGACGCCGGGCACCCGCATTCCGCAGGTGGAGGCGCTGAAGGCCATGGTCGCCAGCGCGCCGCGGGACGGCATGGCTTGGGCCAATGAACGCAACACCGACCCCAGCTGGGCCGAGGGCTGGGCCGAACCCGCGCCGCCCGAGCCCTGCATCCTGATGGGCGACTTCAACCTGCGCCCGGCCGACCCGGAATACCCGCTGCTGGTCGGCGATATCGGCATGGCGGGCGGCCGCGTGCCGCTGCGCGGGCAGTTCATCGATGCCTGGGTCCAGGCGGGCCAGGCGGAACGCACGGGCTGCACCCTGGCGGAATGGAACGGGGAGCCCGGCGGCCGCATCGACTACGCCTTCCTGCATCCCGCGCTGGTGCCGGCACTGCGCCGCGCCTGGATCCGCGAAGACGCGACCGGCAGCGACCACTATCCCTTCTTCGTCGAACTGGCGCTCGGCTGATCATCTGTCGCCGCGGTTGAAACCGCACCGCCCCGCGCGTTAATCAGGTTGCGGGACGGGAACGGGGCGGGCGCGATGCATCCACTCGACTGGTCGCGGCGGGATGCCGAACTGGCGCTGGCGGCGATGAAGGCGGTCTTCACCCTCTACGGAAAGCGCGACCTGGCGCCGATCCATGCGGAGTTCCTGCTGGCGATGCGGGACGCCGTGTTCCGCCAGCCGGGGCTCGATCCGTTGGCGGCGCGGCCCATCGGCCCCGGCGAATTCGCCGCGCTGGTGCCGGTGACGGAGCATCGCGAACGCGCGCTCGAATACCTCACCATCGTTCCCTATGTGGATGTGGCGATCGAGCCCGCGAAGGCGGAACTGGTCGGCCAGTACTTCGCCTTCGTCGGCCGCGGCAGCGATGCGCTGAAATTCCTCGACAACATCGCGCACCAGCATGTCCGCGCCAGCCAGTTCTGCATCGCCCGCAAGCTGCTGCCGAAGCTGCTGCCCGGCGGGCCGATGACGCAGGTGACGCGCGCCATCCGCATGCTGCGGGAGAATCGCGGGGACGCCGCCAAGGCCGCGCGCTTCCAGGCGCTGGGCCGGCTGCCGGAACGCACGCTGGGCAACGTGTTCTACCGCTTCCACCGCGCCCGCGGCTTCGCCCTGCCAGGCGAGCCCGGCTGCATGCCGGAGGATCTGCTGGCGACGCACGACATCACCCACATGCTGTCGGGCTACAACACCGATGCGAATGGCGAGATCTGCGCCAACGCCTTCGCCGGCGGGTCGATGCCGAAACATGCGCTGATGATCGCGGTCACCGGCCTGCTGTCCTTCCACAACAAGGGCGGGCTGGACCAGAGCGGCAAATACGCGGCCTCCACCGGCAACCTCAACCCGCGCGAATTCGCCAACGCCTTCCAGCGCGGCATGGAGAGCACCTGCCTGGTCGGCTGGGACTACCACCGGGACTGGGAGGTGAGCGTCGATGCGCTGCGCGCGCGCTTCAACATCCGTGACGCCGCCGACATCTGGGACGACCCACCGAGCGAGGAGGCGATGGCGCTGATGAGTTGAGGCGGCGCCGCTGACGGGCGTAGCGTGGCGCCCGGCCAGTGCAGGAGCGCGCCCCATGAAGATCGGTCTTGTCGGTGCGACCCAGGCCGCGGTGGCGGGGCTCGGCGCCCCCGCGGAACTCGCCGCCATCGCGGCGCCCGGCACGGTGATCCAGGCCTTCCCGACGCGGATGCCGGTCTTCGCGCACACGCCCCTCGAATTCGCGATGCAGGCGCTGAACACGACGGAGGCCGGCGTCGCGGCGGCGGCGGCGGGCTGCGACGCGCTGGTGATCAATTCCTTCTCGGATTACGGGATCGCCGCGCTGAAGGCCGCGGTGGACATTCCCGTGGTGGGCGCGGCGGAGGCGACGCTGCGCTTCGTGGCGATGCTCGGCCCGCGCTTTTCCATCGTCACGGTCTGGCCGCCATCCCTCGACTACATGCCCCGCCAGGTGATGCGGGATGCGGGGGCGGAGGGTGCCTGCGCGCGCATCCGGCATGTCGGCGATGAAGCGGTGGTGGCCGGCAGCGCGCGGCCGGATGGCTATGTCAGCGCGCTTCAGCACGCCGAGGGCGACATCGTCGCGCGCATCCAGGCGCAATGCGACGCGGCGGCGGAACAGGATGGGGTGGACGCCATCATCCTGGGCTGCACCTGCATGTCCCCCATCGCCGCGCGGCTGCGGTCCCGCCTGCCCATCCTGAACCCGCTAGCGGTGGCGCTGAAGGTGGCGGAGATGCAGGCGGTGCTCGGCCTGCGCCCGGCGGTGACTGCGCCGCGCCGGCTGCAATCCCTGGCGCGGCTGTCGCAGATGGTGGCGGCGGGGGCGGTGGTGGGATCGGATGGCGATTGCGCGGTCTGCGCCGTGGCGGGGGCGGCGGAATAGCCGGCAACTGTGGCATTTTAGACGCTAAATGCATTTAGCCCTTTTAGCCGTTTTAGTGCATTTAGTCGGGGTGCGCGGCGGGGGCGGCGGCCTGGCCGGACGCCCGGGAAGGGACGGCCGGAGCCTGGGCGCAGGATGCCAGAAACGTATCAGAAACACCGGCCGAAAGGCCAGGGTTTTCGGCGCGGGTCACTCGATGCGGATATTCGCCCGCCTCGGCACGGCGGACCATTTCTCCACCTCCGCGACGTAGAAGCGCTGCCAGGCGTCGCGGTCCATCGGCGCCGGGATCAGGCCGAGGGTCTGGAGGCGCGACGTCACCTCCGGCACTCCGGCGATGCTGGTGAAGGCGGCGTGCATCCGGTCCAGCGCCGCGGCCGCCGTGCCGCGCGGGGCGATGAAGCCGAACCAGCTATCGGCCTGCAGCGCGGTCACGCCGAGTTCGGCGAAGGTCGGAACCTCCGGCAGCAGGGGGCTGCGGGTCGGGCTGGTGACGGCCAGCGCGCGCAGGCGCCCGGCGCGGACATGCTCCGCCACCTCCAGCACGTTGGACACCATGAAATCCAGCCGCCCGGCGATGAGGTCCGTCTGCCCCTGCGGCCCGCTGCGATAGGGCACGTGTTCCAGGGTGAGGCCCAGCGCCTCCTTCATGATCTGGTGCGCGGGCTGCCAGCCCGCCAGCGCGGCGCTGCCGGTCTGCAGCGGCGCCGCGGCGGCGCGGCCGCGGGCGGCCAGCGAGGCAAGCGTCTGGTCCGGCGACCCGGCCGGGACGACCAGGACATTGGCCGAATTGCCGGCGAAGAACAGGCCGGTGAAATCCGCCGTGGTGTCATAGGGCAGCCGCGCATAGAGGCCCGGCGCCACGGCATGGGCGTTCGGGATCAGCAGGATGGTGTGCCCATCCGGTGCCGCCTTGGCGACGCGGTCGGAGGCGATGGTGCCGCCCGCGCCGGTGACGTTCTGCACCACCATCGGCTGGCCGAGCAGCGGCTGCATCCGCTCCGCGAAGGTGCGGGCGATGATGTCGGTGGCGCCGCCCGCGCCATAGCCGACGATCAGCGTGATGGGCTTGTCCGGCCAGGGGGCCTGCGCCAGGGCCGGGAGGGATGCCAGGAAGGGGGCGGCCAGGAGGGGGGTGGCGAGCAGCGACCGGCGAAGCATGGGCGTCACTCCACCACGATGTTCTGCGCGCGGGCCAGGTCGCGGAAGGTGGCCAGTTCCCGCGCCATGAAGGCGGTGAAGGCGGCGGGCTCGGTCTGCTGCGGCATCTCGAGGAACAGCTGCTTGTAGCGGGCGGCGGTGTCGGGGTGGCGGAGGAAGGCCTGCGTTTCCTGCGCCAGGCGGGCCAGGATCGGCGCCGGCGTGCCGGCGGGCGCGGCGAGGCCGTGCCAGGAAGCGAGCTCCGCGCCTGGATAGCTCTCATTCAGCGCGGGCAGGTCCGGGTAGTCCGGCATCCGCGTCGGGGAGGTGGTGGCCAGCGCGCGGATGCGGCCTTCCCGCAGCAGCTGCGCCGTGGTGGCGGCGACGTCGAAGGACACATCGATGGTGCCCGCGACCAGCGCCTGCAGCAGCGGCCCGCCGCCGTTGAAGGGCACATGCGTCATGCGGATGCCGGCCTTGGCCATGAACAGCTCCACGCCCAGGTGGAGCGAGGAGCCGACGCCGGAGGAGCCGAAGTTCAGTGCCTCCGGCCGCGCCTTCGCCGCCGCGACAAGGTCCGCGATGGTGCGGACATCCGGCAGCTTCTGGGGATTCGTGAGGACCAGCGCCGGCGTGACCGCCAGGTTGGAGATCGGGGAGAAATCCTCGATGGGGCGGTAGGGCAGGGGCACGCGGCGCACCGCGGGCAGGATGGCGTTGGCAGCGATGTTGATGAGGCCGATCGCATAGCCATCCGGCGCCGATTTCGCCAGCGCATCCACGCCGATGGAGCTGCCCGCGCCGCCGCGATTCTCGACCACGAAGCCCCGGCCGAAGGCGGTCTGGAAATGCGCGGCCAGCATCCGGCCGACCAGGTCCGCGGCGCCGCCGGGCGGGAAGGGGACGATGAAGCGCACGGGGCGGCTCGGCCAGGCTTCCTGCGCCCAGGCGGGGGCCACCGCGGGCAGGGCCAGGGTGGCGAGGATGAGGCTGCGGCGGGTGGCGCGCATGGTCGGCTTCCTCCTTGTGTTCCGTGTCGGGCTTGCGAGCCGTGGAACTTGGTTCCAGGATATGGACAGGGTGGGGCGGGGTCAATCGGCGGGTTGCGCCGGAATTGGGTGAACGGGCGGTCAGGGAAGGGCGCATGAACCGGAGCACGGCTCGCGAGGAGGACGACAGCACCACCCCCGCCGTGCAGGGCACGCAGGCCCTGACGCGCGGCATCGCGCTGCTGAACCTCGTCGCCGACAGCCCCGCGCCGCTGCGCTTCGCGGAGATCGCGGACCGCGCCGGCCTGGCCCGCCCGACCGCCCACCGCATCCTGGCTGCGCTGGTGGAGGCGCGGATGCTGCGGCAGGACCCGCTGGCGCAGACCTATGCGCTGGGCTCCCGCTTCCTGGAGATGGCGCATCGCGTCTGGGATGGCTTCGACCTGCGCGCCACCGCCGCGCCGGAACTGGAACGCCTGGCCCGACTGGCGGGGGAGACGGCGCGGCTGGCGGTGCTGGATGGCGATGGCGTGCTCTATGTGGACCAGCGGGAGGCGGAGCAGGAGGCGGTGCGGCTGGTCAACCGCGTCGGCGCCCGTGCCCTGCCGCACGCCTCCGCCTGCGGGAAGGCGATGCTGGCGCAGCTGCCGGCGGCGGAACGGCGCGCGCTGCTGGACCGCCTGGCGCCGCTGGCCGCGCCGGGGCCGCGCACCGTCACCGATCTGGCGGCGCTGGAGCGGGAGGCCGCGCTGACGGCGGCGCGCGGCTACGCCCTGTCGCTGGAGGAAGCGAGTGCGGGGGTGAATGGCGTGGCGGCCGCGGTGCTGGACCGCCATGCCCGGCCACTCGGCGCCATCTGCCTGGTGGGGCCGGCCTTCCGGCTGGGCGAGGCCAGGCTGCACGCGCTGGGGCGGGAGGTGATGGAGGCCGCGCGCCGCATCTCCGGCAATGCGGCGCAGAGCGCCATGACGCTGACGGTCGCGCCGCGGCCCGCCGCCGTGTCCCCCGGCGTGGAGGTCGCGATCCGGGCGGAGGCGCTGCTGGGGGAGGGGCCGCTCTGGCATCAGGGGCGGCTGCATTGGGTGGATATCCTGGCCCCCGCTTTGCACCGCAGCGACCCCGCGACCGGCGAGGACCAGGTGACGCCGGTGGAGGAACTGGTGGCGGCGCTGGCGCCCCGCCGCGGCGGCGGCCTGGTGGCTGCGGCGCGCAGCGGGTTGCGGGCGCTGGGGCCCGATCGGCTTGGCGCGGGGGGGCTTGGCGCGGGTGGGCTTGGCGCGGATGGGCTGGGCGCGGTGCTGGCGGCGCCGATCGCGGAAGGCGCGGCGCTGCGCCTGAATGACGGGAAATGCGATCGCGCGGGGCGCTTCTGGGTGGGCAGCCTGGCGCTGGATTCGACGCCCGGCGCGGGCGCGCTGCATCGCATCGATGCCGATGGCGGCGCGGTGGTGATGCAGGCGGGGCTGCATGTCGCGAACGGGATCGGCTTCAGCCCGGATGACCTGGTGCTCTACCTCGCGGATAGTGCCGCGCGGCGGATCGATGCCTTCGATCTCGACCTGGCCGGTGGCACGCTGTCCAACCGCCGCCCCTTCGCGAGCTTCGCGGAGGGGGAGGGCGTGCCGGACGGGCTGACGGTGGACGCCGAGGGCTTCGTCTGGGTGGCGCTGTGGGATGGGTGGCGCGTGGCGCGCTTCGCCCCGGATGGCAGGCCCGACCGCGTGATCCATCTGCCCGTGCCGCGGCCCACCAGCGTCGCCTTCGGGGGCGATGCCTTCGACACATTGTTCGTCACCAGCGCCCGCGTGCGGCTTTCGGCCGCGGAGCTTGCCGCCGCGCCGCTGTCGGGCAGCGTCTTCGCCATCGATCCCGGCGGCATTCGCGGCCTGCCGGAACCAGAATTCCAGGGATGAGGAAACGACCTTCATGACCAGCTTTTCCAAAGGGGGCCTTTCGGGCGTCTTTCCCGTGCTGCCCACGCCCTTCACGCCGGACAACCAGGTGGATGAGGCCGCCTTCCGGCGGCTGGTGGATTTCGCCGTGGAATCCGGCGCGGACGGCATCGTCTTCCCCGGCATGGCGAGCGAGGTGGAAACGCTGTCCGCCGCCGAGCGCGGGCGGATGGTGGCGGTGCTGGGGGAACAGCTGGCGGGGCGGCTGCCCTTCATCGTCGGTGCCTCCCACGCCGACCCGGCGGAGAGCGCGGCGCGGGCGAGGGAGGGGATGGCGGCCGGCGCGGTGGCGGCGATGATCATGGCGCCGCCCCATGCGGGGCAGGATGTCGCGAAGCAGGCGGCCTTCTACGCGGCCGTCGCGGATGGCGCGCCGGGCATCGCCATCATGCTGCAGAACGCGCCCACGCCGAATGGCGCCGCGCTGGCGCCGGAAGCCGTCGCCGCTGTCGCGGCCGCCGTGCCCGCCATCCGCTATGTGAAGGAGGAGACGCTGCCCTGCGGGCAGCATGTCACGCGCATCCTGGCCGCTGCCGGCGGCACGCTGGATGGCGTGATGGGCGGCGCGGGCGCGCGCTTCGTGCTGGATGAACTCGCGCGGGGCGCCAATGGCACCATGCCCGCGCTGGAACTGGCGGATGCCCATGCCGCGCTGTGGCAGGCGTGGAAGGGGGGCGATCGCGCGAAGGCGCGCGCCATCTACCGCGACACGCTGCCGCTGCTGGCCATGCAGATGACCTTCCGCGTGCGCGCGACGAAGGAGGTGCTGAAGCGCCGCGGCCTGCTGGACCACACCGGCGCGCGCGCTTCGGGGCCGAAATTCGATGCGGGGGACCTGGCGGAGATCGGCGAGCTGATCGAGACGGCGCGGCCGGCGATGACGATGTATCCGCCTCGATGAGCGCGTCCGATGACCGGAGCGCCGCAGGGCGCGGAGGTCTGAATCGGCCGCGGCCGCCAGGCCCTGACCGCATCGAGAAGGTCACCGCCTTCGTCATCGAGATTCCGCGGGACGTGCCCTATCTCGGCCCGCTGCGCGAAGGAGAATTCGTCAACCGCGCGGGCTACATCGTGCGGGCCGGCAATCGCACACTGTATCCGACGAAGGACCGCAGCGTGGTGCTGCGCATCGACACGGAGAAGGGCCTGACGGGCTGGGGCGAGACCTACGGGATTGTCGCCCCCGAAGCCGTGCGGGCCATCGTCGACGACGTGCTGGCGCCGGTGCTGGAAGGGCGCGATCCCGCCGTGCCGGCGGTGATCCACGAGGACCTCTATGACCTGATGCGGGTCCGGGGCTTCTTCGGCGGCTTCTACGGGGATGCGCTGGCTGCGGTGGATATCGCGCTGTGGGATTTGCTGGGGAAGTCGCTCGGCGTGCCGGTCTCCACCCTGCTCGGTGGGCGGCGGCACGACCGTATCCCGGCCTATGTGTCGGGGCTTCCGCGCGCGACGCTCGGGGAACGCGTGGACTTCGCGCGGGACTGGCAGGCGCGGGGCTTCGGGGGTTTCAAATTCGCCGCCGTCGTGGCGGATGAAGGGGCGGAGGCCGAGATCGCGGCGCTGCGGGAGGGCCTCGGCCCGAAGGCGCGGATCATGGCGGACCTGCACTGGAAATACACCGCGCCGGAAGCGATCCGCCTGATCCGGCGGCTGGAACCGCACGGCTTGGCCTTCGCGGAAGCGCCCTGCGCGCCGGAGGACATCGAGGGCACGACGCTGGTCGCGCGGTCCGTCGGCGTGCCGGTGGCGCTGGGGGAGGAATTGCGCACGGTCTTCGAATGGCTGCCACGCCTGGAACGCCGCGCCTTCGGCATCGGCCAGCCGGAGATGGGGCGCACCGGCATCACGGAGTTCGCCCGGATCGGCGCGCTGTGCCACGCCTACAACGTCGAGGTGATGCCCCATGCCACGATCGGCGTCGGCATCTTCATGGCGGCGAGCCTCCAGGCCGCCAGCGCGCAGCAGAAACTGCCCTGCCATGAATACCAGCACAGCATCTTCGACCCGAATTTGCGCCTGACCCGGCCGACGGGGACGCGGCACATGGCCTGCGAGGCCGGGTTCTACCTCCTGCCCGATGGGCCGGGGCTGGGGGTGGAGCCGTCTGACGAAATGTTCACGCACCTGGCGGCGTAACGGGGCGCATCACGGGGGCGAAGCAGGGGACAGATCCCGAGCGGAGAGCCCCCGATGTCCCCCTTCATGCCCCTGTCACCCAGGGCCGACCGCATCCTGATGCTGCTGGCCTGGCCGGCGGCGATCTGGATTGCCTATGAGCTGACCTGGTACCAGCAGTTCAAGCTGACGGGGAATGAGGGCTCGGTCCACCTCTTCACCATCCTGTCGGATTGGCTCGGCACGCCGGGGGGCGAGAAGCCCTTCCGCCTGTTCGTCGCCATCCTGGAAATCTTCTGCGCGGTCTTCGTGCTGATCCCCCGCACGCGGATGATCGGCGCGGCGCTGTCGCTCGGCACCATGTCGGGCGCGATCTTCTTCCACACGGTCAGCCCGCTCGGCATCGATCCCTACGGGGATGGTGGGCAGCTGTTCAAGGAAGCGGTCTTCACCTGGTTCATGGCGCTGCTGGTGCTGTTCGCGCATCGGGCGGAGGCGGTGGGGCTGCTGGCGCGGCTGCGGGCGCGCCTGCTGCCGGCGGCGGCCTGACCATGGCGGTGCTGAAGCGCCCGCCGCGCGACCTGCGGCTTGATGTGCTGCGGGGGTGGATGCAGGTCTCCATCTTCGTCAGCCACGCCTTCGGCACCGCCTTCGCCTGGGGCATCCATGCGGCCTGGGGTGTCTCCGACTCCTCGGAGCAGTTCGTGCTGCTGTCGGGACTGGTGCTGGGGTCCGTCTTCTCCCTGAAATTCGCGCGCGATGGCTTCGGCGCGGCCTGGCGCGATATCGCCATGCGCGCCGGGCGGCTGTGGCGGATGCATCTGCTGGTCTTTTTCGCCTTCGCCGCCATGGTCTTCGCCTTCGAGCTGTTCACGCGGCTGGATGGCGTGGTGGAGGCGGGTGGCTGGTGCTGGCTGGCGGAGGCGCCCTGGTTCGCGATCCCCGGCGCCATGGTCGGGCTGTATCAGCCGGAATTCATGGGCGTGCTGCCGCTGTTCGTGCTGTTCATGCTGCTGCTGCCGGGCTTCGTGCTGCTGCTGGGGCGTTTCGGCACGCGGGCGCTGCTGCTGCCCTGGGGGCTTTATGCCGCGACGCAGATCTTCGGCCTGATGCCGCCGGCGCTGGGCGGGACCTATATCGCCTTCGATCCGCTGGCCTGGCAGGTGCTGTTCATGACGGGCGCCTGGCTGGGCTGGCGGGCGCTGCATGGGGCGGCGCCACTGGCCCGGCCCTGGTGGCTGGTGTCGCTGGCCGTGTCGGTGGTGCTGGTCGGCCTGTGGGTGAAGCTGTCCCTGCATGGCTTCGTGCCGGAACTGCCGGCCTGGGTGCTGGCGCTGACGGACAAGGATGTGCTTGCGCCGCTGCGGCTTGCCCATGCGCTGTCGCTGGCCTGGCTGGTGTCCCTCATTGTCCCGAGGGAGGCCGCGTGGATGCACCAGCCGGTGCCGCAGGCGATGGCCGCGATCGGGCGGAACAGCCTGCAGGTCTTCTGCCTCGGCCTGTTCCTGTCCTGGACGGTGGCGGCGCTGTTCCGCCTGTTCCCGGCGGATCGCCTGGTGCTGGACCTGGCGCTGATCCCCGCTGGGATCGCGGTGCTGATCGCCTTCGCGCGGTGGCGCGAAGGCGACAGGAGTGTCTCCTACAGGGAAGCGACGGCGCGTTCCCAGTAGCCGAGGTCGAGGTAGCGATCGGGCGCCGGCGGCGTGCCGCCCCAGCTTCCCAGCGTCTCCGCGCGCACGGCCAGCACGGTGCGGAAGCCCTGCAGGTCGAAGCGGCCATCGATGGCGGAACCGGTTTCCGGCGCCGTCAGCAGCGCCAGGTTGCGGCGCGCCAGCGGCGGGGCGAGGCGCAGGCGCTCCGCCAGCAGCGCCGTCACCGCATCCGTATTGGCCGGCGCCAGCATCCAGCGGATGCCCTCGATGTAGCCCTGGAGGTAGCGATGGACCACGTCCCGGTTCGCCGCCGCCCAGGCCCGCATCGCCCAGCCCGCATTGCCGAGATAGGGGCCGACCGCTTCCGTGACGGTGGACAGGCGCCGCAGGCCCCGATCTTCCGCCTGCAGGGAGAAGGGCGGGTTCAGCATGGAGGCATGGGCGGTCGGGTCGTTGAACATGAGTTCGTAGCGGGCGAAGGTGCCGCCCGTCGGTCGGATCTCGTAGCTGCCGCGCGGCAGGCCGTTCATCGCCAGCATCTTGTAGGCGACCAGCGCGTAGGCGGTGTTGGGCGCATCGACGATCAGCGTCTTGCCGCGCAGCCCGGCCCAGTTCTGGATTTCCGGCTTCACGTAGAAGGCGTTGAAGGCGCTGTCGCCGCCGATGAGGATCCCGATGTCATGGCCCGCTTCGGCCATGGCGACGGCATTGTCCACGCCGGCCACGACCAGCTGGTGGTCGCCCGCCGCCAGGCCGTTGCGCAGCACGTCGGAATTGGGGGTGTTCTCGATCACCACCTCGATCCCCCGGCGCGCGAAGGCGCCGGTGTGCTGGCCGGCGAAAAGCGGCAGGTTGGCGAGGCCCGGGAAGACCTTGACCTTCAGCGTGGTGGCCTGGGCGCGGGCGATGCCGGGCGCCGCCAGCGCGGCGGTGGTGGTGCCCAGAAGCAGGCGTCGCGTGATGCGGATCATGGCGTCCGTTCCCTCCGAAATCGATTGCAGGGATTGTGCCCGAACCGGAAGGGGACGCAACAACCAAGCGCGGGGTCAGGCTGGCAGGGGCTCCGCGGGGTCGAAGATCTCCCCCGTCGCGCCATCGGTCAGGCCGAGGTCGGTCGGGTGCGGCGCCGGGTTGCAGGCGAGGGACAGGCCCGTCATCGCGCGGAAGACGCGGAAGGGGCCCTGCCAGTCGATCACCTGGTCGGCCTCCTGCCGCAGGGCCGCGAAATTGGCGGCGGTGACGTCGGGCGGCGTTTCGGCCAGCAGGCCGGCGATGGGCAGGGGGACCAGGGCCGTGACCTTGCCGTTCCGCGCCACGGCCATGCCGCCACCGCATTCGATCAGCGCGTTGGCGGCCGCCTGCATGTCCGCGGGATCGCGGCCCAGCACGAGCAGGTTGTGGCTGTCATGGCTGATGGTCGTGGCGATGGCGCCGCGCGGATTGCCCCAGCCCTCGATGATGGCGGTCTGCGGCGTGGCGGGGACGCGGCCGTGGCGGTGGATGATGGTGATGCAGGCGTGGTCGGGCGGCAGGACCGCGAAGCCGTTGCGGACGGGGACCTCCACGCTGCCCCATTTGCCGTGCCGCGCCCCGACGATTTTCCTCAAGCGCGCCGTGCCGTCGCCGACGCCGTTGACGCGCGGCATGAAGGATTCGATGGGCTGGATGGAGAGCTTCACCGTGTCCGTCGGGCCCTTGGTGCGGCGCGGTGCTTCCAGCAGCTTGCCGTCGCGCGCGACCAGCTTCCCGGCGGTGAAGACGCGCTCCACCGTCACGGAAGGCAGGTCCGAAAGAACAACGATATCCGCCTGCCGCCCCGCGCCGATCAGGCCGAGATCGTCGCGCTTGAGGCGCATCGCGGCGTGGAAGGTCGCGCAGCGGATGGCCGCGATGGGGTTCATGCCGCGGGCGATGATCCGGGCAATCGTGTCGCGCAGGCCGCCCTTTTCGAGCAGCTCATCCGGGAAGATGTCATCGGTGCAGAACACCAGGTTCGGCGGCAGCATGGGCAGGGCGGCGAGTGCCGTCAGCACGCCGGGCAGGACATAGTCGTGGCTGCCGCGGAGTTCGACCGTCATGCCGGTGCGGAGCTTCTGGAGGAAATCCTCCGGGCCCACGATCTCATGGCAGCTGGTGACGCCGGCGCTGGCATAGGCCTGGAGGTCGCCATCCACCATGCCGCGGGCATGGCCGTTGACGTTCTTGCCGGAAGCGAGCCCCGCGCCGACGATGCCCGCCATGTGCGGCGTGCCGCGCAGCACGCCGGGCATGTCCATCACCTCCGCCACGCCGGCGATCTCTGGCCAGGACAGCATCTCCGCCATCTCCGCCGGGCCGATATCCGCGCCGGCCACTTCAAGGCCAGGGGCTGAGGGGACGCAGGAGGGCGCGGCGACCAGGCTCCGCAGCGGCAGGTCGCGCGACGCATCGATGGCCCAGCGCACGCCGGGCAGGCCCAGCACATTCGCCAACTCATGCGGGTCCCACACGCAGGTCGTGGTGCCGGCGGGGACGACGCTCGCGGCATAATCCGCCGGCGCCATCAGGCTGCTTTCGTAATGCAGGTGGCTGTCGATGAAGCCGGGGGCGAGGAACCTGCCCGAGACATCCTCGATCCGCTCCGCATCCTCCCGCGACCCGGGCGCGTGGACGGAGGCGATGATGGGACCGACGATGCCGATATCGGCCGCGCGGAGTTCGCCGGTGGCGACATCGACGATGGTGCCGCCCATCAGCAGCAGGTCGAAGCGGGCGGAACCGCGCGCGGCCTGGACGGCGCGGGCGCGGATGGCGGGGTCGACGGGGTCGTGGGTCATCGGGCAGCCCTTCCGGCGCTGAAGGCCAGCGTCATCTCATCGGTGCGGGGTTCGTAGGTGAAGCCGCGGCGCATCGCCCAGGTATTCTGCGCGAAATAGAGGGGAATGAGCGCGGTGTGGTCGACCAGCGCCAGGCGCGTGGCGCGCTGCGTCAGGGCGCGGCGCTGGTCGTCATCGATCGTCGTGCGGGCCTGCTGGATCAGCGCATCGACCTCCGCATTGCTGAACCGGCCGCGATTGGCGGTGCCGAGGCCGAGTGTCGTGTTCCAGCTGTGGATCTGCGTCTCCAGCATGCCCAGCAATTCGGGGTTGGGGGAGAAGCCCGCGAAGTTCACGCTGTAGCGGAGTTGCGCAGCCTCGCTCAACCAGACGGCGCGGGTGCGCGTTTCCACCGTGGTCGTCAGGCCCAACCGCGTCCACATCTGCGCGATGGCCTGCACCACCTGTTCGTCATTGACGAAGCGGTCATTGGGTCCGTTGACCTGCACGGTGAAGCCCTGCGCCCAGCCAGCCTCCGCCAGCAGGCGGCGTGCCTCCGCCAGGTCGAAGGGCGGCGGCGTCATGTCCGGGGATGTGCCGAAATAGCCGGGGGGGCCGAGATCGCCGGCCGGCGTGCCCTGGCCTTGCAGGATGCGGCTGGTGATCGCCTCCCGGTTGATTGCCAATGACAGCGCCCGGCGCACACGGGCATCGCGCAGCGGGTTCGGGATGCGCGCGCCATCCTTGCCGCGGATATGGGGGCTGTCCTCCCGGTCGCTGTCCAGCGTCAGGAACAGCAGGCGGTTGGAGGGGCTTTCGGCCACGCTGAAGCGCGCGGCATCGGCGCGGAAGCGCGCCAGATGGTCGGGCGGCACGATCTCGATCATGTCCACATCGCCCGATTGCAGCGCGGCGGTGCGGGCGCCGGCATTGGCGATGGGACGGAATTCGACGCGGGCGAAGGCGGGCGCGGTGCCGTGGAAATTGGGGTTGCGTTCCATCACCACGGGGCTGCCGGGCTGCCAGGAGACGTGGCGGAAGGGCCCGGTGCCGACCATGACGCGGCCGGCATTGTAGTCCTGCGTGGTCGCGCCTTCGCCGTGCCGCTTCGAGACGATCATGACAAGCGCGAGGAAGTTGGGCAGCAGCGGCGTCGGCTGGCTGGTGCGCAGGCGCAGCGTCGTCGCGTCCACCGCCTCCACCGCCGCGATGGGGCGGGTGGCGTAGCGGAAGCTGGATGGCGAATTGGGCACGTCGCCGGCGCGGGCGATGGTGAAGGCCACATCCTCCACCGTCACCGGCGCGCCATCATGGAAGCGCGCGACGGGGTCGAGCTTCACTTCCCAGGTCAGCTCATCCACCGCGCGCATGGACAGCGCGATGGCCGGCCGCAGGGCCTGGCGCGCATCCTGTTCCATCAGCGGCTGGAAGATGTGCCGGCTGAAGGCGATGTTGGTGATGAGGCTGGCGAAATGCGGGTCGAGGCTGGTGGGCCCGGCCTCCACCCCGATGCGGATCGAATCCTGCGCCATGGCGGGGGCGGCGAGGAGCGGCGCGGCCAGCAGGGCGGCGCGAAGCGACTTCATCATGCGGCGTGATCCAGGGGCAGGCAGATTGCGTGGGGCGCGGTGCCGGGTTCGGGCACCCAACCCCCGTGCATGGGGCGCAGGATCGGGGTGGCGAAGGCGGCGCGGACGGGGATCGCCCCGGGCCAGGAAGCCTGCCAGCGGTTGCCCTGGGCCATGGCGACCAACATTCCCACGGGCGTGACGCCGGCGGCCTTCAGCAGGGCCAGGCCCGCCAGGGCCGAGGCGCCGGTGCTCACCACGTCATCCACCAGCAGCACGCGCTTTCCCTCCAGCCGGTGGATGATCCGCGGGTCCAGCCACAGGCGGCGCTCGGCGGGGGAGGTGATGGAATGGACGGGCACCGAGAGCCGGTCCTCATACCACCGCTTGCGGGACCAGCCGGGGGCGACCCAGTTCGGGTGGCCCAGCGCCTCCGCCACCATTGGCGCGAATACCTGGCCGAGGCTCGGCAGGCCCACCACGATTTCGGCCCCCCAGGGCCGGGCGGCATCGGCCATCCAGCCCGACAGCGCCCGCACGACGGGGAAGCTGGCCTGGTTGGCGATGAGGCCCGCGACGCCGAAATCGCCGAAATCGCGCAGCGGCAGGGGCAGCACGCTGCCATCGGGCATCGTCGCGGGGTAGGACGCGGTATGAGGCCCGGGCGCCGTCCTGGACTCCGCCGGGGGCGCCTCGAACCGCTGCCAGAACTCCATCAGGCTTCCATTGGGTGTGGGCGCCGCACCGTGGCATGCTGCGCCGCACAGCCGCAACCCGGGACGAGCCATGCCGCGCACCACCATCATCGATTGCGACCCGGGGACGGATGACGCCATCGCGCTGTGGCTGGCGCTGGGGTCGCCGGAACTGGATGTGAAGCTCATCACCGTGGCGGGGGGGAATGTCGGGCTGGACCGCACCACGGCCAATGCCCGCGCCGTGGTCGGGCTGACGGGGCGGGACATTCCCATCGTGGCTGGGGCCGAGCGGTCCCTGATGGCGCCCTTCCGGGCGGAGACGGCGGTGCATGGCAATGATGGCCTGGGCGGCGTGGTGCTGCCGGAAGGGCCGCCGCTGGCGCCCGGGATCGCCGCGGATGCCATCCGCGGCCTGCTGCGGGAAGCGGCCCCGGCTTCCGTCACCGTCATCGGCCTTGGCCCCGTCACCAACCTGGCGCTGGCCTTCGCGGCGGAACCCGCGCTGGTGGACCGCGTGCAGGATCTGGTGCTGATGTCCGGCGCCTGGTCGGAGGGCAACATCACCCCCGCCGCCGAGTTCAACGCCTGGAATGACCCGGAGGCGCTGGCCATCCTGCTCAACCTCGGCCTGAAGGTCGCGATCGCGACGCTGGACCTGACCTTCCAGGCGAAGGTGACGCCGGGGGTGATCGAGGCCCTGGCGGCGCGGGAAGGGGGCGCCTGCTGGCACGCGGCGCTGGCGATCCTGCGGGCGCTGCCGGCATCGCGCCGGATGCACCATGAAGGCTTCCCGCTGCACGACCCCTGCGCCATCGCCTGGGTGCTGGCGCCGCATCTGTTCGGCGTCAAGGACGCGGCGGCGGAGGTGGATTGCACGGCCGGGCCATCCCGCGGCCGCACGGTGATCGACCGCTGGAACCGGCTGGGCCGGCCCGCCAATTTAGCGCTGATGGAGACGCTGGACGCGCCGGGCTTCTTCGACCTGCTGGCGGCGCGGATCGCGCCCTTGCCCTGACGCTCAGTCCCCGACGCCCTGGGCGAGGCGGGCCGGCGGGATGGTGTCGTTCATGGCCTGGCGGTTCAGCGGCGCCTCCACCAGCGGCAGGGTCGCCGCCGCCACTTCCAGCACCTGGCGCAGGCTGGCACTGGGGTCGCGGCCGGCATGGAGTTCGGCCTGCATGAATTCCGTCACGGCGGCGAGGCGCCGCGCGCCCAGCGTGCGGGCGGCGCCCAGCAGGCGATGCGCGGCGTGGCGCAGCCGGGGCAGGTCCTGCGCGATGGCGGGGGCGGACAGCGTCTCATACCCCAGCCGCACCTCGCCCACGAATTCGCTGATGACGACATCGGCGGTGGGGCCGAGGTCGGCGGCCAGGTTGCGCAGCGCGGCGCCATCCAGCAGCGGCTGCTGCATCTCCCTGGACGTCGCGGGCCCGCCATCATCCAGCGAATGCCCGGCGGCCAGGCGCTGCACGGCGGCGAGCAGGATCTCGCGGTCGATCGGCTTGGCCAGATGGCCGTCCATGCCGGCGGCGCGGCAGGCCGCCACCTGTTCCGGCAGGGCGGAGGCGGTGACGGCCAGCACCGGCACGCGCTGCCGCCCGCCATCGAGCGCGCGGATGCGGCGGGTGGCTTCGAGCCCGTCCATCACCGGCATCTGCACGTCCATCAGCACCACGTCGTAGCTGTCACGCTCCACCGCGGCGAGTGCTTCCGCCCCATCCGCCGCGCTGTCCACGCGATGGCCGGCGGCCACCAGCATGGCGCGGGCCACCATGCGGTTGGCGGCGACATCGTCCGCCACCAGCACCCGCAGGCTGCGGCCGGGGGCGGCGGGCAGCATCTCCGCCGGCGCGGCGGCGACCGTGGCGGGCAGCGGCACTTCCCGCAGCGGCAGTTCCACCCAGAACATCGCGCCCTGGCCGGCGGCGCTGTCGCAGCCGATCCGCCCGCCCATCGCGGCGGCCAGGCGCGCGGAGATGGCGAGGCCGAGCCCCGTGCCCGCGCCATCCTGCCCCGCCACGGGGAAGAGCTGGGAGAAATCCTCGAACAGCAGGTGCCGCTTTTCCGGCGGCACGCCGGGGCCGGTGTCCTTCACCTCGATCCGCAGGCCGGGGCGGCCGCCGGGTAGCGGCAGGGCGCGGAAATCCACGCGGCCGCCGGGCGGCGTGAACTTCACGGCGTTGGACAGCAGGTTGAGCAGCATCTGCCGCAGCCGGGTGGCATCGGCCTCCACCGCCGGCGGCGTGGCGGGGGCGATGTCCAGCGTCAGGGTCAGGCCCTTGCGGTCGACCTCCGGCGTCAGCAGGCTGGCGCAGGCATCCAGCATCGGGCGCACGGCGACGTCGCGCAGATGCAGGTCGAGCTTGCCGGCCTCGATCTTGGACAGGTCGAGCAGGCTGTTGACGAGTTCGAGCAGGTGGCGGCCGGCATCGTGCAGGGTCTCCACCTGCTCCCGCTGCTCATCGGTCAGGTTCGGGTCGCGCAGCAGGACCTGGGCGAAGCCGAGAACGCCGTTCAGGGGCGTGCGCAGTTCATGCGACATGCGCGCCAGGAACTGGGACTTCGCCTCCCCGGCCGCGCGGGCGCCGTCGCGGGCGGCGGCCAGTTCGTCCATGGCGCGCTTCAGCGGCGTGATGTCGGTGCGGATGCCGACGGTGCCGCCATCCGGCGTGCTGCGTTCGGTGATCAGCACCCAGCGGCCATCGGGCAGCAGGCGTTCGATCGGCGGGTTGTTGGCGTGGCGCCAGGCATCCATCTCGTCGATGAAGGCCTCCAGGTCGCCGACCGCCTGGGGGTACTGCCCGCGCTTGGCACCTTCGCGCATGATGTCGCGGAAGGCGGCGCCCGCCTTGATGAAGGGCGCGCTGATTGCGTAGAATTCCTTGTAGCGCTGGTTGCAGGCAATCAGCCGGTCGTCGGGCCCGAACATCACAAAGCCGTCCGACATGCTCTCCAGCGCATTCTCCAGCGTCGAACGCCAGCGCGCGCGTTCCGCCTCCACCTTCTCCCGCTGCCGCAGGCCGACGAGCAGGGCGGCGGCGAGGGCCAGCACCAGGGCTGCGAAGGCGCCGGAGACCAGCAGCGCGCGTTCGCGGTCGAACTCCCACCCCGCCAGCGCCGCGCTGCGCTCCACCGTCGTGACGACGGAGAGGGAGGGGTAGAGCGTCGGGCGGACGGAGACGAGGACCGGTTCGTCGTTGAAGCGGCTGCGGGCCTGCGTCGCGCCCATCAGCGCGCCGGCGGGCACGGCCAGGCGGCGGCCGATCCGCGTCTCGTCATGCGGCAGGGCGGCGAGCAGCGTGCCGTCGTCCCGTTCCAGCGTGACGCGCATGCCGGGGGCTTCGCCGCCGACGGCGAGGAGGGAGCCGACCAGCGGCACGGGCACTTCCGCCACCGCGGTGACATTGCCGATGACCGGCATCCGGATGGGGCGGGCGAAGAACAGCGCCCATTCGCCCGTGGCGGGGTTCTGCACGGGCCCGCCGATCATCACGCTGCCGGCATGGGGCGCGGCATCGGTGAAGGCGGGGCCGAGCGGCAGGGGCAAGGGCCGGCGGCGGGAGACGGCGAGCGCGGTCGCGATCGGCATGCCGTCCGCCCCCACCAGCAGCACGTCGCGGAAGGTGAAGTTCTGGTTGTTCAGCTCCCGCATTACGCGGCCGGCGCCGGAGGCATCGAACCGCCCGTCCCGCGCATAGGGCGCGAGGATGGAGGGCAGGCCCGCCAGCATGGCGTCCACCTGCACGAAGTTGCGGTTGATGGAGGCCTCCACCGCGCGGGCGACGCGGTTGGCGGTATCGCTGGCGGCCGTCAGCGCCGCATCGCGCGATCGTTCCATCAGCAGCGCCGTCGCCACCACCTGCGCCAGCAGGATGGCGAAGACGGCGCCGAGGACGGCGAGGCGGAGGCGGCGTGCCGTCTGCATCTATTCGGGCCGCGCCCGGATGCCGAGCGTCGGTGCCAGGTGCTCGTTCCAGGCGTCCACGCAATCCATGCCGCAGCGGTTCACCCAGCGCGGCAGCACCACTTCCGTCAGCAGCCGGCGGCGGCGATCGTCATCGGCGGCGGTGACGGGCACGACCGTCATGCTGCCGCGGCGGCCCGTGGTGCAGGCGGGCTGGCCGGCATTGCAGGCCAGGCCGTCGCCGGTCTCGCGGTCCGCGGCGTTCCAGATCTCGGGCTCCAGGTCCGCGACCCCGCGGCGGATGATCTCCTGGATGTCGGGGGCCAGGGCGGACCAGGCGGTGGAATTGGCGCCGAAGATGGAGATGCCCCAGGTGATGGCCATGGCGTGCACATGGCTCGTCACCTCATGCAGGCCGACGGCGTTGCCGGACAGCGTGCCGGTGATGGCGCATTCCACAACGCCGCCGCGGATTGCCTGCACCATCTCCGCGAAGGGGGTCACGACGGGGGTGGCGCCGAGGGCCTGCACCATCTCCGACTGGCCGACGGAGGAGGTGCGGATGCGCCGCCCCGCCAGGTCCGACAGGCCGGCGAAGGGGCGGGTGCAGAACACCACCTGGGCGGGGTAGGTGTAGATGCCCAGCAGCTCGATCTGGTAGCGCTCCCGCAGCACCTGTTCGATATGGGGGCGGTAGGCGCCGACGGTCTGGCGCAGCGTGCGCATGTCCGGCGACAGGGCAGGCAGGTCGACCGCGTTGAATTCGGGTTCCTCGGTCGAGACGATGGCGAGCAGCGCGGTGCCGAAGGGCACGACGCCGAGGCGCATGAGTTGCAGCATCTCCTGCCCGCGGATGCCGCTGCGGTCGAAGGGGGCGATTTCCGCCACCACGCGGCCCTGGGTCAGTTCCGTGATCCGGCGGCGCCAGAAGGGTTCCTCATACCGGACATACTGGCTGACATCGGCCAGGCCGCCGACGATCTTCAGCCGCGCCTGCGGTTCCTGCTGGCCCTGTGCCTGGGGTTGTGCCGGTGTCTGCGTCTGTGCCGGTGTCTGCGTCTGCCCCTGGGACTGGGCGTGAACGGGCACGGCGCCAAGCAGCGCCATCAAAAACGCGGCAGCAAGACCAAGGCGGCAGCGTGCCAAGCGCATAAGGATTCCCCGGAACAGCGACCATCATCGTGACCATCGGGCGTCCACGACGCCAGGGCAGTCTCACGCCATGGTATAGCAGTTACTTTAACGATTGCGACAACCCTAACGCGAGTCACCGCGGGCTGCATCGCGCGAAAATGCGAGCCTTAGATGAAATTTCTGAAGGATTGGGCGGGCCTGCGACAGGCTGGACCAGCGATCGCTGCGTCAGGGCAGCATGTCGCGCAGCCAGGCTTCCGATTCCGCCGAGAGGCCGGACCATGCCGCCTTCGGGCCGACCGCCGTCACCAGCAGCAGGCCGCTGCGGTCGAAGCCCCGCCGCGCCAGGGCCCGCTTGAAATGACTGATGAGGTAGGATGGCGACAGGTCGGTGGAGACGAGGATGCTGTCATCCGCCACCGCCCAATGCGCATCTGCCACTTCCCACACGGCATCCCGCACGGCCTTGCGCATGCCCTCCACGCCCCCGGCTTCCGGGCTGGCATCCGCCGCATCGGCGGCTTCGGGGCGATGGATGACGAGGGACAGGCTCATCCCCGGATTGTTGCGCCAAACCGCCGCGCAGCCAAGTGTCCACAGGCCTTAGCCCGCCAGGCGATCCCGCTGCCAGGCGGCGGTGTCCTGCATCAGGCCGAGCGCCACCAGCGCGTCCGGCCCCTCCAGCGCCCTGGCTTCCGGTCCGGCGAGGGAGAAGGCGGGGTCTGCTTCCAGCTTGCGGAGATAGCGGCGGTATTCGCGGGATCCGTCGTAGTGGATGCCGCGCGTGACGGCATCGACGGCACGCTCGTGGAAATCCTGCAGGAACTTGAAGTGCAGCAGCACGCCGGTCGGCTGTTCCGCCGCCATGCGCATGGGCGCGATCCGGTGGGTGGAGGCCAGCAGCGCCGCGCCTTCGCGCCAGCGTACCAGGGGCAGCTTCGTCAGCGTGGGCGACCGCGGCGGCGCGAGCGCGAGGAAGCGGGCATTGGTCCTGAGCGCCGGGATGCGGTGGCCGAGATTGAACAGCCTCTGCCGCAGCCAGCGCAGGCCCCGGCTGGGGTTCGCCTCCGGGAAGAACAGCCTTTCCCGGACCCCGCCATAATCCAGCGCGCCGGGGAAGCCGTCGATCCGCTCACGCCGCAGGCGGGGCGGCTCGAACAGCGGCGCGGCGTCGCGCAGGTCATCCCCCGCGCGGTAGCGGCAATCCGCCAGGGCGCTGCGCGGGAAGCAGTCCAGCAGGATGGTGCGGAAGGCTTCCGCGCCCTCCGCATCCAGGTGCCGCGTCAGCGCGCGCAGGCCGACGCGGTCGCTGCCGGGGAAGACCAGCTGCTCATCCGCATCCAGCACCAGCACCCAATGGCCGCGGCCCCAGGCATCCAGCACCGCATTGGTCCAGGTGATGCCGTAGCCGGAGGCCGGGTAGCCGCCAGGCGCGTCGATCAGATGCGCGCCGGCGCGCAGCGCCACGTCCCGCGTGCCGTCGGTGGACCGGTTGTCGATGACGATGAAGCGATCCACCCCCAGCGCGCGCGCGGCGGCCAGGGCGGCGGGCAGGCGCAGGGCCTCGTTCCGCACGACCAGCACGGCCAGGATCTCCCCGGGCCTTGGCGCGGGTGGCGGCCCGATGGGGGAAAGCCCGTCCGGCAGGCTCGGCAGCGGGGCGTGGGCGCTGGCATTGGTCCCGGCCAGGGCGCGGGCGGCGATGGCGGGATCGTCTTCGAAGGGGGCGGCGAAGGGCAGGCCGCTGCCGAAGGCGGCCGGCAGATCCGCCAGCCCCAGCGCCGCCCCATCCGGCCGCCGATGCGCCAGCGCGGATGCCGGACGCGGCAGGATGGCGCGGGCCCGCATGCCGAGGGCCGCTGCCTCGATGGAGCCTTCCGCCGCCAGGCGCCTGGCGGTCGCGGCGGTCAGGCACCAGGCATCGCCCGCATCGATGCCGGGATGGTCGCCGGCCAGCAGCCTGGCGGCGATGGAAGCGGGCGGCCGCACCGGCAGGGCGCCAGGCGGCAGCCAGGCCAGGGAGCGCAGGGCGGGATCGGCCAGCGCCTGAAGCAGCGCTGCCTCATCCTGCCCCGGAACGACACGCGCCCCCCAGCCACAGAGCCGGTCTGCCAGGCGAGGCGCCGCACCCAGCACCGTGACCCCGTGCAGGGGCGCCGGCGGTGCGTCGATGGTGACGGAACCGTTCGGGTGCAGGCAGGCGGTGCTCACGGGAAGGAAGGTCTCCGGTCCAGCTCAGGGACATCGCGCAACGTCCCGGCTGCGATGTGGTTGCGTCCCCGGCCTGACCGTCCGCCAGCCCGGACAGGGGACGTTCAGGCCGTGGGCGCGGTCCGCCCCGGCTCCGGCGCCGCGCCCGGCAGGGGGCTGCGGCGGCCGCGCCAGGAAGCCCACGCGCTGCGCCACGAACCGAGCGTGCCGCGCAGGACGATGCCGGCGCGGCGGCGGATGTCGCGCAGCCCCTCCTTCACCTCGGCCCGCCAGAAGAAGGGCTTCACGGGGTGCCACAGCATGTCGGACCGCGTGCCCATCCGGTACAGCGGCGGCTTGAACACCAGCGTGCCGGGGGCGAGGTTCACCTGCAGCGGCGTGTTGGTGTAGTGGCGCCCGCGGTAGCGCCCCGGCGTCATCGGCCCATCGCCGCCGAGGTCCAGCACCGTGAGCCCCGCTTCCATGCCGAGCGTGGGCCAGGTGGCCTCGCAATGCCCGCCCCAGCCTTCGCGATAGGCCGCGTCCATGACCCGCATCATGGCGGCGGAGGCCCGGTAGATCGGCAGGAAGGCGCGCCACTGCCGCGATTCCGGCACCGGCATCGGCGCCTGGAGGGAGGGCCAGTTGTACCAGTCGGGATCGGAGATGCGCGGGATCAGCCCGGGCACCAGCAGGTCCGCCGGATCATCCTCGAAGGCACGGAGGAAGCGGCTCCATCGGCCGGAATAGCGGACGTCGTATTCCACCACCCAGTAGCGCGCGTGCTGCGGCTGGGCGCGCCAGTAATGCAGGGCGATGAGGTCGGTATGCCCGCCGGCCCAGAGGGTCCAGGCATCGCCGCCGGATTTCGCGGGATAGGCGGTGTGGCGCATCTCCGGCGAGCGCACGATGTGGTGAGGCACTTCCGCCAGCCGCCGCGGCACCGGCGCGCCGGGCGCCAGGTGGATGAGGACGACCGGGCGGATATGGGGCGGGCAGCCCGCGCGCAGCTGGCTGAAGGCCCGCGCTGCCCAGCGATCGAAGAAATGGGTCTGGAACAGCAGCGCGGTGGTCGGCGGCATGGCGGGGCCTTGTCGTGCGGCGCGCCTTGGCCGCCGAGGTCTTCGACCATCAGCTTGCGCGCTCCGCGGTCCGATGGCGCCTCAAGATGCCGCGACGCACGCGGATGCGAGGCGGCTGCTAGCAACCGCGTGAGTGGTGGAACCTTCGGCTTCCATCAGCGCTCCCCACCCAGTCGTTCCGGCACCGCGGCAGGTGCGGGGCCATCAGGGAATTCGCGTCATGACGGTGCGCAAGGCAGTCATCCTCGCCGGCGGCTACGGGACGAGGCTGATGGAGGAGACGGAGACGCGGCCGAAGCCGATGGTCGAGATCGGCGGGCGGCCGATCCTGTGGCACATCATGAAGATCTATTCGGCGCACGGGATCAACGAGTTCGTGATCGCGCTGGGCTACAAGGGATACATGATCAAGGAGTTCTTCGCGAACTACCGCCTGCACATGTCGGACGTGACCTTCGACTACGGCCGCAACGACGTTTCCACCCATGTCGGAAGGGCGGAGGCGTGGAAGGTGACGCTGGTGGATACGGGGGCGGAGACCATGACCGGCGGGCGGCTGAAGCGCCTGGCGGATTACATCGGCGACGAGCCCTTCTGCATGACCTATGGCGACGGCGTCGCGCAGATCGATATAGGCGGGCTGATCGACTACCACGAAAGCCATGGCCGCGCGGCGACCGTGACGGCGGTGCGCCCGCCGAGCCGCTTCGGCGCGCTGGAGACGGATGCTTCAGGCCGCGTGGAGAAATTCCGGGAGAAGCCGCCGGGCGACGGCGTGCGCATCAATGGCGGCTTCTTCATCCTGTCCCCCCAGGTGCTGGACTACATCCCCGGCGACGAGACGGTCTTCGAGAAGGAGCCGATGGAACGCCTGGCGGAGGATGGCGAGCTGATGGCCTGGGAGCATGACGGCTTCTGGCATTCCATGGACACGCTGCGTGACAAGCGCGCGCTGGAAGCGATGTGGAGCGCGGGCCAGGCGCCCTGGATGGACCAGCCGCGCGCCGGCCTGCCACGGATCGACAATCCCCGGGCCGCCGTGACGGCCTGAGGGCGCCTGCCATGGCGCGACTGCACGAGGCACGACGGAACGGCATGCGTGCCCCGCCATCATCCGCGCCCTCCTGCCGCTGCTGCGGCCTGGTGCTGGAGGAGGAGGTCGCCGATTTCGGCCTGGCGCCGCTGGATGCGGCCCCGGTGCCGCCGGGGGCCGGGCTGTCCTTCCATCCGCTGCGGCTGATGGTCTGTTCGGATTGCCGCCTGGTCCAGCTGCCGGACCCCGCGCCGGCCGTGGCGCGGCCGCCATCCGCCCCGTGGCAGGCGGAAGGCTTCGCGGCCACCATGGTGGCCGCGCTGCGGCTGGATGGCTGGACGCCCGTGGCGGAGATCGGGCCGGGCGCCATGCTGCCGGCCTTCGCGCGCCGCGGCATGCCCGTGCTGCAGCAACACGCGGTTGGCTTCACCATCGACCAGGCGCGCCGCCTGCGGGCGGAGGGGCTGGAACCCGTGCTGCTGCTGGTGCCGGATGCGATGGCGGAATCGCCATCCCTGCACAGCCTGGCCGCGGGGCTGCGCGAATTCCTCGCACCCGGCGGCCTCGTGATGCTGGATGTGCCTTCGCTGCAGGGGATGATGGAGGGACGGCGGATCGACCTGGTCCGGCACGGCCTGCTGTCCTGGTTCACGCTGTCCACGGCGGAGATGGTGCTGGCGCAGCACGGCCTGGTGATCTTCGACGCCATCCGCACCGGGCGCGATGGCGGCGGGCTGCGGCTGCTGGCGCGCCATGTGGAGGATCGCGGCAAGACGCTGACGCCGGCGATCGAGGCGCTGCGGCGGGAGGAAGCGGCGGCCGGCCTTTCATGCCCCGATGCCTATCGCGCCTTCGCCGGCCAGTTGGTGGAGGCGAAATGCGCGCTGCTGGATTTCCTGCTGGGCGCGCAGCGCGGAGGGCGGCGCGTGGCGGGAGTCGGCGTGCCCGGGGGCCTGCCGGGCGGCGGCACGACGCTGCTGACCTGGTGCGGCGTGGGGCCTGAACTCCTGGCCTTCACCGTCCATGATGATCCGGCCTGGCAGGGCATGACCCTCGCCGGCACCAGCATCCCGATCCGCCCGCCCGAGGCGCTGGAGGAGGAGGCGCCGGACTATGTGCTCGACCTCGCCGCCACGCCCCGGGCGGCGCTTTCCTGCCGCCAGCCGGGCCCGCGCGCCTGGGGCGGGCGCTTCGTCGTGCCTCTTCCCAACATCGACATCGTCTGAGGAAGACTCCCATGCGCATCCTCATCACCGGCAACATGGGCTATGTCGGGCCCGTGGTCGCGGCGCATCTGCGCGCGACGATGCCCGGCGCGACGCTGGTCGGCCATGACGCCGCCTTCTTCGCGGATTGCCTGACCACGGCGGAAGGGCTGCCGGAATCCGTGCTGGACGCGCAGCATTTCGGCGATGTGCGAGACCTGCCTGCGTCGCTGCTGCGGGATGTGGATGCGGTCGTTCACCTCGCCGCCATCTCCAACGACCCGATGGGGCTGCGCTACGAGGCGCCCACGGCGGAGATCAACGCGGGCGCCTCGCTCCGCCTGGCGGCGCTGGCGCGGGAGGCGGGGGTGCGGCATTTCGTCTTCGCCTCCTCCTGCTCCATCTACGGCTTCGCGGAGGGCGGGAAGCGGCGGGAGGATGACGCGCTGAACCCGCTGACCGCCTATGCCCGCAGCAAGGTCGCGACGGAGGAAGCGCTGCACGCCATGGCGCCGCGCGACATGACCGTGACCTGCCTGCGCTTCGCGACGGCCTGCGGCGCATCGCCGCGCACGCGGCTCGACCTGGTGCTGAACGATTTCGTCGCGGGCGCGCTGGCGAATGGGGAGATCAGCGTGCTGTCGGATGGCACGCCCTGGCGCCCGCTGATCGAGGTGCGCGACATGGCGCGCGCCATCGAATGGGCGATCACCCGCGACCCCGCCGCGGGCGGGCCCGTGCTGAGCGTGAATGCGGGATCGGATGGGTGGAACCTGCAGGTGAGGGAATTGGCCGAGGCCTGCGTCGCGGCGATCCCCGGCACGCGCCTGTCCATCAATGCCGATGCGCCGCCGGACCGGCGCAGCTACCGCGTCGATTTCGGCCTGTTCCGCCGCCTGGCGCCGGACCACCAGCCGCGCATCGGCGTGGCGGAGGCGATCCAGGGGCTGCGGGACGGGCTGTCCGCCATCGGCTTCGCGGACCGGCATTACCGCGAAGGGCGTTTCATTCGCCTGCGCGTGCTGGACGCGCTGCGCAGCCGCGCGCGGATCGATGGCGATCTGCGCCGGCAATCCGGGACCGTGGCGCAGCCCGCGAACGAGAGGGCGGCCAGCGCCGCCTGATGCTCAACCCGGCGCCGTTTCCCGCCGGCGCCGGGCGAGCCAGTCGCGCAGCGCGTGCCGCTTCGCGCCGGCGATGACGCGCCATTCGCGAAAACCCGCGCCGATCTCGTCCTTCCAGTGCCAGGGCTTCACGGGGTGCCACAGCGTGTCCCGCCGCGTGCCGGCGCGGTACATCGCGGGCTTCGCGAAGAAGGTGCCGGGCGCCAGGTAGAATTGCGTGGCGCTGGTGGCGGCCGATGTGTAGAAGCGCCGCGTATTGCCGGGCGCGACGAAGGGGCCTTCTCCGCCAATATCCTCGATCACGAAGCCGCGCAGCCGGGCGAGGGTGGACCAGGTGGCTTCCAGGTGGCCGCCGAAGCCGGCGGCATAGGCGGCATCCATCGCGCGGAACATCCGGGCGCTGACGCGGAACAGCGGCAGGAAGGCCGCGGTCGAGGCCTCCGCCAGGGCTTCCGGCGTCCCGATCCCCGCGAGCGACGGCCAGCACACCCAATGCGGGTCCTGGTCCCGGGCGCGGACGCAGGTGGTGAGGAGATCCGCCTCGCTGCCCTCGAAGGCGTCGAACAGGCGCGACCAGCGGCCGGTGAAGGCGACGTCGTATTCCATCACCCAGCAGCGGTCGAAATCCGGCAGGGCGCGCATGGCGTGCAGCGGGATCAGGTCGCAATGGCCACCACCCCACAGCTCCCACGCCCTGCCGGTCCAGTCCGCCGCCGCGTTCTTGCGGGGGTAGGGCATGGCGCGGAGTTCATCCGTGCGGACGATGTGGTGCGGGTGGCGCGCCAGGCGCGGCGGCACGGGGGCGCCGGGCGGCAGGTGGATCAGCACGCGGCAATCGAAATGCGCGGGCGCTTCGCGGACGAGGCGCCGGAAGGCGCGTTCCGACCGGGCATCGAAGTAATGCGTCTGCAGCAGCAGCAGCGTGCGGGCCGGCATGGGGATGCGATCCTCCGGGCTATTCGGCGGCGATCATGCTGGCGCGGCGGGACAGGGCGCGTGGCAGGCGGCCGCGCAGCATCATCCAGGCCACCGCGCCATAGACGGCGGCACCCAGCGCGGCCGCCAGGATCAGCTCCGCCATCGGCGACAGGCGCAGCGTGAGTTCCAGCGCGATGACGGTGGCGGCCAGCGCGCCCGTCGCCACCAGGGCAGGCGCGATGCGCGCCAGCAGCCAGTTGACGGAGCGATTGACCTCCTTCAGTGCCATCCAGGTGAGGATCGGCGGCATGATCAGCGCCTGCGATGCCCAGGCGAGGGCGACGCCGGCCGGGGTGGCGGGCTGGAAGATCGCCAGCGCCGTCAGCGGGATGATCGTGGCCGCCGCCGCGACCGTCACGTTCCGCTTCGGCTTGCCGCGCGCCACGAACAGGCTCGTGGTATCGCCATGGATGAAGGTGATGACGGCGCTGAGGCCCACGATCTGCGCGGCATGCGCGGTCTGGTACCAGGCGGGGCCGAGCAGCGCCTGCACCAAATCCGGCGCCGTCAGCGCGATGCCGGCCGCCAGCGGCATGCCGAGCAGCGCCTGCAACTGCGCGAGGTCACCAAAGGCTTCGGCCTGCGCATGATCATCCCCCTGCAGGGCACAGAGCCGCGGCATGGCGATGCGCGAGGTCGCCTGCCACACCATCACGAGCGCGGCATCGAGCATCCGGAAGGCGAAGTGGCATACCGCCAGCACCGCCTCCGTGGTCACGAGGCCGAGCGCCAGCAGGAACAGCCGGTAGCGCCCGACCATGACGAACACCGCGAGCACCTGCGGCCCCGCGATGGGCCAGAGCGCGGCGAGCGAGGCGCGATCGATCGCGGGCTTGGCCGTGAAGCGGCCGAAGCAGACCATCAACAGGAAGATCGTGATGGTCGCGACCACCTGGTTGCCGATCATCGCCCAGGCACCGTAGCCCTGGGCGGCCAAGGCGAGCCCCACCGCGAGTGCCAAGGGCTGGCCCAGCATCACCCGCGCCGCCAGCAGCTTGAAGCGCTGCTGCCGCAGGACGAGGCCGGAGGCGCAGCCCGCGAAGGCGGATAGCGGCAGCAGCGGTGCCAGGCTGAGCGCCAGCGCCGTGACGCCCGGTGCGTCCGCCGCGCTGGCCAGAAGGGGCGCGCCAGCCGCCAGGATCAGCGCCGCGACGCAGCCTGCCAGGGTGGCGCCGATCAGCGCGCTGCCGGCATGCCGGGGCGTCAGCCTGGGGTGCTGCACGACCGCATCGGTGAACAGCGTGGCGCCGGCGACATCAAGCAGCATGAAGGCCGCGATCGCGACCATGCCCGTGCCGGTGGCCTCCGGCCCGATCACGCGGCCGATGACCAGCATCGACAGGAGGGAGAACACGGCGGAGGTCGCCGTCTCCGCCAGGACCCATGCGGGGGAGCGGGAGGCTGGGAGGCGCAGGGCGGTATTCCTTGGCAGCTGACGAGAATTGGTGCGGTGCAATATGCCCCCGATCGAGGCCGGCGCCGCTGACAACTCCGTGCCCGGGCCAAGCGCGAAGGGCCGGCAACGGTTCCCGACCGGGGCTGGATTTCGTCATGGCGACGGGCGAAAATCGCGCCCATGGCGAACCGCACCCTGATCGCCGCCCATCGAGGCGGCCTTTTCCTCTGGCCCGAGAACAGCGCCCGGGCCTTCCGAGAATCTGCTGGCCTCGCGGTCGAGCAGGCGGAATGCGACGTGCATCTCTCCGCGGATGGGGAGGTGATCGTGATGCATGACGCGACACTCGACCGCACCACCGACACGCGCGGCCCGGTTTCCGCCCGCAGCGCCGCCGAACTTGCCCGCGTTCGCGTGCGGGGCACGGCGGGGGAGGCCCCGCCGACGCTGGCGGAATACCTGGCCATCCTGGCGCCGTCCGCGGTCGCGCCGCGGATCGAGATCAAGGTCGATGCCGACAACCGCCCGCATCCCGGGATCGTGCCGAAGGTGATGGCGGCGCTGGATGCCGGCGGGCAGCGGGCGCGAAGCTGGATCATCGGCTTCCAGGCCGATACGATGGCGGAGGCGCAGCAGGCCGGCGGCCTGGCGGGCGTCGCCTGGCTGTCGGAACTCTCCACGCTGCGCGACATCGGCCTGGACGGCATCATCGCGGTGGCGAAGAAGCACGGCTTCCCCGAGATCGGCGTGACGGAAGGCGTGATCGACGCCGAATTCCTGGCGCGCTGCCGCGCGGCGGGGCTGGGGGTGGGCACCTGGGGCGCCAATCACGCGCCGAGCATCCGCCGGATGCTGGACATCGGCGTCGATATCTTCGCGACCGACGATCCCCCGCTGGCGATCCGGATGCGCGCCGCCAGCGCGTGAACATGTCTCGGGAAACGGGCAGCGAGTCTGCCATGGTGTAACGGGTTGCGGCGGGCCGCGCCGCATGCGTAAGCTTCCCTCCAAGGAGACAAACCAGGGGGGACACGGCGGCGTGGCCGACGAGGATCCGATTCTGTCGGCGGAAGGCGTGAGCCTGCGCTTCGGCGGCGTGAAGGCGCTGACCGACGTTTCCTTCAGCGTCCGCAAGGGCGAGGTCTTTTCCATCATCGGCCCGAACGGGGCGGGCAAGACCTCCATGGTCAATTGCGTCTCCGGCCGGTATCGCCCGACGGAAGGGCGCATCCTGTTCGATGGACAGGACATCACGAAGCTCGGGCCGAACCGCCGCGCGGGGCTCGGCATCGGGCGCACCTTCCAGAACCTGGCGCTGTTCGGGCATATGAGCGTGCTCGACAACATCATGGTCGGCCGCCACCATTTGCTGAAGGCCGGCTTCCTGCGCGGCATGATGTATTGGTGGGGCGGCGCGCAGCGCGAGGAACTGGCGCATCGCGCGGAGGTCGAGGAGATCATCGACTTCCTCGAGATCCAGCATGTGCGCAAGGCGCAGGCGGGTACGCTGCCCTACGGGCTTCGCAAGCGCGTGGAACTGGCGCGCGCGGTCGCGCTGAAGCCGAAGCTGATCCTGCTGGATGAGCCGATGGCGGGCATGAACCTGGAGGAGAAGGAGGACATGGCCCGCTTCATCCTGGACCTCAACCAGGAATGGGGCATGACCGTGCTGATGATCGAGCACGACATGGGCGTGGTGATGGACATTTCCCATCGTGTCATGGTGCTCGACTTCGGACGGAAGATCGCGGAAGGGCTGCCGGAGGAGGTGATGGCCCATCCGCAGGTCCGGCGCGCCTATCTGGGTGTGGACGATGAGGTGGAGGTCGAGGCATGACCGACACGCTGCCTCGCATTCTTGCCGACAACGCCGCGAAGCATGGCGATGAGATCGCGCTGCGGGAGAAGCAGTTCGGCATCTGGCGCAGCTTCACCTGGAACCACTACCACGCGCGCACGCGGCTGTTCGCGCTCGGACTCAAGCGCCTGGGCGTGGAGCGGGGCGAGGTGATCGCGCTGATCGGCGACAACCGCCCGGACTGGGTGATGGGGGAGATCGCGGCCCACGCGCTGGGGTGCCGCAGCCTTGGCATCTATCGCGACGCGCTGGATGAGGAGGTGGCCTATCTGCTCGCCCATGCCGGCGCCACCATCGTCTTCGCGGAGGATGAGGAGCAGGTGGACAAGCTGCTCGCGGTATCGGACCAGGTGCCGGGCCTGCGGCGCATCATCTACAGCGACCCCCGCGGGATGCGGAAGCTGGACGACCCGCGGCTGATGGCGGCGGAGGAATTGTGCAAGCTCGGGGCTTCCGAGGACCCCGCCGATTACGATGCGCTGCTGGCGGCGATGGAGGCGGAGGACATCGCCATCCTCTGCACCACATCGGGCACCACGGCGCGGCCGAAGTTGGCGATGCTGACAAGCGGCGCGCTGGTGCGGCATTGCCGGGCCTACCTCAAGGCGGACCCCAAGGGGCCGCATGACGAATACGTCTCCGTCCTGCCGCTGCCCTGGATCATGGAGCAGATCTACGTCCTCGGCTGGGGGCTGATCGCGCGGATGAAGGTCAATTTCGTCGAGGAGCCCGAGACGATGATGGCCGATTTCCGGGAGATCGGGCCGAGTTTCGTGCTCTTCGCGCCGCGCGTGTGGGAATCGCTGGCGGCCGAGGTGCGGGCGCGCGTGATGGATGCGTCACCGCTGAAGCGGAAGATGTTCGACCTCGGCATGAAGCTGGGGCTGGAGGCGGTGGCGAAGGGCACGAGGTCCGGCATGGCGGATACGCTGCTGTTCCGCGCGCTGCGGGATCGCCTCGGCTTCACCAACCTGACATCCGCCGCGACCGGCGGCGCGGCGCTGGGGCCGGAGACCTTCCGCTTCTTCCAGGCCATGGGCGTGCCGCTGCGGCAGTTGTACGGACAGACGGAGCTTCTGGGCGCCTATACGCTGCACCGGAAGGGGGAGGTCGATTTCGACACGGTCGGCGTGCCCTTCGACGAAAGCGTCGAGCTGCGCGTGCACGAGCCCGACGCGAATGGGGTGGGCGAGATCGTGACGCGGCACCCCAACATGTTCAGCGGCTATTTCGGGCTGGAGGCGCCGGCCGATCTTCGCGATGGCTGGTTGCATACCGGCGATGCCGGCTATTTCGGCAAGACCGGGCAGCTTGTCGTCATCGACCGCATCAAGGACATCGCGGAGACATCCGGCGGCGATCGCTTCAGCCCCCAATACATCGAGAACAAGCTGAAATTCTCGCCCTTCGTGGCGGAGGCGGTGGTGCTGGGCGCGGGGCAGTCTCACCTGGCGGCCATGATCTGCATCCGCTTCCCCATCGTCAGCAAATGGGCAGAGCGCAACCGCATCGCCTTCACCACCTATTCCGACCTGGCGGCGCGGCAGCAGGTGCTGGACCTGCTGCGGGATGAGGTGGCGAAGGTGAACGCCACCTTGCCGCCGGCGCAGCGCCTCCGGCAATTCGTTCTGCTCTACAAGGAGCTGGACGCGGATGACGAGGAGCTGACGCGTACGCGCAAGGTGCGACGCGGCGTCATCGCGCAGAAATACGGCGACATCATCGCGGCGATCTATCGCGGCGACGAACAGATTCCCGTGGACACGACGATCGCCTTCCAGGACGGCACGAAGCAGCGCATCCGCACCACCTTGCGCGTGATCGTGACGGATATGGCGGCGCCGGCCATGGCGGCGGAATAGGGGGCGACGATGGACCTGACGCTGCTGCTGCAACTCACGCTGAACGGGCTGATCGTCGGCGCGCTGTATGGCGTGGTCGCGATGTCCTTCGTGCTGATCTACAAGGCATCGCAGGTCGTGAACTTCGCGCAGGGCGAGTTCCTGCTGGTGGGCGCCTGGGTCTGCTGGTGGTTCCTGACAGAATGGCAATTGCCCTTCTATGCAGGGTTCCTGTTCACCTTGGTGTTCATGATGCTGTTCGGCCTGGTGCTGCAGGTAGTGGTGCTGCGGCCGCTGATCGGGGAGCCGGTGATCAGCGTCATCATGGCGACCATCGGCCTCGGCATCTTCTTCCAGGCGCTGATGAAGTGGATCTTCGGCGTGTTTGCCAAGCCGTTTCCACCGGTCTTCACGGTCGAACGCATCAGCGTGCTGGGGCTTGAGGTGCAGACGGTCTACCTGGCGAGCCTCGGCATCTCGCTGCTCATCATGGCGGGTTTCGGCTGGTTCTTCACGGCGTCCAAGCACGGGCTGGCGATGCGGGCGACGGCCTTCGACCAGCAGGTGGCGCAGTCGCTCGGCGTTTCCGTGCCGAAGGTCTTCGCCATGTCCTGGGCCATCTCGGCGGTGGTGTCGTCCGTTGCCGGTGTCGTCGTCGGCGTGGTGAATGGCGTGTCCTCTGCCCTGTCCTTCTACGGCATCAAGGTGTTCCCGGCGGTGATCCTGGGCGGGCTCGACAGCATCATCGGCGCGGTGCTCGGCGGCGTGATCGTGGGGCTGCTGGAGAACTGGGCGCATTACATCGACAGCGAATGGCTGAACTGGGGCAACATGTTCCAGATCGCGCCCTTCTACGCGCTGGTGTTGATCCTGCTGATCAAGCCCTACGGCTTGTTCGGCACCAAGAACATCGAGCGGGTCTGACCGATGGTCGCGATGACCCCCGCGGGTGACTACCGCACCAGCTATCGCGCCGACACGACCATCTTCCCCACGCGCAACAGCCGCATCGCGCTGTTCGTGGGGCTCGCCCTGCTGTGCTGTGCGCCGCTGCTGCTGGGGCGGTATGAGCTGAGCCTGCTGATCAATATCGGCTTCCTCGGCATCGCGGCGCTCGGGCTGAACATCCTGGTGGGCTTCACCGGCCAGATCAGCATCGGGCATGCGGCCTTCTTCGGGCTGGGTGCCTTCACCTCCGCCTGGCTGCATGAGCATCTCGGTATCCCCGTCATGCTCTGCATCCCGCTGGCGGGCGCGATCACGGCGCTGATCGGGCTGGTCTTCGGGGCGCCGGCGGCCCGCCTTAAAGGCCTGTACCTCGCCATCGCGACGCTGGCGGCGCAATTCATCCTGGAGGATTTCTTCGCCCGCGCGCGCTGGTTCACCGGTGGCGTGGCGGGGCGGATGACGGAAAGCCCGGTGCTGTTCGGCTTCGCCTTCGATCGCGACGAGACCTATTTCTACCTGACGCTCGCCTGGGTGGTCATCATGTTCGTGGGTGCCGCCAACCTGATGCGATCCCGCGACGGGCGCGCGCTGGTGGCGGTGCGGGACCATTACCTCAGCGCGGAGATGATGGGCATCAACCTGGCCTATTACCGCACGCTGAGCTTCGGCATCGCCTCGCTCTATGCCGGCATCGGCGGCGCGCTCTACGCGCACTACCTGCTGTTCGTCAGCGTGGAGGCCTTCAACATCCTCTTCTCCATCCAGTTCCTGGGCATGGTCATCATCGGTGGGCTGGGCAGCGTGATGGGCAGCCTGATGGGCGCGGCCTTCATGGTGATGCTGCCGGAGGTGACGCAATGGGGGGCGGAGGCGCTGGCAGGCAGCGCGATCGACCAGGCGCTGCGGCTCGGCGCCTCCATCTCCTTCCTGCGGGAGATGGTGGTGGGCGCTGCGATCATCCTGTTCCTGATCTTCGAGCCCGATGGGCTCGCGAGGCGGTGGCGCCTGATCAAGGCGTACTGGAAGCTCTACCCGTATTCACATTGACCGGCCTAACGCCGGCGAAGGGGAGGACCAAGGCGATGAAGATCAAGCACCTGGTGATGGGCGCCATGGCGGCGGTGGTGGCCGCGTTGCCGGCCACGGCGCAGCGCATTCCGGTCGGCCACCTCATGGATAATTCAGGCGCCACCAGCGATGTCGGCGTGCCCTATGGCCAGGGCGTCGCGGACGCGTTGCAGTGGGTGAACCGCACGCGCAACGGCATCAACGGAAGGCAGCTCGATGTCTCCGGCTTCGACTATGGCTATGCCGCGCCGCGCGCGGTCAGCCAGTACCAGGCCTGGACGGGGCGGCAGCGCGTGGTAGCCATCCAGGGCTGGGGCACGGCGGATACGGAAGCGCTGGTGCGCTTCGTCACGCGCGATCGCATCCCCTATATCAGCGGGTCCTATGCGGCGTCGCTGACGGATGCGGCGGGGCGGTCCGGGCGGCAGGGCGTGGAGGCATCGCCCTTCAACTTCTTCTATGGCCCGTCATACTCCGATGCGTTGCGCGCCATGCTGCAATGGGCGGCGCAGGATTGGCGCGCGCGTGGCCAGCAGGGGCGGCCGAAGTATGTGCACATGGGCGCCAACCACCCCTACCCGAATTCACCGAAGGAAGCGGGTGAGACGCTGGCGCGCGAGCTTGGCTTCGATGTGTTGCCCGCGATCCAGTTCGCGCTGACGCCGGGCGACTACACCGCGCAATGCCTGACGCTGCGGAATGGCGGCGCGAACTACGCCTATCTCGGCAATACCGCGGGGTCCAACATCTCCGTCCTGCGGGCGTGCCAGACGGCGGGCGTGAACGTGCAGTTCATGGGCAATGTCTGGGGCATGGATGAGAACGCCATGAAGGCCGCGGGTACGGCGGCGAATGGCGTTGTCTTCCCCGTCCGCACCGGCGCCGTCTGGGGCCAGGATGTGCCGGGGATGCGCGCGGTGCGGGAGATCAGCCGGATCTCCGACGCTGCCGGAACGGCCTATCGCCCCGTCCACTACCTCGCCGGCATCTGCAGCGCGATGCTGATGGTGGAGGCGATGGAAACCGCCGGCGCCAATGGCGGCCAGGTGGCGGCGGAACGGATCCGGGAGGGCTTCTACGCCCGCCAGAACTGGGTGCCGCGCGGCTTCGAGGGCGTCTGCAACCCGTCCAGCTTCGCGCCGGATGACCATCGCGGCACGCTCCGCGTCGGCATCTATCGCGCCGTCGTCAGCGGCAATACCGCCGCGGGCTCGGTCGCGGAGCTGGTGCAGGCGGGCACCATCAAGGTCGAGCCTGTGACGGTGGTGGAGCTTGAGCGCCGCCGCGACTGGCTCGGCTGGTGAGCGAGGCCATCGACCTCGGCGTGAAGGCTCCCCCGGCAACGGGGGAGCCGCCTTTGCTTGAGGTCAACAACATCGAGGTCGTCTACAATGATGTGATCCTGGTGCTCCGCGGGCTTTCGCTCGCGGTGCCGAAGGGGAAGATCGTGGCGCTGCTCGGCGCCAATGGCGCGGGGAAGTCCACGACGCTGAAGGCGATCTCCGGCCTGCTGAAGTCGGAGGAAGGGGAGGTGACGCGCGGCGATATCCGCTTCGCCGGCGAACGGCTGAATGGGATCGAGGCGCATCAGATCGTCCGCAAGGGCATCTTCCAGGTGATGGAGGGGCGGCGGATCATCAGCGACATGACCTGCCTGGAGAATCTGCGCCTCGGCGCCTTCACGCGCAGCGACAATGCCGGCGTGAAGCGCGATATCGAGATGGTCTATGACTACTTCCCGCGGCTGAAGGAACGTACGGGGCTGGCGGGCTACCTGAGTGGCGGCGAACAGCAGATGCTGGCGATCGGTCGCGCGCTGATGGCCAGGCCGAAGCTGATTCTGATGGACGAGCCCTCCATGGGCCTGTCGCCGCTGCTGGTGAAGGAGGTCTTCGGCATCATCCGCAAGCTGAACGAGGACCTCGGCATCACCATCCTGCTGGTGGAGCAGAATGCGCGCATGGCGCTGTCCGTCGCTACCCACGGCTATGTCATGGAACAGGGGAAGGTCGTGCTGGACGGATCGGCGGAGGCGCTGGCGAACAACGAGGATGTGAAGGAATTCTACCTCGGCGGCCATGGCGCCGATCGGAAATCCTTCCGCAACCTGAAATCCTACAAGCGGCGGAAGCGGTGGCTGTGACGGGGCATTACGACGATCGCGAGACGCGGAGCGCCGAGGTGCGGGAGGATGCGCTGCGCATCGCGCTGCCGCGCCTGGTGTCCCATGCGAAGGCCCGCGCGCCCGCCTATGCGACGCTGCTGGCGGGTGTGGATGCGGCGGCGGTGACGGACCGCGCGGCGCTCGGCCTGCTGCCGGTGACGCGCAAATCCGCGCTGATCGAGGCGCAGGCTTCGGCACCTCCGCTCGGCGGCTTCACGACGCGGCCGCTGGGCGACCTGCCGCGCGTCTTCGCTTCGCCAGGTCCGATCCATGAACCGCAACCGGAGGGGCGCGACCCCTGGCGCTTCGCGCGCGCGCTGCATGCGACGGGGCTGCGACGAGGCCAACTGCTGCACAACTGCTTCGCCTACCACTTCACCCCCGCGGGGATGATGCTGGAGGAAGGCGCGCGGGCGCTGGGCTGCCCGGTGTTTCCCGCGGGGCCCGGCAATACCGAAAGCCAGGCGCGGGCGGCGGCGCATCTGCGACCGACCTGCTATGCGGGCACGCCGGATTTTCTCAAGGCGATCCTCGAAGCGGGCGATGCGCTGGGGCTCGACCTCTCCTCGCTGACGCTCGGCCACGTCACGGGCGGCGCCTATCTGCCCGCGCTGCGCGCCTTCTACGCCGCGCGCGGCATGACGGTGCTGCAGAGCTACGGCACCGCCGACCTCGGCCTCGTCGCCTATGAGTCGGAGGCGCGAGAGGGGCTGATCGTCGATGAGGATGTGCTGCTGGAGATCGTCCGCCCCGGCACTGGCGATCCGGTGGCGGAGGGCGAGGTTGGCGAGGTTCTCGTCACCACCTTCAACGAGACCTATCCGCTGATCCGCTTCGCCACCGGCGACCTCTCCGCCGTGCTGCCGGGGACCTCGCCCTGCGGGCGCAGCAACATGCGCATCAAGGGCTGGATGGGGCGGGCGGACCAAGCGGCCAAGGTGCGCGGCATGTTCGTGCGGCCGGAACAGGTGGCGGCGGTGATGCGGGATCATCCCGGGCTCGGTCGTGCACGCCTGGTGATCGGGATCGATGAGACGCGGGACAGGATGGTGCTGCGCGTCGAATCGCCGGTGCGCGACGCCAGCCTGGTGGAGAGCCTGGCGCGCAGCCTGCAGGGCTACACGCGGCTGCGCGGCGTGATCGACCTGGTGGAGCCCGGCGCCCTGCCGAATGATGGCAAGGTGATCGACGACACGCGCCCGGCATGATGGGCGGCAGCTACGAAGCCATCCGCGCCGCCTTCCGCTGGGACATCCCCGCGCGCTGCAACCTGGCGGAGGAAGTCTGCGATCGCTGGGCGGATGGCAGCGGGCGTGTCGCGATGATCGAAGTGCTGGCCGATGGTGCCGCGCTGCGCATCGACTATGACGAACTCCGCCGCCGCGCCTGCAAGCTGTCCAACCTGTTCCTGTCCATGGGTGTCAGGCGCGGCGACCGCATCGGCGTGCTGCTGCCGCAATGCCAGGAAACGCTGCTGGCGCATCTCGCGGCCTGGCGCATCGGCGCGATCTCCGTGCCGCTCTTCGTGCTGTTCGGTGAGGACGCGCTGTCCTATCGCCTGGCGGATTGCGGTGCCGTGGCGCTGGTGACGGACGATGAAGGCGCGGCGAAGATCGCGCGCATTCGCGGCCAACTCCCCGATCTGCGCCATGTGCTGGATGTCGGCGTCCTGGCGGCGATGATCGAACCCGCCAGCGACCGCCACGACTGCGTCGCCAGTGGGCCCGACGATCCCGCGCTGATCATCTACACCAGCGGCACCACCGGCAGCCCCAAGGGCGCGCTGCACGCCCATCGTGTGCTGCGCGGCCACCTGCCGGGGGTGGAGATGCCGCAGGAATTCTTCCCCCAGCCCGGCGACCGCTTCTGGACCCCGGCGGACTGGGCCTGGATCGGCGGCCTTCTGGATGTGCTGCTGCCGAGCCTGTTCCACGGCATTCCCGTGGTCGCGCACCGCATGCGGAAATTCGATCCCGAGGACGCATTCCGTTTCATGGCGCGCCACGGCGTGCGCAACGCCTTTCTGCCCCCGACCGCGCTGCGCATGTTGCGCCAGGTGCCGGACCCCATCGGTTTCGGCGTCAGTCTTCGCAGCATCGGGAGTGGGGGAGAGAGCCTGGGCGCGGAGATGCTGGAATGGGGGCGCGGCGCCTTCGGGCTCACCATCAACGAGTTCTACGGCCAGACCGAATGCAACCTCACCATCTCCTCCTGCGCCGGCATGTTCCCGCCGAAGCCGGGCGCGATCGGCAAGCCGGTGTCGGGGCATGAGGTCGCGATCCTCGGCCCCGATGGTGCGGTGCTGCCGCGCGGCGTTGAAGGCACCATCGCCATCCGCGCGCCTGACCCCGTGATGTTCCTGGGCTACTGGAACAGGCCGGAGGCGACGGCCGCGAAGTTTCACGGTGAATGGCTGCTGACCGGCGACCAGGCGGTGATGGATGAGGAGGACTATGTCACCTTCGTCGGTCGCGACGATGATGTCATCACCTCCGCCGGCTATCGCATCGGCCCGGGCGAGATCGAGGATTTTCTGATGGCGCATCCCGCCATCGCGGCGGTCGCGGTGATCGGCCTGCCCGACCAGCTGCGCACGGAGCGTGTCTGCGCCGTTGTCGTGCCGAAGCCCGGCATCACGGCGGATGATGCGCTGGCGCGGGACATCCAGCGTAGCGTCGCCACGCGCCTTGCCGGCCATCTCTACCCTAGGCAGGTGGAGTTCGTGGAGAGCCTTCCGCAGACGACCACGGGAAAAATCATGCGCGGCGTTTTGCGCCGGCAATTCGCGACGAAGGACTGAACCCATGTCCGCCAACCAGCTTCCGCTGCTCGATTTTGACCTGGGGGATGAGGTCGATGCGCTGCGCGACAGCGTGCGTGCCTTCTCCGATGCCCGCGTCGCGCCCATCGCGGCGGAGATCGACCGCACGGATGAATTCCCGCGCTACCTCTGGCCGGAAATGGGCGCGCTCGGCCTGCACGGCATCACGGTGGAGGAGGAATATGGCGGCGCGGGTATGGGCTACCTCGCCCATTGCGTGGCCATGGAGGAGGTGAGCCGGGCCAGTGCCTCCGTCGGGCTTTCCTACGGTGCCCACAGCAATCTCTGCGTCAACCAGATCCGCCGCAACGGGACGGAGGACCAGAAGCGCCGCTATCTGCCGAAGCTCATCAGCGGGGAACATCTGGGCGCATTGGCGATGAGCGAGCCCTCCGCGGGTTCCGACGTCGTCTCCATGAAATTGCGGGCGGAGAAGCGCGGCGATCGCTGGGTGCTGAACGGCACCAAGCTCTGGATCACCAATGCCCATTACGCGGAGACGCTGGTGGTCTATGCGAAGACCGATCCCGCCGCCGGGCCGAAGGGCATCACCGCCTTCCTGATCGAGCGCGGGTTCAAGGGTTTCCGCCCGGCTCAGAAGCTCGACAAGCTCGGCATGCGCGGCAGCCCGACCAGTGAACTGGTCTTCGAGGATTGCGAGGTGCCGGAGGAGAATGTGCTGGGCGCCGTGGGGGGTGGCGTGCGCGTGCTGATGTCGGGGCTCGACTATGAACGGGCCGTGCTGGCGGCGGGGCCCATCGGCATCCTGCAGGCGTGCCTCGACCTGGTGGTGCCCTACATCCATGACCGCAAGCAGTTCGGCCAGCCGATCGGGGAATTCCAGTTCATCCAGGGCAAGGTGGCGGACATGTACACGCAGCTGAATGCGTGCCGCGCCTATGTCTACGCCGTCGCCAAGGCCTGCGACCGCGGTAAGACAACGCGCAAGGATGCGGCGGGCGCCATCCTGTTCGCCGCCGAGGCCGCGACGAAGGCATCGCTGGATGCCATCCAGATCCTCGGCGGCAATGGCTACATCAATGACTACCCCGCGGGGCGGCTGCTGCGCGACGCCAAGCTTTATGAGATCGGCGCCGGCACCAGCGAGATCAGGCGCCTTCTGATCGGACGCGAAATATTCCGCGAGACCGCCTGAGGCGCGTCAGCGCAGATAGCCGGCCAGGGCGGCGAGATCGACGGCGATCAGCGCAAGGAGCGCGAGGATCCAGGGCCAATCCTGGCGAAAGGCCTCGCCCGCCGTGTTGGCGATGGGCCGGCCCATGTGGTCGCGCTGATCGGCCAGCGGCATGTCGGTATCGGTCAATTCGATATCACGGCCGGTCGGCGATATGCGGTCTTCCTGTGTGATGCCTGACATGAGTGCTACGGGTCCCTTGCAGTGTCCCGGCAGACAAGGCCGGGGCGCCGCGAAGGTTGCCGCCAGGTATGGCTTTGGCCATCCTGGGCCCATTCAACTCCGAGGGAGATTCCCCCATGCCCGGTGTTCCGGATGTCAGTCCCCGCGCCACCTTCCAGGCCCTGGCCGAGGATCCCGAGGCTGTGCTGGTCGATGTGCGCACCGACGCGGAATGGAATTTCGTCGGCGTGCCGGATGTTTCCGAACTCGGCAAGCAGGTCGTGCTGATCCCCTGGCAGGTCTATCCGACGATGCAGATGAACGGCGCCTTCGCCGAGCATCTGCGTCGCGCCGGCGCGTCGCCGGCCTCGAAGCTCTACTTCATCTGCCGGTCCGGCGCGCGGAGCCTGGCGGCCGGCCAGGCCGCGCAGGCCGCGGGGTTTCCGCACGCCTTCAATGTGGCGGATGGCTTCGAGGGACCGGTGGATGCGGAAGGGCATCGCGGCAGCGTCGCGGGATGGAAGGCCGATGGCCTGCCCTGGCGGCAGCGGTGAGCAATCCCGTGGAGCGCATGGAGCTTGCCACCGATTTCCTCTTCCGCATGGAAATCGCCGTGGCCGCGCCGCAGATCATCGGCGACATGCCGCTGGGTGACCGCCGCATCGGCCTCATCACCGGGGGGCGCTTCCACGGGCCGGGGCTGCACGGCGTGGTCCTGCCCGGCGGGGCGGATTGGCTGCTGACGGGGGGCGACGGTGCGACGCGCCTCGATGTGCGGGCGGTGCTGCAGGCCAATGATGGGCAGGTGATCGGCATCACCTACCAGGGCGTGCGCCATGCTCCGCCGGATGTCGCGGCGCGGATGGCGGCGGGTGAACAGGTGCCGCCGGGCAGCTACTACATGCGGACGGCGATCCGGTTCGAGACGGGGTCGGGCCCGCATGAATGGCTTAACCGGCTGCTGGCCGTGGCCGTCGGGCATCGCTTCCCTGACGGCCCCGTCTACGATGTCTATGCGGTGCTATGAACCGCCGATGGTCGCGGCCAGGCGGCGGACCAGCGCATGCGGGTCCGCTTCCAGCGCCGTGACGCCGACGGCGGCGAGGTCCGCGGCCGCGCGTTCCATCGAATAGCCCGCCAGCGCGGCGTGGCCTGCCGCCAGGCCGACGAAAAGCGGCTTGGGGGACGGCTTCTCCCGCAGCGCCGCCGCCAACGCCTCCACGCGGCCCTTGAGGGGGCGTGAGGCGAGGGTGGTGTAGAACAGCACGGCGTCGATGCCGGGCCTTTCCGCCATCTCGAAGGCCGCGGCGAAGCGCTGGACGGCGGTCTCGGCGGGGCCGCCCTGGGCGTTGTCCATGAAACACGCGGCGGGGCAGCCGGCATCGCCCAGCAGGTCCAGCATCATCATGCCGAGTCCCGCGCCGGCCGTGACCATCGCGACGCGCCCGCCCGGGATTTCCACCATCTGGAAGCCCTGGTCCCGCGCGCGGCGTTCCAGCGGCGTCAGCGCCGCTTCCTCCAGCGCCGCGGATAGTGCGGTACCGGCGGCGTCGTGGCGGAAGGATGCGGCTTCGTCCCGCACCGCCTTGCAGTCGCAGGCCAGCAGCGTGCCATCGGCGAGGCGGGCGAGGGGATTGATCTCCAGGCTCTCCAGGTCCTCGGCCACCATCACGCGGGCGAGTCGCACGGCGAGGCGCGCGAGGCGCGCGGCGATGTCGGGCGTGAAGCGGGTGCGAAGGAGGCGCAGGCTGATGGCGATGGCGCCGGGGGATTCGGGCAGGATGTGCCAGCGCAGCGGCGGCGCTGCGCTCTCGACCTCCACGCCGCCTTCGGGCGCGCAGAGCACTTCGATGGCCTGGGCGGTGCCGTCCACGCGCAGCGCCAGGAAGATCTCCTGCGCGATCGCCACGGGCTGTTCCAGCATCAGGGGCGCTGATGTGCCGAGGATGCCGCGGATGATGCGCGCGGTGCCGGGGATATCGCCCTCCGCACGCCGCACCAGGCCGCGCTTGCCGCGCCCGCCTTCGAGGAGCTGCGCCTTCACCACCGCGTCGTCGAAGCCGGGCGGCGGCGCATCGCCTTCCATCAGCACGGCATCGGGCAGCGCGATGCCGTGACGGCGCAGCGCCACCTTGCCGTCCCACTCCGTCAACCGCATGCTCCGCCCCCCATGACACCGACCTTCCTGCACACCGCGCCTCAGCGCGTCGTCATCGTCAACCCCACCGGGCGCTATGCCAGCGCGCAGGTGGCCGCCATGCGGGCCGCGGGCACCGCCATCGTGGCGGGAATCGCGCCGGGGAGGGGCGGCACGTCGCAGGACGGGCTGCCACTGCTGGATGAACTGTCGCAGCTGGATGCAGCCCCCGATGCGGCGGTGCTCTACACGCCGCCGGATGGGGTGCTGGATGCGGTGCGGGATTGCTGCGCAGCGCGCATCCCGCTGATCGTCGCCGCGGCGGAATACGTGCCGGTGCATGACAGCCTGAAGGCCGCGACCATCGCGCGGGAAGCGGGGTGCTGGCTGGTGGGGCCGAACACGCTGGGGCTGGCGGTGCCGGGGCAGGTGCTGCTGGGCTCCATCGCGCCGGAATTCATCAGGCCGGGCCGCGTGACGCTGCTGTGCCGCAGCGGGACGCTGACGCTGGCGATTGCGCGGCTGCTGACGGAGGCGGAGATCGGCCAGCGCGCCGTGATCCATATGGGCGGCGACCTGGTGATCGGCCGCAACCCGCATGAATACCTGGCGGCGCTGGCGGAGGATTCCGCGACGGATGCGGTGCTGTATTGCGGCGAGTTGGGCGGTGACAAGGAATACGCGCTGGCCGCCGCGCTGCCCGCGCTGGGCAAGCCACTGGTCGCGCTGGTGATGGGGCGGCACGCGCCGGCCGGCACGCGCATGGGCCATGCGGGCGCGCTGGCGGGGGCGGAGCGAGAGACGGCGGCGGCGAAACTCGCGGCGCTGGCCGCCGCCGGCGCCATCACGGTGGAGCGGCCGGAAGAGGCGATCGAGGCGCTTCGCCGCCTGTAGTCAGCGCGGCGTGTGCGCGCGGAGAAAACTCCGCATGTGGCGGATGGCGACCGGGATGCGCGAAGGCGGGTCCTTCCAGGGATAGAGGCTGATCTGCGATTGCGGCGCCAGCATCGCGGCCTCCATCGCGACGGCGTAGGGATGCGCGGGCACGTCATCCGGCAGGATCATCACCGGCGTCTGGCATGAAGCGACGAAATCGCGCGTCACGGTGAAGACGAAATCGGGATCGGTCGCATACATGCGGCGGAGGTAGCGCTCCACCTGATCCATCGTGATGTCGGGGCGACGGGCGACCAGCGCGGGGCCCCAGCCCGCCATGTTGTTGTCGTAGAACAGCGTCGGCTTTTCCGGCCGGAAGCCGCTGGGCTGGGCGAGGATGGCGGCGGGAATGCGATGTGCGGCGCGCTTCAGCAGGTTCCAGCTGAAGGGCCCGCCGATGCAGAAGCCCAGCACCAGGAATCGATCGATGCCGAGGTGATCCATCAGCGCCAGCTGGTCATCCGTGTGGCAGTCCCAGGGGCGGTCGGGTTCCAGCGGGCCGGAGGATCCTCCGCCTTCCGCATTGCGAAGATCGAGCGTGATGCAGCGGAATTCGTCGCTGAACTCGGCCAGCGCGTTGAAGGGGCCCTTCTGCGTCAGGAAGGGGATGGTGGAGTTCAGGCCCCCGCCCGGGATCATCAGGATGGGAAAGCCGCTGCCGGCTTCCTCGTAGTGGATGCGCACATCGCCGCGTTCGAAGAAGGGCATGGGGTCAATCCGTTGGGGCGAGCATGAGGCCGCGGCTGTGGGATGCGGTCACGAGTGTTTCCATCAGCGAATCGCCGAAGGACCGGTAGCAGGCCAGGGTGAAGGCATCGCCTTCCCGCCAGACCAGCACGGGGATGTAGGCGCCGATGGTGCTGGCGGCGGCGCCATCGGGGAAGGCGCTGTCGTGGAGGTCGATGGGCAGGAAGGTCGCCAGTGCCTCCCGCGCGCGCGGGCCGGCGACGGTGATGATGCGGCGCGCGCCGGTGAGCGGCGTGCGATGCGCTTGCGGCACAGCCGGCGCGGCATCGCGGGGATGCAGCAGCAGCCATTGGCCCGGCGCGGTCCAGATGGCGGTGCCCTGGGGCAGCACCACGGCGGCGGGGCCGCTGGGCAGGCCCGGCAGCAAATCCGCGGGGCCGTGCAGGGCGGTGAGGCCGAGGCGCCGGCGATCCGTGAGCGTGACGCCGATCTCAGCCACGGCTGCGCCCTCCCTCGGGATCGACGAAGACGGGCCTCGTCACTTCCGCCTCCGCATCGCCGCCGCGGATGGGATCGAACACGCGGATGCGCGTGCCGATGCGCGCGGTACCGCCCGCGATCAGCGCGAGCGCGACCATGTGGCCAAGATGGGGTGACCAGCAGGCGGAGGTGACGTGGCCGAGCGTGTTCGCCGTGCTGACCGCGGCGCCGGGTTCCAGCAGATGCGATCCGGCCTTGATGATTTGCGCGCCGTCCAGCGCCTTCAGCCCCACCAGCACGGGCCGCGCGGGGTCCACCAGCGCGGGCCGCTTCGCCATCGCGCACCCGAGAAAGTCCTTCTTCCTCGACAGCATGCGCGCGAGGCCGAGATCGCCCGCGGTGGTCTGGCCGTTGAGTTCGCTGCCGGCGGCGTGGCCCTTCTCGATCCGCAGCACGCCCAGCGCCTCCGTCCCATAGGGCGCCAGGCCATGCGGCGTGCCGGCCTGCATCAGCGCCTCCATGAAGCGCTCGGCATCATCGGGCGGGACGCCGATCTCATAGGCCAGTTCGCCGGAGAAACTCAGGCGGTAGAGCCGTGCGGGAATGTCGCCGGCAACCGTCGTTTCCACACAGGCCATGTGCGGCAGGGCTGTGTTGGAGACATCGGCCGTGGTGATGGCGGCGAGGACGTCGCGCGACCGCGGCCCCGCCAGCGAGACCTGCGCCCAGGCATCCGTCACCGACAGGATGGCGACATCGAGGTCCGGGCGCAGCACCTGGTGGCAGAACTCGATGTGCTGCATCACCTTCCCCGCGTTGACCGTGGTGGTGGTGACGAAGAAGCGGTCCTCCGCCAGGCGGGCGCAGGTGCCGTCATCCATCACGAAGCCGTCCTCCCGCAGCATCACGCCGTAGCGGATGCGGCCGACGGGAAGCGTCGAGATGTCGTTGGCATAGACTAGGTCGAGCAGCGCGGCCGCACCGGGGCCGACGATTTCGATCTTGCCGAGCGTCGAGACATCGCAGACCCCCGCGGCGGCGCGGACGTTCAGCACCTCCCGGTCCACGCTGTCGCGCCAGCCGCGCTCGCCGGGGCGGGCATACCATTCGGCGCGCAGCCAGGGGCCGGTTTCCACGAAGCTCGCGCCGTTGCGCCTGGCCCAGTCATGCAGCGGCGTGCGGCGGGTGGGCTTGATGGCGCGGCCGACATGGTGGCCGGCGAGCGCGCCGATGGCGACGGGGGTGTAGGGCGGGCGGAACATCGTCGTGCCCGTCTCGGGAATGGTGCGTCCCGTCTCGGCCGCGAGGATGGCGAGGCCGACGACATTCGCCGTCTTCCCCTGGTCCGTCGCCATGCCGAGGGTGGTGTAGCGCTTCGCGTGCTCGACACTGCGGAAACCCTCGCGCGCGGCGAGGGCGATGTCGTCGGCCGTCACGTCGTGCTGGAAATCGACGAAAGCTTTTCCGCGCCCGCCCTTCACATGGAAGAAGGGCACCAGCGATGCCGGTTCGTCATCCGCACGCGGCAGGGTCAGGGCCTGGCCGTCATGGCCCGCATCGCGCGCCGCCGTCAGGCCCGCGGCGGCGCCATCGGCCAGGCAGGCGGCGAGTGTCAGGCGGCCGGCGGCGGCGCCGGCCACGGCCAGGCCAGGGGGCGGCGTGCCGGGGGTGAAGGCGTGGATGGCGTCGTTCCAGGCGGGGCGGCCCCCGTGATGGGCGCTGAGGTTCAGAGTCGGGTTCCAGCCACCGGCGACGGCCAGAAGATCGGCCTCGATCCTGCCAGCGCCTTCGACTTCCACGCCGGTCAGCGCCAGGCGGCCGGTGGTGCCGGTGACGCGGCCGCCCAGGATATGCCGCGCGCGTGGCGCCTGCGCGGCGACGGCGGGGGCAACCTCCCGCCGCGCATCCACCACCGTGACCTCCGCGCCCGCGGCCAGCATGTCGGCCGCGCTGCGCCAGCCATCATCGCCGGCGGTGAAGACCACGGCGCGCCTGCCCGGCAGCACGGCGAAGCGGTTGAGGTAGCCGCGCGCGGCGGCGGCGGACATCACGCCGGGGCGGTCATTGCCGGGGAAGGCGATCGGGCGTTCCACCGCGCCCGCGGCCAGCACGGCGCGCTTCGCGACGATGGTCCAGGCGCGCTGGCGTGGCGTGCCCGGCGGGGGCTCCGCCAGATGGTCCGCCACGCGTTCCAGCGCGCCGTATTGCCCATCATCGAAGACACCGAAGACGGTGGTGCGGGGCAGCAGCGTCACGTCCGGCATCGCGCGGAGTTCCGCCAGCACCTTCTCCGCCCATTGCGCGGCGGGGGCGCCATCGATCTCCTGCCGGTCCTGGAGGAGCCTGCCGCCGACGCGCGAATCCTCATCCGCCAGCACCACCCGGGCGCCCGTGCGCGCGGCGGCCAGCGCCGCCGCCAGGCCGGCGGGACCGGCGCCGATCACCAGCACGTCGCAGAACAGATGCGAGCGTTCATAGGCATCGGGGTCCGGTGCATCCGGCGCGCGGCCGAGGCCGGCGGCGCGGCGGATCAGCGGCTCATATACCTTCTCCCAGAAGGAGGCCGGCCACATGAAGGTCTTGTAGTAGAAGCCGGCGGAGAAGACGGGGCCGAGCATGCCGTTCACCGCCATCGCGTCGAAGCGCAGGCTGGGCCAGCGGTTCTGGGATGTGGCCTCCAGCCCGTCGAACAGTTCCGCCACCGTCGCGCGCGTGTTGGGCTCGCGCCTGGCGCCGCCGCGGAGTTCCACCAGCGCGTTGGGTTCCTCCGTGCCGATGCCCCAGATGCCGCGGGGGCGATGGTACTTGAAGCTCCGCCCGACCAGCGTGACGCCATTGGCGAGCAGCGCGGAGGCGAGGGTATCGCCCACATGACCCATGTAGCCGCGGCCGTCGAAGGTGAAGCGCAGCGTGGTGGCGCGGTCGATCGCGCCGCCGGTGGGGAGCCTGGTCATGCGCGCGCCGCCTTCACGACGGCGATGGCGTGGCTGCGCGTGTCGCGCGTGACGACCAGCCATTGCCGGCAGCCATGCACGTGCTGCCAGAGCTCGTCATGCAGCCCGGCGGGATTGTCCCGGAGGTTGACGTAGTCATGCCACGCCTCGGGCGGCGCATCGGGCGCCGGACGTGGCGGTGGCTTCGATCCGATCGTCGAAAATTCGGCGCTGCCGCGGGGGCCGCAGAAGGGGCAGGGTATCATCATGGCTAGTGAAGGTTCGGCTGCGCGCCGACCCCCTTCTCATCCAGCACGGCGCCGCTGGCGAAGCGGTCCAGGCGGAATTCGGCATTCAGGGGATGCGGTTGCCCGGTCGCGATGGTGTGGGCGAAGCACCAGCCGGAAGCCGGCGTCGCCTTGAAGCCGCCGTAGCACCAGCCGCAATTGAGAAACAGGCCCTCGACCGGCGTGCGGTCGATGATGGGCGATCCATCCATCGACATGTCCATGATACCGCCCCATTGGCGGAGGTAGCGAAGGCGGGACATGGCGGGGAAGAGCTGCACGCCGCCTTCCATCACATCCTCCACCACCGGCAATCCGCCGCGCTGGGCGTAGGAATTGTAGCCATCGATGTCGCCGCCGAAGACCAGGCCGCCCTTGTCGGATTGGCTGACGTAGAAATGGCCGGCGCCATAGGTAACGACGCAATCGATCATCGGCTTCACGGCCTCGCTCACGAAGGCCTGCAGCACATGGCTTTCGATCGGCAGGCGCAGCCCGGCCATGGCGGCGACGCGGGAGGTGTTGCCCGCGACGGCCAATGCCACGCGCTTCGCCGCGATGAAGCCGCGATTCGTCTCCACGCCCCGCACGCGGCCACCCTCGACGCGGATGCCGGTGACTTCGGTGTTCTGCAACAGGTCCACGCCGCGCTGGTCGGCGGCGCGGGCATAGCCCCAGGCGACGGCATCATGCCGCACCGTGCCGCCGCGGCGTTGCAGCAGCCCGCCCTTGACGGGAAAGCGCGGATTGTCCGTGTTCAGCAGCGGCAGCATCGCCTTCACCTGCGCCGCGTCCAGCAGTTCCGCATCCACGCCCGCGATGCGCATCGCGTTGCCGCGCCTTGCATAGGCATCCCGCTGGCCGTCGCTATGGCACAGGTTCAGCACGCCGCGCTGGCTGACCATGGCGTTGTAGTTGATGTCCTGCTCCAGCCCCTCCCACAGCTTCATGCTGTGCTCGTAGAAATGCGTGTTGCCGGGCAGCAGGTAGTTGCTGCGGATGATGGTGGTGTTGCGCCCGACATTGCCGGAACCGAGGTAGCCCTTCTCCACCACCGCTACATCGGTAATGCCGTGCAGCTTCGCCAGGTAATGCGCCGTCGCCAGGCCGTGCCCGCCGCCGCCGACGATCACCGTATCATAGGCTGCGCGTGGTTCCGGCTGGCGCCAGACCGGCTTCCAGGACCGGTTGCCGGTCAGCGCATGGCGCAGGATGGCGAGGGCCGAATACTTCATGCGGTCATCTAACCCCACCCCAACCACCACGGCCAGCCAGCCCCGCCCGAAACCGCACGACATCGCCGCGCCCCTGGCGGCAATGGACAGGCAATCCAATCCTGTTACGGATCGGTCAGCGAAGGAGTGCTGCGCCATGCCCGTGGACATCAATGATGTCGTCACCGAGACCACCAGCCAGTCCTGGTTCTCCCGCCTCGGGGGCGCGCTGACCGGGCTGCTGATCGGCCTGGTGATGGTCCCCGGCTCCTCCGCCCTGCTGTTCTGGAACGAAGGCCGCGCCGTGCAGACCGCGCAATCCCTGGCGGAGGGCGCCGGCCTGGTCCTGGCGGTGGAACGCCTGGACCGCGCCAATGAGGGCAGGCTCGTCCATGTCGCCGGTCCCGCGCGGATCGCGACGCCGCCGCGCGACCCCGAATTCGGTGCGCCCGCGCCCGATGGAACCCTCCGCCTGGCGCGCAGCGTGGAGATGTTCCAGTGGAAGGAGGAGCAGGAGAGCGAGACGCGCAACAAGCTCGGCGGCGGGACGGAGACGGTGACGACGTACCGCTACACCAGGGGCTGGGCGGAGGGCCGCATCGATTCGTCCCGGTTCCGCCAGCCCGACGGCCACCAGAACCCCACGCCGCGCCAGACGAGCCGCAGCTTCGTGGCCCAGGGCGTGACGCTGAACGGCTTCCGGCTGACGGAGGCGCAACTCTCGGCCATTGCCGCGAACGAGACGCTGTCGCCCCCCGGCGCGACGGGCGACAGCCTCCGCTACATCGGCGCCGATCCCGCCAATCCCCGCATCGGCGATCTGCGCATCACCTGGTCCGCTGCGCGGCCGGAGGCACTGTCCGTCATCGCCGCGCAATCCGGCGACGGCTTCGCCCCCTACGCCACCCGCGCCGGCGACCGGCTGATGATGGTGGAACCAGGCCGCCGCACGTCAGCGGAGATGTTCCGCGCAGCGGAGGAGGGGAACGCGATCCTCACCTGGGTGCTGCGCGTCGTGGGGGCGGTGCTGATGTTCGTGGCCTTCGCGCTGCTGATGCGGCCGGTGAAGGTGCTGGCCGATGTGATCCCGCCGCTGGGCTGGCTGGTCGGCTTCGGCACCAGCCTGGTGGCCGGCGTGCTGACGCTGCTGCTGGCGCCGAGCGTCATCGCCATCGCCTGGCTGTTCTACCGCCCGCTGGTCGCGATCGGCGTGCTGGCGGCGGGCGCCGCGGCGGCCTTCGCGCTGACCCGGCTGCGCCGCCGGGCGCCGGTCGCGAAGCCGGCCTGACCCCTACCGCTGAGGCGGCGGGCAAGTGCCCATCTATCGTTGAGGCGGCGGGCAAGTGCCCATCTATCGTTGAGGTGGCGGGCAAGTGCCCGCCAGGGCACAGGCCAATTGATCCGCGGCCGCCGGGCCGGGCGGGCGCGCGACGGGCGCCGGGGCAGGCGCCGGGGTGGGCGCCGGGGCAGGCGCCGGGGCGGCACCCGGCAGCACCGGCCGTGGCGCGCTGGCGACCGGCGGCGGGCGCTGCGGCTCCGGCGGCGGCGCGGGCGGCACGAACACGGGTGCGGCGCCCAGTGGCGGCGGCTTCTCATCCCCGCCGCCCAGCCCCTGCTGGCTCATCGGCCCGCCGGGCTTGCCGATGCCGGCATCCACCGGCGGGCGCGCGGCCTGCTGGACCGGCGGCTGCGCTACCGGCGGGCGCGGCGCCGCCTGGATGGGGGCGGCGGCGGGGCGCGCGGGCGTCAGCGTGACGTTACAGGGCTGCTGGCCGACCAGGCCGCGCGCATGGATGCGCTGGGGCGTCACGACCAGGGCATCGAAGCTGGCGGCACCGCTGCGCGGCCCCTGGCCATCCAGGCGCATCAGCGGCGTCGGGCTGACGCCCAGGATGCGGCCCGCCATTCGCACATCCTCGAATGCCAGGGACAGCACGTTGTTCGTCACCGTGCCGCGGGCCTGCATCTCCCCGTTGTCGGAGAGGTCGCGCGTCGGGCAACTCACCGTGCCGGCCCAGGGGCCTTCCAGGCTGCCTCCGGTCACGGCGGGCTGGGCTGTGGGCCTGCCCTGCTGCGGGGTAGCCTGCTGCGCCGCGCCGGTGGACAGCGCCAGGTTCAGATTGCAGGGGCGGTCGCCGACCAGGCCGCGCGCATGGAGCTGCCCGCCGGGCAGGACCACGCCGGTGAAGGCGGCCGTCATCTGCCGCGTCTCACCCTCCAGCCGCACCGCCGCCGCGCCGAGGTTCAGGATGCGGCCGCTGACCACCATCTCCGGCAGCGTCACCGTCATCTCCCCGTTCCGCACCTGGCCGCGCACCGGCGTGCTGCCGCTGTCGAACAGGCTGCGGGCGGGGCAATCCAGCGTGCCGGTGACCGGCCCCTCGAAGGATTGCGCCTGCGCGGGCCAGGCGAGGGCGAAGGGCAGGGCGGCCAGGGCGACGGCGCGCAGGGACAAGGGGGTCTCCGAATTTCGGTGCGGCGCAGGATAGGGGCTCGCGCCGGGCTGCGCCACGATCTCACCCAATCGTGGCATAGCCGTGTTGACAGGCTGCGGAAGAACGGGCGGCTGAGGATGGGCGAGCGAATTTTCGCGCAGGATTAAGGAAGACGCGCAGGCACGATGTGGTGGCATCGTGGCAAGCGCCAAAGGGGGTTGGCCCGAATCCTGCGCGGAAAGGCGCCGTCCAGCCGACCCGTCCCGTTTTTCCGCAGCCTGTTAAGGCATCATCTCGGCGCGGGTGCAGCGGTGGTGCGCAGGATGTCGGCGCGCAGCACCGCCACCGGGGGCACGCTGCCGCGGCGCGCGGCCTCCGCATGGCTGGCCACCAGCATCACATGGGGCAGCAGCGCCGGCACGTTCTGGGCGCGCAGCTCCTGCTGCACCACCTCCACCTCCGCCGGCACGGCCACGTCCGTTGCCTGCGACAGTTGCGCGATGATGGCGGCATAGGCGCGGACGCCGCCCTCCACCTCCGCCTGCACCGCCGCCAGCATGGGCCGCCAGGCCTGGGCCTGCTGGGGCGTGGCGCCGAAGGCGCCGGGATTGTCCACCATGCCCTGCAAGCCATTCGCCCGCTGCTGGGCGATGAAGACGTTGCGGGACAGCACCGCCGCCGCCTGCAACTGCGCCCGCGCCGCGACCCTCGCCCGGTCGGTCCTTTCCCGAGTCTCGCGCGCATAGGCCGCGCCGAGGCGATCGAGCGCCGTCTGCATGGCGGGGTCCGATTGTTCCCGCCGCAGCGCCGCGATCAGCGCCGCCGGGTCGTCCTGCGTGCTGGCACGGGCGCGGGTCTCGGCCTCGAACGCCGATCGCAGCGCCGCCGTATCCGCCAGGCTGCCCTGCGCCGGCGCCGCCAGGACGAAGCGGAAGCCGACCGTCGTGATGCGGGTGGGCTCCCCGCTCGTCGTGTCGTAGGGCGCGTATTCGATGCGGAGGCTGGACCGCAGCTGCGCCTCCCCGGTGTTCCGGTAATCACCGCCGCGCGCCACCAGCCCGCCCGCCAGCCCATGCTGCCGGCCGACGCGGTTCAGCCGGAAGGGCTCCAGCGCCCATTCCGCCGCATTGCCCAGCATGTCGTGCAGCCCGAGCGGATTGGGCCGCTTCAGCCCGATCGGCGAAAGCCGCCCCGCGGCGCTGCGCGGGCCCTGGAACCAGGCATAAGCCTCCGGCCCCTCCGGCATCGGGGGGGTGCGGGCCTGGAACTCGGCCTCCGCCACCGCCGCGCCGCCGCGCGCCGCATATTCCCACTCCGCCTCCGTCGGCAGGCGCACGAAGGCCGGCGCGCCACCCCGGCGCGGCAGGCGCGGCCCGCCATTGCGGGCGAGGAAGCCCGAATAGCGTTGCGCCGTCTCCATCGCCTCGAACCAGCTCACCTCCACCGCCGGCAGGCGCGCGGCCGGGGTGTTCGCGGCCGGGCAGGTCGGGTTGCGCAACGCCTCCAGCTGCGTGCGCGTCACCTCATACTTCGACATCCAGAAATGCCGCGGCTCCGCACCCCCGCCGAAGGGGCCGACCAGATAGGTGCGGCGCAGATACTCGATGTAGCCCGTCTCGGTCTCCGCACTGCCCAGCAGCAAAGCGCGATCATCCAATCCGCCATCGCCCGCCGGCGTATCCACCCGCCGGAACGCCATCGCCCCCCCACACGGCAAGGGCAGCACCAGATCATCAGGCAAGGCCCGCGGATTGAACGCCGCCGCCGGCCAGGTCGGCGTGGGCTGGGCCAGCGCAGGGGCGGCGGAGAGGATGAGGGCTGCGAGGGTGGCCAGGGCATGGGGACGCCGTCCCCCTGCACCCCCTGCAAAGGGGCAGCGGCCCCTTTGATCCCCCTTCAATCGGATGGTGGGGGGAGGGGCACGGAACGCGCTTGCGGCAAGCGGTTCCGCGGAGCCCCTCCCCCCACCATCCGATGCAATGCCTGGGGTCCAGGGGCCCGCTGGCCCCTGGCAAAGGGGGTTCGGGGGAAACGGCGTTTCCCCCGACCTGCCACCCACGCCGTCCTCATTCATCCCGCAGCCCCTCCGCCGGGTCCGCCCCGGCCGCGCGTTGGGCGGCTGCCGCGGCCGCCAGGATGGCGGCGGTGGTGGCCAGCAGGCAGGCGAGGGTGAATTCGTCGATGCCGATGCGGGCGAGGTCCCGGCCTTCGGCGGTGCCGAGGAGGGAGAGGCGGTTGACGGCCTGGGCGGCGCCGATGGCGATGGCGGTGCCGAGGATGCTGCCGCCGATGGCGTAGGCGATGCCTTGCCAGATGGGGATGAGCACGAGCGTCAGGCGCCGCAGGCCCATGAGGCGGAGCAGGGACAGGGTGCGCCGCTTGCGGCTGATTCCGGCCCAGAGCGCGCTGCCGAGGCCGAGGATGAAGCCCGTGGCGCCGACGGTGGCGATGACGGCGAAGCCCGCGGTCAGGTTGCGGTCCAGCGCCAGCAGCGCGGCTACGTCATCGGCGCGGGACCGGGTTTCGATGCCTTGGGATTGGAGGAGGGCGACGAGGGTCGGCACGTCCTCCAGCCGTTTCGCGTGCAGCCGGAAGCCTTCCGCGCGGCGGGGCGTGCCATCGGCGGTGCGGTCATCGAGGAAATCCTGCACGCGGCGGCCGAGGGCGGGGGGCGCGAAGATGGCGTCCCGGTCGAAGGCGCCGGCGGGGGCGATGGCTGATGTGGCGAGGTCGAGGTTCAGCACTTCACGCCCGTCACCGACGCGGCGGATGATGCGCAGGCGGATGGCGTCGCCCGCGCTGATGGAAAGGCGCTGCGCGGCGGAGGCGGTGAGGATGACCTGCGTGTCGCCGGGCGGGGCGATGCCGGGCAGCAGGGGGTCGCCGGGCGCGGTGGGCAGGATTTCGACGGTGGTGACGCGGCCGGGGCGGGCGGTGGCTTCCAGGCTGCCGGTGGCGGAGAGCAGGCGTGTGCGGGGCACGAGGAAGCCGGTCTCTGGCCGGGCGGCCAGCGCCGCGAACCAGGCGGCATCCAGCGCCAGGTTCTGGATGTTGGCGATCTCCCGCGTGCGGGGGCTGGCGGCCAAATCCTCCTTCAGCCCCGCCACCACGCCGGCGCGCAGGCCCGCCAGCAGGATGAGCGGCGCGATGACGGCGGCGAGCGCGAGGACGGAGCAGAGGGTGAAGGCCGGTTCGCGCCGGAGGTCGGCGAAGGCCAGGCGGAGGGAGCGCATCAGGCGTCGGCCATGGCGGGGACGCGGGCGGAGGCTGGGCCAGGTTGCAGGGGGATTTCGAGGAAGCCGGCGGCGCGCGCGGCGGGGGCATCATGGGTGGCCAGCAGCACGGCGGCGCCGGCGTGCCGGGCCTGTTCGGCGAGCAGCGCGAGGATGGTGGCCGCCATGTCGGGATGGACGCTGGCCGTCGGTTCGTCGGCCAGCACCAACGCGGGCCGATGCGCCAGCGCCCGCAGGATGGCGGCGCGCTGGCGCTGGCCGACGGACAGCGTGGCCGGCATACGCGCCAGCAGCGCGCCGATGCCGAGGCGTTCCGCCAGCGCCGCGAGATGGCCGGGGTCGCGCCGCCCCGCGAGGTCCTGCGCCAGGGCGGCGTTGGCGCCGACGGTCAGGAAGGGCACGAGCCCGCCGGTCTGCAGGACATAGCCGAAATGCCGTGCGCGAAGCCCCGCCAGCGCATCCTTCGCGCCCTGCGCCCAGAGAGCGGCGGCATCCGTGCCGCAGACCTCCAGCTTCGCCACGGCGTCCGGCCGCCGGGCAAGCGCGGCGACGTCGAGCAGGGTGGATTTCCCCGTCCCGCTCGCCCCGGTCACTGCCACCAGCGCCCCGGGGGCAAGGTGCAGTGCCTCGATGGTCAGCGTGAAGGCGGCCCCGCCGGCGCGGCGGGCGGCGACCACCCCCTCCAGCCGAAGGGGCGCTGTGGTCACGGCAGCTGGTCGAGCGGCATGGGGAAGACGGCCGCGCCGGCATCTGCCCCGCTGCCGAGCTGCGTCCACAAGGCCGGCGTGCGGGCGTATTCGTCGTAGAGCCTGAGCTTGGCTTCCAGTGCGTTGAGAAGCTCGCGCTGCCCGCCGGATTGCAGTTCCAGCCAGCCGCGCTCGGTCAATTCCATGACCTGGCTGCGATAGGGCAGGCCGTCGAGGTACTCGCCGAAGGCGGCGCCGAGGCGCTCCAGGTTGCCGATCCGTCGCGGATCGCGCGCGGCGGAGAGTGCGGCGTTGCGGATATTCGCGAAGACCGTCTGCGGCTGGAGGCGCCCGGCATTGGCGCCATCGATCACCAGCCGCAGCGCGCTGCGAAGGTCGGAGAGCTGGTCGCGCGTCAGCAGGATGCGGACATCGAGGTTGGCGCGGTTGCTGTCCGCCAGGTCCCGGTCCGTCGTGAAGCTGCGCACGATATCGGGCGCCGCCGCGTCCTGAACGCGGCCGAGATAGGCGAGGCGCATGGCCTGGCCCACCACGTCGATCTGCTGTTCCACCTGCGGCGCCGCGGCCGCGGGCCCGCCACGGAGCTGCGCGATGGGCGTGTTGGTGACGGCGGCGACCTGGCGGAGCAGGGCTTCGGTGATGGCCTCCACCGTCTGGCCGAAGGCCGCGACTTCGCCGTTCGGGATCGGGAAGTAGAAGGGCTCCGGCGCGCCATCGAAGCGGGTCAGTTCGCGATACTGCGCGCGGGCGCGGGCGTGGTTGTTGCGGCCTTCTGGCGTCAGCACATGCAGCGCGAAGGTGGCGATGGCGCGCTGCTTCAGCAGTTCGCGCATCTCCGCGATGCCGAGGCGGGTGGAGGAACGGGGGTCGGTCGCATCCCGCGTGCCCGCATCCGTCACCAGGATGATGAAGCGGCCACCGAGGCTGTTCCAGTCGGCGGCATCGAGCGCGGCGCGCAGGCCTGCGATGGCATCCTCGTCGAAGCCTTCGTTGCTTTCGGTGGCGGCGGCGGCTTCGGCGATGCGCGGCAGGATGGCGTCCGCGGGCGCGCTGAAATCGGCGCGGGCATGGGTGCGGGTGACGTATTCCAGCGCCTGGTTGCCGCCGAGGTCATCGCGATAGGCGACGAGCCCGAAGCGGAATCGGTCCCGCAGCGCCGTGGTGCCGATGCGCGCCATGACGTTGCGGATCGCCTCCCGCGTTCGGTCGAGGTAGGGCTGCATGGAGAGCGTGGTATCCACCACGAAGACCAGCGCGCCCCTGAAATCCGCCAGCGGATCGCGCGGCGGCGGCGCGTTGCGGCGCTCCGCGGGGGCGGAGGCGACTTCGAGCAGGCGCATGCGGTCGCCGCGTTCGTTCTCGACTTCCTCCGCGCTCAGCACGGGCAACAGATAGAAATTGCGGCTGATGTCGACATAGGTTTCAGGTTCGAGGGCGATGACGCGGCCATCATTCGCGCGCCGCGCCTCCGCCCCCGCCGCCGCCATATCCCGCGACAGGATGATGCGGCGCAGCGCGGGGCCTTCGGCGAAGAACATGGTGCGTTCGCGGCCGGCGGGGTTGGTGAAGGCCAGCACCATGGTCTGGCCCCAGGGGAGCGAGCGTTCCTCCCGCATCCAGCCCTCGGTGGTGCCGGTGGCGTCGCGGCCGACCTCGATCCAGGCCTCCGCGCCGCTGCCCTGGCGGGCGAAGACGTGGAACAGGGTGAAGCCGGGGACTGGCGTGGATGCGGTGGCGCCCGGTGTGGCGTGCAGCGTGGCGCCGGGGCGCGTCAGCACCTTCTGCGTCAGCGTCTGCTTGCCTTCCATCAGCAGCGCCCGCCGCGCACCAGCGGGCGCTTGCGCCATGGCGGGGAAGGCGATGAGGGCAGCAAGGATGAGGGCGAGGAAGCGCATCATGGCCAGAAATCCCGAAGCGCGAGTTGTGCCACCGTGTCACCACCGCGTGCCGCGGTTTCCAGCCTGTCGCGCAGGATGGCGCGCGGCGCCGCGGCGGTGGTATCGCCCGCGCGTTCCGCGTTGCGCCACAGCTCCGCGGCCTTGGTGGGGTTGGGCATGGATAGCGCGCCGCCGGGCGCGAAGGTGGCGGGGTCATAGAGCCGCGCGAGGGCGCTGATCGCCGGCGCGTGCCCCGCATCGGCCGCGAGTTCGATCAGCAGCAGCGCATCCTGCGGGCGCGCGGCCTGCCGTGCCTGGCCGATCGCCAGCACCCGCGCCGGCGGCAGGTTCATCGCCGCGATCTCGGCGGGGGTGGCGGTGGCGGTGGGATCGGAAGGCGCGGGTGTCGCAGGTGCCGGTGTCACGCCGGCCTGTTGCGGTGCGGGCGCGGGCCAGAACCACCAAGCCGCCGCGCCGGCGCTGGCCAGCAGCAGAAGTGCCGCCAGGATCAGCGGCAGGCGTGACGGTGGCGTGGGCGCCTCCGGCGCACGGATCGGCGGTTCGATCGGGCGCGGCGGCGGTTCGATGCGCGGCGCGGCGCGGATCACCACCGTCTCGTCTTCCGTCGGCGCTTTCGGCGCGGGGGGCTCCACGCGCCCCGGCATGCGGCGCGGCTGCGCCTGGCCGGGCCGGTTGGCACCGAAGCCGCCGCGCTTGCCGCTCTGCGCCGGGGCGATTTCCGGCCAGATCACCACCTGGTCGATGCCGAGCGCGGGAATGCCGAGGCGCACCGGGCCCGGCTCCAGATGCTCCGCCGCCTCCGGCCCCAGCACGAGCACGAGGTCATCGCCCTCCGCGCCGCTCTCGATGGGCGTGAGGCGCCCGGCCGCGACCTGCCAGCCATCGGGGCCGAGGCTGTCCGCGCCGAAACCCTCCCGCGTGAAGGTCACGAAGGGCGCCTCGCGCCCCGCCATGCCGGGCAGCACCAGGCGCGCGCAGCCTTCGCCGGGGCGGTGGGGGTCTTCCTCGATCCGCAGGCGCATCACGCCGCCTTCGCGCCATGCAAGGCGGTGTCGAGGTCCGACAGGATGCGCCCGAGCGCCGCGTTGCGCGCGACATCCACCGCATCCTCCCCGTCGCCCTGCACGTTCAGATCCGTGGAGCGGAGGAAGGCCTGCACCCAGTCGAGGCTCTGCTGCCGGTCATAATCCGCGGCGACGACGCCCAGCGGCGGCAGCCCATCCAGCTTGGGCCGCGGCGCGAAGACCGGGCGGCGTTCGGCGCCCACGACGGGGCGATCCGCGATCGGCTTGGCGTCGAAGCCCAGCGCCGCGACGAAGCCGCCGATGCGCAGCGCCGCACACAGCCCGCAGATGGCCGCGGCGGCGGAGGCATGGCGGCGGAAGCCGAGGATACCGCGGAGTTCGGCGGCGAGTGCGGATTGCAGCTTCTCCCGCCGCGCGGATCGCAGCAGTTCCGCCACCAGCGTCCCCGCCACTTCCGGCGTCATGCCATAGAGCGCATGCGTCGCTGGCGCATCGGCGAAGGCGTGCAGCCGGTCCGCCCACAATTTCAACGCAACCGAGGCCAGGTGATCCGCCTCATCCTCCGGCCCCGCGCTTTCCACTTCCGGCGGCGGTTCGTCGCCGAAATCCAGTTCCGCCAGCAGCCCCGCCGCGCCGGTGCGGGCGCCGACGGGGATGGCCCCGGCCTCGGTCGCGGCGAAGCGGGTGCGTGACAGCACAGCCGAAATCTCATCGGCCTCTGGCGCCAAAGCGCGCAGCAGATGGCCGAAGCGCTGCCGCTCCACCGCCTTCGCCAGCGCGATGGCAACCGCGCGGGATGCGGCGCGGCGCTTGGCGAGTTCCTGCGCCAGATCAGCGGAATGCCAATGCGGCAGCAGCCTTGCGCGCAGGCGTTCACCAAGGTCCGCCAGCCGCGCCGCCACCTGCCGCCGCTTCAGCGCGGGGTCGCAGACCGGCCGCAGCCGCGCGGCCAGATGCCCGATGCCGCCGTCATTGAGCCGCATCGCCTCGTCCCAGCTCAGCGCGGGGTCGGCGAAGTGCTTGCGGGCATCGTCATTGCCCAGGAAGTCGGCGCGAAGCTGCGCGACGCGGGCGGCTTCCTGCGGGCGGATGCCGGTCTCCTTGCCCTGGTCGTCGTAATCCAGGATCGCCTTGTTCGCGACGTTGGGGTTGCGCAGCCAGAAGAGGTTGTCGAAGGGTTTTCCGGAATGCCATTCGCGCGGCCAGGTGCTTTCCTTGCCGAAGAAATCGATGAGCGAGGCGGCGAGCCGCGCTGTCCAGCGCCCGCCGCCTTCCGCCTGGCCCTTCTTGCTCTCGAACTCCATGTCGAACTTCGTCAGCACGAAGAACAGCGCGGTCGGCTGCGTCGCGCGCTTGGCCGGCGTGTCGCCATGCGTGCCGTTGATCCATTCCTCCACCATGCGCGGCAGGGTGCGCACTTCCTGGTTGGAAGGACCGATGCAGAGCAGCATCCCGGTCAGCTCCGTCTCCGCGCAATAGCGCTCGAACAGATAGGCGACCTTGCCGCGCAGCAGCACGGCGGGGAGCTTCGCGGGGTCCGCCAGGTGCTTCGCGGGGTCGCGGATCTGTTCGCGGGACCGCGCGCCGGGGAAGTCCAGCAGATCCGTGACGTCGAAGAAATCCCAGGGCTTGTCGCGCAGCTGCACGGTCACTTCCGCGACCAGCGCGGCCAGCACCGCGCGCGGCAGATCGGCGCGGAGGCCGCTGCGCGTGGCTACCGCGATGGTCGTGTCATCGGGCGCGCCGAAGCGGTTGAGCGTCAGCACGTCGATGATGCTGGATTCCCGCGGCACCAATGCCGTCAGCGGGCAGAAGGCGTCATCGGGATGGCCGAGCTGCGCCAGCGCGCCCGCCAGCCGCAGATAGGCATCATCCAGCCGTGGCACGCGGCCCCAGACCAGGCCGAACAGCGCGGCGCGGGCGGGGTGGTCGAGCCGTGGCGCGATCTCGCTCGCCGCCTGCCAGAAGCGCGCAGCCTTCAGCGCCTGCACCAGCGCATGGCCACCGAAGCGGCCTTCGAAATATTCGCGGAGGTCGACATAGACATCGTCTTCGCTGAGCCTGTCGAAACCCGTGGGCAGCATCCGCCCGCGCGCCTGATCCAGCGCGGCCTCGATCGCGCCGGGGGAGGGGGCCTCGACGTCGGCGGGATCGAAGTCGGAGAGGAAGGCGTTGCCGATGATCTTCACCACATCGGTCTGCGACAGCAGGCGCAGCGCCACGGGCATCCCCGGCGGCGTCGCGATGCGCTTCATGGTGAAGCGCGTCACCAGGCCCGTCGCCTCCCGCCCGCCTTCCGGGTTGATGTCGCGCACGAAATCCACCGCGCGATCATCGAACATCGCCATCAGCGGCGCGTCCGGCGACTGCGCCAGCGCGGAGATCAGGTAGGATTTCCCGGCCTGGGACGGCCCGAAGACGCCGACGCACATCGGCCGCGAAGCCGCCGCCGCCAGCCTGCCCGCGCGCAGCCCCACGCCGCGCAATTCCCGCGCCAGCGCCGCCGCATCCAGCCCGGGGCGCGCCGCGGCCCCGAACCAGTCCAGCGCGCGGCCCGCGACCTCGCCCACCTTCTTCGCCTCGGTGGCGAGCTTCTCGTCAGCGTTCGTCACGGTACCCCCAGCGCGCCCGTGTCGCGCCAATAGCCGCCTTCGTCGCGCATGGTCTGCAGGCGCATGCGCACCGTCGTCGGATGGCGTTCCTGGCCCTCCGCGTCGCGGATGCTGGCGGGCTTGAATTGTTCGCGGCTGGCTTCCGCTTCCGCCGAACCCTGGTCCGCGATGCCGCGCGCCAGGCGCACCGTCAGCGGCAGCGCGAGGTTCCGCACATCATCCGCATTGCCGAATTCCAGCGCATACAAGGGAGTCGCTGGCCATCTCTCCAGCGGCAGTTGGCGAAAACCGAGCATGGAGGGTGCCTCGAAGGGTATCTCCACCTCCACCGCCACGGCGGTATCGGCGTCGAGGTCGATGTCCCGCATGTATTCGTTACGCTGCAACAGCTGGCCCGATGTCTCCAGCCGCCCGATGTAGCGCGCGGTGGATTTCATGCCGAGGCGTGAGGCGCGCAGCAGGAAGCCGGGCAGCGAACCCTCCGCCAGCGCCGCGACCATGGCGCCGACTGCGGCGGTGGTCTTCGGGTCCTCGATCCGCGCATGGGCATCGCGGAAGGGGTACCAGCCGCCGGCGGGGTAGCCCTGCATGTGCACGATGCGATGCGCCGCCACGGGCAGCTTCGCCAGCACGATGTCCATCACCGCCCGCAGGCGGGATGGCCGGCCGGACAGCAGCAGTACGTCGCAATCATAGGCGTGCGTGGCCTCACACAGGTCGGCCAGGATCGGGCCGAGCGTGCCGCGCACCAGCCCATCCATCACGTTGGCTTCCGGCGCCACCTCCACGCCGCTCAGCCGGAAGTCGCTAGCCCCGGCATCCAGCGCCAGCCGTTCGAAGAAGGCGCAGGCGCGGTCATGCCGCGGCCGGCCCGGCCCTTCCGCGATGCCGAGCCGCGCGACGACGCCGACCGCGCCGGGCTCCATGACTTCGTAGCCCGAGAGCAGCGCCAGCGCGCAGGGTTCCAGCACGCGGGCCACGAATTGCCGCGTGAGCTGCCGCTCGGCCTCCGACTGCCCACCCCGGGCGCCGCCCAGCACGCGGCGCAGGAAGGCCTTGGGGTCGCGCAGCCCGGCTGCCCCCAGCGCGGCTTCCAGCGGCGGCAGGACCACACGCTCGATCACGGCCTGCAGCAGGTCGTCGCCCGCGATCTTGAAGCCCTCTCGGAAATTCTGCGTCGGCCTGATTTCCTGGTCCTGCGCCAGGGCATAGGTGGTCACGGCCAGGTCGGTGGTGCCGCCGCCGATATCGATGCTGGCGATGCGAAGAGAGGGCTGCGCGCCATCCCGCACGCGGCCCATCAGCGCGAACAACTGCCGCGGATCGGCCTGCAACCGGTGCACGGATTCCGCATAGAGCCACACAAGCTGCGTCGCCGTCGCTTCATCGAGGTTGGAGGAAACGCGCGGCGGCAGCGGCGCCGCGATGGCGCGCTCCGCACTGCCCGCCGTCCAGCCCATCCAGGCCCAGACCAACTCCACCGCCGCTTCCGCCCGGCGCCGCACGATGCGCTGCTCGGCGACGGGCATCGCGGTCGGCAAGGTCAGCGTCACGCGCCGCAGCCTGCGCGGCACATCGGCGTTGCGCCGCGCGGCGCGCGTGGCTGGCGCGTTGATCTGGCTGATCGCCTGCAACAGGATCTCCGCCAGCATCAGCGTGTAGAGCGAGGAGCGTGAGAAGCGCGCGCGCACCGCCGGGGTGGCGTTGCGGTGCTTCGACAGCAACTCCCCCGTTTCCGTCAGCTCATTCATGAAGGCGCCGGACACCGGCTGTTCCCCCGCCGTGCCGAAGGCCGCAGGCGCCGACCCCGCGCCGAAGCGCCAGCCGAGCACGGAGGGTCTTTCATCCCAGAGGTAGCGCTTGGGCGATGACAGCCCCGTCGCGCCCTCATTCCCCACGGACAGCCCTGCCAGCCTGACCGCTTCCGGCCCCACGCGCAGCGGCGAGGGCCAGGCGAAGGCGGCGGCGCGGCCGGATCGGCGGGACAGCGCATCCTGCCCGAAGCTGGCGCGGGAGAACTCCACCCGGCTCTCGAACGGCTTGGCCGAGACGTGTTCCGGCTTGCTCAAATCCCGCAGCGCGAGCGGATAGGAATCATTCAGCGACAGCGGCCCATCCGGCGCGCTTTCCACCAGGATGCCGCAGGTCCGCGCATTGCCGATGTCGAGCAGCAGGTCGACATCCACCATGGCGCTGCGTCGTCCCGACACGCCGGCATCCACCAGGCGCATGCGGGGCGCCGCGCCGGCATGGGTCAGAACTTCCAGCAGCGTCAGATACCGGGCGAAGGGCTCCATCCGGTAGGGAAGCTCCTCCAGCTTCACCGCCTTGCCGCGCCGCTGGGCGGAGACGAGGTCGAGAAACATCGTCTCCAGCCACTGGCCGAACCAGCCTTCTGCGAGGAAGGACGCATTGTCCGCCAGCCGCGCCGCCAGGCCGAATTCCTGTTCCTCCGCCGCGTCCTCGGTACTCGGCCCGGCATAGGCACGGCCATCGCGGCGGGGCACCAGCGTGGTGTCGAAGGCCAGCACGGCGCGATGGGTGGCGCCGCGCACCGTGCCCGGCGGCAGTTCCACCACGCGCAGCCGCGCCCAGTTGGTGGGGCCTTCGTCGAAGATCGGCATGCCATCCGCGCTGCGGGACTGCACGCGCAGGAAGGGGAGGGGCACCCATTGGCCGAGGAAGGGTTCCAGCGCCTGGGTGCGGGTGATGCGATAGACCTCATCCTCCGGCGGGTGGTTGCGCCCCACCGGGTCGAACAACTCGCCCTCATCCGACTGTTCCAGCGCGCGCAGCAGCACCTGCTGGTCGCCCTGGGCGTCGCGGAGGTGCATCGGCTTCTCGTCCCAGAAGGGGCGGCTGATGCGGGGCAGGGCGTTGATGTCGAAATCGACGTCCAGGAACTGGATGCCGGATGCCGGGATCAGGCTGTGCAGGGCGGCGCGGTTCATGGCGTGGCGCGGCTTCCCGGTTCTGACGTTAAGGCGGGAGTATCGCCCGCAACCCCTTGGCGCGGCAAGGAAGAGGGTTCCGCGATCATCGGCGCAGCGTGAAGCGGCTGCCCGGCGCGCCGGGGTTGCGCACGTTCCGGCTTTCGCATTCCGCACGGTTCTCGTTGCTGCGTTCGCAGCGCGCCAGGCGGTGCAGGATGCGGTAGCGGTCGTCGCAGGGCAGGTCGGCGGTATCGTCGATCAGCAGGGTCTGTCCCTCGAACCGGCCGGCCACGGGGCCGGTGCAGCGGCGGTTGTTGTCATAGACCATGGTCTGGGTGCCCCGGCCGTTGCGGTCGAAGCACATGCGCCATGAACGGACGGTATCGATCCGGCCGGTATCGACATCCCGGGTGCGATAGTTGGAATCGAGGTTCCAGCAGCCTTCCAGCAGCGCCACGTCGCCGCGGTCCCAGCGTTCCTGCGGCAGGGCGGCGCGGGGCGGCTGGGCCGGGGGTGTCGGCGCGGGCGGCGCCGCGGGCGGGGCGGGCGGTTCCGGCGCCGGGGGGGCTTCCGGCAGCGGACATTCGGCCATGCGGCGGCCGCGGTCCTGCCGCAGCCGGTCGCGTTCCGCCATCAGCCCGCGGCCTTCCTCCCGCGCCTGATCCAGTTCCTCCAGCGCGGCCAGCCCTGCGGCATCCACGCGGCAGGCCGGCAGGGGCGGGTTCAGCAGCGCCACCAGGAAGGGCGCCGCCAGCACTGCCGCCAGCGCCAGCGCCAGCAGCGCGCCCGCCGCCAGCGCGATCGCCGTTCGGTCCCCCGGCAGGGCATTCGCGCCCCGGCCATCATCGAAGGGGCCGAGCACCGTGATGGCCGGGCCCTGCGGCGCGGCGAAGCCCCAGCCCGCCAGCACCGGCGCACCATCCACGGCGAAGACCAGTTCCGGCGCCGGCACGCGGCGCGCCAAATCCAGCAGCTCCGCCTTCGCGGCATCGCCCTTCGCCCGCGCGGTTTCCGCCGCGCGGCGGATGTCCGAGAGCAGGACAGTCAGCGTCGCGTCGAACACCGCGCGCTGGTCGCGGCTCATTCGCGGCATGGGAAGGCTGGCCTCGCCCGGGGCTTCCCAGGCGATGCCGTCGCCGGTCCGCACCGGCGTGGCCAGCAGCGCGGCGTGGTGCGGGCCGAGTTCGGCCAGCAGGGGTTTCAGCGCCGCCAGTGCCTCCGGCGGCGTGATCCCGGCGGGGCCGAGCCAGCGGAGGCGCGAATCGGGCAGTTCGGCGAGGGTCTGCATGGCGCTCACCGGCCCGGGATCGTGAAGCGGTCCACCACCCGCGGCGGGCCGGGGCGCGCCACGCCGGTGATGGTGCGGTCGGGCTGCCCGGCGATGCGGATGGTCACGCGGTAGGGCGTTTCCTGCCGGTCCACATGGTCATACTGGTGGACGCGCACCTGGTAGGTGCCGGGGATGGGGTTGTCGAAGAACACGTTCTCCACCGGCGTGCGGCTGCGCTGGTTGCCGACGTTGCGATCGACGTCGAGCGTCCCGCCGCAGCCCTGCCGCTGCAGGTAGGAGATCACGGTCCCGTCCGGGCAGATGATCGACAGGTCGAGGTCATCGCGCGAATCCCAGCCCAGGATCACCTGCACCCGGCCCTCCTGCGCGCCTTCGCGGCGCGCGCGGTCGGCGTCGTCATTCGGCGGCGGCTGGGGCGGGCGCGCGGGCGGTTCGGGCGGCGCGGGGGGCGGGGGTGGCGGGACCGGCTCAGGCTCCGGCGCCGGGGGGGGCGGCGGTTCCGGCGCGGGTGGGGGAGTGGGGCGTGGCGGCGGTTCGCACAGCAGGCGGCGGCGGCCGACATCCTCCGCGATGTCGGCCAGGCGGCGGCGCAGCTCCGCCTCCTCCTCCCGCGCCCGGTTCATATCGTCCAGCAGGGCCAGGTCGTCGGGGTTGGCCACGCATTGCATCGGGGGGACGACCCGCCAGCCGAAGGGATCGCGCCAGGCCAGGAACAGGCCGATGGCCAGCATCAGCGCCAGCAGCGCCGCGGCCAGCGCGGCCCAGAGCCAGTTGGCGGCGCGGGCGAGGGGCGACAGCGCCAGCATCGCCATGGGCGCGGCGGTGGCCGGCAGGGCGCGGACGAGTTCCGCCGGCGCCGCCCGTCCCGCGCGATGATGGCCCCAGGCGACCAGGAAGATGGTCTCCCCCCGCAGCCGGATGAATTCGCGGCCCGGTACCTCGATCGCCTGGCGCAGCAATTCGCCGAGCAGGCGCAGCCCCTCGTCCCGTTCATTCGAAAGGCGGTCGGCCTCGGCGCGGATGGCGGTGGCGAGTTCCTCGAACCGCGCGGCGGCGGCGGGATCTTCATCGATGGCGATGCTCTCGCCATCGCCCTCCGCGTACCAATCCGTGCTGCCGCGGGCGGGGTCGGGGCTGGGTTCGGCGAAGATGGCGGCATGGGCGGAGGAGAGGCGGCGGATCAGGTGGCCCGTGACCTGCCCCCAGGCCCCGGCCACGGGCTGCCCGCCCGCCGCCAGGGCGCGAAGCTCCGCATCCCGTGTCGTGGCCGCGAGGCTGCGTGACATGGCTCAGCGCGCCCGGGTCGGGGCCGGCGTGGCGGGGGCGGCCGGGGTTGCGGGCGCGGCGGGCGTGGGCGCGGCGGGCGTTGCCGGAGCCGGGGCGGGCGGCGCTGCAGGGGCCGGGGCGGGCGGCGTTGCAGGCGTCGCGGCGGGTTCGGGCGTCGGCGCGCAGGCGCTGTCCACCGGTTCCACCGCCACGCCGGCTTCCCGCAGGAAGGCCAGCAGCGCATCCGTCTTCTGCGCGTAGCTCACGCGTTCGGCGAGCTGCGCGTTGATGTGGTTGAAGGTGTTCACCCCCGCCACGCGCCCGCAGCGGTCCACCAGCGGGCCGCCGGAATTGCCGGGGCTGATGTTCGCGGAATGCGGCATCGCCACCAGGCCGGAGGCCAGCGTCTGGATGGCGGAGATGCGGCCATCCGTCACCACCAACTCCGGCATCTGCGACATGTCTCCCCGCAGCACGGCCTGGAAGCGCGCATCATTCTGCACGATGGCGGCGGGGTAGCCGGCGGCGATCACCTCATCCAGCCGTTGCGCCTGGCGCGTCAGCGTCAGGGGCGTCAGGCTCGGCACGCCCGCGACGCTCAGCAGCGCGAAATCGGGCTCGCCCGGGCGCGCCTGCGACGTGCGGCGCGTGACGGTCGCGGGGAAGGCGCGGCCGAGGTGGCGGGACGCGACGACGAGCTGCCCCGTCACATCGGCGACCACATGCGCGTTGGTGACGACGACACCCGGCGCGATGAAGAAGCCCGTGCCGATGGACAACCCGTCCCGCCCCGGCCCCGCCACCAGCACCACGGATTGGTCGAGCAGCTGGAGCAGGTTGTTGGGGCGGGGCGCGAGCGGCGCATCAGGCGTGGCGGGCGGCGTCGGCCGCGCGGGCAAATCCTGCGGCAGCGGGCCGCGGCCGGGCGGGGTGGTCAGGGGCGTGGCCTGGCAGACATTGCCCTCCGCGGCGCGGCGCGCGCGTTCCACCTCCTCGGCCAGGCCTTCATTCGCGCGGCGCTGCAATTCGATGGTCTGGCGGATGCGGTCGCGGTCCACCAGTTCGGCGGTCTGCGGGCGGTTGGCCACGGCATCCGCCAGCAGCTTCCAGCCCAGCCAGAAGCCGAGCAGGAGGAAGATGAGGGCCACCGCGATGGCCGCCGGCACCAGCCAGAAGCGGCGCGGGCCGATGGGCGCGGCGGTGCCGGTGGGCAGGATGGGCGGCGGTGGCGGCGGCGTGCTGCGCATCGGCGCGGCCCGCGGTGCCACGGGCGCGGCGCCGGCCGGTGGGGTGCCGGGCAGGAAGGGGCCGAGCACGGAAGCGATGCGCGCGGCCGCATCCCGCTGATCGCCCGCCGGCACCAGCCCCCAGCCTGCCAGTACCGGGCGCCCATCCACCACCAGCACCGCGCGGGCATCGGGCAGGGACAGGGCGGCGGCGATCAGCGCGGCATCGCCCCCCACCCCCTGCGCCCGCGGCGCGAGGTCCGCCAGCGCGGCGCGAAGCTGCGACTCGGCGCTGGCGCGCTGCGGCTGGCCGAGGCTCGAGAGCGGCTGCGCCTCCGCCCCCGGCGCGTACCAGGCAAAGGAGATGATGGCACCGGTGGCATCGCGCGTCGGCACCGGTTCCGCGAACAGCCCGGCCTGCGCGCCCGCCGCCCGCTGCAAGGCCGCATACTGCGCCTGGATGGGCTGCCCGCCGACCTCCACGGGCACCACCGACCCCACCGGCGTCTGCAGGAGGAAATGCGGCGCTGCCATGGTGGATCCTTGATTTCGCGCGCCGCGAATACGAAGCGCGGGGCTTGTCGTTGAACTAAGTGACCGTTTGAGAACACTGGCGGGTCGGTTTCGCTGGGCTTTTCCGCCCCTGGTGCGTCGCCGGACTTGCCGATGCAACCAGCATCGGCCGCGCCCGGCTCCTGCCAGGGACGAAAAATCCCTCGCGAACCCTCAGCCGCCAGCATTCTCAAGCGGTCACTAAGACGACCATGCGCGCATGGCGCAAGCATGGCGGAGGCGCGGCATCATTCTTGTGTGTTGCGCGTGTTTCGCGCCGTTAACGGCTCAGGCGCCGCATGACGAGCAGGCCGAGCAGCGTGAAGGGCGCCAGGTGCCCGAAGGCCAGCACCCAGGCCACGGCGCGATCCGTTCCCACCAGGTCCAGCGCGATGCCGACGCCGAGCGGGCCGAGGAAGCCGCCGGCATAGCCGCACATGCTGTGCAGCCCCATCGTGGCGCCCCGCATCCCCGGTGCAGCCGACTGCACCGTGCCGCCCGTCAGCGCCGCGCTGTCGAGGTAGATGCACGCATTCCAGGCGATGACGCAGAAGGCGGCCAGCAGCGGGGAAGCGATGCCGGCCAGGCCCGTCGCCACCGAAAGCCCCGCCGCCATGGCCATGGCCCAGGTCACGACCTTGGTGCGGCCATGCTTCTGCGCCGTCTCGTTCCCCGTGACGGAGACGGCGATGCCGACCAGCCCGGCCGCGGTGAAGATCGCCGCCGGCCCGGGCATCCAGCCGGGCACGCCATCCCGTGCGAAGCTCGCGGCCAGGAAGGCGACGCCCCAGGCGCGCAGCGCGGCGAGTTCCCAGGTATGGACCGTGTAGCCCGCGATCCAGGCCATGGCGGGGCGGTTGCGCAGCACCGGGCGGAAATCCAGCAGCGCGGCGGGTGGCGGCGCATCCGGCGCGCGTGGCGGCAGGCCGCGCGGCATCACCGCCACCCCGATCGCCCCGGCGGCGATGGCGGCGATGCCGCCGAAGGCGAAGGCCGCCGCCGGGCCGGATGCCGCATCCAGCAGCCCCGCCATGGCGAAGGACGCAGCCCCCGCGATGCCCACCCCCGCCGCGTGCCAGGACACCGCGCGGGACTGCGCCGCACCCTCCAGCCGATCGGCCAGCACCTTCAGCCCGGGCATGTAGCAGCCCGCCCAGCCGATTCCGGCGATGGCCCGGAACGCCAGGCCGGACCAGAAGCCCTCCGCCAGCAGGCCGAAGCCCAGATGCGCCACCGCCGTGCAGCCCGCGCCGACCAGGTAGATGCGCCAGCCCGGCACGCGGTCGGTGAGCGACACCAGCACGGGCACCGCCGCGACATAGGCGGCGAAGAAGGCACCGACGAGCCACCCGGCCTCCGTCCCCGACAGGTCCCATCGATCCATGTAGCCCGGCAGCAGCGCGGGCAGGGTGAAGGCGCCGATCTGCGCCAGCACCTGGGCGGCGACGATGGCGGCGGTGAAATGTCGGTCGGTCAGGGGCAAGCGGTCACATCCCGTCGCGGCGGCACCCCGCCGCGCGCGGACGAGGTTGTCGCCCCATCGCGGCGCGCGCAAGGTTGCGGCATCGTCGCCCGTACAGGGCGCATCAGACGTTGCCCGTACAGGGCGCATCAAACGGGGAAGGACAACATCCGATGAACCGCCGCACCATCCTGCAAGCCGGCATCGCCGCGCCGCTGCTGGGCATGCCCGCCGTGACGCGCGCGCAGGATTTCAACCAGACCGTCCGCATCGTCGTACCCTTCGGCCCCGGCGGCACCAGCGACATCCTGGCGCGCCTCATCGCGCCCTCCCTCTCCGCCCGCATCGGGCAGAATGTGGTGGTGGAGAACCGGGCCGGCGCCGGCGGCAATATCGGCGCGGATGCGGTGGCGAAGAGCCGCCCCGATGGCCACAGCATGGTGCTGCTGGACATCTCCGCCCTGGCGACCAACCCCTGGCTGTTCGCGCGGATGCCCTTCGACCCGCTGAAGGATCTGGCGCCGGTGCAGATGGTGGTCTTCGCGCCCTACATCCTGGCGGTGAACAGTGCGCTGCCGGTGCGCAACGCGGCGGAACTCGCGGCCTATGCGAAGGCGAATCCGGGCCGGCTCAACGCCGCCAATTCCGGCACCGGGACATTGACGCATCTGGTCGCGCTCTCGCTCGCCCGGCATTGGGGCGGGGCGATGGAACACGTGCCCTATCGCGGTGGCGCGCCGGCGCTGCTTTCGCTGGTCGCCAACGAATCGAACCTGACCATGGCGGGGTCCACGCAATCGATGAACTACGTCGTCAACGGCCAGATGCGCGGCATCGCCGTGACGGGCCCGCGCCGCTTCGCCAACCTGCCTGATCTGCCGACCTTCCGCGAACTCGGCTGGCCGGAACCCGATGCCGGCACCTGGCAGGGGCTGCTGGTGCAGGGGCAGACCCCACCCGCGATGATCGCGCGGCTGGAGCGGGAGATCGCCGCCGTGCTGAACGAGCCCGCCATCAAGGCGCGGATCGGGGAGATCGGCGGCGAGGTGCAGGCCGATGGCGCGGAAAGCTTCCGCCGCCGCCTGGTGGCCCAGACGGAATCCTATGGCGAGATCATCCGCGCCAACAACGTGCGGCTGGAATAGTGGCGCCGGGATTGCGAATCCACGCGCAGGTCAACCCGGCATCACCCCAGGCGGCGGAATTCGACGCGGCGCGCTGGGGGCGATTGCTGGCGGAGATGGCGGGGCCGGGTGTGGTCGCCACCCACGCCACCGATCCCGCCGCCTTCGACGCGGCGCTGGCGGAGGCGGAGGTGCTGTTCCTCTGCGGCCCCGCGGCCCTGCATGATTTGCCGCGGCGGGCGCCGCGGCTGCGCTGGATCAGCTATTCCAGCGCCGGCGTCGAATGGCTGCTGAAGGCCGGGCTGCCGCCTGGCGTCACGCTGACGAATGCCAGCGGCACCCATGTGCCGAAGGCCGCGGAATACAGCCTGGCCGCGGTGCTGATGCTGAACAACTTCATCCCCGCCTTGGTCACGGCGCAGCGCGCCCATCGCTGGGCGCCGCGTTCCGGCGGCACGGTGGCGGGGAAGCGGGTGCTCATCCTCGGCATGGGGGCGCTGGGGGGCGCGGCGGCGGATGCGCTGGCGGCGCAGGGGATGGTCGTGCTGGGCAACAGCCAGTCCGGCCGGCCGCATCCCTCCGTCATGGAGATGACGCGCGGCGAGGGCTTCCGCGCCCAGCTGCCGCGTGCCGAATTCCTCCTCATCGCCCTGCCGCTGACCCCCGCGACCCATGGCCTGATCGGCCGGGCGGAGTTGGATTTGCTGCCGCCCCAGGCAGGGGTGGTGAATATCGGCCGGGGCGAGATCCTGGACACCGATGCGCTGGCGGCGAAGCTGCGGGACGGATCGCTGGGCGGCGCGGTGCTGGATACGCTGCCGCGGGAACCGCTGCCGGCGGACAGCCTGCTGTGGGACACGCCCAACCTCATCATCACGCCGCATTGCGGGCTGTATGACCCGACCGCCTATGCGGAACGGTGCCTGCGCGCCTTCTTCGCCAACCTGTCCCGCTTCAGGGGCGGGGAGGCGCTTCACCAGGTCGTTTGCCTCGATCGCGGCTACTGACCGGGCGCTGGGCATTGGACGCGATGGGGGCGGGCATGGTTTCCTGCCGGCATGGCCGCCAGCATCCCCCCGCCGCCCCGGCCCGACGATCCGGTGCGGGGCATCCTCCTCATGCTGGTGGCGATCACGCTGTTTTCCATCGCGGATGCGATGTCGAAGCAGCTGACGCAGACGCTGGCGCCGCTGATGGTCGCCTGGATCCGCTTCGCGACCTTCTTCCTGTTGGCGCTGCTCTTCGTTGCGCGGCGCGGCGGCACGCGTTTCCTGGTGGCGCGGCGGCCCTGGCTGCAGGTGATGCGCGGCATCGGCGTGGCGGGATCGGCGCTGGCCATGACCTTCGCGCTGAAGGTGCTGCCGCTGGCGGAGGCGACGGCCATCAACTTCGTCTCCCCCGCCTTCATCACCGTCCTGTCGGTGATCTTCCTGGCGGAGAAGGTGGGCTGGCGCCGCTGGTCCGCCATCGTGGTGGGGCTTGTCGGCGTGCTGATCGTGGTGCGGCCGGGATCGGGCGTGTTCCAGGCCGCCGCCCTGCTGCCGCTGCTGACGGCGGCCTTCTGGGCCGGCGCCGTGATCGTGACGCGGAAGATGGCCGGCGTCGGCGGCGATGGGCCGGAGACGACGCTGATCTGGACCGCGGGCGTCGGCTTCCTGCTGTTCACGCTGATGCTGCCCTTCGGCTGGCAGACGCCGGATGCGGGGCAGGTGGGCTTCGGCGTGCTGGTGGGCCTTGTTTCGTCGGTCCCCCATGCGCTGGTGGTGCTGGCCTATCGCAACGCCCCGGCCAGCGCGCTGGCGCCCTTCGCCTATACGCAGCTCGTCACCTCCGGCCTGGTCGGCTTCATCGGCTTCGGCGCGGTGCCGGATGGCTGGACCTTCGCCGGCGGCGCGGTGATCGCGGCGAGCGGCCTCTACAGCGCGCATCGCGAAAGGGTGCGGGCGCGGGAGGCCCGGCGAATCAGCTGAAGGCGAGGGCCGCGGTGTGGCGCGCGATCATGCGTTCCTCATCCGTCGGCAGCACCCAGGCCTGCACCGCGCTGTCCGCGCGGCTGATGCGCGGGCCATGCGCGTCGTTGGCAGCCGCGTCCAGCGCGATGCCCAGCCAGGCCAGGTGCCCCAGCACGCGCGCCCGAACCGGCGCCGCATGTTCCCCGATGCCGGCGGTGAAGACGATGCCGTCCAAGCCCCCCAGCGTGACGGCGAGCGAGGCGATGGCGCGCGCCACCGCCAGGCAGAAGAAGTCCACTGCGAAGCCCGCGCGCGGTTCGCCGCTGGCCAGCAGGTCCCGCATATCCGAGGAAATGCCGCCGGACAGGCCGAGCAGCCCTGATCGCTTGTAGAGCAGGTCCTGCACCTGGTCCGCCGACATGCCGCGCGCCTGGATCAGGTGCAGCACCACCCCTGGATCGATCGCGCCGCTGCGCGTGCCCATCGGCAGCCCATCCAGCGCCGTGAATCCCATGGTGGTGGCGACGGACACGCCCCCCTGCATCGCGCAGGCCGAGGCCCCGTTGCCGAGATGCGCCACCACGACACGACCCTCGCGCAGTCCCGCCGGCAGGGCGGAGGCGATGTATTCATAGGACAAGCCGTGGAATCCGTAGCGGCGGATGCCATCGGCCTCCATCGCGGCGGGGATGGCGAAGGCCTGGTTCACCGGCGGCATGGATCGGTGGAAGGCGGTGTCGAAGCAGGCGATTTGCGGCAGCGCCGGGTCCAGCGCGGCGATGGCGTGGATGGGCGCCAGATTATGCGGCTCATGCAGCGGCGCCAGCGGCACCAGCGCCGCCAGCTCGGCCAGTAGCGCCGGCGTCACGCGTTCCGGCCTGGCGTGATGCGCGCCGCCATGCACCACGCGGTGGCCGATGGCCTGCAGGGGGCGTAGCGCCCGAAGCCAGGGCAGCAGCAGCGCCGCGGCCTCCCCCGGCGTGGCCGGGGCGGGGTCCAGCGCGGCTGGTGGGATGGCGTTCCCGCCGGAATCCTTCGCCCGCGCGGCCGGGCGCTGGCCGATGCCCTCCACCACGCAGGACAAGACGCGGTCCTCCCCCGCGAAGACCGCCGCCTTGACGGAGGAGGAGCCGGCATTGATGACGCCGATCAGCGGCGTTGTCGTCATGGGAAGCCTGTCGGTGGCGCGGCGCCAGTGTAGCGCCGCGCCAGCTTGCTGGTCAGGCTCTCAATGCCGCGAGCACCCGTTCCGGCGTGAAGGGGATCTCCGCCACGCGCCGCCCCGTCGCATCCAGGATGGCGTTGGCGATGGCGGCGCCGGTCGGCCCCTGGCTGCCCTCGCCCACACCCAGCGATGGCAGGTCCGGCCGGTCGATCAGCACGCTTTCGATCGGCGGAATGCGTTCGAAATCGATGATGGGATAGGCGGTATAGTCCTCGCTCACCATCCGGCCGCGATCCCAGCGCCCTTCCTCCAGCAGCGTCCAGGACGCCGCCTGCACCATGCCGCCCTCGATCTGGTTGGCGATGCCGTCCGGGTTGATGGCCCGCCCGGCCTCCGTCGCCGCCCACATTTTCTCGAGTCTCACCACACCGGTGCTCGGATCGACGCTGACGCGGGCGATGACGGCGACATGGCTGTCGCTGTTCTTGTATTTCGTCATGCCGATTCCGGTGCCGACCAGCCGCGCGCCCTGGGCGTTGCCGCGCCCCATGACCACGGGCTTCGGCTGCCAGCCACTGATCTCCACGGCCTTCCGCAGCACCGCGACCAGCCGCTGGTCCGCCAGGTGGCGGATGCGATAGGTCACGGGATCGACGCCCGCGAGGGACGCGCATTCGTCGATGAACATCTCCGCCGCCACGGCGTTGAAATAGCCGCCGAGGGTGCGCAGCGCGGAGGTCCGCACCGGCATCGCCGTGTGGAAATGCGTCGTCACGCGCTGGCCGGGGAAATCGTAGATCGGCACGGCGTTGCGCGCCGATGCGCCATTCGGCAGCGCCCCATCCACGATGGGGGAGGGCGCGACGGGATTCTCCAGATACCAGGCGGAACGGAGGTTGCAGCCCACGCGGTCGCCAGGCCGTGTCGAATGCGGGAAGGACCAGACATCATGGCCCCAGGACGCGATGCTGCCATCCGCCCCCATCGCCGCTTCCAGCTTCACCACCATGGCGGAGCCCCAGGGCTCCCACACCATCTCCTCCTCATGCGTCCAGTGCACGCGGATGGTGCGGCCGGGCATGGCGCGGGCGAGCAGCGCGGCGTCCAGCGCCACGTCATCCGCGCCATTATGCCCGTAGCAGCCGGATCCCTGGGCATGGATCACGCGGATCGTATCCGGCTCCATCCGCAGCCCGCGCGCCAGATCGCCCCGCAGCGGGAAGGGCCCCTGGGTGTGGGACCAGACCGTGAGCTTCCCATCCTCGAACTTCGCCAGCGAACAGGAAGCCCCGATGGAGGCATGGGCCTGGAAGCCGCGGCGGTATTCCGCGACATGGGTCCGCGCCGGCGTCGCGGTGGGCGCTGCCTTGCTGTGGATGGTGCAGGTCAGCGCAGGCTCGGTCGTCAGGTATTCGAAGGCACCCTTGCCCCCGAACAGCGCATCGCCATCGCGCCACTGCGCCGCTGCCGTGATCTTCCGCGCGGCGTCATTCGCCTGTTCCTCCCGCCGTGCGATCACGCCGATGAAGCTGCCATCGCGAACAACCTTCACGACACCCGGCAGCGCCTCCGCCCAGGCCATGTCGAGCGCGACGAGCCGCGCGGCGTAGGAAGGCGGGCGGGCGATGGCGCCGAACAGCATTCCCTCCGGCCGCAGATCATGGATGAAGACCTGCTGGCCGAAGACCTTGGCGGGGATGTCGGTGCGGGGGAGCGAGGTGCCGATGACCGTGCCCGCATGGGGCGGCTTGCGCTGCGCCGCCGGATTGGCAGGCCGAACCAGCGACACGCGTGCAGCCGCTTCCGCATAGGTCATGCGGCGGCCGCCGATGCCCTCGATCACGCCATCGGAAACGCTGAGCGCCGCGCGCTCCACGCCCCAGCTTTCGGCCGCGACATTCACCAGCGTCGCGCGCGCATCGGCGCAGGCGACGGCCAGGGCCTCGCCGCCGAACTTGATGGATTGGCTGCCGGCGGTGACGCCTTCATTCGCCGTCTCGGCCGTGTCGCCGGAGATGAGTTCGAGCCGCGCGGGCGCGACATCCAGCTCCTCCGCCGCGATCTGCCGCATTGCGGTCAGCACGCCCTGGCCGAGCTCTACCCGGCCCGTCAGCACCACGATCCGTCCATCCGGCGTGATGCGCACCCAGCTATCCAGCTTCGGGTTCGCCCGCAGCATCGGCGGCCCGACCGGTGCCGCCTGCTGCGCGCTGGCATCCAGGCGGAATCCGATTGCGAGGCCGGCGGCGCCGGCGGCGAGGCCCGCGACGAAGCCGCGGCGCGTGGGGGTCTGGATGCCCATGGCTCAGGCCCCCTGCTGGCGGGATGCGCGCATCACCGCGCGGACGACGCGCGGCTGGGTGCCGCAGCGGCAGAGGTTGTGTTCCAGCGCCTCCGCCACCTGCGCCTCCGTCAGCCCGGTGCGGCGTTCGGCGAGCAGCGCGGCCGCCTGCATGATCATGCCGCTGGTGCAGTAGCCGCATTGCGCGGCCTGCTCCGCGATGAAGGCGGCCTGCAGCGCATGCGGCGCTTCCGGCGTGCCGAGCCCTTCCAGCGTCGTGATCTGCTGCGCGCCGGCGACGTCACCGAGCTTCACCTGGCAGGACCGCGCGGCATGGCCATCCACCAGCACCGTGCAGGCGCCGCATTGCGCGCGCCCGCAGCCGAGCTTCGGCCCGTTCAGCGCCAGGTCGTTGCGCAGGACGTAGATCAGGGGCGTGGCGGGGTCGGCATCGACCTCCATCGCACGGCCATTCACCGTGATCCTCGGCATATCCATTTCCTCCTCGGCGCCGTGCTGCGTGGCCGGCGCCTTCATCGCGTCACGCTAACGCCGATGTGAGGGGGTCACAAGCTAGTTGACCTTGATCCCGAATTCCCGCGTCAGCGCCGTCCATCGCGCCACGTCGCGCGCGACGTAATCGGCGAAGGCGGCGGGCGTGTCGCTTGGCGTGATGCGCACGCCCTGGCGCAGCAGCCCCGCTGCCACGTCCGGATCCCGCAGGATGCGCGTGACATGGCCGTGCAGTGCGGTGACGATCGGCTCCGGCGTCCCCGCCGGCGCGAAGAGCCCGTTCCAGAGGGTCGTGACCAGGTCGGGGAATCCGGCCTCGATCGTCGTCGGCACCTCGGGCAGTTGCGGCAGCCTTTCATGGGAGACGACGGCCAGCGCCCGCAGCCGCCCGGATTGGATATGGGGCAGGGCGGAGACCAGGTTGAATTCCGTGATCTGCGCGTCGCCCCGCAGCATCACCGGCACCATCTCCCCCGCGCCGCGCAACGGCAGGTGCACCAGCGTGATCCCTGCGCGCTTCGCGAAGGCTTCCAGGTCGATGTGCTGGTAGGACCCCACGCCGGCGGAGGCGAAGACCAGCGGGTTCGGCGCCGCCTTCGCCCGCGCCACGAATTCCGCGAGCGTCGTTGCCGGGAAATCCGCCGGCGCCAGCATGACCTGCGGTGCCTCGATCAGGTTGGTGATGCCGACCAGGCCGCGGGATGGCACCAATGGCCGGTCCGCCGGCGCCATGGCGGAATTGATGCCATGGGTGGAGACGTTGTTGACGATCAGCGTGTGGCCATCAGGCCTTTCGCGCATGACGTAGTCATTCGCGATCCAGCCATTGGCGCCGGCCCGGTTCTCCACCACGACGGGCTGCCCGATGGCGCGGGACAGCGGTTCGGCGATGACGCGCGCGATGAGGTCCGTGGTGCCGCCGGGCACCAGCGGCACGATCATCCGCACGGGCCGCGATGGCCAGGCGGGTTGCGCGATGGCCGGTGAGGCCAGGAGCGCGGCGCTGGCGCCAAGCAGGTGTCTTCGGGTCAGCATGGCTTGTCCCTCCCTCATTCCGCCGTGATGCCGGCGCTGCGGATCAGCGTGCCCATCGTCGCATGATCCGCGGCCAGGGACGCGGCAAAGGCATCCGGCGTGTTGCCGACGACCTCATAGCCCAGCTGTTCCAGCCGGGTGCGCACGGGCGGGTGGTTCACCGCCTCCCGCAGTGCCGTGTTGATGCGCGCCACCACGGGCGCGGGCGTGCCCGCCGGTGCCAGGAAGGCGCCCCAGGTGTGGAAGGTGAAGCCGGGCAGCGTCTCCGCGATGGTGGGCGCGTCGGGGAAGGTGTCGATCCGCGCCGGCCCCGCCGTGCCGAGCAGCCGCAGCTGCCCGTCGCGCACGAAGGCGTTGGGCGTCGGCAGGCCGAAGAAGCCGACCGGCACCTGGCCCGCCGTCACGGCCGTCAGCGCCGGGGTCGCGCCGCGATAGCTGATGTGATTCATGCGCAGCCCCGCAGCCTGCAGGAACATCTCCATCGCCACATGCTGCGGGCTGCCCGCGCCGCCGGAGGCATAGTCGATCTGCCCCGGCCTGGCGCGCGCGGCCTCCATCAGCCCCGCCACGGTGGTGGCGGCGAAGGAGGGATGCGCCACCAGCGCCCAGCGGATGCGGACGATCTGCCCGATGGGCGCGAAATCCCGCAGCGGGTCATAGCCCGCCTGCGCATTCATGTTGGGCAGCATGGTCAGCACGGCGTCGTTCACCGCCAGCAGCGTCAGCCCATCCGGCGCCGCCCGCGCGCCGGTGCGCATGCCGATCATGCCGGAGGCACCGGTCATGTTCTCGATCGCCAGGCGCTGGCCCAGCGTCTCTCCCATCCGCTCCGCGACGATGCGGACGACCACATCCACCGCGCTGCCGGCGGCCAGCGGCATGATGACCCGGATGGGGCGATCCGTCTGGGCGGCCGCGGGCAGCGCGACAAGGGTAAGCAAGGCGGCCAGCAGCCAGCGGCGCATCGACGGTTCCTCCCTATTTCTGCCCAGGAGATTGCGGCGCGCCGTCCCTGTCAAGCAATCCCGCATCTTGACCGAAATGCCGGCGGACGTTCACTAGGCGGGAAGGCCGCCCGCGCGGGACGAGCCCCGGGGGAACCGCCATGACCGTGATCGACAGCCACACCCACATCCTGACGGAGCCGATGATCGCCGCCATCGCGAAGGAGGTGCCTTCGCTGGCGCCGAAGCTGACGCGGGTGGATGATGACAGCGCGGTGCTGGAGATCCTCGACGTCAAGCAGAACCCCTTCCCGCGATCGGCCTGGGACCTGGAACGGCGCTTCGCGGAAATGGCAGCGCAGCGCGTGGACATGCATGTCATCTGCAACATCCCGCACACCTTCCTCTATGAGGCCGATGGCGCACTGGCCGATACCGTCAGCGAAATTCAGAACGAGGCGATCGGCGCGCTGGTCCGCCAATACCCAGACCGCTTCATCGGCATGGCGACGGTCGCGATGCAGTCACCCACGCGTGCCGCGGCGACGCTGGACCGCGCCATCACGGCGCATGGCCTGCGCGGGCTGCATGTGGGGTCCAACATCGCGGGGCGGAACCTGGATGACCCCGCGCTGGATCCGGTGTGGGAGGTCGCGGACCGCCACGGCCTGTTCATCCTGGTGCATCCGCACAAGGTCGTCGCCGCACAGCGCATGGGCAGCTACTACCTCACGAATCTGATCGGCAATCCGCTGGAGACGACGATCGCCGCGGCGTCGCTGGTCTTCGGCGGCGTGATCGAACGGCATCCCAACATCCGCTTCTGCCTCTCCCACGCCGGCGGCTTCACGCCCTTCCAGGCCGGGCGCTTCCGGCATGGCTGGAAGGTGCGGAAGGAACCGCATGTGCGGCTGAAGGGCGACCCGGCGGAGAGCCTGGCACGCTTTGTCTACGACAGCATCACCCACGCCCCCGGCCCGCTGCGCTTCCTGCTGGAGGAAGTGGGCGCGGACCGCATCATCTTCGGCACCGACTATCCCTTCGACATGGGCACGACGCGCGGGGTGGAGGAGATCGAGGAAGCCATCGCCGACGTGGCGATCCGGCAGAAGCTGTTCGAGGGCAATGCCCGCCGCTTCTTCGGCCTGGGCGCCTGAGCGATGGCGATCGAGGAGTCACTCGCCGCCACCCTGCCGCGGTACCAGGCCGCCACGATGATCGGCTTCGTCGCCGATGTCTTCCGCCATGAAGGCTTCTCCGACGCTCATGCAAAGCGCGCCGGCGAACTCATGGTCGAGGCCGACCTGACCGGCGCCGACAGCCATGGCATCTTCCGCCTGCCGCAATATGTGCGCCGCCTCCGCGCCGGCGGATCGAACCCGCGCCCCGCCATCACGGTGAAGCGCCTGGCGCCGGCCGTCGCGATGGTGGAGGGCGATAACGGCCTCGGCCACCTCGTGATGTCCCAGGCCGGCGAAACCGCCGTGGAGATCGCGAAGGAAGCCGGCATCGCCTGGGTCGGCGCGCGGCGTTCCAACCATGCGGGCAGCGGCGCGGTCCATGCCTGCCTGCCGCTTCCGGCCGGGATGATCGGCATCTACACGGTGGTGGCGAGTGCCAACCACATGGCGCCCTGGGGCGGCACGGACAGCCTGCTGGGCACCAACCCGCTGGCCATCGCCATCCCCATGGGCGATGCCGATCCGGTGGTGCTGGACATGGCGACCACCGTCGTCTCCTACGGCACGGTCAAGGGCCATGCGCTGCTGGGCCAGCCGATGCCGGAAGGCTGGATGGTCGATGCGAAGACGGGCGAGCCGCTGACCGATCCGCGGCGCAGCAAGGACGGCATCCTGCTGCCCATCGGCGGCTACAAGGGCAGCGGGCTGGCGCTGATGCTCGGCCTGCTGGCGGGCCCGCTGAATCGCGCGGCCTTCGGTAGGGACGTGGTGGATTTCAACGCCGATGACCGCACGGTGACGGAGACAGGGCATGTGCTGATTGCCCTCGACGTCTCCCGCTTCCTGGACCCCAGGGCCTTCCAGGCGGAGGTGACGCGCCACCTGGAAGACCTGCGCGGCTCCGCCCGCCTTCCAGGCGTGGAGCGCATCCGCCTGCCCGGCGAGATGCGCGCCGCCCGCCGCCGCGAACGCGCGACACAAGGCGTGCCGCTTCCCGCGCCGCTGATGGCGCAACTCGACCGGCTGGCGGAGGAATGCGGCGTGACGAAGCTGGGCGAGCGCTAATCCTCCTCCGGCATCTCCGCCACGAAGCGCCGGCGGTGCAGCGCGGCGGAGCCGAAGGAGTTCGCCAGAACCATCGCCTTCCGCAGGAACAGGCCGACATCGTACTCGTCGGTGTAGCCGATGGCGCCGTGCAACTGCACCGCGGCGCGCGTGACCAGCATCGAGGCCTCCGCCGCGCGGGCCTTGGCGCGGCTGATGGCGGCGCGGCGGTGCGGCGCGGGTGCATCGGAATCCAGCACGCCGGCCGCATCCTCCACGCTGGCCCGCGTCAGCGTGATCTGGAGTTGCAGATCCACCGCGCGGTGCTGCAGCGCCTGGAAGCTGCCGATGGCTTTCCCGAACTGCTTCCGCGTGCGGAGGTAGTCGAGCGTCATCGCGAAGCTCTGCTCCATGACGCCGAGCAGGTAGGCGGCGGTCGCCAGCGCGGCCTCGTCCAGCGCACGCTCCATCGCGGGCGCGACGTCATCGGCCAGGCGCCGTGCGCCGTCTGACGAGCGGCGCAGCGTAGCGACATGGCTGCCATCCTGCGTCATCAGCACGTCCAGCTTCTGCGGCGGCACTTCGTACAGTGCCAGGCCCGACGCCTCCCGCACCGGCAGCAGGATGCGCGCGGCACCACGCGCCAGCGGCAGGAACAGCCGCGCCGCATCCGGTGATCCCGGGGCGTGCAGCGTGTCCGGGGCTTCCTGCCACGCCGTCACGACGTAGTCTTCCGGCGGAGCCTCTCCGGCGGCGGTCAGCAGCGCGGCTGAAAGGGCGCCCGGGATCAGCGGTTCCGGCACCAGGCCGCGGCCCAGCGCCTCCGCCAGCGCGACGTATTCCGCCATGCCGAGGCCCGCGCCGCCGGCATCCTCGGGCACGCGAAGGGAAACCCAGCCCATCGCGACCATCTCGGCCCAGGTCGCGGAATCGAAGCCCGCTTCGGTGAAGCGCAGGTCGCGGATGCGGCGGAAATCGCCGGGCACCACGGCAGCCGCGCTGTCCCGCACCAGGCGGATGCTCTCCTGCCGCTCGGCGTGGCTGTCGCTCATGCATCCTCTCCCAGCCAGTCGCGCAGTACCTCATCCGTGTGTTCGCCGAGGCGCGGCGGCGGGCGGCGATAATCCAGGGGGGTATCGGAGAAGTTCACGGGATTGGCGATCATCGGCAGCGCATCGCCATCCTGCCCCGGCAGTTCGCGGAAGATGCGGCGGTGCTTCACCTGCGGGTCATCCGCCACCGCGCCGAAATCATTGATGGGGCCGGATGCGACGCCGACCTCGTTCAGCGCATCCATCCAGTCGCGCGCCGGCTTCGCCATCAGCGCCGCCTGAAGCGCGGGCAACAAGGTCGGCTTGTTCGCCATGCGGGCGCGGTTCGTCGCGTAGCGCTCATCGGCCGGCAGGTCCGGCAAGCCAAGCACGCGGCAGAATTGCGCGAATTGCTTGTCGTTGCCGATCGCGACCATCAGCGGGCGGTCCGCCGTCTCGAAGGCCTGCCAGGGCGTGTTGATCTGGCTCGCCGCGCCGGCCCGCACCGGCATGCGGCCGGAGATCAGGTGGTTCATCGCGATGTGGGAATGCGCCGCGATCTGCGCATCCAGCAGCGCCAAATCGATATGCTGGCCCTTGCCGCTGACGGTATCGCGGTGATGCAGCGCGGCCAGGATGGCGATGGTAGCGTAGAAGCCGGCGTTGATGTCGGAAACGCTGTACCCTACGAGGTTCGGCCCCGCGCCGGGCTGGCCATCCGGCACGCCAGTGATGCTCATCAAGCCGCTCATTGCCTGGAAGACGGGGTCGTAGCCCGGCAGCGGCGCATAGGGCCCGTCCTGCCCGAAGCCGGTGATGGAGCAATAGACCAGCTTCGGGTTCAGCGCGGACAGGCTGGCATAGTCGAGCCCGTATTTCGCGAGGCCCCCGGCCTTGAAATTCTCGATGAACACATCGGATTTCGCGACCAGCGCGCGCAAGGTCGCCTGGCCCTCCGGCTTGCCGATATCCAGCGCGATGGCGCGCTTGTTGCGGTTCATCGCCTGGAAGGAGGATGTCTCCCCGCTGCCATCGGCGTTGCGGAACCCCATGCGGCGCACATCGTCGCCCGTGCCTGGCTGTTCCACCTTCACCACATCGGCGCCGAAATCGCCGAGGATCTGCGCGCACCAGGGCCCGGCGAAGACGCGCGTCATGTCCAGGACGCGGATGCGGGGGAGCGGGCCGCTCATGCCGGCAACTCCAGCAGCGACCGTGCCAGCACGTTGCGCAATATCTCCGATGATCCGCCGAAGATGGTGGAGGGCCGCGCGATCAGGAACTGGCCCGCGGGATGCAGAGCGAGGCCCGGCATCGGGTCCAGCAGCCCCGCATTCTCCCCCGCCAGCTCCAGCATCGCATCCGTGATGCGCTGGAACAGCTCCGTCGCCACCAGCTTCAGCATGGAAGGCTCCGCGCCCAGCGTCTCGCCGCGCTTGAGCGCCGCCGCGCAGCGTTCATACAGCGCCTTGAGGTCCGCGAGTTCCAGGCGGAAGCGCGCATGCATCTCCAGGAAGGCGGGGTCATCGGCGCGGCCCATGCTCTCGGCCAGGCGCTTCATCGCCGCCAGTGCATTGGCGGAAAGGCGCGGGCTGCCGATGGCGATGCGCTCGAACCCCAGCAGCGCCTTGGCGTAGGTCCAGCCCTTGTTGACCTCCCCCACCAGCATGTCCTTCGGCACGCGGACATTGTCGAAGAAGACCTCGCAGAACTCGTCATGCTGGTCGAGGTTGAGGATCGGGCGGATCGTGATGCCCGGCGTCGCTGTCGGCATCAGGAGGAAGCTGATTCCCTCCTGCTTCTTCGCCGTCTTGTCGGTGCGGGCGAGGACGAAGATCCAGTTGGCGTCATTGGCGAAGGTGATCCAGGTCTTCTGCCCGTTCAGCACCCAGTGGTCGCCATGATCCACCGCTTCCAGCCGCAGCGCTGCCAGATCCGATCCCGCATCGGGTTCCGAATAGCCCTGCGCCCAGATGTCCTCGCCCGAGAGGATGCGCGGCAGGAAGCGGCGCTTCTGGTCCTCGCTTCCATGCTTCAGCAGCAGTGGGCCGAGCATCAGCACGCCCATGTCGCTGACGCGCGGGCAGCCATGGCGCTCGAACTCCTCGATCATGATGAGTTGCCGCGCCGCGCCCAGCCCCATGCCGCCATGGTCGCGCGGCCAGGCCGGCGCCAGCCAGCCCTGCTTCGACAGGGCCAGGTACCAGGGCCGGTTCTCATGCCAATGCAGGCGGCGGCGCGGGAAGCGAAGATCCTCCGGCGTATTCGCCTCCACCCAGGCGCGCACATGCAGGCGGAAGGCGGCGTCATCCAGCGCGTCGAGGTCTTCGAGCGTCATTCCGCGTTCCTCCGGGCGTTAGGTCAGTTATGTGACCTTTATCGGCTGGGTGCGGGACTGTCCAGTTGCGCCAGGATCCAGTCTCGGAAGGCGACGATGCGCGCGGGCAGGGGCTCCGCATCCCGGATCATCAGGTGGAAGGCGCCGCGCGAGGGTAGCGCCACCGTGAAGGGCTGCACCAGTCGGCCGGCCTGGAGATCGGCCTCGATGAATCCCTGCCGGCCCAGCGCGATGCCGATCCCGTCCAGCGCCGCGCTGTAGGCGACATCGGTGCTGGTGAAGGTGATGGGGCGCGGCAGGCGCACCGGCGGCGCGCCGGTCAGCGCATACCAGCTCTGCCAGTCATCGGCATCGCGCGGCGTCTGCAACAGCGCGTGGTGCGCCAAATCCTGAGGCTGCCGCAGGGCCGCGGCGTGGCGGAGGTAGTCGGGGCTGCACACCGGCACCACGACGCGATCCAGCAGCTTGTGGGACCGCAGGCCGGCCAGCGCGGGGCGATCCGGCCCGATGGCGACATCCATGTCGGCGGGCGGCTCATCCTCCGGCAGCGCGGTGGTGATGCGCACGGGCAGGCCGGGATGCAGCGCCTGGAAGCCCGGTAGCCGCGGCAGCAGCCAGAGCCGGATGAAGAAGCGCGATCCCCAGATATGCAGCGTGTCCTGCCCGCCGCTGGCCAGCGCCTGCGTGCCATCCCGCAGCCTTTCCAGCGCATCCCGCACCACCGGCAGGTAGCGCGCACCGGCTTCCGTCAGCCGCATCTCCGCCGCGCCACGCTGGAACAACGCCACGCCGAGGAACGCTTCGAGCTTCGCGATCTGGCGGCTGACGGCGCCGGGCGTGACGTGCAGTTCCGCCGCCGCCCGGCTGAAGCTGTTCAGCCGGCCCGCCGCTTCGAAAACCCGCACGGCGTTGAGCGGTGGCAGGCGCATGGCCCGGGGCCCTGTGACTTTTTCTCAAAAGTGACGTGACCATAAGTCGTTTGCCCCCGCAAGGCGCGGCGTCTCAACTTCCCATCATGGGAGAAGAACGCAGATGCTGACCGAAGTGGCGGAGAAACTCGCGCCGGGTGTCGAGGAATTGGTGCCCGGGCGGCTGTTCGTGCTGCGCAGCCTCTGCCCGCTGGATGGGCGGATGAGTTCCTACCCCGCCAATGCGCGCGGCTTCACCGCCGTGAATTGCTACCTGCTGGTGGAACCGGGCGCGGCGTTGATGCTGGATACCGGCTTCACCGCCCATGCCAAGGGCATCATCGCGCAACTCGCCAGCGTGCTGCGGCCGGATACACGGCTTTCGGTCTATCCGCTGCGCCTCAATGAATTCATGTCCGTCTGCAATGTCGAGGTCATCGCCGACAATTTCGACGTGGAGCAGTGCTACTCCGGCAATCCGGACGCCGCGCTCTGGGTGGATTTCGGCGGAAGGTCGGACCAGGCCGGTGCCCTCGCCAGGCCCATGAAGACCACGCTCGTCGCGCGGGTGCAGACCTTGCAGGTGGGTGATGGCGATGCACGCCCGGTCGATGCCTTCCAGGCGCCGATCCGCCTGATCGGCACGCGCTGGCTCTATGACCGCGCCACGCGCACGCTCTTCACCTCCGACAGCTTCACCCAGGAATGGAGCGACGAGGCCGAGGGGCCGTGGAACGTGGCACGCGCCGCGGATCTGCGCGGCCCCGACCACCTCCGCAGTTTTCTTCTCAACACGCGCTACTGGTGGCTGGAGGGCGGGGAGACGGAGAGCCTCCGCCGCAAGCTGCGCGATGTCTTCGACCGGCATGAGATCACGACCATCGCCCCCGGCTATGGCCGCGTGCTGCGCGGGCGTGACGTGGTGCAACGGCAGTTCGAGATGATGGACGAGGTGCTGGCCGGGCTCGCCCGCGGCGTCGCGCCATCCCGCTACATCGACCGCGACGAGATCAGGTGATCCCATGAACCGACCGAATCCGCTGCCGCGGGAGATCACGCCGGGTGTCTTCTGGCTGGGCGACTGCCTGGAACAGCGCGCCAAGGGCAAGATCTACCACACCTACAACGCCGCCTTCCTGATCTGCGGGACGGAGGCGTCGATGCTGGTGGAAACCGGCCACCCCAAGGATTTCCCGCTGATCGACCGGCAGATGCAGGAAATCCTCAGCACGCGCGCGCCGCTGAAATACCTCTTCGTCACGCATCAGGAAACGCCGCATGCCGGCGGCCTCGGCCGCGTGCTGAGCCGCTATCCCGAAGCGCTGCTCTGCGGCGATGTCAGCGACTACCACCTGGCCTTCCCGCAATACGAACACCGCCTGCTGCCGATGAAGGAAGGCGATCGCATCCCCCTCGGCGGGCGTGACTTCGTGGCGGTGGAGCCGGTGATCCGCGACCTCCGCACCACCTGGTGGGGCTTCGACAGCGGCAGCCGGGTTCTCTTCCCCGGCGATGGCTTCGCCTACAGCCACTACCATGAGGACGGCCATTGCGGGCTCTGCGCGGAGGAAGCCTCCTCGCTCGACCTGCCCGACGTCTCCGCCGTCTTCGCGGATCGCGCGCTGTTCTGGACCAAGTTCACCGACATGAACCATTACGTGGACCGGCTGCGCCTGCTGCTGGAACGCCTCGACGTGAAGGTGATCGCGCCGAGCCACGGGCTGCCGATCCTCGACCCGGAGGCGACGGTGCCGAAGCTGATCGAGGGCCTGCTCTATGGCGGCTCCGTTCCCGAATCCGGGACGGAAACCGGCCTCGCGCCGCCGCCCGAGCTGATGGTGCCTGCCCAATAATTGCTGCCCCCGCCTGCCGGGGACCAAGAAGAACGACACCTGGGGAGAGAAACGATGCGAGACGCTTGTCCGCCGGCGTTTGGCCGCCGGGACTTCGCGGCGATGGCGGCGGCGCTGCTGCCGGCCTCCGCCGCCCGCGCGCAGGAATGGCCGGCGCGACCCATCCGCATGATCGTCCCCGGAACCGGCGGCGGCGGGATGGATGTGATCGCGCGCGTCATCGCGGACCGCATGGGCAGCATCCTCGGCCAGCCCTTCGTGGTGGAGAACCGCGCCGGCGCCGGCGGCAACATCGCCGTCGATGCCGTCGCGAAGGCGGCGCCCGATGGCTACACCGTGCTGCTCGGCCAGACCGCGCATTTCGCCATCAACCCCTCGCTCTATGCGCGGCTTCCCTTCGACACGCAGCGGGATTTCATCCCCGTCGTGCAGTTGGCGGATGCGCCGAATGTGGTGGTGGTGGGGGAGGGATCGCGCTACCGCGCCTTGCAGGATGTGGTAGCCGATGCGCGCAGGACGCCGGAGGGGCTGCACCTCGCGACCCCAGGCAACGGCACCGTCTCCCACCTCACGGGTGAATTGTTCCAGGGCGTGGCGGGCATCCGCTTCACCCATGTGCCCTATCGCGGCGCGGCGGCGGCGGTGACGGATGTGATCGCGGGGCGCGTGCCGCTGATGATGTCCTCCGTCCCCACGGCGCTGTCCAACATCCGCGATGGCCGGCTGCGCGCCATCGCCGTGTCCGCCGCCCGGCGCAGCCCGGTGCTGCCGGATGTCCCCACCATCGGCGAACAGGGCTTTCCCGGTTTCGATGCCAACACCTGGTATGGCCTGTTCGTGCCGGCTGGCACGCCCACCGCCGTGGTGCAGCGCCTGAACACCGCGGCCAATGACGCGCTGCGCGCCGCCGGCGTCGCGGACCGCGTGCGCCAGGAAGGCGGCGACATCGTCGGCGGCACGGCGGAGGCCTTCGCCCGCATGGTCGTGGCCGATGCGGCCAAGTGGTCCCGCGTGGTGCAGGAATCCGGCGCGCGACCCGATTAGCCCGCCGTCCAGCCCCCATCCACCAGCAGCGACGACCCCGTCATCAGGCTTGCGGCGTCGGAGGCCAGGAACAGGATCGCGCCCATCAGATCCTCCACCTGGCCGAGCCGCCCGAGCTTGATCTTCTGCACGACGCTGGCCTTGAAGGCCGCGTCCTGCAGGAAGGGCTTCGTCATCGGCGTCTCGATGAAAGTGGGGCAGAGCGTGTTCACGCGGATGCCATGGGGGGCGAGGTCGATCGCCATCGCACGCGCGATACCCTCGATCGCCCATTTGGACGCGCAATAGACGCTGCGCCGCGCCCCGCCGACATGCCCCATCTGCGAGGAGACATGGATGATGGCGCCGGGGATGCCGGCCTCCATCATCCCCTTCGCCACGGCCTGCGCCACGAAGAAGGCGGCGCGGACATTCAGGTTCATCACCGCGTCGAAATCCGCCGGCGTCACATCGGGGAAGGCGGCGGGGCGGTTGGTGCCGGCGTTGTTCACCAGCACATGGAACGGCCCGGCCTTCGCGATCTTCGCGGTGGCGTCGTCGATGTCGGCGACATCCATCGCCAGCGCCTCCGCCGATCCGCCCTGCGCGCGGATGGCCTCCGCCGCTTCCCCGATCTCCTCCGCCGACCGCGCGGCCAGCACGACATGCGCGCCAGCCTCCGCCAGCGCGCAGGCGGCGGCGAGGCCGATCCCGCGCCCGGCGCCCGTCACCAGCGCGCGGCGGCCATCGAGGCGGAAGGACGGTGTCTTCGGCAGTTCCATGGCCTGGCGCGGCCGATTCACGCCGCCGGTGCTCCCCTGCTCCGCAGGCTCCGCCCTCCGGCGATCGGACGCGCTCACTCCGCCGCCTGCCCGTAGGGCACATTCAGCCCGCCATAGCGCCGCAGACGGATATTCGCCTGCTCCGCATGGCCCACGAAACCTTCCAGCATGCAGAGGCGGGAGCAATAGGCGCCCACCATCGCGCTTGCCTCATCCGTCAGCACGCGCTGATACGTCACGGTCTTGAGGAACTTGCCGACCCAGAGGCCGCCCGTGTAGCGCGCCGCGCCGAGCGTCGGCAGCGTGTGGTTCGTGCCGATGACCTTGTCGCCGTAGGACACGTTGGTGCGCGGGCCGAGGAACAGCGCGCCGTAATTGGTCATGTTCTTCAGGAAGAAATCATCGTCGCTGGTCATCACCTGCACATGCTCGGAGGCGATGCGGTTTGCCTCCCGCAGCATTTCCGCCTTGTCCTCGCAGACAATCACCTCGCCATAGTCTTCCCAGGCCTTGGCGGCGATGCTGGCGGTGGGAAGGATCGTCAGCAGGCGTTCCACCTCCCGCATCGTGTCGCGGGCCAGCTTTTCCGAATCCGTCAGCAGGATGGCGGGGCTGGTCGGGCCGTGCTCCGCCTGGCCGAGCAGGTCCGTGGCGCAGAGTTCGCCATCGACGGTGTCGTCCGCGATCACCAGCGTCTCCGTCGGCCCCGCGAAGAGGTCGATGCCGACGCGGCCGAACAACTGCCGCTTGGCCTCCGCGACATAGGCATTGCCGGGCCCCACCAGCATGTCCACCGCGGCGATGCTTTCCGTCCCCAGCGCCATGGCGCCCACGGCCTGCACGCCGCCCAGCACACGGATCTCATCCGCCCCCGCCAGGTGCTGCGCCGCCACGATCGCCGGCGCGGGCCTGCCGTTATAGGGCGGCGCGCAGGTGGCGATGCGCGGCACGCCCGCGACCTTCGCCGTCACCACGGACATGTGGGCGGAGGCCAGCAGCGGATACTTGCCGCCCGGCACGTAGCAACCCACCGAATTGACGGGGATGTTGCGGTGGCCGAGCACCACGCCCGGCAGCGTCTCGACTTCGATGTCCTTCATCGATTCGCGCTGGTGCTGCGCGAAGTTGCGCACCTGTTCCTGCGCGAAGCGGATATCGTCCAGCGCGCGGGCCGGCAGTTCCGCCAGGCAGGCGCGGATCTCCGCATCCGTCAGGCGGAAATCGGCGCGGTCCCAGCCATCGAACCTGGCCGACATCTCCCGCACCGCCGCGTCGCCGCGCTTCGCGATATCGGCGAGCAGCGATTCCACCGTCGCGCGGACCTGGACCTGCGCGGCTTCCTTGTCATCCGCCGCGATCGAACGCTTGAGCCATTGGGCCATCGCCGGTGTTCCCGCCTTCCTTGGTGGCGGCAACCTGCCGTGGCGGCAGGCCCCAGGGCAATCCCGCCAGGGCGGCTATTTCGTCAGGATCAGCTTGTCCTTGCTGGTCAGGCGGAGGCGATAGACCTCCCCCCCATGCAGGATCGTCGCCTCCCGCCCGCCCTGGAGCAGCGCCTCGCTGGTCACGGTGGGGGCAGCGGGGGGGGGAGGCTCGGGAAGAGGCGGCGGTTCGGTCAAGGTGCTTGTCCTGTCTGGTCGGAAGAGTCATAACGCAATTGCGAGGCAGTCGCAACGCAACGGCCTTGATCCCCACCCGGCCGCGGCACACATGGGCGAAGATGCTGGATGCCCCGATGCCTGACGTCCTGACGCCGCCCGGCGCCCTCCTCATGCAGGAGCGCGCGGCAGAGGCCGCGACCCTGCTGCGCCTGCTCGGCAATGAACGGCGCCTGCTGCTGCTGTGCCAGCTGCTGGTGGAGGGGGAGGCCTCGGTCGGCAGCCTGGCGATCCATGTCGGCCTGTCCCAGCCCGCCTTGTCCCAGCATTTGGCCAAGCTGCGGGAGGATGGGCTGGTGGCGACGCGCCGCAGCGGCACGACCATCCACTACCGCATCGCCGATCCCCGCGTGGCGGCGCTGATCGCCACGCTGAAGGACCTGTTCTGCAGCGACCTCGGCTGAGCCCGGCGGGCCGCTAACGGTTTCGTGCCCAGGCGACGATCTGGCCCGCCGGCAACGCCCCCGCCTGGCGCGCCACTTCCTGCCCCCCTCGGAACAGCGCCAGCGTCGGGATGCTGGTGATGGAGAGTGCGGCGGCCAGCGCCGGCGCTTCCTCGGTGGAGACCTTCACCAGCCGCATCCCCGGCTCCAACTCCTTCGCCGCGGCCTCGAAGGCCGGGGCCATGGCGCGGCAGGGGCCGCACCAGGACGCCCAGAAATCGACCAGCAGCGGGATGGTGGACAGCCGCAGATGCCGCCGGAACCCGGCCTCATCCAGCGCCAGCGGCGCGCCCGTGAACAGTGGTTTGCGGCAGGCGCCGCAGCGCGGGTCCTCCGCTAGGCGGGCGGCCGGCACCCGGTTCGCGGCGCCGCAATGCGGGCAGGGGAGGGTGTGGGATTCGGTCATGGGGGTCTTCCATCAACGTAAGAACACTCTAAATAAGAGAAATCGAATGTAGTGCTGCCGCCACCCCTGCTCAAGGATGCCGCCATGACCCTGAGGATGATCGCCGCCGACCAGGCCGCCGCGCTGCTGCGGGATGGCCGCGCCGCGCTGGTGGATGTGCGGGAGGCGGATGAACGCGCCCGTGCCCATGTCCCGGGCTCCGCCCATTGGCCGCTGTCCCGGCTGCCGGATTCGCCCCCGCCGCGGGCGGAGGTGCTGCTGTTCCACTGTGCCTCCGGCGCCCGTACCAGCCAGGCTGGTGGCGCGCTGGCGGCCAGGGCAGGGGCGGGCGAGGCCTTCGCGGTGGAGGGCGGCCTGGCGGCGCTGCGGGCTGCCGGCGTGCCGGTCGCGGAGGATCGCCGCGCGCCCCTGCCGATCATGCGCCAGGTGCAGATCGTGGCGGGCGGGCTGGCGCTGCTGGGCGCGGTGCTGGCGGCCGCGGTGCATCCCGGCTTCATCGCGCTGTCGGGCGTGGTCGGCGCCGGGCTGGTGATGGCGGGCGTCACCGGCTTCTGCCCGATGGCGAATGCGCTGGCGGCGATGCCGTGGAATCGCCGCGCAGCCTGATTCACTCAGGGAAGAAGCGGTTCGCGGGCCGTTCCAGGCCGAGGTGCTCGCGCAGCGTCGTGCCCTCGTATTCCGTCCGGAACAGCCCGCGGCGCTGCAGTTCCGGCACGACCTGGTCGCAGAACTCGTCGAGCCCCGCCGGCACGAAGGGGAACATGATGTTGAAGCCATCGCAGCCGCGCCCGTCCAGCCAGCGCTCCATCTCATCCGCGATGGTCGCGGCCGTGCCGACCAGCGCCAGCCCGCCATAGCCGCCGAGCCGCTGCGCCAGTTCGCGCACGGTCAAATTCTCCCGCCGCGCCATGGTGATGGCGCGTTCGCGGCCGGACTTGCCGCCCTCCGTCTCCGGAATCTCGGGCAGGGGCGCATCCAGGTCGAACTGCCGCGCATCCACGCCGAGCGCGACCGACAGCGACCCGATGGCGCTGTCGAGGTGCACGAGGCTGTCGAGGTGCCGGTGCTTCGCGCGCGCTTCCGCCACCGTGTCGCCCACGATGACCAGCGCGCCGGGCAGGATCTTGATGCGGTCCGGGTCGCGGCCGTAGCGGGCCGCGCGGCCCTTCACATCGGCGTAGTAGGCCTGCGCATCCTCCAGCTTACCGCCGGCGGCGAAGACCATTTCCGCCGTCTCGGCGGCGATCTGCCGCCCCGCGTCGGAGGCCCCGGCCTGCACGATGACAGGCCAGCCTTGCACGGGGCGCGCCACGTTCAGCGGCCCGCGCACAGAGAGTTCCGGCCCCTTGTGGTCCAGCACATGCATCCGCGCGGGGTCCCAGAAGATCCCGGTTTCCTGGTCACGGATGAAGGCATCGTCGGCGAAGCTGTCCCACAGGCCGGTGACGACGTCATGGAATTCGCGGGCGCGCTTGTAGCGTTCGCCATGCGCCATGTGGGCGTCATGGCCGAAATTCAGCGCGGCATCGGGGTTGGCGGTGGTCACCAAATTCCAGCCCGCGCGGCCATTGCTGATATGGTCCAGCGAGGCAAATTTCCGCGCGACGTGATAGGCATCGTTGTAGGTCGTCGATGCCGTGGCGATCAGGCCGATGCGCTCCGTCACCGCGGCCAAAGCGGGCAGCAGGGTCAGCGGATCGAAGCTGGTGACGGTATGGCTGCGGCGCAGCGCCTCGATCGGCATGTTCAGCAGCGCCAGGTGATCCGCCATGAAGAAGGCGTCGAACTTCGCCGCCTCCAGCCGCTGGATCAGGTATTTCAGCCGGGGAAAGCTGAAATTCGCATCCGCCCAGGCGCCGGGGTAGCGCCAGGCGCCGGTGTGGATGCTGACGGGGCGCATGAAGGCGCCGAGGTGCAACTGCCGTGCTGCGCTCATCGGCGCCTCCCTGGTCGTATCGCTCAGACAGTTCTGCGGCCGCTCTCGGCGGCCGAGGCCGCGAACGCGGCCCGCCGCCTATGCGGCGAGCCAAGCCGCCGGAGGCGGCGCCCGGCGCTTGAGGGCACGGATATCATCAGAACGCCGGGACCACGGCGCCCTGGAAGGTGGTCTGGACGAAGTCCTTCACCTCCTGCGTCTGGTAGGCCGCGACCAGGCGCCGCACCCAGGGTGCGCCCTGGTCCTGCTGGCGCACGGCGATGAGGTTGGCATAGGGGCTGTCGCTGGATTCCAGCGCGATCGCGTCCCGCACCGGGTTCAACCCCGCGGGGATGGCGAAGTTGGTGTTGATGGTGGCGGCCTCCACCTCCTCCAGCACCCGCGGCAGCTGCGCCGCTTCCAGTTCCACCACGCGGATGCGACGCGGGTTTTCCGTGATGTCGGCGACGGTCGCGCGGAAATCTGCGCCGTCGCGCAGCTTGAACACGCCGTTCGACGCCAGCAGCACCAGCGCGCGGCCGCCATTGGTCGGGTCGTTCGGGATCGCCACGCGCCCGCCATTCGGGATGGCGCTGGCCGCGCGGTGGCGGCGGGAATAGAGGCCCATGGGGAAGATCATGGTCTTCGCCACGCTGACCAGCGCCAGCCGGCGGTCGCGCACCTGCTGGTCCAGGAAGGGCTGGTGCTGGTAGCTGTTGGCGTCCAGGTCGCCGGCGGCGAGCGCGACATTCGGCTGGATGAAGTCCTGGAACTCGACGATGCGGAGCGCCAGGCCGTCGCGCGCCGCGATCTCCCGCACCTTCTCCATCACCTGCGCATGGGGGCCGGCGGTGACGCCGATGCGCAGCGGCCGCTGCGTGGTGCCGATGTCCTGCGCGTGCGCGGCGAAGGGCAGCGCGGCGCCGGCCAGTGCGAGGGTGCGACGAGAGATCATGGGTGGTTCCTTGTCAGATCAACGATGCGACAGCCGGCGCACCAGCCAATCGCCCAGCGATTGCAGCGCCTGCACGAAGACGATGAGGATGACGACGACGGTCGCCATCACTTCGGGCATGAAACGTTGATAGCCGAAACGAATGCCGAGGTCACCGAGCCCGCCGCCGCCCACCGCCCCCGCCATGGCGGAAAATCCCACCAGCGAAACCAGCGCGACGGTGGTGGCTGCGACCAGCCCCGGCAGCGCTTCCGGCACCAGCACCTTGGCCACGATCTGCATCCGCGTCGCACCCATGGCGCGCGCGGCCTCGATCACGCCGGGATCGACTTCGCGTAGCGCATTCTCGAACAGCCTGGCCAGGAAGGCGGTCGCGGCCAGCGCCAGCGGCACGATGGCCGCGCCGGTGCCGATGGAGGTGCCGGCAACCAGCCGCGTGAAGGGCACGATCGCCACCATCAGGATGATGAAGGGCGTGGACCGCGTGGCATTCACCACCAGGCCGAGTGGCCGGTTGATCCAGGCATTGGGCGCCAGCCCGCCCGGCGCCGTCGCATGCAGCAGCAGCGCGATGGGCAGGCCGATGATGGCGGCTATGGCGGCGGAAGCACCCACCATCAGCGCCGTGTCCCACAGCGCCTCCACCAGCAAATCCTGCAGCGCGGGGGCCAGCCAGCTCATGCCGCGATCTCCGTCACCGTCAGGCCCAGGTCCCGCATCCAGCCGAAGGCCGCGTCGATGGCGCCATCCGGCCCATAGGCCGCCAGCGCCATCACGCCGAAGGGCTCCCCCGCGATGTCGTCCACCCGGCCGGAGACGATGTTGATGTCGAGCCCGTAGTCCCGGCTCGCCTCGCTCACCACCGCGCGGGTCGAATTCGGCCCGGTGAAGACCACCTGCGCCAGGCGGCGCACCTCCCCCGCGCGCGGCGCGGGCAGGCGGGCGATTGTGCTTTCCGGCACGCCATGGCCGATCACCTCCGCCACGAAGCTGCGCGTGGTCGCGTGTTCGGGGCGCGTGAAGACGGAGAAGACGGGCCCGTGCTCGATCACGCGGCCCGCTTCCATCACGGCGACGCGATCGCAGATCGCCTTCACCACCGCCATCTCATGGGTGATGAGCAGCACGGTCAGGTCGAGCCTGGTGCGAAGGTCGCGGATCAGCGCCAGGATCTCCCGCGTCGTCTCGGGGTCCAGCGCGCTCGTCGCCTCGTCGCACAGCAGGATGCGGGGGCGCGAGGCGAGGGCGCGCGCGATGCCGACGCGCTGCTTCTGCCCGCCGGAAAGCTGCGCGGGATAGGCATCCCGCTTCCCCTCCAGCCCCACCAGCGGCAGGATTTCCGCGACGCGCGCGCGGCGTTCGGCGGCGGGCAGTCCGGCGACTTCCAGCGGGAAGGCGACATTCTCCGCCACCGTGCGGCGCGTGTGCAGGTTGAAGTGCTGGAACACCATGCCGATGCCGCGCCGCGCTTCGCGCAGCCCCGCATCATCCAGCGCCAGCAGGTCCTGCCCCAGCACGGTGACGCCACCGCTATCCGGCCGCTCCAGCAGGTTGACGCTGCGGATCAGCGTGGACTTGCCAGCGCCCGACCGTCCGACGATGCCGAAGACCTCGCCTTCCCGCACGCTGAGCGAAACATCGTCCAGCGCCAGGGTGTTGCCGCGGGCGAAGCGTTTCGTGAGGCGATCCAGCGTGATCGCCCAGGGGGTCACGGTCGGGGAGGTGTTGTCCGGCATGGCGTCGGCCATGTGGCGCGGCGCCAGGCGCGCGGCAACCCTCGCGGTGAGCAGGTCTGCCATCGGCTTCGTTGCGTCAGTGGGGCCTGCGCGTCGTGGCGCGCGCCAGCACCAGGCGCGCCACGCGGGCGACTTCCTCGGCACTGGTGAAATGCGTGCCGTGCAGATCGTCCAGCACGGGATCCACCGCGACGAAATGCCAGGAGAGGGATGAATTGACCGCGACGCCGACGAAACGGCCATCGATGTCGATGGGACGGGATTCGATCATGGAATGCACTCCGGAAGCGTGACCAGGGACGGTGTCGTGGGGCGGCCTTCAGCCGCGGCGACAGCGCCGCATTCGCCGCGTGCCCGGGCAGGCCAAGGCGACGATGGTGGTCAGGGGCGGGTGCACGGTGCGTGATCCTCATCAGGCCCCCGGGAGATGCGCTGGCTACCACGCGCCGTCAAGGTAAAAACCGTTTAGCATCGTGAAATTATGCGTGGCGGGATCGCCGCGAAGCTAACCGCCCCATGGCAGGGCAGGGAAGCAACGTCATGTCGCGCGGCTGCTTAATCAACGCGCCGGTGTCGTTGAACCGGCCCCACCCATCCGCTAAGCCGCCGCATGGAGTTGAACCCCGAGATCATCGCCCGCATCGATGGACGCCTCGACCGCCTCGGCCTGGTGGCGGAGGAGGTGGACCTCGCTGCCGGCCTCAAGCCCGGCACCATCGCCGCCCTGCTGCGGGGCGATGGCGCCCTGCCGCGCGGCCAGGCGCTGAGGCGCCTCGCGGCTGCCCTCGATGTCGACGAAGCCTTCGTGCTGGGACTGGAGCCCGGCGACCTCATCCCGCCGCACATGCTGGAGGAACCGCAGGGCGATCTCGGCCTGCTGGCGCCGGATGAGGAAGCGCTGCTGCGCCACTACCGCCGGCTCGACGTGCCGACGCGGGCCGCCTTCGGCCTTGTCCTGGCCCGCGCCGCGGGGCCGGAGCCGGAGCCGCCCACGAAGCGGGGGCGCCGCTAGCGCGGGTTGCTGAACCGCGCATTGCCGAGCCCCGTGCCGATGGTCAGCACGCCCCAGCGCTCCACATCCCCCATCGCCGGCGCCTGGCTCAGCCCCTGCACGACGGCGTCATTGTGCAGGATGATGGTCGGCGCCACGCCGTCGATCGTTGGCAGCGCGGCCGCCAGCGCCTCCGGCAGCCGGAAATCCTCATCCTCCCAATTGCCGCCCGGCAGGTTCTGGCCGCCGCGGGCGATGCGCCCATCCCGCGTGATCACACCAGGGCAGCCGATGCCGATGAAGGGCGCCAGCCGCCTGCCCATCACCGCGGCATGGTCCACCATATGCGCCAGCAGGGAGGCCAGCTTCGCCACCGCCTCGTCGCGCCCGGGCGCTTCCTCCGCATGCTTCCATCGTTCGGAATCGAGGACGCTGGCGCCCGACAGATCCGCCGCATCGCCGAGCGCGACCAGCCCGGCGCGCATGTTCGTTCCACCGATATCGACGGCCAGGCAGGCATCGAAGCCTTCCAGCAGCGCGGGCGGCGCCAGATGCGGCGCGCCGCACAGCGCGGCGTCGTCGGGGTGGTGCAGCACCGGCGCGACGCGCACCGGCTCCCCGGCCGCGCGCAGCAGAACGCCGAGGCGCCCCACCGCCATCAGCCCCACCTTCGCCTCCAGGAAGCCGCCGCCAACCGCGATGCGTTCGGTGCCCTGCCAATCCGGCAGGCGCAGGAAGCGGCGCACCACCGCGGCCATGTCCTGCGCGAAATCCTCGATGGCGGAATGCACGAGGCCCGCCGCTTCGGGGTCCTCCGCGGTGCTATCCAGCATGGCGTCCAACTCCGCCCGGTCGATCGCCCGCGTGGGCCGGCCTTCGCCGACGGCATCCTCCAGCGGATCCTCGCCCCCCGACGCGCGCCGCACGCGGGTGCGCCAGTCATCGAGCATTTCCATGAAGGCGCGGTTGCTGGCCCGGTCGCCGAGGAAGCCCGGCCCGTCGGGGTCATGCAGTTCCGCGTTGTAGGCATCGAGGCGCAGTCGCGGCAGATCGGCCGCGCCATGGGGGGCGGTGGGCTTGTCGGGCATGCAACCTCGGCTGCGGATGAAGCCGAGTTAACGTGATCGGTCCCGCCGGGTTCAGCCCGCGTCGGTGATCGCCTGTTCCAGCAGTATCAGCGCGGCCGCCGCGAAGCGGCGCATGTTGTCCGCCCGATCCGCGCTGCCCGTCTCCAGCGTCGTCACGCGCGTCACGGCACCCGTCACCGCCAGGCAGGCATGGCCGGCCGCATCGCCGTAGCGATTGCCCGAAGGCCCCGCCGCGCCCGTCTCCGCAACGCCCCAATCCGCGTCGAGCTTGCGCCGGATCGTCGCCGCACAGAGCGCGGCATAGGGCTCCGACGCCGACCGCATCCCGCGCATGTCATCGTGCGTGATGCCGAGCAAGCCGCCGCGCGCCTGCGCCGTGTAGACCACGGCGCCGCCGCGGAAATACGCGCTGGCGCCGGGCAGGGCGAGGAGGCTGGCCGCGACCAGCCCGCCGGCGGCGGATTCGGACACCGCCACCGTTTCCCCGCGGGCCTTGAGCAGTTCGCCGATGCGGGCGGCGATCGGCAGCAGATCCTGCATGGCGGCGGCTTTCCTGATGAGCGCGGCAGAATCTTACAGCTTTTCAATGCCCGCAAGACCATCCGTCACAGTCCGTGATATTGCGAGGCATTCGCAAACAGTCTAATCGCGTCGGACCCGCCGGAAAGGCGGTGTCCTTTCTGCCAAGCCAGCCAGCACCGGGCCGCTCCTCCCCCGCGCGCAAGCCAGCCAGGCGCCACTTCGAGCCCCTGGAGCGCCCCGCCCGTGAAGCCCGCCCCCCTCATGACTCCCGGCCTGCTGAAGCCGACGCTCGGCCTGGCGGGTATCGGCCTCGTCACCGCGCTCGGCGCGCCTGCCGCCACCGGCCAGGAAGCCCCGTCCGCCGCGCTGCCGGAAATCGGCATCACCGGCCAGGCGCCCTCCACCTACCGCACGGAAACCGCGCCGCTCAGCCGCAGCCCCGTCACGGCCGGGGAGATGCCGCAGACCGTCAACGTCATCCCCCGCGCGGTGATGGAGGAACGCGCCGCGACGACCGTGCGGGAGGCGCTGCGCAACGTCACCGGCATCAGCCTCTCGGCCGGTGAGGGCGGGTTCAGCGGCGACAACCTCACGCTCCGCGGCTTCTCCGCCCGCAGCGACTTCTTCATCGATGGCATCAGGGACACCGGCCAGTACACGCGCGACACCTTCTTCCTGGAATCGGTCGATGTGCTGAAGGGCCCGTCCTCCGTCATGTTCGGCCGGGGATCGACGGGCGGCGCGGTGGACCAGCGGTCGCGCCTGCCGCTGGCGACGAACCAGGGCGAGGTCTGGATCTCCGGCTACTCGCCCTCCGGCGTCCGCGCCACCAGCGACGTGAACATCCGCGCCGGCGACGTGGCCGCGCGCATCGCCGCGATGGGGTCGCGCATCGATGCATCGCAGCGCGACCACGTCTTCAACGAACGCTGGGGCGTCTTCCCCTCCGTCACCTGGGGCATCGGCGGGCCGACCTCCCTGACCCTGTCCTGGCTGCACCAGGAGGAACGCAACATGCCGGATTACGGCGTGCCCTACCGCAACGGCCGCCCGCTGCGCGTCTCGACCAACACCTTCTATGGCCTGAACCAGACCGATGAGGAGAACACGCAGACCGATGTCTTCACCGCGCGGCTCGAACACCGCGTGAATGAAGGCGTGCTGCTGCGCAACACCACGCGCTGGGCGAACTACTCCCGCGACGTCTCCGCCACCGCGCCGCGCCTGAACGCGACCGGCACCGCCATCACGCGGCAGTCCCAGGTGCGGTCCGGCTTCGACACCATGATGGTGAACCAGTCGGAGGCCTCGCTGAACCTCAACCTGCTGGGCTTCCGCCATGACATCCTGGCGGGCGTGGAGTTCGGGCGGGAATCCTCGGAAGTCACGCGCTACAACCAGACCGGCCGGCCCCTCGCCAACCTGCTCTCGCCCGATTTCTACGCCACCGGCAACATCGTCACGTCCCTGGCGTCGGACATCAAGACCTCCGCCGACACCATGGCCTTCTACGTCGTGGACCGCATCCACCTCAGCGAGCAATGGGAAGTCATGCTCGGCGGGCGGTGGGAGAGCTTCGACGCATCCCAGACCAACCGCGGCAACTCGCAGGTCTTCAGCCGAACGGACCAGGAAGCGACCTGGCGCGGCGCGCTGATCTTCAAGCCGTGGGAGGGTGTGCGCACCTACGTCTCCGCCGGCACCTCCTTCAACCCCTCCGCCGAATCGCTGACGCTGGCGGCGAACAATGCGAATCTCGCGCCGGAAACCGCGACCACCTACGAATTCGGCGCGTCCTGGAACATCGCGGATGGCGTGCGCCTGCAAGGCGCGCTGTTCCGGACGGAGAAGCTGAACGCCCGCACCAGCGACCCCGCCAATTCCACGCTGCAGGTGCTGGATGGCCAGGTGCGCGTGGATGGCGCGGAGGTCTCCGTCCAGGGCCGCATCATGCCGGGCTGGAACGTCATGGCCGGCTACACCTACATGCAGTCGGAAATCCGCAGTTCCGGCAACGCGGCGGAAGTCGGCAAGGAATTCGCCAACGTCCCGCCGCACTCGGCGTCGCTCTGGTCCACCTATGACCTGCCGGGCGACATCCAGGTCGGCGGCGGCCTGTCCTTCGTAGACCGGCGCTTCGCCAACACGACCAACACCGCGCTGGCACCGTCCTACACCAGGCTCGACGCAGCCCTGGCCTGGAACCCGAGCCAGTCCAACCTGCAGGGGCTCCGCGTGCAGCTGAACGCCATCAACCTGGGCGATGCCCGAACCTATGACACGGTCTATACCGGCCATGTCGTCCCCGGCGTCGGCCGCACCTTCATCGCCAGCGCGGCGGTGCGTTTCTGATGCTGGTCGAGATCGCCGATGTCCTGACGGCGGAGGAGGCGGCGCGTGCGCATGCCGCCCTTTCCGCCGCGCCCTGGATCGATGGCCGCGCCACGGCCGGGCACCAATCCGCGGGGGTGAAGCACAACCTTCAGATCGAGGAAGGCACCAGGCTGCACCAGGAGCTCGGCGATCTCGTGCTCGGCGGGCTCGGACGGTCGGCGCTGTTCATCTCCGCCGTCCTGCCCTTCCGCGTCTTCCCCCCGCTGTTCAACCGCTACGATCCGGGGATGGATTTCGGCGCGCATGTGGACAACGCGATCCGCCAGATCCGCGGCACGCCCCACCGCATCCGCACCGACGTCTCCTGCACCTTGTTCCTGACGCCGCCTGAGGAATATGAGGGCGGCGAGCTCGTGGTGCAGGACACCTATGGCGAACAGCGGGTGAAGCTGCCGGCCGGCCACGCCGTGGTCTATCCCGCCACCAGCCTGCACCGGGTGGAACCCGTGACGCGCGGCAGCCGCGTCTCCGCCTTCTTCTGGGTGCAGTCGATGATCCGCGATGACATGCAGCGCCGGCTGCTCTTCGACCTCGACATGGCGATCAACGGCGTGATGGCGGAGCTGCCGCCCTCCCATGGCGGGCCGGTCGCGCTGACGGGCGTCTATCACAACCTGCTTCGGCAATGGGCGGAGGTCGCGTGATGCAGGAAGCCATGCATGGGCCGGACCTGTCGCCGGTCGGCCTCATCCTCCAGGCCGGGCCGGTGGTGCAGGGCGTCATGGCGGTGCTCGCTCTGGCCTCCGTCGCCTGCTGGGCGGTGGCGATCGAGAACGCGATCCTGCTGCGCCGCCTGAGGCGGGAAGTCGCCGCCCTGTCGCATATGGAGGCCACCCATACGGGGGAGGGCCTGGCCGCCCGCCTGCATCGCGCCGCCGCGCGCGAATGGTCGGAAGGCCGCGAACAGGGCGAAAGCCGCGGCGAATACCGGGAGAGGATCGAGCGCGCGATGCGCGACCTTCTGGGCAGCGCGCTGCGCGGCATGCAGGGCGGCGTACCGATCCTGGCCACCACCGGCGCCGTGGCGCCCTTCGTCGGGCTGTTCGGCACGGTCTGGGGCATCATGGGCAGTTTCCAGGGCATCGCGAAGATGCAGGACACCAGCCTGGCCGTCGTGGCGCCCGGCATCGCGGAAGCGTTGCTGGCCACCGCCATCGGCCTGGTCGCCGCCATCCCCGCCGTCATCGCCTATAACCGCATCACGCTGCGTTTCGCGCGGCTGCGGCAGGAAGCGCTGTCCGCCATCGCGACCGTCGGCGCGCGGCTCTCCGCCCGCCCGCCCCGCGCCTCCCGCGCGGCGGAGTAGTGCCATGGCCTTCCGTATGGCTGGCGAGGATGAGGGCGAGGACCAGCCGATCGCAGAGATCAACGTGACACCCTTCGTCGATGTGATGCTGGTGCTGCTGATCATCTTCATGGTGGCGGCGCCGATGATGCAGGCGGGCGTGCCGGTGGATCTGCCGCGCAGCGCCGCGCCCCGCGCCTCCAGCCCCCAGCCGCCCGTGCTGCTGACCGTGACGCGCGACGGCGCCATCCACCTGGACCAGGACCGCATCGAGGAAGCCGGGCTGTCCGATCGCCTGGTGGCGCTGCGCCAGGCGAATGAGAATGTCACCGTGCATGTCCGCGGCGACCGCAACGTGCCCTATGGCGATGTGCTGCGCGTCATGGGCCGCGTCGCCGCCGCCGGCATCTCCCGCGTTGCTTTGATCTCGGAGCCCGATGCCGGTGGGCGCCGCTAAACCCGCGTGGCTGGTGGTGACGGCGCCGCGCTGGCCGCGCGCGGTGGGCGCCGGCCTGGCGCTGTCGCTGCATGGCGGCGTCGCCGCCTGGCTGCTGCTGGCCCCGCCCGCGCAGGCCCTGCAGGAACCCGTTCTAATCCCCCTCCAGGCCGTGCTCGCCGATCCGGTGATGGAGGAGAGCGAGGCCCCCGCCGCGCAGCAGGCCGAGGCCCAGCCCGCGCAGTCCCCGCCGCCCGAACCCGCGCCGCCCGAACCGCCGCAGCCCGAGCCGCCCCCGTCGGAGCCGGAGCCGGAGCCGGAGCCGCCGCCGCCAGAACCGGCGCCGGAACCCGCACCGGAGCCGCCGCCGCCCGAGCCCCCGCGCCCGGCTGCCCCGCCGCCGCGCCCCGCGCCGCCACGGCCGCCGGTGGCGCGCGTCCCGGCCTCCGCCGCCATGCCATCCCCCGCGCCGTCAACGGTGCCCACAGCCTCCCCAGGCCCGCCGGCGCCCGTCGCGGCCTCCGGCCCGCCGCCCTCCTACCTCCAGGCCCTGGCGGGCGCGCTGGAGCGGCAGAAGCGCTATCCCGATGGTGCCCGGGCGCGGCGCGCCAGCGGCGTCGCCATGCTGCGCTTCACCGTGCTGCGGGATGGCCGCGTGGCGCGCTGGCAGATCGCGCGCGGGTCCGGCGACGCGGAGCTGGATTCAGCCGTGGAGCAGATGATCCAGCGCGCCACGCTGCCCGCCTTCCCCGCGGGGATGGAGGGCGACCTGCTGGAAGTGACGGTGCCGGTGCGCTTCCAGATCCGCTGATCAACCGGCGTCGAGAAGGTTGCCCCGCAGCGTCGCCGCCGCGTAGCGCGTGCGGAACAGGCCGCGGCGCTGCAATTCGGGCACCAGCATCGTCGCCACTTCCTCGAAGGTCGTGGGGAAGACCGTGGGCGGCAGGATGAAGCCATCCGCCGCGCCGGATTTGAACCAATCCTCCATCATGTCCGCCACCTGCGCCGCCGTGCCAACAACCATGTCCCGCGGCAGGCGCACGGCCTGGGCGAAGCTGATGCCCTTCGCCTTCGCCACCTGCATCATCCGGTCGCGGTGGCCCTGCACGCCCTGGTTCCCGGATTGCGCGACCAACGCGCCCTCATCATCGATCACGCTGAGATCGGCGGCGACGGACCAGGAGGCGGCGGCGATGACGAGTTCCGGGTCCACCTGGCTTTCGATGAAGGCCGCCTTCTCCCGCGCGATCGATTCCGTTTCCCCCAGCACCACGGTGAAGGAAGGCAGCACCGCGCATTCATCGGGGTTGCGGCCGATGGCGTCCATCCGCGCGCGGATGTCGGTGCGATAGGCAAGCGCCGCGGATTTCGTCGCGGGCGAGCAGAAGATCATCTCCGCCCATCGCGCCGCGAAGGCCCGCCCGCGATCGGACGACCCCGCCTGCATGATGACGGGCCTGCCCTGCGGTGATCGCGGGATGGACAGCGGCCCGCGGCTGGCCACGTACTTCCCCTTGTAGTTCGCGTAGCGGATCTTCGACGGGTCCGCGAAGACGCCGCTTTGCTTGTCCAGCACCAGCGCATCCGCGTCCCAGCCCTCCCACAGCGCGGTGCAGGCTTCCAGGATCTCATCCGCGCGGTCGTAACGCTGGTCCTTCGGCGGCAGCCCTTCCTCCCCGCAATTCTGCGCCTCGAACTCCCGCGCCGTGGTCACGACGTTCCAGGCCACGCGGCCCTTGCTGAGGATGTCGAGCGACCCAAGGCTGCGTGCCAGATTGTAGGGATTGTGGAAGGTGGTGGAGAGCGTGGCGCCGAGTCCGAGGCGCGTCGTGACCCGCGCCATCAGCGGCAGCAGGGTCATCGGGTCCAGCAGCGAGAGCTGCCCGCCGCGCGCCACGTAATCGTCGAAATTGCCCTTGTAGAGATCGGGCACGCCGAGCCCATCTGCGAAGAAGCAGGCATCGAAGAAGCCGGCTTCCAGCACCTGCGCGATGCGTTCCCAACGCGTCGGCTCGAACAGATCATCCAGCGTCGCGGTCGGGTGGCGCCAGGTGCTGGGATAGCTCGCCGAGGGCCCCGTCTTCATGTAGGCGACCAGATGCATCTTCCGCATGGTCAGATGTCCAGCCAGCGCAGCGCGCGCGGCGGCGGCAAATCCGGGTTCGCGGCCAGCATCCGTGCCCACACCGCCTGCGTCACGCCCTGCGCTTCCTCGATCAGCGCCTGTTCATCCGTGACCAGCAGCTTGCCGTCCCGCAGCACGAATTCGCCATCCACCATCACACTCTCCACCGTGCCGGGATGGCCATAATGCACGATGTTGCCGATGAGGTTCGTCACAGGCCGCAGCGCGGGGCTGTTGAGGTTGAGGAAGGTGAGGTCGGCCTTCTTTCCCGCCTCGATGCTGCCGAGGTCGTGGCTGCGTCCGATCGACTTTGCGCCGTTCACGTTCACCGCATCGAAGATCGCTTCCGGCTGCGGGTCCACGCCCTGGATGCCCTCCGCGCCGCGATGCACGATCAGGCCGATCTTCATGGCGTGGAACATGTCCTCCGTCATGTTGTCGGTGCCGAAGCAGATGTTGACGCCGGCGGCGCGGATCTTCTTGGCCAGCACGGGATGCGGCCCGCGGCGGGACCCGTTGGCGGGGCAATGCACCATCTGCATGCCTCTTTCGCCCAGCAGCGCGACATCGGCTTCCGTGCAGTAGGTCCAATGCGCGGCCACGACATCCGGCGCCGCCCAGCCATGCCGCGCCAGGTACTCTGCCGGTGTGCAGCCATAGCGGTCCCGCACCGCGCGGATTTCCTCCACCGATTGCGCCAGGTGGATGGTGCGCGGCATTCCGTGCTCGCGCGCCAACTCGGTCAGCTTTTCCAGGTATGCCGGCGTGCAGTTATCCGTCGCATGCGCCGCGATCTGGATCTGCAACCTCCCGTCATGCGTGTTGTGGAAACGCTCGATCCCGGCCTTCGTACGTTCAAGAAAAAAGTCGCCGAAGGCCGGGTCGGGCGACCAGTCGCCATGGCGGATCTTCAGCGTGTTCACATCGGCGCAATTCTCGCTGAGCACGAGTCGCACGCCGAGCCCCGCCATCGCATCCGCGTAGTCCGGCACGTGGCGGAAGGGATCGACGAAGGTGGTGCAGCCGGACCGGATGCCCTCCACGATGCCGAGCATGCCCATCACCGAACGCTCATGCGGCGTCATGGTGTAGGAAACCGGCGACATGTAGCCGTAGACGGCGTTGCCCGCCCAATCCTCCACCGTCGCGCGCAGCACGGTCAGGATGGTGTGGGTGTGCGCGTTGATGAAGCCGGGCAGCACCGCCTTGCCGCGCGCGCTCATTCGCGGAAGGTCGTGATGCGCTTCCTGCATCGCCGCCGTCGGGCCCACCGCCGCGATGCGGTCGCCGCGGATCGCGATGGCGCTGCGATCAAGAATTGTGCGTGCTGCATCCTGCGTGACGATGACTGCATCGGTGATGAGCAGGTCCATCGGGCGGAGCACTCCCTCGCGGTGATGACCGCGATTGCGGGGCCGCATCGCGATCCATAGGATCGGCGCGAAGCATGTTCATGGGGTGTCCCGATGCGCAAGACCCTGCTCGCCCTCGCGCTGCTTGCAGCACCTGATGCCGTGTCGCAGACGCTGTCCATCGGCGTCGGCGGCGCCTTCACCTCCATGGACCCGCACTACCACACCCTCACGCCCAATAATGCGCTTACCAAGCATGTCTTCGAACGCCTGGTCGCGACCGACGAGGATTTCCGCCTGAAGCCCGGCCTTGCGACGTCATGGCAGGCGATCAGCGACACGGTGTGGGAATTCAGGCTGCGCCAGGGTGTGGTGTGGCATGACGGCACGCCATTCACGGCGGAGGATGTCGTCTTCTCCTTCGAACGCGTCCCCCAGGTCCGCAACAGCCCCGGCAGCTTCACCATCTACACGCGCCCGGTGCAGCGCATCGAGATCGTCGATGCCCACACCATCCGCCTGCACACAGCCACACCCAACCCGCTGATCCCGAATTTGATGAGCGGCATCACCATCATCAACCGCAGCCTCGGCCTGCAGGTGGAGACATCGGAGTTCAACAGTGGCCGCGCCGCGATCGGCACCGGCCCCTATCGCCTGGTGTCCTATTCCCCGGGCAGCGAGGCCGTGATGCAGCGCAACCCGTCCTGGTGGGGCGGGCAGCAGCCCTGGGCGCGCGTCAACTACCGCGTCATCGCGAACGATGCGTCGCGCATCGCCGCACTCCGTGCCGGCGATGTCGATGTCATCGATGCCGTCTCCACGCGCGATGTCGATGCGCTGCGCGCCAACCCCGCGATCTCCATCGCCAGCCGCCCGGCGCTGCGCAACATCTACCTCTATCTCGACCACCGGCGGGACGATACGCCAGGTGTTACCGGCGTGAATGGCGAACGCCTGCCGCGCAGCCCGCTGCGGGACCAGCGGGTGCGCGAAGCCCTGTCGCTGTCCATCAACCGCGATGCCATCGTCCGCCAGGTGATGGGCGGCCACGCCACGCCATCGGGCCAGTTCCTGGCCGCGGGAATGATGGGGCATGATCCCGAAACCCGCCCCGATCCCTTCGACCCCGCCCGCGCCCAGCGCCTGCTCGCCGATGCGGGCTTCGCCGGCGGCTTCCGCGTCGTCCTCGCCGGCCCCAATGACCGCTACGTGAATGATGACCGCATCATCCAGGCCGTGGCGCAGATGTGGTCGCGCATCGGCGTGCGGACCGAAATCCAGGCGCTGCCCTCCAACGTCTATTTCACGCGTTCGGCGCGGGAGGAATTCTCCATCGGCCTCAGCGGCTGGGGCACCGGCACCGGAGAGCCCGACAGCCCCATGGTCGCCCTGATCGCGACGACCGACCGCGCGCGGGGCCGCGGCACCTCCAACCGTTCGCTGTATTCCAACCCCGCCTTCGACGCGGTGCTGGAACGCGCGCTGACAACCCTCGATCCCGCGTCGCGGGAGGTGGCCTATCGCGAGGCGACCCGCATCGCCATGCGCGACTACGCCATCATCCCGCTGCACCACCAGGTGAACATCTGGGCCGCGCGCCGTGGCCTGCGCGTGGTCGCGCGCAATGATGAGGAGACCTACGCGATGTCGGTCTCCCCCGAGTAGGTCAGCCCCTGCCGGTGACGGGCAGCAGCACGCCCGTGATGCCGCTCGCCGCCGGGCTGACCAGGAAGGCCGCGGCTTCCGCCAACTGCGCCGGCTGCACCCATCCGGAGGTATCGGCCCCCGGCATCGCCGCGCGGTTCTGCGGGGTGTCGATGGTGCCGGGCAGGATGGCGTTCATCCGCAGCCCGCTTGGCTTCAACTCCTCAGCATAGGCTTCCACCAGGCGCAGCACGCCCGACTTGCTGGCTGAATAGGCCGCGAGCTGCGCGGGCGCCTTCAGCCCGGCCATGGCGCCGATCGCCACCAGGCTGCCGCTGCCCTGGGGGCGCATGGCGGCGATGGCGGCGCGGAACAAATTCACCGTCGTCATCAGGTTCAGCCGGAACATCCGCTCGAACAGCTCGGCGCCGCCATCCCCGATGGAGGCCATGTCGAAGCCGCCCACGGTATGCACGACGCCATCGAGGCGCCCGAACCGCGCCATCACCGCAGCCACCGCTGCCTCGCAGGCGGGGCCGTCGCCGAGGTCCACGCCCGCCAGCACCATGTGCCCGCTGCCCGGCAGCCCCGCGACCATTGCTTCCAGCGGCGCCGAGACGCGGTCCAGCGCGACGACGGTGCCCCCGCGCGCGGCCAGGGCGGCGACCACGGCGCGGCCGAGATTGCCGGCGGCGCCGGTGACGAGCGTGATGTCAGCCATGATCTTCCTGCCTCACGTGATAATGCTGGGTTCCGCGCGGCCTGTATGCGCCTCGATCCCCGCGATGGCCCGCGCCGCGGCAATCACGGGGGCGAGCACGTCCTGCACCGGCAGGGCGTGGCGCGCGGCATCGGGCTCGAAGCGCTCGAGGTAGACGCGCAGGGTGGCGCCGACCGTGCCCGTTCCGGACAGGCGGAACACCGCCCGAGCATCCTCGGCGAACAGGATGCGCACGCCCTGCGCGGGCGTCACGCTGCCATCGACGGGGTCGGCATAGGCGAAGTCATCCGCCGCCGCGACCGTCAGCCCGGCGAAGGACTGGCCTGGCAGCGTGGGCAGCTTCGCGCGCAGCGCCGCCATCAGCGCCTTCGCCGCGTCGCTGTCGACTTCCTCATAATCATGGCGGCTGTAGTAGTCCCGCCCGAATTCAGCCCAATGGTCCCGCACGATCGCATCCGCGCGCCTGCCCGTCGCGGCGATGATGTTCAGCCAGACCAGCACGGCCCAGAGGCCATCCTTCTCCCGCACATGGTTCGACCCGGTGCCGGCGCTCTCCTCCCCGCACAGCGTGATGCGGCTGGAATCGAGCAGGTTGGCGAAGAACTTCCACCCCGTCGGCGTCTCGTAGCAGGGAATGCCGAGGCGCTTCGCCACCCGGTCCACCGCGCGGCTGGTCGGCATGGACCTCGCGACGCCGGCAAGCCCCTGCGCATAGCCCGGCGCGCGATGGGCATGGGCGGCCAGGATCGCCAGGCTGTCCGACGGCGTCACGAACATCCCCGGCGCCACGATCATGTTGCGGTCGCCATCGCCATCGCTGGCCGCGCCGAAATCGGGCGGCGCGTCGCCCATCATCTCCGCCATGAGGTCCGCGGCGTGGACGGGGTTGGGGTCCGGGTGGTGGCCGCCGAAATCGGGCAGGGGGGTCGCGTTCACGACGGTGCCGGCGGGCGCGCCGAGGCGACCCTCGATGATCGCCTTCGCATAGGGCCCCGTCACCGCGCTCATCGCATCGAAGCGCATGCGGAAGCCGCGTGCGAACATGCCGGCGATGGCGGGGAAATCGACCAGCGTTTCCATCAGCGCCGCATGGCCCGCGACGGGATCGATGACGGACACCGTCGCTTCCAGCAGCCGCGTGTCGCCGATCGCGTCGATATCCGGCGCCGCTTCCTCCGCGATCCGGTATTCCGTCAGCGCCGCGGCGCGGCGATGGATCGCCTCCGTCACCTCCTCCGGCGCCGGGCCGCCATTGGCGGTGTTGAACTTGATGCCGAAATCGCCGTCCGGCCCGCCGGGATTGTGGCTGGCGGAGAGCACGATGCCGCCGATCGCGCCGCTCGCGCGGATCAGCGCCGATGCCGCGGGGGTGGAGAGCAGCCCGCCCTGCCCGACCAGGATGCGCCCCGCGCCGGCGGCGGCGGCCATGCGGATCGCTGTCTCCGCCACCTGCCGGTTGAGGTATCGCCCATCGCCGCCGATCACCAGCGTGGCGCCTCGCAGCCTGTCACCGACGACGTCGAGGATCGACTGGAGAAAATTCTCGACATAGTGGGGCTGCTGGAAGACCGGCACCTTCTTCCGCAGGCCGGATGTGCCGGGCCGCTGGTCGGCAAAAGGCGTCGTCGCCACCTGGCGGATGGGCATCCCTGCGGTTCCTCCGGTCGAGCTTCCCGTGCTTGTGCCACGGCGAGGCGCCGAACAGAACCGGGGCAGGGTCGTTCCGCCGGACCGGATCACGAAGCCGAAGGCGGCGCCCCCAGCGCGACGGCATCGCCCACCAGCACCAGGGCCGGCGCCCCGCTGGCCCAGCCCTCCGCCAGCGCGGCGATGGTGCCGATGGTGGCGGGCAGGCTGCGCGCGCCGCCCGTGCCGCCATTCTCGATGATGGCGGCCGGCGTCGCGGGGTCCATCCCCGCGCCGACCAGCCCATCACGCAACTGCGGCAGCGATGCCAGGCCCATATAGACCGCGATGGTCTGAAGCGGCCTGGCGAGTGCCACGAAGTCCAGGTCCAGCACGCCGTCCCGCACATGCCCCGTGGCGAAGGTCACGGTGCGGGCGGCGTCGCGATGCGTCAGCGGGATGCCCGCGCTGGCCGCGCAGGCCAGCGCCGCGGTGACGCCGGGCACCACCTCATGCGCGATGCCCGCTTCCCGCAGCGCCAGGATTTCATCCCCGCTGCGCCCGAAGACGAGGGGATCGCCGCCCTTCAGCCGCACCACGCGCTTGCCCTCCCGCGCCAGGCGCACCAGCAGGGCGTTGATGCCGGGCTGGGGCAGGGAATGCGCGGCGCCTGCCTTGCCGACGAGGATGCGCTCCGCGTCACGCCGCGCCAGGTCCAGCACCTCCGCCGTCACCAGCCGGTCATGCACGATGACATCGGCCTCCCCCATCAGCCGCAGGGCGCGGAGCGTCAGCAAATCCGCCGAGCCCGGCCCGGCGCCCACCAGATACACGATCCCGGGCGGCGTGGTGTCGGACGCCGCTAGCGCCGCGGCGAAGGCGGCCTCCGCCTCCTCCACCCGTCCTGCCAAGGCGAGGTCGGCCGGCGCGCCCGTCAGCGCCTGGTCGAGAAAACGCCGCCGCGCCGCCAGGTCCGGCAGCCTGGTGCGGATCGCCGCCTGGAAACGCTCCGCCAGCGCGGCCAGCGTGCCGATGGCGGGGGGCAGCAGGGCCTCGATCCGCTGGCGGATCATGCGGGCCAGCACCGGCGCCGCCCCGCCCGTGCTGACCGCGACGGTGATGGGCGCGCGGTCGATGATGGCGGGGGTGATGAAGGAACACAGCGCCGGCCGGTCCACCACATTCACCGGGATGCCGCGCGCCTGGGCGGCTTCCGACAGCGCCTGCAGATCGGCCTCCGCCGCATCCGCGCCGACAGCCAGCACCACGCCATCCAGCATCGCCGGCGCGAAGGCCGCTTCCTGCCGGATGATGGCGCCGGCGCGGCGCAGCGGCTCCGCCTTGCGCGCCGCCACCTCCCCGGTGCCGAGCAGCAGCACGGTCCGGCCGCGCAGGTCGAGGAAGGCGGGGAAGTGTCGCATCACCCGCCTTCTGCCATGCGCGCGCCTGTCGGCGAAGCGTTGTCAGCCCGTCAGAACTCGATGCGGATATTCGCGCGGCGGACGAACTCCACCCAGAAGGCGGTGCTTTCCTTCATCAGCGCCGAGAATGCCGGCCCGCGCATCGGCATGGGTTCCACCATCAGCGCATCCAGCCGCGCGCGTGTGTCCGGCTGCGCCAGCGTGGCGATGACGGCATCGCCGAGTGCCGAGACGGTCGCGGCCGGTGTCGCCACCGGCACCACCATGCCGAACCAGGCATCGACGACGAGGTCCGGCACGCCGCCCTCCGCCGTGGTCGGCACATCGGGCAGCGCCGCCAGGCGGGATGGCGCCGTCACCGCCAGGGCGCGCAGCCTTCCGCCGGACAGGAAGGGGGACATGGCGGCCAGCGTATCGCAGCTGAACAATTCCCGCCCCGCCGCCAGGTCGGTCAGCGCCGGCGCGCTGCCGCGGTAGGAAACGCCTTCCGCCTGTACCCCCGCGCGCATCAGGAACAATTCGCTGGTGAGGTGCCCGATGGTGCCGACGCCACCCATGGCGAAATTGCCGCCCCCCGCCCGCAGCCGCGCCACCAGCTCCCCCAGGCTCCGCGGTGCATCGGCGCCGGCATGGGTCGCGATCAGGTAGTAGGACCGCGCACAGCCTGCGACGGCGGCGAAATCCCGGTCCACCCGGTAGCCCGCATGGGGGTTCTGCGCGGCATTGATGCCGAGTGACGAACTGGTCCCCATCACGATCGTGCTGCCATCCGGCGTGGCGCGCGCGCCCTGTTCCGTGCCGGTGGTGCCGCCGCCGCCCGGCCGGTTCTCCACCACGATGGTCTGGCCGAGCACATCCTTCATGCCGTTGGCGACGATGCGGGCGATGGTGTCGCTGCCGCTGCCCGGCGCGAAGGGCACGAGAAGCCGGATGGATTGGCGCGGCTGCGCCAATGCCGGCGTCGCCAGCGCCAGCGGCGTGCCCAGCAGCAGGCGCCGAGAGATCGTCATGGCCGTGTCCTCCGCGCGCGCCTTGGCGGCGCGTCGCCCCGACTGTCCGAAGCAGCGTGGCCAGCGTCAAGCACGGCTTGACCCCGGCGGTGACGGGGCGGAGCATCCCGCCGCAAGAATTCGGGGGAAACGGCGGGATGAGTGGCCGGAGACTGATCGACATCGCGCGCGTCATCCGCAGCAAGAATGCGGGCCCGCTGCATTGCACGCTCGACATCCTCTTCGACGATGACGCGACGTTCCGGGAGGCACTCGCATCGCCCGCCATGACGCGGGAAGCGATGGCGCGTCTCTACGGCGTTTCCGCCACCACGGTGGAGGTCATTCCCTACGCCGCGGCCCATGCCATCAAGGTGGTGCTGGACCGCCCGGTGGTGGCGGGGTCGCCGGGTGATTCCGATGTCTATGGCGCGCAGCAACACGCGCCGCTGCTGGGGGTGGTGCTGTGAGTGTCGTCGGAAAGCTGATGGACCAGGGGCTCCGCCCGGGCGTGCCGCTGCGCGTGCTCGCGGCCTCCGGCCAGTTGGGCAATGGCGTGCCGGAGGCCGCGCTGAAGGCCGGCCTGGCACGCGCGCCGCATGTGCTGGGCTGCGACATGGGCTCCATCGATGTCGGCCCCGCCTATCTCGGCGGTGGGCGCCTGGCGACCAGCCCCGCCATCACGAAGCGCGACCTTCGCCTCGTCATCCAGGGTGCGCGGCAGGTGGGCGTGCCGCTGCTGATCGGCAGTGCGGGCACGGCGGGCGCGCGCCCGCATCTCGACCAGGCGCTGGCGATGATCCACGCCATCGCGAAGGAGGATGGGCTCAAGCTCCGCGTCGCCATCATCGCGGCCGACATGGACCGGGACTGGCTGCGCGGCATGGCGCAGGCCGGGCGCGTGCAGCCCATCGGCGCCATCGGCGCGCTGACACCCGCGGTCATCGACGGCGCTTCGCATATCGTCGGCCAGATGGGGACGGAGGCCTTCCTCCGCGCCCTCGCGATGGAGCCCGACATCATCCTGGCCGGCCGCGCCTGCGATACCGCGGTCTTCGCCGCCGTGCCGCTGCTGCTCGGCTATCCCGCCGGGCCCGCCACCCACATGGCGAAGATCATCGAATGCACCTCGCTTTGCTGCATCCCCGGCGGGCGGGACGCCATGCTCGGCACGCTGCTGGGCGACAGCTTCGAGCTGGAGAGCATGAACCCCGCCCGCGCCGCGACCCCCGTCTCTGTCGCCGCGCACAGCCTCTATGAACAGGCGGACCCGCTGCGGGTGCATGAGCCCGAGGGGATGATGGACACGACGGATGCGCGCTACGAGGCGATCGATGATCGCCGCGTCCGCGTTTCCGGCGCCACATGGGTGCCGGCCACGCAGCACAGCATCAAGGTGGAGGGCGCGACCTTCGTCGGCGAACGCGCCGTGCTGCTGGCCAGCACCACCGACCCCCGCGTGATCGAGCACCGCGAGAGCATCGCCGCGGGGGTCCGCAAGATCGTCGCCGACATCCTGCCCGGCGCCGGCGACTACGACCTCCGCTTCCGCGCCTATGGCACCGGGGAGACGAACCTGTTCCCCGGCGCGCGCGAAGGCCTTCCCGTGCCGGCGGAGGTGTTCTTCCTGCTGGAATGCATCGCGGGGGATGCCGACACGGCCAAGGCCATCATCGGCGTCGCCAAGCAGAACCTGCTGCATTTCGGCTTCCCGGGGCGCCTGTCCACCGGCGGCAACATCGCCTTCCCCTTCACGCCCCCGGAACTGCCGGCGGGCTCGGCCTATCGCTATTCCGTCTATCACATCGCCGAATGCGACGACCTCGCGGCCGCCTTCCCGGTGCGGATGGAGACGGTGGGGTAGGCCCGCCTACCCGAAGCGCGCCAGCAGGGAAGGGATGGCGGAAGGCGGCTGCGCGGGGCTGAACAGGAAGCCCTGCGCCTCCCCGCATCCTTCCGCCGCCAGGCGCTCGAACTCCGCGGGGGTGTTCACCCCCTCCGCCGTCGTCGCCAGGCCGAGGTCGGCCGCCAGCCGCATGATGGCGCGGATGATCGCCGCCCCCTCCCGCTGCGTGTCCACGCCCACCACCAGATTGCGGTCGATCTTCACGCGCCCCACCGGGAAGCTGCGCAGCTGCGCGAGGGAGGAGAAGCCCGACCCGAAATCATCCAGCGCCAGCCCCACCCCCTGCGCCCGCAGCAGCGCCAGCACATGCGCCGCGCCGCGTTCATCGCCGAGGAACGTCACCTCGCTCAGCTCCAGCTCCAGCCGCCGCGCGGTCAGCCCGGTGCCCGCCAGCGCATCCGCCACCAGCCGCGGCAGCATCTCCCCCCGCAACTGGATGGGGGAGATGTTGACCGTGACGCGCAGGTGATCCGGCCAGGCCGCCGCATCCCGGCAGGCCTGCCGCAGCACCTGGTCGCCGAGCTGCGTGATCAGCCCCGTCTCCTCCGCCAGCGGCACGAATTCACCCGGGGAGACGAAGCCGCGCGCGGGATGCCGCCAGCGGGCCAGAGCCTCGAACCCTGCCAGGCGGCGGGTCGCGGTGGCGATGATGGGCTGGTAGTGCACCTCGATCTGCCGCTGGATCAGGGCCTGGCGCAGATCGGCCTCCGCCTGGCGGATCGTCTGCGCGCCGCGCAGCGTGGCGGGGGCGAAGATCGCCAGGCGGTCGCCTGCGCCCTGCCGGGCCGTGGATAAAGCGAGTTCCGCGTCGCGCATCAGCGCCCCCGGATCCATGCCGCCCTCGGAGACGGCGACCCCCACGCGGGTCGCCAGCACCACCATCCCCTCCGGCGTCGGCACCGGCGCCGCCAGGTCGCGCAGCAGCGCGGCGGAGAGTTCGTGCACCGTTGCGGCCGGGCAACCCGCCAGAAGCAGGGCAAAATCATCCGTCCCGATGCGCGCCGCCACGGCCCCCGCGGGCTGGCGCCGCACGATGCGGGTGGCGGCGATGCGCACCGCCTCCTCCGCCGATGCGCGGCCGAATTCGCCGCGATGCCCCTCCAGGCTCACCAGCAGGATGGCGGCGCCGTCCGGCCGGTCCTGCATCGGCTCCATGCGCCGCCGCAGGCCGCTGGCGTTCAACAGGCCGGTCAACTCGTCATGCTCCGCCAGGAAGCGGGCGCTGGCTTCCGCCCGGCGGCGGGCGGTGATGTCCTCGAAGGATACGGCGACGCCCTGGTCCAGCCGCACCGCGCGGCTGCGGAAGCTGCGCGACCCCTGGCCATCGCCGGCACCGCGTTCGCGGATGCTGACGGTCCCCGTTTCCAGCACCGCGGTGAATTCCGCCAGCATGCCGCCCGGCCCGCCGAGGTGCATCGGCAGCGCCAGGCTGAGCCGCGCCCCCGCTTCCCGCCCGCGGCGGGGCCGCAGCCCCAGCAGCCGCGTGGCCGTGCCATTGGCGTAGTCGATGCGGAAATCCACCACCGCCCCGGCGGCATCCCGCAGCGGTTCCAGGACCACGAAGCCTTCCGGGGAGATGTCCTGCGCCGTCTGGAACCGCGCTTCCGACCGCGCCAGCCGGCCTTCCGCCGCCTTCAGCCCGGAGATGTCCACCAGCACGTTCACCGCCCCCACCAGCTGCCCGTCCGGCGCATGGAGGGGGGGGGGAAGGGGGCGAAGGGTATCCGCACGCCATCCGGGCGTTCCGCATAGGCCCAGGCCCCGCGCACCGCCTTTCCTTCCTTCAGGCAGACGGCCATCGGGCATTGGTCATGCGGCAGGGTCGACCCATCCGGCGCCACGATCCGCCAGGACCCGCACCAGCGCTGGTCATGCAGCGCCGGCCGCCGGCCCCACAGCGTGGCCGCGGCCTCGTTGTAGTAGGTCAGCGTCCCGGTCACATCCGTGGCGTAGACGGCGACACCCAGCGCATCGATCAGCAGCCGCGCGGCCTGCCGGCCTTCCGCACCCGCGGAATCCTCGCGGCCCAGACCATCGATGAAGGCCGCCAGATCGTCCGCCATGGGTAACAGATCCGGATGCGGATTGCCGGAAGCGGGAGCAAGCCTGGCCAAACCGTCCATGGGCGCCTCGCGGATTCGTCTGGTGGAATGCGTCGGACTCGACGGTTCCTTACAATCGCTAACGGTTCGTTGATCGCTGCCCTGCCAAAGGCCGCTCCACCTGGAAAGACAAACCTTAAATTATTGTTGGATCGATCAGACCGGGGTCCGCGCGGCTGCGCCGTGCAGGAAGATGGCGACCGCCAGCCGCGCCAGCCGCGCCACCTCCGCCCCATCCGGCGGCGCCCGCAGGCCCAGCAGCAGCGTCACCTGCGCCGCGCCCAGCGCCATGCCGAAAAGCAGCCGGGCGCCGGCTTCCGCATCGTCCAGCAGCAGCCGCCCGCCCCGGATCTCCCGCTCCATCCGCCGCTGGAGGGTGGAGGCGCCCTTGGCCAGGATCGCGCGGTGGAAGGCCTCCGCCAGTTCGGGCGTCCGCCCGCCCTCCGCGATCACCAGGCGGAAGATCGCGGTCTGGCGGGCGGAGAGCAGGTGCCCCGCCGCCGCTTCCAGGATGCCGACAAGCGCGGCCGCCAGATCCTCCGTCTCGGCTTCCGGCTCCGGCGCCCCATGCACCGGCGCCAGGGCCCGGGCGATGCAGGCCTCGAACAGCGCGGCCTTGGAGGGGAAGTGCTGGTAGAGCGTGCGCTTGGACATGCCGGCCAGGCGCGCGACCTCATCGAGCCCGGCCTCCGCATAGCCATCCCGCAGGAAGACCCGTTCCGCGGCCTCGCACAGCAGGCGGGATCGTTCCGGGCCGGGCATCCTTTCCCGCCCCGGGGCACGGCGCGCGACGGGTGCCGCCGCCACGCGGTCCAGCAAGGCCGTCACTCACCCGGCGCGGGTAGCGCCGCCATCGGGGAAGCACCGTCCTTCGCGTGCGCCGGCTTGGTGCGGAACAGCCGCAGCACCAGCATGAAGAAGACCGGCACGAAGATGATGGCGAGCACCGTGCCCGTCACCACGCCGCCGATCACCCCCGTGCCGATCGCGTTCTGCCCGCCCGATCCCGCGCCCGTCGCGATCGCCAGCGGCACGACGCCGAGTGTGAAGGCCAGCGACGTCATGATGATCGGCCGCAGCCGCTGCCGCGCCGCGACGGCCGTCGCCTCCATCACGCTGCGCCCGCGGTCGAAGCCTTCCTTGGCGAATTCGACGATGAGGATGGCGTTCTTCGCCGTCAGCCCGATGGTCGTCAGCAGCCCGACCTGGAAGTAGATGTCGTTCGACATCCCCCGCATGATGCTGGCCACCACGGCGCCCAGGATGCCGAGCGGCACCACCAGCATCACCGCCGTCGGGATCGACCAGCTTTCATACAGCGCCGCCAGGCACAGGAAGACGACGAGCAGCGAGATGGCGTAGAGCGCCGGCGCCTGGCCCGACGAACGCCGTTCCTCGAAGGAAAGCCCGGACCAGTCGAAGCCGATCCCCGGCGGCAGCCGCGCCGCCAGCTGCTCCATCTCCGCCATCGCCTGCCCCGTGGTGTAGCCCGGCGCCGGCCCGCCCTGGATCTCCCGCGACGCGATGCCGTTGAAGCGTTCGAGGCGCGGCGAGCCATAGACCCATTCCGTGCGCCCGAAGGCGGAGAAGGGCACCATCTGCCCCTGCGCGTTGCGCACGAACCAGCGGTCGAGGTCGCCCGGCAGCATCCGCGCCGATGCATCGCCCTGGATGTAGACGCGCTTGATGCGGCCACGATCCATGAAGTCGTTGACGTAGGTGGCGCCCCAGGCGGTGGACAGCGTGGTGTTCACGTCGGTGATGGAAAGCCCCAACGCGCTGGCGCGCTCCCAATCCACCAGCAGGCGAAACTGCGCTTCGTCATTCAGCCCGTTGGGGCGCACGCCGGCCAGCATGGTGCTCTGCCCCGCCATGCCCAGCAGCTGGTTGCGCGCATCCATCAGGGCCGCGTGCCCCAGCCCCGCCCGGTCCTGCAGCTGGAAGGTGAAGCCCGTGGCGTTGCCGAGTTCCGTGATGGCGGGCGGCGAGAAGGAGATGACGATGGCATCCTGCCAGCCCGCGAAGCGCCGGTTGATGCGCGCCGTCAGCGCCTGCACCTTGTTTTCCGCCCCTGGACGGTCCGCCCAGGGCCGCAGGCTGATGAAGCCGAGGCCGGAATTCTGCCCGCGGCCGCCGAAGCTGAAGCCGTTGATGGTGAAGATGGAGGCGACGACGCCGCTCTCCTCCTCCCGCAGGTAGCGCGTGATCTCGTCCAGCGTGCGCTGCGTGCGTTCCGTGGTGGCGCCGGGCGGGCCGATGACCTGCACGAAGGCGGTGCCCTGGTCCTCATTCGGCAGGAAGCCGCCGGGCAGGCGCAGGAAGGAATAGCCGAGTGCGGCGATCAGCGCGGCATAGACCACCATCATCCGCCAGGGCCGCTTCATGCTGCCGCGGATGCCGCGCTCATACACCTTCGACCCGCGGTAGAAATTGCGATTGAACCAGCCGAAGAAGCCCCGCGTGCCCTGGCCCGGCTTGTGCGGCTTCAGCAGCGTGGCGCAGAGCACCGGCGTGAAGAAGATCGCGACCGCGACGGACAGCCCCATGGCGGTGGCGATGGTGATCGAGAATTGCCGGTAGATCACGCCGACCGACCCGCCGAAGAAGGCCATGGGCAGGAACACGGCCGACAGCACCAGGCCGATGCCGACCAGCGCGCCGGTGATCTGGTCCATCGATTTGCGCGTGGCCTCGAGCGGGGAGAGGTGTTCCTCCCCCATCAGCCGCTCCACATTCTCCACCACCACGATGGCGTCATCGACCAGCAGGCCGATCGCCAGAACCAGGCCGAACATGGTCAGCGAATTGATGGAATATCCCGCCGCCGCCAGCATCGCGAAGGTGCCCAGCAGCACGACGGGGATCGCCAGCGTCGGGATCAGCGTGGCGCGCCAGTTCTGCAGGAACAGGAACATGACCAGGAAGACGAGGACCACCGCCTCCACCAGCGTGTGCATCACGCTGGTGATGGACAGGCGCACGAAGGGCGTGGTGTCCAGCGGATAGACCACTTCCAGCCCCTGCGGGAAGTTGGGCTTCAGGCGTTCGATGGTCGCGCGGACGTTGTTCGCGGTGTCCAGCGCATTGGCACCACTCGCCAGCCGGATGCCGATGCCGGCGGAGGGCTGGCCGTTGAAGCGCGTGGTGAAGGCGTAGTTCTCCGCCCCGATCTCGACCCGCGCCACATCCCGCAGCCGCACCTGCGATCCATCCGGCCGCACGCGCAGCAGGATGGAGGCGAATTCCTGCGGCGTCTGCAGGTAGGACGGCCCGATGATGGTGGCGTTGAGCTGCTGCCCCTGCACCTGGGGCAGCGCCCCCATCTCGCCGGAGGAAACCTGCACATTCTGCGCGCGGATGGCAGTCGCGACATCGCCCGGCGTCATGCCGAAATTCAGCAGCCGCGCGGGGTCGAGCCAGATGCGCATGGCGTATTGCGCGCCGAAGACCTGGTAGTCACCCACCCCCGGCGTGCGGCTGATCGGGTCCTGCACGCTGGTGACGAGGAAGTCGGAGATGTCGGTATTCGCCATCGTCCCGTTGGTGGACACGAAGCCCACCACCAGCAGGTAGTTGTTGCCGGATTTCGTGACGCGGATGCCCTGCTGCTGCACCACCAGCGGCAGGCGCGGCGTGGCCAGCTGCACCTTGTTCTGCACCTGCACCTGCGCGACATCGGGGTTGGTACCCTGCGCGAAGGTCAGCTGGATGGTGGCGCTGCCATCCTTGGACGCGTTGGAGGAGAAATAAAGAAGGTTGTCGATGCCGCTCAGCTGCTGCTCGATGACCTGCACCACCGTGCTCTGCACCGTCTCCGCGGAGGCGCCGGGGTAGGAGACCTGGACCGAGATCGCCGGCGGCGCGATGGCGGGATACTGCGCCACCGGCAGCGTGCGCAGCGCCAGCATCCCGGCCAGCATGATGCCGATGGCGACCACCCAGGCGAAGACCGGGCGGTCGATGAAGAACCGTGCCATCGCCTCAGCTGCCTGCGCGGGCGACGGGTGCCGTGCGTTCCGTCGGGTTCACCCGCGCGCCGGGGCGGATGCGCTGGACGCCCTCCACCACCACGCGATCGCCCGGCGCGACACCGTCCGTCACCAGCCAATCCGTGCCGATGGCGCGGGTGGTGCGCAAGGTCCGCGCCTCCACCACATTCTGCGCGTTCACCACGAAGGCCATGGGCTCGCCGCGCGGCGTGCGGGACACCGCCTGCTGCGGCACCAGCAGCGCGCGGTCGGTGACGCCTTCCTCCACCTCCGCGCGCACGAACATGCCGGGCAGCAGCAGCTGGTCCGGGTTCGGGAAGACCGCGCGCATGGTGACGGACCCCGTGCCCTGGTCCACGATCACCTCGCTGAACTGGATCTCCCCGGGATGCGCGTAGCGGGACCCGTCCTCCAGGATCAGCGATGCGGAAGCGAGGTCGATGGAGGCGCGCCGCAGCGCGCCGCTCGCGACATCGCGGCGCTGCTGCAGCAGCGCGGCACTCGGCTGCGTCACGTCCACATAGATGGGGTCGAGCTGCGTCACCGTGACCAGCGCCGCCGCCTGGTTCGCCGTCACCAGCGCGCCCGGCGTCACGGTGGAACGCCCCGTGCGGCCATTGATGGGGGAGGAGACGCGCGTGAAGGCCAGGTCGATGCGCGCCGTCTCCAGCGCCGCGCGGGCGGACATCACATCGGCCTGCGCCGTGCGGAAGGCCGCTTCGGCATTCTCCAGATTCTGCTGCGACACGGCCTGCGCCTGCGCCAGGGACCGGTAGCGCGTCGCCGTGCCGCCGGCCGCGCGTTCCGTCGCCTCCGCCCGCGCCAGCGCGGCTTCCGCGCGGCGGACGGCGGCTTCCAGCGTGGCGGGGTCGATCTGGAACAGGGGCTGGCCGGCGGCAACGCGCTCGCCTTCCGTGAACAGCCTCTCCCGCAGCACGCCGCCGACCTGCGGCCGCACCTCCGCCACCCGGAAGGGCGCGGTGCGGCCGGGCAGGGTGGTCGTCACCGGCACTTCCTTGCGTTCCAGAGTCACCACCGTGACGGCGGGCGGCGGGGGTGGCGCGCCCTGGGCCGCCGCCGGCTTGGGCGGTTCGTCGCAGGATGCCAGGACGCCGAGCAGGGCGAGGCAGGGCAGCAGGCGGCGCGCCATGACATGGCCGTGAAGGCCATGCCGGAAGCCGGGGGAGGGTTGCATGCGACCTCGATGAAACGCGTCTTTGTCGGATTGGGAAACTGGCGCGTTTCCGCCTCATGTCAACATAACTTGCTGCAACGCAGCGTAACTTCTGTCCGCCAGCCGTTACGCCGGATGCTGCGCGCGGCGTCGGTTACGTCAGGCGTAGCCCATCCGCGTGTCGCGTTCGGTGGCCTCCGGCGCGCGATCCGCCGGCGGGCCGAAGCCGCCGCCGCCGCTGGTCTCCAGCCGCACCACATCGCCCTGCTGGAGCTTGAGGTTGTCGGTCTTTGGCGGGATCGGGCCCTCGGCGCCATCCCGCCGCAGCACCAGCGCGCCGGTGGCCGCCGGCCCGCCGCCTGCCAGGCCGTAGGGCGCGTGGTCGAAGCGGTCCATGTTGGCGGTGAAGAAGCAATGGGCGCTGTCGATGCGCCATTCCCGCACCAGGCCCAGCCCGCCGCGCCGCATCCCCGCGCCGCCGCTGCCATCGCGCAGCGCGTAGCGCAGCACCGTCAACGGCAATTGCGCCTCGATCATCTCGATCGGGATGTTGCTGTTGTTGTGCATCCCGCTGGCATAGGCGTTGACGCCATCCTTGGCGGGATGCGCGCCCGATCCGCCGATCTCGATCTCCACCAGCACGTCCCGCGCGCCGCTGTCCTTCACGGTCTGGAAGGTGGTGACGTAGCTGTTGCCGTAATAGGCGGCGGGGATCAGGTCCGGCACCGCCTGGTGCAGCGCGCCGTTCATGGCGTTCAGCAGCCGGTGCGAAACGGCGATGCGATGCGCGACGGGCGCGGGGTGGCGCGCATTCACCACCAGCCCTTCCGGCGCCGTCACGCTGATCGGCCGGTAGCAGCCCGCCGACATGTGCAGCGACGCATCCGCGCAGCACATCAGCGCGAACATCACCGCTGCATTGGTGGAAGCGAGCGTCGCATTGGTCGGCCCCGCCACCTGGGGCGAACAGCCGGAGAGATCGACCCGCGCCGTCTCCCCCTCGATCTCCAGCCGCACATGCAGCCGGATGCGTTTCCCCAATTCGATGCCGTCATCGTCGAGGAAATCCTCGAACTCGTAGGTGCCGTCCGGCATCCGCCCGATGGCCGCGCGCATGCCCGCCTCGCTCATGTCGAGGATGCGCGCACCCGCCTCGATCATCGCCGCGGCACCGAAGCGGTTGGCGAGGCGCGTCAGCGCCGCCGCGCCCACTTCCAGGCTTGCAAGCTGGGACGACAGGTCGCCCAGCAGCAGATCCGGCTTGCGGATGTTCTGCCGGATCATCGCCCAGATGCCCTCGTTCCGCACGCCGCGGTCGATCAGCTTCACGGGCGGGATTCGCAGCCCCTCCTGGAAGATTTCCGTGGCTTTCGCGGCATAGGACCCGGCGACGAGGCCGCCCACATCGATGTGGTGGCACAGCGTGCCGACGAAGGCGATCCGCGCGCCGCCGTGGAAGACGGGCTTGAAGGCCAGGATGTCCGGCAGGTGCTGCCCGCCGCAATACGGGTCGTTGAAGATCACCACATCGCCTTCGTGCCACTGCTCCGGCGGGACGTGGTCCGCCAGCAGCGCGCGCAGCGCATGGGTCATGGAGTTGAGGTGGCCGGGGATGCGCGCGGATTGCGCCAGGTTCTGGCCCTCCGCGTCGAACACCGCCGTCGAGTAGTCCAGCAATTCGCGCACGATGGTGCTGCGGCTGGTACGCCAGATCGTGATGTCCATCTCCGCCGCCGCTGCCGTCAGCGCGTTGCGGATCACCTCGATCTCGATAGGGCCCAAGGTGGTCATGCCGCGATCCTCCGCGCGATGATCGCGCCCTCGGGGTCCAGCGCCGCGCGCCAGCCCGCGGCGATGACGTGGGTGGCGAAGGCTTCCTCGATGATGGCGGGGCCCTCGATGCTGTCGGAAAGCCGCAGCCTCTCCCGCCGCCAGACCGGCCAGGCTGTGGCCGCGCCGCCCTGCCAGACCTGCCGCGCGCCCGGCGCCGTCGCGCTCTCCGCCGGCGTCGCCGCCGCTTCCTCCGGCTTGTCGAGCCGTCCGATGGCGGCGGCGCGCAAGGTCACGATCTCCACCGGATCACCCTCCGCCGCGTAGGAGAAGCGCGCGCGATGCGTCGCGTGGAAGCGCGCCAGCAGGGGGGCCAGGGCAGGGGCTTCCGGCCAGGGCACCAGCAATTCGAAGGCCTGGCCGCGATAGCGAAGATCGGCCGATACCTCGACCGCGCGCTGGCTGTCCGGCACGCCATCCTCCGCCAGCCGCGCATCGGCTTCCGCGCGCAGCCCCGCCACCGCCTCGGCCAGCGCCGCCGCGTGGCTGTCCTCCGCCCGATACAGCCGCGACCGCGCGATGTCCTGCACCAGGTCGGAGAACAGGATGCCATAGGCCGAGAGCGTCCCCGGCTCCCGCGGCAGGACCACCTCCGTGATGCCGAGCTCGTCGGCGACTTCGGTGGCGTGCAGGCCGCCCGCGCCACCGAAGGACAGCAGGGAGAATTGCCTTGGGTCCAGCCCCTTCTCGAACAGCGAAAGCCTGACGGCCGCGGCCAGCTGCGCATTGGTCACGCGCAGCACGCCCTCCGCCGCCGCTTCCGTGGACAGGTTCAGTGGCCCACCGATCCGCGTCGTCATCGCATCCCGCGCGCCCTTGAGGTCCAGCGCCATCGCGCCGCCCAGGAAGAAATCCGGGTCGAGTCGGCCCAGCACCGCATTCGCATCCGTCACGGTGGGCTCCACGCCGCCGCGCCCGTAGCAGACCGGCCCCGGCCTGGCGCCCGCGCTGCGCGGCCCCGCCGTCAGCCGCCCCGCCGCATCGACGCTGGCGATGGAACCGCCGCCGGCGCCGATGGTCCGCATCTCCACCATCGGCAGGCGCACGGGCAGCCGATCGACCTCCCCCTGCGTCACCAGCCCGATGACGTGGTCCTGCACGACGGAGACGTCGAAGCTCGTCCCCCCCATGTCCACCGCGACCAGATTCGGCCGTTCCAGCCGGCGGGAGAGCCTTTCCGCCGCCAGCGCGCCGCCCGAGGGCCCGGACAGCAGCAGGCGCGCCGGCTGTTCCGCCGCCCGCGCCAGGCTGCACATCCCGCCATTGGACTGCACCAGGAAGATGCGCGGCCGGAACCCATCCTCCCCCAGCCGTGCCTCCAGCTTCGCGAGGTAGCGCTGCACCACCGGCATCAGCAGCGCGTTCAGCACGGTGGTGGACAGGCGTTCGTATTCCCGTATCTCCGGGCTGATGTCGGATGACAGGCTCACCGGCACCCCCGGCAGCGCCTTCGCCACCGCATCCCGCAGCGCGCGTTCATGCGCGGGGTTGGCATAGGCATGCAGCAGCCCGATGGCGATCGCCTCCGGCGCCGTGGCCCGCAGCCTTTCCATCATGGGCGCGAGGTCGCCCAGCGCCGTCTCCACGCTGCCATCGGCGCGCATCCGTTCGGCCACGCCGAAGCGCCGGTCACGGTCGATCAGGCAGGGGAAGGGGTCCGGCGCCAGGCCGTAGATGTCACGCCGCACATGGCGCGTGATCTCCAGCACATCCTCGAACCCCGCCGTGGTCAGCAGCACGCCGTGGGCGAGCTTGCGTTCCAGCACCGCATTGGTGGCGATGGTCGTGCCGTGCAGCAGCAGCCCCACATCGGCCAGCCGGAATCCGAATCGCTCGGCGGCCTGCCGGATGCCGATCATCAACCCCTCGGAGGGATCGGCCGGCGTCGTCGGCGCCTTCCAGGCCATCACGCGGCCGTGGCGCTGGTCCAGGATCTGGAAGTCCGTGAAGGTGCCACCGATATCGACAGCGATTCGAACAGGCTGGGCGACGCTCATGCGTGCACGCGCCTGCGCTGGATGGGAGGCATCTTGTATCTCCGGTCACGTCGGACCGGCAGCATGGCCGCACCCGGCGGGATGCGGAAGGGGCGCCGGCCGCCGTAGGGGCCGGCGCCGCCGAACCTCAGGCCTTGGAGGCCTTGCGCTTCGCCTTCTTCATGCCGGCCAGCGCCGCTTCCTTCAGCGCCGGGCTCGCCTTGAACTTCACCGTGGCGCCGGCCTTCACCGCCACCTTCTCACCCGTGCGGGGGTTCATCGCCGTGCGCTTCGCCGTCTCGCGCACCGCGAAGGCGCCGAAATCGGGAATCGTGAAGCGGCCCGTGGCCACGATCTCGGTCTTGATGGCCCCGATGATGTCGGCAGCGAGCTTGCCCGCGGCATTCGCCGGCATCTCGGTGGACTTCACGATGACATCGGTGAGGAACTTCTTTGACATGTTGCGTCTCCTTGCAGGCAGCCCCGCATAGCCGAGCGCGATGCCGATGTCAGCGCCGAATGCACGCGAATCGGCAATCTTCCCGCGCTGCACTGCAAAAAAACCGCATGATGAGCCGCCGAAACGGCTTTCTGCCCACCATGCCGCCCGGCTTCACGCCCCCGTGGCCGCGCGGGCGAAGCCCAGCGCCGCCAGCGCGGCACGCGATTCGGCCGATTCCAGCACCCGCAGGAAGGCCGCCACCGCCGTGCGATCGGCCCGCGCCTCGGCCAGGAAGAAGTCGTAATGCTCATCGGCCAGCGGCAGGAAACCCAGGCCATAGGCGCGCGCGACCGTCTCGATCGCCACCCCCCAATCCGCCCGCCCCTGCGCCACCGCGGCCGCGACCGCATTGTGGGATTTCGGCTGGTTGGCGTAGCCCGCTGGCTTCGCGCCGCCCAGCAGCCCGTCCAGCAGGATGCGCGTGCCCGATCCCGCATTGCGGTTCACCAGCAGGCAGCGCGGATCGGCAGCGGCCTCCGCCACCGCCGCCCTGCCATCCCGCCCCGCGAAGCGCCCGTCGCCGGGCCGGAACACCACCCCCTGCAGGCGCCGCCAGCCCGGCACCAGGCGCAGCCCCGGCGCCAGGAAGGGCGTGTTGTAGTCGCCTGTCTTCGCATCCAGCAGATGCGCCGGCGCCAGGTCGCATTCCCCCCGCCGGGCCGCCGCCAGCCCGCCGAGGCTGCCCACCGCCAGGCTGCGCGCGCGCAGACCCTCCGCCGCCAGCAGGTCCAGCACCGCATCCAGCCCTACGCAATGGCTGCCGATGATGGTGAGGTCCGGCAGCCGCGTCGCCGCGCCGATCAGCCGCACCCGCACCGCCTGGCCGGCTTCCGCCCCCTGGTCCAGCGCGGGGATGGCGAAGAATCCGTCGGCCTGGCTGAAGGCCGTCACGCTGCCGGATCCTTTGCCCAGCGGCCAGGCCAGGATTCCGTCCCCGGATGGCGCCAGCGACGCCATCACATATTCCTCCCGCCCCAGTTCGCTCGGCATCCGAACGGGGAGCGTCGCCGCCACATCCGTCTCCTCCCGCGCCGGCAACCCCGCCATCGCGCGCAGCAGCGGCACGGCAAACTGATGAAAGGTGAAGACCGCGCTGGTCGGAAAACCCGGCAGCACGAAGACCGGCTTGCCATCGACCCTGGCGATGCAGAGCGGCTTGCCCGGCTTCAGCGCCACCCCGTGCACAATCACGCCGTCGCCCAGGATGCGGTGCGACACATCGCCCGCCCCCTTGCTGGTGCCGCCAGACATCACGACGATATCCGCCTGCTCCACCGCCTGGCGCAGCGCCGCCGCCAGCGCCGCCTCCTCATCCCGCAGGATGCCGAGGGGCAGGGCCTCGCCCCCATTCTCCGTCACCGCAGCGGACAGGATGGCGGCGTTGCTGTCCGGGATGGCGCCGGGCGGCAGGGGCGTGCCGGGCGGCACCAGCTCATCCCCCGTGGAGATCACCGCCACGCGCGGCCGCCGGACCACCGGCACCGCCGCGATGCCGCAGGCCGCCAGCATCCCGATCTCCCGGCTCGTTACCACCGCGCCGGCGCGCAGCACCGTCTCCCCCCTCGCGATGTCGCTGCCGGCGAAGCTGATGAAGGAACCGGGCGCGGCGGGGCGGGACAGCAGGATGGCGGGCGGGTCGCCTTCCTCCCATTCCGTATGCTCGATCATCACCACCGCATCGGCGCCGCGCGGGATCACGCCGCCGGTCGCGATGGCTGTCGCCGTGCCGGGCGCCACCTCGATCCCCGGCGCGACGCCGCAGGCCAGCACTTCCGCGTTCAGCACCAGGCGGCGCGGCGCTGCCTCCGCCGCCCCGGCCGTATCCGCCGCCCGCAGCGCGAAGCCATCCACGGCAGACCGGTCGAAGGGCGGCGCATCCCCGGCGGCCGGGACGGGCCTCGCGATCACGCGGCCCAGCGCCGCCGCCAGCGTCACCTCCTCCGCCGGCAGCGCTGCGAAGGGGAAGGCATCGCGCAGCCGGCGCATCGCCTCCCCGGCGGAGACGACCTCCAGGAACTGTTCCTGCCGGGCGGCGCGTCGGATGCGCTCCGCCAGCGATCGGTGATGCTCAGACAAGGGAAAGCGCCTCGATCATCGTTCCAGCCTCGTAGCCCTCCGTGCCCGGCGGCACCACCAGCACCGCCTGCGCCCGGGCCAGCGCGCCAAGCGGCAGGGCGCCGATGGCCAGGGGCGTGGCCATTCCGTCCGTATCCACCGCCAGCGGCACCAGTTCCGTGATGCCCACGGCGGAAGCGACCTTGCGCGCCAGCCGCGCCCGCACCGGCGCCGGCGCCGGCGCGCCCGACAGCACCCGCAGCGCCGGCAGGGCGAGCAGCAGGAAGGCCGCGGCCGCATCCTCCGCCATCGGCGGCAGCAGCAGCGCCGGCACGCCATCCCGCCGGCCGACCGCCGCCTCCATGCCCGGTCGCGCACCCAGGCCCCGCAACGCCTCCTCCAGCGCCGGGTCGTCGGTCAGCACCAAATCGGGCGTGTCGCCGACGCGCTCCGCCCCCTCCGCCCGCAGCCAGGCCTCGATCATCGCGGCCACAGCGGGGTCGCGGTGGCGCAGCAGGATGCGCGGGATGCGCAGCGCCACGCTCTCCAGCCCCGTGGCCGCCAGCGCCGGCAGGTCCCGCGCCTGCAGCCTTTCCCCTGCCGCGCGGATCACGCTGCCCGCGGCGATGTCGGCGCCAGGCGGGCGGAGGCCATCGCCCGCCGCCACTTCCTGCATCGCCATCACGGCCTCGCCCGCCTCCATCGCATCGAAGGGGTCGAGCACCGCATCCCGGCCCTCCGGCATCGGGTCCCCCGGCCGCACCCGGATCGCCGGGCCGGGCAGGGGTGACGGGGCATAGACGCCCGCCCCTTCCGTCTCCGCCGCCACCACCGCCCAGCCTTCCCGCAGCGCCATCACCCGGGCGGGCACCGGCCCGGCGGTGACCAGCGCCGAAGCCAGCACCCGTCCCGGCGCATCGGGCAGCGCCACCAGGCGCGGCGCGACCGGCGCCAACTGCCGGAGCAGGACAGCGAGCATCGCATCCAGCGGCGTCAGCCGGGCGGGGCCGGGCTGCCGGAACATGGGGGGCACGGGTGGGGTCCTTCTGCCGGTGCCGCCGCCTGTTAAGGCTGGAACCCCCGATCCGCCAGCGCCCAAGGCGATGCCGAACGGCGAAGGCAGCGATATCGTACACGAAATGGAGAGCGCAATGTTCACAGCTTGTGCACGCATGGCGTGCATTCCGCCCAGGCCTTATGCTCGCGAAACCTTGAACCCCCGAATCCTCCCATGAATGGCTTGGCGCTTGTCCTCCGGTGGCTCGCCAGGCTGCGCGGATTGCCGCTCTGGCTCCGCCTGGCCACCGCCCTGCTCCTGGGCGTCGTCGCCTTCCTCTGCCGGGCCAATCTGCTGCCGCACCGCATGGGCGCGGGGCGGGACCTGCTGCTGGTCGCGATCGTCCTGTCCTCCTTCTGGCTGGGCTTCCTGCCCGGCCTGGTGACCGGCGCCGTGGTGCGTGGATTGTCGCTGTGGTGGTTCACCGGCCCGCAGGAAACCACCCTGGTCCGCCCCTGGAACGACCCCGGGATCGCCTTCTTCATCCTGATTGCGGTCGGTGGGGCCGCCGCCGCGGGCCATGCGCTGCTGGTGCTGTCCAGCACGGAGGACAAGCCCGGCGACGACCCCCCCACCCGCCTGGGCGCCTGACCTTTTCGCGGGCTATCGGATTTTCGAACATACTTGCTTGATCGAATATCCTTCCCTAGGCTCCCCGGCGACGGGGAAGGGGGAGGTTTCGTGCCGCCGCGCGCCATGCCAAGACCGGCGGAGCCGGATGCCGTGCTGGTCAGCCAGGACGTGCTCTCCCGCCTCAAGGGCGATATCCTGGACGGGCACTACGCCCCCGGTGCCCGGCTGCGCTTCGCCGATCTCCAGCGCGCCTATGGCGCGGGTATCGGCACGCTGAGGGAGGCGCTGTCCCACCTGCTGCCGGAAGGGCTGGTCGAACTCGACGCCAATCGCGGCTTCCGCGTCGCTGCCATCTCGGCGGAGGACCTCCGCGATGTCTCCGCGCTCCATACCGAATTCGAACAGCGCGCCATCCTGGAAAGCGTGCGGCATGGCGACGATGCCTGGGAAGCCGGCGTGGTGCTGGCCTTCCACCGCCTGGCGAAGATCGAGCGCCTGAGCCGGGAGGAGCGCAAGCAGCGCAGCAGCGAATGGCTGGCCGCCCATCGCGACTTCCACCGCGCGCTCGTCGCCGCCTGCCCCTCCCGCTGGCTGCTCCGCCTGCGCGCCCAGATGTATGACCACATGGAACGCTACCGCCTGGTCTGCCAGCGCCACCGCCCCATCGGGCCGTCCAAGCGCGCGGAGCATGAGGCGATCCACGACGCCGCGCTGGCGCGCAAGGCGGAACTCGCCGCCGAACTGCTCGGCGCGCATCTGAACGAGACCACGGAAACCGTGCTGCGCCACGCGCCGCAATTCATGCCGCCACCCTGAGCCCGCAGGGGGCAGGACTGGCGTTGGGAGGAAGGAACAGGATGCAGGACCCCATCATCAAGGTGCGCGATGTCGCATGGATCAGGCTCGGCTCGCCCGATCTCGACCAGGCGGAGCGCTTCCTGACGGATTTCGGGCTGCTGCGGCAGGTGCGGACGGAGAATGCGCTCTACATGCGCGGCACCGGCGATGCCCACCATTTGCACATCACCGAACGCGGCCCGGACCGCGTGCTGGGCGTCGCCTTCCACGCGGATAGCGAGGCCGATCTGCACCGCCTGGCCGCCCATGCCGCCGGTGCATCGGGCGTGGAGGCGCTGAACGAACCCGGCGGCGGCAAGCGCGTGCGCCTGAAGGACCACAACGGCTTCACCATGGAAGTCGTGCATGGCGTCGCCACCGTCGCCACGCTGCCCGAACGCCATTCCCTGCTGAACACCGGCGCGGAACGCCCGCGCCTCGGCCAGTTGCAGCGGATCGAGCCGCGCCCCTGCCAGGTGAAGCGCATGGGCCATGCCGTGTTCAGCACGCCGGACATCGAAGGCTCCGTCGCCTGGGCGCATCGCCATTTCGGCTTCATGGTCAGCGAACACGTCCACGCCGAGGACAACCCCGACTTCCTGCTGGCCAGCTTCAACCGCGCCGACCGCGGCGATGAATTCGTCGACCACCACATCATGATGTTCGGCCGCCACAGCCGCGCCGGCCTCAACCACATCTCCTACGAGGTGCAGGACATGGACGACCTCCATGCCGGGCATGACTGGCTGCAACAGCAGGGGCACTACCACCTCTGGGGCATCGGCCGGCACCTGCTGGGCAGCCAGGTCTTCGACTACTGGAAGGACCCCTGGGGCCGGGTGCATGAACACTGGACGGATACGGACACGCTGAACGCCAGCATGGCGCCGCGCCTGGTGCCGAAGAGCCAGGGGCTGAAAAGCCAATGGGGCCCCCAGGCGCCCCAGGAATTCCGCGAAGCGGCCAGCGTCTGATCCCATCCGCCGCCTCCAGCGGCTCCTGGGAACAGCCACTTGCCATGCCCTCAAACGCCGGGCGCGCGCTCCGCGCGCTTGGCTTCGCGGCACTTGCCGCGGGCCGCATTCGCGACCTCGGCCGCCCGTGGCGGCCGCCGAGCGTGTGCCGAAAAATCGAAACGCTGAGAATGGGAGGAAACAAGAAAATGCTCACCCGTCGCATGGCGCTCGGCCTTCTGGCTGCGCCCCTGGTCGCCAGCCCCGCGCTCGCCGCCTGGCCGGACCGGCCCATCCGCCTGCTGCACGGCTTCGGTCCGGGCGGCACGGCGGACATACTGGCCCGCCTGATTGCCACGCCGATCGGCGAACAACTGGGCCAGTCCGTCGTCGTGGAGTCGCGGCCCGGGGCGGGGGGCAACATCGCCTCCGCCGCGCTGGCCCGCAGCCAGGCGGATGGCCATACCATCGGGCTGCTGACCGGCGGCCACGCCGTCTCCGCCGCCTTCGCCCAGGGGCTGACCTTCGACCCGGTGAATGACTTCGACTTCGTGTCGATGGTGGTGCGCTACGCCTTCGTCATCGTCGTGCGCGCGGACAGCCCGGCGCGGGATCTGGCGGGGCTGGTGGCGATGGCGAAGGCGCAGCCCGGCCGCGTCACCTTCGGCTCCGCCGGGGTGGGGTCCACCCATCATCTGGTGGGGGAGATGCTGAACGCCGCGGCGGGGATCCAGATGCAGCACGTGCCCTATCGCGGCGACGCCGCCGGCACCACGGCGCTGCTGGGGGGAGAGGTCGCGGCGATGGTCACGACCAGCGTCGGCGTGCTGCCCCATGTCCGCGCCGGCACGCTGCGCTGCCTGGCGGTGAGTTCCGCCACGCGGTCCAAGCTGCTGCCCGATGTGCCCACGGTGGCCGAGGGTGCGGGGCTGCCGGGCTTCGAGGCCCCGACCTGGGCCGGCATCGCCGCGCCCAAGGGCCTGCCGGAACCCGTCGCGGTCCGCCTGCACCAGGTGGTTGCCGCCGCCATCAACGAACCCGCCATGCGCCGCCGCCTGGACGATCTGGTGGATGGAGAGGTCGATGCCGGCCGCCCCGGCGACATGCGCCCCTTCGTCGCGGCCGAGATCACGCGCTGGCGCCAGGTGATCCAGCGCCAAGGCATCCAGATGCAGTGACCGGTGCCGATTCCGCTGGCGCGGGCGGGATCGTTCCTGTTATGTTCAGGTCGTCATCGGGCTTGCCGCGCGACACGCAAAGCCCTCTCCCCCCCAACGGGGGGAGAGGGTTGGGTGAGGGGGGCTGCGCCACCCCTGGCATTTGTCCAAAAGCACCACTGAATCGGTGCTAAAACCGCTAAAACGGCTAAATCGGGTTAGAAACTAAATGGTCGCCGGCACCGGCACGCCCAGCCGCGAAGCGGCGTCGCTCAGCTGCTTCCACACGCCCGGCGGCAGCGGGATGCCATCGGCAAGCCGCCGCACCCGCTCCGCATCGCCACGCTCGCCCGGCACCAGCAGGGCATCGGCGCCCGGCGCGCGGGGCTGGGCGGCCACCGTGGCGGCGAGGTCATCGACGCTGTCCGCCAGCTCCGCCGGATCGCCGAAGGCCGCGAGGTCCAGCGCGATGGCGACGCCGTTCATGCCGTAGGATTTCTCGCCGCGAAGCGCCGGCGCGATCATCGGGTTGGTCGCCACCAGGCTCGCCAGGCATTCGATCATGAGGGAGAGGCCGGCGCCCTTCGGCCCCGCCATGGGCAGCAGCGTGGCGACCTTCGCGGCCTCGGTGGTGTCGGCGCCCTCGGCATCGATGCCCCAGCCCGCGGGGATCGGCGTGCCCGCCTGCTTGGCGCCGAGGATCTTTCCGAGTGACACCGTCGCCGTCGCCATGTCCAGCAGCAGCGGCGGATGCCGGCCCCCCGGCATGGCGATGGCGATGGGGTTCGTGGAGACCACGGCCTTCCGGCTGCCCGGCCAGGCCATCAGCGGGATGCTGGCGGTCATCACCAGCCCCGCCATGCCCTGCGCGGCGGCCTGCAAGGCGAAGTGCCCGACGGCGCCGGCATGGGTGATGTTCCGCGCCACGCACCAGCCCACATGCACGCGCTTCGCCGCAGCGATCGCTTCCTCCATCGCGCGCTTCATCGCGACGGGTCCGGGGGCGCCCGCGGCATCGAGCAGCGCGATGGCGCCCACGGATTTCAGAAGCGTCATCGCCGCCGCCGGGCGGATGTCGCCGGTGCCGATCTGTTCGAGGTAGCGGGGGATGCGGATGACGCCGTGGCTGTCCACGCCGCGAAGATTGGCGAAGACCAGCGTCTCCGCCCAGACCGCCGCGTCATCGATCGGCGTGCCCGCCGCGGCCAGGATATCGCGCGCGAGGGCTTGCAGGGCAGGGGCGGCGATGCGGATCTTGCTCATGCGCGCAGACTACGCCGGGACGACCGGGAAATGCACGTCGAGCCAGCCCTTCAGCAATCCCGCGGTCCGCTTGTTGCCGGCGGCCAGCGGGAAATGGTCGGTGCCGGTGATCAGCACCAGGTCCTTGGGCTGGCCCGCCTTCTCCCACAGGCGGATCGACTGCTCCGTCGGCGTCACCGTGTCATCCGCCCCGTGCAGGAACAGCACGGGCCGCGGGCTGATCCAATGCACCACCTCCTCCGCCTTGAAGTCGAACATGGATTGCGCGGTGTCGGCGGATACTTCCATGAGTGCGTTGGGAGAGAGGTTCTTGCGCAGGTGTTCCTGCATCGGCACCACGTCGAAGCGAGGCACCGTCAGCGCCTCGCCCGTCTTCTCCTTGTGGGCGCGGTTGGCGGCGAGCATGTCGAGGAATTTCGGCCAGGCCTCCCCGGGATGCTGGCCCATGAATTTGCGCTCCCCATGGCCCCAGCCGCAGGAGGAGATGACGGCCGCGAAGCGCTGGTCCACCGCGCCGGCATAGCAGGCGACGGCGGCGCCGAAGCTGTGGCCGATGATGCCGATGCGCGCAGGGTCGATCTCGGGCCGCTGCGACAGCCAGTTCAGCGCGTTCTTCGCATCCGCCACCTGGTCATGGCACAGCACGTAGCCGCGCTTGCCGCCGGACTTGCCGCAGCCCCGGAAATCCATGCGCAGCACCGCGTAGCCGAAGGATTCCAGCAGCCGCGCCATGATCTCCGCATGGCTCTTGTCCTTGGACCCGATGAAGCCGTGCAGCACGATGAAGGCCGGCAGCCTGGTGCCCGGCGGCGTGCCGTCCGGGATGTGCAGGTCGCCCGCGATGTCGATGCCGTCGGAGACGAAGCTGACGGGGGTATCCATGGCGCGTGCGTCCTCCTGCCTTGTCGCCTCCCCGAAGCCAGGGCCGCGGCGCGGGCGGAGTAGGGCATGGATATTCGAAGATGCCAAGCATGTTCGAATTCAACGCGCCTCACCCCGCCGCCAGCGCGGCCTCCCCGGCCGCGGTCAGGCGGTAGGTGCCGCGGCTGACGCGTTCGAACCAGCCATGCACGTTGCGCAGCAGGATGGTCGGCGCATCCGGCACCACCGCCTTCACCGCCTTCGTCGTCGCCGGGCCATCCTTCAGCGCGGCCGCGCAGGCCAGCGCGGCCTGGCGGTAGGCGGTCATGATCGGCTTGCGATTGCCCCCGCCGGGCGTGGGGTCGCCGCGCCGCTTGCGGTGTTCCGCCACCAGGCGGGACCGGCGCTTCGGGTTCAGGCGGGGGCGATAGGCGCTGGGCTCCACCAGCACCTCCACCCGCCCGGTGCCGGGCAGCACGGCCAGCAGCCCGAAGCCCAGCAGCCGGCAGAGGCGATGCGCCCGGCGGTCCCGGTCCCGGCCCTTCCGCGTGGCGGGCACGGCCAGCCAGACCTCGTCGCACAGGGCGATCCGGTCCACGCCCTGCAGCAGCAGGTCGAGCGTGAAGCCCGACTTCATCTCCGCGATCACCAGCAGCGGCGGGTCGCCCGCGCCGAGTGCGACCACGTCGCAGCCCAGCACCTCCCCCTTCGGGTCCAGGCCCAGGCTTTCGAGGTGCGCCTTCACGGCGGCGTAGAGATCAGTTTCCGGGGCGCGGGCCATCGGCGCGGGCATGCGCCCGGCTGGCGCGCCACGTCAATCGCCCTTGCCGGGGGATCCGGCGACGGAGTCGCCAGCGCTTCTCCCATCCAGCCCATGCGCGGTCCCGCCATGGCGCTTGATGCGTGACCTCGGCAACAGGCCTCAGGCCGCGCGGGCGCTGGCCAGGAAGGCGCGGACCCCCTCGCTCAACCGCCCGGACTGGGCGGCCAGGTCCTGCGATGCCGCCAGGACACCTTCCGCCGATCGCCCGGTGGCGGAAGCGGCTTCGCCCACACCGGCGACGCTGGCCGATGCGGTGGCGCTGCCGCTGGCCACGCCCTGCACGCTGCGCGCGATCTCCTGCGTCGCGGCGCCCTGTTCCTCCACCGCCGCGGCGATGGCGCTCGCCACCTCATCCGTCTGGTGCACGGCGGCGCTGATGCTGCGCAGCGCCTCCACCGCGCCCTGCGTCGCCACCTGGATCTCCGCGATCTGGCGGCCGATCTCCTCCGTCGCCTTCGCGGTCTGCGCGGCCAGGGCCTTCACCTCGCTCGCCACCACGGAAAAGCCCTTGCCGGCCTCGCCCGCGCGGGCGGCCTCGATGGTCGCGTTCAGCGCCAGCAGGTTGGTCTGCCCGGCGATGTCGGCGATCATCAGCACCACCTCTTTCACCCGCGCGGCCGCGCTGGCCAGGCCGGTGACGCTGGCATCGGTGCGGCGCGTTTCCTCCACCGCCTTGCGCGCGATGGAGGAGGCACGCGTCACCTGGCGGCTGATCTCGCTGACCGAGGCCGAGAGTTCCTCCGCCGCCGCGGCCACGGCGTTGGTTTCCGCCGCGGTCCGGCCGATGGCCTCGGCCGCCGTGGTGGCGGCGGTGGCGCTGCGCCCGGCGCTGCCGGACAGCGCTTCGGCGCTGGCGCGCATGGAGACGGCGGCGCCGGCGACATTCGTCACGACCTCTCCCACCTCCGATTCGAAGCGCGTGGCGAAATCGGTGAAGGCGTGGGCCCGGGCTTCCATGGCGCCGCCGCCGGCGTTGATGTCGGCGGCCGCCGCGGCGAAGGCGCCAGGCAGGCCGCGCAGCAGCACCTTGCGATGATGCGCGCCGAGGCTCGCGGCCTTCATCGATCCGCCGGCTTCGCGCACGAAGGCATCGGTGATGTCGAGCAGCCGGTTCACGCCGCGCTGCGCCCGGCCGATCGCGCCCGGCGCGGGCACGCCGATGAAGCGGGCTTCCAGGTCGCCATGCGACGCGGCTTCGGTGATCGCGGCGAGTTGCGTCAGCGACGCTGCGTCGCGCGCCATGTGCCAGGCGGCGGCACCCAGGGCGGAGAGGCTGAGCGCCGCGCCTGCCGCGAGCGCGACGGGCCCGGGCGGCCCGGCGAGGAGCCCGGCCAGGGCCTGGCCCAGCGTGACGACCGCGGCCGCGCCCAGCAGGGCGGCGGGCGGCACGCGATCAAACGGAGAAGGCGAACTGGTCATAGCTGATCCCCCTTTCGGCCAGGAAGGCGTCGAGAAGATCGGCACCGCGGCGCTGGCCGGCCTTGCGGTCCGCCTGCGCGTCCTCGGCCGCCAGCAGCCGCTGGTAGAGCGGTTCGATGCGCGCGATCTGCGCGGCATCCGGCTTGCGGCGGTTGGAATGGAAGCCCGTGATGGTGCCTGCCGCGTTGCGGCTCGCGGTCACATGGGCGACGACCCAGTAGTGGTCGCCATTCGTGGCCATGTTCTTGACGTAGCCGAAGAACTCGCCGCCCGCGCCGATCGTCTTCCACATCATCTCGAAGATGCAGCGTGGCATGTCGGGGTGGCGGACGATGCTGTACGGCTGGCCCAGCGCCTCGGCCAGCGTGAGGCGGGAGACCGTGAGGAAGGTCTCGTTCGCGTAGAGGATCCGGCCCTTCGGGTCGGTCTTGGTGACGATGATCTCGTCTTCCGCGAACGGACTCGCACGCCCCGTTGGTGTTGGCCTTGGCCCCGCCATGGTCGCTTCCTGCGCCTCCGGCAGTCGAGAATGACCGCCTGGGGCGCAGGATGCGGGCGCATTGCTAACGGAATGCGAGCCGGCGCCGAACCGGGCCGCGTGCAGGGCAGGCGTCAGCCAGGCGGCGGGGCGGTGCGGGCCATGGCCGGCAGGCGGGCGACGCGGGCATACCAGGCTTCCAGCTTCGGATGCCCGGGGCGCCAGGGTTCGTTGGCGTAGCGGAAATCGAGGTAGCCGAGCGCGCAGGCGATCGTGATCTCCCCGATCGTGGTCAGGGCGCCGAGGGTGTGGGCCTCCGCTTCCAGCGCATCCACCGCGCGGGTAACCTTGCCCTGCTGCAATTCGATGTAGCTGCGCCGGCCTTCATCCTGCGGCAGCGCGATCTCCCGCCGCCTCGGCTGCGATGCGTCGAGGATGCCATCGCCGAGCGCCTGCTGGCGCAGCGCGTTCCAGCGCGCGGGACCGGCCGGCGGGAACAGCGGCGGCGCGGTGCCGATGCTGTCGAGGTATTCGCAGATCACCGGGCTGTCGAACAGCGCGACGCCATCATCCGTCACCAGCGTCGGCACCTTGGACAGCGGGTTGAGGCGCGGCAGCGCGGGATCCTTGCCGGCCTCCAGCCAGGGCTCGATCCGGTCCTCGATCCCGCGCTGGATCGCGCAGGCGCGTGCCTTGCGGACATAGGGGCTGTTGGGGGAGATGGTGAGCTTCATGACGGGCCGCTTCCTCCTGCGTTGGTCGTGGCCAGTCTTGTCCCGGCGAGGACGCGCGGCAATGGAGCCCGGCAATTCGCGAAACCCGACCCGTGTTCGACCAGCGCGCCGGAACTGCGCCAGGCGCGGGGTGGCCTGCGACCTCCGCGGATAGCCGCGCCTACCAGGCCAGGCGGTAGCCGCGCCCGCGCACCGCGGCGACTGTGACCTGGCCGGCCGAGGAATCGCGCAGCTTCTGCCGTAGCATGGAGGCCAGCTGGTCCACGCCACGCTGTTCCGGCAGCAGCCGCCGCCCGAGCGCGCGTTCGGAGATGCTGGCGCGGTCCGCCAGGTTCTCCGGCGCTTCCAGCAGCAGGTGCAGCAGCGTGGCCTCGCCCCCGGTCAGGCGGATCTCCCGCCCATCCGGGGCCACGATCCGCTGCCGTGTCGGTTCCAGCCGCAGGCCGACGATGTCCCAGGCCCCGGGCGGTGGCGGCACCGTGGCCGGGCGGGCGAGGGTGGCGATGGAATCCAGCCGGCGACACAGCGCGCGGATCCGGGCCACCATTTCCCGCAGCGAGAAGGGCTTGGTCAGGTAGTCATCCGCCCCGACCTCCAGCCCCACGATCCGGTCCACTTCCTCGGCCCGGCCGCTGACCACGATGATGCCGATATCGGGCCGCCGGGCCGCTTCCTGCACGAAGGCGATCCCGTTGCCGTCGGGCAGGCCGAGATCGACCACCACGATCCGCGGGTTGCAGGCGGCCAGGCGCGCGCGGCCCAGTGCCAGCGTATCGGCCGCCTCCACCCGCCAGCCATCCTGCGCCAGGGCGTCGCCGATCGCGGCGGCCACGCCGGGATCATCTTCCAGCACGAGAAGGGGGCGCGAAGGCGGCACGGGCTCCTCGCCTTTCGTTGCAAAGGGTGACGTAACACAACCATACCGCGAAAAATTAACCATGTCGACACGGTGTGGGTGGTGCCGCGGGCGCGCCTCAGGTACCGAGAAGGGTGGCGAGGGGTCCATCCCCGCGGGAGGCGGCGGCGAGGAGGATGGACGTCGTCTCCGGGTCGAAATGCACACCGGCGCAGGCGCGCAGTTCCGTCAGCGCGGCCTCCCGCCCCAGGGGCGCGCGATAGGGGCGGCCGGGTTCGACCATCGCGACCAGGGCATCGGCCACGGCGACGGCGCGCGACAGGCGGGGCTGCGCGGTGGCGGGCAGGCCGGCGGGGTAGCCGCCGCCCTGCCAGCGTTCGTGATGGCCCAGCGCCACCTCGACGATGAGGGGTTGGAACCCGGCCTCGGCCAGGATGGCGGCGCCCTCCGCCGGGTGGGCGCGGATCAGGTCCCGCCCGGCCTTGTCGAGGCTGGCGGGGGAATCGAGCGTCCCGGGCGGCACCGCCAGCTTGCCGACATCATGCAGCAACCCCGCCACGAAGGCCGTGCCGGGATCGCCGAGATAGCCAGGCTGCTCGGTCGCCATCGCGAGCAGGACCTGCCCGACGCGGACGGAATGCCCGGCGCTGGCCGCGTGGTGGCGGTGCAGGCGGGTGAGGAGCGCCAGCACGGCCTGCCGCTGCGGATAGGCGTCGAGAAGGGCTGCGAAGGCCGTCCCGGGCAGGCCGGGCATGGGTGGGGAGGCGGTGGGTTCCATTGGCGGGAAGGCTAGCCACCGATGCCGCCGCGGGAAGCCCCGGCAGCGGGGTGCCCTACAAATCCGAACAAAACCTGCGTCGAGCCGACCCGCATCGCGCGCGTAACCATGGCGGTGCAGGGCAGCGGGAAGAGGAGGCGGCGGTGGCGGCAGGGCAGGTCACATCCCGGCTTGGCCGCAGGGCGCTGTTGCAGTGGGGTGCCGGCATGGGTGTCGCCCTCGGCGCCGGTCAGGCCCAGGCGCTTCTGCCGAATGCTCGGGTTCAGGCGGAGTCCGCGGAATGGGAGGATTTCCGCCGCCGCTTCATCACCCATGACGGCCGCGTGGTGGATAACGGCAATGCCGGCGCCACGCATTCCGAGGGGCAGGGCGCCGCCATGCTCTTCGCCGTCCGCTTCGATGACCGCGCGACCTTCGACCGCCTGCTGCGCTTTTCGCGCCAGGCGCTGCGGCGGCCGGATGATGCGCTGCTGGCCTGGCGCTACCAGCCCGGCGCCGCCGTGCCGGTCTCGGATTTCAATAACGCGACCGATGGCGACCTGCTGGGCGGCTGGGCGCTGGCGGAGGCGGCCGCCCGCTGGTCCTCCGGCGAATACCGGCGGCTGGCCGCGCAGGTGGCGCGGGACATCCTGCGGCGGCTGGTGCTGCCGCTGGCCGATGGTCCGCTGCTGCTGCCGGGGGCGGAGGGTTTCCTCAAGCCCGACCACGTCGTGGTCAATCCGGGCTACGCCATGCCCAACGCCTTCCGCGTGCTGGCGCCGCTGGCGCCAAGCCCCGCCTGGGCGGCGCTGGAGGCGATGGGCCGGCAGATCACGGATCGCGCCCGCTTCGGCCGCTGGCGGCTGCCGCCGGACTGGGTCGCGATCTCCCGCGGGGATGGGCGGCCGATCCTGGCGCCCGGGCCGGCGCCGCGCTTCTCCTACGACGCGGTGCGGGTGCCGCTGCACCTGGCCTGGTCGGGCAGCGTGGCGGCGCCGGCGTTGCTGGCGCTGGCCGAGTTCTGGGCGGACCCGGACCACGCCGCCGCGCCGGCCTGGGTGGATCTGCGCAGCAACCTGATCGCCCCCTACCGCGGGGATGCCGGCATCCAGGCCGTGGCGCAACTGACGGTGGCGACGGTGCTGGGGCGCGTGTCCAGCCTGCCGCGGGTGGAGGAAGCGGCGCTCTACTACCCCGCCTCCCTGGCGCTGCAATGCCGCCTCGCCTGGCAGGATATCGGCCCCCGCATCGCCATGGCCCCCGTAGCCGGCGCGCAGCCCGGGTGATGCGGCTTCGCGGTGGCGCCATCGGCCCGACCGGTGATATCCGGGTCACGGGTGCGGGGGGTTGTGATGCGAAACGACGGTGCTCTGCGGGCGGCGCTGCTGGGCCTCGCCTTGACGGCGGTGGCCGCGCCGGCTGCGGCGAATGGCGGCGATCCGCTGGAACGGGTGAACCGCTACACCCATGTCTTCAACGCGACGCTACGGACCCATCTGCTGACGCCGGCCGCGCGCTTCTACGTCGGTCAGGTGCCGGCGGAGGTGCGGCAGGGAATCGGCCAGGCGCTGTCCAACCTGGGGGAGCCCGTCACCGCCATGGCCGGCGTTGCGGGCGGCGAATTCGGCATTGCGGGCCATGCCTTGCAGCGCTTCGGCATCAACACGGTGCTGGGCTATGGCGGGGTGCGGGATGTGGCGGCGGAACGCGGCCTGGTCGCGCGGCCCTTCGGCCTGGCGGATGCGGCCTGCGGCTGGGGCGTGCCGAGCGGGCCCTACCTGGTGCTGCCGATCCTCGGCCCCTCCACGCTGCGGGATTCGGCGGCGGCCTTCGCCACGGGCCTTGCCCTGTCCCACGCCGTGGGGCCGGAGGCGGTGCTGGGCTGGCAGGCGGGTTCCGCCTTCCACGGCTATGCGGGTGCCTACCGGGACCTGGATGCGGCGGAGGCCCATGCGCTGGACGCCTACGCCATGCAGCGCAGCGCCCACCTCCAGCGCCGCGCCCTGGCCTGCCCCGGGGATGCCGGGCTGCAGGTTGCAGCCGGGATGACCGAGGAGGAGGAGTAGCCCTCCGGCCTCGATCCCGCCTGCGTCAGGCGTCCGGCACCACCGGCGTGAATGCCGGCAGCGCGAAGCCATCCGCGCCTGCCGTAAAGCGGATCACCACGGGCATGTCGATCCGCGGTGCCTCCCCGATGAAGCGGCCGAGCGCGCGGACCCCTTCCTCCATCTCCACCACGACCAGCGTGTAGGGCAAATCTTCCTTGAAGCCGGGGTGGAAGGCGTGATGCGCCACCATCCAGCTGTGCACCGTGCCGCGGCCGCTGCAATCCTTCCAGGTGACGTCGAAGGAATGGCATCCGTCGCAGAGGTAGCGGGGGTAGTGCCGCAGCTTGCCGCAGGCCGCGCATTGCTGCACCCGCAGCACGCCCTGCGCCGCGCCATCCCAATAGGGCTGCGTCAGGGGGGAGGGATGCGGCGCTGGCTTCGATATGTCCGACATGCCGCCTATCCCCGTCGCGCGATCATCATGGCGCCGTCGCCCAGGTCGCCATAGCCCGTGGCCAGGCCGACCTCCACGCCCGGCACCTGGGCGCGCCCGGCCTGGTGGCGCAGCTGGCGCACCAGTTCCACCACATGGTTCATGCCGATCATGTGCGCCTGGCTGAGCAGCCCGCCATGCGTGTTCACGGGCAGCGCGCCGCCGAGGGCGATGCGCCCGCCCTGCACGAAGGCGCCGCCTTCGCCCTTCGCGCAGAAGCCCATATCCTCCAGCTGGCACAGCACGACCCAGGTGAAGCAGTCATAGACCTCCGCCACCTGGATATCGGCCGGCGTGACGCCCGCCATGGCGAAGGCGCGCGGGGCGGCCTTGGCGATGCCGAGGCGCGTCATGTCCGGCCGCTGGGTGATGGCGCTCGGGCTGTCCGGATGCCCCTCCGCGATGCCGGATAGCAGCACGCGCGGCGCGCGCATGTCGCGCGCGCGATCGGCGGCGCTGACGATGAAGGCGGCGCCTCCATCGCTTTCCAGGCTGCAATCCAGCAGGCGGAAAGGGTCGGCGATCATGCGGCTTGCCTGGTGGTCCGCCACCGTCATCGGCTTCTTCATGATGGCGTTGTCGTTCAGCATCGCATGGCCGCGGATCGCCACCGCGATCTCCGCCAACTGGGCGCTGGTGGTGCCGAACAGCTCCATGTGCCGCCGGGCCATGGGCGCGTAGAGCTGCGCCGGGGCGATGGCGCCCAGCGGCAACTCGAACTCCGTCACCAGGTGGAATTGCGGCATCGCGTGGATGCGCGCGCCGACCTTGGCGGCGATGGAGGTGTTGCGCCCCGCGGCGATCAGCACATGGCGGCACAGCCCCGCCTGGATCGCCGCCGCCGCCGTCTGGATGGAGGCGATGCCACCCGCACCACCCATCGGCGTAACGGCGGTGTAGCGCAGATCCGTGATGCCGAGATTGGTGGCCAGTTCCTCCGCGGAGGCGCCGGTGGTGCCGATCGGCATGATGCCGTCGATGTCGCGCGGCGAAAGCCCCGCATCGGCGATGGCGAGGAGCGATGCCTCCAGCTGCAGCGCCGTCGCGGGCCGGGTGGCGCCGCGCTGGTAGGCGGTCTCCCCGATGCCGGTGATGGCCGCCTTGTCGCGAAGCGACATCAGGCCGCCCCGCCCCTGGTTCCGCCTGTGCCTGGTGCTGGCATCCCGCGCGTTTCCCCCATTGCTGCCGCGCATCATGGCCCCGCCAGGCCAGCGGTGGAAGACAGGGCAAGGCGCGGAATGACGCTGGCGTGATGGCGCCGGGCCGCAACGGCGTGTGACGCCGCCGGTTGTCACCGCAATGCCCGCATGGGGCGCCGCCTGGGCCACCAGGGGCGACCACGGCGAGGCAGCGCCGGTGAACGGCGCCGCACTCAACCCCGAAGCGAGGACCAGGCGCGCCCGTCACGGGGCGCGTTCCCGCGATGCCCAGCCGCCCAGGGCCGGACGCGCGGGGTTGGTCCGTCCGGCCAGCAAGGACGCCCGCATGCAGCCTCCCGATCCCACCTCCCGCCGCATCCTGCCGGAGGCTGCACCAGTCATCGCACCGGCGGCGGTGTCGCTGCGCGTGAATGGGGAGGACCGCGTCCTCGACATCGATCCGCGGACGAGCCTGCTGGATGCCCTGCGGGAACACCTCCGCCTGACCGGCAGCAAGAAAGGCTGCGACCACGGCCAATGCGGCGCCTGCACCGTCATGGTCAACGGCACGCGCATCTATGCCTGCCTGACTCTGGCCGTGATGCATGATGGCGACGAGGTCACGACGATCGAGGGCCTCGGCGCGCCGGACCGGCTGCATCCTTTGCAGGCCGCCTTCGTGCGCCATGACGGCTACCAATGCGGCTACTGCACGCCGGGGCAGATCTGCGCCTCCGTCGCGATGCTGGAGGAGATCAAGGCCGGCATCCCGAGCCATGTCACCGCCGACCTCGGCGCGCCGCCCGCGCTGACGGAGGAGGAGATCCGCGAGAGGATGAGCGGCAACATCTGCCGCTGCGGCGCCTATTCCAACATCCTCGAAGCCATCAAGGACGTCGTGGAGATGCCGGCATGAGGCCCTTCACCTACGAACGCCCGAGCACACCGACCGAGGCCGCCGCCGCGGCGCGCAGGCCCGGCGCCCGCTTCATCGCCGGCGGCACCAATCTGCTCGACCTGATGAAGCTGCAGATCGAGACGCCGGCGCATCTCATCGACGTCAACCGCCTCGGCCTCGATGCCATCGAGCCGACGGCGGATGGGGGCTTGCGCATCGGCGCGCTGGTGCGCAACACGGCGCTGGCGGCGGATGCGCGGGTGCGGCGGGACTACGCGGTGCTGTCGCGCGCATTGCTGGCGGGCGCCACCGGCCAGTTGCGCAACAAGGCGACCACCGCGGGCAATCTGTTGCAGCGCACGCGCTGCCCCTATTTCTATGACACCGCCCAACCCTGCAACAAGCGCCAGCCCGGCAGCGGTTGCGCGGCCATCGGCGGCATCACCCGGCAGCTGGCCGTGATCGGCGCGAGCGAGGCCTGCATCGCCACCCATCCCAGCGACATGGCGGTGGCGATGCGCGCCCTGGATGCGGTGGTGGAGACGGTGAACGCCGAGGGCGCGATGCGCCGCATCCCGATCGCGGAATTCCATCGCCTGCCCGGCGAGACGCCGCATCTCGAGACGGCGCTGGAAGCCGGTGACTTCATCACCGCCGTTACCCTGCCGCCCCGGCTGGGCGGGCGGCACTTCTACCGCAAGGTGCGGGACCGCGCCTCCTACGCCTTCGCCCTCGTCTCCGTCGCGGCGGTGGTGCAGCGGGACGGGTCGGGGCGCGTCGCGCTTGGCGGCGTCGCGCACAAGCCCTGGCGGGTGGAACAGGCGGAGGCCGAGTTACCGAAAGGCGCCGGGCCGGCGATGGCCGCCATCCTGGATGGGGCGCGGCCCGACCGCCACAACGCCTTCAAGGTCACGCTGGCGGAGCGCGCGCTGGCCGCCGTACTGGCCGAGGCGAGGAGCTGAGCGATGAAGTTCGACACCCCCGCCACGACCAACCCGATCGACCGGATGAAAATCGTCGGCCAGCCCGTGGACCGCATCGATGGTCCGCTGAAGACGACGGGCCGCGCGCCCTACGCCTATGAACGGCACGATGTCGCGGCCGGCCAGGCCTATGGCCATGTGCTGGGCGCCGGCATCGCCAAGGGGCGCGTGCTGGCCATGCATATCGATGCCGCCCGCGCGCTGCCCGGCGTGCTCGCCATCGTCACCACGCTCGACATGCCGAGACTGGCAAAGGGGAAGATGAACACCGCCTTCCTCTTCGGCGGCGCCGACATCCAGCACTACCACCAGGCGATCGCCGTGGTGGTCGCCGAACGCTTCGAACAGGCGCGCGACGCGGCTGCGCTGATCCGCGTGGAATATGACCGCCAGGCAGGGCGCTTCGACCTGGCGGCGGAGGGCGCGAAGGCGGAGCTGGTGAGCGGCGAGAGCAGCGATGCTCCCGCCGAACATCGCGTCGGCGATTTCGAGGGTACCTTCGCGACCGCCGAGGTCACGCTGGACGAGACCTACACGACGCCCGACGAAAGCCACGCGATGATGGAGCCGCACGCCACCATCGCGGCGTGGGAGGGCGGCAAGCTGACCATCTGGACCTCCACCCAGATGGTCGCCTGGTGGCGGCGCGATCTGGCGATCACCCTCGGCCTGAAGCCGGAGGATGTGCGCGTCGACAGCCCCTTCATCGGCGGCGGCTTCGGCGGCAAGCTGTTCCTGCGCGCCGATGCGGTGCTGGCGGCGCTCGGCGCAAGGGCGGCGGGGCGGCCGGTGAAGCTCGCCCTCGCGCGGCCGCTGGTCGCCAACAACACCACGCATCGCCCCGCCACCATCCAGCGCATCCGCATCGGCGCGGGGCGGGACGGCCGCATCACCGCCATCGCGCATGACAGCCTGTCCGGCGACCTGCCGGAAGGGCAGCCGGAAACGGCGGTGGCGCAGACCAAGCTTCTCTACGCCGGCGCGAACCGCCTCATGACGATGCGCCTGGCGGAGCTGGACCTGCCCGAGGGCAATTCGATGCGCGCCCCCGGGGAAGCCCCCGGCCTGATGGCGCTGGAGATCGCCATGGACGAGATGGCGGAGCGGCTCGGCATCGATCCCGTCGAGTTCCGGATCATCAACGACACGCAGGTCGATCCCGCGGATCACGATCGCCCTTTCTCCCAGCGGCAATTGATCCGCTGCCTGCGGGAGGGATCGGAGCGTTTCGGATGGAGCCAGCGGAACCCGACGCCGGGACAGTGGCGTGAAGGGCGCTGGCTGCGCGGCATGGGCATGGCGGTGGGGTTCCGCAACAACCTGGTCGTCACCTCCGGCGCGCGCGTCAGGCTCTCTGGCGACGGGATGGTGACGGTCGAGACGGACATGACCGACATCGGCACCGGCAGCTACACCATCATCGCCCAGACGGCGGCGGAGATGATGGGCGTCGAGTTGGGACATGTGCGGGTGCGGCTGGGGGATTCGGATTTCCCGGTCTCCGCGGGTTCCGGCGGCCAGTTCGGCGGCAACAGCTCCACCGCCGGCGTCTACGCCGCCTGCGTGAAGCTGCGGGAGGCGGTGGCGCAGCGCCTGGGCTTCAACGCCGCCGATGCGGTGTTCGAGGATGGGGAGGTGCGGGCCGGTAACCGGCGCGTGCGCCTGGCGGAAGCTGCCTCCGCGCAGGAACTGGTGGCGGAGGACCGGATCGAGTTCGGCGACCTGACGAAGCGCTTCCAGCAATCCACCTTCGCCGGGCATTTCGTGGAGGTCGCGGTCGATGCCTTCACGGGCGAGACGCGGCTGCGCCGGATGCTGGCGGTCTGCGCGGCGGGCCGGATCCTCAACCCCAAATCCGCGCGCAGCCAGGTGATCGGGGCCATGACCATGGGGGCCGGGGCGGCGCTGATGGAGGAGTTGGCCGTGGACACGCGCCTCGGCTTCTTCGTCAACCACGACCTCGCGGGCTACGAGGTGCCGGTCCATGCCGACATCCCGCGGCAGGAGGTGGTGTTCCTGGATGAAGCCGATCCGCTTTCCTCGCCCATGAAGGCGAAGGGGATCGCGGAGCTTGGCATCTGCGGCGTGGGCGCCGCCATCGCCAATGCCATCCACAACGCGACGGGCGTGCGGGTGCGGGACTATCCGATCACGCTCGACAAGCTGCTGGAGGGCCTGCCGGAAGTGGCGTGAGGGCGCCCGCATGCGGTCCGCCCCAGGCAGGTTTGCCAACGTCCAGCGCCTGGTGGTGCCCAAGCGGGCACCGCTATGCGCGACCGTGGCCGCCAGTGTTGTATGGCGTCGGTATCCCACTTAGGCTGCCCCCACGCGCGGTCCGACGGCGGATCGCTCATCGGGGGAGAGGGCGGCATGCCCAACGGAAGCCTGGCGATATCGCGCCGCGCGCTGCTCGTCGCCGCCGGCGCCGCTGCACTGCATGGCCAGTCGGCCGGCGCGCAGGGCGTGTGGAAGCCGGCGAGGGAGGTGAAGATCCTCTGCGGCTTCGCACCGGGTGGCGCCGGCGACCTGCTGTGCCGCCTGATGGCCGATGCGCTGCGCGCCCAGTGGGGCCAGACGGTGATCGTGGAGACGCGGTCCGGCGCCGGCGGCATCATCTCCGCCGAGGCCTGCGCGCGGGCGGCGCCGGATGGCCATACCGTCGTGCTGGCGACGATGGCGATGCTCACCGTATCGCCGCAACTCCCCGGCGTGACCATGCCGATCAATGTGGAAACGGATCTGACGCCGATCGCGAGCCTCGCGGGCATCTACAAGATCCTCGTCGCCAATACTCAGGCGCCCTTCCGCGACGTGCCGGGGCTGATCGCGCATGCCCGCGCCAATCCGCAGGCGGTGACCTATGGCTCGGCAGGCGTCGGGTCCAGCCCGCATCTGGCGGCGGAGTTGTTCGCGCGGCAGGCCGGGATCGAGTGCACCCATGTGCCCTATCGCGGCGGCGCGCCGGCCATCACCGACCTGGTGGCGGGCCGGATCGGCTTCATGATCGGCAACATGCCTGAATTCCTGGGCCAGATCCGCAGCGGCGGGCTGCGCGGCATCGCCTTCGGCGGCAGCGGCGCGGCCCCCGCCTTGCCGGACCTGCCTCTCATCAAGCAGTGGCTGCCGCGCTACGACGTCAGCAACTGGTTCGGCTTCTGCGGGCCGGGCCGGATGCCGGCGGAAATCCTGGCGGCCTGGAACGGTGCCTTGCAGGCGGCGCTGGCGGACCCGTCGACGCGCGGCAAGATGGTGGAAGCCGGGATGGAAATCATGGGCGGCCCTGTCGCCAGCTTCACCAACCTGATCGCTGCCGACCGGCAGCGCTGGGGGGGCGTCATCCAGGCGGCCGGCATCCGTGCCGACTGAGCCGATCCCGCCGGAGGTCGTCCGGGCCCGGCTTGAGGAATTCCGCGCGCGCCGCGGCTACGTCCTGCCCCACCAGGGCGCCATGGCTGCCGCGATGCCCGACCTGCAGGACGCCTATGGCGTCATGTACAAGGCGCTGACGCTGACGGAACGCCACCTCGACCCCTTCGAGAAGGAGTTCGTCTGGCTGGCCATCCTGACGGCGGCCGAGGAGCATGTCGGCACCCACCATGTGGACCTGTTCTTCCGCACCGGCGGCACGGGGCCGCAGGCCGAGGCGGTGTTCCGCCTGGTGGCATGGGCGCGCGGCGCGGACACCTTCGGCTTTCTCGACAAGCACTGGCAGGGCTATTTCCCGGAAGTGCCGGCCGCCGCCGCCTATTGCGCCGGCACGGCGGCGCTGATCGCCGGGCTCGGCGTGCCGGCATATCTCGCGCGGCTCGCGCTGCTGGGCATCCACGCGGCGCGGGGCGCGCACTGGCCGCTGACGGCCGACCTCGAAGCCGCCTATGGCGAGGGGGTATCGGAGCCGAAGATGGCCGAGGCGATGAGCCTGGCCATGTGGCCCTGCGGCGTGAACCGCTTCCTGGAGGCCAGCGGCGTCTGGCTCGACCTGTTGCGGAGCGGCCGGGTCGAGCCATCCCCCGCCTTTCGTGCCTGGGCGGAGACCCCGGGGCAGGATGGCTTCGTTCTGGCGCCTCGCGGCGGCTGAGACCTCGCGAGGCCAACCGCGGTCGCCGGGCCCTGAAGCGCAACCCGGCTTGGCGACACCGGAAGCGGAATGTCGGCGCGCCATGCGGGCGTCGCAGGTCATCAGGGATAACCGAAGCTGCCCGGTCGACGGCCGCGTAACGGTGTCTCGCAGGGCACTGGGAAGCCGCCGAACCCAGTACCAGGTGTCACCGCGACGGATCAAATGGGCAGCGCCGGACCGCAACGTCTGTGGTTGCGCCAGGCGTTCATGCACCGCAGATGTTTGCTACTCATGCTGCACAGCGCGCTCGCCTCTCGGCCTGGACGTCAGTGCGCGTAGCTAGGTGCTTGAGAGAGTGTGGCTATCGCCGAAGTGGCTGGGGGACCTGGATTCGAACCAAGACTGCCCGAGTCAGAGTCGGGAGTTCTACCGTTAAACTATCCCCCACCAGCGAGGCATCGTGATGCCGTTCGCGGCGTGGCGGCGAGGTAGCATGCTGGCCGGGGCTCGGCAACAGCCCCCCGCCAACTCCCATCGCCTGGGAAATCGAGACAGCGGGGACGGCAGCGCGCGTCGCGCCTCGCCCGCTGGCCGGCCATCATAACGCCTTTGTGATCGCGGCCGGGACCGGATCAGTTCCCGTAAATGTCCATGATTTCGCGGGTTTGCGCGAGCATGGATGCGATGCCGCGCGACGATCGCGCCGTTGCACGGAGGGAGGGCGCCGATATCTTCCGCGGCGTTAACGGAGAGCCCGATGTTTCAACGCTTCGGTACGCGGCTGGCTGACACCCTGATCGGCACGGAGGAGGAGGAGACCCTCTACGGCGGCGGTGGCGATGACCTCGTCCAGGGCCTGGGCAGCGGCGACTACCTCTTCGGCAGCGCGGGTGACGATACGCTGCAGGGCGGCGACGGCGCCGATACCCTTCACGGCGGCGCCGACAATGATCGGCTGGAAGCCGGGGCGGGCGACGATCACCTGTTCGGCGGACAGGGGGCGGATACGCTGATCGCCATCGGCAGTGGGGCGGCCACGCTTCACGGCCAGGATGGGGATGATTCGCTGCTGGGCGGCGACGGCGATGACCTGGCGTTCGGCGGCAAGGGCGACGATACGCTCCTCGGGGGGCTGGGTGATGACGCCTTGTCGGGGGGCGATGGCAACGACGTCGTGCAGGGCGAGCATGGCGACGACGCCATCCTGGGCGGCATGGGCGACGACGATCTGGACGGCGGCGATGGCCACGACCTGATCGCTGGCGAACGCGGCGCCGATACGCTGCGCGGCGGCGCGGGGGATGACGAACTCTCCGGCGGGGCCGATGACGATGTCCTCGAAGGCGGGGAGGGCACGGATCTCCTGTTCGGCGAAGCGGGTGCTGACACGCTGTCAGGCGACGCGGGGGATGACGAGATCCACGGCGGGGCCGATGACGACCTGCTCGAAGGTGGGGAGGGCGCGGATTACCTGCTGGGCGACGCGGGCGCGGACACGCTGCTGGGGCATGGTGGCTACGACATCCTGTCCGGCGGTGCCGGCAATGATCGCCTCTACCTGAACGATGACAGTGATCCTTCCGGCGACACGATGGGGGGTGTTGTCGGTGGCGGCGACGGCGATGATCTCGTCTGGGGTAGCGGCGGCGCCGATACAATCTTGGGTGGCCGTGGCGCGGATACGCTGGTGGGGCATGGCGGTCAGGACTTCCTGTCCGGCGAAGCCGGCGATGATCGCATCTACCTGAACGATGACAGTGACCCTTCCGGCGACACGATGGGGGGTGTTGTCGGTGGCGGCGACGGCGACGACCTCGTCTGGGGTAGCGGCGGCGCCGATTCAGTCGTGGGTGGCCGTGGCGCGGATACGCTGCTGGGGCATGACGGCGCCGACTTTCTGATCGGTGACGCGCATGATGACGTCCTGATGGGCGGCGTTGGCGCCGATACGCTGACCGGCGGTGCCGGCAATGATCGCCTCTATCTGAGCGATGACAGTGATCCTTCCGGCGACACCTTGGGGGGTACTGGCGTCGCCGGAGACGGTGATGATCTCGCCTGGGGTGGCGGCGGCGCCGATGCGTTGTTTGGCGAACGTGGTGCGGATACGCTGATGGGGCATGGCGGCTACGACATCTTGAACGGCGGTGCCGGCAATGATCGCCTCTACCTGAACGATGACAGTGATCCTTCCAGCGACACGATGGGGGGTGCTGTCGGTGGCGGCGACGGCGATGACCTTGTCTGGGGTAGCGGTGGCGCCGACTCAGCCATCGGCGGTCGACACGCTGATACGCTGCTGGGCTATGGCGGCGATGACTTCCTGGCTGGGGAAGATCATGCCGACCTGGTGATCGGCGGTGACGGGAGGGACACGCTGGGTGGCGGCGCAGGCGCCGATACCCTCCTCGGCGGTGCTGATGACGATGTGTTCGACGGTGACGTGGGGAACGACCTCATGCTCGGCGGCGCGGGCGCAAACACCATGGTAGGCGGGGGTGGAGATGACCGCATCTATCTGCATGATGACATCGCCCCCGACGCGATCACGACCGGCGGGTTCGCCATCGGTGGTCTGGGTCGGGACCTGATCTGGGGCGCCGGTGGGGCCGACATCGTCACCGGCGACGAAGGCGCGGATACGCTGATCGGCGGCCTGGGCGCGGATTCCTTGCACGGTGGCGCGGGGGCGGACTTCATCAGCCTGTCGGACCTGCTCGGCCTGCTGGCGGACCATGACGGCGGCCTTGCAGGCGGTGGCAGCGGCACCGACACGATACTCGGCAGCCTGGGGGCTGATTCGATATCCGGCATGGAGGGGGCCGACAGCCTCGTCGGCCTTGGCGGTGCGGATTTCCTGGATGGTGAGGAGGGCCGGGATACGCTGCTGGGTGGCGATGGGCGCGATGTCCTGATCGGTGCGGCGGGAAGCGACCTGGTCGAGGGTGGCGCCGGCAACGATACCATCATCCTCGATACCCGGGACGGCGGGACGGATACGGTCTCGGGCGGCGCCGGGGCTGACGAATTCGCCTTCTTCGATTTCGGCGCGCGGCACCGGATCATGGATTTCAACCCGGAGGAGGATCGGTTCATCTTCATCGACCGGTCGCTGGGCGTGGTCACCTTCGGGATCACGCTGACCGGCGCGCCGGAGGGTGACGAGGCGCAGGTCGTCTACAACCGGGCGACCGGCCTGCTCTCCTGGTATGCGGAGGGCGACCAGGGCGCTGGCGTCACCGTCGCCTGGCTGGATGGGGCGCCCGATCTTCTGCCCGGGAACTTCTTCATCCAGATCATCCCCGATCCGCTGGTGGGATAGCCGAGGCCGCGGCCGCTCGCCCCGCGGGGCGGCGACTCGGAATTGCCTTGCCCCCGCGGCGTCCTGGCCGGATCATGCGCGGAGCCTGCCCACTGTCACCTCATCCCGGGGCAGGCCCTCGGACGATGATGACGAAGGATGCGCACCAGGCGGCCGATGCCGCGCCAGCCCTCGATGCCTGCGGCGCCCTGCCGTCGGCCGGGGCGGCGCTGCGCCCGCGGGATGTCGCGGCTTCCTGCGGGTCGCGGGCCTATGCGGCGCTCGACCTCGGCACCAACAACTGCCGCCTGCTGGTCGGCACCCCCGCGCCGGGCGGCAATTTCCGGGTCGTGGACAGCTTCAGCCGCATCGTCCGGCTGGGTGAGGGGCTGGGCGCCACGGGCAACCTCTCCGACGCCGCGATGGACCGGGCGGTGGCCGCGCTGCGCAACTGCGCCGACAAGCTGGCCAAGCGCCCCGTGCGGGCGCTGCAGGCGGTGACGACGGAAGCCTGCCGCCGCGCCGGCAACGGCGCCGCCTTCCTGGCACGGGTGGAGGCCGAGACGGGCCTCCGCCTGCGCGTCATCTCCGCGCGGGAGGAAGCGGAACTCGCCATGGAATCCTGCGCGCCGCTGCTGGAGGCGCAGGACCGGCGCGCGCTGCTGTTCGACATCGGCGGCGGATCGACCGAGATCGCCTGGATCCGCATCCATCCCGGCCGCCAGGTGCCGGAATTGATCGGCTACATCTCCGTCCCCGTGGGCGTGGTCACGCTCTCCGAACGCTGCGGGCCCTCCTGCTTCACGGAGGCGGGCTTCCACGCGGTGGTGGATGAGGTCGCGGCCAGGCTGGCGGGCTTCGATGCCGTGCATTGCATCGGGCAGGAGATCAGGTCCGGCGGGGTGCGGCTGATGGGCACCTCCGGCACCGTCACCACGCTGGCTGGCGTCGCCATGGCGCTGCCGCGCTACCGGCGGCCGCTGGTGGATGGGCAGACGCTGGAGGCCTGCGTGGCCGACCAGGCGCTGGGGGACCTCTTCGCCCTGGGGCGGGACGGGCTGGCGGCGCATCCCTGCGTCGGGCCGGACCGGGTGGATTTCGTCCTGCCGGGCTGCGCCGTCTATGCCGCCATCCGCCGCGTCTGGCCGGTGCCGCGCCTCACGGTGGCGGATCGCGGGCTGCGGGAGGGCATCCTGCTGCGCCTGATGCGCGCCGATCGCCTGGCGGGTGCGCGGCGGGGCGCGGCGCGCGGCTGGCATGGGACGGCCTGAGGGCCTATTGGCCTGCCATGGCGAAAACTCCCGGCGGCAAGCCGCCCAGCCCCTCCGTTCCCGGCCGGCAGCAGACCAAGGCCGGCGCCAAGCCCGCGGACCGCGCGCTGAAGACCCGGCTCCGCACCGCGGAGGGCCGGACCATCGGCAGCCAGAAATGGCTCGAGCGGCAGTTGAACGACCCCTATGTGAGGGAAGCCAAGGCGCGCGGGCTGCGCAGCCGGGCGGCCTTCAAGCTGGAACAGATGGATGACAAATTCCATGTGTTGAAGCCGGGCAGCCGGGTGGTGGACCTCGGCGCGGCGCCGGGCGGCTGGACGCAGGTATCGCTGGCGCGGGCGGGGGCGACGGCGAAGGTGGTGGCGATCGACCTGCTGCCAGTGGACCCGATCCCGGGCGCCATCCTCCTCCAGGGCGATTTCCAGGAAGCGGCGGCGGAGCAGGCGGTGCTGGCCGCGCTGGATGGCCAGGCGGACCTCGTCCTGTCCGACATGGCGCCCAACACCACCGGCCACAACGCCACCGACCACCTCCGCATCATGGCGCTGGCGGAGCTGGCGCTGGATTTCGCCGGGCGCGTCCTGGCGCCCGGCGGCGGCTTCGTGACCAAGGTCCTGGCAGGCGGGTCGGAGAAGGAGTTCCTCGCGACCCTCAAGCGGGATTTCGCCGTGGTGCGCCACGCCAAGCCACCGGCCAGCCGCAAGGACAGCGCGGAGCTCTACGTGGTCGCGACCGGCTTCCGCGGCGGCAAGTAGCCTACAGCACGAGGTCCGCAATGGCCTGCGGGACGGGCTGGCTGGTCAGCACCGCCAGGTCCAGCGTGCCGTTGCTGTCGGCATCCAGGCGATAGAGCGTGTTGTTGTTCAGAAGCTCCGCATCGCCCGGCACCTGCAGCGGCACCAGCGCATTCGGGTCGTCACGCTCGCCCCCGGCGAGGTAGCCATCCGCAACGCCGCGGCCGAGCGTGTTGGCCACCAGGGAGAAGCCGCTGATCTCCTCCGGCGCGCCGCGCACGCCCGCGTTGAACAGCGTGGGGTCCGGCAGGGTGCGGAGCAGCGACACGACGTTCACATGCGCATCCGCCGCCGTGACGGCGACGGCGCTGCCATTGGCGTCAACGGCCTGGAAGGACAGGCTTTCCCCGATATGGCTGCCGATGCGGCTGATCAGATCGCCCTGGGTGCGGATGTTGAGCGCGTTGATCACGTTCAGCACGGCGGGGTCCAGCGTGCCTCCGTTCAGTGCCTCCGTCGCATCGCGCCCGCCCAGCGCATCCACCGTCAGCAGGCGGACCGTCCCGGGCGCGGTCGGCACCCCGGCGGCGATCAGCGCCTCCGCTGCCTCATAGGCCGCGGCCTGCGCGACGGCGCCGCCAAGGCTAGGCCCCACGAATTGCACGCCGCGGCCGAGGGTGGCCTGCGCCTCCACCGCATCGGCGATCATGGCCTGGAAGGCGGCGGAGCGGAGTTGCAGTCCGCCGAGATCGACGGCCGCGACGGTATCGGCGATGGAGCCGACTTCCAGCCCGTCGATCACGAAGATCATCGGCCCGCCATCCGCCGGCAGGACCTTGATGGCGGAGAAGCCCGACTCGACGTCGTTGTACTGTTCGTTGATGGCGAAGTCGTAGCCGCGCACCTGCATGGCGATGGCATCGGGGCCGAGGGTGTTGACCACGCGCGCGGTGGCGGACAGCGCGGCGCCGACCTCGACCTGGATCTGCAGGAAGTCGGACAGGCCGGTGCGGACCTCCCCGGTTGCATCGGGGCGGCGGTATTCCGGCGGCAGCTGGTCGAGCAGACCCTCCAGCCGCGCGAAGTTCAGGTCATCGAGGTTGGCGAGGAAATCCGCCACCGCCTGCGTGGCCGGGAGGTCCGCGATGTCATCGACCAGGTCTGCGATGTTGATGGAAACGGCATCGGCCACCTCCACGGGCTGGGGCAGGGGGATGGGGTCCAGGATGTCGGTGACGGTGGAGGAGACGTCGCCGCCGGCCTGCGCGATGGCGTCCTCGATCTCCTCGAGCGAATTGAAGCTGATGCTGCCTGACATGGCGCCTGGGTGTCCTGTTGTGGGTTGGCGGTCCCAACGCCGGAGGACGGCTTGCGTTCACCCTGCGCCCGCCACCAGCGCAGCCCAGGCGCCCGCGCCCAGCATCCCAGGCGCCTGCGCCATGCATCCCAGGCGCCCGCGCCCAGCATCCCAGGCGCCCGCGCCCAGCATCCCAGGCGCCCGCGCCCAGCATCCCAGGCGCCCGCGCCATGCATACGTCACAGTATCGCCCTGGACGGGTGGGGCGCTTCCGGTGTAGGCGGGGCCGCCAAGGTTGCGGATCGAAAGAGGCTCCCGCCATGGCGCGCTCCCCAGAAGCAGTTTCATCATTCACGGCCCTGCCGCGCTTCGAGGAGGCCTATGCCTTCGACGATGTGCTGCTCGTGCCCGCCTATTCCACGGTCCTCCCCTCGGAGACCGACACGCGCACCAGGCTGACGCGGGAGATCTCGCTCAACATCCCGCTGGTGGCCGCGGCCATGGACACGGTCACGGAAGGGCCGATGGCCATCGCCATGGCGCAGGCCGGCGGCATCGGCGTGATCCACAAGAACCTCTCGCCCGAGGACCAGGCCGCGCAGGTGCGGCGCGTGAAGAAGTTCGAATCCGGCATGGTGGTGAACCCGCTGACCATCCACCCCGACCAGACCCTGGCGGAGGTGCGGGCGCTGCAGGAGAATCACCGCATCAGCGGCATTCCCGTGGTGGAGCGCGACAGCGGCCGGCTGGTCGGCATCATCACCAACCGCGACGTGCGCTTCGCCACCGATCCGAACCTGCGCGTCTATGAGCTGATGACGCGGGAGGGGCTGGTGACGGCGGATGCCGACGTGACGCCGGAGCGCGCCCGCGCCCTGCTGCACAAGCACCGGATCGAGAAGCTGCTGGTGGTGGACGACCAGTTCCGCTGCGTCGGCCTCGTCACCGTCAAGGACATGGACAAGGCGCAGGCCAACCCCAACGCGGTGAAGGATGCGATGGGCCGGCTGCGCGCGGCGGCCGCGACAGGGGTGGGGGAGGATGGTTTCCACCGCGCCCAGCTGCTGGTGGCGGCGGAGGTCGATGTCATCGTCGTCGATACCGCGCATGGCCATTCCGGCGGCGTGCTGCGCGCGATCGAGCGCATCAAGAAGCTGTCGAATTCCGTGCAGATCGTGGCGGGCAACGTGGCGACGCCGGAAGGTGCGCTGGCGCTGATCGAGGCCGGCGCGGATGCCGTGAAGATCGGCATCGGGCCCGGTTCCATCTGCACCACGCGCATCGTCGCCGGCGTCGGCGTGCCGCAGCTGACCGCGGTAATGGAAAGCGCGATCGCGAGCCGGGAGAAGGGCGTTCCCTGCATCGCCGATGGCGGCATCCGGTCCTCCGGCGACATCGCCAAGGCGATCGCGGCGGGCGCGGATTGCGTCATGATGGGCAGCGTCTTCGCCGGCACGGATGAGGCGCCGGGCGAGGTGTTCCTTTATCAGGGCCGATCCTACAAATCCTATCGCGGCATGGGCTCGCTCGGCGCCATGGCGCGCGGTTCGGCGGACCGGTATTTCCAGGCCGAGGTCTCCGACAAGCTCAAGCTGGTGCCGGAAGGCGTCGAGGGCCGGGTCGGCTACAAGGGGCCGGTCGGCACCGTGATCCACCAGATGGTGGGCGGGCTGCGCGCCGCGATGGGCTACACCGGCAGCGCCGCCATCCCCGATTTGCAGAAGAACGCCCGCTTCCGCCGCATCACCAATGCGGGCCTGCGGGAGAGCCATGTGCATGACGTGGCGGTGACGCGGGAAGCGCCGAATTATCGCCTGGAAGGCTGAACGGGCGTTCGGTGTGGCATTTCAGCCACTAAACGCCTTTAGAAGATAAAAGCGGGAAGCGCGCGGTCCGGCGCCTTCCTGCATCCCGCTGATTTTGCTGGATTCAGTACCCTAAAATCTAAAACGCATTTAGCCCATTTAGTCGTTTTAGCACCGTTTTGCGGGGGGCAGGCCCCCCGGCGGGGCGGCAGCGAAGCGGGCGCGGTTCGGCAGCGTGATTTCCAGAACGTAGCAGGAACGAGACGCCCGGCGCCAGCGCTTTCGCGGCTGCCGCTCAGCCGCTGATCCAGCAGGGAAGCTGCCGTTCGGCCAGGCGGGTGCAGAAGCGCTCCGCCTCCTCCCGGTTCGCGAAGCCGCCGAGGCGCAGGCGGAAGACCGGCGGGGCGTTGTCCCGGTCCAGCCGCAGGATGATGGGCGTGCGACCGGCGGCGAGGTCCGGCAGGCGCGTGGCGAAGCTGTCCCAGTGGCGCTGGGCCTCGGCCTCGCTGCCTGCGGCCGTGATCTGGACGCGCAGGCCAGGCGCGGGGGCCGGCCGGGGCGCGGCGGGGGGTTCCGCCGCCGGGGAGGCGATGAGCAGGGCGGCCAACTCCGGCGGTGCGGCGGCCAGGACTGCGGGCGCGGACAGGCTGGGCCTGGCGGCGGGCGGCGGCGCGGGCGCCGATGCCGGCGGGGGCGCGGCGGGTGGCGGCGAGGCTGACGTGACGATGGCTGCGGGTGACGCGGGCGCCACAACGGGTGCGGGCGAGGCTGTCGCGACGATGGGCGCGGGCGACGCTGGCGCGGCGACGGGCGCGGGCGAGGCTGTCGCGACGGCAGGCGCGGGCGAGGCTGGCGCCACAACGGGCGCGGGCGAGGCTGCCGCGGCGACGGGCGCGGGCGAGGCTGTCGCGACGGCAGGCGCGGGCGAGGCTGGCGCGGCGACGGGCGCGGGTGAGGCTGCCGCGATGACGGGCGCGGGTGAGGCTGCCGCGATGACGGGCGCGGGCGAGGCTGCCGCGACGGCAGGCGTGGGCGAGGCTGTCGCGATGATGGGCGCCGGCGACGCTGGCGCGACGATGGGCGCGGGCGAGGCTGTCGCGACGATGGGCGCGGGCGAGGCTGGCGCGGCGACGGGCGCGGGCGAGGCTGGCGCGACGATGGGCGCCGGCGAAGCCATGGCGGCGATGGGTGCGGGTGCAACCGCCTCGACGACCGGGGCGGGCGGCGCTGGCGCGGCGGCGGCTGCGGGCGCGGCTGCCGGCGTGGGTGGGGCTGCTGCGATGACCGGTTCGGGTGAAGCCGGCTCGGCCGCCGGCCGTGCCGGCGCGGTGGCCAGGAACACAGGCGCGACGGGCAGCGGCGGGGGCGGCTCGGCGATGTCCGACAGGTCCAGCAGTCGGATGCGGGCCACGCCGCCGCGGCCGGGCAGGAGGGGGGGCAGCATGATCCGGTCCTCCTGCACCACAGGGGCGGTGGCGACGACCGGGGTCAAAGGGGCCTCGGGGGGCGGGGCGCAGGCCAGCAGGGGCGAGAGCAGCAGCAGGGCGCCAAGCCTGGCCGGGGCGGCGCCGGGCCTGGCGCCACCCATGGGACGATCACTGCCTGTCATGCGCGCCGGCGTGGAGCCTCCTGCCACCGGGCGCATCATGGCGGAGCGGGGCGGGCGCGGCTACCGGGGTTGTTGCGCCGGGGGAACCGCGGGCGGTCTCCCCCTGGTCGTGCACGCAGGCAGGCCCTCCGCCCGCCTCAGCGGCGGGGCGGAACCTCGCTGATCCGCAGCGTGGCGCGCTGGGGGGCGCCGCGCTCGAAGGTGCCGATCCAGATATTGTAGTTGCCGCTGGCGGGGCGCTGGATGATGATTCCGGGGTTCACGCCATCGAAATCGTCGTTGCAGATCCAGCGGCCGGCGGCATCGTTGATGACCAGCGTCGTGTCCACGCCGGCGGCGACGGAGATGTAGAGCGGGTATTCGCCGGCGGTGTAGTTCAGGTCCACATCGGGCTTGGAGAAGTCGATCCAGCCGGCGCAATCGGGGCCGATGCCGGTGGCCTCCCGGTCCCCGCCGGCTTCGACCTGCACCTCATGCGGATCGGGTTCGAAGCCCGCGCGGAGATTGGCGGTGGCGTAGCGCGGCTGCGCGCGCCAGTCCGGCGTGGCGCTGGGCGCGGGGCCCTTCTGCTGCGCCAGCACCCCGGCCGTGGCCATCACCATCATCACGCCGGCGGCGGCGATCGTCCTCAGCATCATTCTGTCCTCTGCGGCGCGCCGGGGGGCGCGCGGTGCTACGAGGCGCGCCGGATGCGCGCCGGGCGCCAGATGAGCCCGGCGCGGGGGCGTGCCGCAAGGGCCGCGCAACCGTTTGAAACACATCGCGCCTTGGTGAAGTCCGGGCCTGATCCGCGGGGCGTTCCCGACCGTATCGGCAGACCGATCCCGGCCTTCTCGGCCAGGTCGCAACCGTGATGCTTGCCCCCGGCGCCCGCCGGGGCGACCATCAGGGCGAGGAAGGACAAAAGACGATCATGGCATCCCCCCCGGCGCCCCGGCCCGACCCGGTCGGCGCCTGTGTCTTCGACGCCTATGGCACGCTGCTGGACGTGCATGCGGCGGTCGGCCGCCATTCTGCCCGGATCGGGGCAGCCGGTGACGGCGCGGGCGGCGGGAAGGCGGCCGCGCTGTCGGCGCTGTGGCGGGCGAAGCAGTTGGAGTACAGCTGGATCCTGTCCCAGACCGGCGACTACGAGGATTTCGAGGCGCTGACCGAACGCGCGCTGGATTTCGCCATGGCGGCCCATGGGATCGCCGATCCTGGGCTGCGCCAAGCGCTGCTGGCCTCCTACCGGGCGTTGGACGCCTTCCCGGATGCCGCGCCCACCCTGGCGGCGCTGCGGGCGAAGGGGGTGGCGACTGCCATCCTGTCCAATGGCTCCCCCGGCATGCTGGCGGCCGCGGTGGGGGCGGCGGGGCTGGCGCCCTGGCTGGATGCGGTTCTTTCGGTCGATGACCTTCGCATCTACAAGCCCACCCCCAGGGTCTATGCGCTGGCCGCCATGCGCTTCGGCTGCGCGCCACGTGACATTGTGTTCATTTCGGGCAATGCCTGGGATGCCTATGGGGCGGCACGCTTCGGCTGCCGCGTCTATTGGCTCAACCGCACCCCCCATAATGGGGAAAGACAGCCCGACGAATACGGGTTGGATCGCCTGGCGGAGGGACGGATCGCGTCCCTCGCCGAACTGCCTGATCGGATTCTCTGATGACCCCTGCTGCGCGGCTTGCCGCCGCGATCGACCTTCTGGCCGCGGTGGAGGCTTCGCCCCGCCGCCCGGCCGATGGCATCGCCAATGATTTCTTCCGGGCCCGCCGCTACATCGGCAGCTCCGACCGGCGCAACGTGTCTGACCGCGCCTGGGGCGTGATCCGGCAGCGGCTGCGCCTGGCCTGGCATTTCGCGGAGGTGGGGGAGCAGCGCCCGGGCGCGCGGCTGCTCGTGGCCGGGCACCTGCTGGTGGCGGAGGGCTGGGTGATCGACGGCATCGCCCAGAATTTCTCCGGCGAGCGGTTCTGTGCCGGGCCGCTGACCGAGCATGAGCTGGAGGTCCTGAAGAAGCTTGAAGGCCGGGAGCTGATCCACCCGGACATGCCGGAGGGGCCGCGCCTCAACCTGCCGGAATGGGCGCTGCCGGGCCTGAAGGCGCGCTTCGGCGATGCCCTGGCGAAGGAGGCCGAGGCGATGGAGGAGGCCGCGCCACTCGACCTGCGGGCCAACCTGCTGAAGGGCACGCGGGACCTGGTCCTGGCCGCGCTGGCCGGGGAAGGCGTGCCGGCGGCCATCACGCCACTGTCGCCCTGGGGGCTGCGGGTGGCGGACCGGCGGCCGGTGGGGGCGACCAAGGCCTATCTGGAGGGCCTGGTGGAAATCCAGGACGAGGGCAGCCAGCTGATCGCGCTGCTGACGGATGCGAAGCCTGGCATGCGGGTGGCGGATTACTGCGCGGGGGCGGCGGGCAAGACGCTGGCGATCGCGGCGACCATGGACAACAAGGGCCATATCGTCGCCTGCGACGTCTCCGCGACCAGGCTGGAAGGCGCGGGCAAGCGCCTGCGCCGCGCCGGCGTGCATAATGCGGAGCGCCATTTGCTGGCCGCCGGCGACAAGTGGCGGAAGCGTAATTCGAGAAAATTCGACCGGGTGCTGGTGGATGCGCCCTGCACGGGAAGCGGCACCTGGCGGCGCAACCCGGATGCGCGGGTGCGCACAAATGCCCGTGACCTGTCGGAGCTGGTGCTGAAGCAGGCGGCCATCCTCGACGATGCTTCGGAACTGGTGCGGCCGGGGGGGCGGCTGGTCTACGCTACCTGTTCGCTGCTGCCGGAGGAGGATGAGTTGCAGGTCGAGCGCTTTCTCCAGCGCCATCCGGATTTCGAGGCGGTGCCGGTGCCGGGCCTCTGGGCCGGGCTGGCACCAGGCTCGGTGGCGCCGGTGGAGGCGGATTGCATGGCGCTGTCCCCCGCGCGGCACGGCACTGATGGGTTCTTCGCCGCCGTGATGCAGCGGCGCGCATCCTGATGGCACGGGCGGCGGAGACGGGCCGATGATCTGCATCCGCCGCGCCCGGCCGGGCGATGCCGCGGGGATCGCGGCGGTCCATGTTGCGGCCTGGCGCAGCGCCTATGCGGGGATTTTGGGGGAAAGCTACCTGTCGGGCCTGTCGGAGGCGCGGCAGGCAGCCTTCTACGAACGGGCGATCATGGACCGGCGCGATGGCCATGCCGTCTTCGTCGCGACCGCCGGCGGGGGCGACCAGCCGGCGCCGGAGGGTGACGGCCCCGTGCCGCGGGAGGCGCCGGTGGTGGGCTTCGCCTCCGGCGGGCGGTCCAGGCGGCGCGGCCTGGCGGAGGGCGAGGTCGAGACGCTCTATGTGCTGGATGATTTCCGCGAAAGGGCGGTCGGGCGCCGGCTGATGCGGGCGATGGCGGCGCATCTGCGGGCGATCGGCTGCAATTCGGCCATGGCCTGGGTGCTGGAGGACAACCCCAGCCGCTTCTTCTACCGGCACCTCGGCGGGCGGATGGCGATGCGTGAGTCGATCCGCGTCGCCGGGCAGGGGGTGGAGCAGGTGGCCATGGTCTGGGACCCCATCGATGTGCTGCTGGCCGCGACCCTGACGACGCCGGAGGGCAGCTAGGCAGGCTTCGCGCTTGCCCCGGCGGCAGGGTTGTGTTCTGCACTCGCCATGACGAACCTCGACTCCCCCACCGACATCCCCGCCCGGCATGAGCGCATCCTGGTGCTCGATTTCGGGAGCCAGGTGACGCAGCTGATCGCCAGGCGGCTCCGCGAAAGCGGCGTGTACTGCGAGATCTGGCCGTTCAACGCGGCGCCGGAGGACCGGATCAGGGCCTTCGACCCCAAGGGCATCATCCTGTCCGGCGGCCCGGCCAGCGTGACGGAGGGGGAGAGCCCCCGCGCGCCGGACTACGTCTTCGAATCGGGGCTGCCGGTGCTGGGCATCTGCTACGGGCAGCAGACCCTGGCCCACCAGCTGGGCGGCGTGGTCGAGGGTGGCCATGCCCGGGAATTCGGCCGCGCCTTCATCGATGTGACGGGCGATTGCGCCATCACCCAGGGCGTCTGGGCCAAGGGCGCGCGGGAACAGGTGTGGATGTCGCATGGCGACCGCATCACCCAGCTGCCGCCGGGCTTCCGCGTGGTGGCGGCGAGCGAGGGTGCGCCCTTCGCCCTGATCGCCAATGACGAACGCCACTACTACGGCACCATGTTCCACCCGGAAGTGGTCCACACGCCGCATGGTGCGCAGCTGCTGAAGAACTTCACCCACCTGGTCTGCGGCTGCCGCGGCGACTGGACGATGGGCGCCTTCCGCGCGGAGATGATCGCGAAGATCCGCGCCCAGGTCGGCCAGGGCCGCGTGATCTGCGGGCTGTCGGGCGGTGTCGATTCCTCGGTGGCGGCGGTGCTGCTGCATGAGGCGATCGGCGACCAGCTGACCTGCATCTATGTGGACCACGGCCTGATGCGGGCGAATGAGTCCGAGCAGGTGGTCGCCACCTTCCGGGACCGCTTCAACATCAAGCTGGTGCACCGGGATGCGAGCGAGCTGTTCCTCGGCCAGCTCAGCGGAGTCACGGACCCCGAGATCAAGCGCAAGACCATCGGGCGCCTGTTCATCGAGGTGTTCGAGGAGGAGCAGAACAAGGTGGGCGGCGCCGACTTCCTGGCGCAGGGGACGCTGTATCCGGACGTGATCGAGAGCGTGTCCGCGACCGGCGGGCCGAGCGTGACCATCAAGTCCCACCACAATGTCGGCGGCCTGCCGGCCGGCATGCGCATGAAGCTGGTGGAGCCGCTGCGGGAACTGTTCAAGGACGAGGTCCGTGTGCTGGGCCGCGAACTCGGCATCCCGGAGGAGATCGTGGGCCGGCATCCCTTCCCGGGGCCGGGCCTCGCCATTCGCATCCCGGGCGAGGTGACGCGGGAGAAGGCGGATCTGCTGCGCAAGGTGGATGTGGTCTACCTGGAGGAGATCCGGAACGCCGGGCTGTATGACGCGATCTGGCAGGCCTTCGCGGTGCTGCTGCCGGTGCGGACCGTCGGCGTGATGGGCGATGGCCGGACCTACGACATGGCCTGCGCACTGCGCGCCGTGACCAGCACGGATGGCATGACGGCGGATGTCTATCCCTTCACCATGGAATTCCTGAGCCGGGTGTCGAACCGGATCGTGAACGAGGTGCGGGGCATCAACCGCGTGACCTACGACATCACGAGCAAGCCGCCCGGGACGATCGAGTGGGAATGATGCGATAGGCTTCGGCATGGTTCGAGACCTATCGCGCCAACGGCGCTAAGCAGCGAAAATTATTGAGATTACCTGGTGATATGCTTCGCGATCTATCGCGCGCAAGCGAGTTGATCTGACGGCATCATTGACGGTATCAACTGGCGGGTAGTGTCGGCGTGTTGAAGCTTGCCCGCCTGGAGATCCTTCAAGCTCGATCCAATTTTTACAGATAAAGCGCTGAATTTATTGATAATCTGGATAGACTTGACGGTATCGACGCTGACGGTATGGACGGCCCCCGAGCGGGGCGTATCATAGTCGCTGAGGAGGATGCCATGCTAACCGATATCGCCATCAAGCGGCTGAAACCAAAAGATAAATCGTACAAGGTTGCTGACCGTGACGGTATGTATGTCGCGGTCCTGCCGTCAGGAGCGATCTCGTTCCGCTACGACTATCGGCTGAACGGGCGCCGCGAAACGCTGACCCTCGGCGCCTACGGACTTGGCGGACTGACGCTCGCCGAAGCCCGCGAGCGCTGCCTCATTGCTCGGAAGATCGTTGCGGGCGGACAGTCGCCCGCGCAGGAGAAGCAGCGCGCGAAGCGCCGCGCGGCAGAAGCACTCACCATCGCGGCCGCCGGAAAGCGCTGGTTCGAGGGCGCGCGAATGGCCGAGAGTACGAGGGCCATGCGCAAGGCAATCTTCAACCGAGACATCCTACCAACGTGGAAGAACAGGTTCCTTTCGGAGATCACGCCTGACGACCTGCGCGGGCTCTGCGCCAAAGTGAAGGAGCGCGGCGCGCCCGCGACCGCAATCCATGTTCGCGACATCATCAAGCAGATCTACGGCCACGCGATCCTGCATGGCGAGAAGATTGCGAACCCGGCCGACGAAGTAGGGCCGGCATCAATCGCCACCTTCGTGCCAAAGGATCGCGCGCTTTCGCCGTCGGAGATCCGCATTCTGTTCGACCAAATCGAGCACGTCGCAACGCTGCCGACCATACGGCTCGGGCTCCGCCTCATTCTCCTAACCATGGTGCGCAAGAGCGAACTGCTCGATGCAACCTGGGACGAGGTAGATTTTGAGAACGCTGTCTGGACCATTCCGAAGGACCGGATGAAGCGCTCGCGTGCGCACAACGTCTATCTGGCGCCACAGGCACTCGACATCATGGTCGCGCTGAAAACATGCGCTGGCAATTCACCCTATGTGTTGCCGTCCCGCTATGAGGCCGACCAGCCGATGTCTCGTGCGACCTTCAATCGCGTCATCTACGCTGTTGTTGGGCGTGCGAAGACCAGCGGGCTGCCGTTGGGCGCCTTCACGGTGCACGACTTGCGGCGCACTGGCGCGACGTTGCTGAACGAGCTCGGCTTTAACAGCGACTGGATCGAGAAAAGCCTTGCCCATGAGGACAATCGATCGTCGCGCGGTGTCTACAACAAGGCGGAGTATGAGCCGCAGCGTCGACACATGCTCCAGGAGTGGGCGGACATGATCGACGCATGGTGCAGCGGTCAGAAGCGGGTGCCCACGCTCTATCCGCCGACGATGCAGCTTGGGCCCACTGACGTCATGCCTTCACAGGCCGTGTCCGCCGCATCCTGACATTGGGTATTGGCCCGCGCGTTGATCGGCCACTGTCAGCGCCGTGCCGCCGCTCCGCGAGCCAGGCTGCGATTTCTGCATAGTCCCAAGCCACGCAACGCGGCGTCAGATGGAAGCGTCGTGGAAACTCGCCCCGCTGCTCCATCTCGTAGATCGTCGTGTCCGATAGCGGGACGAGATCCCGCAGCTCGTGCCTTCGAAGGGTGCGGCGAAGGGCGGGGACGCTGCGCTGGCTTTCGGACATGTGCCGCTCCGTGACGATCGCTATCGCCATCGAGCGGCACCTATTGAGCAGAGAAAAGCCGAGAGTGAGTGCCGTAGTGCCGCGTCGCGTCGCTGCGCGCAAATCGGATGGTGTTCCGCTGGCGACGTAGACGTCTGACCGCGCCGAAGAGGGTGAGAGTTTGGCGGCTGTCGCCGTGACGGGTTTTGGGGCCGAGAGAGAGGCTCGCGGCCGGCCCGTCATGGAGAACTGCCATGACCCGCTCCGCGACGCGGCCGGCCCCGAGCGGCCGAGCCTCGGTTGATCGCGCGAACCTCTACGACGAGATCACCGACAGGATCATCGCCGAACTCGAGGCCGGGCGCCTGCCCTGGGTGCAGCCCTGGGGAACCTCCGGTGTGGCCGCGCCGCTTGCCCTGCCGAAGAACGCCGCGACCAGCCGCCGCTACTCCGGGATCAACGTGCTGATCCTCTGGGGCGCCGTCGTTGAGCGTGGCTACACCGGCCAGAGCTGGCTCACCTTCCGCCAGGCGCTCGCGCTCGGCGGCAATGTACGCAAGGGCGAGCGTGGCACCACCGTCGTCTACGCCGATCGGTTCATTCCCGGCGAGGAGCGGCAGCGCGCGCAGGAGACGGGCAAGGACGCCCGCGCGATCCACTTCCTCAAGCGCTTCACCGTCTTCAATGTCGAGCAGTGCGATGGCCTGCCGCCCGAGCTCGCGGCGACGGCGCCGCCTGCGGATACCTCGCTCATCGAGCCGCGGGTCCAGGCGCTGATCGCTACCTCCGGCGCCGACCTTCGCATCGGTGGGGAGCGCGCGTACTACGACGTGCTAGGCGACTTCATCCGCGTGCCGCCGCCGCAGGCCTATTTCCAGCCGATCGACTGGCACCGGACCGCGCTGCATGAGCTCGGCCACTGGACGGGGCACGCGTCGCGCCTGGGCCGCGAGATCGCCAACAGCTTCGGCTCGAAGAAGTACGCGCAGGAGGAGCTGGTCGCCGAGATGACCGCAGCCTTCACGTGCGCCGCGCTCGGCATCGTGCCGACGGTGCGGCACGCCGACTATGTCGGCTCCTGGCTGGAAGTGCTGCGCGAGGACAATCGCGCGATCGTCCGCGCGGCGAGCGCGGCATCGAAGGCGGCGGACTACCTGCTCGCCTTCGCGCCCGAGACCGAAGCGGTCAACGCCGACGCGGACGCGGCAGAGGTGGTATCGTGACCCGCGGGCGCAACGCCACTGCCCCGCTCATCCTGCCAGAGGCGGAGGAGCGCTACGGCCACTACATCCGCGAAGCACTGACCACGGAGGGGGGCCACCTCGCTATCGGCCGCGGCGGCTTCACCCTGTACTTCGCCCGCGGCGCATTTCTCAGCGGGCATGACTACGAGACCATCAAGACGGCCTGCATCGCCGCTGGCCTGCCGGTGATCGACAGCCGCGCTCTCCCCTTCGAGGTCGTCTGCGATCTCGCGGTACGCGGCCCGATGGTGGCGGTCGGTGAGCCCGCAAGCGCACCGCCTTGGGGTGCCTTCTCCTACGCGCCGCTCGCGGCTATCGCGGATGCCTATCGAGCGGCCGGCGCGGAGGTGTGGAACCTGCCTCCCGTCGTAATGGCGGCGCGGAGAGAGTGAGAGGGCCGAGGCGGTCTTCGTGACGGGTTGAAGGTCGGGAGAGAGGCTCCCGGCCGGCCCGTCATGGAGAACCCCCATGTCGAAGTCCGCCCCGAAGGTCGCGCTCTCCGCCTCGCGCGACATCCCCTTCAACCGCCTCGTCCTCAGCCAGGCGAATGTCCGCCGCATCAAGGCCGGCATCTGCGTCGAGGAGCTGGCCGAGGACATCGCCCGCCGCACCCTGCTGCAGAGCCTCACCGTCCGTCCCGTGCTGGACGACGACGGCCGCGAGACCGGCACCTTCGAGGTCCCCTCGGGCGGCCGGCGCTACCGCGCGCTCGAGCTGCTCGTGAAGCAGAAGCGCCTCGCCCGCACCGCGCCGATCCCCTGCATCATCCGCACCGAGGGCATCGCCGAGGAGGACAGCCTGGCCGAGAACGTGCAGCGTGCCCCGCTGCACCCGCTCGACCAGTTCCGCGCCTTCCAGGCCCTGCGCGAGCGCGGCCGCTCGGAGGAGGAGATCGCCGCGGCCTTCTTCGTGTCGGTCGGCGTCGTCCGGCAGCGGCTGCGCCTCGCCGCCGTCTCGCCGCACCTCCTCGACCTCTACGCCGAGGACGGCATGACGCTCGAGCAGCTGATGGCGTTCACCGTCAGCCCCGATCACGAGCGCCAGGAGCAGGTGTGGGAGGCGCTGCAGCGCTCCCACACGAAGGAGCCCTACCAGATCCGCCGCCTGCTGACCGAGGGCGCCGTCCGCGCCTCCGACAAGCGGGCGCGCTTCGTCGGCGCCGAGGCCTACGAGGCGGCGGCCGGGCTGATCCTGCGCGACCTGTTCCAGCCCGATGATGGCGGCTGGTGGCAGGATGCCGGGCTGCTGGACCGGCTCGCGCGCGAGCGGCTGGAGCGCGAGGCCGAGGCGATCCGCGCCGAGGGCTGGCGCTGGGTCGAGGCCGCATCCGACTTCCCCTACGGCCACAACTACGGTCTGCGCCGCCTGGCCGGCGAGGCGCAGCCATTGAGTGAGGAGGAGACGGCTCGGCGCGGGGCACTCCAGGCCGAGTTCGACCGGCTGGAGCAGGAATGCGCCGAGGCCGATGAGGTGCCGGAGGAGACCGACCGCCGCCTGGCCGAGATCGAGGAGGCGCTCGCCGCCTTCGAGGACCGGCCCGTCACCTACGACCCCGAGGAGATGGCGCGGGCCGGTGTCTTCGTCAGCATCGACGGCTCGGGCGCGCTGCGCGCCGAGCGCGGGTATGTCCGGTCGGAGGACGAACCGCCGGTCGCGGCCGAGCCAGAGCAGGAGCAGGTCGGGACCGACCCGCCCCCGGCCGATCCGGAGACGGAGGGCGAGACCACGGCAGAGCCCGACACCGGCACGGCCGCCCCGCGCACCGAGCCAACGGAGGAGGACGAGGGCATCCGCCCGCTGCCCGACCGGCTGCTGACCGAGCTCACCGCGCACCGCACCCTCGCGCTGCGCGATGCGCTCGCCGCCGATCCGCAGACGGCCTTCCTCGCTGCGCTGCATGCGCTCTGCGTGCGGCTGTTCTACCGCTACGGCCTCGACTCCTGCCTGGAGATCGAGCCGAAAAGCGCGCTGTTCTCGGCCCAGGCGCCGGGCCTCGCCGACACCACCTCGGCGCGCGCCATCGAGGCCCGCCACGCGCGCTGGCAGGCGCAGATGCCGACGGAGCCTGGCGAGCTCTGGCCGGTCCTCGCCGGCTTCGACGCCGACAGCCGCGAGGCGCTGTTCGCGCACTGCGTCGGGCTGACAGTCAACGCAGTGCACGAGGCCTACAACCGCCGGCCCAAGGCGATCGCGCATGCCGACCGCATCTCCGAGGCGGTCAGCCTCGACATGGCCGCGGTCGGCTGGCGCCCGACGGCGGAGGCCTATCTCGGCCGCGTCACCAAGGGCCGCATCCTCGCCGCCGTGCGGGAGGCGCGCGGCGCACGGGCGGCGGAGCGCCTCGTCGGCCTGAAGAAGGCGGAGATGGCGACGGCCGCCGAGGAGCTGCTTGCCGGCACGGCCTGGGTGCCCGAGCCGCTGCGCACGCCGGGCCAGGTCTTCGCGGCGATGGAGCCGGAGACCGAGGCCACGCCGGAGGGCGAAGCGGAATCGGCGGCCGAAGGCGGCGAACCGGCCATCGCCTCGGCGCCGCCGGCCGAGGACACTGAGGCCGCGGCGATCCCCACCGCCGCGATCGCCGCCGAGTAACCGGCCTCCCTGCACCTCGCGGGCCCGTCGCAAGGCGGGCCCGCATCTTCATGGAGGGACCGATGCGCGAGGATGCTGCCGCGCTCGCGCGCCGCCTGGCCCGCAACGCCGAGGCGGTCTGCCGCCACTACCTCTCCAACGGCCGACGCGAGGGGAACTGGTGGACCGTGGGCGATGTCACGAACACGCCGGGGCGCAGCCTGTTCGTGCGGCTGCACGGGCCGGAGGCGGGCCGCGGCGCCGCCGGGAAGTGGACCGATGCCGCGACGGGCGAGCATGGTGACCTACTGGACTTGATCGCCCGGGCGCGCGGGCTCGACAGCTTGCGCGACGTGCTGGAAGAGGCGCGGCGGTTCCTGAGCCTGCCCGCGCCACAGCGGCCGGAGCCGCGCGCGCCGGTCGCGACTGGCTCGCCGGAAGCGGCGCGTCGGCTGTTCCACGCCGGGCAGCCAATCAGAGGCACGCTTGCCGAGACCTATCTACGCGCGCGCGGCATCACCTACCTGGACGACCTGCCCGCGCTGCGCTTCCACCCGCGCTGCTATTACCGCGCTGACGAGAATACGCCGGTCGAGACGTGGCCCGCGATGCTCGCCGCGGTGACGGACCTCGACGGCACGATCACCGGCGTGCACCGCACCTGGCTCGCGCGCGACGGCAGCGGCAAGGCGCCGATCGCGACGCCGCGGCGGGCGATGGGGCGGTTGCTTGGGAATGGCGTGCGGTTCGGCGTGGTGACCGATATCGTCGCCATCGGCGAGGGCATCGAGACCATGCTTGCGCTTCGGTGCATCCTGCCCACGCTGCCGATGATCGCAGCGTTATCGGCGAGTCATCTCGCGGCGCTCGTCCCGCCAGGCCCGCTTCGCCGCATCTACATCGCCCAGGACAATGACGAGGCTGGCTCGCACGCTGCTACGATGCTCGCCGGGCGCACGGAGCGGCACCCGATCGAAGCCGTCGCACTGCGCCCACACACCCTCGATTTCAACGACGATCTCCGCCGGATCCGCCCTGCCGAGTTGGCCGCGTGGGTACGGGTCCAGCTTGCACCTCAGGATGCAGCCCGTCTGCTGGCGGCCGCCGCCGGCTGATGTCTGGCAAGGCGGTCAGCGCAGCGTCTGCATCCGCGTCCTCTGCTTCGCGCCCATGTCGTTCGTCAAACGCCGATGCTGGCGCACTCCGGAGTGGATATACTCCCTCGCCCATCAGGCGCTCTTGCCTGGAATGCCTGCGGTGGATTGTAGGCAAACACTCGGCCGGCTGGTTGTCGGCCGCAACCACCGTCGATATTCTGGGAAGAGGTCGCACCTGCGAAGCGGCAGCGAGAAACGTTCTGTCATGCGGCGTTCGCCTGCCGCGTCCGGATGCTCGCGAGCCAGACCTGTAGTGCTGAGATTTCCGCTTCAATGAAATCAGGCGAAGGCGGAGGCCGGTTGATCTCTCCGGGCTGGCTATGAAGCAGCGTCGAGCATCTGCCGAACGCTTCGCGCATCGCCCTGCAATCGTCTTCGGTGAGAACGGTGAGTTTGATGAGACCGGTCGTATCAACCTTGCGCTGCAGTCGCCGGATCACCGGTCCGACAACTTCCTCGACGGCGCGCTCCCATGTCGTGCGCAACTGGTCCTGGAAAGAAGTAACCTCTCGCACCCAGTTGGCTTGATCTCCACGTTCGTAATGGACTTTCACGTTGGAGAGGTGCGTCTTCATGCCGTTGAGCACGTGGTCGATAGGCATGACAGTGGCGGGCGGATCTTGATGGCAGAAGCCGGAGTTTTCGCCGCCACGGCTAATAAGGCGATAGGTGATGGGTGTCGCTTCGCGGTCCTTGGTCGCGCGGCAGGCTTCCTCAAGCAGCAGCAGGAAGGCCATGTCGTGAGTGAAGACCACGACCTGGCGCGTCTGGCCGGCCTCGGCCAGGCGCGCCGCGACGCGGTCGCGATGCAGGTGGTCAAGCGACGAAACGGGATCGTCGAAGACGATCGCCGACTGTGCGTCGATTGTGGAGAGTTCCGCCAGGAACGCGGCGAGCGCTACGCAGCGATGTTCGCCCTCGCTCAGCACCTTGCCGACCGGCTCGCTCGGCTTGTTGATGAGCCGAACCTGAAAGAGGGGCACGCCAGCGGTCGTTCTCGCCTGCTGGAGCTCAATGGCCAGCCCTGCCACGCCAAGCTTGTCCACCTCTATCGCGAAACGCCCGCGCAGCCGATCGGTGACGAGGGCCTGCGCGATCCGGGCGCTCTGGGTGGTGATCTTGTTCGTGGTTGTGTGCTTGCTCGCCTTCTCAAGATCCTCGACAGCCTTGAGGCGCGTGATCTGGGCGAGCACATCAGCCAGCACGACGCCGAGCCATTTGCGATCGGCAAGCCCATCGCGTTCGGCCACGAGCGCAGCTCGCTGAGGTGAGTTTGCCTCAGACCTTAGGGCTTCCATGCGGGTCGCCAAGCCGGAAAGGGCGGATCGCAAGGGATCCAGTGAAACCGCGATTGCCGGCGGCAGGGTCGGCAGGGTTTGAAGATGATGGGTGCGCAGGATGGCGCGCAGGCGCCAGGCGAGCGCCAGAATCTCGCGACGAACCGACGTGGCGAGTGCCTCTTGTCCAAGATCGTCCCTGATCAATGCGATGATTGCCGGGACGTCGGCCATCGCGATGCCCTTCGTCGCGGCATCCTCCAGCGCCTCGTCATAGGCCGTCTCAGCCTCTTCCTCCCGCCGCTTGCTCTCGTCCTGGACGAAGGCCTCGAAGCTACTCAGGCGTTTCGAGGCTTCTTCGCTGAGGGGCTGCTGACAGAGAACGCAATGCGCGCCGGCGTCGGTGAAGGGAAAGCCCTTCTCCGGATATGCTGACGCGCGAGAGTAGACGCGGGCGGCCTCCCAAAGCGACTTCCACACGTCCGACCCGATGTCGGGCAGCGGTTCGTCGGCGAAGAGGTTCGCAGAAGCGGCAGCGGCTGCCCGCCGTGCAGTGCCGAGACGCGAATGGGCATCGCGCAGCGCGGTCCGAGTTCCCTCAGTCACGACGCCCGTCAGCCGTTCGAGATGCTCGATGATAGTCTTTAGGCGGGTTTCACGGCCCTGGAGCTGGCGCAGTGTGCGCGTCGGATCGCTGGCGAGATCGGTGACGAGGGTCTGAAGCCGGCTTTCCTCGTCGGCAGTGAGGCCCGCCAATTTCTCGACCGCTTCCGGCTTGGTCTTACCGGAGAGGGTAGCGACCAGCTTGCCGACCTCTGTCTCGGGCTTGCGCTCGGGTTTGGAAAGAACGGCTGGCGTCTGCTCCTGTAGCGCCTTGATCTCGGCGGCCAGCTTGGCCTTCACGTCCTGGCAGGCCTGCGCGAGTCCAGCGAGGATGCGAAGCGGCATGGGCGTGTAGGCAAGATCGTTGGTGTTCTCGACATGGACATTTGCAGTGCGTGAATCGAATACGCTGACCGCGGAGAGCATAGCGTCGGTCGGAGAACCTTGCGTCCAGGAGGCGTTGCGCGTCTGCCCACCAACATAGAACTCGACATTGGCGGACGGCGTGCCGGAAGCGGCCGCGTAGATGTTTGGCAGGATCGCATCGCCCTTGGGGGAGCGCGCACGGCAGAGCTGCTTCAGAACACGGGCATAGCCGGACTTGCCGGCGCCATTGTCGCCGTAGATGACCGTCAGTCCGGCCTTTCCAAAGGACAGGCGTTGCCCTGCTGCGAGCGCGTTGACGTTCGAAAGGCCGTGGAGCGCGCCGAGACGAACGACGGCGTGACTGGCGGCGGGATCTCGAACATGGGTCGCGTCGAGTGGTGAGCCTTGCTCCGCACCCTTGCAGATAGCCATGAGCGACGTCAGGTCCGCAGGCTCCAGATTCGCCTGACCGCACAGGCGTCGCAGCGCGTCCCGTTGCCAATCCGGAATATTGACCGACCATTCGAGGATGTCGGCAAGAGCAGCCGCTTCGCTGGAGAGATCTCCACCCTGTGAATCCATGACTCACCCAAAATTCTTACCGGCATGGCCGTTTTATTTGCCTGATCGTGATGCAGTGGGTCAATTCAGCCGTTGGTATCCCGTGCTTCCAGCAGTGTTTGCACGACCGCTTCTGCGATCCCATCGTCGGCAGCGGACAGTCTGCTCCCGGCCGATATCGGACCTCGGCATGTGGGATTGACAATGACGCAGGTCTGCGTGGGTTCGCCATCGTTCGCGCGCAAGGCACTCGGCAAGTGACCTCGCTACCGACCGCTCCCACGACCTTCTCTCCGGCGATCGGGCCGGAGCCGGGCCCTCCCCGCAACGCCGTCGCGCAGCTTTCTTCCCCGCGGCCCTGACGGGCCGCTTCCTCGCGAGGCAAGAAAGCCGCGCGCCGCCGTCCTCCGCTGCGCTGCGGCCCTCCGGCTTCGCCTGTGGGTGCCGGTCCGTCCCGACCCCGGCCGGGTGATCGCCACGAAGGCCGCGATGGGCGCGGCCCGTGACAGCGAGGACCCAGCCATGACCGACCGCTTCGACGACGCCGAACCCACCCACGCCGACTGCGCCACCGCGCACCTGCTCGACGAGCTCCAGCTCCACGGCTACCGCCCCTTCGCCGACGAGCCCGACCCGCGGCCACTGCCCGATCCCGATCGCCTCTCCGGCGCCGTCGCCGACATCTTCGACGCACTGGTCGCCAGCCTGGGCGAGACGCGCATCGAGCCCGATCTGCCCGACCTGCTCTGGTCGCTGGTCAACCTCTTTCATCGCGGCATCGACCGTATCGGCCGCGAGCTCGACACCAACGAGGCTGCGCAACAGCGCTCCCAGCGCGAGCAGGACGGCTCCGAGGTCCGCTCCGTCGAGCTGGAGCGCCTCCTCGCCCAGGGCCTCACGCTCATCGAGCGCCGCAACGCTTTCGAGTTCCTCCGCGACGCCGCCGCCGAGCACTTCGAGCATCACACCGGCTCCGCCTGGCGCCCGCGCGCGGGTTCGATGGTCAGCCGCCGCACGATGACCGCTGCGATGATCGACAGCCGCGACTTCCTGGCCGCGAGGCGCCGCGCCGAGACCGAGCCTCTTCTGCCCCCGGGCGTGCGCATCGCCTTTGCCGGCGGCGTCGAATGCATCGATCACCAGCGCATCTGGGCCGCGCTTGACCGCGTGCATGCGAAGCACCCCGAGATGGTGCTGCTGCACGGCGGCACGCCGAAGGGCGCCGAGCGCATCGCCGCCTGCTGGGCCGACCAGCGCAAGGTGCCGCAGATCGTCTTCAAGCCGGACTGGCACCGCCACGCCAACTCCGCGCCGTTCAAGCGCAACGACGCGCTGCTCGAGACGCTGCCGATCGGCGTCATCGTCTTCCCCGGCTCGGGCGTCACCGACAACCTGGCCGACAAGGCGAAGCGCCTCGGCATCCCGCTCTTCGACTTCCGCGGGGGCGGCGGCTAGCGCCGCCCGCACGACGATGCGCTCACGCAAAGGCGAACCGCTGCGCGCCGGCGATCCGCTACAATCGCGGCGCATCATCGCGCCTCGACCGGGGAGGGTCGCATGACGCTCGGTGTCATCGTCAGCCTGTTCGGCCTCGGCACGATGCTCGTGCTGCTGTTCACGCTCGCCATCTACGCCGTGCCGTTCTTCGTCGGACTGACGGTCGGCATGTGGGCGTTCGAGACGGGCGCGGGCGTCGTCGGCGCCGTCGTCGTAGGCATCGTCGCGGGGGTCATCGCGCTGTTCGCCGCGCAGCTGCTCTTCGCCTCCGTACGCTCGCTCGCCCTGCGGGCCGTCATCGCGCTGCTGTTCGCTGCACCGGCAGCCGTGGCTGGTTACCACGCGGTGCTCGGGATCTCGGCGCTGCTCGTGCCGTCGGAAACCTGGCGCCACGTCTTCGCGGCGATCGGCGGCCTCGTGGTGGGTGTCTCCGCTGCCGTGCAACTGGCTGCGTTTGCGGGCGCCGGCGCCCAGCCGAGGCAGGCCACCGCTGGCCGTCCAGACGCAGAGTTCGCCGAAGGCGCGGGACCTGATCAGCCTCGCCTGCCATCCCCTTCCGCGGCACGCCTGCCCGCGCCGTCATCGGGATCGCGCGGCTGAACCGAAGCAGGGTGGCGCTCGGCGGGAACATCCACGCCACGCCCCACCGAGTCGGGATGATGGGTCACCTGTCCAGCATCTCGCCTCCCCCGTTCCAGCCGGATCCTCCCTTGTGCACGCCATGGGCGCCGTGACCGCGATGACTGGTCCATCGCGCTTGTGCCGGGCAAGGCGACCGTCGCCTGCTGTCTCCGTGGTCCGTCCGGTGTCGCGCTGCCACGCTGCCTCGGATGGCCTGATCTGGCCGAG